>NZ_JAHUWD010000004.1:0-278235 GCF_019219165.1 Enterobacter sp. ENT02
CAGAAAAAACAAAAGAATAAAGGTGTCCAGGAAACGGGGTTCAGTGCAGATTGAGCCACCCTGGCACGTTCACCGGTCATGTCGTTACAGAGTAGCAAGGAACATAAAGTGAACGGAATGACCACCAGAGCCGTATGTTCCCCTCACCCCAGCCCTCTCCCTCAAGGGAGAGGGGGCCGTCAGTGCAGACATTATTTTGTGGGGATCCCTCAGCCCACAGGGAGAGTAAGAACACCGTTTTCGCAATTCCTGCTCTTTCATCTCTCGTTTCTTGATACTTACCCTGATAACTATTATCGTGACCGCGTGTAACGAGAGGTTTCCCCATGAGTGAAGAAGAACTGTTCTGCCGCAGGCCGATGGGTATGCGGATGGCGATGATCGTGCGCCAGTGGCGTGCCGTCATCGACGATGCCATTCTCGATACCGGGTTAACCCAGTCGAGCTGGACGGTGATGATGCAGCTTCATCAGCTCGGGGATAACGTCTCCATGACTGAGCTGGCGGAGGTGCAGGGCATTGAACTGCCGCCGCTGATGCGCACCCTGACACAGCTGGAAAAGCAGGGTTACCTGCTGCGCGCCGTATCGCCTTATGACAAGCGCATCCGGCTTCTGACGTTGACGCCTGAAGGAAAAGCCATATTAAAAAGGCTCACTCAGGTGATTGAGACATATCAGGCGCGCGTATCGCAAAACATCGCGCCGGAACATATCGAGATTTTCAGCGCCACGTTAAATCAAATCGCCTGCAATTTGCGGACAATCCGCGAAGAAGATAACAAGACCGAAAAATAATGACTCCTGAACAAAAGTTTGCCCGCTGGGTAAGGGTGAGTATTGCCTCTTTCCTGCTGATGTTTGTCTACTTTATCGTCGCGGATATCTGGATCCCGCTGACGCCGGACTCCACCGTGATGCGCGTGGTAACGCCGGTTTCTCCGCGCGTCTCCGGCTATGTGGCGGCGGTACATGTCCACAACAACAGCCAGGTGAGGAAAGGCGATCTGCTGTTTGAACTCGACAACACGCCGTTTCGCAACAAAGTGGAAGCTGCGCAAATCGCGCTTGAGCAGGCACGTCTGTCTAACGAACAGCTGGATGCGCAGATCGCCTCCGCGCAGGCCAGCCTGAAAACCGCCGTGCTGACCGCGCGTAACGACAAAGTGACTTTCGACCGCTACCAGAAGCTGAGCACCCTGCAGAACGTCTCGCAGGCGGATCTGGATAAGGTCCGTACCACCTGGCAGAGCAGCGAGCAGTCCGTCAGTTCCATTCAGGCCAACATCCATAACCTGCGTATTCAGCGCGGCGAGCGAGACGAGCACCGCAACGTGACGCTGCAAAAATACCGCAACGCGCTGGATGACGCGGAGCTGAATCTCGGCTGGACGAAAGTTTACGCAGAAGCGGACGGCACGGTGAGTAACTTACAGTTAAGCCCTGGCTTTTACGCTTCGTCCGGCTCAGCCGCGCTGGCGCTGGTGAACAACCAGACCGATATCGTCGCCGATTTCCGCGAGAAGAGCCTGCGCCACACCCATCAGGGCACCGACGCCGCTGTGGTGTTTGACGCCTTCCCGGGACAGGTGTTCCGCGCCCACGTGACCAGCAGCGACGCGGGGATCCTCGCCGGACAAGAAGCGGTTAACGGTGAACTCTCCGAACCGGAGACCTCCAACCGCTGGGTGCGCGATGCCCAGCGGATGCGCATTCACGTCGCGCTGGATGAGGCGCTGCCGAAGCATCTGCCGACCGGCGCACGCGCCACCGTGCAGCTCTATAACAGCGAGGGGCCGTTTGCGCGCTTCTTCTCCGGGATGCAGATCCACCTGGTGAGCCTGCTTCACTATGTCTATTAGCACCCTGGCGCGGGTGTTTACCCCGCACGGCAATATCGTCTACACGGCAAACGACTTTCGCCAGACCCTGCGCATCGTCTTTGCCGGGATGATTGCGCTCAGCATCTCCAGCTTCTACAACACCAGCTACGGCGTGTTTTTTGTGGTCTACCCGATCATGCTGCTGTCGCTGGTGCCGGTGTTTAACCGCCACGTGGCGAAGCAGTTTATCTTCAGCGCCGCGCTTAACTGCGTCGAAATGATCTTCATCATCGGCTATCTGTCGCAATGGCCGGTCATCATGACGCTGGTGGTGTTTGCCCTGTACGTGATGCGTTTTCGCTTTATGAGCAAGGGGCCGCTGTTTCTGTTTGGCTCAATGGGTGTGGTATGCCAGAGCGTGATGCTCAATTTTATGAGCTACCCCACTACCAACTGGCACACGCTGCTGTTTTCCAACATCGAAGCGAGCATCATGGCGGTGTGCCTGAGCGCGCTGATGAACTATCTGCTGCCGGACGTGGAGCCCCGCAAGCCGCCGCCGCTGATTGAGAAAGACGATGCTCGCGTGCGCCACGAATCGCTGCTCTCCGGCACCGTCGCGACGCTGATATTCGTGGTGTTCCAGATTAGCGACTTAAGCGATTCGCTCTCCGCGCTGATGGCGGGGATTTTGATTCTGTTCCCCATGCACTACCGCGGTTCGGTGATGAGCTCTATCTGGCGCGTGGTCGGCGTGGTGCTGGGCTGCCTCTATATTCTGGTGGTGCAGCTGATCCTCTACGATCACAGCAGCCATATGCTATTGATGATGCCCCTGATTGGCCTCGGGCTGGCGTTTGGCGCGCGCCTGCACGTGATGGAGAAGGTGGGCGCGGGCGTGGGGTTTTCCAGTATTACCACCATCGGCATTATGTTCGGGCAGAACATGCATCCTGACACTGACCTGGTGTTCAGCGATCTCTATCGCATCACGTCCGTCACCTTTTCGCTGGTAGCAACGCTGACGATGGTATTTCTGGTGCACCTGATCCTTAACCGCTTTGAGGCGACGCGTTACCTCATCGCGCCGCCTAAAGCAGACTAATGCCCCAGCACGGCAGGCAGCTGCGAGAGTAAAAACAGGATCAGGCCAATCGTCCCGCCCACCAGCGTACCGTTGACGCGGATGAACTGCAGATCTTTACCGATGTTCAGCTCTATCTGGCGGGACATGTCTTTGGCGTCCCAGCTTTTGACCGTGTCGCTGATGTGGCGCGTCAGGAACGCGGCAAAATCCGGTGCGACGCGATGGGCGGCCTGCTCCAGATGTTCATTCAGCGAAGCCTGCAGGTTAACGTCGTTTGTCAGCGTTTCACCGAACCACTGACCGGCATTAGCAACGCGCTGCTTCATGCGGGAATCCTCGCTCTGCATATCCGCTTTCAGCCACTGGCGCAGGTCAGCCCACATCTCGCCCAGATAGCGGTTAAACGCCTCATCGTTTTTCAGGTAGTGCTTGATGTTGTCGGCTTTCGCCGCCATCTCCGGATCGGTTTTCAGGTTGTCGATAAGCTTCAGCGTAGCGCGGTCAAATGCCTGGCGGATCTGGTGCGTGCGGTCGTGGCTGATATCGTCCAGCAGCGTATTCACCGCGTTCGACACCATCTCCGCGCTTTGATCGCCCAGCCACTCGGTGGGCAGTACCATCGCTTTGCGCGGATGTTCGGTCTTCAGCCAGTGGACTATCTGGTCAGAGATAAATTCCCGCGTGCTCTCCCGCTGAATCAAGGTAATCAGGCGGTTGATGATCGCATCCAGCAGCACCTGGTGGCGGTTGTTTTTGGTCATGCTCTCCAGCATGACGGCGCTGGTTTCGGTGAGATCGACCTTATCGATGGCCTTATGCACCGCCCGTTTGAGCAATCGCTGAATGCGCCCGTCGTCGGTGAGTTCCAGAAAACCGCTCATCACCTGAATCAAATGCTGCCCGACGCGCTGCGCGTTATCCGGCTGTCTGAACCAGGTGCCGATCATTTTTGCCGGTTCATAGCGGCGGATCAACGCCACCAGCGATTGCGTATCCAGAAACTTCTCCTGCACGAACTGGCCGAGATTGTCGCCGATTCGGTCCTTATTACGCGGGATGATCGCCGTATGACGCGAAATAAACGGAATGGGCACCCGGCGAAACAGCGCAACCACGGCAAACCAGTCTGCCAGCGCGCCGACCATCGCCGCCTCGGCAATGGCCTTCACGCCGCGCACCCAGAAGGTCTGCGGCAGGAACAGGGTGGTGATAAACGCTGCGGCAGCAATCAGCAGCAGCGACAGCGCGAGAAGCTTGGCGCGTTTGAGTTCGGTATGTTTTTCCATGGGTTAAGAATAGAGGGTTGTGAGGGGAAAGTGCAAAGAAGGAGAAGGAGCTTCGCGTTTCAGCTTCTGGAATGCGCCTTCAGAAATTGAAATTGAACGATGTCGACTGGTTTAATTTATGAACGTTTTGTATATGCTTTTTTGTATATACAATAAAGGAAGGGTACACTATGCCAACGGAGTTTGAATGGGATACCAACAAAGCGAAAAGCAATCTCATTAAGCACGGGATCCGCTTTGAAGAGGCTGTTCTGGTGTTTGACGATCCTTACCATTTATCTTTGCAGGATCGGCATGAAAATGGAGAGTTCCGTTGGCAGACCATTGGCCTTGTACATGGTCTAATTGTCATTATGGTCGCACACACGGTACGTTTTGAAAGTGGTGACGAAGTCATTCGAATCATTAGCGCACGAAAGGCGGACCGTAAAGAGAGGAGCCGTTATGAGCATGGTTAAACATAAACGCGGTAGTGCGCCTGAGGTTAGTACTCGTCGTGAGGCTGAGCTCAAAGCACTAGCCGAAAAATCGGAAGCAGAGATTGATTACAGCGATATCCCTGCCACGGAGGATGAACACTGGTCAGGTGCGGTGCGAGGGAAGTTCTATCGACCACTCAAAACTCAGGCGTCTGTACGTATCGACGCTGACGTGATGGAGTGGCTTAAACGGCCTGGAAAAGGTTACCAGACGAGGCTCAATGCCATTTTGCGTGAAGCAATGCTGCGCGATCAAAACAAAAAATAAGCAACGGGCGGCGTCAGGCTGCCCGCTATCTCAGCGTATAATTTCCAGCAACCGCCACAGCACCCACCCACCAAACCCCATCAGCACCACCCCTGCCGTGCGCTCAATCCACCACAGCGAACGGCTGAGCCTCTGCTGGACCGCGGGCAGCCCCATCAGCGACACCAGCGCCAGATTCCACACCAGCACCACCAGCACCATCCAGACGCCGCAGGTCGACTGCTGAAGCAGCGTGACGTCCGGCCCCAGCAGCGCCGTCATCAGCGCCAGATAGAACAGCGCATTCTTCGGATTAAGGAGCGCCGATCCGAGCCCCAGCAGGATCTGCTTGCGCAGCGAGGGAAAGCGCTGCTGGGTCTCATTCAGCGCCAGCGCTTGCGGGCGGCTGCGCACCAGATGCGAGCCGATCCACAGCAGGTACAGCGCCCCGCAAAGCTCGATAAGCGTAAACAGCCACGTAAACTGGCGCAGCGCGCTCCAGCCGAGAATCACCAGTAGGATGTACACCCCGTTGCCTGCGGCGATGCCGAAGCACAATCCAGCGCTGCCGCGCACCCGATAGCGCGCGGCGTAGCCTACCAGCAGGAAGAAATCCGGGCCCGGGCTTAGCAGGGCAACAAAGTGCGCCAGCGCCAGGGCGAGAAAAGCGGAAGGGAATAACAGTTCCATAGCGACCTCAGTTAACAATCTGAGGTCAGAGTACGGCGCGGCAGAACCTATTTATTGTCTGATATTGATCGGCCCGTGGCGTACTGGCGCGGCGTGGCGGCGGTATAGCTCACGAAGGTCTTATGAAAATGGCTCTGGTCGGCAAAACCGCTCTGGTAGCCAACGTCGGCAATATCATCCCCGGCGCGCAGCCGCGCTTTGGCGTATTCCACGCGGGAGATGTTGAGGAAGCTGCCCGGCGTCAGGCCGGTGTCCTGTCTGAAGGTGCGAATCAGCGTCTCCTTGCGCAGCGAAAAGCGTTGAGCAAGCTCGTCAAGCGAAGGTGGTGCAGCAAGGTCGGAAAGAAATGCCGCCTGAACCTGCTGGCTGGTTGAACGAAGCGCATCTGCGTTATCTGTGCCGTGGGGAAGGGCAGAAAGCAGCGTATCCAGGGCTGCTGAAGACAGCGTCTCGACAACGTCCAGGTACTGGGCAAACAGGTCAGGGCTACGAATCACCTGTAGCGCCAAAGGAAGCTCTGTGTCGATATAGAGCATATGGTAGCTGCGCGGTTGCCCGGCGACGGGGTTGCAGCTGTGCGGCGCGCAGGACGGGATCACAATGAGATCCCCGGGATGAAGGATGTACTCTCTGTCGTGACACACGCAGCAGGTCTGGCCCTCCACAATCGCGCCGATGGAAAGCTGAGGGTGACTATGGCGTTTGTACGCCTGCGTGCTCTGCCAGGTGCTGCGCAGCTCAAGGCCTGAGGCGCGGTGAAAAGTCTGACGGACGTGTCGGGTATCGGTCATGGGCGCTCCTTCTGAAGGTTTTTTATACCACGTCAGCGAACCCTCTGGCAGCGCTTCATTAAGAACCTTCCGGATATACCCAACTTTACGCCCACAGCCAGTCATGTTGACTACCCTTAATACCCTAAGCGGTAAAACAAGGAGATTCGACATGGCTTATCAGACAGTAAATCCTGCCATTAACCAGCTCATCAAAGAATACCCCTCACATACCGATGCGGATATCGAAGCGGCGCTCAAGGCGGCCGATGCGCTTTACCATTCGGACTGGGCGAAAGGCGACATCAGCCAGCGCCTGCCGGTGCTGCATAAGCTTGCCGACCTGATCGACGCGCGCGTGGAGGATCTGGCGAAAATCGCCAGCCAGGAGATGGGTAAGCTCATCGAACAGAGTCGCGGCGAGGTGAAGCTGTGCGCGCAGATCGCTCGCTACTACGCCGACAACGCGAAGCAGTTCCTGGCGCCGGTGAAATATGATTCAGAACTCGGTGAAGCCTGGGTGGAGCACCACCCCATCGGCGTGCTGATGGCCGTTGAGCCGTGGAACTTTCCGTACTACCAGCTGATGCGCGTCCTGGCGCCAAACCTGGCGGCGGGTAACCCGGTGATCGCCAAGCATGCCAGCATCGTGCCGCACTGCGCCGAAACCTTTGCCCACCTAGTGCGCGAGGCGGGAGCACCGGAAGGGGCATGGACCAACCTGTTTATCTCTTCGGATCAGGTGGCGAATATTATTGCCGACGATCGTGTGCAGGGGGCGGCGCTGACCGGTTCCGAAAAAGCGGGCAGCGTTGTAGCGGCGCAGGCGGCAAAGCACATCAAGAAATCTACGCTCGAACTGGGCGGTAACGATGTGTTCGTGGTGCTGGACGATGCCGACCTTGATAAAGCCGTGAAGATCGGCGTTAACGCACGGCTCAACAATGCCGGACAGGTTTGTACGGCGGCGAAGCGCTTTATCCTGCACGAGAAGATTGCTGATACGTTCCTGAGCAAATTCACCGAGGCGTTTAAGCAGGTGAAGATAGGCGATCCGCTGGACGAAACCACCACGCTGGGGCCGCTGTCGTCTAAAGACGCGCTCGAAACGCTGACCAAACAGGTTAACGAGGCGGTGAAAAACGGCGCGACGCTGCACCATGGTGGCAAGCCCGTACAGCGTGACGGGAGCTTCTTCGAACCGACGATCCTGACGAATATCTCCCGCGACAACCCGGCGTACTTCGAGGAGTTCTTCGGCCCGGTAGCGCAGATGTACGTCGTGAAAAGCGACGACGAGGCGGTTGCGCTGGCGAACGACTCTCACTACGGTCTGGGCGGCGCGGTGTTCAGCCAGGATATTGAGCGTGCGAAGAAAATGGCGTCGCGGATTGAGACCGGGATGGTGTACATCAACTGGCTCACCGATACCGCGGCAGAACTGCCGTTTGGCGGCGTGAAGCGGTCCGGTTACGGGCGCGAGCTGTCGGATCTGGGGATCAAAGAGTTTGTGAACCAGAAGCTGGTGGTGGTGCGTAAGTAATTTCAACCATAAAAAAACCTGCCGGATGGCAGGTTTTTTTATGCACTTTGCGGAGCCTTAGAAGCTCACGCCGCCGCCCACGTACGCACCGTCAATCAGGGTATGGTTTGGACGACCATCTTTGCCGTCAACGCTCACGTGGCGGTAACCCACTTTCAGCGTAACCGGTTTGATTGGGGTCCAGCTTACGCCGCCGTTAGCTTCAACATAGTTTTTCACGCTGTTGTTCAGGCCGTCTGGTGCCACATAACCTTCACCGAACACGTTAATGCTGTCGGTCAGGGCAACACTCACGCCGCCACCGATTGGGAACGCCACGCCGTTATCGCCTTTTTTCGGGCCAACGTAGAGAGCCTTAGCGCCTGCGTTCAACATCACCGGGCCGACTTCAACGTTGTAGCCTGCACCTACGCCACCGGTCGTGGTGCCGTCATCGGTATTTTTCAGCCAGTTGCCTTCGGTATACAGGCCGGAGGTAGATTTACCCATTTCCACATTCAGGTTGGTAAAGTTTTTACCCTGCTCAATGCTGCCGCCCATTGCCAGTGCGGAGCCAGATACCGCGGTCAGAGCGGAAAGGATAAGTACGTTAAGCTTTTTCATGAGTGTTCCTCGTTATCAAATTAATCTGAGGGCACCTTAACAACGGATGTTTATGACTGCAAATGTGATATCTATCGCAGTTTTATGCTGTTTTTGTTGGGGGTTTAATCTTTATCTGTTGCCAAATTGTTTGTTTAGAAGGTCGTCAATGACAAATAAATTCGCGTTTAGGAACAGTTTAGATTTTTGGCTAAACGACAACTGAACGAGGCAAAGAAAGCCATTTGAGATGAATTAATTGAGTTTCTAATAATTTCCAAAAGTGTTTCAGTTGTCACAGATAAAGACAGAGGTTTACATTTCTGGTGGTTGCTATACGTAATTTTGTGCAGATCCGTCGTCCTTTCATGTCATTTTTCTGACACGTTTCTTCATTACGGTGTTGGCTTCACTAACTGGATGCTAACAACATGAAAAGAAAAATCATTCCTGTACTCGTGGGCTGTGCGCTCTCATTCTCTGCCGTGGCGGCACAACCTACCGCAGAGCGCTATATCGTCAGCTTCCCTGAAGGCTCGCATGTGAAATACAGCGGCGCGTTTGCCAGCGCGTTTCCGAACGGACTCCCGGTAGGGATTGGCTCTGGCCTGCTGTTTACCGGCAAACAGGGGGACGCCCTGACCTTTGCGACCGTGACCGATCGCGGTCCCAACGCCGATGCGCCAAAAAGAGGTAAAAACGAAGCCAAAATATTTGTCACGCCAGATTTCGCGCCGCTGCTGATGACCATTCGCGTCCAGAACGGCAAGGCAGAGGCAACGGATGCCCGTCCGCTGCATGACGATAAAGGCGAGATTAACGGTCTGCCGCTGCAAAGCGGCGTGATTGGCTCCACCAATGAAGTGGCATTCAGCGACACGCTAAACATTCTGAAGGGCGACAACCGCGGGCTGGACACGGAAGGCATCACGCCGGACGGCAAAGGCGGCTACTGGCTGTGCGACGAGTATGGCCCGTTCCTGATTAACGTCGACAGCAAAGGGAAGATCCTGGCGATCCACGGGCCGCAGGCGGCGGAAGGGGAGAAATCCATCGCGGGCGGTCTGCCAAACATTATCAAATGGCGCCAGGCGAATCGGGGCTTTGAAGGCCTGACCCGCATGCCGGACGGGCGGATTATCGCCGCCGTACAAAGTACGCTGGATATTGACGGTAAGAGCAAAAAGCAGGCGCTGTTTACGCGTCTGGTGAGCTTCGACCCGGCGACCGGGAAAACCGCGATGTACGGTTACCCTATCGACAGCGCGGCCTACAGCAAAAACAGCGACGCCAAAATCGGTGACATCGTGGCGCTCGATGACCAGCACATTCTGCTGATTGAGCAGGGAAGCGATAAAAACGATGGGATGCGTAACCTGATTTATAAGGTGGATCTCAGTAAGGCGAGCGACCTGAGCGCCTTTGACAAGCCGGGCGAGTACCCGGAGTTTGATGATGAGAAAACCCTGGCGCAGCGCGGCATAACGCTTGCTGCAAAAACGCAGGTTGTTGATTTGCGCGCGCTCGGCTGGCAGCAGGAGAAGGCCGAAGGGCTGGCGCTGATCGACAGCAAAACGCTTGCGGTGGCGAACGATAACGACTTTGGCGTGAAGGTGGCGATGCAAAATCCGGTCGAGGGCAAGAAGCTCAAGGATTATCGGGTGAATGCGGAAGGCAAGCTGACGCTGGATGATAAACCGGTGGAAACCACGCTCAGCGTGAAGCCGCTGAAGAAGCCGGAGTCTGACAGCGAGCTGTGGATTGTGACGCTGCCGGAGGCGGTGAAATAAGTATCCCCCTCACCCTAACCCTCTCCCCACAGGGGAGAGGGGATTGTTCGGAGCGCATAGTTAAGCGGGGAGGCTATTTCTTCAGCCCTGCAAACGCCGCCCGAATTTCCTCTTCCGGCAATTGGATGCCAATAAACACCATCACGCTGTGCGGCGGTTCATCGCCCCACGGCCTGTCCCAGTCGGCGCTGTACAGGCGCTGTACGCCCTGAAACAGCAGGCGGTTCGGCTCGCCGTCAATCCACAGCATCCCTTTGTAGCGCAGTAGCTTGTCGGCAAACGACAGCAGCAGGTTCTCCATCACGCGCGAAACTTTACCGATGTCCACCGGATAGTCCAGCTCCACCACAATCGACGCCACGTCGTTTTGCTTGTCTCCCATAAAGTGGAAGCGCGGTTTTGCGGTGACGTTCTCTTCCAGCATAAAGCCGTGGGTATTGAACAGCTGAGACAGATCGATGTCGCCATGCGTCACCGTGTAAACCGGCGCGCGGGAGTTAATGCGGGTCAGACGCTCGCGCAGCTTATCGCTTTCGCCCGCCACGTCGGTTTTGGTCAGCAGGATGCGGTCGGCGTAGCCCACCTGAGACTGGGCGATGGTGAACTGGTTCATCTGCTCGTCGGCGTGGACCGCATCGACCAGGGCAATGACACCGTCCAGCAGATAGCGCTGGCAGAGGATCTCGTGCGAGAAAAAGGTCTGAATAATCGGCCCCGGGTCGGCCATGCCGGTGCACTCGATCACCAGACGGTCAAAGTCGATTTCACCGCGATCGCGGCTGTCGAGCAGGTCCAGCAGGGCGTCTTCCAGCTCGTTAGAGCGGGTACAGCAGATGCAGCCGTTGGTGAGGGTTTTGATCTGGGTGGCGCGATCGCCAATCAGCTGGTCGTCAACGGAGACTTCGCCGAACTCGTTTTCGATAACGGCGATTTTGAAGCCGTGCTGTTCATTCAGGATGTGGCGCAGCAGGGTGGTTTTACCGGCGCCGAGGAAACCGGTCAGCAGGGTAACGGCAATCGGGGTCATGGTCTCTCCTTTAGCAGCAGCGGACGCCGCCTTCTCCACTTCCGCCGTAGCGCGCTTCCTGCCGCTCGCGGAAGAATTCGGTGTAGGTCATGTACGGCTTATCCGGATGGTTGGTCTTCATATGCTCAACGTAGTTGTCATAGTCCGGAATGCCAATCAGCATTTTTGCCGCCTGACCGAGGTATTTTTTTGCTTCGCCTAAGTTACCAAACATTGTGGGTTCCAGACAGAAAAAGCCCGGTGGCGCTACGCTTACCGGGCCTACAGTTTCTGTGTAGGGCGGGTCAGCGTAGCGCCACCCGCCATTTTTTTAATGGTGTGAAGAGGTCTTCACGCCGCCTTCCGGCACCGGCACGTACGGGGTTTCTTTATCCGTACGATCGTCGGCGTTGCGCACCTTCATCCAGGTTTTGATGCCGTAGAAGATGATGCTGTACACCACCACCAGGAACAGAATGCTCAGACCCGCGTTGGTGTAGTTGTTCACCACGATGTGGTTCATGTTGGCAATCTGCTGCGCGGTCAGATCCGCGCCGCCTGCGGCAATCTTCTCTTTGTACTGGTTAGCCATGAAGAAGAAGCCTTCCAGCTGCGGGTTGGCGCTGAACAGCTTCAGGCCAAGCGCCCAGGTGGTGCAGAGCAGCAGCCACAGCGCAGGTACCACGGTGACCCAGATGTATTTGGTGCGTTTCATCTTCACGAGGACCACGGTACCGAGCACCAGAGCAACGGCTGCGAGCATCTGGTTAGAGATACCGAACAGCGGCCACAGGCTCTTCACGCCGCCGAGCGGGTCGACAACGCCCTGATACAGCAGGTAGCCCCACAGGCCGACGCAGCCCGCGGTACCCAGAATGCCCGCCACCAGAGAGTCGGTTTTCTTCAGGAACGGCACGAAGTTACCGAGCAGGTCCTGCAGCATGAAGCGGCCCGCACGGGTACCGGCGTCCAGCGCGGTCAGGATGAACAGCGCTTCGAACAGAATACCGAAGTGGTACCAGAAGCCCATGTCCGCCCACGGCAGAACTTTGTGGAACACGTGCGCGATACCGACGGCCAGCGTCGGTGCGCCACCGGCGCGGTTCAGCACGGACGGTTCGCCGATGTCTTTCGCGGTCTGCATGATCTGCTCAGGCGAAATCACGAAGCCCCAGGAGCTGACGGTCGCCGCCGCGTGTGCGCTTGCGTCTTTCAGCTGCGCCATAATCAGCGCCGCGTTGTCACCGCCCATCTCGTGCAGGTTTGGCATGGTAATGCCGAGGCCAGCAGGCGGGGTGTTCATCGCGAAGTACAGACCCGGTTCGATAATGGAGGCTGCAACCAGCGCCATGATCGCCACGAAGGACTCCATCAGCATTGCGCCGTAGCCGATCAGACGCGCATCTTTCTCGTTCGCCAACAGCTTAGGCGTGGTACCGGAGGCAATCAGGGCGTGGAAGCCAGAGACCGCACCGCAGGCGATGGTGATGAACAGGAACGGGAACAGTGCGCCTTTCCACAGCGGGCCGGTGCCGTCGATGTACTGCGTTACCGCAGGCATTTTCAGGTCCGGGTTAATCACCAGGATACCGATCGCCAGACCGACGATAACGCCGATTTTCAGGAAAGTCGCCAAGTAGTCACGCGGGGCCAGAATCAGCCAGACCGGCAGCAGCGCGGAGATAAACGCATAGCCAATCAGCGCGAAGGTAATGGTGGTGTCCTTGAATGTCAGCGCCGGGCCCCAGTATGGGTCGTGCGCAATCACGCCGCCGAAGTAGATGGAGGCCACCAGCAGCACGATACCAATCACCGACACTTCACCCACGCGTCCCGGTCTCAGGAAGCGCATGTAGATACCCATGAACAGCGCAATCGGCACGGTTGAGCAGACGGTGAAGACGCCCCACGGGCTTTCGGCCAGCGCTTTCACCACGATCAGGGCCAGCACCGCGAGGATGATGATCATAATCAGGAAGCAGCCGAACAGGGCGATAGTCCCCGGCACGCGGCCCATCTCTTCTTTGACCATCTCACCCAGAGAGGCACCGTTACGGCGAGAAGAGATAAACAGCACCATAAAGTCCTGCACCGCACCTGCCAGCACTACGCCAGCGAGCAGCCACAGGGTACCCGGCAGGTAGCCCATCTGCGCGGCCAGCACCGGGCCGACCAGCGGGCCTGCGCCGGCGATAGCGGCAAAGTGGTGGCCAAACAGCACGTAGCGGTTGGTTGGCACGTAGTTCAGGCCGTCATTGTTAATGACCGCCGGCGTGGCGCGTGTCGGGTCGAGCTTCATGACCTTCTGCGCGATGTACAAGCTGTAGTAGCGATAAGCCACAAGATAGACGGAAACGGACGCGACCACGATCCACAGGGCGCTTACGTGTTCGCCCCGGCGTAATGCGACAACCGCCAGACAAAAAGCGCCGAGGATCCCGAGTAAGGCCCAGGGCACGTGCTTCAGTAGTTTTTTAGTATCCATAGTAAGACCTGGTTTTTTATGTAAAGAAAAAAGGGTCAGGGTTCGTTGTGAGGAGGTATTGATTAATGCTGGAGCGATCGTGCCAGATCCTCGCGCGTGTAAAGGACGGTAAATGAGTGAGTGGTTGAAAGTGATGGGTGAGCGGTCAAAGGTGAGGGCGAGTGGTTCAGGCTCGCCGCCGGAGGGAGAAAATATGTGATTGCGATCACGCAGTTAGCTATGCGGTGCACTCAGCCAGATAGGTTGTCAGGGTCGTCACCAGCTTTTCCCTCAGCCAGGCAGGTTCTAAAATGTGAATATTTGGCAGCCAGTACAAAAGCAGCGGCAAAATTTGGTTCTCATGTGCTGCCTGACAGCGGAGCGTGACGCCATCGTGATGGTCTTCCAGCAGCTCTTGTTCCGGCAGGAGATCGCGTCGCATAAAGTAATGGGAAATATTATCGTTGATAAATATTTTCACTTCGAAAGTATCTTCAGAGACCCAGGGATCGAGACTTTTTTCCAGTAGTTCAATCACGCTCTCTTCAGGAATAAATGTCGTGCCCTGAATATCCATCCAGCGAATCTGGCTCAGCGAAAAGGATTTTAACCTGCTATTTTCGGTGGCTTGTAAATACCATATATTTTTTTTGTTAATGAGTTTGTAAGGATTAATCAGACGGGTTTTACCTTTATAAACGATCTGACAAACATTATGGTTTTTAATCGATTTCTCAATTTTCGGTAAATAACGACCAATATCACGGTGTACGGTGTGCTCAGCGTCGTTGCCAAGAATAAGAATATGATTTTCATCAACGCGGTTTTCGAGTTTCTGCCAAAATTCGGTATTACGATCGGGAAAAAAGTTATCAGCATTCAGGAAGTTAGCAAGGGTGTGGTGCAGTCCTTGCGAGCCGGGAGATTGCGCTGAATGAATGAGCCGATATAGCCCATTTCCGGTATGTTCAACAATCGGGGAGAGTGCATTTAAATCGCGGTAGACAGTGCGCTCGGTAATTTTAAATTTATCCATGAGCGCACTGCGGTTTACCACACCGTGTAAATGTAGCTCAACCAGAATATCGACCAGACGTTCAGCCGAGCGGCTCCGCGTCGATTTAGCCATAAGGTCTTCCTGTATATTGGGGTCGGCGCTGAATGATGCGGGTAGCACTGACACGGGGTGTCAGTAT
The DNA here is from genome assembly GCF_019219165.1 of Enterobacter sp. ENT02. NCBI lineage: Bacteria > Pseudomonadati > Pseudomonadota > Gammaproteobacteria > Enterobacterales > Enterobacteriaceae > Enterobacter > Enterobacter sp. ENT02. The sequence goes on from NZ_JAHUWD010000004.1 coordinate 14,963, forward strand.
TCAGGCACAGAAAATTTCTCTTATGGTTATATAACGGCGTGCTTTAGCGGAAACCTTAGGGGTTTTTTGTAGAAAGCCGCGCTGACTGAAGAAAGGTCAGCGCGGGAAGGGATTAAACGGCTGCTTCAAGCTCCATCATCACGGGGTGGAAGCGGCGTTTGAAATAGATCAGGCCGTGGCCCTCTTCACTGAGGATGATGTTTTTAATTTCAACGAGATAAACAAGATGCGTGCCGATGGTTTGCACCTGGCTTATCTCCCCTTCCAGGCTGGCGAGCGCGCCTTTTAGCACCGGCTGCGCCAGCGGGCCTTTCTGCCAGCAGGAGAGGGCAAAGCGCTCCTCCATGGCCATGCCGGTCATCCCGGCGAAATGGCGAGCCATGATCTCCTGCTCGTGGTTCAGCACGTTGACGCACAGCCTGCCGTTACCCTGAAAGACCGGGTTCATGGCGCTGTTGGCGTTGATGCACACCATGATCGAGGGCGGCGTGTCCGTCACCGAACAGACGGCGGTGGCGGTGATACCGCAGCGGCCCGCCTCGCCCTCGGTGGTGACCACATTAACCGCAGCCGACAGGCTGCTCATCGCGTCGCGAAAACGCAGGCGTTGTTCATCTGAATGCATTGCAACCTCCCGCTGCGCTATTTCAGCAGCTTGTCGAGCATGTTGATATCGGTGTTGTTGTGCAGGTGCGGCACCGTCCAGCCGTGCTGATCGTATTCGGACATGCAGCGGTCGACCATTGCCATCATTTTGTCCATGTTGCCGGAGCTCTGCGCCTGGCGCAGACACTGCAGGCGGATCTCATCCTGACTGCCGGAGTAGTTGATTTCGTACAGCTCGTGACGACCGCCAAACTCGCTGCCGATGGCATCCCACATCAGTTTCAAAATCTTGATGCGTTCAACGTGATCCATACCGTTGGAGCCGCGCACGTATTTCGCCAGATACTGGTCGATCTGCGGGTTGTTCAGGTCGCGGGCGCTGGAGGGCAGGTAGATCAGCCCGGAGGTGACGTTACGTTCGATGATGTTCTTGATCTTGGCGTAGGCCATCGGCGCCATGACGCGGTAGGTTTGCAGCGCGGCGTGATCCGGCAGATACGCGCCGTTGACCCACGGGGTGGCTTCGGAACACATGGAGTCGCTCAGCGCCCAGAACATGTTGCGCCAGGCCACCACTTCGCCGAGATCCGCCTGCACGCCGCGGAACTCCAGGGTACCGGTGCACTCCAGGGATTTTTTCAGCAGGGCGGTGATGAAGTCGAGCTTCACCGCCAGACGCACGCAGGCCTGCAGCGGGTACATGCGGGCGAAGCCTCCCTCCATCGTCCAGCGACGGCAGCGGTCGAAATCGCGGTAGATGAGCACGTTTTCCCACGGGATCAGCACGTGATCCATCACCAGGATCGCATCGTTCTCGTCAAAGCGGCTGGAGAGCGGGTAGTCGTACGGGGATCCGGTTGCGCCTGCCACCATCTCGTAAGAGGCGCGGGAGATCAGCTTCACGCCTTCGGCATCCATCGGCGCGACGAACATCAGCGCGAAGTCCGGGTTTTCGCCCATCACCTGTGCGGAGCCGAAGCCGATCATGTTGTAGTGGGTCAGCGCCGAGTTGGTTGCCACCACTTTCGCGCCGCTGACGATGATCCCGGCGTCGGTCTCTTTCTCCAGCTTGATGTAGACGTCTTTTACTTCGTCCGCCGGTTTGTGACGGTCGATCGGCGGGTTAACGATAGCGTGGTTGAAGTACAGGCCGGTTTCCTGAATGCGGGTGTACCAGTTACGGGCGTTCTGCTCGAACTGGCCGTAGAAGGCCGGGTTGGCACCGAGCGCGCAGCCGAACGCGGCTTTGTAGTCCGGCGTGCGGCCCATCCAGCCGTAGCTCAGGCGTGACCACTCGGCGATGGCGTCGCGCTGCTGGCGCAGGTCGTCGGCGCTTTTCGCCACGCGGAAGAACTTGTGGGTATAGCCGCCGCTGCCGGTGTCGGTGCCCCAGCAGAGGGTATCCTGCATGTCCGGCTTGTGCAGCGCGTCGTACATCTGTGCGATAGAGGCCGCCGCGTTGCGAAACGCCGGATGGGTGGTGACGTCTTTGACGCGCTCGCCGTAGATGTAAATCTCACGACCGTCCTGCAGGCTTTTTAAATACTCTTCGCCGGTTAACGGACGTTTGGCATCAGCGCGGAAATCTTCAGGCTTCATAGGGACCTCGTATCGGAATAGGGTTTGTTAAATTTATGTTTTGTTTTTGTTGTTTAATTGAAGCCTGAGAGGGGCGTAACGTGAAGGGACGTTTGGGACAACGGCGGGTACTTTTCGGGTGGGATGTGGTTTTGTGATCTGTGCGGCTTTTCGGCGGGTGGCGCTGCGCTTACCCGCCCTACGGACCGTAGCCCCGGTAAGCGTAGCGCCACCGGGGAATTACGACACCGGTACTTTCTGCGCCCGATACGCGCTCGGCGAGCACCCCACTAAGCGGTTAAAAAAACGGGCAAAGTAAGCCGGATCCTTAAACCCCAGCTGCCAGGCAATCTCGCTCACCGCGCTGTCGGAAAAGAGCAGCAGACGTCTGGCTTCACGCAGCTGCCGGTCGAAGATCAGCCGCTTTGGCGGACGGTTGGCGAAGCGGCGGCAGATATCGGTCAGGCGTGATTCGGTCAGGTGCAGCTCGCTGGCGTATTCCGGCACCGTCCAGTGCTGGTGGTAGTGCGCGTCAATCAGCTGGGTAAAGCGCTGGAACAGCTTCAGCTCGCCGCGCATTCCGCCTGAAGCGTGGTCGTCGAGCTTTGCGTTGCGCAGCAGCAGAGTAAAGACCGCCTGCGCCAGCAGAACCAGGGTATGCTCGCGCCCCGGCAGTTGTTCCGTGGATTCCCGGGCAATCAGCTGCCAGTAGTGCTTCAGGGCCGCCAGCTCGTCCGGCCTGTCGGCCAGCGAGAGGCAGATCCCCGGCAGACCAAACGCTTCCCGCGTGCCGGGGTAGAGCACCTCCAGCAGCGGCCAGATCAGATCCTCGCGCACCGTCAGCACGTGCCCGTCGCTGTCGGATTCGGTGATAAACGCGTGCGGCACCGACGGCGGCGTCAGGACGAACAGCGGGGCCTGCACCGAGTAGCGGTGATCGTCGAGCTGGAGTTCAATCTGCCCGGTATCGAGAAAGTGCATTTGAAAATACTGGTCGTGACGATGCGCCTGCATGTCGCGGCCAAAAAAGGCCGCCATGCGGGCGAACGACTGGTAGTGCACATCGTCGGTGCCCAGACTTTCGTCGTACTCCTTGCTGATATCAATGTTGGCGATGGGGCTCTGGCACATGATCGTTCCTCTGTTGATCCCGCTGCGTCATCGGAATGCGCGTCAGCACCAGCGCGCCGACCACCAGCAGCCCGGCCACGAACCACAGCCCGGAGCTGAAGCTGCCGGTCGCGTCGCGCAGGATCCCAATCAGCAATGGGCTGACGGCAGAACCCACGTTGCCAATGGCGTTGATCACCGCCAGCGCCACCGCGCGGGACTGCAGGCTAATCACCCGATCCGGCGTGGTCCAGAATATGGCCATGGCGGTAAAGGATCCGGTTGAGGCCATAATGATGCCAAGCAGCTGGATCAGGCTGTGATCCGTCGCGGAGGCCAGCATCCATCCCGCCGCGGCGAACAGGTACGGCAGGATGGTGTGCTTTTTTCGCTCTTTCAGCCTGTCGGAGCGTCGGCTCCACCAGATCATCCCGAGAATGGTACAAAACTGCGGGATCGCCGCCAGCAGGCCGATGACGATATTGCTGCTCCCCGTGTTAAAGCTTTGCAGGATCTGCGGCGTCCAGATGTTGATTGCGCTGAGCGTGTTGGTCAGGCAGAAGTAGGCCAGCGTGTAGAGCAGCACCGCCGGGGTCAGCACTTCGCGCAGCGTCGAGCGCGGCGTGACGGATTGGGCAATGGCGACCTCCTGCTCACGGGCGATCATCGTTTTCAGCGCCTGCTTTTCGTCGTCGTCCAGCCAGGTGGCCTGATCCGGCGTGTCGTGGAGGTAAAACCAGGTCACCACGCCAAGCACCACCGACGGTAGCCCCTCCAGCAGGAACAGCCACTGCCAGCCCTTCAGGTTCCACAGCCCGTCCATCGCCAGAATATAGCCGGAGAGGATCGAGCCGAGCATCATGGTCACCGGCATGGCGATCATAAACAGCGCATTGGCGCGGGCGCGGTGATAGGCCGGGAACCACCAGGTGAGATAGACCAGGATCCCCGGCAGGAAGCCGGCTTCGGCAATGCCTACCAGCATGCGCAGGACGTAGAGCGTTTCAGGGCTGGTGGCGAACATGGTGCAGGTGGAGGCGATGCCCCACACCACCATGATCCCGGCGATCCAGCGCCGCGCGCCGATTTTCGCCAGCATGATGTTGCTCGGGATCCCGCACAGCACATAGGTGACGTAAAACAGCGTCGCGGCCAGGCCAAACATGGTCGACGTAAGGCCCAGATCTTTACCCATCGTCAGCCCGGCAAAGCCGATATTGATGCGATCGAGAAACGAAAAGACAAACAGGATAAAGAGAAAGACGATCAGGCGTCGGAACAGCTTGTTAATGGCGCGATGTTCAACAGCTTTATTATCATGGGTTTGCAGGGTAGAGGTCGTCATGGTGCGCTCCAGATCTTACGTTTAGTAGACGGATTTATTGTTATTAACTGACGTAACCGGTTGTTCGATAAAGCGTGCCGCCAGCGCTTCTGCGCCGCGGGCGAGCAGGGTGGTGTCGACGCCGACGGCGACAAACAGCGCGCCGAGTTCAAGGTAGCGTTTTGCCAGCTGCTCGTTCGCCATCAGGATGCCGGGCGCTTTACCGGCGGCGCGTATCTGCGCGATCGCCTGCTCAATGGCGGCCTGCACCTCCGGGTGCTGCGGATTACCGGCAAAGCCCATGTCGGCGCTCAGATCCGCCGGGCCGATAAACACGCCGTCGACGCCGTCCACGTCCAGGATCTGCGGCAGATTTTTCAGCGCCTCGCGGGTTTCGATCTGCACCAGCACGCACATGGCGTCGTTAGCCTGCTGGAGGTAATCCGGAATTCGGTTCCAGCGCGAGGCGCGCGCCAGGGCGCTGCCGACGCCGCGGATGCCCGCGGGCGGGTAGCGGGTAGAACGTACCGCCAGACGGGCTTCTTTGGCGTTTTGCACCATCGGCACCAGCAGGGTTTGTGCCCCCACGTCCAGCAGCTGTTTGATCTGCACCGGATCGTTCCACGACGGGCGGACCACCGGCTGGCTCGGATAAGGGGCGATGGCCTGCAGTTGGGTTAAGACGGTCTGCACGCTGTTCGGCGCGTGCTCGCCGTCGATCAGCAGCCAGTCGAAGCCAGCTCCGGCCAGCAGCTCCGCGCTGTAGCTGCTGGTCAGCCCCAGCCATAAACCGATTTGTGGACGGCCCGCTTTCAGTGCCGCTTTAAATGCATTTTGCATGGTCCTCTCCTAAACAAAGCGGCAGCTGATGGAGCCCATATTGCCGTAGTCCACGTGGAAGGTGTCGCCTCTGCTGGCGGGCACCGGGCGGGTAAAGGAGCCGCCGAGGATGATTTGCCCCGGCTCAAGCTGCACGTCGTACGGCGCCAGCTTGTTCGCCAGCCACGCCACGCCGTTGGCCGGGTGGTTGAGCACCCCTGCGGCTACGCCGGTCTCTTCGATCACGCCGTTGCGGTAGAGCAGGGCGGAGATCCAGCGCAGATCCAGCGCGTCGGGCTTAATCGGACGGCCGCCGAGGATCACCCCCGCGTTAGCGGCGTTATCGGAGATGGTGTCGAAGACCTTGCGCGGGCGCTGGGTCTCCGGGTCGACGTTGTGGCAGCGGGCGTCGATCAGCTCCAGCGCGGGTATCACGTAATCCGTGGCGTTGTAGACGTCGAAGATCGTGCAGTTCGGGCCGCGTAGCGGCTTCGCCAGCACGAAGGCCAGCTCCACTTCGATGCGCGGGACGATAAAGCGATCCACGGGGATGTCGCTGCCGTCGTGGAAGAACATGTCGTCCAGCAGCGCGCCGTAGTCCGGCTCGCTGATCTGCGAGCTGGCCTGCATCGCCTTAGAAGTGAGGCCGATCTTGTGGCCCTTCAGCACGCGGCCTTCGGCGATCTTCAGGCTGACCCATTCGCGCTGGACGGCGTAAGCGTCTTCAATCGTGATCTCCGGGTACTCCAGCGAGATCGCGCGGATCTGCTCCCGGGATTGTTCCGCCTGATGCAGGCGGTGGGCGATCAGGGTATGGGTATGTTTGTCGAGCATGGCGATATCCTGTTTTATGTTTTTTTCTCCCTCTCCCCGTGGGAGAGGGACGGGGTGAGGGCATCGGGCCGCAGAGGTATCCCCTCACCCTAACCCTCTCCCAAAGGGAGAGGGGACGGTATTACTTAAACAACGCGTGCACGTTGTTTTGTTTGTAATTGAGCGTCGGGTGCAGCTCGTCGAGCTCGAACGACAGCGCCAGATAGCGGGCGGCCATCAGCTCCGCGAAGTGCGTTTTGATCAGCCCAAACAGCATCTCCCCCACGGCTTCCCGGCTCTCCAGGCTGCGCCCGGCACCAATCTTCAGCGTCATATGCACAAAGGCGTAATCGTGCCTGCCGTCGGCCATCTGCCAGGTGTCCAGCCAGTGGGCGCGGCTGCGGATACCGCCGAGCGGGAAGATGCCCGTGGCGGCGAGCGCCTCGTTCACTTTGGCGAACAGCCCCGGCAGGTCGGCCTCTTCGCGGATGTTGTCGGTACATTCAGCAATGAAGTGCGGCATGGTGACTCCTTACGCGGGCAGCGGGAAAACGGCGTTAACCTGGCCGGTACCGGAGCTGGCGAACAGCTCGGTGAGGAACTCCACCTTGCCGTCGTAGTTGTCCCAGCCGAGCATCCCCAGCAGCATCACCGTGTCGTGCATGTTGCCCTCGCCGTAGCAGTAGTCGGCGTACTCCGGCAGCATGCTGCAAAACTCCTTAAACTGGCCTTCGCGCCACAGCTTCACCACACGCTCGTCCATCTGACGGTCAAACTCACGGGTGTAGCTGTTCATCCCTTCCTCGGCGCGCTGGTCGTCGATAAAGCGGTGCGACAACGAGCCGCTGGCGAGCACCGCCACGGTGCCGTCGTATTTCTCAATGGCGCTGACGATGGCCTCGCCCAGTCGGCGGCTGTCGGCGAAGTCGTGAACCGTGCAGAACGCCGAGATGGAGATCACTTTGAAGTGCTTATCCGCATTCATGTAGCGCATCGGCACCAGCGTGCCGTACTCCAGCTTCAGGCTCGGGATGTTGTGCGCTTTGGCGCGCACGCCGAGCTTCACCGCTTCGTCGGCGATCAGCTGGCCGAGCGCCGGGTTGCCGTCGTAGTCGTAGGTCATGTCGCGGATAAAGTGCGGTAGCTCGTTGCTGGTGTAGACGCCCGCAAAATGGTCCGCACAGTTGATGTGGTAGGCGCTGTTCACCAGCCAGTGGGTGTCGAACACGATGATGGTGTCCACGCCCAGCTCGCGGCAGCGCTTGCTGATTTCTTTATGCCCGTCGATGGCCGACTGGCGGCAGCCGTGGTTTTTCCCCGGCAGTTCGGAGAGGTACATCGACGGTACGTGGGTGATTTTTGCCGCTAACGCTAATTTACCCATGGTCAGATCCCCCATTTTGGAATCGGATGGTCGCCCATGGAGATGCAGACGTTCTTCATCTCCGCGAACACCTCGAAGCTGTACTCACCGCCCTCGCGGCCGGTGCCAGAGGCCTTCACGCCGCCAAACGGCTGGCGCAGGTCGCGCACGTTCTGGGTGTTCACGAACACCATGCCCGCTTCGATGCTGCGCGCTAGGCGCAGCACTTTGCTGACGTCCTGGGTCCAGATGTACGACGCCAGGCCGTACTCCACGTCGTTGGCCAGGCGCAGACCTTCCGCTTCGTCCTTAAACGGCAGCAGGCAGGCCACCGGCCCGAAGATCTCCTCCTGCGCCACGCGCATGCGGTTATCGACGTCCGCCAGCACGGTTGGTCGCAGGAAGTTGCCGCCCTTCAGGTGCGCAGGCAGATCGGTCGGTTTGTCCGGGCCGCCCGCCAGCAGGGTTGCGCCTTCCTCAATGCCGAGGCGGATATAGCCGGAGACTTTTTCCCAGTGTGGCTTGCTGATGAGCGCGCCAATCTGGGTATTCGGATCGTTTGGATCCCCAACGCGCAGGCGGTTGGCGCGCTCGGCAAAGCGCTTCACGAATTCCGGGTAGATGCTCTGCTGGATAAAGATGCGCGAGCCCGCGGTGCAGCGCTCACCGTTGATCGAGAAGATGGTGAACAGGGCGGCGTCCAGCGCGCGCTCGATGTCGGCATCTTCAAAAATCAGCACCGGGGATTTGCCGCCCAGCTCCATGGAGTATTTCTTCAGCCCGGCATTTTTCATGATGTTGCGCCCGGTGGCGGTGCCGCCGGTGAAGGAGACGGCGCGCACGTCGTGATGGCGCACCAGCGCGTCGCCTGCCGTCGCACCGTAGCCCTGCACCACGTTGAGCACGCCCGCCGGAATGCCCGCCTCCAGCGCCAGCTCGCCCAGACGGTCGGCGGTCAGCGGAGAGAGTTCAGACATCTTCAGCACCGCGGTGTTTCCGAGTGCCAGGCAGGGCGCGACCTTCCAGGTGGCGGTCATAAACGGCACGTTCCACGGCGACACCAGCGCGCAGACGCCCACCGGCTGCACCAGGGTGTAGTTGAGCATCTTGTCGTCAACCGGGTAGGTTTTGCCGTTCATCTGCTGGCACACCTCGGCGAAGAACTCGAAGTTGTGCGAGGCGCGCGGAATGAGCACGTTTTTGGTCTGGTGGATCGGCAGGCCGGTGTCGGCGGTTTCCATGGCGGCGATCTCGGGCACGTTCTGGTCGATCAGGTCGCCCAGACGGCGCATCAGGCGCGCGCGCTCCTTCATCGGCAGGTTGGCCCACTTCGGGAATGCCTCTTTGGCGGCGGCGACGGCCTGGTGAATTTCAGCTTCACCGCCGGAGGCGACTTCCGCCAGCACCTCGCCGGAGGCCGGGTTGGTGGTGTGGAAGTACTCGCTTCCCGCGACGTTTTTACCGTTTATCCAGTGGTTAATCTTTTTCATTTTGCAGTCTCCTCGCTGACAATTCGGTTCACCAGGCGCCCCACGCCCTCCACTTCCACCACCACTTCATCGCCCGGCACCACGTCGGACAGCCCCTTCGGCGTGCCGGTGGCGATCATGTCGCCCGGCTGCAGGGTCATAAAATCGCTCAGGTACGCAATCAGGAACGGAATGCTGAAAATGAGATCGGCGGTGGTCCCTTCCTGGCGCAGTTCGCCATTGACGAAGGTGCGCAGGGCGAGGTTGTGCGGGTCGGGAATCGCCGCTTTCGGCACGATGTGGGGGGAAATGGGCGTCAGCCCGTCGCGGCTTTTTACCCGCAGGTTCGGACGGTAGTAGTTTTCCAGGTAGTCGCGGATGGCGTAGTCGTTGCAGACCGTATAGCCCGCAACATAGTCCATCGCCTCGGCTTCGCTGACCTTACGCGCGGTTTTACCGATGACCACCACCAGCTCCGCTTCGTAATGCATATATTCAATATTGCTTGGACGCACCGACGTCTGGTTATCGCCGTTGAAGGTGTTTGGCGCTTTGATAAATACCAGCGGCTCGGTGGGCGGCTTGAAGTCCAGCTCGCTCGCGTGATCGGCATAGTTCAGACCGAGGGCAAATAGCGTGGCGTGCGGCGGCGTGCTGTGCGCAATAGTGACGTCGCGCTCGTCCACCACCGGGTTTTCCAGCGGCGGAAAGCCTGCCGCCAGAACCCGCACGCGATCACCCGAGCGGATCTCAACGCGGTTTTGCGGGGTACCGAGCAATATCGCATCGCCGGGATTGAGGGTGGCAAACTCGCTGAGGGCGCTCAGCAGTTCGGCAGCGTTACGCTGAAGCTCGGCCGTGTTCCAGTGGTCCGCTTCGCGGCCGTTGATCTCGGTGATGATGGTCAGGTTATCCACGCTATCAACGGCGGCCAGCTCGCCGAGCGGGCAAAATCCGTCCCGGCACTTGGCCTTGATGGCCGGGCGGTAGAAGCTCTCTTCCGGCAGGCTCACCTCGTTGGCCAGCGCATATCCCGCGATGTACTGTGCGGCATCTTCCACGCGCACCCGGCTGGCGGTTTTGCCTACGATCAGCGCGACCGTCGCGCCGCTTAACACCGTTTCCCCCTGCGGGAACGGAATCGGCTCGCCGGCACGAATCACGGTATTGTGCGGCTTGATGAACCATACCGCCGTTTTCGGCGGGGTGTTGTAGGGGGCTTTTTCGAACGCCTCACGCCAGGCTTCACGCTGGCTTTGATGATTCAGCGCCACGGCAAAAACAGTACCTTTCATTCACATACTCCTCACCCCGGAGGTCCGGGTTATGATATTCATTAATATGTTAATGATCTGGTTTTATGCTTTTGCTGTTTATTTCGCAATCAGAAGTGAAAAATTTGTGATATGAATAACAATAAATTTACATATGAATTTTTATTTATATATAAATCAGGTTGTTAATAAAATTGAATGGTTTCTGTTAGACTTTTTGACGGAAAACGTGTTGTTTATAAAAGCATCTTTTAGTGATTGTTTACTTGTTAATGATGTGAAGGGAGAGGCTATGCATGACTCATTAACCATCGCGCTGCTGCAGGCGCGGGAAGCGGCGATGTCCTACTTCCGTCCGATTGTGAAGCGGCATAACCTGACCGAGCAGCAGTGGCGCATTGTGCGCGTTTTGGCTGAACATCCGTCGATGGATTTTCACGATCTGGCGTTTCGCACCTGCATTTTGCGCCCGAGCCTGACCGGCATTCTGACGCGCATGGAGCGCGTCGGTCTGGTGCTGCGCTTAAAGCCGGTGAACGACCAGCGCAAGCTGTACGTGTCGCTGACCAAAGAGGGGAATGCGCTGTATGAACACGCCCAGGCGCAGGTCGAAGAGGCGTATCGGCAGATTGAGGCGGAATACACGCCGGAGAAGATGAAGCAGCTGACGGCGCTGCTGGAAGAGTTTATTGAACTCGGAAACCGGGATAACGCAGCGCGGGAAGAAGAGTAAAAACCACAAATTCCAGGATGATTTTCGTAAAGTTTTCCCTTTCCAGGCCGAAAATTCTGTATCTGTCTGAGGAAGAGAAAACATGTTAAACCGTATCAAGATTGTCACCAGCTTACTGCTGGTTTTAGCGATATTTGGCCTTTTACAACTCACATCCGGTGGTCTTTTCTTTAATGCCCTGAAGAATGACAAAGAGAATTTCACCGTCCTGCAAACCATTCGTCAGCAACAATCTACCCTCAACGGGAGCTGGGTTGCCCTGCTGCAAACCCGTAACACCCTGAACCGCGCGGGTATCCGCTACATGATGGATCAGAGCAACATCGGCAGCGGCGCGACCGTTTCCGATCTGATGCAGATTGCGTCTGCCTCGCTGAAGCAGGCGGAAAAAAACTGGGCGGATTACGAAGCCCTGCCGCGCGATCCGCGTCAGAGCGACGCCGCTGCGCTGGAAATCAAACGTAATTACGAGATCTACCACGGCGCGCTGGCTGAGCTGATTCAGCTGCTGGGTGCGGGGAAAATCAACGCCTTCTTCGACCAGCCGACCCAGAGCTATCAGGACGGTTTTGAGAAGCAGTACGTGAGCTACCTGCAGCAGAACGACAAGCTGTATGAGACGGCGGTGAAAGACAGCAACAGCTCTTACAGCCAGGCTATCTGGGTGCTGATTAGCGTGCTGATTGCCGTGGTGGTGGTGATTGTCGCCGTCTGGCTGGGCATCAAGCAGGCGCTGATTTCTCCGCTGAATCGCCTGATCGACAGCATTCGCCATATCGCCAGCGGCGACCTGGTGAAGCGCATCGATGTTGAAGGCTCCAATGAGATGGGTGAACTGGCCGACTCGCTGCGCCACATGCAGGGCGAGCTGGTGCGTACCGTTGGCGACGTGCGTAACGGTGCCAATGCCATCTACAGCGGCGCGAGCGAAATCTCGATGGGTAACAACGATCTCTCTTCCCGTACCGAGCAGCAGGCCGCCTCCCTGGAAGAGACCGCGGCCAGCATGGAAGAGCTGACCGCCACCGTGAAGCAGAACGCCGAAAACGCCCGCCAGGCGAGCAACCTGGCGCTGAGCGCGTCTGAGACCGCGCAGAAAGGCGGTAAAGTGGTGGATAACGTGGTGCAAACCATGCGCGACATCGCGGGCAGTTCGCAGAAAATTGCCGATATTATCAGCGTGATCGACGGCATTGCCTTCCAGACCAACATTCTGGCGCTGAACGCGGCGGTAGAGGCGGCGCGTGCTGGTGAACAGGGACGTGGCTTTGCCGTTGTTGCAGGCGAAGTCCGTAACCTGGCGCAGCGCAGCGCCCAGGCTGCCCGTGAAATCAAGAGCCTGATTGAAGACTCCGTCAGCCGCGTGGAAGTGGGCTCTACTCTGGTAGAGAGCGCGGGGGAAACCATGGGTGAGATCGTGAATGCGGTAACCCGCGTGACGGACATCATGGGTGAAATTGCGTCTGCGTCTGACGAGCAGAGCCGCGGTATCGACCAGGTCGGCCTGGCGGTCGCGGAGATGGATCGCGTGACCCAGCAGAACGCCTCGCTGGTTGAGGAATCTGCCGCAGCGGCTGCCGCACTGGAAGAACAGGCGAGCCGTCTGACCCAGGCCGTGGCGGTGTTCCGCATTCAGCAGGAGCAGATGAAAGCGCGCGAGTTCGCGTCAGCGAAAAACGTTGTCACCCCGGTGATTTCGCGTAAAGCCGCGACGGCCGACGCGGGTGATAACTGGGAAACGTTCTAATCCAGCGCGTTGTGCCGGGTGGCGGCTACGCCTTACCCGGCCTACGGTTCAGGGATTTGTAGGCCCGGTAAGCGAAGCGCCACCGGGCGATATCAAAGCGGCAGACGCATAGCGCAGCGGGAGTTATACGCTAAGCCGTGCGCTGCTTCTTCTTCACGTTTTTCACCCAGTTCAGGCGTGAGTTCAGTGACGTATTCAAACCCCAGCTTTTCATAGAATGGCGCATTCCACGGCACGTCCCGGAACGTCGTTAACGTCAGTGACGTCAGCCCCTTTTTACGGGCATGCTCAGCCGCACAGGCGATGAGCTGTCGACCTATTCCTTTTCCCTGCCAGTCCAGATCAACCGAAATCTCCACGATAAACAACGACAAAGGATGGGCTTCTGCGAGGAGAAAACCCACAGGACGATCCGCTGCCAGCGCCAGCCAGCTCAGGCCCTGTTCGACATAGTCGCGATGCTGTTCAACGGAAATGACGTCGCCATCAGCGAGCCAGGCCAGTTCAGGCCTGGCTCGAAAACGCTGGCCTGCCGCGCGCTCAATGGCGGGCAGACTGGCAACGTCATGCGCAGTGGTGGGGCGGAAGGTGATTTTCATGGCGGCAAGTATAGCCTGATCTGTTTATTCCGAGCAGATCAGCAGCGGCGAGTAGAAATTGCCGATCACCATCGCCTCTTCCGGCGTGCGTTCGAGGGTCAGTAGCCTTTTCTGTCCCGGCGTTAAGCCAGCAACGTATTTCTCAAAGACCCCATCGGGTAATTCATCGTGGCTAAATCGCTCGACCTTGATAATGGCAATTTCAAAAAGCGTGTCGTGCATGTGCCGCCAGTTAAACGTTTCCTGACGGGAGACTTCCCAGCCCTGCCGGATATTCTGCACATTCCCGTTGAGCGTGAAATAACCCGTGCCGTCGGGGTGAAATCGCATCAGGATCTCGCCGTCGAACGTGAAGTTGTTGTCGTCACGCTGCTGCGTGAAGGTCAAGTTACCTTCGCAAATGACGGGCAGGGGCGGTGTATGTCGGTACCATGCCACGGCCATGATGATTAACAGCAGGTTGAAGGCGATAACCAGCCCTATTTTTTTACGCGTCATGATTCACCATTCGTAGGCATAAAGCGTGCGGCAGGCGCTGGCGGTGTTCTCTTTCGACAGGGAGCATTGCGAAAGCACCATCCTTCCTTCATGGCCGTAGAAGAGCGTGTTCTGAATGTGCAGATAAAAGAGGGAGTTTTTCAGGCACGGCAGGTTGCCGTCGCGCTGTATCGCTTGTGCCAGCGCTATTGCCTTGTTGCGAAACACATCTGCCAGCGGTGAGAAGGTGTAGACCGGACATTCACCGAAATGTGTCAGAAGATGCATTTCTGCATGCTGCTGGTTTTGCTTGATCGCGACTATCCAGATGCACAGCGCCAGCACCACAAGCGTCAGCCCGCTACAGAGCAGCCATTGAGGCTGAAAATGATGCGGCCTGCTGGCTGAGACTGGGCAATCAGATTTTTCAGCCTGGGAATGGACCGTGATGTCCGCGCTCAGCATAAAGCCCACTTTGGGCACGGTGACAATAAACAGCATCTCGGGCACGAGGCTTGCCAGCAGTTTCCGCAGGATACTGATGTACTGATTAAGTGAATTGTTGGAGCCCTGCAGGCCGCGCTCATCCCACACGTCATGCAGGAACGCCTCGCGTTCGATGACGTTACCGTGATGGAGCACCAGCATTTTCATAATGCTGTTGGCGGTTGCCGTCATCACCTGAGGTTCGACATCTGGCGTATCAACAAGTGAAACGGAACCGTCTTCGTCGTTATAGACGAGGGTATCAGCGAGCAGGTATTTCATAGAGTATTGTCAAAGGAGCAGTTGGAAAAATACAAACGGTGAATAGTACGCGTGCTATTCATCTAAGAAGCTCGGTATTCTAACTGCTTTGTTACCGATAACATTGATCCAGTCGGGCATTCTCGCTGTTTAATAAATGAGCATCGTCAGAGGTAAAGCGAGTGCTGTTCCAGCAGGCAGATTTTTCGGTGAAACTCCGCCAGGTTCTGGCAGCGGAATTTGGTCATCGCGTTACGCTTGTGGGTATAGATGGTTTTGGGGGATTTATTCAGCAGTTGCGCAATGCGAACCAGGCTGATCCCTTTACTGAGCAGGGTACACACCCGCAGTTCAGAGCGGGTGAGGTTAGCATCAGGACGGTAGCGCTGGGTGAAATCGGCGTTTCTCAATTGCTGGCTGAGCTGAATAATCGAGATGTTTCCAGCCAGCACCCTGACGCGCCCGGCAGGCAGATAGACGTTGATGTCGTTCACGCGGCATTCGTCCGTAAATATAAGCCAGCCGTTATCGGTGGTCTCTTTCATGATTTGCTCGCGCATGCGCAAGATAGTTTCCGGGCTGACGCTGTTGATCCAGAAAATATCAGGACGCGGCGTCATCATCATCGAAATAAGCGTTTTCAGGCCAAGCCACAGGAAATAGTTATCGCTCAGAACGATGACGTGAAAGTCGACGTGGGTGCTGCGTGAGAGAGTCATGTCAGGTGTCGCCCGTTAACGTGAGGGAGCCAGAGGGTCCTCATGAAAATTAAATTAGGGCAATACTCTACATCCTGAGTCTAAACTAATATGTATATAGATTAGATTGCGTTAAATATAGTGATTTTCTCTTTTTTATAATAACCATAAAGCTTTTTATAATTTTGAAATTGCCCGGCGGAACGCCGGGCAGAGAGGATATTAACTGTCGCGACTGATAATTTTAATTTCCACCATCCCGATCCCAAGCTGTCTCGGGGAATGGCCGAGGATATTGCCTTCGTTAGTGGACTGCGGGTCTGGCGGAACGATGACGAGCGTGCTGCTGCGCGACGGATTGTCGAAATGCAGCGTGGTGGTGCTTACGTCATTGCCAAGCGTCAGGGTCTGTTCTTTATCCCCCACGCGCACCGGGATAGGGCGGTTAGCATTGGGCCCGAACGCTCTGGCCGTGATCACCAGATCGAATTTTTCCGGCAGCGGATGGGCATACTCAATTTTCACTTCGTCACCCAACTGGGCGTTGGACCAGCGCCCCCAGGATTCCGGACGGGAGATGCCGCTGAACTGTTTGACCTCTTCCGGTGCGCCGGCCACGTTAAAGATAAAACTGTCCGCTTTATAGCGAATGTCGTTATCGACAATCTTCAGCATGTCGACGTTACGCTGATAGCGCGCGGTATCGATAACCGTATCGTTAAACGCCGTTTTGCCTTTCCACTGTTTTTTATCAACATGCTGGACGGACTGCTCTCCGCCGAGCTGTCCCTGAGCGACACACCAGTCGGTAGACAGGGCCAGCGGCTGCGACCAGAGCTGGCCCATCTTGTAGCACGCGTCGATCCAGACAAAATTGTCGCGCGGTGCGAAGTCAGCCAGTTGATAACGCAGCGGTGCGGAGTATTCACTTTCCGGCAGCGGTTCGACGCGGTTGTCCGACACGCGCAGCAGCAGCGGCAGGCGGAAGTGACTGCCGGAGAAGGCAATCATTTTTTTATCCTGGTCGATGGTGAAATCTTTCATCTCTTTCGGGAAGTTCCACAGGCGGATGATATCCGGCTTCCACGCCAGGATTTTCTCCTTCATGTTGAGGAACACTTCTGACAGTGATTGCCCGGACAGCGTACTGCGGCCAAGGCCAATAAAGTTATCGCCGCCCAGTATGTCCAGCACCGTGGCGCCGTTATCCATCGAGTTACGCTTGGTGGCGATCACCTCCTGCTGAGGCTGGTCGCCGCGCAGGATGAAGAACAGGTTGCTGCGGTCCTGCTTGTTAAGCTCATCCCAGGCGCTGTTTTTCATCGCCAGATGGTCAGACGACACCACAATCACCGTGTTTTTGAAATATGGCGAGGCTTTGATTTTGTCGAT
The DNA here is from genome assembly GCF_019219165.1 of Enterobacter sp. ENT02. Classification (NCBI taxonomy): domain Bacteria; kingdom Pseudomonadati; phylum Pseudomonadota; class Gammaproteobacteria; order Enterobacterales; family Enterobacteriaceae; genus Enterobacter; species Enterobacter sp. ENT02. The sequence goes on from NZ_JAHUWD010000004.1 coordinate 31,712, forward strand.
CAGCGCGGCGATATGTTCCTGGCTGCAGGTGACGGCGCTAAATGACGTATTACTCTTGCCATTGATGTCATAATTTTTGCGTTTACAGGTACGAGAGACAAATCCATCCGGATGATGGGTATCCACGGTCAGGGCAAAGAGCGAGAAGCGTTTGCCCGCGCGGGAGAGTTCCTCGAATTTTTGCCAGGTCTCGTCCAGCACCGTATCGTCGTAGAAGCCCCAGTCGTTACGGTAGCTCGGGTCCGCGACGAGGGTTTTTAACTCTTCAGAGCCGTAGAGGTGGTCAAAGCCGTGTGATTTCAGGAACACATCTTTGCCAGCGAAACGCAGGTTTGCGCCCTGCATAAAGTAGTTTTCGTAGCCGGAATTTTTCAGGATATCGCCAAGACAGACATTTTGCGGGAAGAAGCTCGACATGGACGCCGAGGCGTTGCCCTCAAAAGGCGCGAACAGCGGGATACCGCACTGCGACGCGACCATACCGGCGATGGTGTAATCGGTGCCGGGTAACTGCATGGTGTGGCTGAAATCGAGACCTTCGTTTTTCAGGGGCCCCAGATCCGGGGTCAGGTTCGGGAAGGCATCGTTATCAAAATAGGTGCGCTCCAGGCTCTCGCCGTAGATATAGACGAGGTTGAGCTTCGGATTGTCGATCTTCTTCGCGGGTTCTTTGTAATACGCCACGAAATCGGGGTCACCCTCGCGCGACTGGGATTTCACCAGTTCGGTGATTTGGTGGAATGCCGGGCTGGCGTCAACAGAGGCCAACGCCAGGCACAGCGCCAGAAGACTGTAGCCATGATGGTGCGGGTGATGGCGACGACGACGCAGCACCCAGGCAAGGGAACCAAAAATAGCAACCAGAGCAAATACCACGCCCAGACCGGGAAGTATGTACTTACCAACCCCTGCGCCCGTCAGGCTATTCGTCAGGGTGTAGAGTACCGCATCATTAATACCGTCACCGGTAAAGTAATCGCTGGCGTATAACGTAATGTTCAAAACAATAAAAATGCCGAGCACCACCAGCGTGGCAATAAACCACCAGGTATTTCGGCCCGCTTTCCAGGCGTAAACGCCAACGGAAGCCAGGAAAAGGATAAGGGACATTAACTCTGACAACAGCATATCCTCATGACGCCAGACGCTTTGCTGGCTAACTGATTATTTTTTGGGTAATACAATGTAATGGCGATGTCGTTTAGCTGCAATTTTAGTGTCACGAAAGTGTGCTGTTGTTAGGATTTGGTTTAGAAAATCGTTTTTTTGAAGGCGGTCGCATCCTGGCATGCGGACGCTGAGACGGTGGTAATGCAGGAAAACAGTCGTTTAACGCCGCGCCGTAAGACTAACGTAACAAACGCGGCATGTTGTGGCAGAAAATGGGGTCAATCAGGAGATGAAATTAACGCCTTGTTTCAACACCAGATCGCAGGCTTTGGTTTTCACCTGTTTTGCCAGAGAGGAGTTACCGATGGTGCTCAGGTTCAGCTGCTGACCGTTTTGCGCATTCAACAGGCCCTGAATACCGTCCATATAGTTGGTGTCCGCTTTCTGCTCCTGCGTGTCCAGACCCAGCTTACCCAGCACCTGGTTTTTCACGTTTTGCGCATCGGTGACGGAAGCCAGCTTCTGCTTCGCACAATATTCCAGGATCCCCGCCGCGTTGTTCATCGTACCTGCACTCAGGCTCTGGGAGCTGTTACCCAGCAGGCTGGTGAGGGAAGAGGCAGACAGCCCACCCTGCGTGCTGCCGCTCTCTTTGGTCAGTTCGTTGGCTGCGCTGGAAAGTGACTCCTGCCATGACGCTGCCTGCACCGCGCTGGTTGCCAGCAGTGCACCGAAAAATGTGCTGATAAGTAACTGTTTTTTCATAATGGCTTTCTCAAAAAGGTCCGTTTAGGGCCGGAAGTGGTTCCAGTATATACCTCCGCGCTGCGCGCGATTCCTGGAACTGTCTTAATACTCTTTGCCGGTGACGCGGCTGCGATAACTTTCCCAGTCAAAGATGACGTACAGACTGTTGCCGAGCTTCATGCGATCCATTACGCGTTCTCCCAGCAGACGGGTCATTTCGTCGATATTGTGGTTTGTCAGCATTCCGGTTGGTCGCTTGGAGGAAGAGCGGCGGTCAACAATCTGGTTGATGATGACTTTTTCATAGCGGGATTCCGTCTGAACGCCAATCTCGTCGATGACCAGCAGGTCAACGTTGCTCAGGTCATTAAGCAGCTGTTCTTCGCTGGTTTCGCGGTTGCTGAACGTCTCTTTCATGGCAGACATGATATCGGCCACGGTGATGATCAATACGGATTTACCCCGCAGCAGCAGCTCGTTGCAGATGGCCGCTGCAAGGTGGTTTTTTCCGGTGCCGGGTTTGCCGCTGAAAATGAAGCTGGCGATGTTGCCATCAAACTCGTCCACGTACTGACGTGCCTGACTCAGCGCATTCATTTGTCCCTGAGACTCGACGTTGTAGTTATCAAACGAGCAGTTCTGATGAAGCGGGCGGATACCCGAGCGGTTAAAGGTGCGCTGCATTTTCATCGCACGGTTCTCACGGGCGAGCGCCGCCGCACGTATTTCACCTTGCTCTTTTTGCCACGCCAGCAGCTCTTCACCCGTTGTGAAGGCTGGCTTCACGTTGGCTGGCATCATTTTTTGCAGACGTTTCATCAGGTCGCCGACGTTCTTCATTTCGCACCTCGGAATCCATTAGGGATCTGTTTGTCCGGTTCAGAAAACGCGTTGATATCGCGCTTGGGCTGGCCATTATTGCTGGCGCGGTTGATTTGAATACTGCGCGCGAGCTTTTGCTGCCACTGCACATGGTGAAACACTTTTCCTTCCGCCTGCCAGTAAGCGGTAAACGCGGCCAGCTCTTCGGGCGTGACCGGCTGCGAGAGCGCAATCCCCCACAGTGCCGCCTGGCGCTGAAAATCAGCATCCGGTTGCCAGCCCGCGTACATGGGGAATTTCCCCATCGGTATGGCAACGGGCGCGTTTTCCGGTTCGTCGAAGAACTGGTTATCCAGGGTGACATCACTGGCCGGGCGCGACAGCCGCGCTTCGATATCCAACAGCTGCGCCAGACGTTCCGGCGTGATTGCGTAAAACGCCGGGGCGTTATCGGCAAACACAGCGAGGGTACCGCCTTCGGCATTGGTCAGCACGCCGCGGGGATCGCGCATAAAGGCATCAATGCCAGCAATGCTGGTGGTCAGGATTCTGGAGGACATAACGCTTTCTCTACTGGGTTACTACGGGCGTGATATGGGCTTATGGTAGCACAGAGAGGGGAAAGGAAAGGAGGGGATTTCCCCGGTGGCGCTGCGCTTACCGGGGCTACAGCCGTAGGCCTGATAAGCGCAGCGCCATCAGGCAGTTATCACGCGATGATGTTCAGCGTGACGTCGATATTGCCGCGCGTGGCGTTAGAGTATGGGCAAACGATGTGCGCCGCATCCACCAGTTTTTTCGCTTCCGCAGGATCCATTCCTTCAACGTGAATGTTCAGCTTAGCTTCGATACCAAAACCGGTTGGCAGTGGGCCAATGCCGACTTCACCTTCGATAAACGCCTCTTTCGGCAGCGCGAATTTGTCACGAGCGGCCACAAACTTCATCGCGCCCAGGAAGCAGGCGGAGTAGCCCGCAGCGAACAGCTGTTCCGGGTTGGTCACTTCGCCGCCCATGCCGCCCATCTCTTTTGGCACACCCAGTTTAACGTCCAGGACGCCGTCGGAAGAGGTCGCGCGGCCGTCACGGCCTCCGGTGGCTTTGGCTTTGGCAGTGTAGACAACTTTTTCTAAAGACATGGCAGGTTCCTCATCTTACATTTGTGTGTGCTATTAAATAGCGTGCGATATATATAGGTAAAGAAAGACGCGTAAAGTATAGCCTTACGCGTGGTGTAACTGTTGTCGCAAAAGCTCAAGCTGCTGCTTAAGCGCCAGCATCGTGTCGGTATCGCATTGCGCTGCGCACCCAACCGCGTGAGGGATCCCCACGGCTTGTTGCTGGAGTGCACGCCCGGCATCGCTCAGGGTGACAGCAACCTGGCGTTCGTCTTTACGGGAACGGTGGCGGTTGATCAGCCCGGCGCTTTCCAGACGCTTTAGCAGCGGCGTCAGCGTGGCTGAGTCAAGAAACAGTCGTTCGCCAATGTCCGACACCGTCACGTCATCCTGCTCCCACAGAACCAGCATGACCAGATACTGCGGATAGGTCAGGTTCAGCGGTGCCAGCAGTTGCCGGTACAGCTTGTTAAGCGCCAGGTTTGCTGAGTAGAGGGCAAAACAGAGCTGGTTATCCAGCAGCAGCGCGGCATTGGTGTCGTTCGTTTTTGCGTTCATGAGATGAATATAGGTAGTGTGCGATATAATTGCAAGCTATTTTATGGGCACGTATAGCGAAGTGCCACCTGGACCGCCATTTTCCGGTAGTGCTGACGCTGCGCGGCTTCGTCTGCTCCCTCTTCGAACAACAGCGTAAAGGTATAGCTGTTGGCGACATAGTGGAAGCTGAAGCTGCTGATCAGGCGGTGAAGGTCGCGCGCGTCTACCGTCTGATTGAACAGCTGCTTCTCTTTTCCACGCTGCAGAATGGCTTCCAGCAGTTCCAGCGCGCTGCGGTTAACCTGGCGCAGGTAGCTGGACTGCTGCATGAAGCGGCCGCGCTGCATGTTCTCCATACAGATGATGCGAATGTAGTCCGGGTGGTCGGCGTGGTAGTCAAAGGTCGCTTCAACAAGATGAACCAGCGCTTCTACCGGCGGCATACCGGCAAGGCTGAGCCGTTTCTCACTGGCGCGGATCTGGGTGTAAACGTACTCCAGAGCCAGAAGATACAGGTTTTCTTTATTCTTAAAATGATACACCACCATCCGTTTGGTCGTGCCGGCTTTCTCGGCGATTTGCTCCATGCGGGCACCGTTTAGCCCATATTCGGCAAACAGCGCAATGGCGCTCTGGAAAATGTTTTCCTTCAGGCTGGATCCTTCATTGTGTTCCGGGTTTTCGCTGCCAGGGTTAGCCACATCCTTTCCTTATCGTCACCAAACAGAATGCAGGGATTATTACCATGGCAGCGTGATAACACAAATCTCAAACGCGCGGGCGCTTGCGGTAAAGCCACAAGCCGGGAATCGACAGGCCGATGGAGAGCGCCCCGACAATGGAAGACGCCTTCAGGAAGTTGCTCAGCAGGAGGATCATTTGCGGCTCGGTGTAACCAAAATGGCTGATCTTTACCGCTGAAATCATCGCGGTATAGGCGGAGATGCCCGGAAACATCGGAATAACGGCCGCCACGGTAAAGACCTTTGGATGCGCCAGATACCAGCGCGACCACTGAATGCCAATGCTGCCGACCAGCATCGAGGCCATAAACGTTGACCATTCGATGTTGAAACCTGCCGTCATCATGGCCATACGTGAACCGTGACCAATGGCACCCAGCAGTGCACACCAGGGCAATGCCCGCTGCGGCACGTTGAACACCATTGCAAAGCCGACGGCGGGAATGGCGGCCAGAAGCATGTCCTGCGCCAGCGCAAGGAGAAATTCGATTATGCCCATCCGCGTAACCCCCACAGCGTCATCGCCATGACCACGCCGATGCAGGTGGCGAGCGTCAGAAGACTGGCAATCGCCCAGCGCGCGAGGCCGGTATTGATGTGCCCTTTAAACATGTCGGCCACGGCGTTAATCAGCGGAAAGCCCGGGACCAACAGAAGCACGCTGGCGGCCATGGCAATCGTCGGGGTGTTCGCAAATTGCGGCAAGCGCAACAGCAGGCCAGAAACCGTGGTGGCAACAAAAGCGGTAATGCAGAAGTTAATTTGCGGGTGCAGTTGCCGGTGGGTCAACAGCTGGCGGACATACATGGCGATGCTGCTGGCGAAAAAGGTGATGATGGCACCGTCCCATCCGCCCTGGTTGAGTTTGCAAAAACAGGCGCACGAAAGCCCAACCATGACCACTACCAGCCAGCGCGGATAGCGTAACGGTTTAATTTGCGCGAACCGTTTCTCAATTTCTCTCAGATCCAGCAGCTTATGCTCAGCAAGAATGACGATGTGCTGCACTTCCGTCACGACGTGCATATTGATGCCGCGATCGTGATTTTTACGGGTGGACGTCAGGCACTGCCCGTCTTTTATGGTGGTCAGTACAATGGCATTCGACGAGATGGAACTTTCGACGCTGTCCATGCCGAGTGCCACGCCAAGACGCGTTGAGAGTTCCTCGACGAGGGCGCTTTCTGCCCCGTGCTGTAAGAGAAAAAGCCCACATTGAATACATATCCGCGTCGTTGCGCGTTGCGTTGACTGATCTTGCATGTATTGCCCTGAAGAGAGGATGGATAGCTTGCCTGTTGGCCCGGAATGCTTATTTTTAGCACAAAGTGCGGTGTCACTTGCTCTGGGTCAGATCAAGATTTGTGCAAACAGCCACATGAGCGAAAGTGAAGGAAATCGATTAATAATATTTATTTTATGAATGTTTAGGGGCTAAAAATATATCTCACATATATTAAGTATTTCTAATTTTATATTTTCGTTCTTTTCAGGTAACTGTAATTAAATTCGGTTGTTATTTATGAGATATTAACCCTGTTTTGGGCATTTCTTAATCTTGTAAAGGTTTTCTTAAAATTTTCATTATTGATGTTGTGTGCACTCAGGGATGAAATAATTTTCTCTCAATGCGTTTTATCGCTATTTAGAAAATGAAGAAAGGACTCGGAGGTTCTATGTTGCCATTGAAAGGTAAACACGGAGTTGTGATTAGTAAGATACCGGTTATGCAATCCGGGCTTGGTGGGGTGATGGCACGCCATTTCCCCGAGTACGAACTGACCTTTTGCCGCTCGATTCAGGAGCTAACACTGCTGCAGCTCCGCCGCGCCAGTGTGGTTGTTGCTGATATTTCTGGTGATTATCGGAATCCTCGCGGTACGCTCGAGCAATATTACGGGTTGCTGAATCAGTATCGGGATATCCATTGGATCTTTTTAGTTTCCCGCCCCCTTTACCCTCTGGCGGTAGAATTACTCATGCGTCCTGAAAGCACCTTGCTGTCAGATATGGAACCGATCGACGGGGTCATTAATGCTATTCGTGCCGGAAGTGAACGCGCAGAACGAATTAGCCAGACGTTGTTAATGCCGGACACGCCAGAGCCGGAAGAGGAGTCCGAGAGCTTTATCGCACTCACTCACTCTGAGCGCAAAGTACTGCGACTGCTGGGGAAAGGCTGGTGTATTAACCAAATCGCGACGTTATTGAAGAAGAGTAACAAAACGATCAGTGCACAGAAGAACAGTGCGATGCGCAGGTTGTCCCTGCGAAGCAATGCCGATATGTATGCCTGGATCAGCAGTACACAGGGGATGCGAGAACTGAGTTTAATGTCGGCCTATGGAGAGTTTGAGGAATGGAAGAGACCGCAGCAACAAGACATATCGCCGTCATCGAAAATTGCGTAATGAGTGCTGTTGGGCTGCAGCATATTTTTGCTTTGCCGGCATTCAGCAGCTATCAGGTCCACCTGTTTAGTCGATTCGACAGTTTTAAAGAGGCACTTTCCCAGACCGCGTTTTATTCGGTTATTTACTCATTATCCGATGCGCGTGAGGAACGTCGTAACTGTCTTGCGAGTCTGCGTGACCTGATGTTCTCGCACGGCAATATCCAGCGTATTGTCCTGGCGTCAGATGATGTAGAAGCGAGGCTGATTTGCCATCTTTCTCCGGCACGCCTGCACGGGATTATCAGTAAATCGGTGTCGCTTGAGCAGTTGATCCAAGGAATGGTGACCTTTCTTAACGAAACGCATCGTGTAAACGACAACATGTACAATCACTGGTATGTGAATCAGAACCGCATGTTGAGCCCCACCGAACGGGCAATTTTGCGTTATATGTCGTCGGGCTATTCCATCCCTGAAATCGCGACACAGCTTGAGCGCAATATTAAGACTATCAGGGCGCACAAGTTCAATGCGATGGTAAAGCTCGGGGTCAATTCTGATGTGGGATTACTGGATGCAGCAGATATCCTCGCTCATCTTCCCGCCCGGGAGCCTCGTCTCTCGGCATTAAGTGTGCCTTCATTCTCTTAGCCGTTTGTCATGCGCCAGAACGCTTCTGGCGCAACAATCAAATGCAGACATCCACCCATTTTGCTGCAGTCAGTTCTGCCATTCTGTCGGGAGAAATACGTACGGCGCTGTGAATTGCACCGGCAGCAGGCAGCACTTCAGCGTACTGTTTCAGTGAAACGTCGCAGAAAACGGAAAGGGGATTCTCCAGCCCGAAAGGGCAGACGCCACCCACGGGATGACCCGTAACGGTGACCACTTCGTCACTGCTCAGCATGCGCGCTTTGGCGCCGAATGCATCTTTCAGTTTTTTGTTATCCAGCCGCGCGTCACCTTTGGCCACCACGAGAATAACTTCGTTTTTAACCTTTAACGATAGCGTCTTGGCGATTTGACCCGGTTCAACGTTATGCGCTGCAGCAGCCAGGGCCACGGTCGCGGTGCTTTGGCTAAGCTCGATGATTTCGACATCGGGTGCGTTGTCGGCAAAAAACTGCTGTACAGACTGCAAACTCATTGTTTCCTCCTGACAAATATCCTGCGTAATCTGTCATAAGCCTTTAGGTTCTGTAAATATCTCTTCAGTAACAATTATCCTGTTGGGCCGATTTATGGATCGCCTTCACATTCACGGAAACCGGTTACAGTAACCGGTTGCAGAGCGTGAATCAGAGATTAATACTGAGAATGTAACGTCCCCTGTATCCAATAATAAGAGCTAATTATGAAACCATTTCTTCTGAGCAGTACCGCTGGTACGCAAGCCGGCAAGGTTGTGAAGCTGATTTATGGAACAACGTGTGGCGCGAATTCGCCCGTAACGAACGTCTGACAGGAGAGCTGCTATGTCTGCCAACCATGCTGCGTTTAATCTGATATTCCGTTTCGTTGAAAATTACGTCAGCCCGATTGCCGGGCGAATCTCTTCCCAGCGTCATGTTATGGCTATTCGTGATGGATTTATCTCTGCGATGCCGTTCATGATTGTGGGGTCATTCTTGCTGGTGTTTGCTTACCCACCGTTCTCACCTGATACGACCTGGGGTTTTGCTCGCGCCTGGCTGGATATGGCGAAGCAATTTGAAGGGCAAATTCTCACCCCGTTTGATATGACGATGGGCATTATGTCCATTTATATCTGTGCGGCCATCGCCTACAACCTGGGCAAACATTATGTGAAATCTCATCAGCTTGACCCGTTCATGTGCGCCATGCTGTCTCTGATGGCGTTTCTGCTGGTTGCTGCGCCGAAAACCAAAGGCACTCTGCCTGTCGACAGCCTCGGCGGAACGGGGATCTTTACCGCCATTCTGGTGGCGGTTTACTGCGTTGAAATGATGCGTTTCCTGAAATCGCACAACATCGGTATTCGCCTGCCAGACCAGGTGCCACCGATGATCAAAAACTCCTTTGATCTGCTGATCCCAGTGCTGGTGGTTGTGCTGACGCTGTACCCGCTGAGTCTGCTGATTCAGTCTCAGTTTGGTATGCTGATCCCACAGGCTATTATGTCGATCTTCAAACCGCTGGTTTCCGCTGCTGACTCGCTGCCTGCTATCCTGCTGGCGGTATTGATTGGTCACTTGCTGTGGTTTGCCGGTATCCACGGGGCCGCCATTGTCTCCGGGATGCTGCAGATGTTCTGGCTGACCAACCTGGGCGCTAACCAGACCGCGCTGGCGGCAAGCCAACCTCTGCCACACATTTTTATGGAAGCATTCTGGACGTTCTTTATCGTGATTGGTGGCTCTGGCGCAACGATGGGGCTGGTGATCTGCTATCTGCGTAGCCGCTCTGCACACCTGCGTTCAATTGGACGTTTGAGCGTGGTGCCCAGCTTCTTTAACATCAACGAACCCGTCATTTTTGGTACGCCGATTGTCATGAACCCGGTGTTCTTTATTCCGTTCCTGCTGGCACCGATGGTAAACGCCGTGCTGGCCTGGGCGGCGATGACGTTTGATCTGATTGGTCGCGTTATCTCAGTTGTTCCCTGGACAGCCCCTGCTCCGATAGGCGCGGCATGGGCGCTGGGCTGGGACTTCCGCGCGGCTATTCTCGTCGTTGTGCTGGCCTGCGTATCGGCCATTATCTACTACCCGTTCTTTAAAGTGTACGAGAAGCAGTTGCTGGAACAGGAAGCGGAAGAAGCACAGCGTAACGCGGAAGAGGAAAATCAGCAGGTAGCCTAGGTAAAAGCAAAACGGCAACTGATGTTGCCGTTTTTAGTGTTTGTTCCCTCTCCCTGTGGGAGAGGGGCAGGGTGAGGGCATCAGGCTGGGCCTGACTACTTCAGCGTGCAATCCCCGCACTGCTGAACGTCAGGCAGGCGATTGCGCTGACAGCAGGTCCGACGCACCAGAAGGCCGTCACGCGGGACGACGGTACGGAATAAAGGGTTATCCCGCCCATCAGAAAGCTGTTTTGCAAAGAAACAGGACTGGCGCAGGGCATCCACTTTCTCATCGCCCAGCAGCGGTTTCATCTCTGTTAAATACCAGTGGATTAGATAACCGGTATTACTCCAGATAAGCTTTCCATTAATTTCTCCCGTCTGCTCAAGCACGTCAATTACCGGCATCAGTGCCTGAGTGATGAGCTGTTCCATGCGCTCCTGAGCTGAGCGTTGCCCGGCACGCATATCTTCGTGAACGTCAATCCAAAAGCAGGCCGCACGCCCGGTTTCGTGGAACTCCACGTGGAAATGTTCCGGGGAGAGATCCATCATCGTGTCCTGGGTTAACAAGGCCACCATGATCGGCGGGACCATCAACCCGATGTACCATTGCGCCCAAAGAGATAGCAGGGGTTTATTTTCCCGCGCAAGGGTCGGTTGATTGCGATAGATATGGTCGGAATACGCTGCCAGCAATGACTGGCGTTCTGCCGGACGCTGCCATTCGGCAAGCGTCATGGTGTTATGCGGGTGAGGCTCATCCAGCTTGATAAAATCCAGCAGATGAGCGCGGGTATCGGCAATCCTGTCACGAATAGCATCCGCAAGCGTAGCGCTCCCTGTGGAGAGAGGGGCTCGCCAGAGAAGTGAGTCAACGGCTTGTGCGGTACGTGTCGCCATAAGGATAGGAATCTAAATGATAATGATTGCCAATCCTAACTATAGATAAAAACGATCGCAAGCCTTTTGTCCTGAATGTGGGATGTCGGGCTTAAGCTGTCTGCAACTCGTCGCTGAGCAGGATGTTATTACGCCCCATGTGCTTCGCTTCGTAGAGGGCTTTATCCGCTTTCTCCAGCGCGCCTTCCGGGTCATCGTCATCATAGATGGCAATACCGATACTGATGGTGACGTTTGTTGCCACGCTTTCGTTGAACATATGCGGGATTTTTAAATCGTAGACCTTCTGGCGAATGCGCTCAGCCGTCTGGCGGGCATGATCGAGCGAGATGCTCGTCAGCAATACCATAAACTCCTCACCGCCAAAGCGTGCGACGATATCACGCGAGCGTACGGCATCACGGATCGCCGCTGAGACGCGGATCAACGCCTGGTCGCCCATCATGTGGCCGTAATGGTCGTTGTATGCTTTAAAATGGTCGATATCCAGCAGCAGAACGAAGTGTTCACCGTTATCGACTCTCGGCAGGTTTTCCAGTCGGCTTTGCAGGCCGCGACGGTTATACAGGCCGGTGAGCGGGTCCATCATGCTGAGATCGGAAAGCGTCTCGCGTTCTTCCAGGAGTTGGGAAAGAAGCGTCTGAGCAAAGCGATCGTTACGTTTTTGCAGGATGTTATGTATGCCAATCGCCGCCACCGGGAGGGCAAAGGAGTAGATCATTCTCAGCCAGCTTTCATGACTGCCTAACCACAGGCAGACAATAAAGGCGGGTAATGAATGAAGGGTAAATGCCTTGATATTGCTGGCAAATGCCAGGGAACCAATAAAAAGCACCGTTAAGAGTGCCATGACTAAATAGGTCGCCCGATCGTGCGTAATTAACGAAAATTTCGAGACAATTTGCCAGGCCCACAAAATACCGAAGATCGCTGAAACGACGGGAATATTGATTTTCCGGGTTCTCTGTTTCCAGTGCCAGGCGAACAATCCCGTGCTGAGAATAAAAATAGCCACCAGGGGGAACGAGAACAGGCGTACAGAATAGAGCGGGTTTGTTACCGAGAACACCGCTGAGGCTGCATTCAGAAAGAGAAATAAACGTAAAGATAATTGATATTTGCTGTTGACCAAAGACCGCCAGGATTGTGATGTCATAGTAATGCTTTTTTATTAATATTTAATTAAAACAAATGAATAGGTGTTGTTAGAAAATAGTAAAAGCAAAAAAGATGAATAGTAATTATCAGAAAATCTTTATAGGGAGTTAACAGATGAGCAATTTATCACCTTAGACATTTCCTGTCATTATGGGAAAGGTAAAGGTCGATGGATTTTGATGATGAATGCTGACAAATGATAATTGTTATCATATGATATTGGTTATCATTATTGATGCGAAAGGGCAAACCATGTTGAGCAAAGCGCTGGGAAGTGGTTGGGGAGTGTTGCTGCCTGGGGCAATGATTGGCGGTCTGTTGTTTGCCGATCTCTCCATCGATATCTGGAAAGCCATTATTGCTTCAGGGCTGTTAGTCACGTCAGGGATGATCTGGCATAAGCAATTACGGCACTTTGTGCTGCTGCCTTCATGCGTTGCGCTGGTCAGTGGAATACTGGTAATTCTGATGAGTTTGAAATAAGAGGAAAAACAAGAGGTACTTCAGAGGAACGTAAGATAATTGGTGCGAGGGGGGGGACTCGAACCCCCACATCCGTAAGGACACTAACACCTGAAGCTAGCGCGTCTACCAATTCCGCCACCTTCGCACAGTCATCTTACTCTTTTTGATATCGCCTCGTTGGTGCGAGGGGGGGGACTCGAACCCCCACATCCGTAAGGACACTAACACCTGAAGCTAGCGCGTCTACCAATTCCGCCACCTTCGCCCAGTGCGAGCAATATCAACGTGATTTATGGTGCGAGGGGGGGGACTCGAACCCCCACATCCGTAAGGACACTAACACCTGAAGCTAGCGCGTCTACCAATTCCGCCACCTTCGCATACCATCGATACTGTAAAAGTATCGTAACCACGGAGGCGCATTCTAGATGTTTTCAGCTTTACGTCAACTGAAAAGTGCGCACCTTTTATTGATTGCTGCAAAAATGGCCGGAACTGAGACGCCTGCTTGCCGGATGGCACTTGCGCTCATCCGGCAAGCATTGCATGGCGAATTATTTCTTTGCCTGACGCGTCATGACGGTGCGGTAGACTTTGAAGCGACCAGTCTGGGCGATCACTTCATGGAAGCCAAAGGTTTCGTCCAGCACTTTCGGGTACGCCAGGAAGGCGTTCGCAACGATACGCAGCTCGCCGCCGCTGTTAAGGTGACGAGTTGCACCACGGATCAGCGTTTGTGCCGCTTCAAGGCTAGTTTCCATACCGTCGTGGAACGGCGGGTTGGAGATAATCATGTCGAAACGACCGGTAATGTCAGAGAAGACGTTGCTGGCAACCACTTCCCCTTCAATGCCGTTTGCGGCAAGCGTTGCGCGGCTGGCTTCTACCGCCGGGGCGCTGACATCACACAGAGTTAAACGCACTTTTGGCGAATGGCTGGCAAGCACTGTTGACAGTACGCCCGCGCCGCAGCCCACGTCCAGCACTTTGCCTTTGGTGTGCGGCGTCAGGGTAGACAGCAGCAGTTTGCTACCCACATCCAGATAGTCGCGGCTGAACACGCCCGGCAGGGTTTTGATGGTTAAGTCGTCTAACTGATACTCGTCCCAGAATGCATCGGCATCAAATGTTGCCTGTTTTTCCAGACGGCCATGGTACAGACCACAGCGACGCGCGCTATCGACTTTATTCAGTGGTGCGAACGCTTCCAGCATCTGTTCAGCGCTGCGCACGCCGCTGCGGTTTTCACCGACCACGAAAATATCGCAGCCAACGGGCAGCAGGGAGAGCAGGTTCATCAGCTGGAACTGGGCTTCCGGTTTGTTCTTCGGCCAGTAGTAGATCAGCGTGTCGCAGTCGGCAACGTCGCTCTGTTCTGCCACCAGGCTAAAGCGCGCGCGCTCGCCCATCTGGCGGCTCAGCACCTGCCAGTGGTGGTAGTATTGCGTATGGGCACGGCTTTCAGCACTGTCGAAACGCGCAGGCAGGTCATCCTGCATATCTCCGGCAAACAGAATACGGCTTTGTTCGAAATCATCACTGTGGCGCAGCAAGACTTCACTTGCCGGGGTAAATGCAGACATGAATTGTTCCTCAATAAACTCAGGCGGGGATTATAGTAGGTAGATGGCGCACTTTCGACACATTTGCTATATTTGCGCGCCTGAGAGACAGGAGTTTTCCCTATGACATCCCGACGAGACTGGCAGTTGCAGCAACTGGGCATCACCCAGTGGGCCTTGCGTCGCCCGACGGCGTTGCAGGGCGAAATCGCCATTTCCATCCCTGCGCACGTTCGCCTGGTGATGGTGGCGGAAGAACTGCCTGCCCTGAATGAACCCCTTATCGGTGATGTCCTTCGCAGCCTGAAGCTGACGGCCGACGAGGTTTTACAGCTGACGCCAGAGCGTGTCACGATGCTTCCTCCCGAAAGCCGCTGTAACAGCTGGCGTATCGGAGAGACGAATGAGATCCCCCTTCAGGGGAGCCAGATCTGCTCGCCAGCGCTGGACGAACTGAAAGCCAACCCAAAAGCGCGAAGCGCGCTATGGCAACAAATCTGCGAATATGAACACGATTTCTTCCCTCACGACGTCTGACCTGACCACCGCGTTTGCGATTGAAACACGCGCCCACGCCTTTCCGTGGAGCGAAAAGACCTTCGCCAGCAACCAGGGCGAACGGTACCTCAACTTCCGCCTGGACGTTGACGGCACCCTGGCCGCCTTCGCGATTACGCAGGTTGTTCTTGATGAAGCGACGCTGTTTAACATCGCCGTTGATCCCGCGTTTCAGCGCCGTGGGCTGGGAAGAGAACTGCTCGAGCACCTCATCCGTGAGCTCGAAACCCGTGACGTTTTCACCCTGTGGCTGGAGGTGCGCGCGTCGAATGTCGCCGCCATCGCGCTCTATGAAAGCTTAGGCTTTAACGAGGCGACAATCCGCCGTAACTACTACCCCACCGCAGAGGGACGTGAAGACGCCATCATAATGGCCCTGCCGATTGGATAACGAAAAATAAGGTTGTAACGATGAAATGGGACTGGATTTTCTTTGATGCCGACGAAACGCTGTTTACGTTCGATTCGTTCGGTGGCCTACAGCGGATGTTTCTCGACTATAGCGTGACCTTCACCGCTGAAGATTTTCAGGACTATCAGGCGGTGAACAAGCCGCTGTGGGTGGATTACCAGAACGGTGCCATCACTGCGTTACAACTTCAGCACCAGCGCTTTGACGTCTGGGCGGAACGTTTAAAGGTCAGTCCGGGGACGCTGAACGAGGCGTTTCTGAACGCGATGGCGGATATCTGTGCACCACTGCCGGGCGCGGTTTCTCTGCTTAATGCGTTAAAAGGCAAGGTAAAACTGGGGATCATCACCAACGGTTTTACCGCCCTGCAGCAGATCCGCCTCGAGCGCACCGGCCTGCGCGATTATTTCGACGCGCTGGTGATCTCCGAAGAGGTGGGCGTACCGAAGCCGGACCCGCGTATTTTTGACTACGCGCTGACGCAGGCTGGCAATCCTGACCGCGATCGCGTCCTGATGGTGGGGGATACCGCAGAGTCTGATATTCTTGGCGGCATCAACTCCGGCCTGTCGACGGTCTGGTTGAATGCGCATGGTCGTGTGCAGCCGGAAGGCATCGAGCCGACCTGGACCGTCACGTCATTGAACGAACTGGAGCAGCTCCTGTGTAAACAATGATTGCCTGCCCCCTATTGATGGGTAAAATAGCCGCAATTTTGTATTCCATGATGCGTGGCGTGCTGCCGCGCTTATAAAAGAAGATTTAATTATGACGTTGTCTCCTTATCTGCAAGAGGTGGCCAAACGCCGCACTTTTGCCATTATCTCGCACCCGGATGCCGGTAAAACGACCATCACCGAGAAGGTGTTGCTGTTCGGACAGGCGATCCAGACTGCGGGTACCGTTAAAGGCCGTGGCTCCAGCCAGCACGCAAAATCTGACTGGATGGAGATGGAAAAGCAGCGTGGTATTTCGATTACCACCTCCGTGATGCAGTTCCCGTATCACGATTGCCTGGTGAACCTGCTGGACACCCCGGGCCACGAAGACTTCTCTGAAGATACCTACCGTACCCTGACGGCGGTTGACTGCTGTTTGATGGTGATCGACGCCGCGAAAGGGGTAGAAGATCGTACCCGTAAGCTGATGGAAGTCACCCGTCTGCGCGATACGCCGATCCTCACCTTCATGAACAAACTCGACCGTGACATCCGTGACCCGATGGAAGTGATGGACGAAGTCGAAAGCGAACTGAAGATCGCCTGTGCGCCAATCACCTGGCCCATCGGCTGCGGTAAGCTGTTTAAAGGGGTTTACCACCTCTATAAAGACGAAACCTACCTGTATCAGACCGGTAAAGGTCACACCATTCAGGACGTCCGCGTCGTCAAAGGCCTGGATAACCCAGAACTGAATACTGCCGTCGGCGAAGAGCTGGCCGCGCAGCTGCGCGACGAGCTGGAGCTGGTGAAAGGCGCATCTCACGAGTTCGATAAAGAGCTGTTCCTGGCGGGTGAAATCACCCCGGTCTTCTTCGGTACCGCGCTCGGTAACTTCGGCGTTGACCATATGCTCGACGGTCTGGTGGAGTGGGCTCCACGCCCGATGCCGCGTAAAACCGACACCCGTGAAGTGGAAGCGCAGGAAGAGAAGTTCACCGGCTTCGTCTTTAAAATTCAGGCCAACATGGACCCGAAACACCGCGACCGCGTGGCCTTTATGCGTGTGGTGTCCGGCAAGTATGAGAAGGGCATGAAGCTGCGCCAGGTGCGTACCGGGAAAGATGTGGTGATCTCCGACGCGCTGACCTTTATGGCGGGCGACCGTTCGCACGTTGAAGAAGCCTATCCGGGCGATATCATTGGTCTGCATAACCATGGCACCATCCAGATCGGTGATACCTTCACCCAGGGCGAAATGATGAAGTTCACCGGTATTCCGAACTTCGCACCGGAACTGTTCCGTCGTATTCGCCTGCGCGACCCGCTAAAGCAAAAACAGCTGCTGAAAGGCCTGGTTCAGCTCTCCGAAGAGGGCGCCGTGCAGGTGTTCCGCCCAATTTCGAACAACGACCTGATCGTTGGCGCGGTCGGTGTGCTGCAGTTCGACGTGGTGGTTGCGCGTCTGAAGAGCGAGTACAACGTGGAAGCGATCTACGAATCCGTAAACGTGGCGACGGCGCGCTGGGTTGAGTGTTCAGACGTGAAGAAATTCGAAGAATTTAAGCGTAAGAATGAGATTCAGCTGGCGCTGGATGGCGGCGATAACCTGACCTATATCGCCCCAACCATGGTAAACCTGAACCTGACGCAGGAACGTTATCCTGACGTTCAGTTCCGCAAAACCCGCGAGCACTAATTCCCTCTCAGAGCACGGCTACCGCCGTGCTCTTCTTTAATTCCTGTCTTATTAATCCCTTGCGGAATGTTCTTAATTCACGGCAATTTCACGCCTTTTGCTCATTTTCTATCCGATTCTGAAAGCGACACTGTGAGAGTGATCTATATTTAACTCAGTGTTTAGCACCGGGCGTGGATGAATAAACTGTTCAATGCATGACTTTAGGTTCTCCATTTCACCCGTGTGCTTATTCGCGAAATATAAAACTAGTAATAAAGGACGTTTGTCGCTCGAATGACGAGCAAAACACAGGAATACATCGATGAATATGACAAGACTTAAGATTTCTAAAACTCTGCTGGCGGTGACTCTGGGTAGCGTTCTGGTTAGCGGTTCTGCCCTGGCGGAAAGCAGCACCATGGATAAAGCACAGTCCACTGCCAACACCGCAGGGGAAAAAATCGATAGCTCTATGAATAAAGTCGGTAATTTCATGGATGACAGCTCCATCACAGCAAAAGTGAAAGCCGCACTGGTGGATGATGAAGCCATCAAGAGCACCGATATTTCCGTTAAGACCGACAAGAAAGTCGTCACCCTGAGCGGCTTCGTGGAAAGCCAGGCCCAGGCCGAAAAGGCTGTTAACGTGGCCAAGGGTGTCGAAGGTGTCGCATCGGTTAGCGATAAGCTGCACGTTCGCGACGCTAAAGACACCTCCGTGAAGGGTTATGCCGGGGATGCGGCAACCACCAGCGAAATCAAAGCTAAACTGTTAGCAGATGACATCGTGCCTTCCCGCAAGGTGAAAGTAGAAACCACAGATGGTGTGGTGCAGCTTTCCGGCACGGTTGATTCCCAGGCACAAATTGAACGTGCCGAGTCTATTGCGAAAGCGATTGATGGTGTGAAAAGCGTTAAAAACGATCTGAAAACGAAGTAAATCTTCACCATTCGCCCGTCTGGCTGAGGCCTGCGGGCGAAATAAGAACGACTCTGGAAAAACGCCGGTGAGTGACCTGAGCGCTCACGTTTAGCGGCCGACATTAACTATGGTAAAGGAGAGGCTTATGTTTCGTTGGGGCATTATATTTCTGGTTATCGCGTTAATTGCCGCCGCTTTGGGCTTTGGTGGATTGGCGGGTACAGCGGCATGGGCAGCAAAAATTGTCTTCGTCGTTGGTATTATTCTGTTCCTGGTCAGCCTGTTTACAGGTCGACGCCGTCCTTAGCAAAACGCAATATTTCATAAACAAAGTAAAGCCAGTCCTCGTGACTGGCTTTTTCTCGTTTGAGAACCTGATGGGATGGCGTTACTGTGTCTGAACACAATAATGAAAACAGGAAGGCAGAGGTGGGGCAGCGAATTCCCGTTACGCTCGGCAATATTGCGCCGCTGACGTTAAAACCGTTCCGCGCGGGTCAACTTGCACTGGTTTGTGAAGGTGGCGGTCAGCGCGGCATTTTCACCGCGGGCGTGCTGGATGAATTTATGCGCGCGCAGTTCAACCCGTTTGACCTCTACTTCGGTACCTCTGCCGGGGCACAGAACCTCTCCGCTTATGTCTGCAACCAGCCCGGCTACGCGCGCAAAGTGATTATGCGCTACACCACGGCAAAAGAATTTTTTAACCCGGTGCGCTTCGTACGCGGCGGGAACCTGATCGATCTCGACTGGCTACTCGATTCCACGTCCAGTCAGATGCCGCTGGCGATGGACACCGCCGCCCGCCTGTTTGATGCCGGAAAAGAGTTCTGGATGTGCGCCAGCCGGGGTGATGATTATTCGCCGGGTTACTTTTCGCCGCAGAAAGAGAACTGGCTGGATATTATCCGCGCCTCCAGCGCGATTCCCGGTTTTTATCGAACCGGTGCGCTGCTGGATGGCATCAGCTATCTGGACGGTGGGATCAGTGACGCGGTGCCGGTACAGGAGGCCGCCCGACGCGGGGCGAAAACCATCGTGGTGATTCGAACCGTACCGTCGCAAATGTATTACACGCCGCAGTGGTTCAAACGCATGGAGCGCTGGCTGGGCGACAGCAGCCTGCAGCCGCTGGTGAACATCGCGAAGCAGCATGAAACCACCTACGGCGCGATGCAGCGTTTCATTGAAAAACCGCCTGGAAAACTGCGTATCTTCGAAATTTATCCTCCGAAGCCGCTGCTGAGCATGGCGCTCGGCAGCCGTATTCCTGCGCTGCGCATGGATTACAAGACGGGACGACTGTGCGGACGTTACTTCCTGGCGACGGTGGGGAAAATGCTGGCTGAACAGCCGCCTCTGCATCGGCATAAACGCATTATCACCCCGCCAGCGATTGTCGCCAACGACCCGCTGACCATGCCGCTGGTGGATATTCCCCAGGCGAACGATGTTCCACTGGATAACGAGGATCTGGCGTGACGCACCGCTTTGTCGATACCCATTGTCACTTTGATTTTCCCCCCTTCACCGGCGACGAGGTGCCGAGCATCGATCGCGCCGCACGGGCGGGCGTCGACGCGATTATTGTGCCCGCGATTGAAGCGGCGTATTTCGAACGCGTGCTCGATCTCGCCCGCCGTCACGACGCGTTGTATGCCGCACTGGGTTTGCATCCTATCGTCATCGAACATCATCTGGACGAACATCTCGACAGGCTGGACGCTGTTTTGCAGACGGCGGAGAATAAACTGGTTGCCATCGGTGAGATCGGCCTCGATCTTTATCGCGAGAACCCGCAGTTCGAGCGCCAGCAGACGATCCTCGACGCGCAACTCAGGCTGGCGAAGCGTCACGATCTGCCAGTGATCCTCCATTCGAGACGCACGCACGATAAGCTGGCGATGCACCTGAAACGCATCGATCTGCCGCGAAGGGGCGTCGTACACGGTTTCTCCGGCAGCCTGCAGCAGGCGCAGCGTTTTATCGAGCTGGGCTATCACATTGGCGTCGGTGGCACCATTACCTATCCGCGCGCCAGTAAAACCCGTGACGTGATGGCACGGCTGCCGCTGTCGGCGCTGCTGCTGGAAACGGATGCGCCCGATATGCCGCTGAATGGTTTTCAGGGGCAGCCTAATCGTCCTGAACAGGCTGCACGTGTGTTTACTACGCTGTGTGAACTGCGTCCGGAGCCGGCGGCGGTGATTGCCGATGCGCTGCTTGAGAACACGCGTACGCTATTTGGCATCACGCTATAGATAGAGCGACGGGCGGATCACGGCGATCCGCTTTTCTTCCAGCGCCACAGCCAGCGGTTCCACGTCGTCCGGCGTCGCGCTACGCCATGAGGCCGCCTCACCATAAACGCCGTGCGCGTGAAATGCGTTGATTCGCACAGGAATGTTTCCAAGCCCGTGAATAAATGTCGTCAGCGGTTTGAGATGTTCCAGATAATCACATTGCTCTGGGATGACCAATAAGCGGAGTTCCGTCAAACGGTGGCGATCTGCCAGCCAGCGGATGCTCTGCTTAATCTGCGGGTTTTCTCGCCCGGTCAGGAAGCGGTGATGCTCGTTCCCCCACGCCTTGAGATCCAGCATCGCGCCATCCAGTACCGGCAGCAGCTTTTGCCAGCCGGTTTCGCTTAACAGACCGTTGCTGTCGACCAGACAGGTCAGGTGGCGCAGAGCGGGATCGGCTTTGATCGCGGTGAACAGGGCAATCAAAAACGGCAGTTGCGTTGTGGCTTCACCGCCGCTCACGGTGATCCCTTCGATAAAGGGGGCGGATTTGCGGACCCGGGTGAGGATCTCTTCTACGCTGAAGCGGTGTGCCATGGGCGTTGCCTGCTGCTGGCACAGGTGAAGGCAGGTATCACACTGGTGGCAGTCACTCTCCTGCCACCAGACGCGCCCGGCCTGAATGGTCAGCGCATCGTGCGGGCAGTGGGGCACGCAGTCGCCGCAGTCGTTGCAGCGACCGATCGTCCACGGGTTATGGCAGGTTTTGCAGCGCAGGTTACAGCCCTGCAGGAACAGCGCCAGGCGGCTGCCCGGCCCGTCCACGCAGGAAAAAGGAATGACCTGACTAACTAAAGCGCATCTGCTGTTCATGGCTTATCACGCGCGGCTGACGTTCCAGAATGCGGGTATTGCGTGCGGCTTCTTCCCCCAGCCACGTAGTGTTGGTTCTCGAACCCGCTTCCCGGTATTTCTCCAGATCCGATAATCGCACCATATAGCCAGTGACGCGCACCAGATCGTTACCCGCCACGTTAGCGGTGAATTCACGCATACCGGCCCTGAACGCGCCCAAACAAAGCTGAACCACTGCCTGAGGATTGCGTTTGACCGTCTCCTCCAGAGTGAGAATATCGCTGATCCCGGCGTGATAGTGTTTGTGATGCGGCGCAACGGCCAGCAGATGGCTGATAGGATCCGGCTCGTCGCCGTAAGGCAGACGCGCGCCCGGCGTGGTGCCCGAGTCAGAACTGATCCCCGACTGCGCATGCAGCATCGCGCGATGCTTCCAGCCGTGCTTCACAGGCGTGTTTTCAACGAATGCCGCGAGCTGCTCGCTGATGCGATACCCCAGCGCGTTAGCCTGTTCGTCTTTACCGTAACGCCCCTCGATGCCTTCCTTCTCGCAGAGCACGTTCACCGCTTCCGCCAGACCATACATGCCAAACATCGGCACAAACCGATCGGCGTCAATCAGCCCCTCTTTCACCAGGAAGCTATTCTCAAAGAAGCCAGATTGCGCATACAGGAAATCGCAGCGCGTATCGATGATGGCGATTTGCTGCTGGCAGTAGTGCGGGAGCGTGCGGGTAAAGAAGTCTTCGGCAGAAGCGCTGTATTCGGCAATGGCCTTAAGGTTAAGGCGTACAAGGGTGCTGCCACCGCCTGCAAGCGGCAGAGAGTTGTAACAACTCACCACGCCATAGCGACATTTTGTGAAAATTTTATCATTTACCGGACCATTGGAAACATGCGGTTTACTGCATTCACATATGTTTTTCGCCACCTCAAGCAGCAAATCGTCCGGGGTGATATCGGGATCGTAGATAAAGGTCAGATTCGGCGAAACCTGCTTCAGTTCTGCATCAGCGCGCAAAATGGCGCGTGTGACGGGCGTATCTGCCGGGCCGATATTGGCGTGCATAAAGGCATCCGGCAGGGTTCTGTCGAGATAGCGCCAGAAACGTTTTATTCGGCTATCGATCTCTTCTTGTGTTAGAATTCTAACATAAGGGTTCAGTATTGCATCCAGCTGGCCCAGATAGACGGGCATCGATGTGATGGACGGAACATGGTGATAAAGGATGGTTAACAGCGAGAGGGCGTCATCAAAGTCTTTTGCCCCTTCCAGCTCCAGCCATTCTGAACCGTTAGCCAGGAATTTTTCATAATCCGGCAGAACGTAGCGCGGTTTGTAAGGCGCATGGCCTTCGAACATGTCGCAGATAAAACCCTCGTCCAGCGCGGCGCGTGCCGCCTGCGGCAGGGCGGGATAGGGCAGATCGTTTTCCGCTTCCAGCGCCAGAAAATGACGTTTTTGCTCAGGCGTTAACACCGGGCTTGTCACAATGTGCTGGCAACGTTGTTGCAGGGCGTCGAGGCTGGAGTGGGGCATGTGCGCTTCCTTTAGTATTCTGCGGATGATGAACAGATTGTAGAAAGCCAGCCTGTTGGGGCTTTTGATCCGACAGGGGGTATCGCTGCTTTAGTCAGCAGTTAGCGCGATAAAGTTTGAAGAAGATCTCATTACAGTAATGCAAATTTGTACGCAGTTTTCATTAACTGTGATGAATGTCGAAGTGTGGATGCGGGTGAATGTTAGAATACTCACAGACCCGCAAGGTAAAATTTATACGGCACTGCCGTTGGAGAATGTTATGACCGATTTAACTGCAAGCAGCCTGCGCGCGTTGAAACTGATGGACCTGACCACCCTGAACGATGACGACACCAATGAAAAAGTCATCGCCCTGTGCCATCAGGCGAAAACGCCGGTGGGTAACACCGCAGCCATCTGTATCTACCCGCGCTTTATCCCGATTGCCCGTAAGACGCTGAAAGAGCAGGGCACGCCGGACGTGCGCATTGCAACCGTAACTAACTTCCCGCATGGCAACGATGATATCGAGATTGCGCTGGCAGAAACCCGCGCGGCGATTGCTTACGGTGCAGACGAAGTGGACGTGGTGTTCCCGTACCGCGCGCTGATCGCGGGCAACGAGCAGGTCGGTTTTGACCTGGTGAAAGCCTGTAAAGACGCGTGTGCGGCGGCAGACGTGCTGCTGAAAGTCATCATCGAAACCGGCGAGCTGAAAGAAGAGGCGCTTATTCGTAAAGCGTCTGAAATCTCTATTAAAGCCGGTGCGGATTTCATCAAAACCTCAACGGGTAAAGTGCCGGTTAACGCCACCCCGGAAAGCGCGCGCATCATGATGGAAGTGATCCGTGATATGGGCGTGTCCAAAACCGTTGGTTTCAAACCTGCGGGCGGCGTGCGTACCGCTGAAGACGCGCAGCAGTTCCTGGCGATTGCCGACGAGCTGTTCGGCTCCGACTGGGCCGATTCCCGTCACTACCGCTTCGGCGCGTCCAGCCTGCTGGCCAGCCTGCTGAAAGCGCTGGGTCACGGCGACGGTAAGAGCGCAAGCAGCTACTAAGTTTGAATTGCCGGGTGGCGCTACGCTTATCCGGCCTACAGGATCGTAGGGCGGGTAAGCGTAGCGCCACCCGCCACAACTCCCCCGATTCCGCATGGAGGTTACCGTGTTTCTCGCACAAGAAATTATTCGTAAAAAACGTGATGGTCATGCATTAAGCGACGAAGAGATCCGCTTCTTTATCAACGGCATTCGTGATAACACCGTCTCTGAAGGGCAGATTGCGGCTCTGGCGATGACCATTTTCTTCCACGATATGTCGATGCCTGAGCGCGTGTCGCTGACCATGGCGATGCGAGATTCAGGAACCGTTCTGGACTGGAAAAGCCTCAACCTCAACGGCCCGATTGTGGATAAACACTCCACCGGCGGCGTGGGCGACGTAACCTCCCTGATGCTCGGCCCAATGGTGGCAGCCTGCGGCGGTTACATCCCGATGATCTCCGGGCGTGGCTTGGGTCATACCGGCGGTACGCTCGACAAACTGGAAGCTATTCCGGGCTTCGATATCTTCCCGGATGACGGCCGCTTCCGCGACATTATTAAAGACGTTGGTGTGGCGATTATCGGCCAGACCAGCTCTCTTGCTCCGGCAGACAAGCGTTTCTATGCGACGCGTGATATTACCGCGACCGTTGACTCCATCCCGCTGATCACTGCCTCTATCCTGGCGAAGAAACTGGCTGAAGGGCTGGACGCGCTGGTGATGGACGTAAAAGTGGGCAGCGGCGCGTTTATGCCGACCTATGAGCTTTCTGCTGCCCTTGCCGAAGCGATCGTTGGCGTCTCCAACGGCGCAGGCGTGCGCACCACCGCGCTGCTCACCGATATGAACCAGGTGCTGGCCTCCAGCGCCGGTAACGCGGTTGAAGTGCGTGAGGCGGTACAGTTCCTCACAGGTGAATACCGTAACCCGCGTCTGTTCGATGTCACCATGGCGCTGTGCGTGGAGATGTTGATTTCCGGCAAGCTGGCCAAAGACGATGCTGAGGCGCGCGCGAAGCTGCAGGCGGTGCTGGACAACGGCAAAGCGGCGGAGATCTTCGGCCGCATGGTTGCTGCCCAGAAAGGCCCGACCGATTTCGTCGAAAACTACGCGAAATACCTGCCAACCGCGATGCTCAGCAAAGCCGTTTACGCAGATACCGAAGGTTTCGTTTCCGCAATGGACACCCGCGCGCTCGGCATGGCGGTGGTTTCGATGGGCGGCGGTCGCCGTCAGGCATCGGACACCATTGATTACAGCGTCGGCTTTAACGATATGGCGCGTCTGGGCGACAGCGTTGACGGCCAACGTCCGCTGGCGGTGATCCACGCGAAAGACGAAGCCAGCTGGCAGGATGCGGCAAAAGCGGTGAAAGCGGCAATCACGCTTGACGATAAAGCACCGGAAACCACACCGACTGTCTATCGCCGCATCACTGAATAACTGTATACTGATCTGATCGCTATTTTTTGAAGCACTACGTACGGAGAACAATTATGAAACGTGCATTTATTATGGTGCTGGACTCATTCGGCATCGGCGCAACCGAAGATGCAGATCGTTTTGGTGACGTGGGTTCCGATACCATGGGTCACATCGCGGAAGCCTGTGCCAAAGGCGAAGCGGACAACGGTCGTAAAGGTCCTCTGACCCTGCCAAACCTGACCCGTCTCGGGCTGGTGAAAGCGCACGAAGGCTCTACCGGTAAAATCGCAGCCGGTATGGACGGCAACGCGGAAGTCGTGGGTGCCTACGCCTGGGCGCACGAACTCTCCTCCGGTAAAGATACTCCGTCTGGTCACTGGGAAATCGCCGGTGTGCCGGTTCTGTTTGACTGGGGCTACTTCTCCGATCACGAGAACAGCTTCCCGCAGGAGCTGCTGGATAAGCTGGTTAAGCGTGCCAATCTGCCGGGCTACCTCGGTAACTGCCACTCTTCCGGTACCGTGATTCTGGATGAGCTTGGCGAAGAGCACATGAAAACCGGCAAGCCGATTTTCTACACCTCTGCCGACTCCGTGTTCCAGATTGCCTGCCACGAAGAGACCTATGGTCTGGATAAACTCTACGAACTGTGCGAAATCGCCCGTGAAGAGCTGACCGAAGGTGGCTACAACATCGGCCGCGTGATCGCGCGTCCGTTTATCGGCGACAAAGCGGGTAACTTCCAGCGTACCGGTAACCGTCACGACCTGGCCGTTGAGCCACCGGCACCGACCGTGCTGCAGAAGCTGGTTGAAGAGAAAGACGGCCACGTGGTTTCCGTGGGTAAAATTGCGGATATCTACGCCAACTGCGGTATCACCAAAAAAGTGAAAGCCACCGGTCTGGATGCGCTGTTCGATGCCACCATCAAAGAGATGAAAGAAGCGGGTGACAAGACCATTGTTTTCACCAACTTCGTGGACTTCGACTCCTCCTGGGGTCACCGTCGTGATATCGCGGGCTATGCCGCGGGTCTGGAACTGTTTGACCGCCGTTTGCCGGAGCTGATGGAGCTGGTGGGGGAAGATGACATTCTGATCCTGACCGCGGACCACGGCTGCGACCCAAGCTGGACCGGTACCGACCACACCCGTGAGCATATTCCGGTGCTGGTGTACGGCCCGAAAGTGAAGCCGGGCTCGCTGGGGCACCGTGAAACCTTCGCGGACATCGGCCAGACTATCGCGAAATACTTTGGTACGTCTGACATGGAATATGGCAAGGCCATGTTCTGAATCATGTTGGGTGCGGTCTGATGCCCTCACCCCAACCCTCTCCCACAGGGAGAGGGAGAATTTAAATGAAAAGGAACTGAAGATGGCAACTCCTCACATTAATGCAGAAATGGGTGATTTCGCTGACGTCGTATTGATGCCGGGCGACCCGCTGCGCGCGAAGCACATTGCAGAAACCTTCCTGGAAGACGTGCGTGAAGTGAACAACGTTCGCGGCATGCTGGGCTTCACCGGTACCTATAAAGGCCGCAAAATCTCCGTCATGGGCCACGGTATGGGTATCCCATCCTGCTCTATCTACACCAAAGAGCTGATCACCGATTTCGGCGTGAAGAAAATCATCCGCGTGGGCTCCTGCGGCGCGGTGCGCATGGACGTTAAGCTGCGCGACATCGTTATCGGTATGGGTGCCTGCACCGATTCCAAAGTTAACCGTATGCGTTTCAAAGATCATGACTTCGCGGCAATTGCTGACTTCGGCATGGTGCGTGACGCGGTTGACGCGGCGAAAGCGCTGGGCGTTGAGGCGCGCGTGGGTAACATCTTCTCTGCTGACCTGTTCTATGCACCGGACGGCGGCGAGATGTTCGACGTGATGGAGAAATACGGCATTCTGGGCGTGGAAATGGAAGCGGCGGGTATCTACGGCGTGGCGGCTGAGTTTGGCGCGAAAGCGCTGACCATCTGCACCGTGTCTGACCACATCCGTACCCACGAGCAGACCACCGCTGCCGAGCGTCAGACTACCTTCAACGACATGATCAAAATCGCGCTGGAATCTGTTCTGCTGGGCGATAAAGAGTAATTCTGTCTCTTCCCTCCCTCTCCCTGTGGGAGAGGGCCGGGGTGAGGGCACCAAACCGCGCTTAGCGTACGGCCTGTGCAATCCACGCCGACAGCTCCCGCAGCTCATTTTCCTGCTCCGGAAAATCCCCAATCAACGCGTCGCATTCCTGCTGCAGCATATCCGCCCGGTACAAACAGCCCTGTAAACGAGCCGCGAGTGCTTCCAGCGGTGCCGGGTTCAGGCTATCGGTAAACACCTGCGTGCGGGTGATATGGCCTTTCTCGACGTCAAAATGCAGCTCCACGCCGCCCCAGGTAAAACGCTCATCCAGCAGATGGGAAAACGCAGGTGCCTGGCCGAAGTTCCACTCCCAGCTGCTCTGGCGTGCGAAGGTTTCAGCAAAGTTGGGCAGGTCCGGGGTTTTATCTGGAGAGATTACCTCCGCTTCCACGCGCTCGCCGTAATGCGCAAAGAACGCCTCGCGGATCGCATCGCAAATCTGCTCGTGCGTAATCCCCGGCAACAGTTCTACCAGATTCGCTACGCGCCCACGCACGGAGGTAATCCCTTTAGCCTGGAGCTTTTTTTTATCAGGATTCAGGTAGTTCGCCAGACGGCTCAGGTCAGCGTTCAGCAACAGGGTGCCGTGGTGGAAGCCGCGATCCATCGTTTCGCGGTAGGCGGAGCCGGAGACCTTCCGGTCGCCCTCTGGGGTTTTCACCACCAGATCGTTACGCCCGGACGCTTCCGCCGTCACGCCGAGTGAATTCAGCGCGTTGAGCACAATCGAGGTAGAGATGGTTTTGTCGTACTCCGGTTTACCCGCCATAAAGGTGAAGCAGGTGTTGCCGAGATCGTGAAACACCGCGCCGCCGCCGCTGCTGCGGCGCGCCAGGCGGACGTTGTCCTCTTCCATACGCCGCGTATTGCACTCTTTCCACGGGTTTTGCGCCCGGCCAATAACTACCGTATCGGCATTGCGCCAGAGAAACAGCACGCGCTGGGTGGCGGGCATCTGGCGGAAGATGCACTCTTCCACCGCGAGATTAAACCAGGGATCGTAAGAGTCAGAGATAAGCAGGCGTAACGTCGTCATGGCAAAGTTCCTTTTCTGAGTCATTCGCCTACTTTATCACTATTCTTTCTTCTCGCTCTCTTCGTCTTCGGGAACCGACTTGCTGGCGGTCAGCAGGAACGGTGACTGCTGCCAGCGGGTACGCTTGCCCTGAAGCAGGGTACGCGCCAGCACAACGCCAATGGCCAGCGAGAGCAGCAGCATCAGACGCAAAATGTTGGTGGTGTTATCGACCTGTTTGGCTTCGGTCGGCAGGGTATGCGTATCGAGCGTCAGGCGCAGGTAGCCCAGCGGGCCATTCTTGCCCTGAATGGGTTCGACGATCTGCTGGTTAAAATAGCCCCCGGCTTTTTTGCCGTCCAGCGCCAGCCTGTCGCGCACATTAACGTGCTCGCCCGCGCGGGCAATCAGGTTTCCTTGCTCATCATAGACGCCGGCATCCAGAATACGACTGTTTTCAGTTAGCTGACGTAAAACCTGGCCTATCCGCTTATCGTCCGGCGTTTCAGTACGCATTGAGGGGGCAACGTTGAGCGTGACCTGACGCGCCAGCGTGCGGGCCAGCTCTTCAAACTGCGGGTTACGTTGCCGTTGATGGTTCTGGCTAAACCACGATGCCCCTTGCATCAGCGCCACCAGAAGTGCGAGACAGATCAGGACAATCACGGCGCGATGAAGCCGGAATTTCAGTTTTGCGCGAGCCATATTCCACCTGCTGAAAATTTACGGCTTAATGTTGCCAGAAGTGATGGTTACAGGGTAGCCTCATGCGTTATTTTCCCTCTGGAACCTTCCGGCGCGAACGAATTTACAGGAGCTTTAATGCCGAACATTACCTGGTGCGACCTGCCAACGGATGTCTCTTTATGGCCAGGATTGCCGCTCTCTTTAAGTGGCGATGAGGTGATGCCTCTGGATTACCACGCCGGTCGTAGCGGCTGGCTGCTGTACGGACGCGGTCTGGACAAGCAACGCCTGACCCAGTACCAAAGCAAACTGGGGGCTGCGATGGTGATTGTCGCCGCCTGGTGTGTGGAAGATTACCAGGTCATCCGCCTTGCGGGTTCCCTGACGCAGCGCGCAACGCGTCTGGCGCATGACGCCGGGCTGGACGTCGCGCCGCTCGGTAAAATTCCGCACCTGAAAACCCCAGGTCTGCTGGTCATGGACATGGACTCTACGGCGATCCAGATCGAATGTATCGACGAGATTGCGAAGCTGGCGGGCAGCGGCGAGCTGGTGGCGGAAGTCACCGAACGTGCGATGCGCGGCGAGCTGGATTTCACCGCCAGCCTGCGCCAGCGCGTGGCGACCCTGAAAGGGGCCGACGCTAACATCCTGCGCCAGGTGCGCGACGTGCTGCCGCTGATGCCCGGATTAACGCAGTTGGTGCTGAAGCTGCAGTCTCTCGGCTGGAAAGTGGCGATCGCCTCTGGTGGCTTCACCTTCTTCGCGGATTATCTGCGGGAAAAACTGCACCTGACCACCGTGGTGGCCAATGAGCTGGAGATCATGGACGGCAAGCTGACCGGCCAGGTGATCGGCGATATCGTGGATGCCCAGTACAAAGCCAATACGCTGACGCGTCTGGCGGAAAAATATGAAATTCCGGTCGTCCAGACCGTCGCCATCGGGGACGGGGCGAACGACCTGCCGATGATCAAAGCGGCCGGGCTTGGCATTGCCTACCATGCCAAGCCAAAAGTGAATGAAAAGACGGAAGTGACTATCCGTCACGCTGACCTGATGGGGGTGTTCTGCATTCTCTCCGGCAGCCTTAATCAGAAATAACGAGGTAAACCGTGGCGAAAGCTCCAAAACGCGCATTTGTTTGTAATGAATGTGGTGCGGATTATCCGCGCTGGCAGGGGCAATGCAGCGCCTGTCATGCCTGGAACACCATCACCGAAGTGCGTGGTGTGGCGGCTTCGCCGAGCGTGGCCCGCAACGAGCGCCTGAGCGGCTATGCCGGTAACGCGGGCGTGGCGAAGGTGCAAAAACTCTCGGACATCAGCCTCGAAGAGCTGCCGCGCTTCTCCACCGGGTTCAAAGAGTTTGACCGCGTGCTCGGCGGCGGCGTGGTGCCGGGCAGCGCCATCCTGATTGGTGGTAATCCGGGCGCGGGTAAATCGACCCTGCTGCTGCAAACGCTCTGCAAGCTCGCCGAACAGATGAAAACCCTGTACGTCACGGGCGAAGAGTCACTTCAGCAGGTAGCGATGCGTGCGCACCGCCTGGGTCTGCCGACCGGCAACCTGAACATGCTCTCCGAAACCAGCATCGAGCAGATTTGCATGATCGCCGAAGAAGAGCAGCCGAAGCTGATGGTGATCGACTCCATCCAGGTGATGCACATGGCGGATATTCAGTCCTCGCCGGGCAGCGTCGCGCAGGTGCGTGAAACCGCGGCGTACCTGACGCGCTTTGCCAAAACGCGCGGCGTGGCGATTGTGATGGTTGGCCACGTGACCAAAGACGGCTCGCTGGCCGGGCCGAAGGTGCTTGAGCACTGTATCGACTGCTCTGTGATGCTCGACGGCGACGCGGATTCCCGCTTCCGTACCCTGCGCAGCCATAAAAACCGCTTTGGGGCGGTGAACGAACTGGGTGTGTTTGCCATGACCGAACAGGGGCTGCGCGAAGTCAGCAACCCGTCGGCCATCTTCCTGAGCCGTGGCGATGAGATCACCTCCGGCAGCTCGGTGATGGTGCTGTGGGAAGGGACGCGTCCTCTGCTTGTCGAAATTCAGGCGCTGGTGGACGTGTCGATGATGGGCAACCCGCGGCGCGTGGCGGTCGGTCTGGAACAAAACCGTCTGGCGATCCTGCTGGCGGTACTGCACCGTCACGGCGGGCTGCAGATGGCGGATCAGGACGTTTTTGTGAACGTGGTCGGCGGCGTCAAAGTTACTGAGACCAGCGCAGACCTGGCGCTGCTGCTGGCAATGGTCTCCAGCCTGCGCGACAGACCGCTGCCGCAGGATCTGGTCGTCTTCGGCGAAGTGGGCCTCGCCGGGGAAATCCGTCCGGTGCCCAGCGGTCAGGAGCGTATCTCCGAGGCGGCAAAACACGGCTTCCGCCGGGCGATCGTTCCCGCCGCTAACGTGCCGAAAAAAATCCCGGAAGGGATGCAGGTATTTGGCGTGAAAAAACTCGCAGATGCGTTAAATGTCTTTGACGACTTATAATTACGTATTCGATTTTGCAGGAGGCACCGTAATTTATGTCATCATTTGACTACATCAAGACCGCAATCCGCCAGAAGGGCTGCACGCTGCAGCAGGTGGCGGACGCCAGCGGCATGACCAAAGGCTACCTGAGCCAGCTGCTGAACGCCAAAATCAAAAGCCCCAGCGCGCAGAAGCTCGAAGCGCTGCACCGCTTTCTGGGGCTGGAATTCCCGCGTATGCAAAAGAACATCGGCGTGGTGTTCGGCAAGTTTTACCCGCTGCATACCGGGCATATCTATCTGATCCAGCGCGCCTGTAGCCAAGTGGACGAGCTGCACATCATCATGGGCTACGATGAAACCCGCGACCGTCAGCTGTTCGAAGACAGCGCCATGTCGCAGCAGCCCACTGTGTCAGACCGGCTGCGCTGGCTGCTACAGACCTTTAAGTATCAGAAAAATATTCGTATTCATGCCTTTAACGAAGAGGGCATGGAGCCGTATCCGCACGGCTGGGACGTGTGGAGCAACGGTGTAAAAACCTTTATGGAAGACAAAGGGATTGCGCCGAACTGGATCTACACCTCTGAAGAGTCCGATGCGCCGCAGTTCCGCGAGCATCTGGGCATCGAGACGGTGCTGATCGATCCGAAACGCACCTTTATGAACATCAGCGGGGCGCAGATCCGCGAAAACCCGTTCCGCTACTGGGATTATATTCCGACCGAAGTTAAGCCGTTCTTTGTGCGTACGGTGGCGATTCTGGGCGGCGAGTCGAGCGGCAAATCAACGCTGGTCAATAAGCTGGCGAACATCTTCAACACCACCAGCGCGTGGGAGTACGGCCGCGATTATGTCTTCTCGCACCTCGGTGGCGACGAGATGGCACTGCAGTATTCCGACTACGACAAAATTGCGCTCGGACATGCCCAGTACATTGATTTTGCCGTGAAATATGCCAATAAAGTGGCGTTTATCGATACCGATTTCGTCACCACGCAGGCGTTCTGTAAAAAGTATGAAGGGCGTGAGCACCCGTTCGTGCAGGCGCTGATTGACGAGTATCGCTTTGACCTGGTGATCCTGCTGGAAAACAATACTCCGTGGGTCGCTGATGGCATGCGCAGCCTCGGCAGCTCCGTGGACCGGCGGGAGTTCCAGTCCATGCTGGTGGAGATGCTCAACGAAAACAACGTTGAGTTTGTGCATGTGGAAGAGTCGGACTACGACTCCCGTTTCCTGCGCTGCGTCGAGCTGGTGAAGGAGATGATGGGGGAGCAGGGGTAAGCGTTAACCTCCCTCTCCCTGTGGGAGAGGGCCGGGGTGAGGGCATCAAACCGCTCAGAACTCAACCACCACTTTCCCACGCATATGTCCCTCCAGCACTTTGCGGTGCGCCTCGGTAATGCTTTCCACGCTCAGCCCGTGCAGCGTTTCACTCAACGAACTTTCCACCACGCCGTTATCCACCAGCTTCGCCACCTCATTGAGGATCTCACCCTGACGCGCCATATCCGCCGTCTGATACATGCTGCGGGTATACATAAATTCCCAGTGCAGGGCGGCGGATTTGGACTTCAGCTTGTCCTGATCCAGCGGACGTTCATTCTCAACGATGGAGCAGATATGCCCTTGTGGCGCAATCAGTTCGCTGACCGCATCCCAGTGCCCGTCGGTGTCGTTGAGGATGAAAATGTAATCCACGAAGGTCAGCCCCTCTTTCGCCAGCTCACCTTTCAGATCGCGGTAGTTCACCACCACGTCTGCACCGCGGTCGCGGCACCACTGGGCAGAATCTTCTCGCGAAGCGGTTGCGATGATTTTCACCTTGCTGTTGTGTTTCGCAAAGGGGATCGCCAGCGATCCCACGCCGCCTGCGCCGCCAATGATCAGCAGCGTTTTGTCCGCCCCTGCATCCTGAATGTTCAGCCGTTCAAACAGGCCTTCCCACGCGGTGAGCGCGGTCAAGGGCAGTGCAGCGGCAGCCGCCCAGCCGAGGCTCGCAGGTTTGTGCCCGACAATACGCGCATCGATCAGCTGATGCGTGGTGTTGCTGCCCGGGCGGGTGATGTCGCCCGCGTACCACACTTGATCTCCCGGTTTGAATCCGGTCACGCCAGCCCCCACGGCTTTGACGATCCCGCTGGCATCCCAGCCGAGCACGCGCGGCTCGTTCAGCCCGTTTTTGGCAATACTCGCGTGGACTTTGGTATCGACCGGGTTAACGGAGACGGCTTTCACCTCCACCAGCAGATCGTGCTCGCCGGGCTGCGGCATCGGCGGGTTGATTTCAATGAAGGTGGAGGGATTTTCTGGGTTAACGGCAATGGCTTTAACAGACATGGTGTGCTCCTCAATGGAATGCGTTTTGTTGAGGCTAGTCTATAAAGTGGACAGCTGCGTGATAAGATGGACAATCAAGAACTCAGCGTTCGTACAGGGTGAACAATCATGTTTAAACAGCTGCAGGATATGGCGCTGTTCGCGCTGGTGGCGGAGATGGGCAGCTTTACGGCTGCCGCTCAGAAAGCGGAACTGCCAAAATCCAGCGTTAGCCAGCGGATTAGTCAGCTGGAACAGCAGGTGGGGATCCGCCTGCTCAACCGCACTACGCGCAGGATCAGCCTCACGTTTGCGGGCGAGCATTATCTGGTGCACTGCCGCGAGATGCTGGCGGCCAGCGAGCGGGCGGAGTACGCCATTCAGCGGCTGCGCGAAAACCCGAGCGGGCGGCTGCGGATCACCTGTCCGGCTGGGATTGGCGCGACGCTGCTGGCGCATATGAATGCCGAGTTCCAGCTTCGCTATCCTGACGTGTCGCTGGACGTGTCGATTTCTGACGACGTTGTGGATCTGGTCGAGTCCGGTTTTGACGTGGCGCTGCGTACCGGCAAGCCGCAGGACTCCTC
The DNA here is from genome assembly GCF_019219165.1 of Enterobacter sp. ENT02. Taxonomy (NCBI): domain Bacteria; kingdom Pseudomonadati; phylum Pseudomonadota; class Gammaproteobacteria; order Enterobacterales; family Enterobacteriaceae; genus Enterobacter; species Enterobacter sp. ENT02. Next base: position 66,635 of record NZ_JAHUWD010000004.1, read on the forward strand.
CCTGATTGGCCGAATGATCGGGCACTGCCCGCGTTATATGCTGGCTTCGCCGGACTATCTGGCGCGTCGGGAGGCGTTAATTCATCCCCGTCAGCTGGTGGATCACCGCTGCATTACGCACCGGGCGTGGTCTGAGTGGCTTCTGCGAAGCGAGAGCGAAGATTACCGCTACCTGCCGGATAACGCGCACATGACCGATAATCTGGTGTACGCCCGCGAATGTGCGATTGCCGGTGCGGGGATCACGCTGTTACCCGCATTTCTGCTGGAGGATAAGATCGATAAGGGTGCGCTGGTGAAGGTGCTGCCGGAGTGGAATGTTGAAGGTAACGATCTGTGGCTGGCGTATCCAAGCCGCAAGCTGAATTCACCTGCGCTGATGAGCTATATCGAGTTTGCGATGCAGTTTGATGAGGTGAAGCGGTATTACGTGGGCAAATAAAAAAAGCCGGGTGGCGGCTTCGCCTTACCCGGCCTACAAACTGCACAGAATCGTAGGCCGGGTAAGCGCTAGCGCCACCCGGCAGTCGGGCACTTACTTAGCAATACGCTTGTACTTAATACGCTTCGGCTCCAGCGCATCGGCGCCCAGCGTGCGTTTCTTGTACTCTTCGTATTCGGTGAAGTTACCTTCGAAGAACTCGACTTTACCTTCATCCTGGTAGTCCAGAATGTGGGTCGCGATACGGTCCAGGAACCAGCGGTCGTGCGAGATAACCATCGCGCAGCCAGGGAACTCCAGCAGGGCGTTTTCCAGCGCGCGCAGGGTTTCGATGTCCAGGTCGTTGGTTGGTTCATCGAGCAGCAGCACGTTACCGCCCACCTGCAGCAGCTTCGCCAGGTGCAGACGACCGCGCTCACCGCCGGACAGCTCGCCCACGCGTTTGCCCTGGTCGGTGCCTTTGAAGTTAAAGCGGCCAACGTAGGCGCGGCTTGGCATCTCGGTGTTGCCGATACGCATGATATCCAGACCGCCGGAGACTTCTTCCCACACGGTTTTGCTGTTGTCCATTGCGTCACGGAACTGATCAACGGAGGCCAGCTTCACGGTTTCACCCAGAGTGATAGAGCCGCTGTCTGGCTGTTCCTGACCGGACATCATGCGGAACAGGGTTGATTTACCCGCGCCGTTCGGACCGATGATCCCGACGATAGCGCCTTTCGGTACGGAGAAGCTCAGGTCGTCAATCAGCAGGCGGTCGCCGTAAGACTTACGCAGATTGCTGACTTCAACCACTTTATCCCCCAGACGTGCTCCAGGTGGAATAAACAGTTCGTTGGTTTCGTTACGTTTCTGGTATTCGGTGTTGTTCAGCTCTTCGAAGCGTGCCAGACGTGCTTTGCCCTTAGACTGACGGCCTTTCGCGCCCTGACGCACCCACTCCAGCTCTTTCTCGATAGACTTACGACGCGCCGCTTCCTGAGAAGCTTCCTGCGCCAGACGCTGATCTTTCTGCTCAAGCCAGGAGGAGTAGTTGCCTTCCCACGGAATACCTTCACCGCGGTCCAGCTCCAGGATCCAGCCCGCGACGTTGTCGAGGAAGTAACGGTCGTGGGTAATCGCCACAACGGTGCCTTCGAAGTCGTGCAGGAAGCGTTCCAGCCAGGCGACAGATTCTGCATCCAGGTGGTTCGTTGGTTCGTCGAGCAGCAGCATGTCTGGTTTTTCCAGCAGCAGGCGGCACAGCGCGACGCGGCGACGTTCACCACCGGAGAGCTTCTCAACTTTTGCATCCCAGTCCGGCAGACGCAGGGCATCAGCCGCGCGCTCCAGCTGCACGTTCAGGTTGTGACCGTCGTGTGCCTGGATAATCTCTTCATACTTGCCCTGCTGAGCGGCCAGCTTGTCGAAGTCCGCATCCGGCTCGGCGTATTTGGCATACACTTCATCCAGACCTTTCAGCGCGTTAACTACTTCGGACACCGCTTCTTCAACGGATTCGCGAACGGTGTGTTCCGGGTTCAACTGAGGTTCCTGCGGCAGGTAACCAATCTTGATGCCAGGCTGCGGACGGGCTTCACCTTCGATGTCTGTATCGATGCCCGCCATGATGCGCAGCAGGGTGGACTTACCGGCACCGTTGAGACCCAGAACACCGATTTTTGCACCCGGGAAGAAGCTCAGCGAGATATTTTTAAGAATATGACGTTTCGGCGGGACAACTTTGCCGACACGATGCATGGTATAAACGAATTGAGCCACGTTGGACTTCGCCTCTTTTATCGTAATGAGAAGGAATTTCAGCCTCGAAGTGTAGCCTTTTTCATGCCCTAATCCCAGTCAGGAACGCCGGGAGTGTTAAAACGCGCAGGAAAGGTAAAAAAGTGTCCATAACGTGGCGCGTTGCAGGATGCCTGGTTAGCATAAGTGAATGCAACATTGACGTGGCAAGACGCTGCAACTAACGAAAAACAATGAGGAAGAGCTTGTGGAAAAAGCCAAACGGGTGGTCTGGCGTCTGCTGGCTGCCAGCGTATGCGTAATGGCGGTAAGCCAGGCGGTGCATGCCGATTCACTGGATGAACAACGTAACCGCTACGCCCAGATTAAACAGGCGTGGGACAACAAGCAGATGGATACCGTGCAGGCCCTGATGCCAACGCTAAAGGATTATCCGCTGTATCCGTATCTGGAGTACCGCCAGATAACCGACGATCTCATGAACCAACCCACCGTCACCGTGAACAACTTCATTCAGGCGAACCCGACCCTGCCGCCTGCCCGTAATCTCCAGTCTCGTTTTGTGAATGAGCTGGCGCGTCGTGAAGACTGGCGCGGGCTGCTGGCGTTTAGCCCGGAAAAACCGGGCACGACGGAAGCGCAGTGTAATTACTACTACGCCAAATGGGCGACAGGACAGCAGGAAGAGGCCTGGGTCGGTGCCAAAGATCTCTGGCTGACGGGCAAAAGCCAGCCTAACGCCTGTGATTCACTCTTCGGCGCATGGCGCGCATCGGGCAAACAGGATCCGCTGGCTTATCTTGAACGCATTCGCCTGGCGATGAAGGCCGGGAACACGCGTCTGGTCACTGCGCTGGCGGGGCAGATGCCGTCCGACTATCAAACCATTTCGTCTGCCGTCATTGGGCTGGCAAACGATCCGAACAGCGTGCTGACCTTTGCCCGCAGTACGGGCGCGACAGATTTCACGCGACAAATGGCGGCGGTCGCCTTTACCAGCGTGGCGCGTGACGATGTGGAAAACGCGCGGCTGATGATCCCGCAGTTGGTGCAGGCGCAGCAGCTTAATGAAGAACAAACGCAGGAATTGCGCGACATCGTGGCGTGGCGACTGATGGGCACCGATGTGACCGACGAACAGGCGCGCTGGCGTGACGACGCGATCATGCGTTCAAACTCCACCTCGCTTGTCGAGCGCCGCGTGCGAATGGCGCTGGGCACGGGCGATCGTCGTGGGCTGAATACCTGGCTTGCGCGTCTGCCGATGGATGCCAAAGAGAAAGATGAATGGCGCTACTGGCAGGCCGACCTGCTGCTGGAGCGTGGCCGTGACGATGATGCCAAAGCTATCCTCCACACTCTGATGCAACAGCGCGGATTCTACCCGATGGCGGCGGCGCAGCGGCTGGGCGAGGAGTACACGCTTAAGATCGACAAAGCGCCCGCCAACGCGAACCCGGCGCTGACGCAGGGGCCGGAGATGGCGCGCGTGCGCGAGCTGATGTACTGGAATATGGACAATACCGCGCGCAGCGAGTGGGCTAATCTGGTCACCAGCCGCACCACCGACGAGAAAGCCCAGCTTGCCCGCTACGCGTTCGATAATCGCTGGTGGGATCTGAGCGTGCAGGCCACGATCGCCGGCAAGCTGTGGGATCATCTCGAAGAGCGTTTCCCGCTGGCGTACAAGGATCTGTTCGATCGCTACACCAGCGGTAAAGACATTCCGAAAAGCTACGCGATGGCGATTGCCCGTCAGGAGAGTGCCTGGAACCCGAAAGTGCGCTCCCCGGTGGGCGCCAGCGGCCTGATGCAGATCATGCCCGGCACCGCGACGCACACGGTGAAGATGTTCAACATCCCCGGTTACAGCAGCCCGTCGCAGCTGTTGGATCCGGATACCAACATCAACATCGGTACCAGCTATTTGCAGTACGTCTACCAGCAGTTTGGCAATAACCGCATCTTCTCTTCGGCGGCGTATAACGCGGGGCCGGGACGCGTGCGCACCTGGCTTGGCAACAGCGCCGGACGCATCGACGCGGTGGCATTTGTCGAGAGCATCCCGTTCTCGGAAACGCGCGGCTACGTGAAGAACGTGCTGGCCTATGACGCCTACTATCGCTACTTCATGGGGCAGAAAGATACCCTGATGAGCGATGCCGAGTGGCAGAGGCGTTACTGATCGGCGCGGGTTGTGTTATGCTGTACTCGCTAATGAGTACAAGAGGCAGCATAACATGACCCAGCATTCCCCGTATTCCTCGGCAATGGCCGAACAACGTCATCAGGAGTGGCTTCGTTTTGTGGAGCTGCTTCGCCAGTCTTACGAGCAGGATTTGCACTTACCTCTCATGCAGCTGATGCTCACGCCGGACGAGCGTGAGGCGCTGGGCACGCGCGTGCGGATCATTGAGGAGCTGCTGCGCGGTGAGATGAGCCAGCGCGAGCTGAAAAATGAGCTCGGCGCGGGCATTGCAACGATCACCCGTGGCTCGAACAGCCTGAAGTCTGCGCCGGTTGAGCTGCGCCAGTGGCTGGAAGCGGTATTGCTGAAAAACGCCGGATGACGGCTACACCTTATCCGGCCTGGAAACTTACCGATAAATCGCGTTATGGAACGGGCTTAACGCCAGAATCACCGCCTGGTGGTAAACGCCAGAACGCGTCAGCGCGCCTGCGGTAAAGACGCCAATCGCTCCTTCTTTACGGCCAATCTCATCGATGCCGGTGTAATGCGACATCACCGGCCCGAGCGCTTCACCCGCACGGACTTTTTCCAGAATGACTTCCGGCAGCGGCAGGGTGGCCGAGCGCGCTTCACCGCGCTGCTCGCGGCTTTCGATGACCACCCAGCTAAAGGTTGCGCCTTCGTCGATACCTGCTTCAATCGCCACCCAAAAGTCAGCATCCGGTGCTGCGGCCTTGGCGTTTGCCACGCGATTTCGTGCGCCAGCGCGCGTTTCCTCGCTGCCAAACGGCTGTTCAGGAACGCCACTCTCGACGCCGATGGCCTCAATATGGCAGGATCCTGCGCCGAAGATCTCGTCAAATGCCCTTAGAATTGCCTGAATTTTGGCAGGATTAGTGGTAGCAGAGACAACATGGTGCATAATTAAGCTCGATTCAAAAAAACTCATCGCAGTATAACGGAAAAAAAGCATGTTACAGGTATACCTTGTTCGCCACGGTGAAACGCAGTGGAACGCCGAGCGACGTATTCAAGGCCAGTCGGACAGTCCTCTCACCGAAAAGGGTGTGCAGCAAGCGTGGCAGGTGGCGGAACGCGCCAGAACGCTGGGCATTACTCACGTGATTACCAGCGATTTAGGTCGCACACAGCAGACGGCGCGCATCATCGCAGATGCCTGCGGCTGTGATGTCATGCTGGAGCCGCGCCTGCGCGAGCTGGATATGGGCGTGCTGGAAAAACGCCATATCGATACGCTGACGGAAACGGAAGAGGGCTGGCGTCGCACGCTGGTGAACGGTACCGAAGATGGCCGTATTCCGGAAGGGGAATCCATGCAGGAGCTGAGCGTGCGTATGCATGCCGCACTGGCGGAATGCCTGAAGCTCCCGGCGGGAAGCCGTCCGCTGCTGGTGAGTCACGGGATTGCGTTGGGCTGCCTGGTGAGCACCATTCTGGGGTTACCGGCTTACGCTGAGCGCCGTTTGCGTCTGCGCAACTGCTCCATTTCCCGAATTGATTATCAGGAAAGCGCATGGCTGGCATCGGGCTGGGTAGTGGAGATGGCAGGGGACATTTCGCATCTCGATGCCCCTGCGCTTGACGAACTGCAGCGTTAACGGCGGATAGGAATCAAGAATTCCATACGCAGATTGATTGGGCCTTCTTCCGGTTTGGCATCCTGCGCCGGGTAGTAGCGCTCAATGTCCTGACCTTTACGGCGATTAAGATTCAGCATTGGCATGCAGGTCCCGTAAACGGTCAGGATGAACTCCTGAACCCCCGTTCCCAGCCCTTCATACGAGAACATCACGTACTCGCCGCCTTCCAGCACGACCGGTTTCGAACCCTGAATATAACCATTCGCCATCTCTGGCGTCAGCGCGGTGGTGTAGAACACCTCCTGCTCGTCGTCTTTTTCCTGGCTTGGGCGCGTTTCGTTCAGACCGTACAGAATTGGCGGGATTGCCGGTGCATGGCTCAGGAAGTCGCGCCAGAACTGGACGCGCATCTGATGACGGAACTCAGAAATCTGCTCCAGAGAACAGGAGTAGCTCTGGGTTGTGCCGATCAGATGGGTTTCCGGCAGCGCGACAATTTCATATTTCGGCATCGCGAACTCGCCCAGACGCAGCGGCGGACGCATGCCAAACGAGCTCCAGTCAGGCGAACGACGATAAAGCGCTGGCGTCAACGAGAACTGTTTTTTAAAGGCGCGGGTGAACGTTTGCTGCGAATCAAAACGATACTGCAGGGCAATATCCAGAATCGGCCGCGCGGTCAGGCGCAATGCCACAGCAGATTTAGATAAACGACGTGCGCGAATATAGGCACCGATAGCATGACCGGTGACATCCTTGAACATCCTTTGCAGATGCCACTTGGAATAGCCTGCTTTAGCCGCCACATTATCCAGTGACAAAGGCTGGTCGAGATGACCTTCCAGCCAGGTGAGCAGGTCGCGAATAATTCCAGCCTGATCCATATACTATCCTCATCCTTAAAACAGCAGGTGCCTGATAACAGGTTAGCGGATAATAGCATTTTTTGATGTTTTAGCATTCAGTGTTTTTTTTGCGCATTAATGCCTTTTACGGCTCGTTTTGGGCGAATATATTCTAATCCTGTGATCTTGCTACATTTTTGTCTAAAGTGTTGAATAATCGCCCAGTGCAATTTTAAAGAATGGTAACAATATGAAATACAAGACTTTGATCTTCACCGCGTTGCTGCTGATGGTCGGCCGCGCCGCGCAGGCGGAACAGATTGGTTCCGTCGATACCGTGTTCAAAATGTTTGGCCCGGACCACAAAATCGTGGTGGAGGCGTTTGACGATCCGGATGTGAAAAACGTCACCTGCTACGTGAGCCGCGCGAAAACGGGCGGTATCAAAGGCGGGCTGGGGCTGGCGGAAGATACTTCCGATGCGGCGATCTCCTGCCAGCAGGTGGGGCCGGTTGAGCTGAGCGATAAAATTAAAAACGGCAAAGCGCAGGGCGACGTGGTTTTCCAGAAACGGACCTCGCTGGTGTTTAAAAAGCTGCAGGTAGTGCGCTTCTATGATGCCAAACGCAACACCCTGGCATACCTGGCCTATTCCGACAAAGTGGTGGAAGGCTCGCCGAAAAACGCGATCAGCGCGGTGCCGATTATGCCGTGGCATTAATTCAGGGATGAACCATGCAACAACCTGTGGTCTGGCTGGTTGAAGACGAAACCAGTATCGCCGATACGCTGATCTACATGCTTCAGCAGGAAGGATTTGCGGTAAAGGCGTTTGAGCGCGGTTTACCGGTGCTGGAGGCGGCGCGGCAGCAGGCTCCGGCGCTCGCCATTCTGGACGTCGGGCTGCCGGACATCAGCGGCTTTGAGCTATGCCGCCAGCTGCTGGCCCAGCATCCGTCACTGCCGGTGCTGTTTCTGACGGCCCGCAGCGATGAAGTGGATAAACTCCTCGGTCTGGAAATGGGCGCTGACGACTACGTTGCCAAGCCTTTCTCCCCACGGGAAGTGTGCGCCCGGGTAAGGACAATTTTACGGCGGATGCAAAAATCCGCCGCGCCAGCAAAGACGGTGCGTGTCGGGCAGTTTGAACTGAATGAGCCAGCCGCGCGGATTAGCTGGTGCGGTGAAGCACTGCCCCTGACACGCTATGAATTCTTGCTGCTCAAAACCTTGTTACAGGCCCCCGGACGGGTCTTTTCTCGTCAGCAGCTCATGGACAAGGTATGGGGTGAAGACGGCGACAGTTTCGACCGCACCGTGGACACCCACATTAAAACCCTGCGCGCCAAGCTGCGGGCGGTAAACGAGGAACTTTCACCCATCAGCACCCATCGCGGTATGGGCTACAGTCTGGGCCTTTACTGATGCGCATTGGGATGCGGTTATTGCTGGGGTACTTCCTGATCGTGGCCATCGCCGCGTGGTTTGTGCTGTCGATCTTTGTTCAGGAAGTAAAGCCCGGCGTGCGCAGGGCAACCGAGGGCACGTTAATCGATACTGCGACCTTACTCGCTGAAGTCGGGCGTGAGGATCTCCTTTCGGGCAATGCGCAGCAGGGCAAACTGGCACAGGCCTTTTCTCAGCTTCATCAGCGCCCTTTCCGCGCCAATATCGGCGGCATTCATAAAGTGCGTAACGAGTATCACGTCTACATGACCGATTCGCAGGGCAGAGTGGTGTTTGATTCCGCCCGTCTGGCCGTGGGGAAAGATTACTCGCGCTGGAACGATGTCTGGCTGACGCTTCGCGGTGAATACGGCGCGCGCAGTACCCAGAGCCATCCCGACGATCCGGAGAGCACGGTGATGTATGTTGCCGCGCCAGTTGTGGAGCAGGGCAAGATTATCGGCGTGCTGTCGGTCGGGAAACCTAACAGCGCGATGGCGCCGGTTATCCATCGCAGCGAGCGAAGGATCCTGTGGGCAGGCGGAGCGCTGCTCGGCATTGCCCTGCTGATCGGTCTTCTCGTTGCCTGGTGGATCAATCGTTCTATCAGTACGTTATCGCGCTACGCCGATTCAGTGACCACGGATACACCTCTCCCGCTGCCTAATCCAGGCAGCAGCGAACTGCACAAGCTGGCCCAGGCGCTGGAGAATATGCGCATTCGCCTGGAAGGGAAAAACTACATTGAACACTATGTCCATGCGCTGACCCACGAGCTGAAAAGCCCCCTCGCCGCGATACGCGGCGCGGCGGAAATTCTCGCCGAGCAGCCGCCGCCGCAGGTGGCCGCGCGGTTTATCGATAATATTCTGGTGCAAAACGCGCGCATGCAGTCGCTGGTCGAAAAGCTGCTTACCCAGGCGCGGCTTGAAAATCGGGTCGAGATCGTGCCGGTCAGCGTCGACGTCGACACGCTATTTACCCGCCTGGCCGACGCGCGTTCGGCGGTTCTGACAGCGAAAAATATCACGCTGACGATCCAAAGCACCTCTCTGTTTGTTGCGGGCGATCCCGAACTGCTCGAACAGGCTCTGGGTAATTTGCTGGATAACGCCATCGACTTCACGCCGCTCAGCGGGGTTATTGCACTGGCCGCGTATGAAGCGCCAACGCAGGTCCTGCTCACGGTGACCGATAGCGGAAGCGGTATCCCGGATTATGCGCTGGAGCGTATTTTTGAGCGCTTTTATTCCCTGCCGCGTGAGAACGGGTTGAAGAGCAGTGGACTCGGGCTGGCGTTTGTCCAGGAGGTGGCGCGTCTGCATCAGGGAGCGATTACATTGCGTAATCGCGATGAAGGTGGCGTGATGGCCACGCTGGCACTTCACCGTCCCTTCACATAGCTTCAAACTGACCCCACACAGCCTGGTTACGCTCTCCTCATCACAAAGGAGACGTAACGATGAAATCCCCCCTGTTCTGGAAAGTAAGCACCCTGTTGGGGTGCATCCTGCTGCTGTTAGTCCCACTGTTTATGGTCAGTAACCTCATTTCAGAGCGTGAAAGCTATCGTAACGATGTCGAAAATACGCTTCGGCAGAGCACCAGCGGACCGCAAAAACTGGTCGGCCCGCTGATTGCCATTCCGGTGACGGAGATTTTTTATAAGCTGGAGGACGAGAAGAAGGTCGAATACAAGAAAAGCTATATGCATTTTATTCTGCCGGACTCTCTGGTTGTGGAAGGGAACCAGCGCGTGGAGTCCCGAAATATTGGCATCTACGATGGGCAAATCTGGAACACTGACCTGAAGATAAAAGCGCAGTTTAATACCGAAGAGCTGAAGCAGTTGAAAGGAGAAACGATCGCGACAGGGCAGCCGTTTATCGTGACGGGCGTTGGCGATGCGCGGGGTATTGGCACGGTCAGTATCTCTAAAATCAATGGTGAGACGCTAAGCGTGGAACCCGGTTCAGGAGTCTACGGGGCGCTTGCAGGGATCCACATCCCGCTGACCGACAACGCGCTGGAAGCCAAAACGTTTGCACTTGAGATGTCACTCAATCTGACGGGAACTGGCAGTTTTGCAGTGGTACCGGTAGGGCGTAACAGCGAAATGACGCTTAACAGCAACTGGCCGCATCCGGGCTTTATGGGCAACTATCTGCCGGTTAAGCACAAAATTGGCGAGTCTGGTTTCCAGGCGAACTGGAAGAGCAGCTGGTTTGCGAACAACCTTGAGAGCTGGTTCAGCGGGAGCGAATCGCCATCGTGGGAGTCGATCCCCGCCTTTAGCGTCACGGTAGCCACGCCCGCCGATCAGTATCAGCTGACTGACCGGGCGATCAAGTACGCCATTTTGCTGATTGCGCTGACGTTTATGGCCTTCTTTGTCTTCGAAACCTTAACCGGGCTGCGCCTGCACCCAATGCAGTACCTGCTGGTGGGGTTGTCGCTGGTGCTGTTCTATCTGGTGTTGCTGGCGCTATCTGAACACGTTGGGTTTACGCCAGCCTGGGTTGTTGCAAGTCTGGTGGGCGCAGCGATGAACGGAATGTACCTGCAGGCCGTGCTGAAAAGCTGGAAGCGCAGCGGGCTATTTGTGCTGGCCTTGCTGGGGCTGGACGTGGTGATGTGGTTCCTGCTGCGCTCGGAGGACAGCGCGCTGCTGTTGGGGTCAGCGGTTCTCGCGCTGGCGCTGTTCGCCGTCATGTACCTGACCCGTCATTTCGACTGGTACTCGCTCTCTCAGCCGAAGCAACCTGAGCCACCCGCAGCACCGGATGACGATATGATGCGGATCTGGAAATAAAAAAAACGGCGCAAATGCGCCGTTTTTAATGCGTTAACTGCGGGATTACTCCTGCAGATCGCCGCAGAAACGGTACCCTTCGCCGTGGATCGTGGCGATGATTTCCGGCGTATCTGGCGTAGATTCGAAATGCTTACGAATACGACGGATGGTCACGTCTACGGTACGGTCATGCGGCTTCAGCTCGCGACCGGTCATTTTCTTCAGCAGTTCTGCACGGGACTGAATTTTGCCCGGGTTTTCGCAGAAGTGCAGCATCGCGCGGAATTCACTGCGCGGCAGTTTATACTGCTCACCGTTCGGGCTGATCAGTGAACGGCTATTGATATCAAGTTCCCAGCCGTTGAATTTGTAGCTGTCTACGCTACGACGCTCTTCGCTGACCGTTCCCAGGTTCATGGTGCGGGACAGCAGGTTGCGTGCACGAATGGTTAACTCGCGTGGATTAAACGGTTTGGTGATGTAGTCATCCGCACCGATTTCCAGGCCAAGAATTTTATCAACTTCGTTGTCACGGCCTGTCAGGAACATTAACGCGACGTTCGCCTGTTCACGCAGTTCGCGTGCCAGAAGAAGGCCGTTTTTGCCTGGCAGGTTAATGTCCATAATGACCAGGTTGATATCATTTTCAGAAAGGATTTGATGCATCTCTGCGCCATCGGTCGCTTCAAAGACATCGTAGCCTTCTGCTTCGAAAATGCTCTTTAACGTGTTGCGTGTTACCAACTCGTCTTCAACGATAAGAATGTGCGGGGTCTGCATGTTTGCTACCTAAATTGCCAACTAAATCGAAACAGGAAGTACAAAAGTCCCTGACCTGCCTGATGCATGTCGCAAATTAACATGATCGGCTTAATGTGACTAAAGTACGTAATTGCGTTCTTGATGCACTTTCCATCAACGTCAACAACATCATTAGCTTGGTCTTGGGTACTTTCCCTTTGGACCCGACAGTGTCAAAAACGGCTGTCATCCTAACCATTTTAACAGCAACATAACAGGCTAAGTGACACCGGACACCCAATAAAACTACGCTTCGTTGACATATATCAAGTTCAATTGTAGCACGTTAACAGTTTGATGAAATCATCGTATCCGAATGCTAGCCTTTGTCACAAATTTTCAATAAACCAACTAGTTGCGGACATTGATTGATAAACACTACGAATCCAATTAAGAATAGGCATTCACACAGTCATTATCATTATAAAACATAGGGATAATATCTGTCTGTTAACATTCTAACTGATTGTTCAGCCACAAAATAGTTTAGCGTTTTTAATTTGTTATGAAACGCTATTTCGGTGATTTGTGTTGCAATTTTGTAAATTCGTGCTGCGTAATATGTTGAGGCGCATCACATTTTTACCCGCTAACTGCTTAAAAAGAGAGCATAAATGCATCTGTCGATTGTGCTGGTGGCCCCAGCAAGACCCGAAAACATAGGCGCTGCGGCGCGTGCCATGAAGACCATGGGTTTTACCGATTTACGTATTGTGGACAGCGCCGCGCACCTGGAGCCTGCGGCACGTTGGGTCGCGCACGGCTCGGGAGATATTCTCGATAATATAACCACTTACGCTACGCTTGCTGATGCGCTGCACGACATCACCTTTACCGTTGCGACTACGGCGCGCAGCCGGGCGAAGTTTCATTACTACGCCACGCCCGCTGAGCTGGTGCCGATGCTGAAAGAGAAAAGCCAGTGGCTGGAGAAAGCCGCGCTGGTGTTTGGGCGTGAAGATTCCGGGCTGACCAATGAAGAGCTGGAACTGGCGGATGTGCTGACAGGCGCGCCGATGGTTGCAGATTATCCTTCACTCAATTTAGGCCAGGCGGTGATGGTCTATTGCTATCAATTAGCATCCTTAATACAAATTCCGCAGCCGCCTGTTACAGGCACCGATGAAAACCAGCTGTCTGCACTTCGCGCGCGCGTGGAAAACCTGCTCATGCAGTTGGGTGTGGCTGACGATCAAAAAATGGTCGACTGGCTACAGCAGCGTTTGGGCCGTCTTGAGCAACGCGACACGGCAATGCTGCACCGTTTGCTGCACGATATTGAAAAAAAATTGGCCGAGTAAAGTGCTGTCATACATTTTTATTATGGTGTAATCATCTGATGCTAAGGGTTGCTTTTGGGGTATTCGGATGAAAATAAATCCGACGGCAGCGGGACGTGAGAGTCCTCCGAATTGTGATCAAATTAAAAATTCGTTGACTTAAGGTGCCCGATCCTTTAACCCTAAAAGAATACAGCACAGACAGATAATAATGACAGAGTACACAACATCCATGAAACGCATCAGCATCACCACCATTACCACAACCATCATCATTACCACGGGTAACGATGCGGGCTGACGCGTACAGGAAAAACAAAAAAAAGCCCGCACCTAGACAGTGCGGGCTTTTTTTTCGGCTAAAGGAAACGAGGTAGAACCATGCGAGTGTTGAAGTTCGGCGGTACATCAGTGGCAAATGCAGAACGTTTTCTGCGTGTTGCCGATATCCTGGAAAGCAACGCCAGGCAGGGGCAGGTTGCTACCGTGCTCTCTGCCCCGGCAAAAATCACGAACCATCTGGTGGCGATGATTGAAAAAACCATCGGTGGCCAGGATGCACTCCCGAACATCAGCGACGCCGAGCGTATCTTCGCCGACCTTCTGCAAGGGCTTGCAGAGGCGCTGCCCGGCTTCCCGCACGCTCAGCTGAAGTCCTTCGTTGAGCAGGAATTTGCGCAAATCAAACACGTCCTGCACGGCATCAGCCTCCTCGGCCAGTGCCCGGACAGCATCAACGCGGCGCTGATCTGCCGGGGCGAAAAACTCTCAATCGCCATCATGGCGGGCGTGCTGGAAGCGCGCGGCCATAACGTGACCGTGATCGACCCGGTTGAAAAACTGCTGGCGGTGGGCCACTACCTCGAATCCACCGTTGATATTGCCGAATCAACCCGCCGTATCGCCGCGAGCAAAATCCCGTCTGACCACATGATCCTGATGGCAGGTTTCACCGCCGGTAACGAGAAGGGCGAGCTGGTGGTGCTGGGCCGTAACGGCTCCGACTACTCCGCCGCCGTGCTGGCCGCCTGTTTACGCGCAGACTGTTGTGAGATCTGGACTGATGTTGACGGCGTCTATACCTGCGACCCTCGCCAGGTTCCGGACGCCAGGCTGCTCAAGTCGATGTCGTACCAGGAAGCGATGGAGCTTTCCTACTTCGGCGCTAAAGTGCTTCACCCGCGTACCATCTCCCCGATTGCCCAGTTCCAGATCCCGTGCCTGATTAAAAACACCGGTAACCCACAGGCGCCGGGTACGCTGATTGGCGCCAGTACCGATGAAGACGGTCTGCCGGTGAAAGGCATCTCCAACCTCAACAACATGGCGATGTTCAGCGTCTCCGGCCCGGGGATGAAAGGGATGGTCGGCATGGCGGCGCGCGTCTTTGCAGCCATGTCCCGCAACGGTATCTCCGTGGTGCTGATCACCCAGTCCTCTTCCGAATACAGCATCAGCTTCTGCGTGCCGCAGGCGGATTGCCTGCGCGCCCGTCGCGCGCTGGAGGAAGAGTTCTATCTGGAGCTGAAAGAGGAACTGCTGGAGCCACTCTCCATTCAGGAGCGTCTGGCGATTATCTCAGTCGTCGGTGACGGCATGCGCACGCTGCGCGGCATCTCCGCTAAATTCTTTGCCGCGCTGGCGCGTGCCAATATCAACATCGTGGCGATTGCGCAGGGTTCGTCTGAGCGTTCGATTTCCGTTGTCGTGGACAACGATGACGCCACCACCGGCGTGCGCGTCGTTCACCAGATGCTGTTCAACACCGACCAGGTGATCGAGCTGTTCCTGATTGGCGTGGGCGGCGTAGGCGGCGCGCTGCTGGAGCAGGTGAAGCGTCAGCAGGAGTGGCTGAAGAAGAAACATATCGATTTGCGCGTCTGCGGGATTGCCAACTCCAGAGCGTTGCTGACCAACGTTCACGGTCTGAACCTGGAAAACTGGCAGGCCGAGATGAACGAGGCGAAAGAGCCGTTCAACCTGGGCCGCCTGATCCGTCTGGTGAAAGAGTATCACCTGCTTAACCCGGTGATTGTTGACTGTACCTCCAACCAGGCGGTGGCCGATCAGTACGCCGACTTCCTGCGCGAAGGTTTCCACGTGGTGACGCCAAACAAAAAGGCCAACACCTCGTCGATGGATTACTATCACCAGCTGCGTCTGGCGGCGAGCAAGTCGCGCCGCAAGTTCCTGTACGACACCAACGTGGGCGCGGGGCTGCCGGTTATCGAAAACCTGCAAAACCTGCTCAACGCGGGCGATGAACTGCAGCGTTTCTCCGGCATTCTCTCCGGCTCGCTGTCCTTTATCTTCGGCAAGCTGGATGAGGGGATGAGCCTGTCGGAAGCCACTCGCGCAGCGCGCGAGCTGGGCTATACCGAGCCGGATCCGCGTGACGACCTTTCCGGGATGGACGTGGCGCGCAAGCTGCTGATCCTCGTGCGTGAAACGGGCCGCGAGCTTGAGCTTTCGGATATCGTGATTGAGCCGGTGCTGCCAGCAGAGTTTGATGACGGCGGTGACGTCAGCGCCTTTATGGCGAATTTGCCGCAGCTTGACGATGCTTTTGCCGCCCGTGTGGCGAAAGCCCGTGATGAAGGTAAGGTATTGCGCTATGTTGGCAACATTGAAGAAGATGGCGTGTGCCGGGTGAAGATTGCCGAAGTGGATGGCAACGATCCGCTGTACAAAGTCAAAAACGGCGAGAATGCGTTGGCGTTCTACAGCCACTATTATCAGCCATTGCCGCTGGTGCTTCGCGGCTATGGCGCAGGGAACGATGTTACGGCGGCGGGTGTGTTTGCCGATCTGCTGCGTACCCTGTCATGGAAGTTAGGAGTTTAACATGGTCAAAGTTTATGCCCCGGCTTCCAGCGCCAATATGAGCGTCGGATTTGACGTGCTGGGCGCGGCGGTCACTCCGGTGGATGGTTCGCTGCTGGGCGATACGGTCACGGTTGAAGCGGCAGACAGCTTCAGCCTGAATAACGTGGGCCGTTTCGCCAGCAAGCTGCCGTCTGACCCGCGCGAGAATATTGTCTATCAGTGCTGGGAGCGCTTCTGTCAGGAGATCGGCAAAAACGTGCCGGTCGCCATGACGCTGGAAAAAAGTATGCCGATTGGCTCGGGCCTGGGCTCCAGCGCGTGTTCCGTGGTCGCCGCGCTGGTGGCGATGAACGAGCACTGCGGCAAGCCGCTGAACAACAGCCGTCTGCTGGGGCTGATGGGCGAGCTGGAAGGGCGCATCTCCGGCAGCATTCATTATGACAACGTGGCGCCGTGCTTCCTCGGCGGCATGCAGCTGATGATCGAAGAAAATGGCATCATCAGCCAGCAGGTGCCAGGGTTTGATGAGTGGCTGTGGGTGCTGGCCTATCCGGGCATTAAGGTCTCTACCGCGGAAGCGCGTGCGATCCTGCCTGCACAGTATCGTCGTCAGGACTGTATCGCCCACGGGCGTCACCTGGCGGGCTTTATCCACGCCTGCTACACCCGTCAGCCGCAGCTGGCGGCGAAGCTGATGAAAGACGTCATTGCCGAGCCGTACCGTACGAAGCTGCTGCCCGGCTTTAACGAGGCGCGACAGGCCTCGATGGATATCGGCGCGCAGGCGTGCGGCATCTCCGGCTCCGGCCCGACGCTGTTCGCCCTGTGCGACAAGCCAGACACTGCGCAGCGCGTGGCGGACTGGCTCTCTAAACACTACCTGCAAAATCAGGAAGGCTTTGTTCATATTTGCCGTCTGGACACGGCTGGCGCACGAGTACTGGGATAATTAATGAAACTCTACAACCTTAAAGATCATAACGAGCAGGTCAGCTTCGCGCAGGCGGTAACGCAGGGGCTGGGCAAAAATCAGGGGCTGTTTTTTCCCCATGACCTGCCGGAATTTCAACTGACCGACATCGACGAACTGCTGAAGCAGGACTTTGTCACCCGCAGCACGAAAATTCTGTCGGCGTTTATCGGCGACGAAATCCCGCAGGAGCTGCTGGAAGAGCGCGTGCGTGCGGCGTTTGCTTTCCCGGCACCGGTGAAGCAGGTTGAGCCTGACGTTGGCTGCCTGGAGCTGTTCCACGGCCCGACGCTGGCGTTCAAAGACTTCGGTGGCCGCTTCATGGCGCAGATGCTGACCCACATCAGCGGCGACAAACCGGTGACCATCCTGACCGCGACATCCGGCGATACCGGTGCGGCGGTGGCTCACGCGTTCTACGGACTGAAAAACGTCCGCGTAGTGATCCTCTACCCGAAAGGCAAAATCAGCCCGCTGCAGGAAAAACTGTTCTGTACGCTCGGCGGCAACATTGAAACCGTGGCGATTGACGGCGATTTCGATGCCTGCCAGGCGCTGGTCAAGCAGGCCTTCGACGATGAAGAGCTGAAGGTGGCCCTGGGTCTGAACTCCGCCAACTCCATCAACATCAGCCGTCTGCTGGCCCAGATCTGCTACTACTTCGAAGCGGTGGCGCAGCTGCCGCAGGAAGCGCGCAACCAGCTGGTGATCTCCGTGCCGAGCGGTAACTTCGGTGACCTGACGGCGGGCCTGCTGGCGAAATCTCTGGGTCTGCCGGTGAAACGCTTTATCGCCGCCACCAACGCCAACGACACCGTGCCGCGCTTCCTGAAAGACGGGAAGTGGGCGCCGAACGCCACGCAGGCGACACTCTCTAACGCAATGGATGTATCGCAGCCAAACAACTGGCCGCGCGTGGAAGAGCTGTTCCGCCGTAAGATCTGGCGTCTGGGTGACCTGGGCTACGCCGCGGTGACGGATGAAACCACCAAAGCGACCATGCGCGAGCTGAAAGCTGTGGGGTACACCTCTGAACCGCACGCGGCGATTGCTTACCGCGCGCTGCGCGATCAGCTCAATCCGGGTGAATATGGCCTGTTCCTGGGCACCGCGCATCCGGCGAAGTTCAAAGAGAGCGTGGAAGCGA
Source organism: Enterobacter sp. ENT02 (assembly GCF_019219165.1). Taxonomy (NCBI): domain Bacteria; kingdom Pseudomonadati; phylum Pseudomonadota; class Gammaproteobacteria; order Enterobacterales; family Enterobacteriaceae; genus Enterobacter; species Enterobacter sp. ENT02. The sequence goes on from NZ_JAHUWD010000004.1 coordinate 84,718, forward strand.
TCCTGGGCGAAACGCTGTCGCTGCCGAAAGAGCTGGCCGAGCGTGCCGACCTGCCGCTGCTGTCTCATGAATTGCCGGCAGATTTTGCCGCGCTGCGTAAGCTGATGATGGCTCGAGCGTGATTTTTGTCGGGTGACGGCTACGCCTTACCCGATCTACAACGGCTCAGAACGTAGGCCGGGTAAGGCGAAGCCGCCACCCGGCTTTTTTATGGAGAAATTAAGGAGAAAAAAAGCAGGAAAAAAGTAGAAATTCCCAATAAATGCGGTCACTTAGCGTTTAGGATTGCAGAGAATAACATCCCCCGTTCCCCTCGCGTAATCTCCTTACATCGGCCCACATTGGGCAAGTATAAGAAGGAGTCACCTATGTCTACCCTGAAACCCGCACTCATCGCGCTTTCACTGATGCTGGTCGCTCCCATGGCGGTACAGGCATCCGAAATCACCCTCGTCCCTGCGGTAAAACTGCAGATTGGCGACCAGGATAACAACGGACATTACTGGGACGGCGGTCGCTGGCGCGACCACGACTGGTGGAAGGCGCACTATGACTGGCGCGATAACCACTGGCGTCCGCATGATGAAAAGCGTAAGCATGACAATCGCCATGATGACCATCACCACGATGACCGCCGCGACGACCGTGGCCCGGACTGGAAACACCATTAATGCAAAACCCCGCCAGCTGGCGGGGTTTATTTTTACTGCTCGTGGCGCTTAAACACCAGTTCACCTTTCCCTGACGACGCCTCGTCAAAGAAATAACCTTCGCTGTTAAATCCGGTCAGCTGCTCCGGCTTCGTCAGGCGGTTCTGGATGATGTAGCGGCTCATCAACCCGCGTGCTTTCTTGGCGTAGAAGCTGATCACTTTGAACTTACCGTTCTTCTCGTCGAGGAAAACCGGTTTGATGATCTCTGCATCCAGCTTTTTCGGTTTCACTGACTTGTAGTATTCGTCGGAGGCCAGGTTAATTACCACGTTATCGCCCTGGACGCGCAGCGCCGCGTCCAGCTTATCGGTAATGATATCGCCCCAGAAATGGTACAGATCTTTGCCTTTGGTGTTTTCCAGGCGAATACCCATCTCCAGACGATACGGCTGCATCAGGTCCAGCGGGCGCAGTACGCCGTACAGGCCTGACAGCATACGCAGATGCTGCTGGGCAAAATCAAAATCGGCTTCGCTAAAATCTTCCGCCTGCAGGCCGGTATAGACATCACCTTTAAAGGCCAGAATCGCCTGGCGAGCGTTAGCCGGGGTGAAATCCGGGTGCCATTCGTGAAAGCGGGTCGCGTTCAGATCGGCCAGCTTGTCGCTGATGCTCATCAGCGAGGCGATTTGCGGCGCAGAGAGTTTACGCGCTTCGCGGATCAGCTGTTGCGAGTAGTCCAGCAGTTCAGGCTGGGTATAGCGCTCGGTGGCGAGCGGGCTCTGGTAATCGAGCGTTTTTGCAGGTGAAATCAGAATCAGCATATCCAGTCCTTGCAGGAAATTTAGAGCGACTTTAGCAAAAAATCGCCCTGAATTGATCGATAGCTGTTATTGCCGCGGCAAATCATCCCAGGCGCCGGGGGCAATTTGCGCCTCAATTTCGGGGTAGCGGGTGGGATCAAACACGGGTTTAAGGCCCAGCTTGCGCTGACGCAGATAGTCCTGAGCAATGAGCGTCACCACCGGAGAAAGCAGCAAAATTGCCGTCAGGTTGGTGATCGCCATCAGCGCCATAATCACGTCCGCCAGTTGCCAGACCACCGGCATGCTGAGCAGGGCGCCCGTCATTATCATGGCGATGACGCCTACGCGAAGTACGTTGCGCGAAGGTCGCGAGTCAAGCTTCAGGAAGATCAGGTTGTTCTCCGCGTAGAGATAGTTCACCGTGATCGAACTAAACGCAAAAAGACCCACTATCAATGAGACAAAACCGGCTCCCCAGCCACCCACAAGATTGACCAGCGCCTGCTGAACCAGCTGTATCCCGACGGTGCCAGAGGGATGGGGAAGGGTCCCCGACAGCAGAATGATCATCGCGCTGGCGGAGCAGATAATAATGGTGTCCGTGAACACACCAATCATCTGCACAATGCCCTGCGCCGCTGGATGGGGAGGCCAGGACGCCGCCGCCGCCGCTGCGTTGGGCGTTGAACCCATACCGGCTTCGTTCGAGAACATGCCCCGCTGAAACCCTGCCGTGAGTGCCTGACTGACGGTATAACCCAGCGCGCCCGAGGCCGCTTCGCGCCAGCCGAACGCGCTCTTAAAGATAGCGGCGATGACGTCCGGAAACTGATCGATGTGCAGTACGGTAACTAACAGACTGGCGGCTACCCACAGGAGGGCCATAACCGGAACCAGCCACTGCATCAGGCGGGCCACGCCTTTGAGACCGGCATATATCGTCAGCAGGGTGAGAAGCGCTAAAACGGCACCGGTTATCCATTCCGGGCAGGCAAAGGCATAGCGCATGGCATGCGCCACGGAGTTTGCCTGGACGGTGTTAAAAATCAGGCCATAGGCGATGAGTAAGAAGAGCGAAAACAGGACGCCCATCCAGCGCATCCCCAGTCCACGGGCCATATACCAGGCCGGACCGCCGCGAAACTGACCGTTTTTGTCTTTCTCTTTATAGAGTTGAGCGAGCGAGCATTCAGCGAACGAGGTCGCCATGCCGATAATCGCCGTGGCCCACATCCAGAATACGGCGCCAGGCCCCCCCGCACTGATGGCCAGCGCAACGCCCGCCAGATTACCGCTGCCGACCCGCGCGGCGAGACTGGTGCAGAGCGCCTGAAATGAGGTTAATCCGCCCGCCTGTGGGGTGATGCTATTTTTCAGACTTCTGCCAAATTTGCGGATATAACGAAACTGGATAAAACCACTGCGCAGCGTGAACCAAATACCTGCTCCCAGGAGCAGATATATCATTATCGAACCCCAGAGAATTTCGTTAATAAAGTATAGGAAATCAGGCATTAACGTCCCTCTTGTTGATGCCAAAGTGAATATGTAAGCGCTACCACTGATTGGACATGCTGTTGATTAGCAGCCTGTTAATATTCTCAGTTTATCATACTCTGCCTAAGCGCACTGTCTGCGGTTGCGCTGCCTCTCACTCGTGTTATCATCAGGGCAGACCGGTTACATCCCCCTAACAAGTAAACCTGTCATTTTTCCGCTGCAGGCATGCTGTCGGTAGCGTGAATTATCCAGGGCACGTTAAAAGAGAAACACTATCATGACGGATAAATTGACCTCCCTTCGTCAGTTCACCACTGTCGTAGCTGACACCGGAGATATCGCGGCAATGAAGCTGTACCAGCCGCAGGATGCCACAACCAACCCTTCTCTGATCCTTAACGCCGCACAGATCCCTGAGTATCGCAAACTGATTGACGACGCAGTGACCTGGGCGAAAGCACAGAGCAACGACCGCGCGCAGCAGATTGTTGACGCTACCGACAAGCTGGCAGTGAACATCGGTCTGGAAATCCTGAAACTGGTTCCTGGCCGTATCTCTACCGAAGTGGATGCACGTCTCTCCTACGACACCGAAGCGTCTATCGCGAAAGCGAAACGTCTGATCAAAATGTACAACGATGCTGGCATCAGCAACGACCGTATCCTGATCAAACTGGCTTCTACCTGGCAGGGCATCCGCGCTGCAGAGCAGCTGGAAAAAGACGGTATCAACTGTAACCTGACCCTGCTGTTCTCCTTCGCGCAGGCGCGTGCATGTGCAGAAGCGGGCGTATACCTGATTTCTCCGTTCGTGGGCCGTATTCTGGACTGGTACAAAGCCAATACCGACAAGAAAGAGTACGCACCGGCTGAAGATCCAGGCGTGGTTTCTGTTACTGAAATCTACGAATACTACAAACAGCACGGCTATGAGACCGTGGTTATGGGCGCAAGCTTCCGTAACGTCGGTGAAATCATCGAGCTGGCTGGCTGTGACCGTCTGACCATCGCCCCTGCGCTGCTGAAAGAGCTGGCAGAGAGCGAAGGCGCGCTTGAGCGTAAACTGTCCTACACCGGTGAAGTGAAAGCACGCCCAGAGCGCATCACGGAATCCGAGTTCCTGTGGCAGCACAACCAGGATCCAATGGCAGTAGACAAACTGGCGGACGGTATCCGTAAGTTTGCTGTTGACCAGGGCAAACTGGAAAAAATGATCGGCGACCTGCTGTAATCATTCCGCGTGACCGGGCTCCCGGTCACGCCTCTTACCCCCGCCTCTGTCTGAATTTCCTCTCTGCGTGTATCATTCCCTTTAATCAGTACTTTTTGAATGGAATGGATATGAATACCTTACGCATCGGCCTGGTGTCGATTTCTGACCGCGCCTCCAGCGGTGTTTATCAGGATAAAGGCATCCCTGCTCTTGAAGAGTGGCTGGGCAGCGCGCTGACCACCCCGTTTGAGATCCAGACTCGCCTGATCCCGGACGAGCAGCCGATTATCGAGCAGACCCTGTGTGAGCTGGTGGATGAGATGAGCTGTCATCTTGTTCTGACGACGGGTGGAACCGGCCCCGCGCGCCGCGACGTGACGCCGGACGCGACGCTGGCGGTTGCCGATCGCGAAATGCCGGGCTTCGGTGAACAGATGCGGCAGATCAGTCTACACTTTGTTCCGACGGCCATTCTTTCCCGCCAGGTGGGGGTGATCCGCAAGCAGGCGTTGATCCTGAACCTGCCGGGCCAGCCGAAGTCGATCAAAGAGACGCTGGAAGGGCTGAAAGCAGAAGATGGCAGCGTCATTGTGCACGGTATCTTTGCAAGTGTACCATATTGTATACAGCTGCTTGACGGCCCCTATGTGGAAACTGATGAAAAAGTGGTAGCAGCTTTTCGTCCTAAAAGCGCTCGCCGCGAAACAATCTCCTGAAAATAACGAAAGTGTGACATTAGCGTCAGCCGCAGTAGCGTGTAAACGGATTTACGATATAGTAATTTTTTCTTTACGATCGCTGTAAAAATAAATCCACAACACACGCATAATGGTTCGCTATGTCACATAACACCCGACCTCTGAATCGACAGGACTACAAAACCCTCATGCTTGCGGCCTTAGGTGGCGCGCTGGAATTTTACGATTTCATCATCTTTGTCTTCTTCGCCGCCGTGGTGGGGGAACTCTTCTTCCCGGCGGATATCCCGGAATGGCTGCGTCAGGTGCAAACCTTCGGCATTTTTGCCGCCGGGTATCTGGCGCGTCCGCTGGGTGGCATTGTGATGGCGCACTTTGGCGATCTGGTCGGGCGTAAGAAGATGTTTACCCTCAGTATCCTGCTGATGGCCGTGCCCACGCTGGCTATTGGCCTGCTGCCCACCTATGCCTCGATGGGTATCCTTGCGCCGTTGCTGCTATTGCTGATGCGTATTCTCCAGGGGGCGGCCATCGGTGGTGAAGTTCCAGGCGCGTGGGTATTTGTGTCCGAGCATGTGCCTGCCCGTCGCATTGGGATCGCCTGTGGAACCTTAACCGCGGGGCTCACCGTCGGGATCTTACTGGGGTCGGTGGTGGCGACGATTGTGAATACCAGCATGACGCAACAGGCCGTTCATGAGTGGGGCTGGCGTCTTCCGTTCCTGCTGGGCGGGGCGTTTGGCCTGGTGGCGATGTACCTGCGCCGCTGGCTGCAGGAGACGCCCATTTTCCTCGAGATGCAGCAGCGCAAAGCGCTGGCGCAGGAGCTGCCGGTGAAAGCCGTCGTGGTACGCCATAAAAAAGCGGTAGTGGTGTCGATGCTTCTTACCTGGTTGCTTTCGGCGGGTATTGTCGTGGTGATATTAATGTCGCCGGTTTGGCTGCAGAAACAGTATGGATTCGCCCCGGCGGTGACGCTGCAGGCAAACAGTATCGCGACCATTATGCTCTGCTTTGGCTGTCTTGCCGCCGGGCTGGCGGCGGATCGGTTTGGGGCCAGCGTTACCTTTGTCGTCGGCAGCCTGTTGCTGGCCGCGTCGAGCTGGGCATTTTACCATCTGGCGGGCAGCCATCCTGAACAGCTGTTCCTGCTGTACGGCGTGGTAGGGCTGTGCGTGGGCGTCGTGGGTGCAGTGCCTTACGTGATGGTGCGAGCCTTCCCGCCGGAAGTCCGTTTCAGCGGTATCTCTTTCTCTTACAACGTGTCGTATGCCATTTTCGGTGGACTGACGCCGATTGCAGTGACGGTATTGATGGGCGTGTCTCCCATGGCTCCGGCCTGGTACGTGCTGGCGCTCTCGCTGATGGGGCTAGGATTAGGGATTTGGCTGAGGCAGACGCGGGGATGTCGTGCCCGCGAGGCGGGCACGACAGAGGGATCAGTGTTTTTCACCAATCGGTAGAATGGTGCGGCCGAACTGTTCGTTCAGCACTTCGCCCATTGCCAGGTAGATAGCGCTTGCGCCGCACACCAGGCCAATCCAGCCCGCAACGTGTACGATGCCTTCGTTATCCACCAGGTGGCCGATGGCCAGCAGGGCGAACAGCACGGTCAGGCTCAGGAAGACGAACTGCAGCGCGCGGTTACCTTTCAGGGTGCCGAAGAACATGAACAGGGTGAATACGCCCCACAGACCCAGGTAAACGCCCAGGAAATGCGCGTTTGCCGCGTCTGCCAGGCCCATTTTAGGCAGCAGCAGAATGGCAACCAGCGTCAGCCAGAAAGAGCCGTAAGAGGTAAAGGCGGTTAAGCCGAAGGTGTTGCCTTTCTTATATTCCAGCAGGCCCGCGAAGATTTGCGCGATACCGCCGTAAAAAATGCCCATCGCCAGAATAATGCCATCCATCGGGAACATCCCGATGTTGTGCAGGTTCAGCAGGATAGTGGTCATGCCAAAACCCATCAGGCCCAGCGGAGCCGGATTAGCCAACTTAGTGTTGCCCATAAGTCCTCAAAAAAATCATCATTTATATGGTGAAATGGTTAAACCCGCGTCAATACTCCCTGACGGGGCGCGGCATAATAAGGGGCGCAATCGATGCCGTCTATGATCTCATCAGGGGGAAATTAAAATTTTTTTTATACGTCCCCCTTGATGGATGCCGTTGCGACCCCATCTTGTAAGCAACCGCAGTGTGTGGACCTGAAAAAAATCAAATCTGGGCAGTTGAAAAAGCACGTTCTGCCCTTATTACAGGTACACAACCACATGTTGACTGAATTTTTAGTGGAGACGTTTAGATGGGTAAAATTATTGGTATCGACCTGGGTACTACCAACTCTTGTGTAGCGATTATGGATGGCACTACTGCACGTGTGCTGGAGAACGCCGAGGGCGATCGCACCACGCCTTCTATCATTGCTTATACCCAGGATGGTGAAACTCTGGTTGGTCAGCCGGCTAAACGTCAGGCAGTGACAAACCCGCAAAACACCCTGTTTGCGATCAAACGCCTGATTGGCCGCCGCTTCCAGGACGAAGAAGTTCAGCGTGACGTTTCCATCATGCCTTACAAAATCATCGCGGCAGATAACGGCGATGCATGGCTTGATGTGAAAGGCACCAAAACTGCACCACCGCAGATTTCTGCTGAAGTGCTGAAGAAAATGAAGAAAACCGCTGAAGATTACCTGGGTGAGCCGGTAACTGAAGCTGTTATCACCGTACCTGCCTACTTCAACGATGCTCAGCGTCAGGCAACCAAAGATGCTGGCCGTATCGCAGGTCTGGAAGTAAAACGTATCATCAACGAACCAACCGCGGCTGCACTGGCTTACGGTCTGGATAAAGAAGTTGGCAACCGCACTATCGCGGTTTACGACCTGGGTGGTGGTACCTTCGATATCTCTATTATCGAAATCGACGAAGTTGACGGTGAAAAAACCTTCGAAGTTCTGGCAACCAACGGTGATACCCACTTGGGTGGTGAAGACTTCGATACCCGTCTGATCAACTACCTCGTTGACGAGTTCAAGAAAGATCAGGGCATTGACCTGCGTAACGACCCGCTGGCGATGCAGCGCCTGAAAGAAGCCGCTGAGAAAGCGAAGATCGAGCTTTCTTCCGCTCAGCAGACCGACGTGAACCTGCCGTACATCACTGCAGACGCGACCGGTCCTAAACACATGAACATCAAAGTGACCCGTGCGAAACTGGAAAGCCTGGTAGAAGATCTGGTGAACCGTTCCATCGAGCCGCTGAAAGTTGCACTGCAGGACGCTGGCCTGTCCGTGTCTGACATCCAGGACGTTATCCTGGTGGGTGGTCAGACCCGTATGCCAATGGTTCAGAAGAAAGTGGCTGAGTTCTTTGGTAAAGAGCCACGTAAAGACGTTAACCCGGACGAAGCGGTCGCAATCGGTGCTGCGGTTCAGGGTGGCGTACTGACCGGTGAAGTGAAAGACGTACTGCTGCTGGACGTTACCCCGCTGTCTCTGGGTATCGAAACCATGGGCGGTGTGATGACTGCGCTCATCAACAAAAACACCACCATCCCGACGAAACACAGCCAGGTGTTCTCTACCGCTGAAGACAACCAGTCTGCGGTAACCATCCATGTGATTCAGGGTGAGCGTAAGCGTGCGGCGGATAACAAATCTCTGGGTCAGTTCAACCTGGACGGTATCAACCCGGCACCGCGCGGCATGCCGCAGATCGAAGTCACCTTCGACATCGATGCTGACGGTATCCTGCACGTGTCTGCGAAAGACAAAAATAGCGGTAAAGAGCAGAAGATCACCATCAAGGCATCTTCTGGCCTGAACGAAGCGGAAATCGAAAAAATGGTTCGTGATGCCGAAGCGAACGCGGAATCAGACCGTAAATTCGAAGAGCTGGTTCAGACCCGCAACCAGGGTGACCATCTGCTGCACAGCACCCGTAAGCAGGTTGAAGAAGCAGGCGATAAACTGCCAGCGGAAGACAAGACTGCTATCGAAGCTGCACTGACTGCGCTGGAAACCTCACTGAAAGGTGAAGATAAAGCGGATATCGAAGCGAAGATGCAGGAGTTGGCGCAGGCTTCCCAGAAGCTGATGGAAATCGCTCAGCAGCAGCACGCTCAACAGCAGGCAGGCGCTGATGCAACTGCGAACAACGCGAAAGACGACGACGTTGTCGACGCTGAGTTCGAAGAAGTGAAAGATAAAAAATAATCGCCCTTTGAACGGGTAATTACTGGCACGGGCGAAGAGGTTTCCTCTCCGCCCGTGCACGCATGTTAGGGGCAGATAAAAAAGATGGCTAAGCAAGACTATTACGAGATTTTAGGCGTTTCCAAAACAGCGGAAGAGCGTGAAATCAAAAAGGCGTATAAGCGCCTGGCCATGAAATTCCACCCGGACCGTAACCAGGGTGACAAAGAGGCTGAAGCCAAATTTAAAGAGATCAAAGAAGCCTACGAAGTCCTGACCGATGCACAAAAACGTGCGGCCTATGACCAGTATGGTCACGCAGCCTTTGAACAGGGCGGCATGGGTGGCGGCGGATTCGGTGGCGGCGGCTTTGGCGGTGGCGCTGATTTCAGCGATATCTTTGGCGATGTCTTCGGCGACATCTTCGGCGGTGGGCGTGGTCGTCAGCGCGCAGCGCGCGGCGCGGACCTGCGTTATAACATGGATCTGACGCTGGAAGAGGCCGTTCGCGGCGTCACCAAAGAGATCCGCATCCCGACGCTGGAAGAGTGTGACGTTTGCCATGGCAGCGGCGCGAAAGCGGGTACGCAGCCACAGACCTGTCCAACCTGTCACGGTTCCGGTCAGGTGCAGATGCGCCAGGGCTTCTTCGCGGTACAGCAGGCCTGTCCGCACTGTCACGGTCGCGGTACGCTGATTAAAGATCCGTGCACCAAATGCCACGGCCACGGTCGCGTTGAGAAAACGAAAACCCTGTCCGTTAAAATCCCGGCTGGCGTTGATACGGGCGACCGCATCCGTCTGGCAGGTGAAGGCGAAGCGGGCGAGCATGGCGCGCCAGCAGGCGATCTGTACGTTCAGGTTCAGGTGAAGCAGCACGCAATTTTTGAGCGTGAAGGCAACAACCTGTACTGCGAAGTGCCGATCAACTTCGCGATGGCGGCGCTGGGCGGTGAAATCGAAGTGCCGACGCTGGATGGTCGCGTAAATCTGAAGGTACCAGGCGAAACTCAGACCGGCAAACTGTTCCGCATGCGCGGGAAAGGCGTAAAATCCGTTCGCGGTGGTGCGCAGGGTGACCTGCTGTGCCGCGTCGTCGTGGAAACGCCGGTTGGCCTGAACGACAAGCAGAAACAGCTGCTGAAAGAGCTGCAGGAAAGCTTTGGCGGCCCGACGGGTGAGAAAAACAGCCCGCGCTCCAAAAGCTTCTTCGATGGCGTCAAAAAATTCTTCGATGATTTAACGCGCTAATCCGTTAGCTGTTAAGTGACCTTAAAAAGCCCGGAAGCGATTCCGGGCTTTTTCTATTTGAAGGTATAGCTCGGTAAAACTGAATCTATACTCAATATTAATCTGTTTTTGCCGAGTTGTTTGGCTTGGTATTATGGTTTTATCGAGGTATTGTTGTAAAAGAGAGAACTTAAATGAAATTACTACACCGTTTCTTTAGCAGTGAAGCGTCCGGTGGCGTGATCCTGATTATTGCTGCAGCTGCCGCGATGGTGTTGGCGAATTTAGGATTAACGCGCGATCTCTACCATGCATTTCTGGAAACGCCCGTTGAGCTGAAGGTTGGGGCGCTGGAAATCAACAAGAACATGCTGCTGTGGATCAACGATGCGCTGATGGCGGTGTTTTTCCTGCTGGTGGGGCTTGAGGTCAAGCGTGAACTGGTGTTGGGCTCGCTTGCCAGCCGCCAGCGTGCCGCATTCCCGGTGATTGCCGCGCTCGGTGGGATGGTCGTTCCGGCGCTGCTCTTCCTGGCCTTCACCTGGCAGGATCCGATGGCGCGCCACGGCTGGGCTATTCCGGCCGCGACGGATATCGCCTTTGCCCTCGGTGTATTAGCCCTTCTGGGTAGCCGCGTGCCGGTGGCGCTAAAAATCTTCCTGATGGCGCTGGCGATCATCGATGACCTGGGCGCTATCGTCATAATCGCGCTGTTCTATACCAGCGATCTGTCAATCCTGTCGCTGAGCGTGGCCGCTGGGGCGATTGCGGTGCTGGCACTGCTGAACATCTTTAACGTCCGCCGCATTGGTATCTACATCCTGGTGGGGATGGTGCTCTGGACGGCGGTGCTGAAATCGGGCGTGCATGCCACGCTGGCGGGTGTAATTGTGGGCTTCCTTGTGCCGCTTAAGCCGCAGGATGGCAAATCTCCGGCAAAACAGCTGGAGCATGTGCTGCATCCGTGGGTCGCCTTTATGATCCTGCCGCTGTTTGCGTTTGCCAACGCGGGCGTTTCCCTCGGCGGCGTGACGCTGGACGGGCTGACATCCGTGCTGCCGCTGGGCATCATTGCTGGCTTGTTTATCGGTAAGCCATTGGGGATCAGCCTCTTTTGCTGGCTGGCGATTAAACTGAAGCTGGCGTCGTTACCGAATGGCACTACGTTTAAGCAGATTATGGCCGTGGGCGTGCTCTGCGGAATCGGGTTTACGATGTCGATCTTTATCTCGACGCTGGCGTTTGGGGCGCATGCGCCTGAGCTTATCGTCTGGGCAAAACTCGGTATTCTCATCGGGTCATTACTGGCTGCGGTCATCGGTTATACCTTGTTGAAGGCGAAATTGCCCGGACAGGCTGTTCAGGCATAACAGGAAACCGGGAGGAGGGGCTCCTTCTCCCGATACACACTCAGGGAGAGAACACGCGATGTCTCATTTAAATTACAACCATCTGTACTACTTCTGGCACGTCTATAAACAGGGCTCGGTGGTGGGGGCGGCGGAGGCGCTCTACCTGACGCCGCAAACCATCACCGGGCAAATCAAGGCGCTTGAAGAGCGTCTGCAGGGCAAGCTGTTCAAGCGTAAAGGTCGCGGCATTGAACCCAGCGAACTGGGCGAGCTGGTGTTTCGCTATGCTGACAAGATGTTCACCCTGAGCCAGGAGATGCTGGACATCGTCAACTACCGCAAAGAGTCGAACCTGCTCTTTGACGTGGGTGTGGCGGATGCGCTGTCGAAACGGCTGGTGAGCGGCGTGCTGGATGCGGCGGTGGTAGAAGATGAGCAAATCCACCTGCGCTGCTTTGAATCCACTCACGAGATGCTGTTGGAACAGCTGAGCCAGCATAAGCTGGACATGATTATCTCGGACTGCCCGATCGACTCCACCCAGCAGGAAGGGCTGTTCTCAGTAAAAATTGGCGAATGCGGCGTCAGCTTCTGGTGCATTAACCCGCCACCGGAAAAACCGTTCCCCGCGTACCTTGAAGAGCGTCGCCTGCTGGTGCCGGGAAGGCGCTCCATGCTCGGACGCAAGCTGTTGAACTGGTTTAACTCGCAGGGGCTGAACGTGGAAATACTCGGTGAGTTCGACGACGCCGCGTTAATGAAAGCCTTTGGCGAAGCGCATAACGCGATCTTCGTTGCGCCAACGCTGTACGCGCACGATCTCTATTCAGACGACAAGATTACGGAGATTGGCAGGGTAGATAACGTGATGGAGGAGTACCACGCGATATTCGCCGAAAGAATGATTCAGCACCCGGCGGTGCAGCGTATCTGCAACCGTGATTACTCGGCACTGTTTACGCCACCGGCAATCTGAAGGCATAAAAAAACCCGCGTTAAGCGGGTTCTTTAAACAAGCAACAACAAGTAGCGATTAAGCCAGTTTGTTGATCTGCGCGGTCAGGTTTGCTTTATGACGCGCTGCTTTGTTTTTGTGGATCAGACCTTTAGCAGCCTGACGATCCACGATTGGTTGCATTTCGTTAAATGCGTTCTGCGCTGCAGCTTTGTCGCCAGCTTCGATTGCTGCGTATACTTTCTTGATGAAAGTACGCATCATAGAGCGACGGCTTGCGTTGTGCTTACGAGCCTTTTCAGACTGAACGGCACGTTTCTTAGCTGATTTGATATTAGCCAAGTCCAACTCCCAAATATGTTCTATGTGGACAATTCAAAGGCCGAGGAATATGCCCTCTTTGCCTTCTTTTGTCAATGGATTTGTGCAAATAAGCGCCGTTAATTAGCGACGCTACGTTACGTAGTGATGGCGCAGGATTCTACCAGCTTGTCTTCCGTGAATACAGCCTTTCGGCATAAAAATCGCAGTTCCCGGACAGATTTTTTCGCTGTGAAAGGTCAGCCTGATGAAATCATTACGGCTTTCTGTTTTGCGTGAACAATCGCCGGTTAACCTTAACCGCTGTACAAGGTATACTTTGGCGATTTTCACTGTTTTGAGCCAGACATGAAGCTGATACGCGGCATACATAATCTCAGCAAAGCCCCGCATGGGTGCGTGCTGACCATTGGTAATTTCGACGGCGTGCATCGTGGTCATCAGGCGCTGTTGCAGGGATTGCGTAAAGAAGGGGAGGCCCGTGGCCTGCCCGTTGTGGTGATGATTTTTGAGCCGCAGCCGCTTGAGCTGTTTGCGGGCGAAAAGTCTCCCGCCCGTCTGACTCGCCTGCGCGAGAAATTGCGCTATCTGGCAGAGTCCGGCGTGGACTACGTATTGTGCGTGCGTTTCGATCGCCGCTTTGCCGCACTGACAGCACAAACGTTTGTCAGCGACCTGCTGGTGAAGCGTCTTGGCGTGCAGTTTCTTGCCGTGGGTGATGATTTCCGCTTTGGCGCTGGTCGTCAGGGCGATTTCTTGCTATTACAGAAGGCTGGTCTGGAGTACGGATTTGACGTCACCAGCGCAATGACTTTCTGTGAAGGCGGCGTGCGCGTCAGCAGCACGGCGGTACGCCAGGCGCTGGCCAATGATGAACTGGACACCGCAGAAAACTTGCTGGGTCATCCGTTTACCATCTCTGGCCGCGTGGTGCATGGCGATGCGCTGGGCCGCACGATAGGTTTCCCGACGGCGAACATACCGCTGCGTCGTCAGGTCTCCCCGGTTAAAGGGGTGTATGCGGTAGAAGTGGCTAGACTGGGCGATAAACCGTTTTACGGTGTCGCCAATATCGGCACGCGTCCTACCGTTGCCGGTGTGCGTCAACAGTTAGAAGTGCACCTGCTGGACGTTGTAATGGACCTTTATGGTCGCCATATAGATGTAATACTGCGTAAAAAGATACGCAACGAGCAGCGATTTGGTTCGCTGGATGAACTCAAAGCGCAAATTGCGCGAGATGAATTGACGGCCCGCGAGTTTTTTGGGCTTTAGAACCGGCTTAACTGCCTACGTGATAAATACGGAACCGAGAATCTGATGAGTGACTATAAATCAACCCTGAATTTGCCGGAAACAGGGTTCCCGATGCGCGGCGATCTCGCCAAGCGTGAACCGGGAATGCTGGCGCGTTGGACCGATGATGACCTGTACGGCATCATTCGTGCAGCCAAAAAAGGCAAAAAAACCTTCATTCTGCATGATGGCCCTCCATATGCGAATGGCAGCATTCATATTGGTCACTCGGTTAACAAGATTCTGAAAGACATTATCGTGAAGTCCAAAGGCCTCACGGGATATGACTCGCCTTACGTTCCGGGCTGGGACTGCCACGGTCTGCCAATCGAGCTGAAAGTGGAGCAAGAGTTTGGCAAGCCGGGTGAGAAGTTCACCGCCGCCGAGTTCCGTGCGAAGTGCCGCGAATACGCCGCTACGCAGGTTGACGGTCAGCGCGCTGACTTCATCCGTCTGGGCGTGCTGGGCGACTGGTCGCACCCGTACCTGACCATGGACTTCAAAACCGAAGCCAACATCATCCGTGCGCTGGGTAAAATCATCGGTAACGGACACCTGCACAAAGGCGCGAAGCCGGTGCACTGGTGCGTGGACTGCCGCTCTGCGCTGGCAGAAGCGGAAGTGGAGTATTACGACAAAACCTCTCCATCTATCGACGTGGCGTTCCATGCCGTCGATCAGGATGCGGTGAAGGCTAAATTTGGCGTCTCCGCCGTTAACGGCCCGATCTCTCTGGTGATCTGGACCACCACCCCGTGGACACTCCCTGCGAACCGCGCGATCTCCCTGTCCGGTGAGTTCGAATACGCGCTGGTGCAGATTGACGGTCAGGCGGTTATCCTGGCGAAAGATCTGGTTGAAAGCGTGTTGAAACGCGCGCACATCGCCGACTACACCGTGCTGGGCACCGTGAAAGGCGACGCGCTGGAATTGATGCGCTTCAAGCACCCGTTCCTGGACTTCGACGTTCCGGCGATCCTGGGCGACCACGTAACGCTGGAAGCGGGTACCGGTGCGGTACATACCGCCGGTGGCCACGGTCCTGACGACTACAACATCAGCCTGAAATACGGTCTGGAAATCGCTAACCCGGTTGGCCCGGACGGCTCTTACCTGCCAGGCACCTACCCGGCGCTGGACGGTATCAACGTCTTCAAAGCGAACGACATCATCGTTGACATGCTGCGCACCAGCGGCGCGCTTCTACACGTTGAAAAAATGCAGCACAGCTATCCGTGCTGCTGGCGCCACAAGTCGCCGATCATCTTCCGTGCGACCCCGCAGTGGTTCGTCAGCATGGATCAGAAAGGCCTGCGCGAGCAGTCTCTGAAAGAGATCAAAGGCGTGCAGTGGATCCCTGACTGGGGCCAGGCGCGTATCGAATCCATGGTGGCTAACCGTCCTGACTGGTGTATCTCCCGTCAGCGTACCTGGGGCGTGCCGATGTCTCTGTTCGTGCATAAAGAGACGCAGGAGCTGCACCCGAACACACTGGAACTGATGGAAGAAGTGGCGAAGCGCGTCGAAGTTGACGGCATTCAGGCGTGGTGGGATCTCGACTCGCGCGACATCCTGGGCGCTGACGCAGACAGCTACGAGAAAGTGCCGGATACCCTGGACGTGTGGTTCGATTCCGGGTCTACCCACTCCTCTGTGGTTGATGTGCGTCCTGAGTTTGCCGGTCACGCTGCCGACATGTATCTGGAAGGCTCTGACCAACACCGCGGCTGGTTCATGTCATCCCTGATGATCTCCACCGCCATGAAGGGTAAAGCACCTTACCGCCAGGTACTGACTCACGGCTTCACCGTGGATGGTCAGGGCCGTAAGATGTCCAAGTCCATCGGTAACACCGTTTCTCCGCAGGATGTGATGAACAAACTGGGCGCAGACATTCTGCGTCTGTGGGTGGCATCCACCGATTACACCGGCGAAATGGCGGTGTCTGACGAGATCCTGAAACGTGCTGCCGACAGCTATCGTCGTATCCGTAACACCGCGCGCTTCCTGCTGGCGAACCTGAACGGGTTCGATCCGGTGAAAGATATGGTGAAACCGGAAGAGATGGTCGTGCTGGACCGCTGGGCGGTAGGCTGCGCGAAAGCGGCGCAGGACGATATCCTGAAAGCCTATGAGTCTTACGACTTCCACGAAGTGGTGCAGCGCCTGATGCGCTTCTGCTCCATTGAGATGGGCTCGTTCTACCTCGACATCATCAAAGACCGCCAGTACACCGCGAAAGCGGACAGCGTGGCGCGTCGTAGCTGCCAGACCGCTCTGTTCCACATTGCAGAAGCGCTGGTGCGCTGGATGGCACCGATCATGTCCTTCACCGCGGATGAAATCTGGGGCTATCTGCCAGGTGACCGAGAGAAGTATGTCTTCACGGGCGAGTGGTACGAAGGTCTGTTCGATCTCTCCAGCACTGAAGCAATGAACGACGGCTTCTGGGACGAGCTGCTGAAAGTGCGCGGCGAAGTGAACAAGGTTATCGAGCAGGCGCGTGCTGACAAGAAAGTCGGTGGCTCTCTGGAAGCGGCAGTGACCCTGTACGCGGAACCGGAGCTGGCGGCAAAACTGACCGCGCTGGGCGATGAATTACGATTTGTCCTGTTGACCTCCGGTGCGAAAGTTGCGGATTATGCCGACGCTACTGCTGATGCTCAGCAGAGTGAATTGCTCAAAGGCCTGAAAGTCGCACTGAGCAAAGCCGACGGTGAGAAATGCCCGCGTTGCTGGCATTACACCACCGATGTTGGCCAGGTGGCGGAACACGCAGACATCTGCGGACGCTGTGTAAGCAACGTCGCCGGTGACGGCGAAAAACGTAAGTTTGCCTGATGAGTAAAACTCTCTGTTCAACAGGACTGCGCTGGCTGTGGCTGGTTGTGGTGGTGCTGATTATCGATCTGGGCAGCAAGTTCCTGATCCTCCAGAATTTTGCTCTGGGGGATACGGTTCCGCTGTTCCCGTCGCTTAACCTGCACTACGCCCGCAACTACGGCGCGGCGTTCAGTTTCCTTGCCGACAGCGGTGGCTGGCAGCGCTGGTTCTTCGCGGGTATCGCTCTCGGTATCTGCGTGGTCCTGGCGGTGCTGATGTACCGCTCGAAGGCCACGCAAAAGCTGAATAACATCGCCTACGCGCTGATCATTGGCGGCGCGCTGGGTAACCTGTTTGACCGCCTGTGGCACGGCTTTGTGGTCGATATGATCGACTTCTACGTCGGCGACTGGCACTTCGCGACCTTTAACCTGGCCGATACGGCAATTTGTATCGGTGCGGCGTTAATCGTGCTGGAAGGCTTCCTGCCGAAACCGGCGGCGAAAGAGCAGGTGTAACAAAACCAGCCGGGTGACGCGTAGCGATCCCGGCTTACCGAATATGCCGACACTTGTAGGCCGGGATCGCTACGCGTCACCCGGCACACAGGCGAGACACCATTAAAGAGCAATGTGTATGTCTAAATCCGTACAGAGCAACAGCGCGGTTCTCGTTCACTTCACGCTGAAGCTGGATGACGGCTCCACGGCTGAATCCACCCGCAATAACGGCAAACCGGCCCTGTTTCGTCTTGGCGATACCTCACTTTCTGAAGGTCTTGAGCAACAGCTTCTGGGTCTGAAAGAGGGCGAGAAAAAAGCGTTTTCGCTGGAGCCGGATGCGGCATTTGGCGTGCCAAGCCCGGACCTGATCCAGTATTTCTCGCGTCGTGAGTTCATGGATGCGGGTGAACCAGAAATCGGGGCGATTATGCTCTTTACTGCTATGGACGGCAGCGAAATGCCTGGCGTGATCCGCGAAATCAACGGCGATTCTATCACCGTCGATTTCAACCATCCGCTTGCCGGGCGTACCGTTCATTTTGATGTCGAAGTGCTGGAGATCGATCCGGCACTGGAGGAGTAAAATGCAGATCCTGTTGGCTAACCCGCGCGGCTTCTGCGCCGGTGTAGACCGCGCTATCAGCATTGTTGAAAACGCGCTGGAGATTTACGGCGCGCCGATTTATGTGCGTCACGAAGTGGTGCATAACCGCTACGTGGTCGACAGCCTGCGCGAGCGCGGCGCAATCTTTATTGAGCAGATCAGCGAAGTGCCGGACGGTGCGATCCTGATCTTCTCCGCGCACGGCGTCTCTCAGGCGGTACGCAACGAGGCGAAAAGCCGCGATCTGACCGTATTCGATGCCACCTGTCCGCTGGTGACAAAAGTGCATATGGAAGTGGCGCGCGCCAGCCGTCGTGGTGAAGAGTCGATTCTGATTGGCCATGCAGGTCATCCGGAAGTCGAAGGCACCATGGGACAGTACAGCAACCCGGAAGGGGGGATGTATCTGGTCGAGTCGCCTGAAGATGTCTTTACGCTGAACGTGAAAAACGAAGCGCGACTGTCGTTTATGACCCAGACCACGCTCTCCGTAGACGATACCTCTGACGTGATTGACGCCCTGCGCCAGCGCTTCCCGAAAATCGTTGGGCCGCGTAAGGATGACATCTGCTACGCCACCACTAACCGTCAGGAAGCAGTGCGTGCGCTGGCTGAACAGGCGGACGTGGTGCTGGTCGTCGGCTCCAAAAACTCCTCTAACTCTAACCGTCTGGCCGAACTGGCGCAGCGGATGGGGAAAGCGGCGTTTCTGATTGACGATGCGACGGACATTCAGGAAGCGTGGGTCAAAAATGCGGCCTGCGTTGGCGTTACCGCAGGCGCTTCCGCGCCGGATATCCTGGTGCAGAACGTGATTACCCGTCTGCAGGAACTGGGCGGTGGCGACGCGGTTCCGCTGGAAGGGCGCGAAGAGAACATCGTGTTTGAAGTTCCGAAAGAACTGCGAATTGATGCCCGCGAAGTGGAATAACCCCTCTTCTGATGAAAGGCCAGCACCTCCTGTGCTGGCCTTTTTTTTACCCGTTACTTTATCGTGACCACAAAATCATGTCTTTTACTGATATTTAAGTCGGTTTCACGTTAAATTCTAATTATCGGTGTTTTCAGTTGGCAGCCTCAGCGAAGGCTGGTTAATCTGAAAACGGTTTACATCATTTTAACGTAAGAGAATAACTATGCATGATGCACAGATCCGTGTCGCTATTGCGGGCGCGGGTGGACGTATGGGCCGTCAGCTGATTCAGGCGGCGCTACAGATGGATGGTGTGGCACTTGGCGCGGCGCTGGAGCGTGAAGGTTCATCACTACTTGGCTCCGATGCGGGTGAGCTGGCGGGCGCAGGCCACACGGGCGTAACCGTGCAGAGCAGCCTGGATGCGGTAAAAGATGACTTTGATGTGTTCATCGATTTCACGCGCCCTGAAGGCACATTGAATCACCTGGCGTTTTGCCGTCAGAACGGTAAAGGGATGGTGATTGGCACTACCGGTTTTGACGACGCGGGTAAACAGGCCATTCAGGAGGCATCAAACGAGATTGCGATCGTCTTCGCTGCCAACTTTAGCGTAGGCGTTAACGTGATGCTGAAGCTGCTGGAAAAGGCGGCGAAAGTGATGGGCGACTATACCGACATTGAAATTGTTGAAGCGCATCACCGCTATAAAGTCGACGCGCCATCAGGCACAGCGCTGGCAATGGGCGAAGCGATTGCTTATGCAATGGATAAAGATTTAAAAGACATCGCGGTCTATTCTCGCGAAGGTCATACGGGCGAACGCGTTCCGGGAACCATTGGTTTCGCAACTGTTCGAGCAGGCGATATCGTCGGCGAACATACCGCCATGTTCGCCGATATCGGCGAACGCGTAGAGATCACGCATAAGGCATCTAGCCGAATGACATTTGCAAATGGCGCAGTTCGCTCCGCATTGTGGTTGAAAGGCAAGCGTAATGGTCTTTTTGATATGCGAGATGTACTCGATCTCAACAATTTGTAAGCATTATTACCCATCGTGATGTGGTTATTGCAGTCGTAATGTATTGATTGCATAGGGCAATAATTTATTGCCCTTTTATTTTATCTTTTTTGTGAGTTTTGTTCAGTTAAAGCTTTAAAAAAATATCTCTTCTCTCTTTTTTGCGTTGCGTAATTGTAAATTTTGACCATATGGTCCACTTTTTATTGCCCCGCGCACGAAATTCCCATTAAACTTAACGCGCAAGCGTTTTCCAGAATGATTTGCCTGATCTTTTTGCCCGTTAAATCGCATTCCAGCCGCCAGGCTCGCAAAAGAATAAACAAAATATCCGTTTTGAGTTGACTTTTACCCACCAAATCCCCAGAATGCCGCCGTTTGCCAAAAATCCGCTGGCAACACATTTGCATTGATTTATGACGTGGTTGTGAATTAATATGCAAATAAAGTGAGTGAATATTCTCTGGAGGGTGTTTTGATTAAGTCAGCGCTATTGGTTCTGGAAGACGGAACCCAGTTTATCGGTCGGGCCATAGGGGCAACAGGTTCGGCGGTTGGGGAAGTCGTTTTCAATACTTCAATGACCGGTTATCAAGAAATCCTCACTGATCCTTCCTATTCTCGCCAAATCGTTACTCTTACTTATCCTCATATCGGCAATGTCGGCACCAATGCTGCTGACGAAGAATCTTCTCAGGTACATGCGCAAGGCCTGGTCATCCGCGACCTGCCGCTGATTGCCAGCAACTTCCGCAATACCGAAGACCTCTCTTCTTACCTGAAGCGCCATAACATTGTGGCGATTGCTGATATCGATACCCGTAAGTTAACGCGTCTGCTGCGCGAGAAGGGTGCACAGAACGGCTGTATCATCGCGGGTGACAACCTCGATGCGACGCTGGCGCTGGAAAAAGCGAAAGCCTTCCCGGGCCTGAACGGCATGGACCTTGCGAAAGAAGTGACTACCGCTGAGGCCTACAGCTGGACGCAGGGTAGCTGGACGCTTGAAGGCGACCTGCCGGAAGCGAAAAAAGAGAGCGAGCTGCCGTTCCACGTGGTGGCCTACGATTTCGGTGCCAAGCGCAACATCCTGCGCATGCTGGTTGACCGCGGCTGCCGCCTGACGGTGGTGCCGGCACAAACGTCTGCCGAAGACGTGCTGAAGATGAATCCGGACGGTATTTTCCTGTCCAATGGTCCTGGTGACCCGGCGCCGTGCGATTACGCCATCGCCGCCATCAAGTCCTTCCTGGAAACCGACATCCCGGTATTCGGCATCTGCCTTGGCCATCAGCTGCTGGCGCTGGCGAGCGGTGCGAACACCGTTAAGATGAAGTTCGGCCACCACGGTGGTAACCACCCGGTGAAGGACATCGATAACAACACGGTGATGATCACCGCGCAGAACCACGGCTTTGCCGTCGATGAAGCCTCTATGCCGGCTAACCTGCGCGTGACCCATAAGTCGCTGTTCGATGGCACCCTCCAGGGCATTCATCGTACCGATAAGCCAGCGTTCAGCTTCCAGGGCCACCCTGAAGCCAGCCCGGGCCCACACGACGCCGCGCCGCTGTTCGATCACTTCATCGAACTTATCGAGCAATACCGTAAGACCGCTAAATAATCAGGAGCCGAGAAGACAATGCCAAAACGTACAGACATAAAAAGCATCCTGATCCTTGGCGCTGGCCCGATCGTCATCGGCCAGGCCTGCGAATTCGACTACTCCGGCGCGCAGGCGTGTAAAGCCCTGCGTGAAGAGGGTTACCGCGTTATCCTGGTGAACTCTAACCCGGCGACCATCATGACCGACCCGGAAATGGCTGATGCAACCTACATCGAGCCGATTCACTGGGAAGTGGTGCGTAAAATCATCGAGAAAGAGCGTCCGGACGCGGTGCTGCCAACCATGGGCGGCCAGACGGCGCTGAACTGCGCGCTGGAGCTGGAGCGTCAGGGCGTGCTGGCCGAGTTCGGCGTGACCATGATTGGCGCGACCGCCGACGCGATTGATAAAGCAGAAGACCGTCGCCGCTTCGACGTGGCGATGAAGAAAATCGGCCTCGACACCGCGCGTTCCGGTATCGCACACAACATGGAAGAAGCGCTGGCCGTCGCGGCTGACGTGGGCTATCCATGCATCATCCGTCCATCCTTCACCATGGGCGGCACCGGCGGCGGTATCGCCTACAACCGCGAAGAGTTCGAAGAGATTTGCGAACGCGGTCTGGATCTCTCCCCAACCAAAGAGCTGCTGATTGATGAATCGCTGATTGGCTGGAAAGAGTACGAGATGGAAGTGGTGCGTGATAAAAACGACAACTGCATCATCGTCTGCTCCATCGAAAACTTCGATGCGATGGGTATCCACACCGGTGACTCCATCACCGTTGCGCCAGCCCAGACCCTGACCGACAAAGAGTATCAAATCATGCGTAACGCCTCGATGGCGGTACTGCGTGAAATCGGCGTGGAAACCGGCGGTTCTAACGTGCAGTTCTCCGTGAACCCGAAAACCGGCCGTCTGATTGTTATCGAAATGAATCCGCGCGTGTCCCGTTCCTCCGCGCTGGCCTCTAAAGCGACCGGCTTCCCGATTGCGAAAGTGGCGGCGAAACTGGCGGTGGGTTATACCCTCGACGAGCTGATGAATGACATCACCGGTGGCCGCACGCCTGCCTCCTTTGAACCGTCCATCGACTACGTTGTGACCAAAATTCCTCGCTTTAACTTCGAGAAATTTGCGGGCGCGAACGACCGTCTGACCACCCAGATGAAATCTGTCGGTGAAGTGATGGCGATTGGCCGCACGCAGCAGGAATCCCTGCAGAAAGCGCTGCGCGGCCTCGAAGTGGGCGCGACCGGCTTCGACCCGAAAGTTAGCCTGGACGACCCGGAAGCGCTGACCAAAATCCGCCGAGAGCTGAAAGACGCAGGCGCAGAGCGCATCTGGTACATCGCCGATGCCTTCCGTGCGGGCCTGTCCGTCGACGGCGTGTTCAACCTGACCAACATCGACCGCTGGTTCCTGGTGCAGATTGAAGAGCTGGTGCGTCTGGAAGAACAGGTCGCTGAGCTGGGCATCACCGGTCTGGACGCTGACTTCCTGCGCGTGCTGAAGCGTAAAGGCTTCGCCGATGCGCGTCTGGCTAAGCTGGCGGGCGTACGTGAAGCGGAAATCCGCAAGCTGCGCGACCAGTACGACCTGCACCCGGTCTACAAGCGCGTGGACACCTGTGCGGCAGAGTTCTCAACTGACACCGCCTACATGTACTCCACCTATGAAGACGAGTGCGAAGCGAATCCGTCCGTCGACCGCGACAAGATTATGGTGCTGGGCGGCGGTCCAAACCGTATCGGCCAGGGCATCGAGTTCGATTACTGCTGCGTGCACGCCTCCCTGGCGCTGCGTGAAGACGGTTACGAGACCATCATGGTCAACTGTAACCCGGAAACCGTATCGACCGACTACGACACCTCTGACCGCCTCTACTTCGAGCCGGTGACGCTGGAAGACGTGCTGGAAATCGTGCGCATCGAGAAGCCAAAAGGCGTTATCGTGCAATACGGCGGCCAGACCCCGCTGAAGCTGGCGCGCGCGCTGGAAGCAGCAGGCGTGCCGGTTATCGGCACCAGCCCGGACGCGATTGACCGTGCGGAAGACCGCGAGCGTTTCCAGCAGGCGGTTGACCGTCTGAAGCTGAAGCAGCCTGCGAACGCCACCGTGACCGCCATTGAAATGGCCGTTGAGAAGGCGAAAGACATAGGCTACCCGCTGGTGGTGCGTCCTTCCTACGTGCTGGGCGGCCGCGCAATGGAAATCGTCTACGACGAAGCCGACCTGCGCCGTTACTTCCAGACTGCAGTGAGCGTGTCGAACGATGCGCCAGTGCTGCTCGACCGCTTCCTCGACGACGCGGTAGAAGTGGACGTTGACGCCATCTGCGACGGCGAAATGGTGCTGATTGGCGGCATCATGGAGCATATCGAGCAGGCGGGCGTGCACTCCGGCGACTCCGCCTGTTCTCTGCCAGCGTACACCCTGAGCCAGGAGATTCAGGACGTGATGCGCCAGCAGGTGCAGAAGCTGGCCTTCGAGCTGCAGGTTCGCGGTCTGATGAACGTTCAGTTCGCGGTGAAAGACAATGAAGTCTACCTGATTGAAGTGAACCCGCGCGCGGCGCGTACCGTCCCGTTCGTCTCTAAAGCGACCGGTGTTCCGCTGGCGAAAGTGGCGGCACGCGTGATGGCGGGCCAGACGCTGGCGCAGCAGGGCGTGACCAAAGAAATCATTCCACCGTATTACTCGGTGAAGGAAGTGGTGTTGCCGTTCAACAAATTCCCGGGCGTTGACCCGCTGTTAGGGCCAGAAATGCGCTCTACCGGGGAAGTGATGGGCGTGGGCCGCACCTTCGCAGAAGCGTTCGCGAAGGCGCAGCTGGGCAGTAGCTCCACCATGAGAAAATCAGGCCGTGCGCTGCTCTCCGTTCGCGAAGGCGACAAAGAGCGCGTGGTTGACCTGGCCGCCAAGCTGCTGAAACAGGGCTTCGAACTGGATGCAACCCACGGTACGGCGATTGTGCTGGGTGAAGCCGGTATCAACCCGCGTCTGGTGAACAAGGTGCATGAAGGTCGTCCGCACATTCAGGACCGTATCAAGAATGGCGAATACACCTACATCATCAACACCACCGCAGGCCGCCAGGCGATTGAAGATTCCAAGCTGATTCGCCGCAGCGCGCTGCAGTACAAAGTGCACTACGACACCACCCTGAACGGCGGTTTCGCGACGGCCATGGCGCTGAACGCGGATGCCACCGAGAAGGTGATTTCAGTGCAGGAAATGCACGCGCAGATTAGCAAGTAAGTTCACATGCCCGGTGCCGTTCGGTTGCCGGGCATTCTCCCCATCTTCAGAACCTTCTGGTTTTTCATCCGCTTTCAGTCAGTTAGCCTAAAATGGTTAGGTCGATAACGAAATTCAACTGAGAGCAGGGGAAAACACCATGCAAAATAAACTACTGATCGCTTCCGTTCTGGCTGCCACTGCAATGTTTACCGTTGCGGGCTGTTCGTCTAATCAGGCAGTTAAAACCACCGACGGCCGCACCATCGTCACCGACGGTAAACCGCAGGTGGATGATGATACCGGTCTGGTGTCGTATAAAAACGCCGAAACCGGTCAAACCGAGCAGATTAACCGCGACCAGGTGAAATCCATGGGCGAACTGGATAACTAATTCAGAATTCTGACGTAAGCCCGTCAATAATATTCACTATTAGCCTGTTGAATTACTGACTACACTCTTTTGTTAAAAGAAAGCAGTAACAACAGGCTAATCAATGATACTCATAATTTACGCGCACCCCTATCCGCAGCACTCGCATGCGAATAAGCGGATGCTTGAGCAGGTAAGGACGCTTGATAACGTAGAGATACGTTCCCTCTATCAACTCTATCCCGATTTTAATATCGATATCGCCGCCGAACAGGAGGCGCTTTCTCGTGCCGATCTGATTATCTGGCAGCATCCAATGCAGTGGTACAGCACGCCTCCGCTGTTGAAGCTGTGGATCGATAAAGTCTTCTCTCACGGTTGGGCATATGGTCATAACGGTCATGCGCTGAAGGGGAAAAGCCTGATGTGGGCCGTGACGACCGGCGGCGGTGAAAGCCACTTTGATATCGGCTCCTTCCCCGGCTTTGAGGTGCTGGCGCAGCCGCTACAGGCGACCGCGCTCTATTGTGGTTTGAACTGGCTGCCTCCTTTTGCGATGCACTGTACCTTTATTTGCGACGATGAAACCTTGCAGGCACAGGCTCGCCACTACAAACAACGCTTACTTGAGTGGCAGGAGACGCACAATGGATAGCCATACGCTGATACAGGCACTGATTTATCTCGGCGCGGCGGCACTGATTGTCCCTGTGGCGGTTCGACTGGGGCTGGGGTCAGTGCTCGGCTATCTGATTGCCGGGTGCGTGATTGGACCGTGGGGCCTTCGTCTGGTCACCGATGCTGAAGCGATACTGCATTTCGCTGAAATTGGCGTGGTGCTGATGCTGTTTGTGATTGGTCTGGAACTGGATCCGCAGCGCTTGTGGAAGCTTCGCGCCTCGGTATTTGGCGGTGGCGCGTTGCAAATGGTGGCCTGCGGCCTGCTGTTGGGCGGGTTCTGTATCCTGCTGGGAATGGACTGGAAAGTGGCAGAGCTCATCGGCATGACGCTGGCGCTCTCCTCAACGGCCATTGCCATGCAGGCAATGAACGAGCGTAACCTGACGGTCTCCCAGATGGGCCGCAGCGCGTTCTCGGTGCTGCTGTTCCAGGACATTGCCGCCATCCCGCTGGTGGCGATGATCCCGCTGTTGGCCGCCAGCGGAGCATCAACGACGCTTGGCGCATTTGCACTCTCGGCGCTGAAAGTCGTCGGTGCTCTGATGCTGGTGGTCCTGCTTGGCCGATACGTCACCCGTCCACTGCTGCGCTTTGTTGCGCGCTCGGGCCTGCGCGAAGTGTTCAGTGCCGTTGCGTTATTCCTGGTGTTTGGCTTCGGTCTGCTGCTGGAAGAAGCCGGGCTGTCGATGGCAATGGGCGCCTTCCTGGCAGGCGTTCTGCTGGCAAGCTCCGAATACCGCCACGCGCTGGAAAGCGATATCGAGCCGTTTAAAGGCTTGCTGCTGGGGCTGTTTTTCATCGGCGTCGGGATGTCCGTCGACTTCGGCACGCTGGCCACGCATCCGCTGCGGATTGTTATCCTGCTGGTGGGTTTCCTGGCCATTAAAATGGCGGTACTGTGGCTGGTTGCCCGTCCGCTGAAGGTGCCAGGTAAACAACGTCGCTGGTTTGCCGCGTTGCTGGGACAGGGGAGTGAATTCGCATTTGTGGTGTTTGGTGCAGCGCAGATGGCGAAGGTGCTCGATCCCGAGTGGGCCAAAGCGTTAACGCTGGCCGTGGCATTATCGATGGCCGCCACGCCTATCCTGCTGGTGCTGCTGACGCGTCTGGAAAAATCGGACAGCGAACAGGGGCGTGAAGCCGATGAGATCGACGAAGAACAGCCGCGGGTGATCGTCGCCGGGTTTGGGCGCTTCGGGCAGATCACCGGCCGTTTGCTGCTCTCCAGTGGCGTTAAAATGGTCATTCTCGATCACGATCCTGACCACGTAGAAACCCTGCGTAAATTCGATATGAAAGTATTCTATGGTGATGCTACCCGCGTCGATTTGCTGGAGTCGGCCGGGGCTGCTAAAGCCGAGGTGCTGATCAACGCCATTGACGATCCGCAAACCAGTCTGCAGCTGGTTGAGCTGGTCAAAGAGCATTTCCCTGACCTGACGATTATCTCCCGCGCGCGCGATGTGGATCACTACATCCAGCTGCGACAGGCTGGCGTCGTAGCGCCGGAGCGTGAAACCTTCGAAGGTGCGCTTAAATCTGGTCGAATGGCACTGGAAAGCCTGGGGCTGGGGGCGTATGAGGCGCGTGAGCGTGCCGATCTGTTCCGCCGCTTTAACACCGGAATGGTCGAGGAGATGGTGGAGATGGCGAGCAGCACGGCTTCAGACCGGGCAGCCGTGTTTAAACGTACCAGCGCGATGCTGACGGAAATTATTAACGAGGACCGCAACCACCTGTCGCTTACCCAGCGTCACGGCTGGCAGGGAACGGAAGAGGGCAAGCACACCGGGGATCCTCAGGATGAACCGGAAAGTAAACCGTCCGCGTGAAGTGGAGTTGCCAGCAATATTAAAAAATTTCTGTTTCTTTACCCTGCCGCCAGTCGACGAAAGATTAAGCTTTCCGTATAGTGGCGGCAATTTTTTGCATCCGGGAAATTTTCAATGATCAGTCTGATTGCAGCGCTGGCGGTAGACCGCGTTATCGGCATGGAAAATGCCATGCCGTGGAACCTGCCTGCCGATCTCGCATGGTTTAAACGTACGACGTTAAACAAGCCGGTAGTGATGGGCCGCCTGACCTGGGAGTCGATTGGTCGTCCATTACCGGGCCGTAAGAATATTGTGATCAGTAGCCAGCCAGGCACTGACGATCGCGTGCAGTGGGTGAAATCCGTTGATGAAGCGATTGCCGCCTGTGGTGATGCTGAAGAGATCATGGTGATCGGCGGCGGACGTGTGTATGAGCAGTTCCTGCCGAAAGCGCAGAAATTGTATCTGACCCACATTGATGCGGAAGTGGAAGGGGATACCCATTTCCCGGATTACGATCCGGACGAGTGGGAATCGGTATTCAGCGAATTCCACGACGCGGATGCACAGAACTCACATAGCTACTGCTTCGAGATTCTGGAACGTCGTTAAGTGATTTTCCCTCTCCCGGCCGGGAGAGGGAATAACATATCAGGAGGCGACAGCCTCACCTTCTCCTAAGTCCAGCTGTCGGTTGGACGGCTGTACGAAGTACGTTTTATCTTCCCACCGTAAGCAGGTTAACTCCCCACCCCAGCAGCATCCGGTATCCAGACCGTAGATCCCCTCCGGCGTCCCTTTACCTTCCAGCGCCGCCCAGTGACCAAACACGACGCTGTACTCGCTTGTCACCGGTCCCGGAATGGCAAACCACGGTTTCAGCGGTGCAGGCGCGCTTTCCGGTGTCTCTTTGGAATACATGTCCAGCTGTCCGTTCGGGAAGCAGAAACGCATGCGGGTGAAGGCGTTGGTGATAAAACGCAGACGGGCCAGACCGCTGAGATCCTCGCTCCAGTGGTTCGGCATATCGCCGTACATGGCATCGAGGAAGAAAGGATACGAGTCGCTTGCCAGCACCGCCTCAACATCGCGCGCGCAGGCTTTTGCCGTCTCGAGATCCCATTGTGGCGTGATCCCTGCATGGGCCATGACCAGCTTTTTCTCTTCATCGATCTGCAGCAGCGGCTGACGACGCAGCCAGTTGATCAGATCGTCCGCGTCCGGTGCTTCAAGCAGGGGGGTAATACGATCTTTCGGTTTATTGCGGCTGATCCCGGCGAATACCGCCAGCAGATGCAGATCGTGATTGCCCAGCACCATGCGCACGCTGTCGCCCAGTGATTTAACGAAACGTAAAACCTCAAGGGAGCCCGGGCCACGCGCCACTAAATCGCCCGTCAGCCACAGCATGTCCTGTCCTGGCGTAAAGTCGACCTGCTTTAATAATGCGATCAGTTCATCGTAGCAACCGTGAACGTCGCCAATCAGATATGTAGACATTGGATTAATGAATGAATGTTGTAACGGCGAGACGGAATACGGGAATGGCAACGCGGAAGCCATTGCCATCGACGTCGACCATTTCATAATGGCCCTGCATGGTACCCATTGGCGTTTCGATCACCGCGCCGCTGGTGTACTGATATTCTTCGCCAGGAGCGATATGCGGTTGTTCACCCACCACGCCTTCGCCCTGGACTTCAATTTCACGACCATTGCCGTTCGTGATAAGCCAATAGCGCCCGCGCAGCTGCACGGGCATCCGCCCCAGATTGCGGATGGTCACGGTGTAAGCAAAGACAAAACGTTCTTCATCCGGTGAGGACTGCGATTCAACATAGACGCTTTGTACATGGACACATACGCGGGGCGAATCAATCATGGCTTAACTCTCCTTCGGCGGCGCATTTTCGCTGATGTAATTAGCCAGCTTGCAGTACTGCTCTACGGAAATGTTTTCCGCTCGCATTGCCGGGTCGATCCCCAGCTCGGCTAACACCTCAACGGTAAATGAGTTGCTCAGGCTGTTACGGATCGTTTTACGACGCTGGTTAAAGGCCTCGGTGGTGACGCGGCTCAGTACACGCAGATCTTTTACCGGGTACGGTTTCGTTTTGTGCGGCACAAGGCGCACAACCGCAGAGTCTACTTTCGGTGGCGGTGTGAACGCTGACGGCGGTACTTCGAGTACCGGGATCACGTTGCAGTAATATTGTGCCATCACGCTTAAACGACCATACGCTTTACTGTTCGGGCCTGCAACCAGACGGTTAACAACCTCTTTTTGCAACATGAAGTGCATGTCGGCAATGGCATCAGTATAGCTAAACAGGTGGAACATCAGCGGGGTGGAAATGTTGTACGGCAGGTTACCGAACACGCGCAGCGGCTGGCCCATTTTCTCTGACAGTTCGCCAAAGTTCATGGTCATGGCATCCTGCTGATAAATGGTCAACTTCGGCCCGAGGAACGGATGTGTTTGCAGGCGTGCGGCCAGATCGCGGTCCAGCTCGATAACCGTGAGTTCGTCAAGGCGTTCGCCTACTGGCTCGGTCAGTGCGGCAAGGCCCGGGCCGATTTCGACCATCGCCTGACCTTTTTGCGGATTAATAGCCGAGACAATGCTTTCGATCACGAACTGATCGTTAAGGAAGTTTTGCCCGAAACGTTTACGGGCTAAGTGGCCCTGATGGACTCGATTAGTCATTGAGTATTAACAATCATTTTGATGGCGAGATTAAGCGCCGTAATAAAACTGCCGACATCCGCTTTCCCCTGGCCTGCCAGATCCAGCGCAGTACCGTGGTCAACGGACGTTCGAATAAAGGGTAAACCGAGGGTGATATTCACGCCGCGGCCAAAGCCCTGGTATTTTAGCACGGGGAGACCCTGATCGTGGTACATCGCGAGCACGGCGTCGGCATTATCCAGGTATTTGGGCTGGAAAAGGGTGTCTGCAGGCAGTGGCCCGCTGAGGTTCATCCCTTTTTCCCGCATTTCGTTGAGCACCGGAATGATGGTGTCGATCTCTTCGGTGCCCATGTGTCCGCCTTCGCCCGCATGCGGATTCAGGCCACAAACCAGCACATGCGGCTGCGGGATGCCGAATTTCGTCTGCAGATCGTGATGCAAAATCCCGATGATCTCACGCAGGAGCTCAGGGGTGATGGCATCAGGAATGGCTTTGATGGGCAGATGGGTTGTCACCAGCGCGACACGCATCTCTTCCGTCGCCAGCATCATCACCACTTTCGGACTGTGCGAACGTTCTTCAAAGAACTCGGTGTGTCCGGTAAAGGGGATCCCCGCGTCGTTGATAACGCCTTTATGCACCGGACCGGTGATCAGCGCCGCGAACTCGCCGTTCAGGCAGCCGTCGCAGGCGCGCGCCAGCGTCTCGACAACGTAGCGCCCGTTTTCAGTGCTGAGTTGACCGGGGACGACAGGGGTGCGAAGAGGAACCGACAGAAGCGTGAGGGTGCCCGCTTGCTGCGGAACGGGCTGCTGGCCTTCAACATAAGGGAGGAGCGTTAAAGGCAGACCGAGCAATGTTGCCCGGTCTTGTAACAGTGTTGCATCTGCGCAGACAACCAGTTCCACCGGCCAGCTGCGCTGGGCGAGCTGGACGACGAGGTCAGGCCCAATCCCGGCGGGCTCGCCGGGCGTGATCACAACACGATGCTGTTTCATCAGTTGCTCAGCACTTTCACGTAAGCGCTGGCGCGTTGTTCCTGCATCCAGGTTGCCGCTTCTTCAGAGAATTTGCGGTTGAACAGCATACGGTAGGCTCTGTCTTTCTGGGCCGCATCGGTTTTATCGACGTTGCGGGTATCCATCAGTTCAATCAGATGCCAGCCGAAGGAAGAGTGCACAGGTGCGCTCAGCTGACCTTTGCTCATTCTCGTCAACGCGTCGCGGAAAGCCGGATCGTAGATATCGGCCGCAGCCCAGCCCAGATCGCCACCCTGGTTAGCAGAGCCTGGATCCTGAGAGAACTCTTTTGCCGCATTCGCAAAGGAGGTTTTGCCGCTCTTGATGTCAGCTGCAATCTGTTCCAGCTTCGCACGCGCCTGATCGTCAGTCATGATCGGAGACGGTTTCAGCAGAATGTGGCGAGCGTGAACTTCCGTGACGGAAATGCTCTGGCTCTGACCACGCAGATCGTTCACTTTCAGAATGTGGAAGCCTACACCTGAACGGATTGGACCGACGATGTCCCCTTTCTTCGCCGTGCTCAGCGCCTGGGCAAAGAGGGATGGCAGTTCCTGAATACGGCCCCAGCCCATCTGGCCGCCTTTCAGCGCCTGCTGGTCAGCGGAATAGGTGATGGCCAGCTTGCCAAAGTCACCGCCGTTACGCGCCTGCTCAACGATAGAACGCGCCTGGCTTTCCGCTTCAGCCGCCTGATCGGAGGTTGGGTTTTCCGGAAGCGGGATCAAAATGTGGCTCAGGTTCAGTTCGGTGCTGGCATCGTTCTGGTTACCCACCTGCTTAGCCAGCGCGTCCACTTCCTGAGGCAGGATGGTGACGCGGCGACGCACTTCGTTGTTACGCACTTCTGAAATCAGCATCTCTTTACGGAT
This sequence comes from Enterobacter sp. ENT02, assembly GCF_019219165.1. Classification (NCBI taxonomy): domain Bacteria; kingdom Pseudomonadati; phylum Pseudomonadota; class Gammaproteobacteria; order Enterobacterales; family Enterobacteriaceae; genus Enterobacter; species Enterobacter sp. ENT02. The sequence goes on from NZ_JAHUWD010000004.1 coordinate 117,101, forward strand.
CTGATTACGGTAAGTGGCGTAGCTGATGCCATCATAGGCCAGACGGCTGCGCATCTGGTCCAGGGACATGTTGTTCTGTTTCGCAATGTTCGTGATCGCCTGATCGAGCTGCTCGTCAGAAACCTTCACACCCATTTTTTGACCCATCTGCAGGACGATCTGATCCATGATCAGACGTTCCAGGATCTGGTGGCGCAGCGTTGCGTCATCCGGAAGCTGCTGACCTGCCTGGCCCGAATTGAGCTTTACAGACTGCATTAAACCGTCAATGTCACTTTCAAGCACGACGCCGTTGTTAACCACAGCGGCGACTTTATCAACAACCTGGGGTGCCGCGAAGCTAGTATTCGCAACCATGGCGACACCGAGCAGCAGCGTTTTCCAGTTCTTCATACTTTTTCCATTTCAATTAACCGCAAAGCGGATTATGTTGCAAATCAAGCACATTACAAGGAACTGCGGTAAGGCAGAATGTTCGAGCGCAGCATCTGCTGTGTGCCCAGACCGTAGTTGGAACTCAGGCCGCGCAGCTCGACATTAAAGCCAATCACGTTATCGTATTTGCCCTGACTGTTTTGAGTATCCCAGCCGTTAAGTTTGCGTTCGTAGCCGACACGCAGCGCGTAACAGCAGGAGTTATATTGCAGACCTAGCATCTGGTCAGCGGGTTTTTGGGCATTCGTGTCATAGTAGTAGGCTCCGACGATTGACCAACGATCGGCGATTGGCCAGCTCGCGGCGCCACCCACCTGCGAAATACCATCTTTGTACTGGTCAGCATTGGCGTAGTTCGGCAATGTCGCCTGAATATATTCCGGGCTGGCATAACGGTACGTCAACTGCACCATACGGTCTTCATCACGACGGTATTCAATGGCAGCACTGCCCGTCGCGATGTTATCCAGTCGAGTGTCGTACTGAACACCACCGCGCAGACCCCAACGATCGGTCATGCGCCAGTAGGTATCACCTGCCCACACCAGTGAACCCGTTTTGTTGTCTTTCTCCCAGTTAATGTCGTCATCACCGGTACGAGACTCGGTGAAATAGTAGATTTGACCAACAGAAACGTTAAAACGTTCAACGGCAGATTCATCATAAACGCGCGTTGTGACGCCGGTCGTTAACTGGTTAGCGGACGCAATACGGTCGAGACCCCCATAGGTCCGGTCACGGAACAAGCCGCTGTAGTCAGACTGCAGGAAAGAGGAGTCGTAGTTCTGAATTTTGCTCTGATCGCGATAAGGCACATAGAGATACTGCATACGCGGTTCAAGCGTCTGGGTATACCCATCAGACAGCAGGCCCATATCACGTTCGAAAATCAGCTTCCCGTCCATCTTGAACTGAGGAAGCGTACGGTTTACCGATTCGTCAAGATCGGTGCCATAGCGATTGTTGTACCAATCCAAGTTTTTTTGCTGGTAGTGCGTCGCCATCAGCTTGGCTTCGGTGTTCAGGCTTGCCCAGTCGTTCGACAAAGGTAAGTTAATGGTTGGTTCGAGGTGAAGACGCGTTGACTCTGGCATATCCGAGTTGGTGTTGACGAAGTGCACCGCCTGGGCGTAGACGCGGGTGTCGAAAGGACCGACATCGTTCTGATACCAGTTAACGTCCAGCTGCGGTTCAGCACCATAGGTGCTCCGTGTCTGCGTGTCAAAGACCTGGAACTGCTTGGTCGACACCGTGGCGTTAAAGTTCTCAATGGCGTAGCCCACGCTGAATTTCTGCGTGGCGTAGCCGTCCGTACTGGAACCGTATTTAGAATCAAAGTCGTTGAAATAGTACGGGTCGCTGACTTTGGTATAGTCGACGTTGAAGCGCCAGACCTGATCCAGTACCCCGGCATGCTTCCAGTAATACATCCAGCGGTGTTTATCACCTTCTGTTGGGTGCTCGTCCTGGAAGACTTTGTCCGATGGCAGATAATCAAACTCCATCAAACCGGCACCCGCTTTGGTCAGATAGCGGAACTCGTTTTCCCACATGATGTTACCGCGCTTATGGATATAGTGCGGCGTGATCGTCGCATCCATGTTTGGCGCGATATTCCAGTAATACGGCAGGTAGAACTCAAAGTAGTTCGAGGTGCTGTATTTGGCATTCGGGATCAGGAAACCGGAACGTCGTTTGTCGCCTACGGGAAGCTGCAGGTAAGGGCTGTAGAAAACAGGGACCGGGCCGAGCTTAAAGCGGGCGTTCCAGATCTCCGCGACCTGTTCTTCACGATCGTGAATAACTTCACTGCCCACCACGCTCCAGGTATTCGAGCCCGGCAGACAGGAGGTGAAGGAACCGTTTTCCAAAATCGTATAGCGGTTTTCACCACGCTGTTTCATTAGGTCAGCTTTACCGCGCCCCTGACGACCCACCATCTGGTAATCACCTTCCCAGACGTTGGTATCTTTAGTATTCAGATTTGACCAGGCTTTCGGACCTTTCAGGATGACCTGGTTGTCGTCATAGTGCACATTACCCAGCGCATCCACCGTACGTACTGGCGCAGCCGCACCTTCTGGTTGCTTCTGATGCAACTGCACTTCATCTGCCTGCAGACGGCTGTTGCCCTGGTTAATATCGACATTGCCCGTAAAGGTGGCATTGTCAGGATAATTACCTTTTGCACTGTCGGCATTGATGGTAACCGGCAAGTCATTCGCATCGCCCTCAACCAGTGGACGATCGTAACTTGGGACGCCAAGCATACATTGCGAGGCGAGATCGGCTGCCAGCCCCTGTTGGCTGTACAGAGCGGCGCCAATCATTGTGGCCAGGAGGGTGGGGATACGTTTTTTCATACGTTGTATTTTATTGTTCCGTCATCAGTGGCTACGGCTTACAAACGCTCAGAGACTATCTTACTCATCAGCGCAGTACCAGCGTTAATCCTGCCCGTTTGCGTGCCAGAGTGTTAGGCTCGCTATCGAATGACGAGTATGATAATGCAAATTATAGGCGATGTCCCTCAATTGACCGTGGCGCGACCACTGTAATGATGGCGTTGCGTCGAACCAGGAACATGACTATTCGGGGAGTATATGCAGTATTGGGGTAAAATCATCGGCGTTGCGTTCGCATTAATCATGGGCGCTGGCTTTTGGGGCGTGGTACTGGGCCTTATTATCGGCCATATGTTTGATAAGGCACGCAGCCGCAAAATGGCCTGGTTCGCCAACCAGCGCGAGCGTCAGTCGCTCTTTTTCTCCACCACCTTTGAGGTGATGGGGCATTTAACCAAATCAAAAGGGCGCGTCACCGAAGCCGATATTCAGATTGCCAGCGTATTCATGGATCGCATGAATCTGCATGGTGAATCTCGCGTGGCAGCGCAAAATGCGTTTCGTATCGGTAAAGCGGATAACTATCCGCTGCGTGAAAAAATGCGTCAGTTCCGCAGCATCTGCTTCGGACGTTTTGATTTAATTCGGATGTTTCTGGAGATTCAAATTCAGGCGGCCTTCGCCGATGGCTCCCTTCATCCCAATGAGCGGGACGTTTTATACGTCATTGCTGAAGAGCTGGGGATCTCCCGCATGCAGTTCGACCAGTTCCTGCGCATGATGCAGGGTGGCGCGCAGTTTGGCGGGGGTTACCAGCAGCAATCCTCCGGCGGCGGCTGGCAGCAGACGCCGCGTGGCCCGACGCTGGAAGATGCCTGCAACGTGCTTGGCGTAAAGCCTTCTGACGATCAGACCACGATCAAGCGTGCCTATCGTAAGCTTATGAGCGAGCATCATCCGGACAAGCTGGTCGCGAAAGGTTTACCGCCAGAGATGATGGAGATGGCGAAGCAGAAAGCGCAGGAAATTCAGAAAGCCTACGAGCTGATAAAAGAGCAAAAAGGTTTTAAATAAAAAAAATGGCCCGATGATATCGGGCCATTTTTTTAGAAGTCCACCGGTGCCTTAAAGGTCATCGCATTGCCAAAAACCGGATGGGTAATGGTGAGGGTCTGCGCATGCAGCAGCAGGCGCGGAGCCAGCGCCAGTGCTTCTGGCGGCGCGTAAAACCGGTCTCCCAGAATCGGGTGGCCCAGGGCGAGCATATGTACGCGCAGCTGGTGAGAGCGCCCGGTAATCGGCTTAAGCAGGACGCGCGCGGTGTTATCCGGCGCGTACTCCAGCACTTCATACTCGGTTTGCGCCGCCTTGCCGGTTTCATAGCACACCTTCTGCTTTGGCCGGTTCGGCCAGTCGCAGATCAGCGGTAAATCGACCAGACCCTCTTCGCTTGCCGGATGGCCCCAGACGCGCGCGACGTACTGCTTTTTCGGTTCGCGCTCGCGGAACTGGCGTTTCAGCTCGCGTTCCGCTTCTTTATGCAGAGCCACCACAATCACGCCGCTGGTGGCCATGTCGAGGCGATGGACGGACTCCGCCTGCGGATAATCGCGCTGAATACGCGTCATCACGCTGTCTTTGTGCTCGTCCAGACGCCCCGGCACGGACAACAGGCCGCTTGGCTTGTTGACCACCATAATGTGCTCATCCTGATAAAGGACGACCAGCCAGGGATCCTGAGGGGGATTGTAGGGCTCCATCACCATCTTGCGCTCCGTTTACTGATGCGTCACAACGATGAGACGCAGGGCGTCCAGGCGCCAGCTTGCCTGATCCAGGCTCTCAAGCACCTGCTGACGATTGCTTTCAATCGCCGCCAGTTCATCGTCACGAATGTTCGGGTTAATCGCTTTTAACGCTTCCAGACGCGAAAGCTCTGCTGAGAGCTTCTCGTCGGCTTCGCTGCGTGCCGCATCAACCAATTCACGAGCTGCTTTTTCAACCTGGGTTTCACCCAGTTGCAGAATAGCATGCACGTCCTGCTGAACGGCGTTGACCAGTTTGCTGCCGGTGTGACGGTTAACCGCGCTCAACTGACGGTTGAAGCTCTCGAACTCGACCTGCGCGGCCAGGTTAGTACCGTTTTTATCCAGCAGCAGACGCACCGGCGTCGGCGGCAGGAATCGGGTAAGCTGCAGCTGTTTTGGCGCCTGCGCTTCCACAACGTAGATCAGTTCGACCAGCAGGGTGCCCACTGGCAGCGCCTTGTTTTTCAACAGGGAGATGGTGCTGCTGCCGGTATCGCCGGAGAGGATCAGATCCAGACCGTTGCGGATCAGCGGGTGCTCCCAGGTAATGAACTGGGCGTCTTCGCGAGACAGTGCCACATCACGTTCGAAGGTGATCGTGCAGCCATCTTCCGGCAGGCCCGGGAAATCCGGAACCAGCATATGATCCGACGGAGTGAGGACGATCATGTTCTCGCCGCGATCGTCCTGGTTGATCCCGACGATGTCGAACAGGTTCATGGAGAAGCTGATTAAACTGGTGTCGTCATCCTGCTCTTCGATGCTTTCCGCCAGCGCCTGCGCTTTTTCGCCGCCGTTGGAATGGATCTCCAGCAGACGGTCGCGGCCCTGCTCCAGCTGTGCTTTCAGCGCATCGTGCTTCTCACGGCAGGACTTGATCAGCTCATCAAACCCTTCCGCGTTTTCCGGCGCGGCCAGGTAGCCGATCAGATCGCCATGTACCTGATCGTAAATCGTGCGGCCCGTCGGGCAGGTATGTTCAAACGCATCCAGACCTTCGTGGAACCAGCGTACCAGCACGGACTGCGCGGTTTTTTCCAGGTAAGGAACGTGGATCTGAATATCATGCGCCTGACCGATACGATCCAGACGACCGATACGCTGCTCCAGGAGATCCGGGTTAAACGGCAGATCGAACATTACCAGGTTGCTGGCGAACTGGAAGTTACGGCCTTCAGAGCCGATCTCCGAGCACAGCAGCACCTGCGCACCGCTGTCCTCTTCCCCGAACCACGCTGCCGCACGGTCGCGCTCGACGATGGACATGCCTTCGTGGAACACGGCAGCGCGAATACCTTCACGCTCGCGGAGGACCTGCTCCAGCTGCAGCGCGGTGGCCGCTTTGGCGCAGATCACCAGCACCTTCTGGGAGCGGTGGGCTGTCAGATAGCCCATCAGCCACTCCACGCGCGGGTCAAAGTTCCACCAGGTGCCGGTATCACCTTCAAATTCCTGGTAGATTTGTTCCGGATAAAGCATGTCGCGGGCGCGCTCTTCCTGGGTTTTGCGGGCGCCCATTATGCCGGAGACTTTAATTGCCGTCTGATACTGCGTCGGCAGCGGCAGTTTAATCGTATGCAGCTCGCGTTTCGGGAAACCTTTGACGCCGTTACGGGTGTTGCGGAACAGCACGCGGCTGGTGCCGTGGCGATCCATCAGCATGTCGATCAGCTCTTTGCGCGCGGATTCCGCGTTGTCGCTGTCGCTGTTGGCAGCCTGCAGAAGCGGCTCGATATCCTGCTCGCCAATCAAATCGCTCAGGGTGTTCAGCTCATCGTTAGAGAGGCGATTGCCCGCCAGCAGCAGGGCGACGGCATCGGCAACCGGGCGGTAGTTCTTCTGCTCTTCTACAAACTGCTCGAAATCGTGAAAACGGTTTGGATCGAGCAGGCGCAGACGGGCGAAGTGACTCTCAAGACCCAGCTGCTCCGGCGTTGCGGTCAGCAGAAGAACGCCAGGCACGCGCTCGGCAAGCTGCTCGATAGCCATATATTCGCGGCTCGGCGCATCTTCGCTCCAGACCAGGTGGTGCGCTTCGTCGACCACCATAATGTCCCACTCGGCATCGCACAGGTGCTCCAGGCGCTGCTTGCTGCGGCGCACGAAGTCCAGCGAACAGATGACCAGCTGTTCGGTTTCAAACGGGTTGTCGGCGTCGTGCTGCGCTTCGGCATAACGTTCGTCGTCGAACAGGGAGAAGCGCAGGTTGAAGCGGCGCAGCATCTCAACCAGCCACTGGTGCTGCAGGGTTTCCGGAACCACGATCAGCACGCGCTCGGCAGCGCCAGAAAGCAGCTGTTGGTGCAGGATCATGCCCGCTTCGATGGTTTTACCCAGGCCCACTTCGTCGGCCAGCAGCACGCGAGGCGCGTGGCGACGGCCCACGTCATGGGCGATGTTCAGCTGGTGAGGGATCAGGCTGGTGCGCTGGCCGCGCAGGCCGCTCCACGGCATGCGGTACTGTTCGCTCTGGAACTTACGCGCGCGATAGCGCAGAGAGAAGCGATCCATACGGTCAATTTGCCCGGCAAACAGGCGGTCCTGCGGCTTACTGAACACCAGTTTGCTGTCGAGCAGCACTTCACGCAGGATGACATTGGCCTCATCTGTATCAAGACGAGTACCAATGTAGGCGAGCAGTCCATTCTCTTCTTTTACGTCTTCAATCTTGAGCTGCCAGCCGTCATGGCTGGTCACGGTGTCGCCCGGATTGAACATCACGCGGGTAACAGGGGAGTCATTGCGAGCGTACAGACGGTTTTCACCGGTGGCAGGGAAGAGGAGGGTAACCATGCGCGCATCGACGGCAACGACGGTTCCCAATCCAAGTTCGCTTTCTGTATCGCTGATCCAGCGTTGACCAAGTGTAAAAGGCATAGTTGTTCGGCTCTAATCTTTAATTGCAGGCAATAGTTCAACCACCGTCAAAAAGACGGTCATCGAAAAATGGGTCCGGGAATGGAAAGGGCGCTATGGTACTGGATGGCAGCCATTTCGTCACGCGTCAAAATAGGCCAAGTTGCCCTGTCACTAGTGTAGCAAAATCATCGTTGATGAAGGGCAAAATTCCCTCCGCGACCGGCTGAAGCTGGCGCGTCAGATAGTGATCGTAATCGAGCGGCGATTGCTGGTAATCAACCGGTTCCGGGCCGCTGGTGGTCCAGACATATTTGATTGTGCCACGGTTTTGATACTGCGGCGCGCGGCCCCGCCGCACGTTCTCTTCATCCGCCAGTCGCGCGGCGCGCACATGGGGCGGCACATTACGCTGGTATTCCGCCAGCGGGCGGCGCAGGCGCTTGCGATACACCAGCTGGGCGTCAAGTTCGCCCGCCATCAGGCTGGCGATGGTTTCGCGGATGTAGTCCTGATACGGCTCATTGCGGAACACCCGCAGGTAGAGGGTTTGCTGGAACTGCTGCGCCAGCGGCGTCCAGTCGGTGCGCACCGTCTCCAGCCCTTTAAAGACCATCCTCTGCGCGTCGCCCTCCTGAATCAGCCCGGCGTAGCGCTTCTTGCTGCCCTGATCGGTGCCGCGAATGGTGGGCATTAAAAAGCGGGCAAAATGGGTTTCAAACTCCAGCTCCAGCGCGCTGGTTAACCGCTCTTTTTGCAAATGTTTGCCCCACCAGTCGTTCACAAAGGCCACAAGCTCTTTGCCGATGCGGGCGGCGTCGCCTTCTGAGTGCGCGCCTTTCAACCACACAAAGGTGGAGTCCGTGTCGCCATAAATAACGTCATAGCCCCGGGATTCAATCAGCGCTTTGGTCTGGCGCATAATCTCGTGTCCGCGCATTGTGATGGAGGAGGCCAGTCGCGGGTCGAAGAAGCGGCAGGCGCTGGTGCCCAGCACGCCGTAAAAGGCGTTCATGATGATTTTCAGCGCCTGAGAAAGGGGCTTATTGCCGTGGCGCTTGGCCTCATCGCGGCCGTGCCAGATGTTGCCCACGATTTCAGGCAGACAGTGTTTTTCCCGCGAGAAGCGTGCGCCGAGGAAGCCTTCGGTGCTGCGTTCATCGTCCGGCTGCGCCATGCCCTCAACCAGCCCGACGGGATCGATCAGGAAAGTGCGGATAATCGATGGGTAGAGGCTTTTGTAATCCAGCACCAGCACCGAGTCATACAATCCTGGCCGGGAGTCCATCACGTACCCGCCGGGACTGGCCTGCGGCGGCACGTCCCCGAGGTTGGGGGCAACGTACCCTGCCCGGTGCATTCGCGGAAAATAGAGGTGGCTAAAGGCCGCCACGGAGCCGCCGTGTCTGTCAGCCGCGAGTCCGTTCACCGTCGCGCGCTCCAGCAGGAACGGCATGATCTCGGTTTTGTGGAAAATCTGCGTCACCAGCTCGCAGTCTTTCAGGTTATAGGTGGCGAGCGCCGGTTTGTCTTCGCTAAAGCGCCGGTCGATCTCGTCCATTCGGTCCCAGGGATTGTCGATGGATTTGCCTTCGCCAAGCAGCTCCTGCGCGACCGCTTCAAGGGAGAATGAAGAGAAGTTCCAGAAGGCGGACTTAAGCGCCTCGATGCCGTCAATAATCAGGCGACCGTTAGCCTGTGCAAAGAAAACACCGTTCTTAAAACCGTGCTCGCGCCATTCCAGCTCGCTGTTTCCGCGCCCCAGCATCAGCGGGATGCGGTAGCGCTCGGCGTGTTTCTGCAGTACGCGCAGGTCAAACTGCACCACGTTCCAGCCGATCAGAACATCGGGATCATAGTCGGCAAACCACTCGTTAAGCTTCTCCAGCAGCTGCGGGCGGCTGTTGACGTACTCAAGCCGGAAATCCAGCGCGGACGCATCGCCATTCGGAGGACCGAGCATATAGACAACCCGATCGCCGCAGCCTTCCAGGCCAATGCAGTAAAGCTCGCCGTGGCGGGTGGTTTCGATATCCAGGGAGACCCACTTCAGCGGCGGGCGATAGTGTGGGTTAGGTTTCAGGCGAGCATTCACGACGCTGCCGTTTTGTTCGATGCCATCAACCCAGACAGGGGCGGTAATGAACCGCTCCATCAGAAAGCGTTCTGGTGGGCGGATATCCGCTTCGTAAAGCGTCACGCCCGCTTCGCGGAGCAGCTTTTCGTAGCGCATTAATTGACGATGGGCGCGGCAGTAAAGGCCGAAGACCGGCTGACGATGGAAATCTTTCAGTTCAAGCGGCGTCAAACGCCAGCCGTTTTCTCCGCGCAGTAGCTGTTTCACTTTTTCGACGTGAGGCTCTGGGATAAAAGCCACGGATTCCTGCGGCGGCAGCACAACCTGCAGCGGGCCATTGTCCGTCGCCAGCCAGAACGCGACCTCGGTGCCCTGAGGGGTATCCCGCCAGTGTCGGGTCAGTAAAAAGCCTTCTTGCGCCTGCGCCACGCTGTTATCCCAGAAAACAAAACCAGGCCTGATTATAGCCTGGTTGAGGTGGGTTTGCTGGGGTTTTATACAGTGTCTGTTTTGCCGGATGACGCTGCGCTTATCCGGCCTACAAGCTACTGCCCGTAATACGCTTTCGCGCCGTGCTTGCGCAGATAATGCTTATCGAGCAGGGTCTGCTGCATGTCCGGCAACTGCGGTGCCAGCTGTCGGCAGAAGATCCCCATATAGGCGACCTCTTCGAGCACGATGGCGTTATGCACCGCGTCTTCCGCGTTTTTACCCCAGGCAAACGGGCCGTGGGAGTGCACCAGCACGCCGGGCATTTGCGCCGCGTCGATACCCTGTTTTTCGAAGGTTTCAACAATCACGTTACCCGTTTCCCACTCGTACTCACCGTTAATCTCCGCATCGGTCATCAGGCGCGTGCAGGGAATGGTGCCGTAGAAGTAGTCCGCGTGGGTGGTGCCGGTCGCCGGGATGGACTGGCCCGCCTGCGCCCAAATAGTGGCATGGCGCGAATGGGTATGCACAATGCCGCCGATGGTCGGGAATGCCTGATACAGCAGGCGGTGGGTGGGCGTGTCGGAGGAGGGCTTTTTGTTGCCTTCCACCACTTCACCCGTTTCGATGCTGACCACCACCATGTCTTCTGCGGTCATTACCGCGTAATCCACGCCGGAAGGCTTGATCACGAACACGCCTTTTTCCCGGTCAGCGGCGCTGACGTTGCCCCAGGTCAGGGTCACCAGGTTATGTTTCGGCAGCGCCAGGTTGGCTTCGAGCACCTGACGTTTGAGATTGTCTAACATTATAGTCTCCTGCCGGATGGCGTTTCGTTTACCGGGCCTACGGAACCGTAGGCCCGGTAAACGCAGTGCCACCGGGCATTCAGGGCTTAGCGTTTTGAACCGTAATAGACTTCGTTCCAGCGCAGCGCGTCCTTGAAGGCGGGCAGGCGGGTATCGTTATCAATGACGGTCAGTTCGATATCGTGCAGTTCCGCAAACTGACGCATATCGTTCAGATCCAGCGCGTGGCTGAACACCGTATGGTGCGCGCCGCCGGCCAGGATCCAGGCCTCTGAGGCGGTTGGCAGGTCAGGCTGTGCTTTCCACAGGGCGTTGGCGACCGGCAGTTTCGGCAGAGAATGTGGGGTTTCAACCGCATCGACGCAGTTCACCAGCAGGCGGAAACGATCGCCGAGGTCGATCAGGCTGGCGTTGATGGCCGGGCCGGTGCGGGTGTTGAAGATCAGACGCGCCGGATCGGCTTTACCACCGATGCCGAGATACTGCACGTCGAGGATCGGTTTCTCTTCGACGGCGATTGTCGGACACACTTCCAGCATGTGGGAGCCGAGCACCAGGTCGTTGCCGTTTTCGAAGTGGTAGGTGTAGTCCTCCATAAAGGAGGTGCCGCCCTGCAGACCGGTCGACATCACCTTCATGATGCGAAGCAGAGCGGCAGTTTTCCAGTCGCCTTCGCCCGCAAAGCCGTAGCCCTGCTGCATCAGACGTTGTACCGCCAGACCCGGCAGCTGTTTCAGACCGTGGAGATCTTCAAAGGTGGTGGTAAAAGCGTGGAAGCCGCCCTGTTCCAGGAAGCGCTTCATGCCCAGCTCGATGCGCGCCGCGTCCAGCACGTTCTGGCGCTTGTCGCCGTTGGTTTGTGCCGCAGGCGTCAGGCGGTAGCTGCTTTCGTACTCGTCCACCAGCGCGCTTACGTCGCCATCGCTGATTTCATTCACCACCTGCACCAGGTCGCCCACGGCCCAGGTATTCACGGAGAAACCAAACTTGATCTGCGCGGCCACTTTATCGCCGTCGGTGACCGCAACTTCACGCATGTTGTCACCAAAACGCACCACTTTCAGGTGGCGGGTGTCCTGCTTAGAGACCGCCTGACGCATCCAGGAGCCGATACGTTGTTGCGCCTTGCCATCCTGCCAGTGGCCGGTGACCACCGCGTGCTGCTGGCGCATACGCGCCCCGATGAAGCCGAACTCGCGGCCGCCGTGCGCGGTCTGGTTCAGGTTCATAAAGTCCATGTCGATGCTGTCCCACGGCAGGGAGGCGTTGAACTGGGTATGGAACTGTAGCAGCGGTTTGTTGAGGATAGACAAACCGTTGATCCACATTTTTGCTGGCGAGAAGGTGTGCAGCCACACCACCAGACCGGCGCATTTATCGTCGTAGTTGGCGTCGCGGCAGATGTGAGTGATTTCGTCCGGCGTGGTGCCCAGCGGTTTCAGCACCAGTTTGCACGGCAGTTTAGCTTCCGCGTTCAGCGCGTTAACCACGTGCTCCGCGTGTTTCGTCACCTGCTGCAGCGCTTCCGGTCCGTACAGATGCTGGCTGCCAATCACAAACCACACTTCATAGTTATTAAAAATGGTCATCATCGTGTCCTTAATGGGTCAGGGTTGCCGTAGTGTCCGCGGTGCTTTTAGCCGGGGCGGCGACAGGGAGATAGTGAAGTTCGGCGCTTTTTGCCCATTGCTGGTAGCGCTGATAAAGCTGCTCGAAGCGTTGCGCCTGCTGGGCACGCGGCTGAAGGGTGTTTTCGACGGCACTCGCCATATGCTGCTGCGCGGTCGGGATGTCGGCATGGACGCCTGCGGCCACGGCGGCAAAAATCGCCGCGCCCAGGGCACAGCACTGATCGGAGGCCACAATCTGCAGCGGACGGTTCAGCACGTCGCAGCAGGCCTGCATGATCACCGGGTTTTTACGGGCGATGCCGCCCAGCGCCATCACGTTGTTCACGTCGATGCCCTGCTCGGTGAAGCACTCCATAATGGCGCGGGCGCCGAAGGCCGTTGCGGCAATCAGGCCGCCGAACAGCGCAGGCGCGTCGGTTGCCAGGTTGAGATCCGCGATCACCCCTTTCAGACGCTGGTTGGCGAACGGCGTGCGACGACCGTTAAACCAGTCCAGCACCACCGGGAGATGATCGAGCGAGGGATTTTTCGCCCAGGCTTCGGTGAGCTGAGGCAGAAGCTGCTTTTTGCTGTCGGCTATCTGGGTTTTTAGTTCAGGATGCGCCGCCGCCAGCTGGTCCAGCGGCCAGCCCAGCACGCGGCCAAACCAGGCGTAGATATCGCCAAACGCGGACTGACCGGCTTCGAGGCCGATAAAGTCCGGCACCACGCTGCCGTCCACCTGGCCACAGATGCCCTTCACCGCGCGGTCGCCGACGGTGGCTTTATCCGCCGTCAGAATGTCGCAGGTGGAGGTGCCGATAACTTTTACCAGCGTGTTTGGCTGCGCGCCTGCGCCCACGGCGCCCATATGGCAGTCAAAGGCGCCGCCGGAGATCGCCACGTTCTGCGGCAGGCCCAAACGTTTCGCCCACTCTTCGCAGAGCGTGCCGACCGGAATATCGGCGGTAAAGGTGTCGGTAAACAGCGGATATGTCAGGTTCTTGTTGATAATCGGGTCGAGCTCATCGAAGAACGCTGCTGGAGGCAGGCCGCCCCAGCTTTCATGCCATAACGATTTATGCCCGGCGCTGCAGCGGCCGCGGCGGATATCCTGTGGACGCGTGGTGCCGGAGAGCAGGGCAGGCACCCAGTCGCACAGCTCAATCCACGATGCGGCTGCCTGCGCAACGGAGGCGTCGGCGCGGGTAACGTGGAGGATCTTGGCCCAGAACCATTCACTGGAATAAATCCCGCCGATGTAGCGCGAGTAGTCGGTTTTGCCTGGCTGATGGCACAGGCGCGTGATGGCTTCAGCCTCTTCCACGGCGGTGTGGTCTTTCCACAGCACGAACATGGCGTTCGGGTTGTCGGCGAACTCCGGGCGCAGTGCCAGCACGCGGCCTTCGGCATCCACCGGGGCAGGCGTTGAGCCGGTGCTGTCGACGCCAATCCCGACAATCTCCGCCCGCTGGGCGTCCGTCAGTTCAGCCAGGACGGTTTTGATCGCCGCTTCCATCGACTCGATATAGTCACGCGGGTGGTGGCGGAACTGGTTGTTTGGCGCATCGCAGTAGCGCCCCTCTTGCCAGCGCGGGTACCACTCAACGCTGGTTGCTATCTCCTGGCCGGACGTACAGTCCACTGCCAGCGCGCGAACCGAATCGCTGCCAAAATCGAGGCCAATCGCAATTGCCATGGTGTTGCTCCATCAAAAAACAGGTATGGAAGAACATTAGAGACTGGGGGCGAAAATCGTCAGGCAGGATCCGCTAATCTTATGGACTAAATTGCTGTTGCGATTGAAAGTGTGACGCCGTGCAAATATTCAATGTGGACATTTCTGCCGCGCTTATAGACACTTTTGTTACTGCTTATCTGCTCATACTGGCGGAGAAATCAGAGAGAAAGGCTGAAACATGGCGGACGTAAAAGAGACATAATGCTTTTTGGATCTTTTTGCGGGCCATTTTTATACTGCTTTTAACGATATGGACAATTGGTTTCCTTCAGGACCGTTGGGAGTATTGAAATTATGGCTGAACCGCAAAATGATCCCCTGCTGCCGGGCTACTCGTTTAATGCTCACCTGGTGGCAGGGTTGACGCCCATTGAGGCTGAGGGCTATCTCGATTTCTATGTCGACCGACCGCTCGGAATGAAAGGGTATATTTTGAACCTCACCGTGCGCGGTGAAGGGGTCATCAAAAACGGCGATCAGCAGTTTATCTGCCGCCCCGGCGATATGCTGCTGTTCCCGCCTGGGGAGATCCACCACTACGGCCGCCACCCGGATGCCAAAGAGTGGTATCACCAGTGGGTCTACTTCCGCCCGCGCGCCTACTGGCAGGAGTGGCTTTCGTGGCCCGCCATTTTTGCGCATACCGGCTTTTATCGCCCGGATGAGGCGCATCTGTCGCAGTTTCGCGAGCTGTTTGCCCAGATTATTGAGGCGGGACAGGCGGGCGGACGCTACGCCGAACTGCTGGCGATTAACCTGCTTGAACAGGTGCTGCTGCGCCGGATGGAAGCGATCAATGAATCGCTTAACCCGCCGCTGGATAACCGCGTCCGCGACGCTTGTCAGTACATCAGCGACCATCTGGCCGACAGCCAGTTTGATATTGCCAGCGTCGCCCAGCACGTTTGCCTGTCGCCTTCGCGCCTGTCGCATCTGTTCCGCCAGCAGCTTGGCGTGAGCGTGCTGAGCTGGCGCGAAGATCAGCGCATCAGTCAGGCGAAGCTGCTGCTCAGCACCACCCGAATGCCTATTGCCACCGTGGGGCGCAATGTGGGCTTCGAAGATCAGCTCTATTTCTCTCGCGTATTTAAAAAATGCACCGGGGCCAGCCCGAGCGAATTCCGTGCGGGATGTGAATAAACGGTAAACATTCAGGTGAACTTCAGGAGCATCTTGTAAACTATTCAGACAATTGATGCCTTGACGCGGTGCGGGGCGCTAAGCAGAATCGCTGATTCGTTTTCTGACCGGAATAGTTATGCAGGCATTGCTGGAACACTTTATTACCCAGTCCGTTATGTACTCGCTCATCGCCGTGGCGCTGGTGGCGTTTCTGGAATCGCTGGCGCTGGTTGGGCTTATCCTGCCCGGCACCGTGATGATGGCGGGGCTTGGCGCATTTATCGGCAGCGGTGAGGTTAATTTCTGGCAGGCATGGATGGCCGGTATCATCGGCTGTTTGCTGGGCGACTGGATCTCCTTCTGGCTGGGCTGGCGCTTTAAAAAGCCGCTGCACCGCTGGTCATTTATGAAAAAGAACAAGGCGCTGCTGGATAAAACCGAGCACGCGCTGCATCAGCACAGCATGTTCACCATCCTCGTCGGCCGCTTTGTCGGGCCAACGCGTCCGCTGGTGCCAATGGTGGCGGGGATGCTGGATCTGCCCGTTGCGAAATTCGTGGTGCCGAACATTATCGGCTGTGTCTTCTGGCCGCCGTTTTACTTCCTGCCCGGCATCCTGGCCGGAGCGGCAATTGATATTCCTGACGGAATGCAAAGCGGCGAGTTTAAGTGGCTGCTGCTGGGCACGGCGGTACTGCTGTGGCTGGCGGTCTGGCTCTGCTGGCGGCTTTGGCGCAGCGCGAAAGCCAACGTCGATCGCCTGACGCGCTATCTCCCGCGCACTCGCCTGCTCTGGCTGGCCCCGCTGACGCTGGGTGTAGCTGTCGTGGCGCTGGTGGCGCTGATCCGCCACCCGCTGATGCCGGTGTATGGCGAGATTTTATTAAAAGTGGTGAGCCGTTAAGATGTTTTCCCTCTCCCGGTGGGAGAGGGCATCAGAGCGCACAAGGTAGAAGCAAAACGGCAACGGGTTGCCGTTTTTGATGTTTGTACCCTCTCCCTGTGGGAGAGGGCCAGGGTGAGGGCATCAGACCGCACGAATGCCCAGCAGCGAAGACGCCCCCGCTTTACCACTCAGCAGTTCTTCTGTTTTTCCATCCCACAAAATACGCCCTTCGGCAATGACCACCGATCGCGGCGCAATCCGCGCGGCATCCTCAATACTGTGCGACACCATCAGCATCGTCAGTTGCTGGCGCTGGCAGACGTCCTGCACCAGGGCGAGCATCTCCTGACGCAGCGCAGGATCGAGCGCAGAGAAGGGTTCATCCAGCAGCAGCACCGGCTGCGCGCGCACCAGACAGCGTGCCAGCGCCACGCGCTGACGCTGGCCGCCGGAAAGCTCACCCGGCAGCCTGTCGATGAACCCGGCGATCCCCATTTGCGCGGCAATACTCTCCAGCTTTTGGCGCTGGGCGTCGTTCAGCTTGAGTCCCGGATGCATCCCCAGCGCGATGTTTTGTCGCACTGTCAAATGGTTAAAGAGGTTGTTTTCCTGAAACAGCATCGAGACCGGACGCTTTGCCGGCGGAGTTCGGGTATGGTCCCGGTTTTCAATCACTATCGATCCGCTCGCCGGTTGCAGAAAACCGGCAATCAAATTAAGCAGCGTACTTTTCCCCGCGCCGCTTGGGCCAAGTACGGCGATCATCTCCCCCTGACGCACGGAGAGTGTGAAGCGCATCGGCAGATGCTGATAAAGCCAGGTTACATCAGTCAGTTCTAACATCACGCCCCGGAAGTTTTTCGATAACGGTGAATAACGCAAAGCACAGCAGCAGCAGTAAGAGTGCCGTGACGGCCCCATCCTGGCTGCGGTAGGAGCCAATTTGCTGGTAAAGCCAGAACGGCAGGGTGCGGAAGTCTTCATTACCGAAGAGCGCCACTACGCCAAAATCCCCAATCGACAGCACGCAGGCAAAGGCCAGCGCCTGGGCGAGCGGACGTTTCAGAGCGCGGAGTTCCACCACTTTCAGCCGCTGCCAGCCCTGCATGCCCAGCGACTGACACAGCAAACCGTAGCGGCTGTTCACGTCGCGCATCGGGTTTTCCAGCACTTTGAGCGCGTAAGGAATAGCCATCAGTGCGTTGGTGAAAATCACAATGCCGTCGGCGCTTTCCGGCAGGCCGATGGTGCTGTTGAACAGCAGGAAGAAGCCCGTCGCGAGCACGATGCCCGGCATCGCCAGAATCAACATGCCTGTCAGCTCCAGCATTTGCCCGGCCTTACGGGCCTGACGCGCGTAGAGTTCGCGGCTGCTCCACAGTAGCATCATGGTCAGCATGACGCACAGCAGTCCGGCAGCCAGCGCTATGCGTACAGAGGTCCAGGTTGCCTGCCAGAGCACGGGCTGTTGCAACACGGACACAAGATTGAGGTTCAGTCCGTCAATGATAACGGCCAGAAGCGGCGGCAGCAGTAGCAGGAGCGCCAACGCAATCAGGATAAAATCGATGACGCGGCTGTGCAGGCTATCCTGCGGATCGCGCCAGCCTGCTATCTGATTACTGCCGGGAGAAAGGGATTTACTCAGCCGCTGGCTGAGTAGCACCAGTGCGAGACAGCAAATCATCTGCACCATCGCCAGCAGCGCGGCGCGGCCCGGGTCGTAGTCGTAACTCAGCGCCTGGTAGATCGCCAGCTCGATGGTGGTGGCCTGCGGCCCGCCGCCGAGAGACAGCACGGTGGCAAAGCTGGCAAAGCAGAGCATGAAGATTAATGCCGCCACGGGCGGGATCTGGCGGCGCAGCCACGGCCATTCTACGAAGCGGAAGAAAGACACGCCGCGCATGCCAAGCTGGGCGGCAATCTGGCGCTGTTCGCCGGGTATGTTTTCCAGCGCCTGCAAAAAGAGGCGCGTCGCCATCGGCATATTGAAAAAGACGTGCGCGAGCAGAATGCCCTTCAGCCCGTAGGGGGAGAAGGTCCACTCTAGCCCTGAAATCGCAAAAAGCGAGGCCAGCCAGCCCTGACGGCCATACACGCTCAGGATGCCAAATACGGCTACCAGCACCGGCAGGATCAGCGTCATGGCGCACAGGCGCAGCAGCGCCTGCCTGCCGGGAAAACGCCGCCGATACAGTGCTCGCGCAAGAAAAATGGCCGGGATCACCGAGAGCAGGGCAGAAAGAAACGCCTGCCAGAAGGAGAATCGGATCACGTGCCAGAGGTAGCTGTCGTGCCAGAGTGCGAGCAGGTCACTCTCCGGCGCGTTAAACCACAGTGCAAGGAATGCCCCCAGGCTGACCGCCACCATCAGCAGGGCGGCGAGCAGACCGGGGATTAACCAGCCGGGAATCAACGGCTGACGGCGCGTTGCCATTCACTTACCCATGCGGCACGCTGCGCGGCGACCTGCTGCGGCGTAAATTCCAGCGAGGTTGTTGGTTTGGTTAGCTGCTCGAAACCTGCTGGCAGCGCAACGTTCGTGACGGGATACATCCAGTTACCTGCCGGGATGGCGTTCTGGAACGCCGGTGAAACCATAAATTTCAGGAACTTTTCAGCCAGTTCCGGCTGTTTGCTGGCAGCGGTACGTGCTGCCACTTCTACCTGCAGGTAGTGACCTTCAGCAAAATTCGCCGCGGCGTAGTTGTCTTTCTTCTCGGCAATGATGTGGTAGGCCGGAGAGGTGGTATAGCTCAGCACCAAATCGCTTTCACCTTTCAGGAACAGGCCATAGGCTTCGCTCCAGCCTTTAGTCACGGTGACGGTTTTGGCGGCCAGTTTTTGCCACGCTTCCGGCGCTTTATCGCCATAGACCTTTTGCATCCACAGCAGCAGGCCCAGCCCCGGCGTACTGGTACGCGGATCTTCATAAATCACGCGCCACTTCTGCTCGCTCTCGACCAGCTCTTTCAGGCTTTTCGGCGGGTTTTTCAGCTTATTTTTGTCATAAACAAAAGCAAAGTAGCCGTAATCGAACGGCACGAAGGTGTCGTTTTTCCAGCCGCCCGGCACGTTAACGGCATTTGACGCGACGCCGCTTTTGGCAAACAGTTTGGTTTGCGAGGCAGCGTCCAGCAGGTTGTTATCCAGCCCGAGCACTACGTCAGCCTTGCTGTTTTTCCCTTCCATACGCAGGCGGTTGAGCAGCGACACGCCATCTTCCAGCGCGACGAACTTCAGCTCGCAGTTGCAGTCGGCTTCAAAGGCTTTTTTGACTACCGGGCCAGGGCCCCAGTCGGCAGAGAAGGAGTCATAGGTGTAGACCGTCAGGACGGGCTTCGCAAAAGCAGGCAGCGCAAACAGCGCCAGCAGGGGGAGAACTTTTTTTAACACTTTGCACCTCAAAGTTGAGTGGCAAAGGATTTTGAGCGACAGCCTCAAATCCCTTCGCCGGCGTTATCCGGATCAGGTTCGACGGGTATTATCTCAGCGCACATCAGTGATGCAGCACCCCGTTGAGAACGGCGCTATTGTAATGATTTGGTGAATATTACGAAAGCGTTATGGCTCCGGCGGTGCAAACCAGGCGGATTTAAAATCAAACCAGCCCAGGGTATTCATCCGCAGGCCGCGCATGCTGCGCTGTCCCTGGATCATCAGCCAGTGGTGGATCAGCGGCACGATCGCCTGTTCGGCAAGTAACGCCTGGCACCACGTGGCTAAATTCATCTCGCCCGCGCGCCACAAGGCGGCGTCCTGCTGCCAGTCTCGATCGATGCAGTGCTGGATCAGCGGGACTTCATACAGGTGCGAGAAGAGCGAGAAATCGAGCGGCAGGGTGAAGTTGGCGCTGTTCAGCCAGATATCACTGGTGATATCTCCCTGGTGCCATTCGTCATAGTCAACTTCTTTGACCTCCAGCGTTACCCCTTCGGCCGCCAGCAGTCGGGTCATGATTCTGGCGATAAAACGATGCTCCACATGCTCGCGGTAGTAGGTCAGGGTGATGGACTCCAGCCCTGCGGGCTTTTCGCTACGCGCTGGACGAGCGTGGTGCCAGCGTGGAAGCAGGCCGTAGGCCGGGAACCACCAGGCCTGATACTGAACGTCGGCATGATAAATCAGATTCGCGGGGGCCAGAATATGGCTGATCCACTCACGCACCTGAGGATTTGCGCCGCGATGGGTGCGGCGGTCAAACAGCAGATAATAACAGCCCTCTTCAAGGCGGCTCTCGACGGCCTTTTCCCCTGTCGTCGGCCCTTCCAGCGTCAGCCCGGCGCTCAGCTCTTCATTGAGATCCGGTAATACCCACACGTTCACTTCGTCGATCAGCGCCCGATAGCCAAAATAGTCATCAAAGGCGCGGATCTTCAGCTGGTTGCTGTTGTTTCGGGAGACGGCATAAGGGCCGGTACCAATTGGCTGGCTGGCGAAATCATTCAGCGATTCCCACTCGCCGGGCAAAATCATCGACGGCACATAGCCCAGCAGCCAGGGGAGCCACTTATCCTGCTGCGACAGTTCAATATCCAGCGTCCACGCCGTAGGGGAGTGGACGCGCGAAATATGTGAGTAAAGGGGGAGCTTGCGGGCGCGTTCCAGAGAAGAGATGACGTCGCTCATTTCCAGCTCGCGGCCATGATGAAAATGGATGCCGGGGCGTAAAAAGAAGCGCCAGTGGAGTGAAGAGAGTTGCTGCCAGTGGTGCGCGATATCGGCTTCCAGTTCCCCGTTTTCCTCATTTATCCGCGTCAGCCCGCTGAAAATTTGCCGGGCCATATGGGTTTCAGATCGCCGTAACGCCGTGCCGGGCAACAGATTTTTCATCGGACGGTAGTAAAGCACCCGCAGAATATGGCGGCCCTGACGAAAGCTGCGCCCCAGATGGGAAACCAGCATCTGGCGCACGGCGGCTTTGTCGCCCACCAGCTGTACCAGCTGCTCGATGCGGTCCTGCTCCAACAGGTCTTCCGCCCGCTGCTGCTGCAGCGCCAGGCCGGTGTAGAGGAACGTCAGGCGCGAGCGCTTGCCGCGTCCCGCTTCGGCTTCCCAGTTTAGCCAGCCCTGCTGCTGCATGGTGTTGAGCAGCGTGCGCATGTGTCGGCGCGAACAGTTGAGCAGGTCAGCCAGTTCGTTCAGCGTGGTCTCCTGAGATTGCCCCTCACAGCACTGCCAGAGGCGGATAAATTGTTGTTGCAGACGACCAGAAGGCATAAAAGGGGAACTCCTGACAAAAAACCAGCAATTTATTAATCCCTATATTAGGACAATAATTCTTCCCGATGAAGTGAGGAGGTAAATTATGAAGAGGTCTACCGCACGTCAGTTTTATCAGCAGTACTTTTCAGCGACAAAAGGATTGTCCTGGCTGGCCCGCCAGTGTGCAGAGCAACGGCTGAAAACGTTAGAAGAATTGATGCAGTGGGACGTTACGAAACCGACCTCTTCTCGCTAACTCGCCTCGATCATGTGTGACTGAGTATTGGTGCTAATCACCCGCCAGCAAAATGTTTTTGCTGGCTTTTTTCGTTTACTATTTCACCCAATTTCGATTCGCTTTCACAAGGACTTGCGCATGCTGTGGTTGATGACGATGGGGCGACGCCTGAACGGCGTGTATGCCGCTTTTATGCTGGTCGCCTTTATGATGGGCGTGGCGGGGGCGCTTCAGGCACCGACGCTGAGCCTGTTTCTCAGCCGCGAGGTGGGGGCGCAGCCGTTTTGGGTGGGGCTGTTCTATACCGTCAACGCCATTGCCGGGATCCTGGTCAGCCTGTGGCTGGCAAAACGATCCGACAGTCAGGGTGACAGGCGCAAGCTGATCCTCTTTTGCTGTGTGATGGCCGTAGGCAACGCGCTGCTGTTTGCCTTTAACCGTCATTATTTGACCCTCATTACCTGCGGCGTGCTGCTGGCGTCACTGGCGAACACTGCCATGCCGCAGCTGTTCGCGCTGGCGCGCGAATACGCCGATAGCTCGGCGCGGGAAGTGGTGATGTTTAGCTCCGTGATGCGCGCGCAGCTCTCGCTGGCGTGGGTCATTGGACCGCCGCTGGCCTTCATGCTGGCATTGAACTACGGCTTCACCACCATGTTTTCCATTGCCGCCGGGATTTTTGTCATCAGTCTGGCATTGATTGCCTTCGCGCTGCCGTCTGTGGCGCGAGTCGAACAGACGACGGATACACCTGTCACCCAGGTGAGCGGCTGGCAGGACAAAAACGTCCGTATGCTGTTTATTGCCTCCACGCTGATGTGGACCTGCAATACCATGTATATCATCGACATGCCGCTGTGGATCAGCAGCGATCTGGGTTTACCGGACAAGCTCGCGGGGATCCTCATGGGGACCGCCGCCGGGCTGGAGATTCCGGCAATGATTCTGGCGGGATACTACGTTAAGCGCTTCGGAAAGCGTCGGATGATGATTGTAGCCGTGGCGGCCGGGGTGCTGTTCTACGCGGGGCTGATTCTTTTCCATTCACGTGAAGCGTTGCTGGCGCTTCAGCTGTTTAACGCCGTGTTTATTGGTATTGTTGCCGGGATCGGCATGCTCTGGTTCCAGGATTTAATGCCGGGCCGCGCTGGCTCTGCAACCACGCTTTTCACCAACAGCATTTCAACGGGCGTTATTCTGGCAGGGGTGATTCAGGGGGCGCTGGCGCAAAGCTATGGCCATGCCTCGGTTTACTGGATGATTGCCGCGATTTCGGTGGTTACGCTTGGGCTGACTTGCCGGGTTAAGGATGTCTGATTCTGGAAGGCGGCTTCACGAAATGAAACGACTTTCTGACAGGTACCTGGAAGGAGAATAGAGTGCGTGGCGGGTGCTTGAGGCTGTTTGCCTCAGGCTTTCGCAAGAGGCAAACAGTGGAGAGTCCCACATCAAAAAACTGATGGGGAGACAAACTTCACAACCAACATTGCGAGGTTAGTCTCTTCATTGCCGAAAAGCAATAAGGAGGCTGGAATGCCAAAACGTACTCTGCTGTTAGGTTTGTTTCTGATCTGTACGACGCTGTTGATCTTCACCTGGATGGTGCGTGACTCGCTGTGCGAGCTGCACTTCAGACAGGAGAAAACAGAGCTGGCGGCAGTGTTGGCTTACGAAGCAAAACGTTAGCGGTATTGGCGGGGACATTTCCCCGCCTCTCCAGAGTGGTTGAGCCTCAACGCGCCCTTATCAATGGCCCGCGCCCTGCGGGCCATTGCCTTTAGCCCATAAACGCAGGCTGTTTTTTCTCGTACGCTGAGATAGCGTCTTCGTGCTGGAGAGTTAAACCAATGCTGTCGAGACCGTTCAGCATGCAGTGACGGCGGAACGCATCAATGCTGAAGCTGTAGGTCTTATCCCCGGCTTTCACCACTTCCGCTTCCAGATCAACTTCAAACGATATGCCCGGATTTGCCTGCACCAGCGCAAACAGCTCATCGACCTGTTCATCGCTCAGCGTGACCGGCAGCAACTGGTTGTTGAAGCTGTTGCCGTAGAAGATATCCGCGAAGCTCGGGGCAATGACCACTTTAAAGCCGTAGTCCGTGAGCGCCCACGGCGCATGTTCACGGGATGAACCGCAGCCAAAGTTTTCCCGCGCCAGCAAAATGGAGGCGCCTTTGTATTCCGGAAAGTTCATCACGAATTCCGGATTAGGTACTTCGCCCTTATCGTCCAGGAAACGCCAGTCGTTGAACAGGTGTGCCCCAAAACCGGTACGCGTTACTTTCTGTAAAAACTGCTTAGGAATGATCGCATCAGTATCGACGTTAGCGGCGTCCAGCGGGACAACCCGGCCTGTATGTTGGGTAAATTTCTCTGCCATGATTGTCTCCTTATTTGAGGCTGCGAATATCGGCGAAATGACCGGTAACTGCCGCAGCGGCGGCCATTGCCGGGCTGACCAGATGGGTGCGCCCACCTCGGCCCTGACGGCCTTCAAAGTTACGGTTGCTGGTGGATGCGCAGCGCTCGCCCGGATTCAGGCGGTCGTTGTTCATCGCCAGACACATGGAGCAGCCAGGCAGACGCCATTCGAAGCCTGCTTCAATGAAGATCTTATCCAGACCTTCTGCTTCCGCCTGCGCCTTCACCGGACCGGAGCCTGGAACCACCAGCGCCTGCACGCCTGGTGCCACTTTGCGGCCTTTGGCAATCTCGGCGGCGGCACGCAAATCTTCGATACGGGAGTTGGTGCAGGAACCAATAAAGACTTTATCAATGGTTACGTCGGTCAACGGAACGCCAGGTTTCAGCCCCATATAGGCCAGCGCTTTTTCCGCACTGGCGCGCTCGACCGGATCGGTGAAAGACGCCGGATCGGGGATGCTGTCGTTGACGGAAATCACCTGACCCGGGTTGGTGCCCCAGGTAACCTGCGGCGCAATCTCTTCTGCCTGCAGCGTGACAACGGTATCAAAGCTCGCACCGTCGTCGGTTTTCAGGGTTTTCCAGTATTCGACGGCATCGACATAATTCTGTTCTTTTGGCGCGTGCAGACGGCCCTTGACGTAGTTGAATGTGGTTTCGTCCGGCGCGACCAGACCGGCTTTGGCGCCCATTTCAATGGCCATGTTGCACAGGGTCATACGCCCTTCCATGCTCAGCGCCTGAATGGCTTCTCCGCAGAACTCAACAACGTGGCCGGTACCGCCCGCGCTGCCGGTTTTGCCGATGATCGCCAGCACGATGTCTTTCGCGGTGATGCCCGGCGCGGCTTTACCTTTTACCTCAATCTTCATGGTTTTGGCGCGACCCTGCTTCAGGGTCTGCGTTGCCAGAACATGTTCCACTTCGGAAGTGCCAATCCCGAACGCCAGCGCGCCAAACGCGCCGTGGGTCGCGGTATGGGAGTCACCGCACACGATGGTCATGCCCGGCAGGGTGATACCCTGTTCTGGCCCCATCACGTGGACGATGCCCTGATAGGGATGGTTCAGGTCGTACAGCTCAACGCCAAACTCGTTGCAGTTCTTAATCAGCTCCTGCATCTGAATGCGGGCCATCTCACCTGAGGCATTAATGTCTTTGGTCTGGGTGGAAACGTTGTGATCCATCGTCGCGAAGGTTTTACCCGGCTGACGTACCGGGCGCTTGTGCGCGCGCAGGCCGTCAAATGCCTGAGGTGAGGTCACTTCGTGCACCAGGTGGCGGTCAATGTAAAGCAGCGGGGTTTCGTTTGGCGCCTCGTAGACAACGTGCGCATCAAACAACTTTTCATATAACGTCTTAGCCATGATTACACCCCTTCAGCGACATAGCGGGCAATAATGTCGCCCATTTCATCGGTACTGACTGCTGCCGTACCGCGTGCCAAATCACCGGTACGGACGCCTTCTTCTAACGCCCGGTTAATGGCGTTTTCAATTGCGGTTGCTGCATCACCTGCATCCAGACTGTAGCGCAGCAGCAGGGCCAGGGAGAGGATCTGCGCAATCGGGTTGGCAATGTTTTTGCCTGCGATATCCGGTGCGGAGCCGCCCGCAGGCTCGTACAGGCCAAAGCCTTCTTCATTCAGGCTTGCGGATGGCAGCATCCCCATGGAGCCGGTGATCATCGCGCACTCGTCAGAGAGGATATCGCCGAACAGGTTAGAGCACAGCAGCACGTCAAACTGGGACGGATCCTTAATCAGCTGCATGGTCGCGTTGTCGATGTACATGTGCGACAGCGCGACATCCGGGTACTGCTTAGCGACTTCGCTGACGATCTCGCGCCACAAAATGGAAGACTGCAGCACGTTCGCTTTGTCAATGGAGGTCACTTTATGGCGGCGTTTGCGCGCCGACTCAAACGCGATATGGGCGATACGTTCGATTTCGAAACGGTGATACACCTCGGTGTCGAACGCTTTCTCGTGTTGTCCGCTGCCTTCGCGTCCTTTAGGCTGACCGAAATAGATCCCGCCGGTCAGTTCACGCACGCACAGAATGTCGAAACCGTTGGCGGCAATATCAGCACGCAGCGGGCAGAATTCTTCCAGACCCTGATACAGCTTCGCCGGACGCAGGTTGCTGAAGAGCTTGAAATGTTTACGCAGCGGCAGCAGCGCGCCGCGCTCTGGCTGCTCTGCGGGCGGCAGGTGTTCCCATTTCGGGCCGCCGACGGAACCAAACAGCACGGCATCGGCATTTTCGCAGCCTTCCACGGTCGCTTTCGGCAGTGGCGTACCGTGGTTATCAATCGCAATACCGCCCACGTCGTAGTGGCTGGTGGTAATTTTCATCGCAAAACGCGCGCGAACGGCTTCCAGAACTTTCAGCGCCTGTGCCATCACTTCCGGACCAATACCGTCGCCCGGTAACACAGCAATATGGTAATTCTTCGACATTACACGGTTTCCTTGTTGTTCTCTTTATTCTGAGCTTTGCGTTGCAACTCTTTTTCGACTTCGGCGGCGCGCCAGATGTTGTTCAGAACATGCACCATCGCTTTCGCGGAGGATTCAACGATATCGGTCGCCAGGCCCACGCCGTGGAAGCGTCGGCCGTTGTAATTCACCACGATATCAACCTGACCCAGCGCGTCTTTACCGTGCCCTTTAGCCGTCAGGTCATATTTCACCAGCTCAACGTCGTACTCGGTGACGCGGTTAATCGCCTGGTAGATGGCATCGACGGGGCCGTTACCGTTAGCGGCCTCTGCTTTAATTTCATCACCGCAGGCCAGTTTGACCGAGGCGGTGGCGATGTCGCTGGAGCCGGACTGCACGTTGAAGTAATCCAGCCGGAAGTGCTCAGGCTCTTCCTGCTGCTTGTTAATAAAGGCCAGCGCTTCCAGGTCATAGTCGAACACCTGACCTTTTTTGTCGGCCAGCTTCAGGAATGCGTCGTACAGCTGATCCATGTTGTAATCGCTGTCCTGATAACCCATCTCTTCCATGCGGTGCTTAACCGCTGCACGGCCAGAGCGAGAGGTCAGGTTCAGCTGCACCTGGTTCAGGCCGATGGATTCCGGGGTCATGATTTCGTAGTTTTCACGGTTCTTCAGCACGCCATCCTGGTGAATACCAGAGGAGTGCGCGAAGGCACCGGTGCCGACAATCGCTTTGTTGGCCGGAATCGGCATGTTGCAGATCTGGCTGACGGTCTGGCTGGTGCGCCAGATTTCATTGTGATTAATGCGCGTATTCACATTCATAATGTCCTTGCGCACCTTGATCGCCATGATCACTTCTTCCAGCGAACAGTTACCTGCACGTTCACCGATACCGTTCATCGCGCCTTCTACCTGACGCGCACCGGCGTGAACGGCCGCGATGGCATTCCCCACAGCCAGGCCCAAATCATCATGGGTGTGAACTGAGATAATCGCTTTATCAATATTTGGTACGCGGTCATACAGGCCGGTGATGATGTTGGAGAACTCAAACGGCATGGTGTAGCCGACGGTGTCCGGGATGTTGATGGTTTTTGCGCCCGCATTGATCGCGGCTTCGACGACGCGCGCCAAATCCTCGATTGGCGTACGGCCCGCATCTTCACAGGAGAATTCAACGTCATCCGTATAGTTACGTGCGCGCTTGACCATATACACCGCACGTTCGATAACCTCATCCAGCGTGCTGCGCAATTTGGTTGCGATGTGCATAGGCGAGGTCGCAATAAAGGTGTGGATACGGAAGGCTTCAGCCACTTTCAGCGACTCGGCAGCAACGTCAATGTCTTTCTCTACGCAGCGAGCCAGGCCACATACGCGGCTGTTTTTAATGGTGCGCGCAATGGTTTGTACAGATTCAAAATCACCCGGTGAAGAGACGGGGAAACCCACTTCCATCACGTCGACGCCCATACGTTCGAGAGCCAGCGCAATCTGCAGTTTCTCTTTTACACTCAGGCTCGCCTGTAATGCCTGTTCACCGTCACGTAAAGTGGTATCGAAAATAATGACTTGCTGGCTCATGGGTTAGGTCCTTGTCAGTCTTAGGGCGCCTTGCTACGAGCATAAAAAAACCCGCGCAGTGGCGCGGGTTTTTAGTCTTACTGGTGACGATTCAACGCTGAATTTCGCCCGCCAGTCTACCGCGCACAGTGGATGCGTTTAGTAGTAGTAGACCGGTGAAACGAATGATGCGTGTCATGAATCGTGCTCCGTTAAATTCAATATGCTTTTAGTGGTACTGGATACGACTGTTCATGTCAACCCTTGGTGACAAATTTACCCCTGCCGGCACGATCGCACTGATTGTTGCATTTAGCTAATTGTGCTGGCTTTCTCGTTTACGACCTCTTTAATTGTCTATTTTTGGACTTGAAATTTATCACCGGAATGATTTCAATATATTTAGTATCAATTAAACATACTTTGTTTGTCATCGCTCCAGGGATTGAAATGTGTGTTATTTCATTAATTTATGCATGTGATGAATGATTCGGAAACGAATACGTAGGGTGTGTTGATAAAACTTTGTTAACTAACTCAGCGGTGTTGGCGTTAATAGTTTAATGAAACTTAAGTTATTAATAACCTGAGGGGTGATTGTTTATTCATGTGAACTATGGTTTCATGCCAATCCTAATGTAATTGATATCAATTCACGGTGATTTTTATCCCTGCGTCAATGAGATGCATCTGCCCTCTATTGATGAGTTTGCCTTTATATTTTCCGAATTTTTAATAATTCTCTTTCGCTGTTCGTATATGCATGGTAAATCATATTTTTCGAACTTATTACAATGCTTTGGCAGAGGGAGTTTAGCGTGACAGTGGAGTCAGGAATGCCATTAAATAATATTAATCAACCTCAGGTTTATGACGGGGTTAAACCTCAGTTACGCACTGTGGATCTCAACCTGTTAACCGTTTTTGACGCGGTAATGCAGGAGCAGAATATCACACGAGCAGCTCAATCCCTTGGCATGTCTCAACCTGCGGTAAGTAATGCGGTGGCCAGACTTAAGTTGATGTTTAACGACGAATTGTTCGTGCGTTACGGGAGAGGGATCCAACCCACTGCCCGCGCATTTCAACTGTTTGGCTCTATTCGTCAGGCGCTGCAACTGGTACAAAATGAACTGCCTGGTTCAGGCTTTGAACCCTTAAGCAGCGAGCGAGTATTCCATTTATGCGTTTGCAGCCCGCTAGACAATTATTTGACCTCAATCATATATAATAAAGTTGAAACAATTGCGCCAAATATTCATCTGGTTTTTAAGTCTTCATTAAATCAGAACACTGAGCACCAGCTACGTTATCAGGAAACGGAGTTTGTCTTAGGATACGAAGAGTTCCGTCGCCCGGAGTTTTCCTGCGTACCGCTATTTAAAGATGAAATGGTCCTGGTCGCCAGTAAAAAACACCCGAGAATGAATTCTCCGCTGCGTGAAAACGATGTCTATAATGAACAACATGCCGTTGTCGCCCTCGACAGGTATGCTTCATTTAGCCTGCCGTGGTATGACACTACGGATAAACAAGCGAGCGTTGCTTATCAGGGCATGGCAATGGTCAGCGTATTAAATGTCGTATCCCAGACGCACCTGGTCGCTATTGCCCCGCGTTGGCTGGCGGAAGAGTTCTCTGAACAGCTTAATCTGCAAATTTTGCCATTACCGCTCAAGCTTAATAGCCGTACTTGTTACCTTTCATGGCATGAAGCCGCTGGCCGGGATAAAGGGCATCAGTGGATGGAAGAGTTGCTTATCAGCGTCTGCCGTCGATAAGCGCGTCAGGATAAATCGCATTAATGCATGCGGTTTATCCTGGTATTTTTAACGTTAATGATATTTTGTTCTGAATGATTTTTTTCTGGCCGTTGTCATCCCGTCAAAAATAGATGATTTCCTGAATCATCTCACTTTTAAGCGATGATTCATTATCACAACCTCTGATTACAGATGAATTCACCATAACCTTCCTGACTGGCTCTCTTTTCTGCTCCAGAAGGCCTTTCCCCCGCCTTGTTTGCCAATTGCCTGCCTTATAACGAGCGGTTAAGGTAACGATCACTCTGCATTATATAAGATAGGTTAATCCCTATCGTAAGACGGGGCGGAAATGAATTCTGCTTTCTGTCTATAACAAAAAGCCTGGAGGCAAAGCATGGAGATGTTGTCTGGCGCGGAAATGGTCGTTCGATCGCTGATCGATCAGGGCGTGAAGCAAGTGTTTGGCTACCCGGGAGGCGCAGTCCTCGATATTTATGATGCGCTTCATACGGTAGGCGGCATTGACCATGTTCTGGTTCGTCACGAGCAGGCGGCAGTACATATGGCTGACGGGCTGGCCCGTGCGACGGGTGAAGTGGGCGTGGTATTAGTCACGTCTGGGCCTGGTGCGACCAACGCCATTACCGGTATCGCGACAGCGTATATGGACTCCATCCCGCTGGTCATTCTTTCCGGTCAGGTTGCGACCTCCTTGATTGGCTACGATGCTTTTCAGGAATGCGACATGGTGGGGATTTCACGCCCCGTGGTGAAGCACAGCTTCCTGGTTAAGCAAACCGAAGACATTCCCGGCGTGTTGAAAAAAGCCTTCTGGCTGGCAGCAAGCGGGCGTCCAGGCCCGGTAGTGGTCGATCTGCCAAAAGATATTCTGAACCCGGCGAATAAGCTGCCTTATGTCTGGCCGGAATCGGTGAGCATGCGCTCCTACAACCCAACGACGCAAGGGCACAAAGGCCAAATTAAGCGCGCGCTGCAGACGCTTGTGGCAGCGAAAAAACCGGTGGTCTATGTGGGTGGGGGGGCCGTTAACTCCGCCTGTGAAACGCAACTGCGTGAGCTGATTGAAAAGCTAAATCTTCCTGTCGCATCGTCGCTCATGGGGCTGGGGGCTTTCCCGGCAACGCACCGTCAGGCGTTGGGGATGCTGGGTATGCATGGCACCTATGAAGCCAACATGACGATGCATAACTCGGATGTGATCTTTGCTGTTGGCGTTCGGTTTGACGATCGCACCACCAATAACCTGGCGAAATACTGTCCGAATGCGACCGTGTTGCACATTGATATCGATCCCACCTCTATTTCGAAAACGGTCCCGGCAGATGTGCCTATTGTCGGGGATGCGCGTCAGGTCCTTGAGCAAATGCTGGATCTGCTGGCGCAGGAAACGGTCTCTCAGCCGTTGGATGAGATCCGCGACTGGTGGCAGCAGATCGAACAATGGCGTGGGCGTCAGTGTCTGAAGTACGACACGCAAAGTGAGCAAATTAAGCCGCAGGCGGTGATCGAAACGATCTGGCGTCTGACCAAAGGCGAGGCGTATGTGACGTCTGACGTCGGCCAGCATCAGATGTTTGCTGCACTCTATTATCCGTTTGATAAGCCGCGCCACTGGATCAACTCCGGGGGCTTAGGCACGATGGGCTTCGGTCTGCCAGCCGCGCTGGGAGTGAAGCTGGCGCTGCCAGATGAAACCGTGGTCTGTGTGACCGGTGATGGCAGCATTCAGATGAATATTCAGGAGCTGTCTACTGCGCTGCAATATGAGTTGCCGGTCCTGGTGCTGAACCTGAACAACGGCTATCTCGGCATGGTGAAGCAGTGGCAGGATATGATCTATTCCGGCCGCCACTCTCAATCCTATATGAAATCGCTTCCGGACTTTGTCCGTCTGGCGGAAGCCTATGGGCATATTGGCATGCGAGTGACCGATCCGGCAGAGCTGGAAACGAAACTCGGTGAAGCGCTTGAGCACGTGAAACACAACCGCCTCGTGTTCATGGATGTCATTGTGGATGGCACCGAACACGTTTACCCGATGCATATTCGTGGTGGTGGTATGGACGAAATGTGGTTAAGTAAAACGGAGAGAACCTGATATGCGCCGGATATTATCTGTATTACTGGAAAACGAGTCTGGCGCACTGTCACGCGTCATCGGGCTATTCGCTCAGCGTGGTTACAACATCGAAAGTTTGACCGTTGCGCCGACGGACGATCCCACGCTATCGCGCATGACGATCCAGACCGTCGGCGACGCCAAGGTGCTTGAGCAGATTGAGAAACAGCTACATAAGCTGGTTGATGTGCTGCGCGTGAGTGAGCTGGGGCAGGGCGCTTATGTTGAGCGTGAGGTGATGCTGGTAAAAATTCAGGCCAGCGGCTACGGACGTGAAGAGGTCAAACGCAATACGGATATTTTCCGTGGGCAGATTATTGACGTCACGCCTTCTATTTATACGGTTCAACTGGCGGGGACGAGTGATAAGCTGGATGCCTTCCTGGCCTCCGTGCGGGATGTGGCAAAAATTGTAGAAGTTGCGCGCTCTGGCGTGGTTGGCCTTTCGCGCGGCGATAAAATCATGCGTTAGCTGTCAAAAAGGTTCGCCTCTTTCTGCCCGGTCACCAAAGCCGGGCTTTTTTTTGTGTAATCAGCCGACAACGCAGATAAAAGCGGTTGCCGCGAAGGCTTTTCTGCGTTTAGATGTTAAAAGATTTAACCATAACCTTGACAGGGCCATGGACTCTTTTCTTTTTTTAAGGGGCAATTGTGAAACTGGATGAAATCGCCCGGTTAGCCGGCGTGTCACGAACTACGGCCAGCTATGTGATTAACGGTAAGGCAAAGCAGTATCGTGTCAGCGATAAGACCGTTGAAAAAGTCATGGCGGTGGTTCGTGAGCATAACTACCATCCGAATGCTGTCGCAGCCGGTCTCCGCGCTGGACGCACCCGCTCGATTGGTCTGGTGATCCCAGACCTGGAAAACACCAGCTACACCCGTATCGCCAACTATCTCGAACGTCAGGCACGCCAGCGTGGCTATCAATTACTGATTGCCTGTTCTGAAGACCAGCCCGACAACGAGATGCGCTGTATTGAGCATCTGCTCCAGCGCCAGGTGGATGCCATCATCGTTTCAACCTCATTACCGCCAGAGCATCCTTTTTACCAGCGCTGGGCAAACGATCCGTTCCCGATTGTCGCACTCGACCGTGCCCTTGACCGGGAGCATTTCACCAGCGTCGTCGGCGCCGATCAGGATGATGCGGAAATGCTGGCGGCCGAGCTAAGAACCTTCCCGGCCGAAACCGTGCTGTATCTTGGCGCGCTGCCAGAGCTTTCGGTGAGCTTCCTGCGTGAGCAAGGTTTCAGGACTGCCTGGAAAGAGGATCCGCGCGAGGTTCACTATCTCTATGCCAACAGCTATGAACGCGAAGCCGCTGCACAATTGTTCGAAAAATGGCTCGAAACGCATCCGATGCCTCAGGCGTTGTTCACGACCTCATTTGCGCTGCTGCAGGGGGTGATGGATGTGACGCTGCGTCGTGACGGGAAGTTGCCATCGGATCTGGCCATCGCAACGTTTGGTGATAACGAACTGCTCGATTTCCTGCAGTGCCCGGTACTGGCCGTGGCTCAGCGCCACCGCGACGTGGCTGAACGCGTGCTGGAGATTGTGCTGGCGAGCCTGGATGAGCCCCGCAAACCGAAGCCTGGCCTTACCCGCATCAAACGTAATCTTTATCGTCGTGGCATTTTAAGCCGTCATTAATCATTTCCTGGGGGCGTAAAAACAGCCCCCTTTCACAGAATTAATGGTTACCTTAATTCCCGCATTAAAATTAGGATAATTCCTTAGGAATCATAGCCTGCTATTATTCTTAATTCGTTTGAGCGTTTAAATTGCCTTTAAAAGAATACTGATACGTTTTTAAAAGGCTAATTTTGTATTGTTTTGTTACAAACCTGCTTCGGGTGATGAATATTCAAACGTTTTTTCTCTCTCCCTTCTGGCTAGCCTGCCCGCCGTTGAACGCTCACGTTGCCGCGATGAATCTGGCGCTGTTATCCCCTGGCAATATGTCTTAAAATGCTGCCCGCGTCGCAAACTGACACTTTATATTTCCTTGCGATGATATTGAGTGAGCTTTAACGCTAGTGTGCATATTCGGTTTTTTTCTTACAAATATTCATAACGTTAATTTTGCCTCGCCAGTTGTGCAGTTATTAACCAGGTCTGTTTATCTCTGTAAATAGAGGGCTTTCGGGTCCGTATAGAGAGAGTCCTGGCTTGACAAGCTTTTCCATCGCTCCGTAAACTCCTTTAGGTGGGAATTTGTGGGTTAAAGTGGTGAGGAGGGGTGAGGCTGGCATGTTCCGTGGAGCTACGTTAGTCAATCTCGACAGCAAAGGGCGCTTATCGGTACCAACCCGATACCGCGACCAGCTGATTGAGAACGCTTCAGGTCAAATGGTTTGCACCATTGACATCAACTCCCCCTGCCTGCTGCTTTACCCTTTACCCGAATGGGAAATTATTGAGCAAAAGCTGTCGCGACTGTCGAGCATGAATCCGCAAGAGCGCCGCGTACAGCGGTTGTTATTGGGACATGCCAGTGAGTGTCAGATGGACAACGCAGGACGACTATTGATTGCGCCTGTGTTGCGGCAACATGCGGGTCTGACAAAAGAAGTGATGCTGGTCGGGCAGTTCAATAAGTTTGAACTGTGGGACGAAACGACCTGGTATCAACAGGTCAAGGAAGATATCGACGCTGAGCAGTCCGATTCCGCAACATTGTCGGAACGGCTGCAGGACTTGTCTCTATAAATATGATGGAAAATTATAAACATACAACGGTGTTGCTGGATGAGGCCGTTAACGGTCTGAATATTCGTCCAGACGGCATCTACATTGATGGCACTTTTGGTCGCGGTGGCCACTCGCGTCTGATCCTCTCCCAGCTGGGAGCGGAAGGACGTCTGCTGGCAATCGATCGCGATCCGCAGGCGATTGCCGTTGCGCAAACCATCGATGACCCACGCTTTTCCATCGTGCATGGACCTTTTTCTGCGCTGGCGGATTACGTAGCTGAGCGCGGTCTGACGGGTAAGATCGACGGAATTCTTCTCGATCTTGGCGTCTCTTCACCTCAGCTTGATGATGCAGAGCGCGGATTCTCCTTCATGCGTGACGGTCCACTGGACATGCGCATGGATCCGACGCGTGGCCAGTCTGCCGCAGAGTGGTTACAAACTGCTGACGAAGCGGATATCGCCTGGGTCATCAAAACCTTCGGTGAAGAGCGTTTTGGTAAACGTATCGCGCGCGCCATCGTTGAACGAAACCGCATTGAGCCGATGACGCGTACCAAAGAGTTGGCCGAGGTGATTGCAGCTGCAACACCGGTGAAGGATAAGCACAAACATCCCGCGACCCGTACCTTCCAGGCGGTTCGTATCTGGGTAAACAGTGAACTGGAGGAAATAGAGCTGGCGCTAAAAAACTCGCTCGACGTGCTGGCCCCGGGTGGGCGGTTATCCATCATCAGTTTCCATTCGCTGGAAGATCGCATTGTGAAGCGCTTTATGCGTGAACAGAGCCGCGGTCCTCAGGTGCCAGCGGGGCTGCCGATGACGGAAGAACAACTCAGGAAGCTGGGTGGCCGTCAGTTGCGAGCATTAGGCAAGTTGATGCCGGGCGAAGAAGAGGTGGCAGAGAATCCACGTGCCCGTAGTTCAGTGCTGCGAGTTGCAGAGAGGACGAACGCATGATCGGCAGAGTGACAGAGACCCTAAGCAAAGTTAAGGGATCGTTAGGAAGCAACGAGCGCCATGCCTTGCCTGGCGTGATCGGCGACGATCTTTTGCGGTTTGGGAAGCTGCCACTCTGCTTGTTCATTTGTATCATTGTGACGGCAGTAACGGTGGTGACAACAGCCCACCATACACGTTTATTGACTGCGCAACGCGAGCAGCTGGTGCTGGAACGCGATGCGCTGGATATTGAATGGCGAAATCTGATCCTTGAAGAAAACGCGCTCGGTGATCATAGCCGGGTTGAACGGATCGCAACGGAAAAGCTGCAGCTGCAGCATGTTGATCCATCGCAGGAAAATATCGTAGTACAAAAATAAGGGAAAACGCGACGCATGAAAGCAGCGGCAAAAACGCTAAAACCAAAACGTCAGGAAGAACAGGCCAACTTTGTCAGTTGGCGTTTTGCGTTGCTTTGCGGCTGCATTTTACTGGCGCTGGGTTTCCTGCTTGGACGCGTGGCGTGGTTGCAAATCATCGCCCCTGACATGCTGGTGCGTCAGGGTGATATGCGCTCTCTTCGCGTGCAGGAAGTGTCTACGTCTCGCGGGATGATCACCGACCGTTCTGGCCGCCCTCTGGCGGTGAGCGTCCCGGTGAAGGCAATCTGGGCCGATCCGAAAGAGCTGCATGATGCTGGTGGGATCACGCTTGATAACCGCTGGAAGGCCCTTGCGGACGCGCTGAAGATGCCGCTGGACCAGTTAGCTTCACGTGTGAATACAAACCCGAGAGGGCGCTTTATCTATCTGGCGCGTCAGGTGAACCCTGACATGGCGGATTACATCAAAAAATTGAAGCTGCCGGGGATCCATCTGCGTGAAGAATCCCGCCGGTACTATCCATCCGGCGAAGTGACTGCTCACCTCATTGGCTTCACTAACGTTGATAGCCAGGGGATTGAAGGTGTTGAAAAAAGCTTTGATAAATGGCTCACCGGTCAGCCCGGCGAGCGCATTGTACGCAAAGACCGCTATGGTCGCGTGATCGAGGATATTTCCTCAACCGACAGCCAGGCCGCACACAACCTTGCACTGAGTATCGATGAGCGGCTACAGGCGCTGGTTTACCGCGAGCTGAACAATGCCGTGGCCTTTAACAAAGCGGAATCGGGCAGTGCCGTGTTAGTTGATGTCAGCACGGGTGAAGTGCTGGCGATGGCCAATAGCCCGTCCTACAACCCTAACAATCTTACCGGTACGCAGAAGGATGTTATGCGTAACCGTACCATCACCGACGTGTTCGAACCGGGTTCAACCGTTAAGCCGATGGTGGTCATGACGGCACTTCAGCGCGGTATCGTCAATGAAAACACCGTACTGAATACCATTCCTTACCGCATTAACGGTCACGAAATCAAAGACGTGGCGCGCTACAGCGAATTGACCCTGACCGGGGTGTTACAGAAGTCGAGTAACGTCGGTGTTTCAAAGCTGGCGTTAGCGATGCCGTCCTCAGCGTTAGTAGAGACTTACTCACGTTTTGGGCTTGGAAAGGCGACCAATTTGGGGTTGGTCGGAGAACGCAGTGGCTTATATCCTCAAAAACAACGGTGGTCTGACATAGAGAGGGCCACCTTCTCTTTCGGCTACGGGCTAATGGTGACACCGTTACAGTTAGCGCGAGTCTACGCAACGATCGGCAGTTATGGTGTTTATCGCCCGCTGTCGATTACCAAAGTTGATCCACCGGTTCCCGGTGAGCGTATTTTCCCGGAATCGACCGTCCGTACTGTTGTTCATATGATGGAAAGCGTGGCGCTGCCCGGCGGCGGTGGCGTGAAGGCGGCAATTAAAGGCTATCGCATCGCCATTAAAACCGGTACAGCGAAAAAAGTGGGGCCAGACGGCCGCTACATCAACAAATACATTGCCTATACCGCAGGCGTAGCGCCTGCAAGCAATCCGCGTTTTGCGCTGGTGGTCGTCATTAACGATCCACAGGCGGGTAAATACTACGGCGGCGCCGTCTCCGCGCCTGTGTTCGGGGCCATCATGGGCGGCGTATTGCGCACCATGAACATTGAACCGGATGCGCTGGCGACGGGCGACAAAAGTGAATTTGTAATTAATCAAGGCGAGGGTACAGGTGGCAGATCGTAATTTGCGCGACCTTCTCGCTCCGTGGGTGCCAAATGCACCGGAGCGAGCACTGCGAGAGATGGTACTGGACAGCCGTGTGGCTGCTTCCGGCGATCTTTTTGTGGCGGTGGTCGGTCATCAGGCGGACGGGCGTCGTTATATCCCGCAGGCGATTGCGCAAGGTGTTGCTGCCATTATTGCTGAGGCCAAAGATGAGACAACCGACGGTGAAATCCGTGAAATGCACGGTGTGCCGGTTATCTATCTCAGCCAGTTAAATGAGCGTCTCTCTGCGCTGGCAGGGCGTTTCTATCATGAACCTTCCGACCAGTTACGTCTGGTTGGCGTTACGGGCACCAACGGTAAAACCACCACCACACAGCTGATGGCGCAATGGGCGCAACTGCTGGGTGAAACCGGTGCCGTCATGGGGACCGTGGGTAATGGCCTGCTGGGTAAAGTGAGCCCGACGGAAAATACCACTGGTTCGGCAGTTGACGTACAGCATGTGCTTGCCGGGCTGGCAGAGCAGGGTGCGACCTTTGCTGCGATGGAAGTCTCTTCACACGGTCTGGTACAGCACCGCGTGGCCGCGCTGAAATTTGCGGCTTCGGTGTTTACCAACCTGAGCCGCGATCATCTTGATTACCACGGTGATATGGAGCACTACGAAGCCGCGAAATGGCTGCTCTATTCCACCCACCATCACGGTCAGGCCATCATCAATGCCGACGATGAAGTCGGTCGCCGCTGGCTGGCGAAGCTGCCGGATGCGGTTGCGGTGTCGATGGAAGACCATATCAACCCGAACTGCCACGGCCGCTGGCTGAAGGCTGTTGAGGTGAATTACCACGACAGCGGGGCGACAATCCGCTTTGCCTCTTCCTGGGGTGAAGGCGAAATTGAAAGCCGCCTGATGGGCGCGTTTAACGTCAGCAACCTGCTGCTGGCGCTGGCGACACTGCTGGCGCTGGGCTATCCAATGGCCGACCTGCTGAAAACCGCTGAGCGACTGCAGCCTGTTTGCGGGCGTATGGAAGTGTTCAGCGCGCCGGGTAAACCGACGGTTGTGGTCGACTACGCCCACACGCCGGATGCGTTGGAAAAAGCGCTGGAAGCGGCTCGCCTGCACTGTGCCGGTAAGCTCTGGTGCGTGTTTGGCTGCGGTGGCGATCGCGACAAGGGCAAACGCCCGCTGATGGGCGCTATTGCCGAGCAGTTTGCGGATATTCCGGTAGTGACCGATGACAACCCGCGTACCGAAGAGCCGCGCGCCATCATTAACGACATTCTGGCGGGCATGCTGGATGCGGGTCGTGCTCGCGTGGTGGAAGGCCGAGCGGAAGCGGTGACCAACGCCATCATGCAGGCTAAGGAAAACGACGTGGTTCTGCTGGCCGGGAAAGGCCATGAAGATTATCAGATTGTCGGCAATCGTCGTCTGGATTACTCGGACCGTGTAACGGCAGCTCGTCTGCTGGGAGTCGTGGCATGATTAGCCTCACGCTAAGCCAGGCCGCTGCGGTACTGCACGGCGAATTGCTGGGCCAGGATCTGACCATTGACGCTGTGACCACGGATACCCGCAAAGTGACCGCGGGTTGTCTGTTTGTGGCGCTGAAAGGCGAGCGTTTTGATGCGCATGATTTTGCACAGCAGGCCAAAGAGCACGGCGCAGGTGCGCTGCTGGTCAGCCGCAGGCTGGATATCGATTTGCCGCAGCTGGTGGTGGACGATACCCGTCTGGCATTCGGTGAACTGGCGGCATGGGTCCGTCAGCAGGTTCCGGCTCGCGTTGTCGCGCTGACGGGGTCGTCCGGAAAAACGTCCGTAAAAGAGATGACGGCGGCGATTCTCGGCCAGTGCGGGAACACACTTTATACTGCGGGCAACCTAAATAATGACATTGGCGTGCCGATGACATTACTCCGCCTGACCAAAGAACATGAATTTGCGGTGATCGAGTTAGGGGCAAACCACCAGGGCGAAATCGCCTGGACTGTTAGCCTGACTCGTCCGGAGGCGGCGCTGGTGAATAACCTGGCCGCCGCGCATCTGGAAGGTTTCGGGTCGCTGGAAGGCGTGGCGAAAGCCAAAGGCGAGATCTACACCGGCCTGCCGGTTGACGGTATTGCCATTATGAATGCCGACAACAATGACTGGCTGAACTGGCAAAGCATTATTGGTTCCCGTAAGACCTGGCGCTTCTCACCGAATGCCGCCAACAGTGACTTTACGGCAACCAATATCCATGTAACGTCCCATGGCACGGAGTTCACCCTCAACACTCCAACGGGTGGCGTGGATGTGATGCTGCCTCTGCCGGGTCGTCATAACATCGCCAATGCGCTTGCGGCGGCGGCGTTGTCCATGGCGGTTGGCGCGTCGCATGATGCGATCAAAGCTGGGCTGGCGAATCTGAAAGCCGTGCCGGGGCGTCTGTTCCCGATTCAGCTTTCGGAAAACAAACTGCTGCTGGATGACTCCTACAACGCGAACGTTGGCTCGATGACGGCGGCGGTGCAGGTGTTGTCAGAAATGCCGGGCTACCGCGTGATGGTGGTTGGCGATATGGCCGAGCTGGGCGATGAAAGCGAAGCCTGTCATACCCAGGTCGGTGACGCGGCGAAAGCGGCGGGCATTGATTGCGTGCTGAGCGCAGGAAAACTGAGCCAGGCAATTAGCCATGCCAGCGGTGTCGGTGAACACTTTGCCGAAAAAGCGGCGTTGA
This sequence comes from Enterobacter sp. ENT02, assembly GCF_019219165.1. Lineage (NCBI taxonomy): Bacteria > Pseudomonadati > Pseudomonadota > Gammaproteobacteria > Enterobacterales > Enterobacteriaceae > Enterobacter > Enterobacter sp. ENT02. Next base: position 157,522 of record NZ_JAHUWD010000004.1, read on the forward strand.
TTGAGCGCCTTAAAGCATTAATTACAGAAAAACAAATTGTGACAGTGTTAGTGAAAGGTTCACGTAGTGCCGCCATGGAAGAGGTTGTGCACGCATTACAGGAGAACGGGACATGTTAGTTTGGCTGGCCGAACATTTGGTCAAATATTACTCAGGCTTTAACGTCTTTTCCTATCTGACGTTTCGCGCCATTGTCAGCCTGCTGACTGCGCTGTTCATCTCGCTGTGGATGGGCCCGCGCATGATTGCCCGTCTGCAAAAGCTCTCTTTCGGCCAGGTTGTGCGTAACGACGGTCCGGAATCGCACTTCAGCAAACGCGGCACGCCGACCATGGGCGGGATCATGATCCTGACCGCCATCGTTGTTTCCGTGCTGCTGTGGGCGTATCCCTCCAACCCGTACGTCTGGTGTGTACTGACGGTTCTGGTGGGTTACGGGATCATTGGCTTCGTCGATGACTATCGCAAAGTGGTACGCAAAGACACCAAGGGACTGATCGCCCGCTGGAAGTATTTCTGGATGTCGGTCATCGCGCTGGGCGTGGCCTTTGCGCTGTATCTGGCAGGCAAAGACACGCCAGCTACCGAGCTGGTCGTGCCGTTCTTTAAAGACGTGATGCCGCAGTTGGGGCTGTTCTATATCCTGCTTGCGTACTTCGTGATTGTCGGCACCGGTAACGCGGTGAACCTGACTGATGGTCTGGATGGCCTGGCGATTATGCCGACCGTCTTCGTCGCGGGCGGTTTTGCGCTGGTGGCCTGGGCGACCGGTAACATGAACTTTGCCAACTATCTGCACATCCCTTACCTGCGCCACGCGGGTGAGCTGGTGATCGTCTGTACGGCGATTGTCGGCGCGGGGCTGGGCTTCCTGTGGTTCAACACCTATCCGGCGCAGGTCTTCATGGGTGACGTCGGTTCACTGGCGCTGGGTGGCGCGTTAGGCATTATTGCCGTGCTGCTGCGCCAGGAGTTCCTGCTGGTGATCATGGGTGGCGTGTTTGTGGTTGAAACCCTGTCGGTAATTTTGCAGGTCGGATCCTTCAAGCTGCGCGGCCAGCGCATCTTCCGTATGGCGCCGATTCACCACCACTATGAACTGAAAGGCTGGCCGGAACCGCGCGTGATTGTGCGCTTCTGGATTATTTCGCTGATGCTGGTGCTGATTGGCCTGGCAACGCTGAAGGTACGTTAATCATGGCAGATTACCAGGGTAAAAAAGTCGTTATCATCGGGTTGGGCCTCACGGGCCTTTCCTGCGTGGACTTTTTCCTTGCGCGCGGCGTTACGCCACGCGTGATGGATACGCGTGTCTCTCCGCCGGGTCTGGACAAACTGCCGGAACAGGTTGAACGCCACCTTGGTGGTCTGAATGATGACTGGCTGCTGGCCGCCGATCTGATTGTTGCCAGCCCGGGTATGGCGCTGGCGCACCCATCACTCAGCGCCGCATCCGATGCGGGCGTAGAGATTGTCGGGGACATCGAACTGTTCTGCCGCGAAGCGCAGGCTCCGATTATCGCCATTACCGGCTCAAATGGTAAAAGCACGGTCACTACGCTTGTCGGCGAGATGGCAAAAGCGGCGGGTAAGAACGTCGGTGTTGGCGGCAATATTGGCCTGCCAGCCCTGATGCTGCTGGATAAAGGCTGTGAGCTGTACGTACTGGAACTTTCCAGCTTCCAGCTTGAAACCACCTCCAGCCTGCACGCGGCTGCCGCGACGATCCTCAACGTGACTGAAGATCATATGGACCGGTATCCCTTTGGTCTGCAGCAGTACCGCGCGGCTAAGCTGCGCATTTATGAAAATGCGAAAGTCTGCGTGGTTAATGCCGACGACGCGCTGACCATGCCGGTGCGCGGTGCAGATGACCGCTGCATCAGCTTTGGGATCACCATGGGTGATTACCACCTGAACCGTCAGCAGGGTGAAACCTGGCTGCGCGTGAAGGGTGAAAAAGTGCTGAACGTGAAAGAGATGACGCTTTGCGGTCAGCATAACTACACCAACGCGCTGGCAGCACTGGCGCTGGCGGATGCCGTTGGCCTGCCTCGCTCTTCCAGCCTGAAAGCGCTGACCACATTTACCGGTCTGGCGCACCGCTTCCAGCTAGCGCTGGAACATAACGGCGTGCGCTGGATTAACGACTCCAAAGCCACCAACGTGGGAAGCACGGAGGCCGCGCTGAACGGTCTTCACGTTGAGGGTACGCTGCATTTGCTGCTGGGTGGTGATGGAAAATCTGCAGATTTCTCCTCTCTGAAACAGTATCTCTCCGGAGATAACATCCGCCTGTACTGCTTTGGTCGTGACGGCAGCGAGCTGGCTGAACTGCGCCCGGAGATCGCCGAACAAACTGAGACCATGGAACAGGCGCTGCGCCTGATCGCGCCGCGCGTGAAGCCAGGCGACATGGTGCTGCTCTCTCCGGCTTGCGCCAGCCTCGATCAATTCAAGAATTTCGAACAGCGTGGTGATGTCTTTACCCGCCTGGCGAAGGAGTTAGGCTGATGCGTTTATCTCTCCCTCGCCTGAAAATGCCGCGCCTGCCAGGATTTGGAATTCTGGTGTGGCTGTTTGCGGCACTAAAAGGCTGGGTGATGGCTTCCCGGGATAAGGATTCCGATAGCCTGATCATGTATGACCGCATGCTCTTCTGGCTTACGCTGGGGCTGGCGGCGATCGGCTTTATCATGGTGACCTCGGCCTCCATGCCGGTCGGGCAGCGTCTGGCTAACGATCCCTTCCTGTTTGCCAAGCGTGACGGGCTGTACATCATTCTGGCTTTCTGCCTGGCGCTGGTGACCTTACGTCTGCCAATGTCGTTCTGGCAGCGGCACAGTACAGCCATGTTGATTGCGTCCATTATCATGCTGCTGATCGTACTGGTTGTCGGGAGCTCCGTTAACGGGGCATCGCGCTGGATCGCCTTTGGTCCACTGCGTATTCAGCCTGCGGAATTTACCAAGCTTTCCCTGTTCTGCTACCTGGCGAACTACCTGGTGCGTAAGGTTGATGAAGTTCGTAATAACCTTCGCGGCTTCTTAAAGCCGATGGGCGTGATTCTGGTGCTGGCGATCCTGCTGCTGGCACAGCCTGACCTTGGTACCGTGGTGGTACTGTTTGTCACCACGCTGGCGATGCTGTTCCTGGCGGGTGCAAAGCTGTGGCAGTTCATCGCCATTATCGGGATGGGGATTTCGGCGGTTGTGCTGCTGATCCTCGCCGAGCCTTACCGTATCCGCCGCGTGACCTCGTTCTGGAACCCGTGGGAAGACCCGTTCGGTAGCGGTTATCAGCTGACGCAGTCGCTGATGGCGTTTGGCCGCGGTGAAGTCTGGGGGCAAGGCCTGGGCAACTCGGTGCAAAAACTGGAGTATTTGCCGGAGGCACACACCGACTTCATCTTCTCCATTATTGGGGAAGAACTGGGTTATATCGGTGTGGTATTAGCGCTATTAATGGTATTCTTCGTCGCTTTCCGCGCCATGTCGATTGGCCGAAAAGCGCTGGAGATCGATCACCGCTTCTCAGGTTTCTTAGCCTGTTCAATTGGTATCTGGTTTAGCTTCCAGGCATTGGTTAACGTCGGGGCCGCAGCGGGTATGCTGCCGACTAAGGGCCTGACGTTGCCGCTGATCAGTTATGGTGGTTCGAGTCTGTTGATCATGTCGACGGCCATCATGTTTTTGTTGCGCATAGATTATGAGACGCGTCTGGAGAAAGCCCAGGCGTTTACACGAGGTTCACGATGAATCAACCGAAGCGGTTAATGGTGATGGCAGGCGGTACCGGCGGACACGTGTTCCCGGGGCTGGCGGTTGCGCACCATTTAATGGATCAGGGCTGGCAGGTACGCTGGCTGGGAACCGCAGACCGCATGGAGGCCGATCTGGTACCGAAGCACGGTATTGAGATCGACTTTATTCGTATTTCTGGCCTGCGAGGCAAAGGCCTCAAGGCAATGCTGCTGGCACCGGTGCGTATTTTTAACGCCTGGCGTCAGGCCCGCACCATCATGAAGCAGTTTAAGCCTGATGTGGTGCTGGGAATGGGCGGGTACGTGTCCGGTCCTGGTGGGCTGGCGGCGTGGTCCCTGGGCATCCCTGTTGTGCTGCATGAGCAGAACGGTATCGCCGGGCTGACCAACAAGTGGCTGGCGAAAATTGCCACTAAAGTGATGCAGGCATTCCCCGGTGCGTTCCCGAAAGCAGACGTCGTCGGAAACCCGGTGCGCGTCGATGTGCTGGCGCTGCCGCTGCCTGACGCTCGCCTGAATGGTCGTGAAGGTCCGGTACGCGTGCTGGTTGTCGGTGGTTCTCAGGGGGCACGCATCCTGAACCAGACGATGCCGCAGGTGGCCGCAAAGCTGGGCGATGCCGTGACCATCTGGCATCAGAGCGGTAAAGGTGCTCAGCAGACCGTTGAGCAGGCTTACGCCGAAGCGGGGCAGCCGCAGCACAACGTAACGGAATTTATTGACGATATGGCCGCAGCCTATGCCTGGGCCGATGTCGTGGTCTGTCGTTCTGGCGCATTAACGGTGAGCGAAATCGCTGCCGCGGGTCTGCCAGCGCTGTTTGTGCCGTTCCAGCACAAAGACCGACAGCAGTACTGGAATGCGCTGCCGCTAGAGAAAGCCGGTGCCGCGAAGATTTTTGAGCAGCCACAATTTACCGCCGATGCGGTCGCCACCACTCTGGCGGGCTGGAACAGAGACGCATTGCTGGAAATGGCACAGCGCGCGCGCGCGGCGGCTATCCCGGATGCAACGGAACGAGTGGCAAAAGAAGTGAGCCTGGCAGCCCAGGCTTAACCCTCGCAGCGCGTGAAGCGCGGCACGAATTTTTAAGTAGTCGATGGCGTTTAGAGAATGAATACACAACAACTGGCAAAACTGCGTTCTATCGTGCCCGAGATGCGTCGCGTCCGGCACATTCACTTTGTTGGCATCGGTGGTGCTGGCATGGGCGGTATTGCCGAAGTGTTAGCTAACGAAGGTTATCAGATCAGCGGGTCTGACCTGGCGCCAAACCCTGTAACGCAGCAGCTGGCGTCGCTTGGGGCGACTATCTATTTCAACCATCGCCCGGAAAACGTGCGCGATGCGAGCGTGGTGGTGGTGTCGAGCGCCATCTCCTCTGACAACCCGGAAATCGTTGCGGCACATGAAGCGCGTATTCCGGTGATCCGCCGCGCTGAGATGCTGGCGGAGCTAATGCGTTTTCGTCACGGTATCGCCGTTGCGGGCACGCACGGTAAAACCACAACCACGGCGATGGTATCCAGCATTTATGCAGAAGCGGGTCTGGACCCGACGTTCGTTAACGGTGGTCTGGTGAAAGCGGCAGGCGTCCATGCGCGTCTGGGCCACAGCCGTTACCTGATTGCGGAAGCGGATGAGAGCGATGCGTCGTTCCTGCACCTGCAGCCGATGGTGGCGATTGTCACCAATATCGAAGCTGACCATATGGATACTTACCAGGGCGACTTCGAAAACTTAAAGCAGACGTTTATTAACTTCCTGCACAACCTGCCGTTCTATGGCCGTGCGGTAATGTGCGTAGACGATCCGGTGATCCGCGAGCTGCTGCCGCGTGTCGGGCGTCAAATCACCACTTATGGCTTCAGCGAAGATGCTGATGTTCGTGTTGAAGAGTACAAACAGATTGGTGCGCAGGGGCATTTTACCCTTGCACGTCAGGACAAAGAATTGCTGCACGTGACGTTGAATGCGCCAGGTCGCCATAATGCCCTGAATGCGGCGGCGGCGGTTGCGGTAGCGACGGAAGAAGGCATTGATGATGATGCGATCCTGCGCGCGCTGGAAAGCTTCCAGGGTACAGGCCGTCGCTTCGACTTCCTTGGTGAATTCCCGCTGGACGCAGTAAACGGTAAATCGGGTACCGCGATGCTGGTGGACGATTACGGTCACCACCCAACGGAAGTGGACGCCACGATCAAAGCGGCTCGTGCGGGTTGGCCGGACAAAAATCTGGTGATGATTTTCCAGCCCCACCGCTACACCCGTACCCGCGATCTGTACGACGATTTCGCCAATGTGCTGTCGCAGGTCGATACGCTGCTGATGCTGGATGTTTATTCTGCGGGTGAAACAGCGATTCCGGGCGCGGACAGCCGTTCGTTATGTCGAACCATTCGCGCACGCGGTAAAGTAGACCCTATTCTGGTTTCGGACCCGGCTCAGGCAGCAGAAATTCTCGCGCCGGTGCTGACGGGTAACGATTTGATTCTGATTCAGGGGGCGGGAAATATCGGCAAAATCGCCCGTACCTTAGCCGAAATCAAATTGAAGCCGCAAACTGCGGAGGACGAGCATCATGGCTGATAAGATTGCTGTCCTGTTTGGCGGCACCTCCGCCGAGCGCGAAGTGTCCCTGAATTCAGGCGCTGCCGTTCTGGCGGGCCTGCGTGAAGGTGGCGTTGATGCGCATCCGGTCGATCCGAAAGAGATTGATGTTACCCAACTGAAAGCAATGGGCTTCGATAAAGTTTTCATTGCGCTGCACGGCCGTGGCGGTGAAGACGGTACATTGCAAGGGCTGCTGGAGTTACTCGGCCTGCCGTATACCGGCAGCGGCGTGATGGCGTCTGCCATCTCCATGGATAAACTGCGCAGCAAACTGCTGTGGCAGGGCGCGGGTCTCCCCGTTGCGCCATGGGGTGCTCTGACGCGTACTGAATTTGAATTGGGCCTGTCGGACAGCGTTAATACACGCATTGCCGCGCTGGGCTTACCGGTTATTGTTAAGCCGAGCCGTGAAGGGTCGAGCGTGGGGATGTCTAAAGTCGATAAAGCTGAGGATTTATCTGCCGCTTTAACATTGGCATTTCAACATGATGAAGAAGTTCTGATTGAAAAATGGCTCAGCGGGCCGGAATTTACTGTTGCGATGCTTGGCGAAGAAATTTTACCGTCAATTCGTATCCAACCTGCCGGAGTCTTCTATGATTATGAGGCGAAGTATCTCTCTGATGAGACGCAATATTTCTGTCCAAGTGGTCTTGAAGCAGAACGTGAAGCCGATTTACAGTCTCTGGTGCTCAAAGCCTGGAATGTTTTAGGCTGCCGTGGTTGGGGACGCATTGATGTCATGCTCGACGGTGACGGGCAATTTTACCTGTTGGAAGCCAACACCTCTCCAGGTATGACGAGCCATAGCCTTGTGCCGATGGCAGCGCGTCAGGCGGGGATGAGCTTCTCGCAGTTAGTCGTACGTATTCTGGACCAGGCGGGCTGATATGTCTCAGGCTGCATTGAACACGCGCAACCGCGATGAAGAGGAAGAATATACGTCTTCGCGCCGGAGTAATGGAACGCGTCTTGCAGGGATTATCTTCCTGCTCGGGGTGCTGTGCACCGTGTTTATCAGCGGCTGGATGGTGCTGGGCTGGATGGAAGATGCGCAGCGTTTACCGCTCTCTAAGCTGGTGGTGACCGGCGAGCGTCACTACACGCGTAACGATGATATTCGCCAGTCTATTCTGGCCCTGGGCTCACCTGGCACCTTTATGACCCAGGACGTCAATATTATCCAGAGCCAGATTGAACGTCTGCCGTGGATAAAACAGGCGAGTGTAAGAAAGCAATGGCCTGATGAATTGAAGATTCATCTGGTTGAATATGTGCCCATTGCGCGTTGGAATGATCAGCACATGGTAGACGTAGACGGAAATTCCTTCAGCGTCCCAAGCGATCGCGTCAACAAGCAAAATTTACCGATGTTGTATGGCCCTGAAGGCAGCGAAAACGAAGTGTTACAAGGTTTCCGCGAAATGGGGCAGGTGCTGGCTAAGGATCGCTTTACGTTAAAAGATGCCGCAATGACGGCGCGCCGCTCCTGGCAACTGACGTTAACGAACGGGATCAAGCTCAACCTTGGCCGCGGCGACACAATGAAACGTCTGGCGCGATTTGTAGAACTTTACCCGGTTTTACAGCAGCAGGCGCAGACGGACGGCAAACGGATAAGCTACGTTGATTTGCGCTATGACTCAGGCGCAGCAGTCGGTTGGGAGCCGGCTCCGGTCGAGGAACCTAATCAGCAACAGAATCAGGCACAGGTACAGGCAGAACAACAATGATCAAGGCGACGGACAGAAAACTGGTAGTTGGACTGGAGATTGGCACCGCGAAGGTTGCCGCTTTAGTAGGGGAAGTTCTGCCCGACGGTATGGTCAATATCATTGGCGTGGGGAGTTGCCCATCCCGTGGTATGGATAAAGGTGGGGTAAACGACCTTGAGTCGGTGGTGAAATGCGTTCAGCGCGCCATCGATCAGGCTGAATTAATGGCAGATTGCCAGATTTCTTCTGTCTATCTGGCCCTTTCTGGCAAGCACATCAGCTGCCAGAACGAAATCGGTATGGTGCCGATTTCAGAAGAAGAAGTGACGCAGGAAGATGTAGAGAATGTTGTGCATACGGCGAAGTCCGTGCGCGTCCGCGATGAGCATCGCGTACTGCACGTGATCCCGCAGGAATATGCGATCGACTACCAGGAAGGGATTAAGAACCCGGTGGGTCTTTCCGGCGTACGTATGCAGGCAAAAGTGCACCTGATCACATGTCACAACGATATGGCGAAGAACATCGTTAAAGCCGTTGAACGTTGTGGACTGAAAGTTGACCAACTTATTTTCGCCGGTCTGGCCGCGAGTTATTCCGTGCTGACCGAAGATGAACGTGAACTGGGCGTCTGTGTGGTCGATATTGGTGGTGGTACAATGGACATGGCTGTCTATACCGGCGGCGCGTTGCGCCACACCAAAGTGATCCCTTACGCAGGGAACGTTGTGACCAGCGATATTGCCTACGCCTTTGGTACGCCACCGAGCGATGCAGAGGCCATTAAAGTCCGCCACGGTTGCGCACTGGGTTCTATCGTGGGCAAAGATGAGAGCGTTGAAGTGCCGAGCGTAGGTGGTCGTCCACCGCGCAGCCTGCAGCGCCAGACGCTGGCAGAGGTAATTGAGCCGCGCTATACCGAGCTGCTCAACCTGGTCAACGAAGAGATTTTGCAGTTACAGGAACAGCTTCGTCAGCAGGGTGTTAAGCATCATCTTGCGGCGGGGATTGTATTAACCGGCGGGGCAGCGCAAATTGAAGGTCTTGCGGCCTGCGCTCAGCGCGTGTTCCATACGCAGGTGCGTATTGGTGCGCCGCTGAATATCACCGGTTTAACGGATTACGCTCAGGAGCCGTATTATTCAACGGCCGTGGGCCTGCTGCACTACGGGAAAGAATCCCATTTGAGTGGTGAAGCAGAAGTGGAAAAACGCGTCTCGGTGGGGTCGTGGGTCAAACGACTTAACACCTGGTTGCGAAAAGAGTTTTAATTTTTTTAAGAGACCGGAGAGAATTAGCGGTCTCGGGCGACAGGCACAACGGAGAGAGAAATTATGTTTGAACCTATGGAACTGACCAACGACGCGGTGATTAAAGTCATCGGCGTCGGTGGCGGCGGCGGTAACGCCGTAGAGCATATGGTGCGTGAACGCATTGAAGGTGTTGAATTCTTTGCAGTTAACACCGATGCGCAGGCACTGCGTAAGACGGCAGTTGGCCAGACTATCCAGATCGGCGGTGGCATCACCAAAGGGCTGGGCGCTGGTGCTAACCCGGAAGTCGGTCGCAACGCGGCTGAAGAAGATCGTGAAGCCCTGCGTGCTGCACTGGAAGGTGCGGATATGGTCTTCATCGCAGCGGGCATGGGCGGCGGTACCGGTACTGGTGCAGCACCTGTAGTGGCTGAAGTGGCAAAAGATTTAGGTATCCTGACCGTTGCTGTCGTGACCAAGCCTTTCAACTTCGAAGGCAAGAAGCGTATGGCTTTCGCGGAGCAGGGTATCACCGAGCTGTCCAAACATGTGGACTCTCTGATTACCATCCCGAACGACAAACTGCTGAAAGTTCTGGGTCGCGGTATTTCCCTGCTGGACGCCTTTGGCGCAGCAAACGACGTGCTGAAAGGTGCGGTTCAGGGTATCGCTGAACTGATTACCCGTCCTGGTCTGATGAACGTTGACTTTGCTGACGTTCGTACCGTGATGTCCGAAATGGGCTACGCGATGATGGGCTCTGGCGTGGCGAGCGGTGAAGACCGTGCAGAAGAAGCGGCTGAAATGGCTATCTCTTCTCCACTGCTGGAAGATATCGATCTGTCTGGTGCGCGCGGCGTGCTGGTCAACATTACCGCTGGCTTTGACCTGCGTCTGGATGAGTTCGAAACCGTGGGTAACACCATCCGTGCGTTCGCCTCTGACAACGCTACCGTGGTAATCGGTACTTCCCTTGACCCGGAAATGAACGACGAACTGCGCGTCACTGTTGTTGCCACCGGTATCGGTATGGACAAGCGTCCTGAGATCACGCTGGTCACCAACAAACAGACTCAGCAGCCGGTGATGGATCGTTACCAGCAGCACGGTATGTCTCCACTGACTCAGGAGCAGAAACCGGCCGCGAAAGTGGTAAACGACCCGACTCCACAAACGGCAAAAGAGCCAGATTATCTGGATATCCCGGCGTTCCTGCGTAAGCAAGCTGACTAGGAATTGGCTGGAATTTGGGGATTTTCGCTCTTTGTGCTAAACTGGCCCACCGTTAGTGATATACACTCTCGGTTGGATAGTTAATTTGGCGAGATTATACGATGATCAAACAAAGGACACTTAAACGTATCGTTCAGGCGACTGGTGTCGGTTTACATACCGGCAAGAAGGTCACCCTGACGCTGCGCCCTGCGCCGGCCAATACCGGGGTCATCTATCGTCGCACCGACTTGAATCCACCGGTAGATTTTCCGGCCGATGCCAAATCTGTGCGTGATACAATGCTCTGTACTTGCCTGGTGAACGAGCATGACGTGCGGATTTCTACCGTAGAGCACCTGAACGCCGCCCTGGCGGGTCTGGGTATCGACAACATTATTGTTGAAGTCGATGCACCAGAAATCCCGATCATGGATGGTAGTGCTGCACCGTTCGTCTATCTGTTGCTGGATGCCGGTATCGAAGAACTGAACTGCGCGAAGAAATTTGTTCGCATCAAAGAGACCGTTCGTGTCGAAGATGGCGACAAGTGGGCTGAATTCAAACCGTACAATGGTTTCTCGTTGGACTTTACCATCGACTTTAACCACCCGGCGATTGACTCCAGCACTCAGCGCTATGCGATGAACTTCTCTGCTGATGCGTTTATGCGTCAGATCAGCCGTGCTCGTACGTTCGGCTTTATGCGTGATATCGAATATCTGCAGTCCCGCGGCCTGTGCCTGGGCGGTAGCTTCGATTGTGCCATCGTTGTTGACGATTATCGCGTACTGAACGAAGACGGCCTGCGTTTTGAAGATGAATTCGTTCGTCACAAAATGCTGGATGCGATCGGCGACCTGTTTATGTGTGGTCACAACATCATTGGTGCATTTACCGCGTTTAAATCCGGTCATGCGCTGAACAACAAATTGTTGCAGGCCGTCCTGGCAAAACAGGAAGCCTGGGAATATGTGACCTTTGAAGACGAAGCTGAACTGCCGCTGGCCTTCAAAGCACCAAACATGGTTCTGGCGTAACGGTCTATACCGTTCGTAAAAAAATCGACTGGTTAACCTGGTACTCTCTCCGACCAGGAAGGCCAGTCGTTTTTATTTTTACACTTCTTTGTTTTCCCCGGTTTATCCTCACGCCCGTCTGGCGTAGAAAATCTGTGCGTTAGCTGCATTCTTGACCGTTTTTCCCTGCTGCATTACGTCATTCCTGCTGCTGCGCATTGGCTTTAGTGGTAATATCTGGGCGCTAAAAAGAATAACTGAACTCAGCCTCTGCAAGGCTGGCTTATTGGGTGGAGCAGGTGAGCGGAATACTGACGCGCTGGCGACAATTTGGCAGACGTTACTTCTGGCCGCATCTCTTATTGGGGATGGTCGCGGCGAGCCTCGGCTTGCCTGCGCTCAGCAACAGTGCTGAAGCGGCAACACCAACAAAAACCTCCACCACCAAGCACGATCTCACCACGCGGGTTAATTTTACCAACCTCGCACTGCTTGAAGCGAATCGCCGCCCAAACTTCTCGGTTGATTACTGGCATCAACACGCCATCCGCACGGTTATCCGCCATCTGTCCTTCGCGATGGCACCGCAGACCATGCCTGTTGCTGAAGAGACGCTGCCGGTTCAGGCTCAGCATCTTGCTCTGCTGGACACGCTCAACGCGCTGCTCACGCAGGACAGCCAGCCGCCGGTCATGGTTCGTCAGACGGCGCAATTCGCATTCATTCCGCCAGCCACATTTTCTGTCTCGACATGGATAAGCCAGGTTCATGGCATCCGTGCCGGACCGCAACGCCTCAGCTAAATTAACCTTATTTCAATACCTTAATTTATCTGCCCATCTGGGGCGTTTGAGAATTTATTATGTTAATCAAATTATTAACCAAAGTTTTTGGTAGTCGTAACGATCGTACCCTGCGCCGTATGCGTAAAGCTGTTGCCGTCATCAACGGTATGGAACCGGCGATGGAAAAGCTGTCAGATGACGAGCTGAAGGCGAAAACGGCGGAGTTCCGCGCGCGTCTGGAAAAAGGCGAAACCCTGGAAAGCCTCATCCCGGAAGCGTTCGCTGTCGTGCGTGAAGCGAGTAAACGTGTTTTCGGTATGCGTCACTTCGACGTGCAGCTGCTGGGGGGTATGGTGCTCAACGAGCGCTGCATCGCGGAAATGCGTACCGGTGAAGGTAAAACCCTGACCGCGACGCTGCCCGCTTACCTGAACGCACTGACCGGTAAAGGCGTTCACGTCGTTACCGTCAACGACTATCTGGCACAGCGTGACGCCGAAAACAACCGTCCGCTGTTTGAATTCTTAGGCTTGACCGTGGGCATCAACATGTCCGGTCTGCCTGCACCAGCCAAGCGTGAAGCGTATAACGCAGACATCACCTACGGCACCAACAACGAATACGGCTTCGACTACCTGCGCGACAACATGGCGTTCAGCCCTGAAGAGCGCGTACAGCGCAAGCTGCACTATGCGCTGGTGGATGAGGTGGATTCCATCCTGATCGATGAAGCGCGTACCCCGCTGATCATCTCCGGCCCGGCCGAAGACAGCTCTGAAATGTACCGTAAAGTCGACAAAATCATTCCGCACCTGCTACGTCAGGAGAAAGAAGACTCCGATACCTTCCAGGGGGAAGGTCACTTCTCTGTTGATGAAAAAGCGCGCCAGGTTAACCTGACCGAACGTGGTCTGGTTAAGATTGAAGAACTGCTGGTGGCTCAGGGCATTATGGAAGAGGGTGAGTCTCTTTACTCTCCAACTAACATCATGTTGATGCACCACGTGACGGCCGCACTGCGCGCGCACGCGCTGTTCACTCGCGATGTTGATTACATCGTTAAAGACGGTGAAGTGATCATCGTTGATGAACATACCGGCCGTACTATGCAAGGGCGTCGCTGGTCTGACGGTCTGCACCAGGCGGTTGAAGCGAAAGAAGGCGTTGATATTCAAAACGAAAACCAGACGCTGGCGTCTATTACCTTCCAGAACTACTTCCGTCTGTACGAGAAGCTGGCAGGGATGACCGGTACTGCAGATACCGAAGCGTTTGAATTCAGCTCTATCTACAAGCTGGATACCGTGGTTGTTCCTACCAACCGTCCAATGATCCGTAAGGATATGCCGGATCTGGTGTACATGACTGAAGCGGAAAAAATTCAGGCGATCATCGAAGATATTCGCGATCGTACCGCGGCAGGCCAGCCGGTGCTGGTGGGGACCATCTCCATTGAGAAATCCGAAGTGGTTTCCAACGAGCTGACCAAAGCGGGCATTAAGCACAACGTTCTTAACGCCAAATTCCACGCCAAAGAAGCAGATATCGTTGCGCAGGCGGGTTATCCGGCGGCCGTGACCATCGCGACCAACATGGCGGGTCGTGGTACCGATATTATGCTGGGCGGTAGCTGGCAGGCCGAAGTGGCGGAGCTGGAAAACCCAACCCCAGAACAAATTGCGCAGATCAAAGCCGACTGGCAGGTGCGTCACGATGCCGTGCTGGCATCCGGTGGTCTGCACATCATTGGTACCGAGCGTCACGAATCTCGTCGTATCGATAACCAGCTGCGTGGCCGTGCGGGCCGTCAGGGTGATGCCGGTTCTTCTCGCTTCTACCTGTCTATGGAAGATGCGCTGATGCGTATTTTTGCCTCCGACCGTGTATCAGGCATGATGCGTAAACTGGGTATGAAACCAGGCGAAGCGATTGAGCATCCATGGGTCACCAAAGCGATTGCTAACGCGCAGCGTAAAGTGGAAAGCCGTAACTTCGATATTCGTAAGCAGCTGCTGGAATATGATGATGTTGCCAACGATCAGCGTCGTGCGATCTATACCCAGCGTAACGAACTGCTGGACGTGTCCGACGTGAGCGAAACCATCAACAGCATCCGCGAAGATGTGTTTAAAGCGACAATTGACGCGCATATTCCTCCGCAGTCTCTGGAGGAAATGTGGGATATCGAAGGTCTGCAGGAACGTCTGAAAAATGATTTCGACCTTGAACTGCCAATCAAAGAGTGGCTGGACAAAGAGCCTGAGCTGCACGAAGAGACGCTGCGTGAACGTATCTTCGAAACTGCGCTGGACGTGTACAAGCGTAAGGAAGAAGTCGTTGGCGAAGAGATGATGCGTCACTTCGAAAAAGGCGTGATGCTGCAGACGCTCGACTCCCTGTGGAAAGAGCACCTGGCGGCGATGGACTACCTGCGCCAGGGTATCCACCTGCGCGGCTATGCGCAGAAAGATCCGAAGCAGGAGTACAAGCGTGAATCCTTCTCCATGTTTGCCGCTATGCTGGAATCGCTGAAGTATGAAGTCATCAGCACCCTGAGCAAAGTTCAGGTGCGTATGCCGGAAGAAGTAGAAGCGATGGAGCAGCAGCGTCGTGAAGAAGCTGAGCGTCTGGCACAGATGCAACAGCTGAGTCACCAGACTGACGAAAGCGAAGCCGCAGCGGCGATCGCAGCGCAGACTGGCGATCGTAAAGTGGGCCGTAACGATCCGTGCCCATGTGGTTCCGGTAAAAAGTACAAGGCGTGCCACGGCCGTCTGAGCTAAGACGTTAACAACTCGAAAAGGCGCAGATTACTGCGCCTTTTTTATGGAAGTCACAATATGAAAACACTGCAAATTGCCGTCGGGATTATTCGCAACCCGCAAAACCAAATTTTCATCACCCAGCGCGCTGCCGACGCCCATATGGCGAACAAGTGGGAGTTTCCTGGCGGAAAAATCGAGTCGGGTGAAACGCCGGAACAGGCGCTGGTTCGGGAGCTTCAGGAAGAGGTGGGGATTACCCCGTTTGGCGCAACGCTGTTTGATAAGCTCGAATACCAGTTCCCGGACAGGCACATCACGCTGTGGTTCTGGCTGGTGGAAAGCTGGGAAGGTGAGCCCTGGGGGAAAGAGGGACAGCCGGGTAACTGGGTTGAGCTAAAGGCAAGTGATGCCGACAAATTTCCTCCGGCAAATGCGCCCGTCATATCCCGCCTGACGGGCAACCTGTAGGCCTGCTAAGCGAAGCGCCAGCAGGCATTAAAGGCTATCGCTGCTCTTCGCTCCAGTCATCACTGTCAGAGAGATCGCCTTCGCTTGGAATGCGTTTCTCTTCCGCGGCCCATTCGCCCAGGTCAATGAGCTGGCAGCGCTTGCAGCAGAATGGGCGAAATGGGCTCACTTCGCCCCAGACAACGGTTTTGCCACAGGTGGGGCAGTTTACGGTGGTTACGTCAGACATCGGCACTCCTTAACAACAGGCCAGTTCAAAATCGAGGCGTTCCGGCACGGTGCCATTTTCACTGTCCAGCGGCATAAAGCGAATCGCAAAACGACTCTTATGCCCCGAAATTTGCGGGTAAAGCTGCTCACCCAGCGATAAATTCAGGCGTAACAGATCGGCATCATCCCCGTTATCCTGGTAGAAACCGTTCAGGCTGGTTTGCTTGCGGAACGGGGCTGAGTTACGGATAAGATCGAGGATCAACGAGAGCGTTTGATTCATTGGCTCCAGGCTTGCCAGCCAGCTGTTCACCTGCGCGTCACGCTGTGCCTGCGGCATATGAAGCCACATGTGCAGGGTCGGCAGGTCGAAGCTGCAGCAACCACCAGGGATGCTGAGACGCTGGCGCACCAGAGCGATCAGGCGATCTTCACGCAAAAACTGCCCGACGCGCGGCGCGGCCATCAAAATGGCACTGCTGCTTTTCAACTGCTGGCGGAGCGCGTCGATACGGCTCTGGTCTACGCCTGGCACTTCTGTCCATGCCTGTAATTTACGCTGCTGGCGCTCCAGCTCTTTGAGCAATTCTGTGCGGACATCGCCGCGTTCAATCACATCCAGCAGATCGCCAACGTTGCGGAAGAAATGCAGGGCGGTGGCATGATCGTTAACAGGCAGATGATGCGAAAGCTGTTGAATGAGAAATTCGATGCGCAGCCAGGTACGCATTTTTTCGTTAAGCGGGTGCTCAAAAAGGATGTGGGTCGACATTATGGTTTTTCCTGTGCAACGGCCTGCGCGGCGAACGTCAAATACTGCGCGTGCAGACGGGCAACATCCGATGCAATGGCATCTGGTGCGCCGTTATTATCAATAACATCATCCGCAACGGCAAGGCGCTGAGCGCGCGTGGCCTGTGCGGCAAGAATGTGTTCAGCATGTTCACGTGAGACCCGATCCCGAGCCACGGTTCGTAGGATTTGCGTTTCGGGGGAGACATCTATCACCAATACCCGATCGGCTTTATGTTGCAGCTGATTTTCTACCAACAGTGGAACGACCCAGAGCACATAAGGCGAACGTGCTGCGGCAATCTGACGCTGGGTTTCCTGGTGGATAATGGGATGCAGCAGGGCATTAAGCCAGGCTTTTTCTGCAGAATCAGAAAAAATGCATTCACGAAGCTGGCGGCGATTGAGCGTGCCATCCGCATTGAGGATGACGGGGCCAAAGTGTGCCTTGATGGCCTTGAGTGCGGGTGTATTTGGCTCTACCACCTGACGGGCAATGACATCGGCATCAATAATCGTGATACCCAGACGAGAAAACGCGTCCGCAACGGTACTTTTTCCACTACCGATGCCGCCGGTTAATGCGACGATATACCCCATTAAATCGAATCCTGGGAATTATTCATTATTAAAATCAATTGGTTGAAATTCAAACTTTCTACCGCGAGTGTTTAGCTCTCGTTACCTGCTTTTTACCAGGTAAATTTATAGGATTGTAGCGTAAAAAAAGAGAATTTCGCAGTCTTGCGGAGCAGGTATTAGTGCGTATGATAACGTCACTGGAGTTGTGCTTTTAACATATTTGCCTCTAACCCCAGGAATCCGCACATGCGTATTGAAGAAGATCTGAAGTTAGGTTTTAAAGACGTTCTTATCCGCCCTAAACGCTCTACACTGAAAAGTCGCTCAGACGTTGAACTCGAACGTCAATTCACCTTTAAACATTCCGGTCAGACCTGGTCTGGCGTGCCGATTATCGCTGCCAATATGGATACGGTCGGTACCTTTGAGATGGCAACGGCCCTGGCACAGTTCGATATTCTTACCGCAGTTCACAAACACTACAGTACCGAAGAGTGGAATGCGTTTGTCGCCTCTGCATCCGCGGATGTGGTGAAGCATGTGATGGTCTCTACCGGCACCTCAGACGCGGATTTCGAAAAAACCAAACAGATCCTGAACGCTAACCCGGCGCTTAGCTTTGTGTGCATTGATGTGGCGAATGGTTATTCCGAACACTTCGTCCAGTTTGTCAGCAAAGCGCGTGAAGCCTGGCCGACTAAGACCATCATTGCGGGCAACGTGGTGACCGGTGAAATGTGTGAAGAACTGATCCTCTCCGGTGCAGATATTGTAAAAGTAGGCATTGGTCCGGGTTCCGTATGTACGACGCGCGTGAAAACCGGTGTCGGTTATCCGCAGCTGTCTGCCGTGATTGAATGCGCTGACGCCGCGCACGGCCTGGGCGGTCAGATCATCAGCGATGGTGGTTGCACCATGCCGGGTGATGTTGCGAAAGCCTTTGGCGGCGGTGCGGACTTCGTGATGCTCGGCGGTATGCTGGCAGGCCACGAAGAGAGTGGTGGTACCGTCGTTGAAGAAGATGGCGAGAAATTCATGCTGTTCTACGGTATGAGCTCTGAATCCGCGATGACCCGTCACGTCGGTGGCGTGGCAAAATACCGTGCGGCGGAAGGCAAAACCGTGAAGCTGCCATTGCGCGGCCCGGTTGAATATACCGCGCGCGATATCCTCGGCGGCCTGCGCTCGGCCTGCACCTACGTGGGAGCATCCCGCCTGAAAGAGCTGACGAAACGCACAACGTTTATTCGCGTTCAGGAACAGGAAAACCGCGTTTTCAATAGCCTGTAATACCGCTGGCTGGCGCATGTCCGTGCGCCAGCACTATTCTGTACTATCCCGCACTCATGGCATCCCCCAGATGGAATATCGGCAGATACATTGCGACCACCAGCGTGCCGATAATCAACCCTGTCACAATCAACAACAGTGGCTCCAGAAGCGCAGCCAGATTGTCTGCTTGTTGAAATGTCTGTTCCGTATGGTAGCGGGCAAGATTCGCCAGCATCACATCAAGCGCACCCGCGATTTCACCGGTTCGAATCAGCTGTATGCACAGTGGTGTAAAGACAGATGCCTGCTGAAAGGCTGACCACACGGGCATTCCTTGCTCGATATGTTCGCGTACTTCCCGCATTTTGGTTTGCCAGTACCCGCTTTCAACCGTCTCTTCCACACTTTCCAGCCCCTGCAAAAAGGCGATCCCGGCTTGCTGGGTTAATGACAGTACGGTAAATACCTGCCCCAATTTTTGCCCACGCGCCAGTACGCCCATTACGGGAAGATGCAGCAGCGTGCGCTGCCAGCGCGGATGCCGTCGTAGCTTACAGGCGGCAACAACCAAAATAAGAAGCAGGGCAAAAAGCGTGACAATGTGCCCCTGAATAGCGGCGGCTAACCCCATGACAGCCTGCGTGAGCCAGGGCAGGGGAGTATTAAACGTTTTATAGATCGCGGCGAACTCGGGCAGCACCAGCGTCACCATCGCCAGCACCACCAGCGCTGCAAGGGTCAGAATGATCGTGGGATAGCGCAGCGCCTTTTTGACTTTTGCACCGAGCTGCTCCTGAGCTTTTTGTTGCTGTGCGAGCTGGCGACAGCACTCCTCCAGCTTCCCCGTCAGCTCGCCTGTCTTTACCATAGAGATATAAAGCGGGCTAAACACCTCCGGCCATTTATTCATTGACGCAGAAAAGGAACAGCCTCCACAGAGATCGTCAGCAAGGCTGTGAAGCAGAGCCTGCCAATGCTTTAACGGATGCTGTTCCGCCAGCATTTGCAGGCTATGAGACAACGTCAGGCCAGCCTGCAGCAGCGTCGCGAGCTGGCGAAAGATATCGTAGCAGTGATGACGCTGCCATCGAGGACGCTGCAATGACCGATTGAGCGCCAGCGGATGAAGATGCCGTTGTTCTAAGCTGCTGCAAGCGGCTTCTCGACTGATAGCCCAAAGCGTGCCCGTGCGGATTTCACCCTCCGCAGTAAGCGCCCGCCATCGCCAGAGTTGATTAACAGCCATCGGGCATTCCCATGACGCGGACTACCTCTTCGATCGTGGTGAGCCCTTCTTCTACAGCCATACAGCCATGCTCAAACAGCGATGTCATTCCCGCCTGACGGGCGCTGCCCTCTATCACTTCTATGGTTGCTCCGCTGGCAATCGCCTGCCGAAGCGTGCTGTCGATGGACAGCACTTCAAAAATCGCCACGCGGCCATAAAAACCGTGATAACAGCGATCGCAGCCTGTAGGTTGCCAGCGCGGAAGCGGCCTGGGCCAAAGGGCGCGAGGTAATTTTTCACGACCGCTGGCTTCATGGCGACAGTGGGGACACAGGCGGCGAACCAGCCGCTGGGCAATCACCAGCGAAAGCGCTGAGGAGATCATCCACCGGGCGACCCCCATTTGTTGAAGACGAATAAGCGTCTCCGCTGTTGAATTGGTATGGAGCGTAGACAGCACCAGATGCCCTGTTTGCGCGGCCTTGATGGCGATCTCTGCGGTGTCGCCGTCACGGATTTCGCCCACCATGATGATGTCGGGATCCTGACGAAGCAGCGCCCGCAGCACACTCTGGAAGGTTAATCCTGCTCGGGGATTAATCTGCGTCTGGTTCAACCCGGCAAGCGGTATCTCAATCGGATCTTCCACGCTGCAGATGTTGACGTCCTGAGTGTTACGCGCCTGCAACGCGCTGTAAAGCGATACGGTTTTTCCGCTGCCCGTGGGGCCCGTCACCAGGATCAAACCTTGCGGGCGATGAAGGGCCTCGTTAAAGCAGGCCAGCTGTTCGGCATTCATTCCCAGCTTGGCGAGTTCCAGCGCCTGTTGAACCTGATGCAGCAGGCGCAGCACAATTTTCTCACCACCGCTACAAGGGAGCGTAGAGATACGGAAGGAGACCGGCTCGTTGGCTACCTCAACCGTAAACTGACCGTCCTGAGGCAAACGGCGCTCCGCAATATCCAGATTGCCCAACACCTTTAAGCGCGCGATGAGCATGGTCGCCAGCGCCGCGGAAAGCGGCGGCTGCGGGCAAAGCACGCCGTCGATGCGTAAACGGATCTGGCAGGCGTGCTCCATCGGTTCGATATGAATGTCGGATGCGCGTTGGCTTATCGCCTGCTGCAGCGTGTGGTTGAGGATATCTACCGCAGAGTGCGGTGCTGATACGACAGGGAGATGAGATTGTGACGCCATCTGCCGGTGCTTTTCCATGCGTTCAACGCTCCAGCATTCGATATCAATCCGTTTTTGCGTCGCGAAACGCAATGCTTCCATCAGTTCCTTGCCGGGATTTCCCGCTACGGCAATGCTGATCGTGTCGGTATCGTTGGTCAGTAGCACGGCGTGATGACGCAGGCAGAGTGCGA
This sequence comes from Enterobacter sp. ENT02, assembly GCF_019219165.1. Taxonomy (NCBI): domain Bacteria; kingdom Pseudomonadati; phylum Pseudomonadota; class Gammaproteobacteria; order Enterobacterales; family Enterobacteriaceae; genus Enterobacter; species Enterobacter sp. ENT02. The sequence goes on from NZ_JAHUWD010000004.1 coordinate 178,570, forward strand.
CGAGTTGCTCGGTATTCATCATCCGCTCCCGTTAGTGAGTGTCGAAGCGGAAAACGTCTTCGCAGGCCTGCTTGAGTGCGCTGTCAGAGTCGATCTTGCAGTCACGCGTCCAGCCCGTCATACCATTGCCGTCGCTCCAGAGCGGCGTCATGAGAACCTCCAGCCCGTTCAGGCTCTCCTGCCCCGTTAACGACACGACGCCTTTAGCCACGCTCATCGCTGAAACATAACGTGTCGTCGTCGGAGAGGGGATGCCGTTCGTCCCCGCATCACAACGCTCCACGCCACCGTGGTCCAGCGCGCAAAGCTCGATAGCAGTGCGATAAGGGACAAACGTTTGCAGCATATCGGTGAGTGCGGCTTTTCGCAGGTAGTTCTGATACGCGGGTATTCCGATGGCGCTCAGGATGGCAATAATGCCAATCACCACCATTAGCTCAATGAGCGTGAATCCTTTTTGTCTGTTCATTTCTGCTCCTTAGGTTAAGTGCCGCTACTCTGGCAGTGAGAGGGAGCAGAAACGAGGGGCAAAAAAGGAAACGTGAAGGGGCTTTCAGGGATTTAACGTAGCGTTTCAGGGAAGGGCAAAAGTTTTGCGATGAAGTCTGTGATTCCCCCTTCGCGTGAAGGGGGAGAACGGGATTACTTAAAGCGCATGGAGAGATCGAGAGCCCGCACATGCTTGGTGAGGGCACCTACGGAGATAAAATCAACGCCGGTTTCCGCGAATTCACGGAGGGTATCGAACGTCACGTTGCCGGATACCTCAAGCTGTGCCTGTCCGTTCGTCAGTTTTACCGCCTCACGCATCTGCTCGGTTTCAAAGTTATCCAGCATGATGATGTCAGCCCCGGCCTTAATCGCCTGCTCAAGCTCTTCCAGATTTTCCACTTCCACTTCAACCGGCACGTCCGGGTGGAGCCAGAAGGCTTTTTCCACCGCCTGGCGCACGGAGCCAGAGGCAATAATGTGGTTCTCTTTAATCAGAAAGGCATCTGACAACCCCAGACGATGGTTTGCGCCGCCGCCGCACAGCACCGCGTATTTCAGCGCGGTACGCAGGCCCGGCAGGGTTTTGCGGGTATCCAGCAGCTGCGTGCGGGTACCGGCCAGCAGGTCAACGTAGCGACGTACTTCGCTTGCTACCCCGGACAAGGTCTGGACGAAGTTCAGCGCGGTGCGCTCGCCGGTGAGCAGCACGCGGGACGGGCCATCGAGCTCAAATAGCGGCTGGTTCGCCGTGACGGTGTCGCCGTCCTCCACGTGCCAGGTTACCTGCACATCATCGCCTGCCAGCTGGGTAAAGACCTCTTCAACCCAACGCTTGCCGCAAAAAACGCCGTCTTCACGCGTGATGATGACCGCGTGGGAGCGTGTCTCTTTTGGCAACAACTGTGCGGTAATATCGTTGTCGGCGCTGATGTCACCGCCAAGGTCTTCTTTCAACGCATGGGCAACGCTTGCCGGGATATCCATGTTAATACGTTCCAGAAGGGCTTCACGTCGGTGGTCGGGGTTGTAGCGGCGAGGCGGCATGATAAAACTCCAAATTGGTAACGAATCATAATGTTGAAACATGCTACTCTGAACCGAGTCATTGCACCATACAGAAGGAGTTCCAGCATGTTGTTAGAAGACGGATGGCTGGTGGATGCGCGGCACGTGCCCTCGCCGCACCACGATTGCCGCCCGGAGGATGAAAAGCCCACACTGCTGGTGGTTCATAATATTAGTCTCCCGCCGGGTGAGTTTGGCGGTCCGTGGATCGATGCGTTATTCACTGGAACGATTGATCCCGATGCTCATCCCTTTTTTGCTGAAATTGCTCATCTGCGCGTATCGGCACATTGTCTGATCCGTCGCGACGGAGAAGTGGTTCAATATGTTCCTTTTGATAAGCGCGCCTGGCATGCCGGGGTGTCGATGTATCACGGGCGCGAACGGTGCAATGATTTCTCCATTGGGATCGAACTGGAAGGCACGGATACCACGCCCTACACCGATTCACAGTATCAACAGTTAGCGGCCGTGACCCGAACGCTTATCGGGCTCTATCCGGCAATCGCTGAAAATATTACCGGACACAGTGATATCGCCCCGGTGAGAAAAACCGATCCCGGTCCGGCTTTCGACTGGTCCCGGTTTCGCACCATGCTCGCCGCGTCGTCAGAATAAGGAGATACCATGACGTTATTTACCATGCTGCTGGTAATGATTGCCGAACGCCTGTTTAAACTTGGCGAGCACTGGCATCTGGATCACCGGCTGGAGGTGATTTTCCGCCGGATCAAACATTTTTCCATGCTGCGTACGCTGTTGATGATGGCGGGCGTCATGCTTATTACCTTCCTGCTCCTGCGCTCGCTGTACGGGCTGTTTTTCAACGTGCCGCTGCTGGTGGTGTGGATCCTGCTTGGGGTGCTGTGCATTGGTGCGGGCAAAGTGCGTATGCACTATCACGCTTATCTTAAAGCCGCCTCCCGTGACGATGCCCATGCGCGCGGAGCCATGGCGAGCGAGCTGACGATGATCCACGGCGTGCCGCCGGACTGCGACGAGCGCGAGTTTCTGCGCGAGCTGCAAAATGCGCTGTTGTGGATTAACTTCCGCTACTATCTGGCACCGCTGTTCTGGTTCGTGGTGGGCGGTCCGTGGGGGCCGGTACTGCTGATGGGGTATGCATTCCTGCGCGCCTGGCAGACCTGGCTGGCCCGTTACCTGACGCCGCATGAACGCTTGCTGTCAGGCATTGATGCCATCCTGCACGTGCTAGACTGGCTCCCGGTTCGTCTGGTGGGCGTGGTGTACGCGTTAATTGGTCACGGTGAAAAAGCGCTGCCTGCATGGTTCGCCTCGCTTGCCGACCGCCATACGTCGCAGTACCAGGTGTTAACGCGTCTGGCGCAGTTCTCGCTGGCGCGTGAGCCGCACACCGACAAGATTGAAACGCCGAAAGCCGCTGTCTCCATGGCGAAGAAAACGTCGTTCGTGGTGGTTGTGGTCGTGGCGTTGCTGACTATCTACGGCACGCTGGTGTAAGCCAGCGCGCCGCAAAGACTAAAGCGTATCCGCGGGCGGGATGCCGAAATTAGGCATCCCGTTTTCGTCCCAGCGGACAAGCTTCAGGCGGGTGTGGCGGTTCGGATCGTACAGCGGGTCGCCCTCAATTTCGGTGTAATTACGCGCGTGATACACCAGCACATCCTCCCCTTCCGGCGTTTGCGTAAAGCTGTTGTGTCCCGGACCGTACTGGCGGTTTTCGTAACTGGTGACGAACACCGGGTGCGAGGATTTTTGCCAGTTTGCCGGGTTTTGCGGATCGGCATTCAGGTCTATCCACAGTAGCCCCATGCAGTAGTTCTCGTCGGTGGCGCTGGCGGAATAGCTGATAAACAGCTTATCGTCGTGAACCAGCACCGCCGGACCTTCGTTGACCCAAAAACCGCGACACTCCCAGTCATACTCCGGCTTGCTGAGCATCACCGGCTCACCTTTCAGCGTCCAGGGGTTTTCCATTTCGCACAGATAAAGATTGGAGTTCCCGGAGATGTCCGGCGCTTTTTGCGCCCACAGATACCAGCGTTTTCCCTGATGAACAAAGGTGGTGGCATCCAGCGCGAAGGTGTCGAACTGCGTTTTTATCTGACCTTTTTCCGTCCACGTACCGGTGAGCGGATCGCCGTCGGCACACTCCAGCGCAAACATCCGGTGCTGGAACATCCCAAGTTCGTCGAGCGCCTGGGTGTGCGTCGCGGCAAAGTAGATGTACCACTTGCCGTCAATGTGGTGCAGTTCCGGCGCCCAGATCAGCTGGCTCATCGGGCCGGTCTCGGGTTTGCGCCAGACCACAACTTCTTCAGCTTTACGTAAGCCTTCCAGCGACGCTGCGCGGCGGATCGCCAGCCTGTCGTACTGCGGCACGGAGGCGATAAAATAGTACTGCCCCTCATGGCGTAAAATGTACGGGTCGGCACGTTGTTCGATAAGCGGGTTTGGCCACTGATGCATTTGGCTCTCCTTATTTTGTCTCTGCGGCTTTCAGTTCCTGATAGTCGCTCAGTTCACGGTAATTGGTGCGACGTTTTTCCAGGTCTTCCTGAATGCGTTTCATCGTTTCACGGTCTACCTTCAGCAGGCGTACTACGCCCGCGGTAATTAAGTATCCAATGCCGGGAATGACGGTAAAGAGCAGCACGATCCCGTTAATGGCGTCCGCGCTCTGCGCTTTTGCGCCCGCGTCATAACCGTACCAGGAGAGCAGGAAGCCCACCATCGCTCCGGCAATCGCCAGCCCCAGCTTCAGGAAAAAGATGTTGCCGGAGAAGCTGATCCCGGTAATGCGTTTCCCGGTCTTCCACTCGCCGTAGTCGTCCACGTCGGCCATCAGCGACCAGTGCAGCGGTGACGGGATCTGGTGCAGGATGTTTAGCAGGAAGTAGAGCGCCACGATGGTGACGGTGGCTTTCGGGTCGAAGAAGTAGAAAGCGCAGGAGAAAATCGCCAGCACGATGTTGGTCCAGAAGAAGACCTTCAGCTTACACCAGCGGTCGGTCAGCACTTTAGCCAGCACGCTGCCGAGCATCATGCCCACGACGCCCAGGCTAATAAACAGCGTGGCGAAGTGGGTGCTCTGGCCCATCACCCAGGTGACGTAATACATGGTGGCCGCCATGCGGATAAAGCCCGGGCAGACGTTGCACAGGGTCAGGAGCAGAATGCGTACCCACTGGTCGTTCTTCCACACGTCTTTCAGATCGTTTTTCAGCTCATCGTTGGTTTGCACCGCCGGGCGCACGCGCTCGCGCACGGTAGCGAAGCAGAACAGGAACATACAGGTTCCAACCAGCGCCAGCACGGTCATCGCCATCTGGTAACCTTTGGCTTTGTCATCTCCCCCGAACCAGTCGGCCATCGGCAGCAGCGTTAGCGACAGCAGCAGCGTGGCGATGCCGACCAGCACGAAGCGATATGACTGGCAGGCGACGCGCTCTTTCGGGTCGTTGGTGATCACGCCGCCCAGCGAGCAGTAAGGAATATTGATCGCCGTGTAGGTCAGCGACAGCAGGAAATAGGTGACAAACGCATAGATAACTTTGCTGTTATAGCTCCAGTCTGGCGTGGTGAACATCAGGATGCTGAACAGCGCGTAGGGGAAGGCGATCCACAGCAGCCATGGACGAAATCGGCCATATTTACTGCGGGTACGGTCGGCAATCGCCCCCATGATCGGGTCCGTTACGGCATCTATCACGCGGACGGACAGCAGCAGTACGCCGACCAGCGCAGGCGCCAGGCCAAAAATATCCGTATAAAAATAGTTAACAAACAGCATGATGGCGCCGAAGATGATGTTGCATCCCGCGTCGCCCATCCCATAGCCGATCTTTTCTTTTACTGACAGTTTGTTGTTATCCATCGACAGCTCTCCGGTTTACGGTATGGAGAGAATTATTCGCTGGCTCATGAATATATGCGTTGCAGGATAAAGGCGGTGATATGGATGAAACGGCTGAAGGGCTGAATTTGTGAGGAAGGTAACAACACGCTGTACCCGCAAAAAACGGGTACAGCGCAGAGAGGCTTAGTGTGCTTTCACGGCTTTCTGGTTCTTCTGTTTCACCAGGTAACCCACGCCGAGGATCGCAATCCAGACCGGGATCAGGTAAACGGAAATCGCCATCCCCGGGGTGATCAGCATGATCACCAGCACGGCCGCCATAAACACCAGGCACACCCAGTTACCCAGCGGGTAAAGCAGGGCAGGGAAGCGCGTGGTGACGCCTTGCTGCTGCTTGGCGCGGCGGAACTTGATGTGCGCCAGGCTGATCATCGCCCAGTTAATCACCAGAGCAGAGACCACCAGCGCCATCAGCAGGCCGAAGGCTGACTCCGGCGCCAGGTAGTTGATCAGCACGCACAGCGCCGTGACAACTGCTGACACAATAATGGTGTTCACCGGTACGCCGCGCTTATCAACGTTGAGCAGCGCTTTCGGGGCGTTGCCCTGCTGAGCCAGACCGAACAGCATGCGGCTGTTGCAGTAGACGCAGCTGTTATAAACAGACAGCGCCGCGGTCAGAACCACCACGTTGAGAGCGTTTGCCACAAAGGTATCGCCCAGCTCGTGGAAGATCAGCACAAACGGGCTGGTGTCAGCGGTCACGCGGGTCCACGGCAGCAGGGAAAGCAGCACGGCCAGCGAGCCCACATAGAAGATCAGGATGCGGTAGATAACCTGGTTGGTGGCTTTTGGAATGCTCTGCTCCGGGTTGTCGGCTTCCGCGGCGGTGATGCCCACCAGCTCAAGGCCGCCAAAGGAGAACATAATGATAGCCATCATCATTACCAGGCCGGTCATGCCGTGAGGCAGGAAGCCGCCCTGTTCCCAGAGGTTGCGCACTGTCGCCTGCGGGCCGCCGTTGCCGCTGAACAGCAGCCAGCCGCCGAAGATGATCATCGCCACTACGGCAATCACCTTAATAATCGCAAACCAAAACTCCATTTCACCGAACACTTTTACGTTGGTCAGGTTAATGGCGTTAATAATGACGAAGAAAGCCGCAGCGGAAGCCCACGTTGGGATCTCCGGATACCAGAACTGAATGTACTTCCCGACGGCGGTAAGCTCAGCCATGGCAACCAGGACGTACAGCACCCAGTAGTTCCAGCCAGAGGCGAAACCGGCAAAGCTGCCCCAGTATTTGTAGGCAAAGTGGCTGAACGAGCCTGCAACCGGCTCTTCAACGACCATCTCACCCAACTGACGCATAATCAGAAAGGCAATAAAGCCTGCGATTGCGTACCCCAAAATAATGCCCGGACCGGCTGACTGGATAACGGACGCGCTGCCGAGAAACAGGCCAGTACCGATAGCACCACCCAGTGCAATGAGCTGTATGTGGCGGTTCTTGAGCCCGCGCTTTAGCTGATCGCCGTGCTGTTGAGCTTCCATTTGAAACCTCGTGTGTGGTTGTTATGTTCACGCTGTGCGTGTGTAATTATGAAAATCCATATTCTGTATTTATTTCTTTACGGTTAACGAGACCGAAAAAAGCGGAGATGACTTCCGTAAGCGCAAGAATAGTGGTAAGCGCCTGTGAATGCACCTGCTTTATGAAGGGCTGATGACGACTTGAATAAAAAGAAAGCATTTGTAAATCGGCCCGCTTATTCGTCCTAACCCAACCTATAGAATAGAAATGCGCCAGAAGTGGGCGAATTTTCGTTATTTGCCTTGTTGAATCGCTTCAGATTGCAAAAACCCTCGTTTCATTAAGGTTAAAACTGCCTCTTTGGGAGTAATCAACTCATTTGTGCAAAGTTACATTTCTGAAACGTTATTTCTGTAAGGTTGTTAAAATGTGCAGGGTTTACTGATTTCAATCAAAACCAATATGGACAGAAGGTGAATACTTTGTTACTTTAGCGATACGAACTTGAAATTGGTAAGACCAATTGACTCCGGGCAAAAAGGCGTAAGACAGGGAATATGGCCTACAGCAAAATTCGCCAACCAAAACTATCTGATGTGATTGAGCAGCAGCTGGAGTTTTTAATCCTCGAAGGGACTCTGCGCCCGGGTGAGAAACTTCCGCCAGAACGCGAGCTGGCAAAACAGTTCGACGTTTCACGTCCCTCTCTGCGTGAGGCGATTCAACGTCTCGAAGCAAAGGGCTTGCTGCTTCGTCGCCAGGGCGGCGGAACCTTTGTGCAAAACAGCCTGTGGCAGAGCTTCAGCGATCCGCTGGTAGAACTTCTCTCTGACCACCCAGAATCCCAGTTTGATCTGCTTGAGACCCGTCACGCGCTTGAAGGTATTGCGGCCTATTACGCCGCCCTTCGCAGCACTGATGAAGATCGCGTGCGTATCCGCGAACTGCATCAGGCCATTGAACGGGCACAGCAGTCCGGCGATTTAGACGCCGAGTCCAGCGCCGTTGTCCAGTATCAAATCGCCGTCACCGAAGCGGCCCACAACGTGGTGCTCCTCCATCTGCTACGCTGCATGGAGCCGATGCTGGCCCAGAACGTTCGTCAGAATTTTGAATTGTTGTATGCCCGTCGGGAGATGCTCCCACTGGTAAGCAACCATCGCACCCGAGTATTCGAGGCGATAATGGCCGGGGAACCGGAGCAGGCGCGTGAAGCGTCGCACCGCCATCTGGCTTTCATTGAGGAAATCTTGTTGGACCGCAGCCGTGAACAATCGCGTCGCGAACGTTCATTACGCCGCATACAGCAACGAAAGGATTAAGCGCCAGGTACTTTTAGAGCGCGGCAACTAAACGCAGAACCTGTCTTATTGTGTTCTTGCCCAAGAGCACAATGGGACAGGTTCCAGACAAATCAACGTATTAGATAGATAAGGAATACCCCCATGTCAGAACGTCTCCAAAATGACGTGGATCCGATCGAAACTCGCGACTGGCTACAGGCGATCGAATCGGTCATCCGTGAAGAAGGTGTTGAGCGCGCTCAGTATCTGATTGATCAGCTGCTTTCTGAAGCCCGCAAAGGCGGTGTGAAGGTTGCTTCAGGTGCAGGGGCTAGCAACTACGTAAACACGATTGCCGTCGAAGACGAACCGGAATACCCGGGCAATCTGGATCTGGAACGTCGTATCCGTTCTGCAATCCGCTGGAACGCCATCATGACCGTTCTGCGCGCATCCAAGAAAGACCTGGAACTGGGGGGCCACATGGCGTCCTTCCAGTCTTCCGCGACCGTTTACGAAGTGTGCTTCAACCACTTCTTCCGTGCAGCGAACGAGAAAGACGGCGGCGATCTGGTGTACTTCCAGGGCCACATCTCTCCGGGCATCTATGCACGTGCATTCCTGGAAGGTCGTCTGACTGAAGAGCAGATGAACAATTTCCGTCAGGAAGTTCACGGTAAAGGTCTGTCTTCTTACCCGCACCCTAAACTGATGCCTGAATTCTGGCAGTTCCCGACCGTATCTATGGGTCTGGGCCCAATCGGTGCGATCTACCAGGCTAAATTCCTGAAGTATCTGGAACACCGTGGTCTGAAAGACACCTCTGAGCAAACCGTTTACGCCTTCCTGGGCGACGGCGAAATGGATGAGCCAGAATCTAAAGGTGCGATCACCATCGCGACCCGTGAGAAGCTGGACAACCTGTGCTTCATCATCAACTGTAACCTGCAGCGTCTGGATGGTCCGGTAACCGGTAACGGCAAGATCATCAACGAACTGGAAGGTATCTTCGCAGGTGCTGGCTGGAACGTGATCAAAGTCATGTGGGGCGGTCGTTGGGATGAGCTGCTGCGTAAAGACACCAGCGGTAAACTGATCCAGCTGATGAACGAAACCGTTGACGGTGACTACCAGACCTTCAAATCCAAAGACGGTGCCTACGTTCGTGAGCACTTCTTCGGCAAATACCCTGAAACCGCAGCACTGGTTGCAGACTGGACTGATGAGCAGATCTGGGCCCTGAACCGCGGTGGTCACGATCCGAAGAAAGTCTACGCTGCACTGAAAAAAGCGCAGGAAACCAAAGGTAAAGCGACTGTAATCCTGGCCCACACCATCAAAGGTTACGGCATGGGTGATACCGCAGAAGGTAAAAACATCGCTCACCAGGTTAAGAAAATGAACATGGACGGCGTGCGTTATATCCGCGACCGTTTCAACGTTCCAGTGACCGATGAGCAGGTAGAAAACCTGTCTTACATCACCTTCCCGGAAGGGTCTGAAGAGCACAAGTACCTGCACGAACGTCGTCAGGCGCTGAAAGGCTACCTGCCAGCTCGTCAGCCTAACTTCACCGAGAAGCTGGAACTGCCAGCGCTGGAAGACTTCTCTCAGCTGCTGGAAGAGCAGAACAAAGAGATCTCTACCACTATCGCTTTCGTTCGTGCCCTGAACGTGATGCTGAAGAACAAGTCGATCAAAGATCGTCTGGTTCCAATCATCGCCGACGAAGCGCGTACTTTCGGTATGGAAGGTCTGTTCCGTCAGATCGGTATCTACAGCCCGAACGGCCAGCAGTACACCCCGCAGGACCGTGAGCAGGTTGCATACTACAAAGAAGACGAGAAAGGTCAGATCCTGCAGGAAGGTATCAACGAGCTGGGCGCAGGCGCATCCTGGCTGGCTGCTGCGACCTCTTACAGCACCAACAACCTGCCGATGATCCCGTTCTACATTTACTACTCCATGTTCGGGTTCCAGCGTATCGGTGACCTGTGCTGGCAGGCAGGCGACCAGCAGGCTCGCGGCTTCCTGGTAGGCGGTACGTCCGGTCGTACGACTCTGAACGGTGAAGGTCTGCAGCACGAAGATGGCCACAGCCATATTCAGTCCCTGACTATCCCTAACTGTATCTCTTACGACCCGTCTTACGCGTACGAAGTGGCAGTCATCATGCATGACGGTCTGACCCGCATGTACGGTGAAGCGCAAGAGAACATTTACTACTACATCACCACCCTGAACGAAAACTACCACATGCCGGCAATGCCAGCAGGTGCCGAGGAAGGTATCCGTAAAGGTATCTACAAACTCGAAACCCTCGAAGGTAGCAAAGGTAAAGTTCAGCTGCTGGGCTCCGGTTCTATCCTGCGTCACGTACGTGAAGCAGCACAGATCCTGGCGAAAGACTACGGTGTGGGTTCCGACGTGTACTCTGTGACCTCCTTCACTGAGCTGGCGCGTGATGGCCAGGATTGTGAGCGCTGGAACATGCTGCACCCAATGGAAACCCCACGCGTTCCGTACATCGCTCAGGTGATGAACGATGCACCAGCGGTGGCGTCTACTGACTATATGAAACTGTTCGCAGAGCAGGTTCGTACTTACGTTCCAGCTGATGATTATCGCGTTCTGGGTACTGACGGCTTCGGTCGTTCTGACAGCCGCGAAAACCTGCGTCACCACTTCGAAGTTGATGCTTCTTACGTGGTTGTAGCAGCACTGGGCGAACTGGCTAAACGTGGCGAAATCGATAAGAAAGTGGTTGCTGACGCAATCACCAAATTCAACATCGATGCAGAAAAAGTTAACCCGCGTCTGGCGTAAGAGGTAAAAGAATAATGGCTATCGAAATCAATGTACCGGACATCGGGGCTGATGAAGTTGAAATCACCGAGATCCTGGTCAAAGTAGGCGACAAAGTTGAAGCTGAACAGTCGCTGATCACCGTAGAAGGCGACAAAGCCTCTATGGAAGTCCCGTCTCCTCAGGCTGGCATCGTTAAAGAGATCAAAGTCTCTGTTGGCGATAAAACCGAGACCGGCAAACTGATCATGATTTTCGATTCCGCCGACGGTGCAGCAGCTGCTGCACCTGCGCAGGAAGAGAAGAAAGAAGCCGCTCCGGCCGCCGCTGCTCCAGCCGCTGCCGCGAGCGCGAAAGAAGTGAACGTGCCTGACATCGGCGGTGACGAAGTTGAAGTCACTGAAATCCTGGTGAAGGTGGGCGACACCGTTGCAGCTGAGCAGTCACTGATCACCGTAGAAGGCGACAAAGCCTCTATGGAAGTGCCAGCTCCGTTCGCCGGTACTGTTAAAGAGATCAAGATCAACACCGGCGACAAAGTGTCTACCGGCTCCCTGATCATGGTCTTCGAAGTGGCGGGTGCTGCACCTGCTGCCGCGCCAGCACAGGCCGCTGCTCCGGCTCCGGCCGCTGCACCAGCAGCTGCTGGCGGCGCGAAAGACGTTAATGTACCGGACATCGGCGGTGACGAAGTTGAAGTAACCGAAGTGATGGTGAAAGTGGGCGACAAAGTTGCCGCTGAACAGTCACTGATCACCGTTGAAGGCGACAAGGCTTCTATGGAAGTCCCAGCGCCGTTCGCGGGTACCGTTAAAGAGATCAAAATCAGCACCGGCGACAAAGTGTCTACCGGCTCTCTGATCATGGTCTTCGAAGTGGAAGGCGCTGCGCCTGCCGCAGCTCCGGCTGCCGCGGCTGCTCCGGCACCTTCTGCTGCACCGGCTCAGGCGTCTAAACCTGCTGCGGCTCCTGCTGCAAAAGCGGAAGGCAAATCTGAGTTCGCTGAAAACGACGCTTACGTCCACGCTACCCCGCTGATTCGTCGCCTGGCGCGCGAATTCGGTGTGAACCTGGCGAAAGTGAAAGGGACCGGCCGTAAGGGTCGTATCCTGCGCGAAGACGTTCAGACCTACGTGAAAGACGCGGTGAAACGCGCCGAAGCTGCACCTGCTGCAGCCGCCGGTGGCGGTATTCCGGGCATGCTGCCATGGCCAAAAGTGGACTTCAGCAAGTTCGGCGAAATCGAAGAAGTTGAGCTGGGCCGCATCCAGAAAATCTCTGGTGCTAACCTGAGCCGTAACTGGGTGATGATCCCGCACGTTACGCACTTCGATAAGACCGATATCACCGATCTGGAAGCGTTCCGTAAACAGCAGAACGCCGAAGCTGAGAAGCGCAAGCTGGACGTGAAATTCACCCCAGTGGTCTTCATCATGAAAGCCGTTGCCGCTGCCCTTGAGCAGATGCCACGCTTCAACAGCTCCCTGTCCGAAGACGGTCAGAAGCTGACGCTGAAGAAATACATCAACATCGGTGTTGCGGTTGATACGCCAAATGGTCTGGTTGTTCCGGTCTTCAAAGACGTGAACAAGAAGAGCATTACCGAGCTGTCCCGTGAACTGACCGTGATCTCCAAGAAAGCGCGTGATGGTAAGCTGACTGCCGGCGAAATGCAGGGCGGCTGCTTCACTATCTCCAGCATCGGCGGCCTGGGTACCACCCACTTCGCGCCGATTGTGAATGCGCCGGAAGTGGCTATCCTCGGTGTGTCCAAGTCCGCGATGGAGCCAGTGTGGAATGGCAAAGAGTTCGTGCCGCGTCTGATGATGCCAATCTCTCTGTCCTTCGACCACCGCGTGATCGACGGTGCTGATGGTGCGCGCTTCATCACCATCATCAACAACACCCTGAGCGACATTCGCCGCCTGGTGATGTAATCGAAAAGCCGGCCAGTCGGCCGGCTTTTTTCTGATAATCTCATGGTGTTTGTGAGGTTATTGGCGAAAGCGACAATTCGTGAGCCGTTTGTTGTTTCAAAATTGTTAACAATTTTGTAAACTGCGGGCGGATAGAACGACCCGGTGGACGACGGGTATAAATTAAGAGGTCATGATGAGCACAGAAATCAAAACTCAGGTCGTAGTACTTGGGGCAGGCCCGGCAGGTTACTCCGCAGCATTCCGCGCCGCGGATTTAGGTCTGGAAACCGTCATCGTAGAACGTTACAGCACCCTCGGCGGTGTTTGTCTGAACGTCGGCTGTATCCCTTCTAAAGCGCTGCTGCACGTAGCGAAAGTTATCGAAGAAGCCAAAGCGCTGGCTGAACACGGTATCGTCTTCGGCGAGCCGAAAACCGATATCGACAAAATTCGTACCTGGAAAGAGAAAGTTATCACTCAGCTGACCGGCGGTCTGGCGGGTATGGCCAAAGGCCGTAAAGTGAAAGTGGTAAACGGTCTGGGTAAATTCACCGGTGCGAACACCCTGGAAGTGGAAGGCGAAAACGGCAAAACCGTGATCAACTTCGACAACGCGATCATCGCGGCAGGCTCTCGCCCAATCGAACTGCCATTTATTCCGCATGAAGATCCACGCGTGTGGGATTCCACCGATGCCCTGGAGCTGAAAACCGTTCCTAAGCGTCTGCTGGTTATGGGCGGCGGTATCATCGGTCTGGAAATGGGTACTGTGTACCATGCGCTGGGTTCAGAGATCGACGTGGTTGAAATGTTCGACCAGGTTATCCCGGCAGCCGACAAAGACATCGTTAAAGTCTTCACCAAACGTATCAGCAAGAAATTCAACCTGATGCTGGAAACCAAAGTGACTGCCGTTGAAGCGAAAGAAGACGGTATTTACGTTTCCATGGAAGGCAAAAAAGCCCCTGCAGAAGCGCAGCGTTACGACGCCGTGCTGGTGGCGATCGGCCGCGTGCCGAACGGTAAAAACCTCAATGCTGGCGCAGCTGGCGTGGAAGTGGACGACCGTGGCTTTATCCGCGTTGATAAGCAGCTGCGCACCAACGTGCCGCACATCTTTGCTATCGGCGACATCGTCGGTCAGCCAATGCTGGCGCACAAAGGTGTTCACGAAGGTCACGTTGCCGCTGAAGTTATCGCTGGCATGAAACACTACTTCGATCCAAAAGTGATCCCATCTATCGCGTACACCGAGCCAGAAGTTGCCTGGGTGGGTCTGACCGAGAAAGAAGCGAAAGAGAAAGGCATCAGCTACGAAACCGCCACCTTCCCGTGGGCTGCTTCTGGCCGTGCTATCGCTTCCGACTGTGCGGATGGCGTGACCAAACTGATCTTCGACAAAGAGACTCACCGCGTGATCGGTGGTGCAATTGTCGGTACCAACGGCGGCGAGCTGCTGGGTGAAATCGGTCTGGCTATCGAAATGGGTTGCGACGCGGAAGACATCGCGCTGACCATCCACGCTCACCCGACTCTGCACGAGTCTGTGGGCCTGGCGGCAGAAGTGTTCGAAGGTAGCATCACCGACCTGCCAAACGCGAAAGCGAAGAAGAAATAAGTTTCTCTGCGCTTGATAAACGCCTCTCCGGAGGCGTTTTTTTTTGCCTGGTACTACCGGATTTAGTAGTCATCCTGTTGATATTTCCGCTAAAAATTCCCCTTCATCTGCCGATACTTTTTTCACCATTGTGTGGCTACTGGCCACGCGGTTTAGGGGTTCTGGACTCTTTTATTACACGAAAAAAGGAAAATACATGTCTTTGAAGAAAGTTGCGGTAATTGGCTTAGTGGCGGCAGCGCTGACGCTGACAGGGTGCGGTGCGGTAACGACGGCGGTGAAGAAACGCAACCTGGAAGTTAAAACCCAGATGAGTGAAACCGTCTGGCTTGAGCCATCCAACGAGAAAACGGTCTACATTCAGGTTAAAAACACCTCCGATAAAGACATGAGCAACCTGCAGACCCTGCTGGCGAACGACCTGATTGCCAAGGGCTATAAAGTGACCAGTTCCCCTGACGGCGCATATTACTGGGTGCAGGCAAACGTCCTGAAAGCCGACAAAATGGACCTGCGTGAAGCTCAGGGCTACCTGAAAACCGGGTATGAAGGTGCGGCTGTGGGCGCTGCACTGGGTGCCGGGATCACCGCTTATAACAGCAACTCTTCCGGCGCAGCGCTGGGCGTGGGTCTGGCGGCGGGTCTGATCGGCATGGCGGCAGACGCCATGGTGGAAGATGTAAACTACACCATGGTGACTGACCTGCAGATCTCTGAGCGCAGCAAAGCAAAAGTCACAACCGATAATATCGCTGCTCTGCGTCAGGGTACCTCTGGCGTGAAACTGCAGACCAGCACCGAGCAGGGCGATCGTGCGAAGTATCAGACCCGCGTGGTGTCTAACGCCAACAAGGTGAACCTGAAGTTCGAAGAGGCGAAGCCGGTTCTGGAAGCGCAGCTGGCGAAATCGGTCGCGAATATTCTGTAGGAAAACAGCCGGGTGGCGACGTCGCCTTGCCCGGCCTGCCTGCATTACGGGGCGACGGGTTGCCAGGTCTTATCCAGAGGGTATGCGGTCAGGGCATTTGCTTTCTTCGCGGAATCACTGCCGAGATCGCTCTGGTACACCTTGTCGTCCTGATTGATGGTGAAGCTCATCACCCCCGTCTGACCGTAAGTGACTGGCCAGGCGATCATTGCGAAACCGTTATTATCCGGCAAAATGCGAAAACGATAGCCGTGATAGCCTGCTCCTGGCTCTTTCGGACTGAACGCCGGACCCAACGGGCTTGGCGCTTCGCCTGGCGAGACGGGCCAGTACAGACCGTCCTTTTTCCCCTCAGAACTGACAATTTTCTGCGCATACTTCTGGTTCAACGCAAAATAGCTCTGCTGAGCATCGACATAGGCATGCAGCGCCTCGATGGCACCGAGTTCGTTACGCCCAATCTCGCGCGTGAGGATCACTTCGGCGCCTGCTTTAATGTCAAATTGCCAGCCGGTAGCGGTTTTCATCACCGGGATCGGCAACTGCCAGTCGCTCTCTCCAACAACCAGATGCGCCACATCGCCCTCGATGGCGGTATCATGGCGAACTTTCCAGTCTCTCAGGAAACGATCAACGGCATCCGGGTCGACCCCTTCAGGCGGCAGGAAGTCGCGCCAGTTCTCCCCAAGCAGGTCGCTCATTGCACGTTCATCATGCTTACTGATGGCGCTCACCAGCGCGTCGGTTGCCTGGCCTGGCGTGCTGAACGATTGCTGTGCCATCGCGGTGGCCGAAAGCATGAATAACGCCATTCCACAGAGTAGTTTACTTTTCATGTCGGCTCCCTTAACGGTGACGGAATTCACGGTGTTCTGCGCGTCCGGCTGAGGCCTGACGGGGCTGCTGATGGCGGGCAGCGACTTGCCTGCTCTGCTCGCCCCGACGCTGCTGGGCTTGCCAGTTGCCGGACCGGCTGTCATTGCCGCTCAGCGCATTAGCACGATGCTGGCTGGTTCGCTGCTGAACATTTCTCTGCTGGGCTGTGCGCTGCTGTGAGGGTTGCGAAACCCGTTTTTCCTGTCGTTGTGTGTGTGTGGCCGCACGGTTGTTCTCAGTTCGCTTCGCGATTTGCGGTTTGCTGTCGTAGCCGCGGTAGTTATTGCGCTGTGAAATCTGCTTCAGCTGTTGGCTGGAAGCCTGACGCTGTGCATCTCGGGTTGTCGGGCGCGTTGCCTGAGGGAAGGTTTTTCCTGTCGATTTTTCCATTTGGCTCAATGCGGCCTGACGCTGGCTGTCCCGATTGACCGGTTTTTGCTGCGTCGAACTGAGCCCTGTCGCCGCTTTCGTGGAGTGGAAACGGGTATTGAGCTGGTTGGTCGGGTACGGCACGCCTTCACGATAGGCCGGGTTGTGCTGCCAGGTGCGGTTGGCGTCCGTCAGCCGCTGTCCGCTGATTTTATTAAAGTTCTCAACGTTAATATTGATGTTGTTATCGCCGTTGCGGTTATAGCCGCCATGATTATCCCAGTCATCATCGTGATGGTGGTGGTCCCAGTCATCGTCGTCATCCCAGTCGATATTGCTGAAGATGGCATAGGTTGTCGCCACCCCCAGACTGAAGCCGAGACCCTTGACTAGACTGTCGGTAAATTGCTCCCCGGGTGAGGGCGGTAAATAGGTGGGCGGGTAGGCCGCGTTTGGCCAGGTACCGTAAACCGTATTGGGGTTATAGGTCGGAACGTAAACCACCTGCGGATCGGCGGATTCAATTTTGATCACCGTCGGGCTTGTGGTGGTGTTTGTTGACTCGCTGGTGGTGGTTTTTGCAGGGGCAGGTTTCGTCACGGTCGTGACCGTTTGCTGTGGCGTTGATTGCAATGCACCGGTTTGTTGCGCCAGCATGCGCAGGCGTTGAACGGAATCCATTACGTCTTTCGGTTGGGCGAGAAAGGCATCGCCCAGATTTTGGACCCAGGGCGGATTTTCACCCATCAGCGACATCAACTGAGGAAACGCCACCAGCGACTTTACGCTCGGATCCCACGGCTGACCAGCAACGGCCTGAATGGCGGCATCGCCCTGCATTTTGGGATTATCTTTTGACCACTGTGCCGCCTGGATAACGTTTGACGGGTAGGTCGAGGCCATTAAAATTTGCGACAGCAGGGCATCCGGGTAGAGCGCAACTGGGGCAACCCACTGATCGATTTGCGCGGCCGTGTACGTGGGTGCGACGACAGGGGCGGGCTGGGCTGCGGCAGGTGCTGCCGGTTGTTGCGTGACAGGAGCAGGGACGACCGACTCCGTTGCCCGACTTTTGACAAACATAACGCCTGAGGCGGCAAACAGCCCGGCACTGCAGAGAAGGACAAGCAGGTGTGGCTTAAAGGGCAACTTCATAAAATGAATCCAACGAGACAAGCGCTGTGCCGTGAGGCGTTCTTGTTGCCGCGAGTATTATTCACCCGTGTATGACAGTTTTGACTTTTCTTGGGAAACCACCGAAGCGTCCGGATAAAGAGTGTGTGCATTTATTACACAATTATATGCGATGCGGGAAAAGGCGCCGGGAATTCAGAAGGCCGCTCTTGCGAGCGGCCAGCAGCTAATTGCCGAGGTTGACGACAAACAGCACCGTGATGTTGGATATGTTCCAGCCACCGTGCAGCGCGGTTAGCAGTAAACCGGTCACAACGATCAGTGCAGTGATTCGCATCTCCATTGCGTGCGTTCCTGTACAGGCTACGCGGGTTCATACTCCACCGGGAAAGGCAGAACCAGGCAAGTTGGGATTGCCGCGTAGGTTACGGAACTGCTTCCGGGCCCGGTGACTGGTTGCTACACCAGCGAAGCAGGCCGAGAAGAAGAGTAATCGACTCAGTCGTCATTCTGAAGGCGAAAAATGAAGTGAAACGAATTTTCATTCGAAACAGGAAGGCGCTACGCAAAATTGACATAATGGCTTGCAAGCCCACGAGGCGTGATGCAAAATTCATTTCGTTGGGGTTGCCGCAAATCTGCCAACACGGTGTGCTACCACCGCAAGGCAACAAATAAACCGCTACCTGGCGGTTTTTTTGTACCCAAAATTCGCCTCGTCTCCCCGCTACACCATGCTTAACGATTCAGCAAATTTTTTAATGTTGCTTTTTTGTAAACGGATTAACACTGTGCAGAAATCCTGCTATGCTGCCCGACGCGGTATCGGGCATTTACCCTACAAACTGCTGTCTCACAGGAGCGTGAAGAGAACGCCCGCCGCATATGACAATGAGAGCGAGGAGAACCGTCGTGCTAGAAGAATACCGTAAGCACGTAGCAGAACGTGCCGCCGAGGGAATTGTACCCAAACCTTTAGATGCAACCCAAATGGCCGCGCTCGTCGAGCTGCTGAAGAACCCGCCTAAGGGCGAAGAAGAATTCCTGTTAGATCTGTTGATCAACCGCGTACCGCCTGGCGTAGATGAAGCTGCCTACGTAAAAGCCGGATTCCTTGCTGCTATCGCCAAAGGCGAAGCCACCTCCCCACTGGTTACTCCTGAAAAAGCCATTGAACTGCTCGGCACCATGCAGGGTGGTTACAACATTCATCCGCTGATTGACGCGCTGGATAACGACAAGCTGGCACCGATTGCCGCTAAAGCGCTCTCTTCCACGCTGCTGATGTTCGATAACTTCTACGATGTAGAAGAAAAAGCCAAAGCGGGCAACGTCTATGCGAAGCAGGTGATGCAGTCCTGGGCGGATGCCGAATGGTTCCTGAACCGTCCAGCACTGGCTGATAAAATCACCGTTACCGTCTTTAAAGTGACCGGTGAAACCAACACCGATGACCTCTCTCCGGCACCGGACGCGTGGTCTCGCCCGGATATCCCTCTGCACGCCCTGGCGATGCTGAAAAACGCCCGTGAAGGCATTGAGCCGGATCAGCCGGGCAGCGTCGGCCCGATCAAACAGATCGAAGCCCTGCAGGAGAAAGGTTTCCCGCTGGCTTACGTGGGTGACGTTGTGGGTACCGGCTCTTCCCGTAAATCCGCAACCAACTCCGTGCTGTGGTTTATGGGCGACGATATCCCTCACGTGCCTAACAAGCGCGGCGGTGGCCTGTGCCTCGGTGGCAAAATTGCGCCGATCTTCTTCAACACCATGGAAGATGCGGGCGCGCTGCCGATTGAAGTGGATGTGTCCAACCTGAACATGGGCGACGTGATTGACGTTTACCCGTTCAAGGGCGAAGTGCGTAACCACGAAACCAACGAACTGCTGGCAAGCTTCGAGCTGAAAACCGACGTGCTGATCGACGAAGTGCGTGCAGGTGGCCGTATCCCGCTGATTATCGGTCGTGGCCTGACCACCAAAGCGCGTGAAGCGCTGGGTCTGCCGCACAGTGACGTGTTCCGTCAGGCGAAAGATGTGGCGGAGAGCAGCCGTGGTTACTCTCTGGCGCAGAAAATGGTGGGCCGTGCGTGCGGCGTAGCGGGTGTTCGTCCGGGCGCGTACTGCGAGCCTAAGATGACCTCCGTGGGCTCTCAGGACACCACCGGTCCAATGACCCGTGACGAACTGAAAGACCTGGCGTGCCTGGGCTTCTCGTCCGACCTGGTGATGCAGTCCTTCTGCCACACCGCGGCGTATCCGAAGCCGGTCGACGTAACCACGCACCATACGCTGCCAGACTTCATCATGAACCGCGGCGGCGTCTCTCTGCGTCCGGGCGACGGCGTCATCCACTCCTGGCTGAACCGCATGCTGCTGCCGGATACCGTGGGTACTGGCGGTGACTCTCACACCCGTTTCCCAATCGGTATCTCCTTCCCGGCGGGCTCTGGTCTGGTGGCGTTTGCTGCGGCGACCGGCGTGATGCCGCTGGATATGCCGGAATCGGTGCTGGTGCGCTTCAAAGGTAAAATGCAGCCGGGTATCACCCTGCGCGACCTGGTTCACGCGATCCCGCTGTATGCGATTAAACAGGGCCTGCTGACCGTTGAGAAGAAAGGGAAGAAAAACATCTTCTCTGGCCGCATTCTGGAAATTGAAGGTCTGCCGGATCTGAAAGTGGAACAGGCGTTCGAGCTGACCGATGCCTCCGCCGAGCGTTCTGCTGCAGGTTGTACCATCAAGCTGAACCAGGCGCCAATCGAAGAGTACCTGACTTCCAACATCGTGCTGCTGAAGTGGATGATTGCCGAAGGCTACGGCGACCGTCGTACCCTGGAGCGTCGTATTCAGGGCATGGAAAAATGGCTGGCGGATCCGCAGCTGCTGGAAGCCGATGCTGACGCAGAGTACGCGGCGGTGATCGACATCGATCTGGCGGATATTAAAGAGCCGATCCTCTGTGCACCGAACGATCCGGACGATGCGCGTCCGCTCTCTGAAGTTCAGGGCGAGAAAATCGACGAAGTGTTCATCGGTTCCTGCATGACCAACATCGGTCACTTCCGCGCTGCCGGTAAGCTGCTGGATACTCATAAAGGCCAGCTGCCGACCCGTCTGTGGGTGGCACCACCAACCCGTATGGACGCGGCGCAGCTGACCGAAGAGGGCTACTACAGCGTGTTTGGTAAGAGCGGTGCGCGAATTGAAATCCCTGGCTGTTCCCTCTGTATGGGTAACCAGGCGCGCGTGGCTGACGGTGCGACGGTGGTTTCCACCTCTACCCGTAACTTCCCGAACCGTTTAGGTACCGGTGCGAACGTCTTCCTGGCCTCTGCGGAGCTGGCGGCGGTTGCGGCGCTGATTGGCAAACTGCCAACGCCGGAAGAGTACCAGACCTTTGTGGCTCAGGTGGATAAGACAGCGGTGGATACCTATCGCTATCTGAACTTCGACCAGCTCTCTCAGTACACCGAGAAGGCTGACGGGGTTATCTTCCAGACGGCAGTATAAACAGCAAAACCGTCTCCACGAGACAGTTTTTAGTGTTTGCACCCTCTCCCGTGGGAGAGGGACGGGGTGAGGGCATCAGGCCGCAGGGTCTTGCTCTCACCTTTTTATTTTCATTCCTCCCACCTCTCACGCTTTTTTTCTTCCTCGCTGCTGCGATAATTACCCTAATGGCTTTGCAGAGGAAAACACTATGGATTACGAATTTCTGCGCGACATCACCGGAGTGGTGAAAGTGCGTATGTCGATGGGCCACGAAGCCGTTGGACACTGGTTTAACGAAGAGGTGAAGGAGAATCTCGCACTTCTTGATGAAGTGGAAGAGGCGGCGAAGACGGTAAAAGGCAGTGAGCGCTCCTGGCAGCGCGCCGGGCATGAATACACCCTGTGGATGGATGGCGAAGAGGTGATGGTGCGCGCCAACCAGCTCGAGTTTTCAGGTGACGAGATGGAAGAGGGGATGAGCTACTACGACGAAGAGAGCCTGTCGATGTGCGGCGTAGAGGATTTCCTTCAGGTGGTAAATGCGTACCGCGACTTTATGAAACATAAATAACAGACCGGAGCATCCCTGCTCCGGCTTGCTCTTACACGGCCGGAATATTGCGGCCGTAGTAGATCTCGCGCATCTCTTTCCAGAGCAGGTCAGTAATCGCCTTACGCTCTTCTTCGCTCAAATCTTCCGGTTTGGTATGGAACATGTAGTGCTTAAGGTCAAACTCCTTAAGTAACATCTTGGTATGGAAGATGTTC
The DNA here is from genome assembly GCF_019219165.1 of Enterobacter sp. ENT02. NCBI lineage: Bacteria > Pseudomonadati > Pseudomonadota > Gammaproteobacteria > Enterobacterales > Enterobacteriaceae > Enterobacter > Enterobacter sp. ENT02. The sequence goes on from NZ_JAHUWD010000004.1 coordinate 200,694, forward strand.
TCCTGATACACGTTCACGTCCATCATGTCGTACAGCGATTTCATGTCTTCAGACATAAAGTTCTGAATAGAGTTGATCTCATGGTCGATAAAGTGCTTCATACCGTTGATATCACGGGTAAAACCACGCACGCGATAATCAATCGTGACGATGTCTGATTCCAGCTGGTGGATTAAATAGTTCAGTGCGTTTAGCGGCGAGATCACGCCGCAGGTCGACACTTCTATGTCCGCGCGGAAGGTGCATAGCCCGCCTTCAGGGTGGCTTTCCGGGTAGGTATGTACGCAGATGTGGCTCTTATCGAGATGCGCGACGACCACTTCCGGCAGCGGGCCCGGATGCTCGGTTTTGTCGATAAGCTTCGGGTCTACCGGCTCTTCGCTCACCAGAATGGTGACGCTCGCGCCCTGGGGTTCATAGTCCTGACGCGCGATGTTCAGGATGTTGGCGCCAATGATTGAGCAGGTTTCTGACAGGATCTCCGTCAGGCGGTTAGCGTTGTAGAGTTCATCGATATAGGCGATGTATCCATCGCGTTCTTCTGCAGTTTTGACGTAGCAGATATCGTAAATACAAAAACTCAGGCTTTTGGTCAGGTTGTTAAAGCCATGCAGTTTCAGCTTTTTCAATTAGCTCACCCCCTTTGAGGACAGTGCGTCTTGCAGATATTGTGGCAAGGCAAACGCCGCGGTATGGACGGCCGGGTTGTAATAGCGACATTTAAGACCCGCCTGGTGGAAGCGCGCCTGAATGATTTCGGTAGAGAGATGACGCAGCACCTCGTTGTCGGTCGCCCACGCAAAGGTCATGATACCGCCGTAATAGGTCGGGATCGCGGCCTGGTAGAAGCTGACGTCGCTAAAGTAGGTGCTCAGCTTGCGGTGGCTGTCGAGGGCTTCATCCTGCTGCAGGAAGCAGACGCCGTTTTGCGCGACGAAGATCCCGCCGGGATTCAGGCAGCGCTTGCAGCCTTCGTAGAACGAGGAGGTAAACAGCGACGCGCCCGGACCGATCGGATCGGTGCAATCAGAGATAATCACATCAAACGTTTGCGTGGTCTGGTTAACAAAATTGACTCCGTCGTCGATAACCAGATTAAAGCGCGGATCGTCGTAGCTGCCGGCATTATGGTTGGGCAGGTACTGACGGCAGAACGAAACCACACCCGCATCGATTTCCACCATCGTGATGGTTTCGACGGACTGATGGCGGGACACTTCACGCAGCATCGCGCCGTCGCCGCCGCCAATAATCAGAACGTGCTTTGCGTGGCCGTGGGCCAGCAGCGGAACGTGGGTCATCATCTCATGATAAATAAACTCATCGCGCTCGGTGGTTTGCACCACGCCGTCCAGCGCCATGACGCGGCCAAAGGCGGCGTTCTCGAAGATGATCAGATCCTGATGATCGGTCTTCTCGTGATAAAGCACGTTATCAACGGCAAAGTACTGACCAAACTGATCGTGCAGCGTTTCTTGCCATACCGTTTTCTCGGTCATGGGCTGTCCTCTCCATCGTTTACATCCTGACATTCAGCAGAAGGGGCGCAACACATCACCGCTGTGAAGCGGTTAGCGAGTCAACAAGGGGCGTCGGGAAGGTTACTTCACGTAGGCGAGCAGGCTGAGTGAATCACGAGCCAGCGCTTTGCATTTTTTAGCAGTGGGAATACCGATACCGCTCAAATCGCGGTAGCTGTCTTCACCGAGCGCCTTCATGTCGAAGCTGTCGTAGTTGCTGAGATCCCATTGGTTCTGCTGGGCAAAAAAGACCAGTGCGCGACGAATCTGCCCGTTGGGTAAATTCTGGTAACCACAATCGTTTTTCAGAAACACAAACACCGCCGTGAGATCGGCCATATCTTCTGCTTCGTTTTCACTCAGCGCGTAACTGTTCGCACACATCGCCATCAGGCCACTGAACAAAATTGTTCTGAAAAACGTCTTCATTGCTTCTACCACTGCATCACGGAAAATTAACGTTAGCATACTTGATGCCAGGCCGACGACCTTTATTATTGCCGCTTTACTTGACCTTCCGGTAAGGGGAGGGTTTATGCTCAAAAGATCGCCGGCTGGAAATAAGGAAATGAACATGCAACGTCGTGATTTTTTAAAATATTCCGCTGCGCTGGGGGCTGCCAGCGCATTACCACTCTGGAGTCGCGCCGTTTTCGCGGCTGACAGACCTGCCTTACCCATTCCTGAATTGCTGACTGCTGATGCCCGCAGTCGTATCCAGCTTGTGGTGCAATCGGGCAAAACGACCTTTGGTGCGAATACCGCCACAACCTGGGGCTATAACGGAAATCTCCTCGGTCCGGCGCTCCAGTTACGCAAAGGAAAAACCGTCACCGTTGATATCCATAACACGCTGTCGGAAGAGACCACGCTGCACTGGCACGGGCTGGAAGTGCCGGGCGAAGTGGACGGGGGGCCGCAGGGCGTTATCAAGGCTGGTGGCAAACGCAGCGTGACCTTTACCCCTGACCAACGTGCGGCGACCTGCTGGTTCCACCCGCATCAGCACGGCAAAACGGGCCATCAGGTGGCGATGGGGCTGGCGGGGCTGGTGCTGATTGAAGACGACGAAAGCCGCCTGCTACGCCTGCCGAAACAGTGGGGCATCGACGACGTTCCGGTGATTGTGCAGGACAAGAAATTCAATGCTGACGGGCAAATTGACTACCAGCTGGACGTGATGAGTGCGGCGGTGGGCTGGTTTGGCGACACGCTGCTGACCAACGGCGCGATCTACCCTCAGCATGCCGCGCCGAAAGGCTGGCTGCGTTTACGTCTGCTTAACGGCTGTAACGCCCGTTCGCTGAACTTCGCCGCCAGCGATAAGCGCCCGCTGTACGTGGTGGCAAGCGACGGAGGACTCCTGCCAGAGCCGGTAAAAGTGAACGAGTTGCCGATGCTGATGGGCGAGCGCTTCGAGGTGCTGGTGGACATCAGCGACGGCAAGGCGTTTGACCTCGTCACCCTGCCAGTCAGCCAGATGGGGATGGCGGTTGCGCCATTTGATAAGCCGCATCCGGTGCTGCGTATTCAGCCTTTACTGGTGACCGCTTCCGGCACGTTGCCGGATACGTTAACCACCCTGCCAGCGCTCCCGTCGCTTGACGGGCTTACGCAGCGCAAGCTACAGCTTTCGATGAACCCGATGCTCGACATGATGGGCATGCAGGCGCTGATGGCGAAATATGGCGATCAGGCGATGGCGGGGATGCACCACGGGCAGATGATGGGCCATATGAATATGGACCACGGCAAAATGGGCGGCATGGGGAACATGAATCACGGCGACCACGGCTTTGATTTCCATAACGCCAATATGATTAACGGCAAAGCGTTCGACATGAACACGCCGATGTTTGCTGCGACAAAGGGTCAGTTTGAGCGCTGGGTGATTTCGGGCGAAGGGGACATGATGCTTCATCCGTTCCATATCCACGGTACCCAGTTCCGCATTCTCTCAGAAAACGGCAAAGCGCCGGATGCGCACCGCGCGGGCTGGAAAGATACGGTGAGAGTGGAAGGTGGGGTCAGCGAGGTGCTGGTGAAGTTTGACCACGATGCGCCGAAGGCGTTTGCCTATATGGCGCACTGCCATCTGCTGGAGCATGAGGATACGGGGATGATGCTCGGGTTCACTGTTTAAAACAGTGCGGCCTGATGCCCTCACCCTGACCCTCTCCCACAGGGAGAGGGAACAGACACAAAAACGGCAACCGAAGTTGCCGTTTTGCTTTTATTTGCCTTCATCCGGCAACGCATACGCGACAATATAGTCGCCCATCTTCGTGCCAAACGAACCGTGACCACCTGCAGAGATGACAACGTACTGCTTGCCGTTCACTTCATAGGTCATCGGCGTGGCCTGTCCACCGGCAGGCAGACGGCCTTGCCACAGTTTCTCACCGTTGGTCATGTTGTACGCGCGCAGGTAGTTATCTGCGGTTGCCGCGATGAACAGCACGTTACCGGCGGTGGAGATTGGGCCACCCAGCATTGGCATACCCATATTGAACGGCACCGGAACCGGCATTGGGAACGGCATGCTGTCCTGTGGCGTACCAATACGTTTTTTCCATACGATCTGGTTGGTTTTCAAATCCAGACCGGAGATATAACCCCAGGCAGGCTGTTTACACGGCAGACCGAACGGAGACAGGAACGGGTTCAGCGTTACGCCAAACGGTACGCCGTACTGCGGCTGGATACCGGCTTCGGTTCCGCTACCTTTCGCGTCTTTCGGCTGCTCCATTGGGTTGCCCGGACCGCGCGGGATCAGACGGGAAACGAACGGCAGCGCCATTGGGTTGGCAATTGCCACCTGACGGTTCGGGTCGACGGAGATCCCGCCCCACTCGAACATCCCCAGGTTACCCGGGAAGACCAGCGTGCCCTGCTCAGACGGAGGCGTGAAGATGCCTTCGTAGCGCAGCTGGTGGAACATCACGCGGCACACCAGCTGGTCAAACATGGTGGCACCCCACATGTCTGCACCGCTGAGGTCTTTCTTCGGACGGAAGCTCAGGTCAGAGAACGGCTGGGTTTTGCTGACGTAGTCGCCTTTTGCGGCACCCTGCGGAACCGGTTTTTCCGGTGCAGGCACAACCAGCTTACCGTTGCTGCGATCCAGAACGAAGATGTTGCCCGTCTTGGCCGGAGCGTAAATCACCGGAACGGTTTTACCATCGACGGTAATGTCTGCCAGCGTCGGCTGGGACGGCATATCCATATCCCACAGATCGTGGTGAACGGTCTGATAGCTCCACGCCAGTTTACCGGTCGTTGCGTTCAGCGCCACGATAGCGCTCGCGTAACGTTCCTGCTCCGGCGTACGGTTACCGCCCCAGATATCTGGCGTGGTTACGCCCATCGGCAGGTAGACCATGTCCAGCTTCGCGTCATACGCCGCCGGGGCCCAGGAGTTTGGCGAGTTAAAGGTAAAGGTGTGCTCGTCCGACGGGATCGCGTTGGGATCTTTCGCGCCCGGGTCGAAGGCCCACAGCAGTTTACCGGTGTTTACGTCAAAACCGCGGATGACGCCGGAGGTTTCACGCGTAGAGAAGTTATCCGTTACCGAACCGGCAATCACGATGGTTTTATCGGTGATGATTGGCGGTGAAGTTGGCTCATACAGACCCGGGGTGGTGTCCGGCATGTTGGTCTGCAGGTTCAGGATGCCTTTGTTGGCGAAGGTTTCGCACAGCTTGCCCGTTTCGGCGTTAATCGCGAACAGACGGCCATCGTTTACCGGCAGCATAATGCGGCGAGGACAGTCGGCAATGACTTCCGGGCTGGCATTATCGGCACGCGCTTCGTGGTAAGAGACGCCACGACAGGTGATGTGCTGGAACGAAGGATTAGAGTTCAGCTGTGGATCGAAGTGCCATTTCTCTTTACCGGTGGCCGCGTCGAGCGCGAACAGACGCTGGTGCGCCGTACACAGGTAGAGCATGTTGCCCACTTTGATCGGGGTGACTTCGTTGGTCAGTTCACCCGGATCGCTCGGCATCTTCAGGTCGCCGGTACGGAATACCCAGGCTTCCTTCAGGTTCTTCACGTTGTCCGCGTTGATCTGCTTCAGCGGAGAGTAGCGTTGACCTTCCTGGTTACGACCGTACGCAGGCCAGTCACCGTCAGCGACCTGCGAGATAGCAGCCGCAGGCGTGGATTCCGCGTTCAGCGTACCGTTGATCTCCTGTGGGTCATTAAAACCGGCCCAGGTCAGAATGCCGCCGGTAATCAGCAGGGCAACAACCAGGCCCGCCACAGCACCGCTTGAAGGCACAATCAGGCGACGCCAGACGAACGGCAGGATCAGCCAGATACCAAAGAAGACCAGGATGTCGCTGCGCGGCGTCAGTGCCCAGAAGTCGAACCCGACTTCCCAGACGCCCCAGATCATGGTGGCAAGGAGGAGTGCGGCATACAGCCACAGTGCGGATTGTTTTCTACGCAACAGCAGGACGGTTACGGCAACCATAACCAGACCCGCAATCGGGTAGTACCAGGAGCCGCCTAAAGCGACCAGCCAGACGCCACCGATTAACAGATACAGCGCGCAGAAGGCTGCGAATGCGGCTGTTAATGTCACCAGTAGACGCGGCTGTTTAGAGTGTGTTTCAGCCATAGAAAGTGTACTCGTCAGTTTTTGTTAATAATTTGCTAGCAACTAATTATAGGTATTAACAAGTGTGATCGGAATCACAATATTTGCTTTTTGTAACTCATACGCCAGGGTTATCCATTTACTGGTATAATGGCGGGCTTGCGTATCGATGCCGGAAATACATTCACCTGCATTGAGAGATTTTCATTAAAATCATATGGTTAGTAATATGAAACATACTGTTGAAGTGATGATCCCGGAAGCCGAGATCAAAGCGCGTATCGCCGAACTGGGTCGTCAAATCACCGAACATTACAAGGACAGCGGCAGCGAAATGGTGCTGGTCGGTCTTTTACGTGGCTCTTTCATGTTCATGGCAGACCTGTGCCGTGAAGTGCAGGTGTCCCATGAGGTCGATTTTATGACCGCCTCCAGCTACGGCAGCGGCATGTCCACAACCCGTGATGTGAAAATCCTGAAAGATCTGGATGAAGATATTCGTGGCAAAGATGTGTTGATCGTTGAAGACATTATCGACTCTGGTAACACGCTCTCTAAAGTGCGCGAGATCCTGAGCCTGCGTCAGCCTAAATCGCTGGCGATTTGTACGCTGCTGGATAAGCCAGATCGTCGTGAAGTACAGGTGCCGGTGGAGTTCGTTGGCTTCTCGATTCCGGACGAATTCGTCGTCGGTTACGGCATTGACTACGCGCAGCGTTATCGCCATCTGCCGTATGTCGGAAAAGTCGTGATTCTGGACGAGTAGTTGCGGTTTGTTGCCCTCACCCCGTCCCTCTCCCACAGGGAGAGGGAGAAAATCTCCGCGTTATTTATGGTTCACATGCTTAAGCTTGAGGTTGGCAATGCCCGAACGGTAACGCTGCTCCAGCGTTTCGCGGTTGGTGGCGGTCACTTCCAGATTGCGCAGCAGGCCGTCGTGAATGCCGTACGCCCAGCCGTGGATGGAAACCTTCTGCCCACGTTTCCACGCGGACTGCATAATCGTTGAGTGGCCCAGGTTATAGACCTGCTCCATCACGTTCAGCTCGCAAAGGGTATCAAGTCGACGCTCCTGCGGCATTTCACCCAACAGTGAGCTATGTTTGAACCAGATGTCGCGGATGTGCAGCAGCCAGTTATCGATTAACCCCAGCTCTGTATTTTCAACCGCCGCCTGTACGCCACCGCAGCCGTAGTGGCCGCAAATAATGATGTGCTCAACTTCCAGCACGTCAACGGCATACTGAACGACAGAAAGGCAGTTGAGATCGGTATGAATAACAAGGTTGGCTACGTTACGGTGAACAAAAAGTTCGCCAGGTTCGAGACCGGTCAGGCGTTCTGCCGGCACGCGGCTGTCGGAACATCCAATCCATAGAAAGCGTGGGTTTTGCGCTTGCGCCAGCTTCCCGAAAAATCCGGGGTCTTCTTCAACCAGCATCTTTGACCATAGTGCATTGTTGCTGATGAGTGTATCTATGTTATTCATGGACGTTAACGGCCTGTAACCTGGTAATTGCGTTGCGCTACTATAGGGTAACCCGACTTTTAATGAAACCACACAAGGTGTGTAAGAACTGAAGGTAAGTTTAATTCATGGCAATTGCACTGGAGCTTGAGCAGCTTAAAAAAACCTATCCGGGCGGCGTTCAGGCGCTGCGTGGGATAGATCTCAAAGTAGAGGCGGGGGATTTCTATGCGCTTCTTGGACCGAACGGGGCGGGGAAATCCACCACTATCGGCATTATCAGTTCGCTGGTGAACAAAACCTCAGGTCGCGTGAGCGTCTTTGGCTACGATCTGCAGAAAGATGTGGTCAACGCCAAGCGCCAACTGGGGCTGGTGCCGCAGGAGTTCAACTTCAACCCGTTCGAGACGGTACAGCAGATTGTCGTTCAGCAGGCGGGTTATTACGGCGTTGAGTATAAAGAGGCGATTGAGCGTAGCGAAAAATACCTTAAACAGCTCGATTTGTGGGAAAAGCGTAATGAACGTGCGCGCATGTTGTCCGGTGGGATGAAGCGCCGCCTGATGATTGCCCGCGCGCTGATGCACGAGCCTAAGCTGCTTATCCTTGATGAACCGACTGCGGGCGTGGATATTGAACTGCGCCGTTCCATGTGGGGCTTCCTGAAGGATCTGAACGATAAAGGCACCACCATTATTCTGACCACCCACTATCTCGAAGAAGCTGAGATGCTGTGCCGCAACATCGGCATTATTCAGCACGGTGAGCTGGTGGAAAACACGTCGATGAAGGATCTGCTCTCTAAGCTGAAATCCGAAACCTTTATTCTCGATCTGGCGGCGAAAAGCGCGCTGCCAAAGCTCGAAGGGTATAACTACCGTCTGGTGGATACCTCGACGCTGGAAGTGGAAGTGCTGCGCGAGCAGGGCATCAACAGCGTCTTCTCACAGTTGAGCGCGCAGGGCATTCAGGTATTGAGTATGCGTAACAAAGCGAACCGACTGGAAGAGCTGTTTGTCTCTCTGGTGCATGAAAAACAAGGAGACAAGGCATGACGCATCTTTACTGGGTCGCGCTGAAAAGTATCTGGGCGAAAGAGATCAACCGCTTTATGCGCATCTGGGTGCAAACCCTGGTGCCGCCAGTCATCACCATGACGCTCTACTTCATCATCTTTGGTAACCTGATCGGTTCCCGGATTGGTGAGATGCACGGCTTTACCTATATGCAGTTTATCGTGCCGGGGCTGATCATGATGGCGGTGATCACCAACGCCTATGCCAACGTGGCATCCTCATTCTTTAGCGCTAAGTTCCAGCGCAACATTGAAGAGCTGCTGGTGGCACCAGTGCCAACACACGTCATTATTGCTGGTTACGTGGGCGGCGGCGTGGCGCGCGGTTTGTGCGTGGGGATCCTGGTGACGGCGATTTCGCTGTTCTTCGTGCCGTTCCAGGTGCACTCGTGGCTGTTTGTCGCGCTGACGCTTCTGCTGACCGCGATCCTGTTCTCGCTGGCGGGCCTGCTGAACGCGGTGTTTGCCAAAACGTTCGACGACATCAGCCTGATCCCGACCTTCGTGCTGACGCCGCTGACCTATCTGGGTGGGGTGTTTTACTCCCTGACGCTGCTGCCACCGTTCTGGCAGGCGCTGTCGCACCTGAACCCGATTGTCTACATGATCAGCGGCTTCCGCTTTGGCTTCCTCGGCATTACCGATGTGCCGCTGTTTACCACGGTGGCGGTGCTGGTGGTGTTCATCATCGCCTTCTACCTGCTGTGCTGGTATCTGATCCAGCGCGGACGCGGTCTGCGCAGCTAACCTTCTGCCCGGCGACATTCTGTTTGCCGGGCGCTTTTCTTTGACAGTTATCACCGTAAGCAAACCTTCCCTACGCTAAACTACTCGCCTGCTAAGGAGATACGTATGCTGGGATGGGTTATCACCTGCCACGATGAACACGCGCAGGATATGCTGGATAAGCTTGAAGCTAAATTTGGTCCGCTGGCACAGTGCCGTGCAGTCAATTACTGGCGTGGGTTAAGCACCAACATGCTCAGCCGCATGATGTGCGATGCGCTGCATGAAACCGACACGGGCGATGGCGTGATCTTTCTGACCGATAAATCCGGCGCGGCGCCTTATCGTTCCGCCGCGCTGTTAAGCCACAAGCACGAAAACTGCGAAGTTATTTCCGGCATCAACTATGCGCTGCTGGAAGCGATGTATCTTCAACGTGAAACCTTAACCAGCGCTGAGTTTCGCAATACCGTCGTGGGTATGCAGGTTCCGGGCGTAAGTAGTTTGTGGCATCAGCAGCAGAAAAACCCGCCTTTCGTTCTGCTTCACGATCTGTATAAGCATTAAACGTTGGTATTGATGTCGCATTTGTTACAATGGCGACTGATTTCCCGTATCGATTTATATCCCATGTTAATGCGCGTTATTTTCCTGCTGTTGCTGCTGGTTTCCGGCGGTACTTCTGCCAGTCTGATTAGCCAGCAAGGGCTTCCGGCCCGCTATATGCAAACCACCGAAGATGCGGCCATCTGGGCACAGGTGGGAAGTAATGTGATCAACGTGGGAAACGTCAGGGCCGGACAAATTCTTGCCGTGGTGCCGACCTCTGCTGACTATTACGAATTTCGTTTTGGTTTTGGCACGGGGTTTATTGATAAAGGGCATCTTGAAGAGGTGCAGGGCAAACAGCGCGTTGAGGACAGCCTTGGCGATTTGAACAAGCCGCTCAGCAATCAGAACCTGATCACCTGGAAAGACACGCCGGTGTATAACGCCCCCAATAGCGGGAGCGCGCCCTTCGGTACCATGAGCCCCAACCTCCGGTATCCCATCCTCAGTAAGTTGAAAGACCGCCTTAACCAGACCTGGTTCCAGATCCGCATCGGCAACCGTCTGGCATGGGTCAGTAGTCTGGATGCACAGGAAGATAACGGCCTTCCGGTCCTGACTTACCATCACATTTTGCGTGATGAGGAGAACACGCGTTTTCGTCATACATCCACGACGACCAGCGTACGCGCGTTCAACAACCAGATGGCCTGGCTACGCGATCAAGGCTATGCCACGCTGACGATGTACCAGCTGGAAGGGTACGTGCGCAATAAGATGAACCTGCCCGCGAAGGCGGTGGTGATCACCTTTGATGATGGCCTGAAATCGGTCAGCCGCTATGCGTATCCCATTCTGAAAGAGTACGGCTTTAACGCGACGGCGTTTATCATATCGTCACGTATTAAAGGCCATGCGCAGAAGTGGGACCCGAAATCGCTGCAATTTATGAGCGTTCATGAGATTAAGGGGATTCAGGATGTATTTGATATTCAGTCCCACACCCATTTCCTGCATCGCGTTGATGGGTATAAACACCCGATCTTGCTGAGCCGCAGCTACCACGTGACCCTGTTTGATTTTGAACGCTCACGACGTGCGCTGGCGCAGTTTAACCCGCGCGTGCTCTATCTTTCGTATCCGTTTGGCGGCTATGACAATAAAGCGATAAAGGCGGCGAATGACGCCGGTTTTCATCTGGCAGTGACGACGATGAAAGGGAAGGTAAAGCCGGGGGATAATCCATTCTTGCTAAAACGCCTGTATATACTGAGAACGGATTCGCTGGAAACGATGTCGCGGCTGATCAGCAATCAGCCGCAGGGGTAAATCAGGCTACCTGGACTGGAATGGCCTTCGCAGTGCGTTTCATCTCGTTGTCGCCTTCGAAATAGGCCACTTTTGGCTGCCAGCGACGCGCTTCTTCGTCAGACATCATGACAAAGCTAGCGATGATCACAATGTCACCCACGTCCGCGCAGTGTGCTGCTGCGCCGTTCACGGAGATGATTTTAGACCCGCGCTCGGCGGCAATCGCGTAGGTGGAGAAGCGTTTGCCGTTGTTCACGTTCCAGATATCAATGGCTTCGTTTTCAAGAATACCCGCCGCGTCGAGAAAATCCTGATCGATCGCGCAGGAGCCTTCATAGTGCAGGTCGGCCTGAGTGACTTTCACACGGTGAAGCTTACCTTGCAGCATTTTGCGAATCATTACGTTTACCTTTCATCTGCCGGGTAGAAAACTACGCCAGCTCAACCACTTTGTTGTCGATTAGGCGGGCCTGACCAAGCCATGCCGCCACCAGAATAACCGCACGTTTGCTGGTCTCTGTAAGCTCCAGAAGCGTGTCGGCATCGCGGATTTGAATATCATCAGCGCGGAAACCTTTGTCGTTCAGCGCCTGTTCGGCGAGGGCGACGATCTCTTCGGCGGTCAGCTCTTTGGCCAGAACCTGTTCCGCCATCGTATTCATGACCTTGCTTAAGCCCGGGGCGATTTTTCGCTGGTCCGCGGTCAGATAGCCATTACGGGAGCTGAGCGCCAGACCGTCTTTGGCGCGTACAATCGGTACGCCGACAATATCGATGTCGTAGCCCATATCGGCAACCATCTTGCGAATCAATGCCAACTGCTGGAAATCTTTCTCACCAAAGCACGCGACGTCCGGCTGTACCAGGTTGAAGAGCTTGCTGACGATGGTGGATACGCCACGGAAGTGTCCCGGGCGGCTGGCGCCTTCGAGCATGGTGGAGATGCCCGGTACGTCAACGTAGGTTGCCTCTTCTGTACCCTGAGGGTACACGTCCGCCGGTGCCGGAGAGAAGACGATGTCCGCATGGCGTTTTTTCAGCTTCTCGCAATCTTCCTGCAGGGTGCGCGGATAGCGTGCCAGGTCATCGGCGCGGTCAAACTGCATGGGGTTAACGAAGATACTGACCACCACGATATCCGCACGGGCTTTCGCTTCGTCGACCAGCTTCATATGGCCATCATGCAGGTTGCCCATGGTCGGGACGAGTGCAATACGTTTACCTTCCTGACGCGCGCGACGGATATGCTGGCGAAGCAGCGGCAGGGTTTCAATGATAAGCACAACGAGACTCCTTAATGGAAACTGTGTTCTTCACCCGGGTAAACACCGGATTCAACGTCGGCAATATACTGCCTGACCGCGGCGCGCATGTCGCCCGCTTCAGTGAGGAAATTTTTGGCAAATTTCGGGATATGCCCGCCGGTAATGCCGAAGGCGTCGTGCATCACCAGAATTTGACCATCGGTCACGTTTCCTGCACCAATCCCGATAACTGGAATCGACAGCGCGTCGGTGATGCGTTTTGCCAGTTCAACCGGCACACACTCCAGCACCAGCAGCTGTGCGCCTGCGGCTTCCAGCGCGACGGCGTCATCAAACAGCGTTTGGGCAGCATCGCCGCGGCCCTGCACCTTGTAGCCACCGAAGATGTTCACCGACTGTGGCGTCAGGCCCAAATGGCCGCACACCGGCACGGCGCGCTCAGTGAGCATTTTTACCGTTTCAACAAGCCAGGCACCGCCCTCGATTTTGACCATGTTGGCGCCGGCACGCATCACGACTGCCGCATTTTCAAAGGCTTGTTCTGGGGTGGCGTAGGCCATAAACGGCAGATCGGAAAGCAGCAGGCAGGCAGGCGCGCCGCGGCGCACGGCGCGGGTATGGTAAGCGATATCCTCAACAGTGACCGGGAGGGTGGAATCATGTCCTTGTACCGTCATCCCTAACGAATCTCCGACCAGCATGACGTTGATACCCTCTTCGGCAAAGAGTTTGGCGAAGCTGTAGTCATACGCGGTGATGGTGGCGAAGCGTTTTTTTTCCTGTTTGCATTTCTGCAGTAAGGAGATGGTGGTTGGTTTCATACTGTTTCCTGATAGCCCAAAAGCGAATCTTTGCGCATTCTAACAGTAACATTCGAGGGAACAATGATTTTAGATAGTCGATTAGCCACAATTATTTTATGGCTAATGATCGGGGTAACTGGCTTACCAGCGAGCGGGTTTTTCCGCGTGGAGTTTGTCCAGAATGTCCCTGAGCGGAATGCCGTCCGGGAAGGTGAGATCGGGGGCAACTTCAAACAGCGGCCAGAGCATAAAACCGCGGTTTTTCATGTCGTAATGCGGAACAGTGAGGCGTTCGGTATTGATTATCTCGTTGCCAAACAGCATCAGGTCGAGGTCGAGTGTGCGCGGCCCCCAGCGTTCGGCTTTGCGTACGCGACCCTGTTGTAGCTCAATACGCTGGGTATTATCCAGCAGCGTTTCGGCATCCAGAGCCGTGTCGAGCACGACGGCGGCGTTCAGGTAATCAGGCTGATCCTGCGGGCCCAACGGCGGCGTGCGATAAAAAGAGGAGACCGCAACAATCCGGCTTTGCGGGATCTCCCCGAGCGCCTGAACGGCAGCGTTAACCTGCTCCAGCGGAGAGGCAAGATTGCTGCCGATGGCGATGTAGGCGAGGGTCACGCTGAGCCTTCGCGACGCGGTGCGCGTTTGCGCGGGCGACGGTGGCGTCGACGCGGTTCTGGCTCTTCATCCAGATTGGTCAGCATCCCTTTTTGCTCGGGTGGTGCAGAGACCTGGAATTCGCCCCACCACTGCGCCAGACGCTGCAGCTCCTGGTTCTTTTCAATTTCAGCACGCAGTGCCAGCAGGTCGAACGCGGCGCGGAATTTAGGATGCTCCATCAGCTTCCAGGCGCGTTTGCCCTGGCGACGGGACATGCGCAGCTGAAGTTGCCAGATGTCGCGCACCAGCGTGGTGATACGTTTTGGGATCGCGAGCGTACGACAGGCTTCATCCAGCACGTCGTTTGCCGCCAGCGCAAAGGCATCGTAATAGGCCAGACCGCTTTCCTGCGCAATTCTCTGTGCTGCTTCCAGCAGGGGATACCAGAACATCGCAGCAAAGAGGAATGCCGGGTTCACACGCATGTCATTCTGGATGCGCGTGTCGGTATTCTTCAGCACCTGCGCAATGATGCGTTCCATCGGGCTGTCACCGTTCTCGGTAAAGCAGCGCGTGATGGTTGGGAACAGGGGCTGGAACAGGCTGTATTCGCGCAGCAGATTGTAGGTTTCAAACCCGTAACCCGCCTGCAACAGCTTCAGCGCCTCTTCAAACAGACGCGCTGGCGGCACGTCGTTAATCAGCGTTGCCAGACGCGGGATCGGCTCACCAGTCTCAGGGCTGATGCGCATGTTTAATTTGGCCGCAAAACGCACGGCGCGCAGCATACGCACTGGGTCTTCACGGTAACGGGTTTCCGGCGTGCCGATCAGGCGAATCAGGCCTTCTTTCAGGTCCTGCATACCGCCAACGTAATCCCGTACGGTGAAATCCGCCACACTGTAGTAAAGGCTGTTGATGGTGAAATCGCGGCGCTGGGCATCTTCTTCAATGGATCCGAAGATGTTATCACGCAGCAGCATGCCGTTCTGGCCCTGCTGGGAGGTCGTACGATCGGATACGCCCGCTTCGTGATGGCCACGGAACGTCGCCACTTCGATGATTTCCGGACCAAACATGACGTGCGCAAGGCGGAAACGGCGGCCAACAAGACGGCAGTTACGGAATAATTTGCGTACCTGTTCTGGCGTGGCGCTGGTCGTCACGTCGAAATCTTTTGGTTTTTTGCCCAGCAGTAAATCACGCACCCCACCGCCAACGAGATAGGCCTCGTAGCCTGCTTTATTCAGACGATAGAGCACCTTGAGGGCATTTTCACTGATATCTTTGCGGGAAATAGTGTGCTGCTCACGCGGAATAACCGACATGCGGTTTTGCGCAATAGCGTCGTTAGCCATGCTCTCTTCGCGGCTTAGCACTTTACGGCAAAAATTAGCGACTCGGGTAAAAATAGTACACCTCGTAGTGTGTTTTGTTATGAAAAAAGCGGCTAATCATAGCTCAGCGCAACGCATTTGAGAATGCTGGATTTTTGGCACGGCCTCGAGCGTCCAGTGGGCGACGGCCAGATCCAGCAGTTCGTCTATACGCAAATCCTGCCATTCGTTGGTTACATTTTGGTTGAGAAACCGCAGCGCGTCGATCAAAACAGGGCGCGGATCGCCGCCTGGCAGGGCGGGCGCGTGGTTCTGCTTGGAGAGCTTAATGCCCCGCGCATTGACCGCCAGCGGCAGGTGGATGTAATCCGGCGCTGTCCAGCCAAACTGATGATAAAGCGATATTTGCCGCACCGTCGGTTCAACCAGATCCGCCCCGCGCACAATTTCCGTTACGCCCTGGAAATGATCGTCCACCACCACCGCCAGGTTATAGGCGAACAGGCCGTCGCGGCGGTGGATGATGAAATCTTCACTGGCAAGACGTTTGTTGGCGTAGATTTCGCCGGAGAGTAAATCGGTAAAGTGCGTCACCGGGGAACGCTGCCGTATACGCACGGCGGCATTTTCAGGACCGTTGTTCAACGTGCGGCAGTGGCCGTCATAGACGCCACCCACGCTTTGAATACGCGCGCGGGTGCAGGTGCAGTAATAGGACAGCCCTTGTTCATAGAGCCACGCCAGACGTTCCCGATAGGCATCATGACGTTGTGACTGCCACAGTACATCGTCGTCCCAGTGAAGACCGTAATGTTCCAGCTGACGCAGAATCGTTTCTGCTGCACCGGGAACTTCACGCGGAGGATCAATATCTTCAATGCGGACGAGCCATTTGCCCTGGCGGGCACGAGCTTGCAGGTAGCTGCCGAGCGCGGCAATTAATGAGCCGAAGTGTAATTCGCCGGAAGGAGATGGCGCGAAGCGCCCAATATAGTGTGATTCAGACATATCAACAGTAACAAGGCGGGAGAGACTCCCGCCTTTGCAGTAGTTAGAGGGTTGGCATTAGCCAGCCATCTGTTTTTCGCGGATTTCGGCCAGCGTTTTACAGTCGATACACAGATCGGCGGTTGGACGCGCTTCCAGGCGACGAATGCCGATTTCAACACCGCAGGATTCGCAGTAGCCAAAATCTTCGTCTTCGACTTTTTTCAGCGTTTTCTCGATCTTTTTGATCAGTTTGCGTTCGCGGTCACGGTTACGCAGTTCGAGGCTGAACTCTTCTTCCTGAGCGGCACGGTCTACCGGATCCGGGAAGTTTGCAGCTTCATCCTGCATATGTGTAACGGTGCGATCGACTTCATCCCTGAGTTGATTACGCCATGCTTCAAGAATACGCTTGAAGTGCGACAGCTGGGCTTCGTTCATATACTCTTCGCCCGGTTTCTCTTGATACGGCTCCACCCCAGCGATGGCGAGAATACTCAGGGACGATGTTTTACGGTTTTGCCCTTCTTGCATGTTGCTTCTCCTTAACACGCACTATCGATCCCCGTGTTGGGGGAAAAATCAGGTCGCTATAAATAGCAGATGCTTTTCCGTATGGCAATTATCTAAACGTAACACTTGACAAGCCTGTGAGGAAAAGCGTATTTGCGCACGCGGCCAGAACACATAATAGTCAATCGTCTATTCCCTTATAAGACAATGGGAAGAGAGGATCTCAGAGTCATATTATCGGCAGAAAGTTCCGCTTTATAAGCGAAAACCTCCACCCCCTGCTTTTGTGCCTCATTCAACAATTGCGCGTATTTAGGATCGATATGGCGGGCGGGGGAGAATCGTTCAATGGCTGAATGCAAAACCGCAAACAGCAACACGGCGCGTTTGCCCGCCGCCGCTACACTCATTAGCTCTCGCAGATGTTTCTGGCCACGTAGCGTTACCGCATCTGGAAAGTAGCCATTTTCCTGTTCCGCTAACGTCACTGATTTTACTTCAATATAGCACTCAGGCCGCTCTTCCGCCTGGAGCATAAAGTCAATTCTGCTGCCTTCATCGCCATACTTCACTTCGCTTTTTTGCAGGCTATAGCCTGTCAGTTCAGGGAGGGCATTATTTGTCAGCGCTTCCTTCACTAATTGGTTTGCACGCAATGTATTGACACATATAAACGCCCCGTTTTGCGTCTCGGTCATTTCCCAGGTATGGGGATACTTGCGTTTAGTATTTTCTGATGTGGAATACCAGACCCTGTCACCCGGCGTCGCACAACCGGTCATCGCACCGGTGTTGGGGCAGTGCAGGGTGAGCTGTTCACCTTCGGGTGTGATCACGTCGGCGAGAAAGCGTTTGTAGCGCTGGATCAGCGTGGCGTGCTGTAGAGCAGGACTAAACTTCATCGGATTTCCTTAGTGCGTCACCCAACGACCAGCGCTGTAGCGGCATGTAGCGGGTGCGTCCTTGTGCAAAGACAGATTCATAAAGCGCAAATTCGGTCACCGGAAAGGCCCAGTGAAAGCCCGGTGGCGGAATGGCAACGGCCTGACCGGCATCGCGCAGCAACGTGATATGTGGATGAAACGGCTGCGGGCTTTGGTAACAGCCGCTGCGTGCCGCCTGGGCGCGCAGCATATTTGCCAGCTGTAACAACCCGCGCGGCGGCTGGCGCGTGCCCAGCCAGACCACGCGTGAGCGTAGCCACTGACCGGCATCGTCGAGGTGCAGCGTAAACCCCGGCTGGGAAATGCGTCCGGCAATCGCCGTTAACGCGCGCTGTTTATCCGCGCTTACCTCACCCAGAAAGGCCAGCGTCAGGTGCATATTCGCCGCCGCAACAGGACGACCCGCCTCCGAAGGGAAATGTTCCGCGCGCCAGCGGACGATTTGCCGCTGAAGCGTGGCGGGAAGTTCAATGGCGAAAAACAGTCGTTTCGACTCAGACATACGGAGGACTCGGTAATGATATGCGCCGATGCTACAATGTACGCCGACTAATGTTAACCCTCTGGAGCTGTTAGTGTCCTCATTGCCGGTCGCCGCCGTCCTTCCTGAGCTTCTCGCTGCCCTAAACGATGCCCCGCAGGTTTTGCTGAATGCCCCAACGGGGGCGGGTAAATCCACCTGGCTGCCGCTGCAAATCCTCAAAGAGGGGAATATTCGCGGGAAAATAATCCTGCTGGAGCCGCGCAGGCTGGCGGCGCGTAACGTGGCGCAGCGTCTGGCCGAACTGCTTAATGAAAAACCGGGCGAGACGGTAGGTTACCGGATGCGTGCAGAAACCTGCGTCGGTCCCGCAACGCGCCTTGAAGTGGTGACCGAGGGTATCCTCACCCGTATGCTGCAAAACGATCCTGAGCTGACGGGGATCGGGCTGGTGATCCTGGATGAATTCCACGAGCGCAGCCTGCAGGCGGATTTAGCGCTGGCGCTGCTGCTGGACGTGCAGGAGGGGCTGCGCGACGATCTTCGGCTGCTGATTATGTCCGCAACGCTGGATAACGAGCGGCTGCAGCAGGCATTGCCCGACGCCCCTGTCATCAGCTCAGAAGGACGCGCATTTCCGGTTGAACGTCGCTATCAGGCGCTTCCCGCCCATCAGCGCTTTGATGAGGCCGTCGCTGTTGCGACGGCAGAGCTGCTGCGCCAGGAACCCGGTTCGCTGCTGCTGTTTTTGCCGGGCGTCGGTGAAATCCAGCGCGTGCAGGAGCAGCTTTCCTCCCGCGTTGGCGGCGATGTGCTGCTTTGCCCGCTCTACGGCGCGTTGTCGCTACAGGATCAGCGTAAAGCCATTCTTCCGGCCCCGGCGGGGCAGCGCAAGGTGGTGCTGGCAACCAACATTGCTGAAACCAGTTTGACCATTGAAGGCATTCGTCTGGTGGTGGATAGCGCGCAGGAGAGGGTAGCAAGTTTTGACCCGCGCACCGGGCTAACCAAACTGCTTACGCAGCGCATCAGCCAGGCATCGATGGTGCAGCGTGCGGGCCGTGCGGGGCGTCTTGAGCCGGGCATCTGCCTGCATTTGACGGGCACAGAGCAGGCGGAACGCGCGGCGCAGCAAAGCACGCCGGAAATTTTACAAAGTGATTTATCTGGCCTGGTCCTGGATCTGCTGCTGTGGGGCTGCCCGAACCCTGAACAGCTCACCTGGCTTAATCCTCCGCCTGTCGTGAACCTCACCGCTGCGCGCAATCTGCTGACGCAGCTTGGCGCGCTCGACGGCGAGCGCCTGACGGCGCGCGGCCAGAAAATGGCGACACTGGGCAACGAGCCGCGTCTGGCCGCGATGCTGGTGTCAGCGCAGGGCGACGACGAAATTGCTACGGCGGCAAAACTGGCGGCTATTCTTGAGGAGCCGCCTCGCGGTGGCAGCAGCGATCTGGGGCAGGCGTTTTCGCGCAATCAGGGGAACTGGCAGCAGCGGGCGCAGCAGCTGTGCAAACGCCTGAACAGCCGCGGCGGTTCGCCTGACAGCGCGAGTATTGGCCTCCTGCTGGCACAGGCCTTCCCGGACCGGATCGCCCGCCGTCGCGGGCTGGACGGACGTTATCAGTTGGCGAACGGCATGGGGGCGATGCTGGACAGCGATGACGCCCTGACGCGCCATGAATGGCTGATTGCACCGCTATTACTGCAGGGCAGCCATTCCCCGGACGCGCGTATTTTACAGGCAATTGCCGTTGATATTGACGCCCTGACGCGCAGCTGCCCGCAATTGCTCCAGCAATCCGATATCGTTGAGTGGGATGATAACCAGGGCACGCTTAAGGCGTTTCGTCGTAGCCAGATCGGTAAGCTGACGTTAGGTACAAAGCCGCTGGCGAAGCCGTCGGAAGAAGAACTCCATCAGGCCATGCTGAACGGCATTCGCGAAAAAGGGCTGAGCGTATTGAACTGGACGCCAGAGGCCGAGCAGTACCGTATTCGGCTGCACTGTGCCGCACGCTGGCTGCCGGAGTATGGCTGGCCGACGGTTGATGATGAGACGCTGCTGGCTTCCCTGGAAGATTGGCTGCTGCCGCAAATGAGCGGCGTACATTCGCTCAGAGCGCTGAAAGCGCTCGATGTTAAGGCCGCGTTACAGAATTTACTGGACTGGTCATTACGTCAACGTCTGGATAGTGAACTGCCTGGGCATTACACTGTGCCGACCGGAAGCCGGATTGCCATTCGCTATCACGAGGATAATCCTCCGGCGCTGGCGGTAAGGATGCAGGAGATGTTTGGGGAGGCCACCACGCCGTCCATCGCGGAAGGGCGCGTTTCTCTGGTGCTCGAACTGCTGTCCCCGGCGCATCGCCCGCTGCAGATCACTCGCGACCTGGGGGCGTTTTGGGCGGGGAGCTACCGTGAAGTGCAAAAAGAGATGAAGGGGCGGTATCCCAAACACGTCTGGCCGGACGACCCGGCAAATACGGCGCCGACGAGGCGGACGAAGAAGTATTCGTGAGTAAGGTTAAAGAGGGGAGTGCGGCCTGGACTGTGTGGCCTGATACCCTCACCCCGGCCCTCTCCCACAGGGAGAGGGAGAAAACCTATTTTGAGAGATTTCTTCTTTCATAGACCTGTGAAAGATAAGAAAATCTGGCCTTTGCGCCTGAATGTTGCGGAGAAAAAGCATGGCGGGGAATGACCGCGAGCCAATAGGACGTAAGGGAAAGCCAACGCGTCCGGCGAAAGAAAAGGTGAGCCGTCGTCGCCTCAGAGATGAGGAGTATGACGATGACTACGAAGACGATTATGAGGATGATGAGCCAATGCCGCGTAAAGGGAAAGGCAAAGGGCGGAAGCCTCGTGGTAAGCGCGGCTGGTTCTGGCTGCTGCTGAAGCTGTTTATTGTTTTTGTGGTGCTGATCGCGATCTACGGCGTGTATCTGGATCAGAAGATCCGCAGCCGTATTGACGGGAAAGTCTGGCAGTTACCTGCGGCAGTCTATGGCCGTATGGTGAACCTTGAGCCGGATATGTCCATCAGCAAGAACGAGATGGTCAAACTGCTGCAGGCGACACAGTATCGTCAGGTCACGAAAATGACCCGCCCGGGCGAGTTTACGGTACAGGCGAAGAGCATTGAGATGATCCGTCGTCCGTTCGACTTCCCGGACAGCAAAGAAGGGCAGGTGCGCGCGCGTCTGACCTTCGACGGCGATCGCCTGGAAACGATCGAGAACATGGATAACGACCGCCAGTTCGGTTTCTTCCGTCTCGATCCACGTTTGATCACCATGCTTTCGTCGGCCAACGGCGAGCAACGTCTGTTCGTGGCGCGTAACGGCTTCCCGGACCTGCTGGTGGATACCCTGCTGGCAACCGAAGACCGTCACTTCTACGAGCACGACGGTATTAGCCTTTACTCGATTGGTCGTGCGGTGCTGGCGAACCTGACCGCCGGACGTACCGTGCAGGGGGCAAGTACCCTGACCCAGCAGCTGGTGAAGAACCTGTTCCTCTCCAGCGAACGCTCCTACTGGCGTAAAGTCAACGAAGCGTATATGGCGGTGCTGATGGATGCCCGTTACAGCAAGGATCGTATCCTTGAGCTGTACATGAACGAGGTGTACCTCGGTCAGAGCGGTGATAACGAAATCCGCGGCTTCCCGCTGGCGAGCCTGTACTACTTTGGCCGTCCGGTGGAAGAGCTGAGCCTTGACCAGCAGGCGCTGCTGGTGGGCATGGTAAAAGGGGCGTCCATCTATAACCCGTGGCGTAACCCGAAACTGGCGCTGGAGCGTCGTAACCTGGTGCTGCGTCTGCTGCAACAACAGCAGGTGATCGACCAGGAACTGTACGACATGCTGAGCGCGCGTCCACTCGGCGTTCAGCCGCGCGGTGGCGTGATCTCCCCGCAGCCTGCGTTTATGCAGATGGTGCGTCAGGAGCTGCAGTCTAAGCTCGGTGATAAGGTGAAAGATCTCTCCGGCGTGAAGATCTTTACCACCTTCGACTCCGTGGCGCAGGACGCGGCAGAAAAAGCGGCCGTTGAGGGCATTCCAGCGCTGAAGAAACAGCGCAAGCTGAGCGATCTGGAAACCGCGATGGTGGTGGTTGACCGTAACACCGGTGAAGTGCGCGCCATGGTAGGCGGCGCTGAGCCGCAGTTTGCGGGTTATAACCGTGCAATGCAGGCGCGTCGTTCAATTGGTTCTCTGGCAAAACCGGCGACCTACCTCACCGCGCTGAGCCAGCCGAACCAGTATCGTCTGAATACCTGGATCGCCGATGCACCGATCTCCCTGCGTCAGCCAAACGGTCAGGTGTGGTCTCCGCAGAACGATGATAAACAGTTCAGCGGTCAGGTAATGTTGGTGGATGCGTTAACGCGTTCCATGAACGTACCAACCGTTAACCTCGGTATGGCGTTGGGCCTGCCTGCTATCACCGATACCTGGCAGAAGCTGGGCGTGCCGAAAGATCAGTTGCATCCGGTGCCAGCGATGATCCTCGGGGCGCTTAACCTGACGCCAATCGAAGTGGCGCAGGCGTTCCAGACCATCGCCAGCGGCGGTAATCGTGCACAGCTTTCTGCGCTGCGCTCGGTGATTGCCGAAGACGGTTCCGTGCTGTATCAGAGCTTCCCGCAGGCGGAGCGTGCTGTTCCGGCGCAGGCGGCGTATATGACGCTGTGGACCATGCAGCAGGTTGTGCAGCGCGGTACCGGACGTCAGCTGGGGGCGAAATACCCGGGTCTGCATCTGGCGGGTAAAACAGGTACCACCAACAACAACGTCGATACCTGGTTTGCCGGTATTGATGGCCGTGAAGTGGTGATCACCTGGGTAGGCCGCGATAACAACCAGCCGACCAAACTGTACGGTGCGAGCGGGGCGATGTCGATTTACCAGCGTTATCTGGCAAATCAGTCTCCGGTGCCGCTGAACCTTGTTGCACCGGAAGATATCGTTGATATGGGCGTTGATGGATCCGGTAACTTTATCTGCGGTGGTGGAATGCGTACGCTGCCGGTCTGGACAACCAATCCAGACTCGCTGTGCCAGCAGAGCCAGCCAGAACAGCCGACGGGCAACCCGTTTGATCAATCTTCTCAACCGCAGCAGCCGCAGCAGCAACAGCCGCAGCAGCAGAATGAGAAGAAGGACAGCGACGGTGTCGCAGGCTGGATTAAAGATATGTTCGGCGGAAACTAACCACGTAAGATCCCCCCGCAAGGGGGGATCTTTTTACCTGCATATTCCATTTTCTTAACCCGCGCTTTCATTCTGTTTAACGCTACGTTTTCTCTTGCTGATTTCTTAAACCCTTAATATGCGTAGGGGCGCGTACTGCTTGCTATGCAGCCAGCGTTTCGCATATTATTCTGCGGTCATAATAATAATTCTCGTTTACGTTATCATTCACCTTTTTCATCAGAGATAAACATGGCGCTTTCCAATACTGCTCAGCCAATTAACACGTCGCTGCGTAAAATCGCAGTCGTCGTAG
The DNA here is from genome assembly GCF_019219165.1 of Enterobacter sp. ENT02. Lineage (NCBI taxonomy): Bacteria > Pseudomonadati > Pseudomonadota > Gammaproteobacteria > Enterobacterales > Enterobacteriaceae > Enterobacter > Enterobacter sp. ENT02. Next base: position 224,393 of record NZ_JAHUWD010000004.1, read on the forward strand.
CCACAGCGGTTGCCGGCATGTCTACTTACGCACATGCGGCCGAAACACCGAAAAAAGAAGAAACCATCACCGTCACTTCCGCACCGGCTGCGCAGGAGAGCCCGTGGGGCCCCGCGCCGACGATTGCGGCAAAACGCACCGCAACGGCAACCAAAACCGATACGCCGATTGAGAAGACCCCGCAGTCTATTTCCGTGGTGACGCGTGAAGAGATGAACATGAAGCAGCCGGGCACGGTTAAACAAGCCCTGGCCTATACGCCAAGTGTTTTTGCGACACGCGGTGCGTCTACCACCTATGACGTGGTTTCTATTCGTGGTTTTACGACCTCCAGTACCGTGAACACCAACCAGTATCTGGACGGTATGAAGCTGCAGGGGGATAACTATTCTGAAGCGTCCATGGATCCGTATTTCCTTGAACGCGTTGAGCTGCTGCGTGGTCCTACTTCCGTCCTGTACGGCAAAAGCCACCCGGGCGGCGTCGTCAGCATGGTCAGCAAGCGCCCGACCACCGAGCCGCTGAAAGAAATTCAGTTCAAAATGGGCACCGATAACCTGTGGCAAACCGGGTTTGATTTCAGCGATGCGATTGACGATGACGGCGTGTGGGCATACCGTCTGACCGGTCTGGGGCGCAGTGAAAATGCGCAGCAGGAAATGGTGAAGTCTACACGCTACGCGATTGCGCCTTCCTTCAGCTGGCGTCCTGATGATAAAACCGATTTTACTTTCCTGAGCAACTTCCAGAGCGATCCGGATGCGGGCTATTACGGCTGGCTGCCGCGGGAAGGCACCGTTGTGCCTTACTACGACGCCAACGGCAACGCGCATAAACTGCCGACTGATTTCAATGAAGGCGAGGAAGATAACAAGATCTCCCGTCGTCAGAAGATGGTGGGGTATAGCTTCTCGCATCAATTCGACGACACGTTCACCGTGCGTCAAAATCTGCGCTACAGCAAAATCAATACCCTTTACCGCTCTGTCTACGGCAATGGCTATATCGCCCCGGCACAAATCAGCCGCGCCTATGTCCGTTCTGATGAAAATCTGAATTCTTTCACGGTTGATACCCAGCTTCAGTCCAAATTTGCGACCGGCGCAGTTGATCATACCCTGTTAACAGGTGTCGATTATCTCCGCATGCGTAATGACATTAACGCTGACTATGGCACCGCTGATCCTATCAGCATGACGAAGCCTGATTATGGTAATCCGAATGTCGATGTTTACTACCTGTATCAGATGCTTAACCGTCAGGAGCAAACGGGCCTGTATGCTCAGGATCAGGCAGAATGGGATAAGTGGGTGCTCACGATGGGTGGCCGCTATGACTTTGCAAAAACGTCAGCCCTGAATCGCGCTAGCGGAACCACCGCGGAAATTAACGACCAGGCATTCACCTGGCGCGGGGGAATCAACTACCTGTTCGACAACGGTATCACGCCGTACTTTAGCTATAGCGAATCTTTCGAACCGATTTCGGGAACGACCCAGGACGGTAAGCCGTTCGATCCGGCTCGCGGCAAGCAGTACGAAGCGGGCGTGAAGTATGTCCCGAAAGACCTGCCTGTTGTTGTCACTGCAGCGGTGTACCAGCTGACCAAGAATAACAACCTGACCGCCGATCCTGCGAACCCGACCAGCGGCTTTAGCGTGCAGGGAGGAGAAATCCGTTCCCGTGGTTTCGAACTGGAAGCGAAAGCGGCCGTGTCTGCCAACGTGAACGTGACGGCATCCTACAGCTACACCGATGCGGAATATACGCACGATACCTGGTATGAAGGACGTCGCCCGGCGGAAGTACCACGCAATATGGCCTCTCTGTGGGCGGATTATACCTTCCACGAAACGGCGCTGAGCGGTCTGACTGTCGGTGCGGGCACCCGTTATATCGGCAATACAGTGTCCTACTACTCCGCCGCCTCACCGAAAGCCTACGAGTCGTTTAACGTTGCGGGTTACGCGCTGGCGGATGCGACGGTGAAATACGATCTGGCGCGCTTCGGAATGCCGGGCTCTTCAGTCGGCGTCAACGTGAACAACATCTTTGACCGCGAGTATGTTTCCAGCTGCTACAGCGAATATGCATGCTACTGGGGAGCTGGACGTCAGGTTGTTGCCACCGCGACCTTCCGCTTCTAATCTCTCTTTGGGCACGGTTCGCCGTGCCCTTTTTATTTAAGTTGGCTGATATGCAGGATAATCAAACGCAATCCGACACCACCTTTTCGCTCAGTAATCTCTCTTTTCGCGTACCCGGGCGCACCCTGCTGCATCCGCTCTCACTGACCTTTCCTGCTGGTAAAGTCACTGGCCTGATTGGTCACAATGGCTCGGGTAAGTCCACGTTGCTTAAGATGCTTGGACGCCACCAGTCGCCTTCGGAAGGCGATATTCTGCTGGACGGTCAGCCGCTGGAGAGCTGGAACAGCAAGGCTTTTGCCCGCAAGGTGGCGTATCTGCCGCAGCAGCTGCCGCAGGCAGAAGGGATGACGGTGCGTGAGCTGGTGGCGATTGGTCGTTATCCGTGGCACGGGGCGCTTGGTCGCTTCGGCGTAGCCGACAGAGAGAAAGTGGAAGAGGCGAATGCGCTGGTTGGATTAAAGCCGCTGGCGCACCGTCTGGTGGATAGCCTGTCCGGCGGTGAGCGTCAGCGCGCATGGATTGCGATGCTGGTGGCGCAGGACAGCCGTTGCCTGCTGCTCGACGAACCGACCTCTGCACTGGATATTGCCCACCAGGTCGACGTTCTGGCGCTGGTGCATCGTTTAAGCCAGCAGCGTGGGCTGACGGTGATTGCGGTACTGCATGATATCAACATGGCAGCGCGCTACTGCGATTACCTTGTGGCCTTACGCGGCGGAGAGATGATCGCTCAGGGAACGCCGTCTGAGCTGATGTGTAGCGAAACGCTGGAAACCATTTACGGTATTCCGATGGGGATTTTGCCTCACCCAGCCGGGGCTGCACCGGTGAGCTTCGTCTACTGATGCTGGATTCAATCTCAATGAGCCGTCGTCGCCTGCTGATGGCGATGGCGCTGTCACCGCTGCTGTTAAAAATGAATACCGCCCGGGCCACCGCGATAGATCCACATCGGATTGTGGCGCTGGAATGGCTGCCGGTCGAGCTGATGATGGCGCTCGGCGTCACGCCGTATGGCGTGGCGGATATTCCTAACTATAACCTCTGGGTGAACGAGCCGAAGCTGCCGGATTCCGTCATCGACATCGGCCTGCGAACGGAGCCAAACCTCGAACTGCTTACCCAGATGAAACCGTCGTTTCTGTTCTGGTCAGCGGGCTACGGTCCGTCAGAAGAGACCATGGCGCGCATTGCGCCAGGACGCGGGTTCTCTTTCAGCGACGGTAAAAAACCGCTGACTATGGCAAAAAATTCCATTAACGAGATGGCGCATTTCCTCAATCGCGAGGCGGAGGCCAAAAAACACCTCGACGAATTTGATGCCCTGATTGACTCTCTGAAGCCGCGCTTTGCTCACCGGGGCGACCGTCCTCTACTGATGGTGACGCTGCTGGATGCCCGGCATATGCTGGTCTTCGGTAATAACTGCCTGTTCCAGGAAGTGCTCGACAGCTTCGGTATTCGCAACGCCTGGGAAGGGGAGATGACCTTCTGGGGGAGCACCGCCGTTGGCATTGATCGCCTTGCTGCATTTCGCGATGTGGACGTGCTGTGCTTCGATCACGGCAACGAGCGCGAAATGCAAACCCTGATGGCGACCCCGCTCTGGCAGGCGATGCCGTTCGTACGCGAGAAACGTTTCCTGCGCGCGCCAGCGGTGTGGTTCTACGGCGCGACGCTGTCGGCGATGCATTTTGCCCGCGTGCTGGACAACGCGATGGGAGGCAAGGCATGAGTACGCGTATTGCCCGTTTCCCGGCGCTTCTACTGGCGCTGCTTTTCCTCGTCGCGATGGCGTTGACCTGGTTCAACCTCTCGACCGCGTTACCGCGTGAACAGTGGAACGCTGCCTTTACCGCGCCGGATATCGACAATATTCAGCAAATGCTGTTCCACTACAGCCTGCTGCCGCGTCTGGCGATCTCCCTTTTAGTCGGCGCTGGTTTAGGGCTGGTGGGCGTGCTGTTCCAGCAGGTTTTACGTAACCCGCTGGCCGAACCGACCACGCTGGGGGTCGCAACCGGCGCACAGCTTGGGATCACCATTACCACGCTGTGGGCGCTACCGGGAGCATTAACCTCGCAGTTTGCAGCACTCGCGGGGGCATGCGTGGTGGGCGCGCTGGTCTTTGGCGTGGCGTGGGGTAAACGTCTTTCACCGGTCACGCTGATCCTCGCGGGTCTGGTGGTCAGCCTCTACTGCGGGGCGATCAACCAACTGCTGGTGCTGTTCCATCACGACCAGTTGCAAAGCATGTTCATGTGGAGTACCGGGACGCTCACCCAGACCGACTGGAGCATCGTGCAGCGCCTGTGGCCACAGTTGATTGGCGGCGTGGTGCTGACGCTGCTGCTGCTACGTCCGCTGACCCTAATGGGGCTGGACGACGGCGTGGCGCGCAACCTGGGTCTTGCCCTGTCACTGGCGCGTCTGGGCGCGCTGACGCTGGCGATTGTGCTAAGTGCTTTGCTGGTAAACGCGGTCGGCATCATCGGGTTTATCGGCCTGTTTGCGCCGCTACTGGCGAAAATGCTCGGGGCGCGTCGTTTGCTGACGCGTCTGATGCTGGCGCCACTGATTGGGGCGCTGATCCTCTGGCTTTCCGATCAAATGATTCTCTGGCTGGCGCGAGTCTGGATGGAAGTGTCTACCGGGTCGGTGACCGCACTCGTCGGTGCGCCGCTGCTGCTGTGGCTGCTGCCGCGCCTGCGCAGCATGAGCGCGCCCGCCATGGATGCGGGTGATAAGGTCCATGCTGAACGGCAGTCGGTCCTGTGGTTTAGCCTGGCGGGACTGGCGGTGCTGATCATTGCCTCGTTCGCGGCGCTCTCCTTCGGACGCGATGCCTCGGGTTGGCATTGGGCAACGGGTGATTTACTCAACGAACTGCTGCAGTGGCGCTGGCCACGTATCTTCGCTGCGCTGATCGCAGGCGTGATGCTGGCGGTAGCGGGGTGCATTATTCAACGTCTCACCGGCAACCCGATGGCAAGCCCGGAAGTCCTGGGTATCAGTTCTGGCGCGGCGTTTGGCGTGGTGCTGATGCTGTTCTTCGTGCCGGGCAATGCGTTTGGCTGGCTACTGCCTGCCGGCAGTATCGGTGCGGCGGTCACGCTGATGATTATCCTGATTGCTGCCGGTCGCGGCGGATTTTCACCTCACCGTATGCTGCTGGCCGGGATGGCGCTGAGCACCGCCTTCACGATGCTGCTGATGATGCTGCAGGCCAGCGGCGATCCGCGTATGGCGAAGATCCTGACATGGATTTCTGGCTCAACCTACAATGCCACCGGCAGTCAGGTTGTCTGGTCTGGGATCGTCATGATCGCGCTGCTGGCGGTAGTTCCGCTGTGCCGTCGCTGGATGACCATCCTGCCGCTTGGCGGTGAAACCGCGCGTGCGGTGGGGATGGCGCTGACGCCAGCGCGCGTGGCGCTGCTGCTGCTGGCTGCGTGCCTGACGGCGACGGCAACCATGACGATTGGACCGCTGAGTTTTGTGGGGTTAATGGCGCCACATATTGCCAGAATGATGGGCTTCCGCCGGACGATGCCGCATATCGTGATGTCGGCCCTGACGGGCGGGGTGATGCTGGTGTTCGCGGACTGGTGCGGAAGAATGGTGCTGTTCCCGTATCAGATCCCTGCGGGGCTGCTGTCGACCTTTATCGGTGCGCCGTACTTTATTTATCTGTTGAGAAAGCAGAGCCGGTAGTCAGGTGCGGCCTGATGCCCTCTCCCACGGGGAGAGGGAGAACATCGTAGGCCGGGTAAGCGTTAGCGCCACCCGGCAATGCCCTTAAAGCTTCGCAAACACCTTACGCGCTGCGTCGATGGTGTTGTTGATATCTTCTTCACTGTGCGCCACGGACATAAAGCCTGCTTCGAACGCTGATGGTGCCAGGTACACGCCCTCATCCAGCATCAGGTGGAAGAAGCGCTTGAAGCGTTCAACGTCGCACTTCACCACGTCCTGATAGCAGGTCACAGTTTTCGCCTCGGTGAAGAAAATCCCGAACATCCCGCCCACGTGGTTGACCACCAGAGGAATACCGGCCTCTTCTGCCGCTTCCAGCAGACCGTTTGCCAGCTGCGTGGTACGGTCGGTCAGGGTTTCGTGAATACCCGGCTGAGCCACTTCGGTCAGGCAGGCGAAACCCGCTGCCATCGCGATGGGGTTGCCCGAGAGCGTTCCCGCCTGGTAAACCGGACCGGTTGGTGCCAGCGCTTCCATGACGTCTTTACGACCACCGAATGCCCCGACCGGCATGCCGCCGCCGATGATTTTGCCGAGGCAGGTGAGGTCTGGCTCAACGCCGTAGTAAGACTGGGCACCCGCCAGCGCCACGCGAAAGCCGGTCATCACTTCATCGATGATCAGCAGCGCGCCGAACTCGTCGCACAGGGCGCGCAGGCCCGGCAGGAAGTCTGGCTGCGGTGGGATGCAGTTCATGTTGCCCGCAACCGGCTCAACGATGATGCAGGCGATCTCCTGCGGATACTGCTCGAACGCCGCGCGAACGGTGTCCAGATCGTTGTAGGTACAGGTCAGGGTATGCTTAGCGAAATCGGCCGGTACGCCCGGCGAGTTTGGCTGGCCGAGCGTCAGCGCGCCAGAGCCCGCTTTCACCAGCAGACAGTCGGCGTGGCCGTGGTAGCAACCTTCGAATTTGATGATTTTATCGCGACCGGTAAAACCTCGCGCCAGACGAATGGCGCTCATGGTGGCTTCGGTGCCGGAGTTCACCATACGTACCATGTCCATGGTGGGCACCAGTTCGGTCACCAGTTCCGCCATTTTGACTTCCATTTCGGTTGGCGCACCAAAGCTCAGGCCGCGCTGGGCCGCTTCAATCACAGCGTTACGAATGGTTGGGTGGTTGTGCCCCAGCACCATCGGGCCCCAGGAGCCGACATAATCGATATAGGCTTTGCCATCGACATCATACAGATACGCGCCGTCAGCACGTTCGATAAACAGCGGCGTGCCGCCCACGCCGGTAAAGGCGCGCACAGGTGAGTTCACGCCACCCGGAATAAGCTCGCGGGCTGCACTGTAGAGGTTTTCAGACTTGCTCATGGCGTCGTTCCTGGTTCGTATAAAATGATTAAGCACACTATTCTAAGTGATTCGGGGATGGTTATGAAATTTTTACCCTGGCAATGCTTTAAGATTTGTTAAGTAATTTTCAGGAGACGGTGGGGCGGTCTCTGGTAAAATCCTGACGGCGATTTGTATGACGAAAAGAACAGGCAATGAAATCAGACTCACCCTCATTTGAAGAACAACAGTTTGCGCGCGCGCGACACCGTATCAGCATCCGACGACTGCTCAACCGCGACAAGACGCCGCTGGCGATTCTGCTGGGCGCTGCCGTGGTGGGAACGCTGGCGGGGCTGGTGGGCGTCGCGTTCGAAAAGGCCGTCAATGGCGTGCTTAACTGGCGTATTGGCACCGTTGCGGGTTATGCCGATCGCGAATGGCTGGTCTGGATCCTGGCGTTTGGTTTATCTGCACTGCTCGCCATGGTGGGCTATTTTCTGGTGCGGAAATTTGCCCCGGAAGCGGGCGGTTCAGGGATCCCGGAAATAGAAGGGGCACTCGAAGAGCTGCGTCCGGTCCGTTGGTGGCGCGTGCTTCCCGTGAAGTTTATCGGTGGGTTAGGCACGCTGGGTGCGGGCATGGTGCTCGGGCGCGAAGGGCCGACCGTACAACTGGGCGGTAATGTTGGCCGTATGGTCAGCGATCTGTTCAGGATGCGCAGTGCTGAAGCCCGCCATACGCTGCTGGCAACCGGTGCCGCCGCAGGGCTTTCCGCCGCGTTTAATGCCCCGCTGGCAGGGATCCTGTTTATTATCGAAGAGATGCGCGCTCAGTTTCGCTATAACCTGATCTCGATAAAAGCGGTGTTTACCGGGGTGATCATGTCGAGTATCGTCTTTCGCCTTTTCAATGGCGAAGGGGCGGTCATCGAGGTCGGGAAGCTCACCAATGCGCCGGTCAATACGTTGTGGCTGTATCTGATCCTCGGCATGATTTTTGGCATTGTTGGTCCGCTGTTTAACAGCCTTATTTTACGTGCTCAGGACATGTTTCAGCGGATCCACGGTGGTAACACGACCAAATGGGTGCTGGTGGGAGGGCTGCTCGGCGGCATGTGTGGGGTTCTGGGCTTTATCGAACCCAACGCGGCAGGTGGCGGTTTTGGGCTTATCCCCATTGCGGCGGCGGGAAATTTCAGCATTGGTCTTTTGCTGTTCATGTTCATCTCGCGGGTGATCACTACCGTGCTCTGCTTCTCCTCCGGCGCGCCTGGCGGCATTTTTGCCCCGATGCTGGCGCTGGGCACGCTGCTGGGAACCGCTTTTGGCATGGCGGCGGCTGTGGGTTTCCCGGCCTATCATCTTGAAGCCGGGACGTTTGCCGTCGCCGGAATGGGGGCACTGCTCGCCGCGTCCCTGCGTGCACCCTTGACCGGGATCGTGCTGGTGCTTGAGATGACGGACAATTACCAGCTCATTTTGCCAATGATCATTACCTGTCTCGGCGCGACACTATTAGCCCAATTCCTGGGTGGAAAACCGCTATACTCCACCATTCTTGCACGGACCCTGGCGAAACAGGAGGCTGAACGGGCCTCAACGCAGAATACTTGAATGAATTACCAGGGTATTAGATAATGAAAAAAAGAATTGGGTGATTTTTACCCAATAGCAGTATGCAGTATTCATGGGAGCATAAGATGAGTGATGACGTAGTAGCTGTACCGCTCGAATTTACCGAAGCAGCAGCCAAAAAAGTGAAAGTCCTGATTGCCGATGAAGACAATCCGGAACTGAAACTCCGTGTTTATATTACCGGTGGTGGCTGCAGCGGCTTCCAGTATGGTTTTACCTTTGACGACCAGGTGAACGAGGGCGATATGACCATCGAGAAGCAGGGCGTCGCGCTGGTGGTTGACCCGATGAGCCTGCAATACCTGGTCGGTGGTTCGGTTGATTACACCGAAGGTCTGGAAGGTTCGCGCTTTGTGGTGACCAACCCGAACGCGACAAGCACCTGTGGGTGTGGTTCGTCGTTCAGTATTTAAGAGGGTGCGAGCTGATGCTCTCACCCCGGCCCTCTCCCACAGTGAGAGGGAGAAAAGACGAAAAACGGTAACCTTGCGGTTACCGTTTTGCGTTTACCTGTCATCCAGCGCAAACGTCGGCAGTTTCAGGTGCCAGCGTATCGCCGCTAAACGTATCACCAGCGTCACGACCATGCCCAGCATCGCGGCATTTTCCAGCGGGACCGCAAAGGTGTAATACGCGGTGGCGTGAACAATTCCCCCTACAATACAGGCCGTCGCGTAAATTTCAGTACGCAGGATCATCGGCACTTCACGCGCCAGAATGTCGCGAATGATCCCGCCGCCCACGCCGGTTAATACACCCATGCAGATCGCCACCATCGGACCGGTACCCGCATTAAACGCCTTATTAACGCCAATACCGACAAACACGGCGAGGCCGACGGCATCCAGCACCGGTAATATCCATTTGGGTAATCTTCGGGGTTGACGAACCAGTACAATGGTCAACATGCAGGTGACCATCGCCACCACCAGGTCGGTGGGATCTTTTACCCAAAATACCGGGCCATTCGCCAGCGCCATATCGCGGATTGTTCCGCCGCCCACGGCGGTCACAACGCCCAGCACCAGCACGCCAAACGGATCCATGCGCAGTTTTCCGGCGAGTAAAACACCGGAGATAGCAAAAACGGCTGTGCCAAGAATATCCAGCCAATACACGAGCATCGTTAAATCCTCGAAAAGTATTTATCTATGTTAGTGACTCTCTGCCAGCGCGGCACAGAGTTGTTTTGCGGCGAGGATAATACGCGGGCTGGCGCGTTCAAACCAGTCACCGTTGAGCGGGATCACTGGAATTTTAAGCTGGCTTTGCCAGAATTGTTCAACTTTAGGAATATCGCTCGCATTTCCGACCACGACGATAGCCTGCGGCTGGCGAGCAAGCACCTGTTCACGGCTGACCTGAGGCCACGGTACCCGGCTGGCTGCAAAGATATTTTCGCCGCCGCAGATTTCCAGCACCTGATTCTGAATCGAACCTTTTCCGGTGGTGAACAACGGCTGGCTACCAAATTGCAGAAAGATGCGTTTTTTGGCGGGGGTGTTGTACCGGGATTTCAGCGCCGCATAGTCGCTGAGCATCTGTTTCGCAGCGTCCTCGGCTTTTTTGGGCGTGGGGCTAAAAGGGGCCAGATCGCGCAGCGTCTGGGCGATTTGCTCAATACTGACTGCGTCCACCCACATGACCTTAATACCCAGTGAGGTCAGTTGGTTGACCTGCCGCTCGGCATTGCCGCCACGCCAGGCCAGCACGAGGTCAGGCTTAAGCGCCACAATGCGCTCGAGATTCATTCCTTGCCAGGTCGCGACCTGCTCAATGCTGGCGGCCTGGGGGGGATTATTCGAAAAGCTACTCACGCCCACAGGGGTGATCCCGGCAGCAAAGGCCAGTTCGGTATTCGCGGGGGAGAGAGTAATCACACGCGGCATGGCGAAAAGCCATGCCGGTGCGAGAAGAAGCAGGGCGGCCAGCGCCCTGACGGTATGTTTAGCCACGAGCCAGTTTCTGCACCAGACGCTCCACCATCACGGTGGACTGTTTTGCCGCCACAACAAGGAACTCGTCAAAGCTAATGTGGGACTGCTGGTCTGCCACGTCAGAGATCGCGCGAACCACCACAAACGGTACGCTAAAGTTATGGCAAACATGAGCAATCGCGGTTGCTTCCATCTCAACGGCAACCGCCTGCGGGAAGTTATGGCGGATTTTCGCCAGGCCCACGGAGCCGTTAATGAACGCATCACCGCTGACAATCAGGCCGCGTACCGCGTTGAGGTTGAGTTCTGCGATGCAGCTTTCTGCCGCGGCAATCAGGTTGTCGTCGGCTTTAAACCCGGCCGGGCAACCTGGAAGCTGACCATATTCGTAGCCGAAGGCGGTCACGTCGGCATCGTGGTAACGTGCTTCGTCGGAAACAACGATATCACCCACTTTCAGCGTCGGTGCCAGACCGCCCGCAGAGCCAGTGTTAACGATCACGTCCGGCTTGCAGCGTTCGAGCAGCAGGGTCGCACCCAGCGCAGCCGCAACTTTACCGATGCCAGATTTCAGCAGAGCCACGTCAACACCGTTCAGCTGGCCGGTGTAGATCTCACAACCACCAAGAGAGAGAGTCTGACGGTTCTCAATTTTGTCACGCAGCAGCGTAACTTCTTCTTCCATTGCACCAATAATGCCGATTTTCATAGATTTACTCGCGATGTGCCTTGTTAAGATGCATAGTCTATCATGCGGTTAAGGGGAAACGCATTCTCACGCGGGGGAGCACATGTCACCAATCGATTTTCGCACCAAAATTAACTGGCACCGACGTTTCCGTTCGCCGCAGGGCGAAAAGAGCGAACATGAGATCCTGCGTATCTTCGAGAGCGATCGCGGGAGGATCATTAACTCGCCCGCTATCCGGCGCTTGCAGCAAAAGACCCAGGTGTTCCCGCTGGAGCGTAACGCCGCGGTGCGCACGCGCTTAACCCACTCCATGGAAGTTCAGCAGGTTGGGCGCTACATTGCCAAAGAGATTTTGAGCCGCCTGAAAGAGCAGCGGCTGCTGGAAACTTATGGTCTGGATGAACTGACCGGGCCGTTTGAAAGCATCGTTGAGATGGCCTGCCTGATGCATGACATCGGCAACCCGCCCTTCGGCCATTTCGGCGAGGCGGCAATCAACGACTGGTTTAAGCAGCGGCTTTTCCCTTTGGACGCGAAAAGCCAGCCGCTGAGCGACGATCGCTGCGTGGTGAGGGATTTACGCCTGCGTGAGGGTGAAGAGGGCCTTAACGATCTGCGTCGCAAAGTCCGTCAGGATCTCTGCCATTTTGAAGGTAACGCGCAGGGGATCCGCCTGGTGCACTCCCTGATGCGCATGAATCTGACGTGGGCGCAGGTGGGCTGCATACTCAAATACACGCGCCCGGCCTGGTGGATGGGAGAAACGCCTGACACGCACAGCTACCTGATGAAAAAGCCGGGCTACTATCTCTCCGAAGAGGCTTATATTGAGCGGCTGCGTAAAGAACTTTCATTAACGGCAAAGGGACGTTTCCCATTAACGTGGATTATGGAAGCCGCCGATGACATTTCCTATTGCGTGGCCGACCTGGAAGACGCCGTTGAGAAAAGAATATTCAGCGTCGAGGAGCTTTATCAGCATCTTTATGATGCCTGGGGTAAACATGAAAAAGGGTCGCTGTTTTCTCAGGTCGTCGAAAATGCCTGGGAAAAATCGCGCTCTAATTCCCTCAGCCGCAGTACCGAAGATCAGTTCTTTATGTATTTGCGGGTCAATACATTAAATAAGCTGGTGCCTTACGCGGCGTCGCGCTTTATTGATAATTTGCCGCTGATTTTCAGCGGGGAATTCAATCACGCGCTGCTGGAAGATGACAGCAGTTTCAGTCAACTCCTTGAGCTTTATAAACATGTGGCGATGCGCCATGTGTTCAGCCATCCGGACGTGGAGCAATTAGAGCTGCAGGGATACCGGGTGATCAGTGGGTTACTGGAAATTTATTCCCCGTTGCTTCACTTATCGGTCGATGAATTCAGCGAGCTGGTGGAACACGAGCGCGTGCGGCGAATACCTATCGAATCCCGGCTTTATCAGAAACTTTCTACCCGTCATCGTCTGGCGTATGTCGAAGCGATTGGTAAGCTGGCGCGCCACTCTCCTGAATGGCCGGTAATGGAATATTATTATCGCTGTCGCCTTATCCAGGACTATATCAGCGGCATGACAGATTTGTATGCCTGGGATGAATACCGCAAGCTCATGGCCGTGGAATAAGCGCTGAGTTTTGTAAAGACGACCAATAAATTTTTACTTTTTCCATAAACTTAATCCCGGAACTAAGCGGTATAAAACGAATCTGAGTTACACAGCAATTTTGCGTTATCTGGTAAATCGAGATTGAGAAACATGAAAAAAACCACATTAGCAATGAGTGCACTGGCTCTGAGTTTAGGTTTAGCGCTGTCTCCTCTGACTGCTACTGCAGCCGAGACCGCGTCGTCGGCAGCAACCGCGCAGCAGATGCCAAGCCTGGCACCGATGCTCGAAAAAGTGATGCCATCGGTGGTGAGTATTAACGTTGAGGGCAGTACGACCGTCAATACGCCGCGTATGCCGCGTAACTTCCAGCAGTTCTTCGGCGACAACTCGCCGTTCTGCCAGGACGGTTCGCCATTCCAGAGTTCACCGTTCTGTCAGGGCGGTGGAGCAGGAGATGACAGCCAGGGCGGCGGCCAGCAGCAGAAATTCATGGCGCTTGGCTCGGGTGTCATCATTGACGCCGCAAAAGGCTACGTGGTAACCAACAACCACGTTGTGGATAACGCCAGCACCATTAAAGTTCAGCTGAGCGACGGTCGTAAATTCGATGCCAAAGTCGTGGGTAAAGATCCGCGCTCCGATATCGCGCTGATCCAGATTCAGGATCCGAAAAACCTGACGGCGATTAAGCTTGCCGATTCCGACGCGCTGCGCGTGGGTGACTACACCGTGGCAATCGGTAACCCGTTTGGTCTGGGCGAAACCGTGACTTCGGGGATCGTCTCTGCGCTGGGTCGTAGCGGCCTGAACGCGGAAAACTACGAAAACTTTATCCAGACGGATGCGGCGATCAACCGCGGTAACTCCGGCGGTGCGCTGGTTAACCTTAACGGTGAACTGATCGGTATCAACACCGCCATTCTGGCACCGGACGGTGGCAACATCGGTATCGGCTTTGCTATCCCGAGCAACATGGTGAAAAACCTGACCGCGCAGATGGTGCAGTATGGCCAGGTGAAACGCGGTGAGCTGGGTATCCTCGGGACTGAGCTGAACTCCGAGCTGGCGAAAGCGATGAAGGTTGACGCCCAGCGCGGGGCATTCGTCAGCCAGGTGATGCCGAATTCCTCTGCGGCGAAGGCGGGCATTAAAGCGGGGGATGTGATCACCTCCCTGAACGGTAAGCCGATCAGCAGCTTTGCCGCCCTGCGTGCCGAAGTAGGCTCGATGCCGATTGGCAGCAAAGTCACCCTCGGCCTGCTGCGCGACGGTAAGCCGGTTAACGTGAGCCTGGAGCTGCAGCAGAGCAGCCAGAATCAGGTGGATTCCAGCACCATCTTCAGCGGGATTGAAGGTGCTGAGATGAGCAATAAAGGCGCAGACAAAGGCGTGGTAGTGAATAACGTGAAAGCGAATTCACCGGCAGCCCGTATCGGCCTGAAAAAAGGTGATGTGATCATGGGCGCTAACCAGCAGCCGGTGAAAAACATCGCTGAACTGCGCAAAATTCTCGACAGCAAGCCTTCCGTGCTGGCGCTGAATATCCAGCGTGGTGATACCTCACTTTATCTGCTGATGCAGTAATCCTCTCAAGCCCCTGTTCGCAGGGGCTTTCTCGTTTCTGTGACTGTTACCACAACTCCATACTTCTCCCTCTCTCTTTGTGCATTCGCACAATGCAGCCGTCGCTGAACTTCCCTATGCTTGAGCTCTGCTCACAGGAGGGTTACATGGCTGGCTGGCATCTTGATACCAAAATGGCGCAGGATATCGTGGCGCGCACCATGCGCATCATTGATACCAATATCAACGTGATGGATGCTCGCGGGCGCATTATCGGCAGCGGCGATCGCGAGCGTATTGGGGAATTGCACGAAGGTGCATTGCTGGTGCTCTCCCAGGGCCGCGTGGTAGATATCGACGATGCGGTAGCAAAACATCTGCATGGCGTACGTCAGGGCATCAATTTGCCGCTGCGCCTTGAAGGTGAGATTGTGGGAGTAATCGGTCTGACCGGCGAGCCGGAGTCGCTGCGTAAATACGGCGAGCTGGTCTGTATGACGGCGGAGATGATGCTGGAGCAGTCGCGCCTGATGCACCTTCTTGCCCAGGACAGCCGCCTGCGCGAAGAGCTGGTCATGAACCTTATACAGGCGGATGAGCATACGCCTGCACTCAGCGAATGGGCGCAGCGGTTGGGGATCGATCTAAACCAGCCGCGCGTGGTGGCGGTGATTGAGGTCGATAGCGGCCAGCTTGGCGTGGACAGCGCCATGGCAGAGCTGCAGCAGCTGCAAAACGCGCTGGCGACGCCGGAACGCAATAACCTGGTGGCGATTGTGTCTCTGACTGAAATGGTGGTGCTTAAACCCGCGCTCAATCAGTTTGGCCGCTGGGATGCAGAAGACCATCGCCGCCGTGTGGATCAGCTGATTGCACGTATGCAGGAGAACGGCCAGTTGCGTTTTCGCGTTGCGCTGGGCAACTACTTTACCGGGCCGGGCAGTATCGCCCGCTCATGGCGGACCGCACGCACCACCATGATGGTGGGTAAACAGCGTATGCCGGAAAGCCGCAGTTATTTCTATCAGGATTTGATGTTGCCGGTGCTGCTCGACAGCCTGCGCGGCGGCTGGCAGGCCAATGAGCTGGCTCGGCCATTAGTGCGCCTGAAAGCCATGGACAACAACGGCCTGCTGCGCCGCACATTGCAGGCCTGGTTCCGTCACAACGTGCAGCCGCTGGCGACCTCGAAGGCGCTGTTTATTCACCGCAATACCCTGGAGTATCGGTTAAACCGGATTTCGGAGCTGACGGGGCTGGATCTGGGGAATTTTGACGACAGGCTGCTGCTGTATGTGGCGCTGCAGCTGGATGAGCAGCGATGATGTTGTTTGCCGGGTGGCGGCTTCGCCTTACCCGGCCTACATGATGGTTTTCTCCCTCTCCCTGTGGGAGAGGGCCGGGGAAAGGGCATCAGGCCGCACCCAACTTATTTGTTGCGAGTTAATTTCTCAAGATCTGCTTCAATCTCGCTGATCTTATTCGTCACAACGCTTTCAAGATGACGCAGATCGTCAAGGATCTTACGCTTGAGATCGACTTCAGTGCGGTCGCGCTGGCAGATCTGATCGAGTTCATCGATCACATAGCGCAGGTTAGGGCTGATTTCCTGTACTTCTTTGTAACCCTGACCGATGCCGTCAGCCACCACGGTTTTGCGCTGGCGTGGATATTTAAACTTCACGCTTTTGGCGAAAAACTCACCTTTGTCCTTGTGAAAATAGATTTTAAGAATATCGTTATTGGCTTCCTGACGGAGGCTGTAACGATCAATTTCATCAGGATTGGTAATGCCCAGACTTTTCAGATTATCGTACATAGCGGTACCCTTGATCTCAACATAACCTTTGAATAATTAACGAAAAAATCTATTTTCGCCACCCTCAGATACAAAAAAAGCGGGGTTGCCCCCGCTTTTTGTTATACCCGATTAATCGATGGTGCGCAGCAACTCGTTGATGCCCACTTTACCGCGGGTTTTCGCATCCACTTTCTTCACGATAACCGCGCAGTACAGGCTGTATTTACCGTCTTTAGACGGCAGGTTGCCGGAAACCACCACAGAACCCGCTGGAACGCGACCGTAGTGAACTTCACCGGTCTCGCGGTCATAAATACGGGTGCTCTGGCCGATGTAAACGCCCATGGAGATCACGGAGCCTTCTTCCACGATCACGCCTTCAACCACTTCGGAACGTGCGCCGATGAAGCAGTTGTCTTCGATGATGGTTGGGTTAGCCTGCAGTGGCTCCAGTACGCCACCGATGCCGACGCCGCCGGACAGGTGAACGTTTTTACCGATTTGCGCGCAAGAGCCGACTGTCGCCCAGGTATCCACCATGGAGCCTTCGTCAACGTAAGCACCGATGTTTACGTAAGATGGCATCAGCACGGTATTGCGTGCGATGAACGCGCCCTGACGCACTGCCGCAGGTGGTACCACGCGGAAGCCTTCTTTCTGGAAGCGCGCTTCGTCGTAGTCAGCGAATTTCATTGGCACTTTATCGAAGTAGCGGCTTTCTGCTCCGTCGATAACCTTGTTATCGTTGATACGGAAAGAGAGCAGCACGGCTTTCTTCAGCCATTGATGAGTGACCCACTGACCGTCGATTTTTTCTGCCACGCGTAATGCGCCGGAATCCAGCAGGGAAATAACCTGGTTTACCGCTTCACGGGTCACGGTATCCACATTTGCCGGAGTGATCTCGGCGCGACGCTCAAAAGCGGACTCAATAACGTTCTGTAACTGCTGCATTGTTTACTCTTTCCATTTCACTAAAAAACACGTCACCCTTTATCGTTTGGATTGAGGGCTGCTGTCAACCGTTGTTGCACTTCAAGCTGCAGGTCATTATTAAGGGCACGTCGGTCCGCTGTGGCGATTATAAATAAATCTTCTACTCGCTCACCAATGGTTGTAATTCGGGCGCCATGAAGCGAAATTCCCAGATCGGCAAAAACCTGGCCGACGCGGGCAAGTAGCCCTGGCTGATCGAGCGCAATCAGCTCAAGGAACGATTTGCGGTCGGTGTGGGTTGGCAGGAAATTGACCTCGGTATCGACGGTAAAATGACGCAATTTTGCAGGCTGGCGACGCGGCTGCGGCGGTTGCCAACTGCGCTGGGTAATGGCCTGCTCCAGACCAAAACGAATCCCTTCATGCCTGTCCGACGATAGCGGGCTGCCGTCCGGCTCCAGCACAATAAAGGTGTCCATTGCCATGCCGTCGCGGGTGGTGAAAATCTGCGCGTCGTGAACGCTCAGATTACGCCTGTCCAGTTCGGCGCAGACGGCGGCAAACAGATAGGGTCGGTCCGGGCTCCAGATGAAGATCTCCGTGCCCCCGCGCGTGGCCTGCGGGCTGAGCAGGATCATCGGCTTCGACAAATCGTGCTTCAGCAGATGCCGCGCGTGCCAGGCAAGCTGGTTTGGGCTGTGGCGCACAAAGTAGTTGGCGCGGCAGCGCGCCCAGATCTGATGCAGCGCCTCTTCATCAATATTATCCATCCGCAGCAGCGCCAGCGCCTGCAGCTGATGGTGGCGCACGCGCTCGCGCATGTCCGGGGTGTTTTGCATACCACGACGCAGCTGTTTTTCGGTAGCGAAGTACAGTTCGCGCAGCAGGCTCTGCTTCCAGCTGTTCCACAGGGTTTCGTTGGTGGCGCAAATATCCGCCACCGTCAGGCAGACCAGATAGCGCAGGCGGTTTTCCGTTTGCACCTCTTCGGCGAATTGCTTAATGACTTCAGGATCCTGAATGTCACGACGCTGTGCGGTGACCGACATCAGCAGGTGATGACGGACCAGCCAGGCCACCAGCTGCGTTTCGCGTGAGTTCAGCCCGTGCAGCTCAGCAAATTTCAGCACGTCTTGCGCCCCCAGCACCGAGTGGTCGCCGCCGCGACCTTTGGCGATATCGTGGAATAGGGCGGCGATCAGGATCAGTTCAGGATGGGAGAGGCGTGGCCACAGTTCAACGCACAGCGGGTGGCGGGATCGCGTCTCTTCTTTCGCAAAGCTTTCCAGCTTGAGCATCACGCGGATCGTGTGTTCATCCACTGTGTAAGCGTGGAAAAGATCGAACTGCATCTGACCAACAATATGCGACCACTGGGGCATATACGCCCACAGCACGCTGTGGCGGTGCATCGGCAGCAGGCCGCGGCTGACGGCGCCTGGATGGCGCAGCATGCTCAGGAACAGGGCGCGCGCTTCCGGGATATAGCACAAAGGCTGAGTCAGGTGGCGGCGCGCATGGCGCAGATGACGCAGGGTGGTGGAGTAGATCCCGGTGATGGTGCTGTTGCGCACCATGGTATAGAACATCCGCAGAATCGCTTCCGGCTCGCGCATAAACAGCGTTTCGTCGCGCAGATCGATAAGCGTGCCGCGCAGCTGGAATTCGTCATCAATCGGGCGCGGTTTTTCGTCCGCCGTCAGGGCCAGAATGGCCTCGTCGAACAGCTGCAACAGCATCTGGTTCAGCTCGGTCACCCGGCGGGTGACGCGGAAGAAATCCTTCATCATGTGCTCAACCGGCTCGTTGCCTTCGCCCTGGTAATTCAGGCGCTGCGCCACGCTGAGCTGGCGATCAAACAGCAGGCGGTTGTCGTAGCGGGTGACTTCCAGATGCAGGGCAAACCGGATGCGCCACAGCAGGTGCAGGCACTCGTTTAGCTCGTTACGCTCGGCCTCGGTGAGGAAGCCGAAGCCGACCATCTCATCCATTGACGTCGCGCCAAAGTGGCGACGGGCGACCCATTGCAGGGTATGAATGTCGCGCAGGCCGCCGGGGCTGCTTTTAATATCGGGTTCAAGATTATAGCTGGTGCCGTGGTAACGCTGGTGGCGCTGGTTTTGCTCCTCGACCTTCGCGGCGAAGAACTTTTCTGACGGCCAGAAGCCGTCGCTGAAGATGTGTTTCTGTAGCTCCAGGAACAGCGCGACGTCGCCAATCAGCAGGCGGGTTTCAATCAGGTTGGTGGCGACGGTCAGGTCAGATAGCCCCTCCAGCAGACACTCTTCCAGGGTGCGCACGCTGTGGCCCACTTCCAGCTTCACGTCCCAGAGCAGGGTCAGCAGTTCGCCAATTTTTTGCGCCTGTTCGTCCGGCAGCTTTTTGCGGCTTAAGATCAGCAGGTCGATATCGGAAAGCGGATGCAGTTCACCGCGACCATAGCCCCCGACGGCAACCAGCGCTACGTCGCTAATCTGCCCGAAGCCGTAATCGATCCACAGGCGTTGCAGCAGCTGGTCGATAAACTCGGTGCGTGCTTCGATGAGCTGCTCGGCGGAAATGCCTGCGTCAAACGCGCTACTGAGCCAGCGCTGGAAGACATCCATATGTGCTTTGATATCGGCACACTTCAGTTCATGCGGCGGCCAGACGCCCGGGTTGTCGGGCTGGTCGGGAAGGGTGGGAAGGGCTGTGTTAGCATACTGTTCGGGTAAAAGATTACTCATCGTGCGCCACCCATAAGAAAAAGCTATCGCCATTAAAAAAGCCGGCATTCGCCGGCTCTTTTATCACTCAATGTTCGTCAGTATCGCCGGGATGGTGTCATCCTTGCGCAACGTCATAATTTCGCAGCCGTTGTCTGTTACCACAATAGTATGCTCGTACTGTGCAGACAAGCTTCTGTCTTTGGTTTTCACCGTCCAGCCGTCTTTCATGGTGCGGATGCGGTAATCGCCAGAGTTGACCATTGGCTCAATGGTGAAGGTCATGCCTTTCTGCAGCACCACGCCGCCGTCATCCGCATCGTAGTGCAGAACCTGCGGCTCTTCGTGGAAGACGCGACCAATGCCGTGCCCGCAGTACTCGCGCACCACGGAGAAACCTTCTGCTTCCACGAACTTCTGGATAGCCGCACCGATAGTACGCAGACGGATGCCTGGTTTCACCATCTTCAATGCCAGGTAGAGGCTCTCTTGCGTCACTTTACACAGGCGCTCGCCGAGGATGGTCGGTTTGCCTACGATGAACATCTTAGAGGTGTCGCCGTGGTATTCGTCTTTAATGACGGTCACGTCGATGTTAACGATGTCGCCATCTTTCAGCAGTTTTGCGTCGTCAGGAATACCGTGACAAACCACTTCATTTATAGAGATGCACACGGATTTTGGAAAACCGTGGTAGCCGAGGCAGGCGGAGACCGCGTGCTGCTCGTTGACGATGTAGTCATTACAGATGCGATCCAGCTCGCCGGTGCTGACGCCCGGCTTCACGAATGGCTCGATCATTTCCAGCACTTCAGCGGCCAGACGACCGGCGACGCGCATCTTTTCAATTTCTTCAGGAGTCTTAATAGAGATAGCCATGTAATCTGTCCATCGGTGTCGATTTTTCGACAATACTAGTTCAAGTGTCGTCAATGGTAACAGTCTGGCGCACCCACTGCCAAATTGAGAATCATTAACAGCACACACCGTCAACAATTATTGGTTTCTGGCCGTGTTTTGTGGTATAAAGCGCGCCGGACTTCCGATCCATTTCAGATACACAGGCTGGACGGAAGCGACAAATCTCACTTTGTGTAACAACACACACGTATCGGCACATATTCCGGGGTGCCCTTTGGGGTCGGTAATATGGGATACGTGGAGGCATAACCCCAACTTTTACTATAGAGGTTTTAAACATGGCAACTGTTTCCATGCGCGACATGCTCAAGGCTGGTGTTCACTTTGGTCACCAGACCCGTTACTGGAACCCGAAAATGAAGCCTTTCATCTTCGGCGCACGTAACAAAGTTCACATCATCAACCTTGAGAAAACTGTACCAATGTTCAACGAAGCCCTGGCTGAGCTGAACAAGATCTCTTCCCGTAAAGGTAAGATTCTGTTCGTTGGTACTAAGCGCGCTGCAAGCGAAGCTGTGAAAGATGCTGCTAACAGCTGCGACCAGTTCTTCGTGAACCATCGCTGGTTGGGCGGCATGCTGACCAACTGGAAAACTGTTCGTCAGTCCATCAAACGCCTGAAAGATCTGGAAACCCAGTCTCAGGACGGTACTTTCGATAAGCTGACTAAGAAAGAAGCGCTGATGCGTACTCGTGAACTGGACAAGCTGGAAAACAGCCTGGGCGGTATCAAAGATATGGGCGGCCTGCCAGACGCGCTGTTCGTAATCGATGCAGACCACGAGCACATCGCAATCAAAGAAGCTAACAACCTGGGTATCCCGGTATTCGCTATCGTTGATACCAACTCCGATCCGGACGGTGTTGACTTCGTTATCCCGGGTAACGACGACGCAATCCGTGCTGTTAGCCTGTACCTGAGCGCTGTTGCTGCTACCGTTCGTGAAGGCCGTTCCCAGGATCTGGCTTCTCAGGCGGAAGAAAGCTTCGTAGAAGCTGAATAATAAGGTTTTACCCCTTATTAGTACCGTGTATGAATAGGGGCCAATTATCGGCCCCTTTTTTCAATTTATACTGTTTGGCTTATGGCCGGGCAGTTCACATCTCCCGAGGATTTAAGAATGGCTGAAATTACCGCATCCCTGGTAAAAGAGCTGCGCGAGCGTACTGGCGCAGGCATGATGGATTGCAAAAAAGCGCTGACTGAAGCGAACGGCGACATTGAGCTGGCAATCGAAAACATGCGTAAATCCGGTGCGATCAAAGCAGCTAAGAAAGCAGGCAACGTTGCTGCTGACGGCGTGATCATCACTAAAATCGACGGCACCTACGGTATCATTCTGGAAGTTAACTGCCAGACTGACTTCGTTGCTAAAGATGGCGGTTTCCAGGCATTTGCGAACAAAGTACTGGACGCAGCTGTAGCGGGCAAAATCACTGACGTTGAAGTTCTGAAAGCACAGTTCGAAGAAGAGCGTGTTGCGCTGGTTGCTAAAATCGGTGAGAACATCAACATCCGTCGCGTATCTTCCCTGGAAGGCGACGTTCTGGGTTCTTACCAGCACGGCGCACGTATCGGTGTTCTGGTTGCGGCTAAAGGCGCTGATGAAGAGCTGGTTAAACAGCTGGCAATGCACATCGCTGCAAGCAAGCCAGAATTCGTTAAGCCAGAAGACGTGTCTGCTGAAGTGGTAGAGAAAGAGTACCAGGTTCAGCTGGACATCGCGATGCAGTCTGGTAAGCCTAAAGAAATCGCAGAGAAAATGGTTGAAGGCCGCATGAAGAAATTCACCGGCGAAGTTTCTCTGACTGGCCAGCCTTTCGTTATGGATCCAAGCAAGTCTGTTGCTCAGCTGCTGAAAGAGCACAACGCTGACGTAACTGGCTTCATCCGCTTCGAAGTGGGCGAAGGCATCGAGAAAGTTGAGACTGACTTCGCAGCAGAAGTTGCTGCAATGTCCAAGCAGTCTTAATGATTGAAAAGGAGCCGCCTGAGGGCGGCTTCTTTTTGTCACCCGTCATACAAAATCAGACAGGTTACTGTATCCCTGCGCTGGTTTGCGGCATAACATGTCGCCAGAATTAACCCCATCTTAATCGTTGACAGTCTCAGGAAAGAAACATGGCTACCAATGCAAAACCCGTGTACAAACGCATTCTGCTTAAGCTGAGTGGCGAAGCGCTGCAGGGAACGGAAGGCTTCGGTATTGACGCAAGCATCCTTGACCGCATGGCACAGGAAATCAAAGAACTGGTCGAACTGGGTATTCAGGTTGGCGTGGTCATTGGCGGTGGCAACCTTTTCCGTGGTGCTGGTCTGGCGAAAGCGGGGATGAACCGCGTTGTGGGCGACCACATGGGTATGCTGGCAACCGTGATGAATGGCCTGGCCATGCGTGATGCGCTCCATCGCGCCTATGTGAACGCCCGCCTGATGTCCGCTATTCCTCTGAACGGCGTGTGCGATAACTACAGCTGGGCAGAAGCCATCAGCCTGCTGCGCAATAACCGCGTGGTGATCCTCTCCGCCGGTACGGGTAACCCGTTCTTTACCACCGATTCCGCTGCCTGCCTGCGCGGTATCGAAATCGAAGCCGATGTGGTGCTGAAAGCGACCAAAGTGGATGGCGTGTTTACTGCCGATCCGGCAAAAGATCCTTCTGCGACCATGTACGATCAGCTGAGCTACAGCGAAGTGCTGGATAAAGAGCTGAAAGTAATGGATCTTGCCGCCTTCACGCTGGCTCGTGACCACAAACTGCCGATCCGTGTCTTCAACATGAACAAGCCGGGCGCACTGCGCCGCGTTGTAATGGGCGAAAAAGAAGGCACTTTGATCACGGAATAATTTCCGTCGGCGATAAATACAGGTAAGATTCCGCTTTACTTTGTAGTGGTATCTTACCCGGACGCGCCTTTGGCGTTGTCATGAATTAAACGCGACTATACTTAGCACACCTGTAGCGCTGTGCTGGCGGTTAGTCTGCCTGAGACAAGTTTTCAAGGATCCGTAACGTGATTAACGACATCAGAAAAGATGCTGAAGTACGCATGGATAAATGCGTAGAAGCGTTCAAAAACCAAATCAGCAAAATCCGTACTGGCCGTGCTTCTCCAAGCCTGCTGGATGGCATCATCGTAGAATACTACGGTACGCCAACTCCACTGCGTCAGCTGGCGAGCGTTACCGTAGAAGATACCCGTACGCTGAAAATCAACGTATTCGATCGTTCAATGAGCCCGGCTATTGAGAAAGCGATCATGGCGTCTGACCTCGGTTTGAACCCAAGCTCTGCGGGTGCTGACATCCGCGTTCCGCTGCCTGCGCTGACCGAAGAACGTCGTAAAGACCTGATCAAAGTGGTGCGCGGTGAAGCTGAGCAAGGTCGTGTTTCCGTACGTAACGTACGCCGCGACGCGAACGATAAAGTGAAAGCGCTGCTGAAAGAAAAAGAGATCAGTGAAGATGATGACCGTCGTTCCCAGGATGACGTGCAGAAGATGACTGACGCGGCTATCAAGAAAATTGATGCGGCGCTGGCAGATAAAGAAGCGGAACTGATGCAGTTCTGATTTCTGTCGTACACTGATAAACGCCGTTCAGGGGACGTTGTGTCTTACTGGCGGCGTTTTGCTTTTATCTGGTCTAACTTTTTCCCGGGCATCTCATGAAGCATTTAACACTCCTTGGCTCAACCGGCTCTATCGGTTGCAGCACTCTTGACGTGGTTCGCCATAATCCTGAAAGCTACACCGTGACCGCCCTTGTGGCCGGTAAAAACGTGCAGCGCATGGTGGAGCAGTGTCTGGAGTTTACGCCCCGCTTTGCAGTGATGGATGACGAAGAGAGTGCTCGCCAGGTGAAAGCGCAGCTGCAGGAAAAGGGCAGCCGCACCGAGGTGCTCAGCGGTCAACAGGCGGCATGCGAAATGGCGGCGCTGGATGAGGTCGATCAGGTGATGGCCGCCATCGTTGGGGCGGCTGGGCTTCTGCCGACGCTTGCCGCTATTGATGCCGGTAAAGATGTTCTGCTGGCGAATAAAGAGTCGCTGGTGACCTGCGGACGCCTCTTTATGGAGGCCGTCAAACAGCGCGGCGCGCGTCTTTTACCGGTTGATAGCGAACACAACGCCATTTTTCAGAGTTTGCCGCAACCTTTTCAACAGAACCTGGGGTACGCTGACCTGGAGCAGAATGGCGTTGTGTCGATTCTGCTCACCGGGTCTGGTGGCCCGTTCCGTGAAACGCCACTGTCTGAACTGAGCGCAATGACGCCGGATCAGGCGTGCCGTCATCCGAACTGGTCGATGGGTCGTAAGATCTCCGTTGATTCAGCCACCATGATGAATAAAGGTCTGGAATACATTGAAGCGCGCTGGCTGTTTAATGCGTCAGCGAAACAGATGGAAGTGCTGATCCACCCGCAATCGGTGATTCACTCTATGGTGCGCTATCAGGATGGCAGCGTGCTTGCTCAGTTGGGCGAACCGGATATGCGCACGCCTATTGCTCACGCCATGGCGTGGCCAAACCGTGTGACATCCGGGGCAAAACCGCTCGATTTTTGCAAGCTGAGTTCACTGACCTTTAGCGAGCCTGATTACGACCGTTACCCTTGCCTTAAGCTCGCGATGACGGCCTTTGACCAAGGGCAGGCGGCGACGACGGCACTGAATGCAGCGAATGAAGAGACCGTTGAGGCATTTCTGAATCAGCAGATCCGCTTTACCGATATCGCAGCAATGAATCTTTCAGTGCTTGAATTGATGGATTTGCGCGAGCCACAAAGCGTGGAAGAGGTGCTGGCGGTCGATGCAGAGGCTCGCATTGTTGCGCGTAAACTGGTGACACGTCTCGCAAGCTGGTGATAAAGCAGCCACTAGTCGTCGTGCTATTTGTTAGCGTTGTGCTTCAGTGATATAGTCTGCGCCACCTGATCGCAGGTATTTGACTTTATGTGGTCAGGTAAGCCGTGGTTTGACACGGCTTTTTTATGTATAGGCTTCAGTATTCCTGTGTACCGTTAAATCCTTTTCAGGGACTAAAAACGCGTTATGTTGTCTGCGAATCAACCAATGAGCGAAAACTTGCCAGCGCATGGCTGTCGTCATGTAGCAATCATCATGGATGGCAACGGCCGCTGGGCGAAAAGACAAGGGAAGATACGAGCCTTTGGGCATAAAGCGGGGGCGAAGTCCGTTCGCCGCGCCGTTTCTTTTGCCGCCAATAACGGCATTGATGCGTTAACGCTCTATGCTTTTAGCAGTGAGAACTGGAATCGACCACCGCAGGAAGTGACTGCGTTGATGGAACTGTTTGTGTGGGCGCTCGATAGCGAAGTAAAAAGCCTGCACCGCCACAACGTCCGCCTGCGTATTATTGGCGAAACCAGTCGTTTTAACTCACGTTTGCAGGAACGGATTCGCAAAGCAGAAGCGCTGACGGAAAATAATACCGGCCTGACGCTCAATATCGCGGCGAATTACGGCGGACGCTGGGATATTATTCAGGGCGTTCGGCATCTTGCCGAGCAGGTTCAGGAAGGGCTGTTGAGACCCGACCAAATTGATGAAGAGGCGCTCAGTCGGCAAATCTGCATGAATGAACTGGCGCCTGTGGATTTGGTAATAAGGACAGGGGGAGAACACCGCATAAGTAACTTTTTGCTTTGGCAAATCGCCTACGCCGAACTTTACTTTACTGATGTTCTTTGGCCCGATTTTGATGAACAAGACTTTGAAGGTGCGCTGCATGCCTTTGCCAATCGAGAGCGTCGTTTCGGCGGCACCGAGCCTGGTGGCGACAAAGCCTGATGGGGGTAGCTTTTGCTGAAGTATCGCCTGATTTCCGCTTTTGTATTAATACCCATTGTCATTGCGGCGCTGTTTTTACTGCCCCCAGTGGGATTCGCGATTGTTACGCTGGTGGTGTGCATGCTCGCCGCCTGGGAATGGGGACAGTTTAGCGGCTTTACCTCGCGCACACAGCGGGTATGGCTGGCGGTGCTTTGTGGCTTTATCCTGGCCCTGATGCTGTTCACGTTGCCTGAATATCATCACGATATTCACCAACCGCTGGTTGCCGGATCCTTATGGATATCGCTGGCATGGTGGGTTGCTGCGCTTGTGTTGGTGCTTTTTTATCCAGGCTCTGCGGCACTGTGGCGAAATTCTAAAGTGTTGCGCCTTATTTTTGGTCTGCTCACAATTGTTCCATTTTTCTGGGGTATGGTCGCGCTGCGCGCCTGGCACTATGACGAAAACCACTATAGCGGTGCCCTCTGGCTGCTTTATGTGATGATTCTCGTCTGGGGGGCTGACTCTGGAGCCTATATGTTTGGTAAACTGTTCGGCAAACATAAACTGGCGCCGAAGGTTTCCCCGGGTAAAACCTGGCAAGGATTCATTGGTGGCCTGTTTACGGCGGCGATCATCTCCTGGGGTTATGGCCTATGGGCGAATCTGGAGGTAGCACCGTCAACATTGCTGGTGTGCTCAATTTTCGCTGCGCTGGCCTCGGTGCTGGGTGATCTCACCGAAAGTATGTTCAAGCGTGAAGCAGGGATTAAAGACAGTGGTCACTTGATTCCAGGCCATGGCGGGATACTGGATCGCATTGACAGCCTGACGGCGGCTGTTCCAGTGTTTGCTTGCTTGCTTTTACTGGTATTCGGGACGATTTAACGGAAGGTTTTATGCTGAGCATTCTCTGGAATCTGGCGGCGTTCATTGTTGCACTGGGTGTACTGATTACCGTGCATGAATTTGGCCATTTCTGGGTTGCTCGACGCTGTGGCGTGCGGGTGGAGAGATTCTCCATCGGGTTTGGTAAATCGCTCTGGAAGCGTACCGATCGCCATGGCACCGAGTTTGTCATCGCCCTTATTCCGCTGGGCGGCTACGTCAAAATGCTCGACGAGCGCGTCGAGCCTGTCGCGCCAGAACTGAGACACAGCGCGTTTAACAACAAAACCGTTGGGCAACGTGCTGCCATCATTGCTGCCGGTCCGGTAGCCAATTTCATCTTTGCTATCTTCGCTTACTGGCTGGTGTTTATCATCGGTGTCCCTGGCGTGCGTCCGGTTGTCGGTGAAATTGCCCCTGGCTCTATTGCAGCGAGTGGGCAAATTGCACCTGGGATGGAACTTAAAGCGATTGATGGCATCGAAACCCCTGATTGGGATGCCGTGCGATTGCAGCTGGTTGCGAAAATTGGTGATGAGAAGACGACTGTCAGCGTGTCGCCTTTTGGATCAGACCAGCGGCAGGAAAAAGTGCTGGATTTACGCCACTGGAGTTTCGAACCCGACAAAGAAGATCCCGTTTCCGCTCTGGGGATTCGGCCGCGCAGCGCGCAAATCGAACCGGTATTAGCCGAAGTACAGGCTAACTCCGCAGCGAGTAAAGCGGGTTTGCAAGCGGGCGACAGGATCGTTAAAGTCGATGGTCAACCATTAACACAATGGATGACCTTTGTTACTCTGGTACGCGATAATCCGGGTACATCGCTCGCGCTGGAAGTGGAAAGACAGGGGAGTCCGCTCTCACTGACGCTGATTCCGGATACCAAATCGAGCAGCGGAAAGGCAGAAGGGTTTGCAGGCGTTGTGCCGAAAGTGATCCCACTGCCAGATGAGTACAAGACAATACGCCAGTATGGGCCGTTCAGCGCCATCCTTGAAGCCACGGATAAAACATGGCAACTGATGAAGCTGACGGTAAACATGTTGGGGAAATTGATAACCGGTGATGTGAAACTGAACAACCTCAGTGGGCCTATTTCGATTGCTCAGGGGGCTGGGATGTCAGCGGAGTTCGGGGTGATTTACTATCTCATGTTTCTCGCGCTCATTAGCGTGAACCTCGGGATAATCAACCTGTTCCCGCTTCCCGTATTAGACGGGGGCCATCTGCTGTTTTTAGCCATTGAAAAGCTAAAAGGCGGACCGGTATCCGAGCGAGTTCAAGACTTTAGTTATCGCATTGGCTCGATTTTGCTGGTGCTGTTAATGGGGCTTGCACTTTTCAATGATTTCTCTCGGTTGTAAGAGAGTTAGTTAGGAAGAACGCATAATAACGATGGCGATGAAAAAGTTGCTCATAGCGTCGCTGCTGTTTAGCAGCGCCACCGTATACGGTGCTGACGGGTTCGTAGTGAAAGATATTCATTTCGAAGGCCTTCAGCGTGTCGCCGTTGGTGCGGCCCTCCTCAGTATGCCTGTGCGCCCCGGCGATACGGTTAATGATGAAGACATCAGTAACACCATCCGCGCTCTGTTTGCCACTGGCAACTTTGAGGACGTCCGCGTCCTGCGCGATGGTGATACGCTGCTGGTTCAGGTAAAAGAACGTCCAACGATCGCCAGTATCACCTTCTCCGGCAACAAGTCGGTGAAAGATGACATGCTCAAGCAAAACCTTGAAGCATCCGGTGTTCGTGTGGGGGAGTCCCTGGACCGCACAACCCTTGCAGACATTGAAAAAGGTCTGGAAGACTTCTATTACAGCGTCGGTAAATACAGCGCCAGCGTGAAAGCGGTAGTGACGCCGCTGCCGCGTAACCGTGTTGACCTGAAACTGGTCTTCCAGGAAGGTGTTTCTGCGAAGATCCAGCAGATCAACATCGTGGGTAACCATGCGTTCAGCACCGACGAGCTGATCTCAACGTTCCAGCTGCGTGACGAAGTGCCGTGGTGGAACGTGGTGGGTGACCGTAAATACCAGAAACAGAAACTGGCAGGCGACCTTGAAACCCTGCGCAGCTATTATCTGGATCGCGGTTATGCCCGTTTCAACATTGATTCAACTCAGGTCAGTCTGACTCCGGACAAGAAAGGGATCTACATTACGGTTAACATCACAGAAGGCGATCAGTACAAGCTTTCTGGCGTTGAAGTAAGTGGAAACCTGGCGGGGCATTCTGCTGAGATTGAGTCGCTGACCAAAATTCAGCCCGGCGATCTGTATAGCGGTTCTAAAGTCACCAAAATGGAAGACAGTATTAAAAAGCTGCTCGGCCGCTATGGTTACGCCTATCCTCGCGTACAAACTCAGCCGGAAATCAACGACGCTGAGAAAACCGTTAAGCTGCACGTGAACGTTGATGCGGGTAACCGTTTCTACGTGCGTAAGATCCGCTTCGAAGGTAACGATACTTCTAAAGATTCCGTTCTGCGTCGCGAAATGCGCCAGATGGAAGGGGCGTGGTTGGGTAGCGACCTGGTTGACCAGGGTAAAGAGCGTCTGAATCGTCTGGGTTACTTCGAGACGGTTGATACTGATACCCAGCGTGTACCAGGCAGCCCGGATCAGGTTGATGTCGTCTATAAAGTAAAAGAGCGTAACACCGGTAGCTTCAACTTCGGTGTGGGCTACGGTACTGAAAGCGGTGTGAGCTTCCAGGTCGGTGTTCAGCAGGATAACTGGCTGGGTACGGGGTACTCTGTTGGTATCAACGGTACCAAAAACGACTACCAGACCTACTCTGAGTTTTCTGTCACAAACCCATACTTCACCGTTGACGGTGTGAGCCTGGGTGGTCGTATCTTCTATAACGACTTTAAAGCAGACGACGCGGATCTGTCCTCCTATACCAACAAGAGTTACGGTGTAGACGGTACGCTCGGCTTCCCGGTGAACGAATACAACACGCTGCGTGCGGGCTTAGGTTATGTGCATAACGACCTGTCCAACATGCAGCCTCAGGTGGCGATGTGGCGTTATCTGGATTCCATTGGCCAGTCGGCAAGTACGTCCAGCGATGACAACGGTTTCGCGGCGGATGACTTCACCTTCAACTACGGCTGGACATATAACCGCCTTGACCGTGGTTACTTCCCTACGGAAGGTTCTCGCGTCAATCTGAACGGTAAAGTGACCATTCCTGGCTCTGATAACGAGTTCTACAAGTTGACGCTGGACACGGCGTCTTACTTCCCAATTGATGATGACCACAAGTGGGTTGTCCTGGGTCGTACTCGTTGGGGCTACGGTGACGGGATTGGCAGTAAAGAGTTGCCGTTCTATGAAAACTTCTATGCGGGCGGTTCCAGCACCGTTCGTGGCTTCCAGTCCAATAACATTGGTCCGAAAGCGGTCTACTACGGCGGTAATGACGAAGATAACTGCGCAAGCCGTGATCCAAAACAAGTGTGTAGCTCTGATGATGCAGTCGGCGGTAACGCTATGGCCGTGGCGAGCCTTGAGTTCATCACGCCTACGCCGTTTATCAGCGACAAGTACGCGAACTCTGTCCGTACCTCCTTCTTTATGGATGCGGGTACGGTGTGGGATACCAACTGGGAGAATACCGCCCAGATGCGTGCGGCAGGTGTTCCAGACTACAGCGATCCGGGCAACATTCGCATGTCCGCAGGTATCGCATTACAATGGATGTCACCGCTGGGGCCGTTGGTCTTCTCTTACGCCCAGCCGTTTAAGAAATACGATGGAGACAAAGCGGAGCAATTCCAGTTTAACATTGGTAAAACCTGGTAATAATTCGCTGCAAAGGAATGCGTTGGCAGTGTAGCGCTGACAACTGGCGATCGGTAACACGATCGCCTTGCCACGCAAAGAACGGTACCTTCAGGTGCCAATGGGATGGTAAGGAGTTAATTGTGAAAAAGTGGTTATTAGCTGCAGGTCTCGGTTTAGCGATGGCAACTTCTGCTCAGGCAGCGGACAAAATCGCAATCGTCAACATGGGTAATTTGTTCCAGCAAGTTGCACAGAAAACGGGCGTTTCTGCGACGCTGGAAAACGAATTCAAAGGCCGTGCTAGCGAACTGCAACGTATGGAAGGCGACCTCCAGACTAAAATGCAGCGTCTGCAGCGCGATGGTTCTACCATGAAAGCAAGCGATCGCAGCAAGCTGGAAAAAGACGTAATGGCTCAGCGCCAGACCTTCTCCCAGAAAGCGCAGGCTTTCGAGCAGGATCGTCAGCGTCGTTCTAACGAAGAGCGCGGTAAACTGGTTACTCGCATTCAGTCTGCAGTTAAAGCTGTTGCTGCCGATCAGAGCATCGATCTGGTTGTTGATGCGAATGCCGTTGCTTTCAACAGCAGCGATGTTAAAGACATCACCGCTGATGTTCTGAAACAGGTTAAATAAGTAATGCCTTCAATTCGACTGGCTGATTTAGCTCAGCAGTTGGATGCAGAATTACACGGTGATGGCGATATCGTCATCACCGCTGTTGCGTCCATGCAATCTGCTAAAGCTGGCAACATCACTTTCATGGTAAGTCCTAAGTACCGTGAACACCTGGCTCAATGCCAGGCGTCTGCCGTTGTTCTGACGCAGGACGATCTTCCGTTTGCCACAGGCGCTGCTCTGGTAGTGACAAATCCCTACCTGACGTATGCACGCATGGCCCAAATTCTTGATACCACGCCGCAGCCGGCGCAGAACATTGCGGCTAGTGCCTCAATTGATCCGACGGCTCAGCTGGGTAACAACGTTGCAGTTGGTGCAAACGCTGTCATTGAATCCGGCGTTGTGCTGGGTGACAACGTGGTGATTGGTCCGGGCTGCTTTGTTGGTAAAAATACGAAGATTGGTGCAGGGTCCCGCTTGTGGGCCAATGTATCTGTCTACCATGAGGTTGAGATTGGCGAAAATTGCCTCATTCAATCCAGCACGGTGATTGGTTCTGACGGTTTCGGTTACGCCAACGATCGGGGTAACTGGGTTAAGATCCCACAGTTGGGTCGCGTGATTATCGGCGATCGTGTTGAGATCGGTGCCTGTACCACTATTGACCGCGGTGCGCTTGACGACACCATTATTGGCAATGGTGTTATCATTGATAACCAGTGCCAGATTGCACATAACGTTGTGATTGGCGACAATACCGCAGTTGCGGGCGGCGTGATCATGGCAGGCAGCCTCAAAATTGGCCGTTACTGCATGATTGGCGGTGCCAGCGTGATCAACGGCCATATGGAAATATGCGACAAAGTGACGGTGACAGGTATGGGCATGGTTATGCGTCCTATCACTGAACCTGGCGTCTATTCCTCAGGCATTCCGCTGCAACCGAACAAGGTCTGGCGTAAAACAGCTGCTCTGGTGATGAATATTGATGATATGAGCAAGCGTCTCAAAGCGATTGAGCGCAAAATCGATCAACAAGACTAAGCGTTCATCCGTTTAACGCTAATTTTCCCGGCCTGTCGGCTTTTTTATAAACCGGCAGGCCGTGTTATTATTGCTACTTAGTACATTTGACAGGAAGAGTATTTTGACTACTGACACTCATACTCTGCATATTGAAGAGATTTTAGAACTTCTGCCGCACCGCTACCCGTTTTTGCTGGTAGACCGTGTGCTGGATTTTGAAGAAGGTCGTTTTCTGCGCGCAGTGAAAAATGTCTCCGTTAACGAGCCTTTCTTCCAGGGACACTTCCCTGGTAAGCCGATCTTCCCGGGTGTGTTGATCCTGGAAGCAATGGCACAGGCAACCGGTATTCTGGCGTTTAAAAGCGTAGGTAAACTGGAGCCGGGTGAACTCTATTACTTCGCAGGTATCGATGAGGCGCGCTTTAAGCGTCCAGTTGTGCCTGGTGATCAGATGATCATGGAAGTCACTTTTGAAAAAACGCGTCGCGGCCTGACTCGCTTCAAAGGCGTAGCTCTGGTTGACGGCAAAGTTGTTTGCGAAGCGACGATGATGTGTGCTCGTAGCCGGGAGTCCTGATACGTGATTGATAAATCTGCCTTTATTCATCCTACTGCCATCGTGGAAACCGGTGCCATCATTGGTGCTAACGTCCACGTTGGCCCGTTCTGTATTGTTGGACCCCATGTCGAAATTGGTGAGGGTACAGTACTGAAATCTCACGTTGTGGTGAATGGTCACACGACCATTGGCTGTAATAACGAGATTTATCAGTTCGCTTCCATCGGTGAAGTTAACCAGGATCTGAAATATGCTGGTGAAGCTACCCGTCTGGAAATTGGCGATCGTAACCGTATTCGTGAAAGCGTCACCATTCATCGTGGAACAGTACAGGGCGGTGGGTTGACGAAGGTAGGCAGCGACAACCTGTTTATGGTTAATGCGCATATCGCGCATGACTGTACCGTGGGTGACCGCTGTATCCTCGCCAACAACGCAACGCTGGCGGGGCACGTATCGGTAGATGATTTCGCAATTATCGGTGGTATGACCGCAGTTCATCAGTTCTGCATCATTGGTGCACACGTGATGGTCGGCGGCTGCTCAGGTGTGGCGCAAGACGTTCCACCTTACGTTATTGCGCAGGGTAACCATGCCACGCCATTTGGCGTGAACATCGAAGGCCTTAAGCGCCGTGGCTTTAGCCGCGAAGCGATTACAGCCATCCGCAACGCGTACAAACTGCTGTACCGTAGCGGGAAAACGCTGGAAGAGGCGAAGCCGGAAATTGCCGAGCTGGCGAACAAACACCCTGAAGTGAACGCGTTCATGGAGTTCTTTGACCGTTCAACAAGGGGTCTGATTCGTTAATGGTCGACAGTCGTCCGCTTACGATAGCCCTGGTCGCCGGAGAAACCTCCGGCGATATTCTTGGTGCTGGTCTCATCCGCGCGCTAAAAGCTCGCGTACCTAATGCTCGCTTTGTGGGTGTTGCTGGCCCGCTGATGCAGGCTGAAGGTTGCGAAGCCTGGTATGAGATGGAAGAGCTGGCCGTGATGGGCATCGTTGAGGTGCTGGGGCGTCTGCGTCGCTTACTTCATATTCGTGCCGATCTCACCCGCCGTTTTACCGACCTCAAACCTGATGTGTTTGTCGGTATCGATGCGCCTGATTTCAACATTACCCTCGAAGGGAATTTGAAAAAGCAGGGGATCAAAACCATTCATTACGTCAGTCCGTCCGTCTGGGCGTGGCGACAGAAACGCGTTTTCAAAATCGGGAGATCCACCGATCTGGTGCTGGCTTTCCTGCCTTTCGAAAAAGCGTTTTACGACAGATTTAATGTTCCGTGCCGTTTTATCGGTCATACCATGGCGGATGCGATGCCATTGGATCCGGATAAAAACGCGGCGCGCGACGTACTGGGTATTCCCCATGACGTTCACTGTCTGGCGCTGCTGCCGGGCAGCCGCGGTGCTGAAGTTGAAATGCTGAGTGCCGATTTCCTCAAAACAGCGCAAATGCTTCGCCAGACCTATCCCGACCTTGAAGTGGTCGTGCCGCTGGTGAATGCCAAACGCCGCGAGCAGTTTGAGCGTATCAAAGCGGAAGTCGCCCCGGATCTTCACGTCCGTCTGCTGGACGGGAAAGGACGGGAAGCGATGTATGCGAGCGATGCCGCACTGCTGGCCTCCGGCACGGCGGCGCTGGAGTGTATGCTGGCGAAATGCCCGATGGTGGTCGGTTATCGCATGAAGCCGTTCACCTTCTGGCTGGCAAAACGTCTGGTGAAAACGGATTATGTCTCCCTGCCAAACCTGCTTGCCGGTCGCGAGCTGGTGAAAGAATTGTTGCAGGATGAGTGCCAGCCGCAGGCGCTCGCGGATGCACTGCTGCCGCTGCTGGCAAACGGCAAGACCAGCCACGAGATGCACGATACCTTCCGTGAACTGCATCAACTGATCCGCTGTAATGCTGATGAGCAAGCGGCTGATGCGGTGCTGGAGCTAGCAAAATGATGGAATTTGTTTATCCTCACACCCACCTTGTGGCGGGCGTGGACGAAGTGGGTCGCGGTCCGTTAGTGGGAGCTGTGGTCACCGCGGCGGTGATCCTCGATCCGGCTCGTCCCATTATCGGGCTGAACGACTCTAAAAAATTGTCCGAAAAGCGCCGGCTGGCGCTGTTTAGCGAGATTCAGGAGAAGGCGCTAGCCTGGAGCCTGGGGCGCGCTGAACCGCATGAAATAGACGAGCTGAATATTTTGCATGCCACGATGCTGGCGATGCAGCGTGCGGTTGCGAGTTTGAAAATTCCCCCTGAATATGTCCTGATTGACGGCAACCGCTGTCCGGCACTGCCAATGCCTTCAATGGCGGTCGTCAAAGGCGATAGCCGGGTCGCAGAAATCAGCGCGGCTTCTATTATTGCCAAAGTGACGCGCGATGCCGAAATGGCCGCGCTGGACCTGACTTACCCTCAGTACGGTTTCGCCCAGCATAAGGGATATCCCACCGCTTTCCATCTGGAAAGATTGGCTGAACATGGCGCAACCGAACATCACCGGCGAAGCTTTGGCCCGGTGAAACGCGCGCTGGGACGGGTGTCCTGAATCAATACGCAAGCAATTAAGTAACGCGGAATCTGAAGATGGCTGAACCACGTTTCGTACACCTGCGGGTGCATAGCGACTACTCCATGATCGATGGGCTGGCAAAGACCGGACCGCTGGTAAAAAAGGCGGCCGCGCTCGGCATGCCTGCGCTGGCGATCACCGATTTTACCAACTTGTGTGGCCTGGTGAAGTTCTACGGAACTGCGCATGGTGCCGGGTTAAAGCCAATTGTCGGCGCGGATTTTCATGTCCAGAGCGAGCTGCTCGGCGATGAAATGACGCAGATCTCCGTGTTGGCGATGAACAACACCGGTTATCAGAACCTTACCCTGCTTATCTCTAAAGCCTATCAGCGTGGATATGGTGCGATGGGCCCGTGGATCGACCGCGACTGGCTGGCAGAGCTGAACGAAGGCCTGCTGCTGATTTCCGGCGGTCGCATGGGCGATGTCGGCAAGTGTCTGCTGCGTGGCAACAGTGCGCTGGTGGATCAGTGCGTCTCGTTCTACGAAGAGTATTTCCCGGATCGCTACTATCTTGAGCTGATCCGCACCGGGCGTGCGGACGAAGAGAGCTATCTGCATGCCGCCGTGGCACTCGCCGAAGAGCGCGGTCTGCCTGTGGTGGCCACCAACGATGTCCGTTTCCTCGAAGCGGGCGATTTTGACGCACATGAAATTCGTGTGGCGATCCATGACGGCTTCACCCTCGACGATCCTAAACGTCCGCGTAACTACTCCTCTCAGCAGTATATGCGCAACGAAGAGGAGATGTGTGAGCTCTTCTCTGACATCCCGGAAGCGCTGGAAAACAGCGTTGAAATAGCAAAACGCTGTAACGTCACCGTGCGTCTCGGCGAGTACTTCCTGCCGCAGTTCCCGACGGGTGACATGACCACGGAAGATTTCCTGGTCGTAAAATCGAAGGAAGGCCTGGAAGAGCGTCTGGAGTTCCTGTTCCCGGATGAAGCCGTTCGCAAAGAGAAACGCCCACCGTACGATGAACGTCTGGATATTGAACTCCAGGTGATCAACCAGATGGGCTTCCCTGGCTACTTCCTGATCGTTATGGAGTTTATCCAGTGGTCGAAAGATAACGGCGTGCCGGTCGGACCGGGGCGTGGCTCCGGAGCAGGATCGCTTGTGGCCTATGCGCTTAAAATTACCGATCTCGACCCGCTGGAGTTTGACCTGCTGTTCGAACGTTTCCTTAACCCGGAACGTGTTTCCATGCCCGACTTTGACGTCGACTTCTGCATGGAAAAACGCGACCAGGTGATCGAGCACGTCGCCGATATGTACGGCCGTGATGCGGTATCGCAGATTATTACGTTCGGTACGATGGCGGCGAAAGCGGTTATCCGTGACGTCGGCCGCGTGCTGGGTCACCCGTACGGGTTTGTTGATCGTATTTCTAAGCTGGTGCCGCCCGATCCGGGCATGACGCTGGCAAAAGCGTTTGAAGCCGAACCTCAGCTGCCGGAAATCTACGAAGCCGACGAAGAAGTTAAAGCGTTGATCGACATGGCGCGCAAGCTGGAAGGCGTCACGCGTAACGCCGGTAAGCATGCGGGTGGCGTGGTTATCGCCCCGACCAAAATCACCGACT
The DNA here is from genome assembly GCF_019219165.1 of Enterobacter sp. ENT02. NCBI lineage: Bacteria > Pseudomonadati > Pseudomonadota > Gammaproteobacteria > Enterobacterales > Enterobacteriaceae > Enterobacter > Enterobacter sp. ENT02. The sequence continues at coordinate 262,219 of NZ_JAHUWD010000004.1, forward strand.
TCGCACCGCTATACTGCGATGAAGCGGGCCAGCACCCGGTTACCCAGTTCGATAAGAACGACGTAGAATACGCCGGGCTGGTGAAGTTCGACTTCCTTGGCCTGCGAACACTGACGATCATCGACTGGGCGCTGAAGATGATCAACCCGCGCCGGGAAAAGCAGGGCCTTGAGCCAATAGACATCGCTGCCATCCCGCTGGATGACAAAAAAAGTTTCGACATGCTGCAGCGCTCGGAGACTACCGCCGTCTTCCAGCTTGAATCCCGCGGCATGAAAGATCTGATTAAGCGTCTGCAGCCTGACTGCTTCGAAGATATGATCGCACTGGTGGCCCTGTTCCGTCCGGGCCCGCTGCAGTCGGGGATGGTAGATAACTTTATCGACCGTAAGCACGGGCGCGAAGAGATTTCCTATCCGGACGTTCAGTGGCAGCACGAAAGCCTGAAGCCGGTGCTTGAGCCAACCTACGGCATCATTCTGTATCAGGAACAGGTGATGCAGATTGCCCAGGTGCTTTCCGGCTATACCCTCGGCGGCGCGGACATGCTGCGTCGTGCAATGGGTAAGAAAAAGCCGGAAGAGATGGCCAAGCAGCGAGGCACTTTCGAAGAAGGCGCGAGAAAAAACGGCGTTGATGGTGAACTGGCGATTAAGATCTTTGACCTGGTGGAGAAATTCGCCGGGTACGGATTTAACAAATCCCACTCCGCCGCCTATGCTTTGGTGTCGTATCAAACGCTGTGGCTGAAAGCGCACTATCCTGCTGAATTTATGGCGGCGGTAATGACGGCCGATATGGACAACACCGAGAAGGTGGTTGGCCTGGTGGACGAGTGCTGGCGCATGGGGCTCAAGATCCTGCCGCCGGACATTAACTCGGGTCTCTATCACTTCCACGTCAACGACGACGGGGAGATCGTTTATGGGATCGGCGCGATCAAAGGCGTGGGTGAAGGGCCGATCGAGGCGATCATCGAAGCGCGTAACAACGGCGGGTATTTCCGCGAGCTGTTCGATCTTTGCGCTCGTACCGATACCAAAAAACTGAACCGCCGCGTGCTGGAAAAACTGATCATGTCCGGCGCGTTTGACAGGCTAGGGCCGCACCGCGCCGCGCTGATGAACTCGCTCGGCGACGCCCTGAAAGCGGCGGATCAGCATGCAAAAGCGGAAGCGATTGGTCAGGCGGATATGTTTGGCGTGCTGGCGGAAGAGCCAGAGCAGATTGAACAGTCATACTCCAACTGCCAGCCGTGGCCAGAACAGGTCGTACTGGATGGGGAGCGTGAAACGTTAGGCTTGTACCTGACGGGGCACCCAATCAACCAGTACATCAAAGAAATTGAGCGCTATGTCGGCGGACATAGGCTAAAAGACATGCATCCGACAGATCGTGGTAAAATCACCACGGCTGCGGGGCTCGTGATTGCTGCAAGGGTAATGGTCACCAAGCGCGGCAATCGTATCGGCATCTGTACGTTAGATGACCGTTCCGGGCGTCTGGAGGTGATGTTATTCACCGATGCGCTGGATAAATACCAGCACTTGCTGGAAAAAGACCGCATACTTATCGTCAGCGGACAGGTCAGCTTTGATGACTTCAGCGGGGGGCTTAAAATGACCGCCCGCGAAGTGATGGACATTGACGAAGCCCGGGAAAAATATGCTCGCGGGCTTGCTATCTCGCTGACGGACAGGCAAATTGATGACCAGCTTTTAAACCGACTCCGTCAGTCTCTGGAACCCCACCGCTCGGGGACCATTCCAGTACATCTCTACTATCAGAGGGCGGATGCACGTGCGCGGTTGCGCTTTGGTGCAACGTGGCGTGTCTCTCCGAGCGATCGTTTACTGAACGATCTCCGTGGCCTCATTGGTTCGGAGCAGGTGGAACTGGAGTTTGACTAATACAGGAATACTATGAGTCTGAATTTCCTTGATTTCGAACAGCCGATTGCAGAGCTGGAAGCGAAAATCGATTCTCTGACAGCGGTAAGCCGTCAGGATGAAAAACTGGATATTAACATCGACGAAGAAGTGCATCGTCTGCGCGAGAAAAGCGTAGAACTGACGCGCAAAATCTTTGCCGATCTCGGCGCATGGCAGGTGGCCCAGCTGGCACGCCATCCACAGCGTCCGTACACCCTGGATTATGTCCGCCTGGCGTTTGACGAATTTGACGAACTGGCAGGCGATCGCGCATACGCTGACGATAAAGCTATCGTTGGCGGTATCGCGCGTCTGGACGGACGCCCGGTGATGATCATTGGTCATCAGAAAGGTCGTGAAACCAAAGAGAAAATCCGTCGTAACTTCGGGATGCCAGCACCAGAAGGCTACCGTAAGGCCCTGCGTCTGATGGAGATGGCTGAACGGTTCAACATGCCTATCATCACTTTCATCGACACCCCGGGTGCGTACCCTGGCGTGGGCGCAGAAGAGCGCGGTCAGTCTGAAGCTATCGCGCGCAACCTGCGCGAGATGTCTCGTCTGAAGGTGCCGGTCATCTGTACCGTTATTGGTGAAGGCGGTTCCGGTGGTGCGCTGGCCATTGGCGTGGGTGATAAAGTGAATATGCTGCAGTACAGCACCTATTCCGTTATCTCCCCGGAAGGCTGTGCGTCCATTCTGTGGAAAAGCGCCGACAAAGCGCCGCTGGCTGCAGAAGCAATGGGCATCATTGCGCCGCGCCTGAAAGAGCTTAAGCTGATCGACTCCATCATCCCGGAACCGCTGGGTGGTGCGCATCGTAAGCCGGAAGTGATGGCCGCTTCCCTGAAAGCACAGCTGCTGGCTGACCTGGCGGATCTGGACGTGCTGAGCAAAGACGATCTGCTCAACCGTCGCTACCAGCGTCTGATGACCTACGGTTACGCGTAAGCTTCACAATTATCTGAAAAGCCGCACACTGTTGCGGCTTTTTTTATACCTGCGGTTTAGCCGGACTATGCTTAGCTAATGTTTTTTAAGGAGGAAGCCCATGAATATCATTGCCATTATGGGGCCACACGGCGTCTTTTATAAAGATGAGCCGATTAAGGAGCTGGCGCAAGCCCTACAGTCGCGCGGGTATCAGCTAATCTGGCCGCACAACAGCGCCGACCTGCTGAAGTTCATCGAGCATAATCCGCGTATCTGTGGCGTGATCTTCGACTGGGATGAATATGACCTCGAACTGTGCAGCGATATCAACAAGCTGAACGAATATCTCCCGCTTTACGCGTTTATCAATACCCACTCAACCATGGACGTCAGCGCCAATGATATGCGAATGGCGCTGTGGTTCTTTGAATATTCGCTCGGCGTGGCGGAGGATATTGCGACCCGCATTCAGCAATATACCGGTGAATATCTCGATAACATTACGCCGCCGTTTACCCGCGCGCTATTCACCTACGTCAAGGAAGGCAAATATACCTTTTGTACGCCAGGCCATATGGCGGGAACGGCCTATCAAAAAAGCCCGGTGGGCTGCCTGTTCTATGATTTCTTTGGCGGCAACACGCTGAAAGCGGACGTGTCGATTTCAGTCACCGAATTAGGCTCTCTGCTGGATCACACCGGTCCGCATCTGGAGGCCGAAGAGTATATTGCCCGCACCTTTGGTGCTGAACAGAGCTATATGGTGACCAACGGCACCTCGACCTCGAACAAAATCGTCGGGATGTACGCTGCCCCTGCAGGCAGTACCTTGCTGATTGACCGCAACTGTCATAAATCGCTGGCGCATCTGCTGATGATGAGCGACGTCGTGCCGCTCTGGCTGTCACCCACGCGCAACGCGCTCGGTATTCTTGGCGGCATCCCGCGTCGTGAGTTTACGCATGACGCCATAGAAGGTAAGGTCGCGGCGATCCCCGGCGCGAGCTGGCCTGTTCACGCGGTGATCACTAATTCCACCTACGACGGCCTGCTGTACAACACCAACTGGATCAAGCAGACGCTGGATGTGCCGTCGATCCACTTTGATTCAGCGTGGGTGCCGTACACCAATTTCCACCCGATTTACGCCGGTAAAAGCGGTATGAGCGGCGAGCGGGTGCCGGGCAAAGTGTTCTTCGAAACGCAGTCGACGCATAAAATGCTGGCTGCTTTTTCGCAGGCTTCGTTAATTCACATCAAAGGTGAGTACGACGAAGATACGTTTAACGAAGCCTTTATGATGCACACCACTACCTCGCCGAGCTATCCGCTGGTGGCTTCGATTGAAACGGCCGCGGCGATGTTGCGCGGCAATCCGGGCAAACGCCTGATCAACCGCTCGGTGGAGCGCGCGCTGCATTTCCGCAAAGAAGTTCAGCGGCTGAAAGATGAAGCCGACGGCTGGTTCTTTGATATCTGGCAGCCGGAAGAGATTGATGAAGCAGAATGCTGGCCCGTCTCGCCCGGCGAAGACTGGCATGGTTTCCGGGATGCCGATGCCGACCATATGTTCCTCGATCCGGTCAAAGTGACGATCCTGACGCCGGGCATGGACGAGCAGGGCATTATGGGTGATGAAGGGATCCCCGCCGCGCTGGTGGCGAAGTTCCTGGACGAGCGCGGCGTGGTGGTGGAGAAAACCGGGCCGTATAACCTACTGTTCCTGTTCAGCATTGGGATCGACAAAACCCGCGCGATGGGGTTGTTGCGCGGCCTGATGGAGTTTAAGCGCGCCTACGATCTCAACCTGCGGGTGAAGAACATGCTGCCGGATCTCTACGCGGAGGATCCTGACTTCTATCGTAATATGCGCATTCAGGATCTGGCTCAGGGGATCCACAAACTGATCCGCCAGCACGACCTGCCGCGTCTGATGTTGCAGGCGTTTGATGTCCTACCGGAAATGAAACTCACGCCACACAAAGCGTGGCAGCGGCAGGTGAAAGGCGAGGTGGAAACCATCGAGCTGGAGAATTTGGTCGGGCGGGTGTCGGCCAACATGATCCTGCCTTATCCGCCGGGTGTTCCGCTTTTAATGCCCGGTGAGATGATCACCGAAGAGAGTCGTGCGGTGCTCGATTTCTTGTTGATGCTCTGCTCTGTCGGACGCCATTATCCGGGCTTTGAGACCGATATCCACGGTGCGAAGCGCGATGAACAGGGCGTGTACTGGGTGCGAGTCCTAAAATAAAGGTGACCGCTTGCAAGGTGCGGGTTTTCGGTTGTAACGTTCAGGCATCATAAAAAGGAGAAGATATGCTGGGTTTAAAAGCTGTTCATCATATTGCGATTATTGCGACCGATTACGCGAAAAGTAAGTCCTTCTATTGCGATATCCTTGGCTTTACGCTGCTCAGTGAGGCTTACCGCGAGGAGCGCGACTCCTGGAAGGGCGATCTGGCGTTAAACGGGCAGTATGTGATTGAGCTGTTCTCATTTCCTTTTCCGCCTGCGCGTCCTTCCCGCCCGGAAGCCTGCGGCCTGCGCCATCTGGCCTTTAGCGTTGATGACCTTAATAGCGCGGTCAAGCATCTGGAATCGCACGGCGTGATGTGCGAAGCGATACGCGTCGATCCGTTCACCGACAAGCGTTTTACCTTTTTCAGCGACCCCGATGGCCTGCCGCTGGAGCTTTACCAGCAGTAATCGCCATCATGTGTGATAATGCCCTCTTAGTCCGGGCATTTTTTATGTGTAATTTCCTATGACCTCACCCGCTATCGCACAAGCCGTTTCACCGTTCCGCCAGCTGCTGGTGGGGTTTAGCGGTGGGCTGGATTCCACCGTTTTGCTCCATCGCCTTAAGCTCTGGCGTGACCAGGTGTCTGACGTCCAGCTCCGGGCGATACATATCCATCACGGGTTAAGTCCTCATGCTGATGCATGGGGAGCGCACTGTGAAGCCCTCTGTGAGGCGTGGAGCATTCCGTTGAGGGTTGAACGCGTGATTCTCCACGAGGAAGGGCTGGGCATTGAGGCGCAGGCGCGCAAGGCCCGCTATGCCGCTTTTGCTCGCGCCTTACGACCCGGTGAAGCACTCGTTACGGCGCAGCATCTTGACGATCAGTGCGAAACTTTTTTACTTGCGCTTAAGCGGGGCAGTGGTCCGGCGGGGCTATCCGCCATGCCTGAGCGCGCGCGTTTTGCCGGAACCGAATTAATCCGCCCGCTGCTGGGTGAAACACGTGCTTCTCTTGAATCCTGGGCGCATGGATATCAGCTGAGCTGGATTGAGGACGAAAGCAATCAGGACGACAGCTACGATCGTAACTTCCTGCGTCTGCGCGTCTTACCGTTACTGACCGAACGCTGGGAGCACTTTGCTGCAGCGACGGCCAGGAGCGCCACGCTCTGTGCCGAGCAGGAGAGCCTGCTGGATGAGTTGCTGAGTGAAGAGCTGGCCGAGCTGATTTCCTCTGAGGGTGCGCTGGCAATTGCGCCGCTGGAAGCGATGAGTGCGGTACGCCGTGCTGCAGTTTTACGCCGCTGGTTGGCCTCTCATCATGCCGTCATGCCGTCGCGAGCAATGCTCGGCAGAATATGGGATGAAGTGGCGCAGGCGCGAGAAGATGCCACACCGAGCGTTTATCTGAACGGCTTCGAGGTCAGGCGCTATCAGGGCAAACTGTGGTGGGTTAAATCCCGTTCTTCTCTTTCTGATGTTGTTCTCGACTGGCCCTGCGTGGTGGAAGCGCTGACATTACCCGCTGGCGCGGGTAGTGTATCCCTGACGAATGCCGGTCACGTGCGTCTGCCAGAAGCGGATGAGCCCGTTACGGTGCGTTTTAAAGCCGGTGGTTTGCTGCATATCGTCGGGCGTAATGGCGGACGAAAGCTGAAGAAAATCTGGCAGGAGAACAATGTGCCGCCCTGGCTGCGCGATACCACGCCGCTACTGTTTTATGGTGAGACGCTTATTGCCGCTGCGGGCGTGTTTATCACTGAAGAAGGGTGGGCAGAAAAGGGCGTTTCGTTTGAGTGGAATGCGTAACGGGCAGCCGGGCTGCCCGTGAGTGTCATCAGGATTCGCTTACCACAACGGTACCGATTTCCGGGTGGCTGAAGCTGGCAATTTTGTCCAGACGAAGCTCGCGCGTCGCGCCGGCATCTTCCACTATAAGATATTCCACATTCTTACGCGAAACCAAATCGCTGGCTTTCGCCTTCAACACTTCGCCATCTTTTAGCTCCAGCGTCAGTATTAAATGATGCTGGCAGGCGAGTTCGAGGTTGTCATAGTCATCACAATTGATGGGTTGATAAGTATCATTCATCGACATAATCGCTCACCAGTAAATTCGCCGCAGCATACGCTGCTTTTTCCCTGACCGACTCTGAAAGGCTCTCATCAGAGGCCACTTCATTAAGCACCTTCAATACACAGCCCAACGCGTCCGGGACATATCCCAGATCGCCGCTGGCGATTTCCGCATACCGTTTGCGAATTAACTCACAATAATTATTCACATCCCCTCCCGCCAGCGCACTGACTTACTGTGAGATATCATTAAGCCTACGAAGATAAACTCGGTTTAGCAAGGTGACTATACCATACTCATTTAAGCAATATCAGCGCCTTGATAGCGCACTATTCATCACCTCGTAACAGCGTTTTGCTCCGGTTTTCGCTACAATGTCCGCCTGAATCGAAAGGAGTTCTCTGATGGCGCTGAAAGCGACAATTTATAAAGCTGTGGTCAATGTGGCGGATCTTGACCGCAACCAGTTCCTTGATGCGTCATTGACGCTGGCGCGTCACCCCTCTGAAACCCAGGAACGCATGATGCTGCGCCTGCTGGCGTGGATTAAATACGCCGACGAGCGTTTGCAATTTACGCGTGGTTTGAGTGCGGAAGATGAACCCGAAGCCTGGCTGCGCAACGATCATCTCGGTATCGATTTGTGGATTGAGCTTGGCCTGCCGGATGAGCGCAGGATTAAAAAGGCGTGCACCCAGTCCGCTGACGTGGCGTTATTCGCGTATAATCAACGCGCTGCGGAGATCTGGTGGCAGCAAAACAAGAGCAAGTGCGGACAGTTTAAAAATCTCACCGTCTGGTATCTGGATGATGAGCAGCTGGCGCAACTGAGCGAGTTTGCTGGCCGAACGATGGTCCTGCAGGCGACGATTCAGGACGGTGCGATCTGGCTTTCTGATTCTCAGAATAATCTGGAAATCCATTTGACGGCGTGGCAACCGGCGTCATGATTGTTTTGTCCCGAAACGTCAGCATTCCGGATAACGAGCTGGAGATCACTGCCATCCGGGCGCAGGGCGCGGGCGGTCAGCACGTTAACAAGGCCTCAACGGCTATCCATTTGCGCTTTGACATTCGGGCCTCCAGCCTGCCAGAGTATTATAAAGAAAGTCTGCTTGCCGCCAGCCATCATCTGATCACCAGCGATGGCGTCATTGTGATTAAAGCGCAGGAGTACCGCAGCCAGGAGTTAAACCGGGAAGCGGCAATTGCGAGGCTGGTGGCGATGATTAAAGAATTAACGACAGTGCAGAAAAGCCGTCGGGCAACGCGGCCCACACGTGCATCGAAAGAGCGTCGGCTATCGTCAAAGGCGCAGAAATCCACAGTGAAAGCACTACGCGGTAAAGTTCGTCGCCCTACAGAGTGACGAAAGGGAACACACTTTTCATAAGGAATTCATTGTGAAAAAAGTATTATGGTCAGCGCTGGCAGTGAGTACGCTGTTTGCGCTTTTTGGGTGTAACAACCGTTCGGAAACGCAGGTATTACAGCCTACGCAAACGGAAGAATTAAAGCCGATGCAGCAGAGCTGGCGTGGCGTATTGCCTTGTGCGGACTGCGAGGGCATCGAAACATCCCTGTTCCTGCAAAAAGACGGCACATGGGTAATGAACCAGCGCTATCAGGGCGCGAAAGAGCCTTCTTCGTTTGGGTCTTACGGCACCTGGGCACGTACGGCTGAGAAGCTGGTCCTGACGGATACGACCGGGGAGAAAACCTGGTTCCGCCCTAAAGGTGACAGCATGGAAATGCTTGACCGTGAAGGCAATCCTATTGAGTCTCAGTTCAATTACACGCTAGCCCCGGTAAAAGCGGCACTGCCTGCCACGCCAATGGCGATGCGAGGAATGTATTTCTACATGGCAGATGCGGCAATCTTCACCGATTGCGTCACCGGTAAGAAAGTCAGCGTGGCAAACAATGCTCAGCTGGAGCGTGATTACGCCGTGGCGCGCGGCAACGACAGCAAGCCGGTTCTGCTGACGGTGGATGGTCACTTTACCCTGGAGCCGAACCCGGACAGCGGTGAGATGGTGAAAACACTGGTGGCCGATAAAGACGCGAAATTTGTTGCAGGTAAAAACTGCGACAGTAAATAGGCTGACGTAGCGCCATTAAAAAACCCCGCCGGAGCGGGGTTTTTTGTTTCTTAACCTTTAATGGCTTTCACCAGGTAATCAAGAATGTCGCCAGTCTTGATCATCTGTTTCTCGCCGCTGCGACGGTATTTGTATTCAATCTCGTCGCTGTCGAGGTTACGGTCGCCGATGACAACGGTGTGCGGAATACCAATCAGTTCCATATCAGCAAACATCACGCCAGGACGCTCTTTACGGTCATCCATCAGCACGTCGATGCCCTTGGCGCGCAGCTCAGCGTAAAGTTTTTCCGCCAGTTCCTGCACGCGGTAAGACTTATGCATGTTCATTGGCAGAATCGCAACCTGGAACGGCGCGATGTTGTCAGGCCAGACGATGCCTCGCTCGTCGTAGTTTTGCTCGATAGCCGCAGCAACTACGCGCGTTACACCGATACCGTAGCAGCCCATTGTCAGAACCTGGTTACGGCCATCTTCGCCCTGAACGGCAGCGTTCATCGCGCGGGAGTATTTATCGCCCAGCTGGAAGATATGACCCACTTCGATACCGCGCTTGATCATCAGCGTACCCTGGCCGTCCGGGCTTGGATCGCCTGCGACCACGTTACGGATGTCAGCTACTTCTGGCGTCGCCACGTCGCGATCCCAGTTGATGCCGAAGTAGTGCTTACCGTCGATGTTTGCACCAGCAGAGAAGTCGCTCATTGCGGCAACCGTGCGGTCAATAACAACCGGAACGGGCAGATTGACTGGACCCAGTGAACCTGGACCCGCATTCACAACGGCGCGGATTTCCGCTTCCGTGGCGAAGGTCAGCGGGCTGGCAACCTGCGGCAGCTTCTCGGCTTTCACTTCGTTCAGCTCGTGATCGCCACGGACCAGCAGGGCAACCAGCGGGTATGCGCTACCTTCGGTGGATTTTACCAGCAAGGTTTTTACCGTTTTCTCAATCGGCAGGTTGAACTGTTCAACCAGCTCGGCGATGGTTTTCGCGTTTGGCGTATCAACCAGCTTCATCTCTTCGGTGGCAGCAGCGCGTGGCGTTTTTGGTGCCAGTGCTTCAGCAAACTCGATGTTTGCCGCGTAATCAGAGGAGTCAGAGAAGATCACATCGTCTTCACCACTCTGTGCCAGTACCTGGAACTCATGGGATGCACTACCGCCAATAGAACCCGTATCAGCCTGCACCGCACGGAAATCCAGACCCATGCGGGAGAAGATTTTGCTGTACGCAGCGTACATGGCGTCGTAAGTCTCTTGCAGCGATTCCTGAGAAGTATGGAAAGAGTAGGCATCTTTCATCAGGAATTCGCGAGAGCGCATGACGCCAAAGCGTGGACGCACTTCGTCACGGAATTTGGTCTGGATCTGGAAGAAGTTCAGCGGCAGCTGTTTGTAAGAGCTCAGCTCATTACGGATCAGGTCGGTAATGACTTCTTCATGCGTTGGGCCGAGGACAAACGGACGATCGCCGCGATCGGCAATACGCAGCAGTTCCGGACCGTACTGCTCCCAGCGACCGCTCTCCTGCCACAGTTCAGAGGGCTGAACGACCGGCATTAACACCTCGATAGCACCGGCGTTGTTCATCTCTTCACGCACGATGTTTTCGACTTTTTTCAGGACGCGCACGCCGGTCGGCAGCCAGGTGTATAACCCGGAGGCCAGCTTGCGGATCATCCCGGCGCGCAGCATCAGCTGATGGCTGATCACTTCGGCGTCGGCAGGTGTCTCCTTTAAAGTGGAGAGCAGATATTGGCTAGTACGCATGTTGTTACGGTTCCGTTTCGACGAGTAGGGCTGGCTTAAAGGCCAACCTGACACAAAAAAAGTGGTTTAGTTTACCAGTGTGGCAAAGATGCCAAAAGAGAGGAGGTTAAAATTACCTGGGTTCCAGGGCAAACACTTCAAAACCTGCCCCGGTTACGCGCCAGCGCACGTTAAAATCCAGTAGCCAGACGGCATAGGTTTTACCGGCTTCCTCTTCTTTTCGGTAGGCGGGACGAGGGTCCTGCGCCAGTACTTCAACGATAAAGTCCCGAAGATGGGGATAACGCTTTTCGAGCTGATGTATCTGGACGGTGAGCTCAGGCGTGAAGTGTACCGGCATATCGGCCTGTGGGGCGTCCTGAGCATAACTTGCCCGGGCGTCCGGTAGCGCTTCAGCGAAAGGCAAATACGGCTTGATGTCGATAACCGGCGTGCCATCCACCAGGTCAAGACTGCCTAACTCGAGGATCACTTGATCCTTCTGACAGCGTATACCTTTCAGTTCAACCAGCGACATGCCGATGGGGTTGGGACGAAAGGTCGAACGGGTGGCGAAAACACCCATTCTTGCATTTCCTCCCAGACGAGGAGGGCGCACCGTAGGGCGCCAGCCACCTTCCATGGTCTGGTGAAACACAAAGACAACCCACAGGTGGCTGAAGGCGTCGAGCCCGCGTACCGCATCGGCCTGATTGTAGGGCGCGATCAGATGAAGCTCGCCGCCGCCCCGTGTCACCAGACCGGGCTGGCGCGGTACGGCGAATTTCTCTTTATAAGGAGAGTGGATAACGCCTATTTGCTCAAACTGAAATGCACTCATTTCGCCGTAATGTTTAGTGCAGAACCGATACAAACAGCCTGACGATAACATCCTGGCGTACCGCTGGTCACTTCACAGCTGTGCAGCAGCACCGCGTTGGCTTTCATTTTGGACGCGTTAATCTGCATACGCTTGCGGGCCGTTGGAATGTTTGGAGGAGAGTCCTGATTCGTTGCCTGGCAGGATTCGCCGCTCACTTCACCCAGTTCACGGAATGGCTTGCCCACGAGATCGTCGGCTTTAGTGATAATGCGTACCGGTGCAGGGCGAGGCGCTTTCGGTTTTGCTGGCTCCGCTTTTGGCGGGGTTGCTGTGCTTTGAACAGGTTCAACAGGAGATCTGCTTAGCATAGAACAGCCGCTCAGCATGAGTGCTAAGAGACAGATCGGTAAAGCACGCATAATAGTTCCTCAATGGATAATCAAAACAACGGATATTGAATCAGTTGCCTGCATAAATGACAAGACGGGCATAAGCCCGTCCTGATGATATTACACTGAGAGGAGATTACCAGCCTTTAACAGCACCGCCGTTAAACACCTTGTTGGCTTCCTGGTAAACTTCGTCAGACTGATAAGCCTGAACAAATTTCTTCACGTTTTCCGCGTCTTTGTTGTCTTCGCGAGTCACGATCAGGTTGACGTATGGGGAGTCTTTATCTTCAACGAAGATGCCGTCTTTCGCAGGGGTCAGGCCGATCTGGCTGGCGTAAGTGGTGTTGATCACCGCCAGTGCGATCTGTGCATCGTCAAGTGAACGTGGCAACTGTGGTGCTTCCAGCTCAACCAGTTTCAGATTTTTCGGATTCTCGATAACGTCCAGTGCAGTCGGCAGCAAACCCACGCCGTCTTTCAGTTTAATCAGGCCCACTTTCTGCAGCAGCAGCAGGGAGCGACCGAGGTTTGTTGGGTCGTTAGGGATCGCAACCTGGGAGCCGGGCTGCAGTTCATCAAGCGATTTGATTTTTTTCGAGTAACCGGCAATTGGGTAAACGAAGGTGTTACCGGCCGCAACGAGCTTGTAGCCGCGATCTTTGATCTGCTGATCCAGGTATGGTTTGTGCTGGAAGGCGTTGGCGTCAATATCGCCTTTGCTCAGCGCTTCGTTCGGCAGCACGTAATCGTTGAAGGTTACCAGCTCAACGTCCAGACCATATTTTTCTTTCGCCACTTTCTGCGCAACTTCAGCAACCTGCTGCTCAGCACCCACGATAACGCCCACTTTAATGTGGTTTGAATCTTTTTCGTCCTGACCGCAACCCACCAGTGCCAGAGAGCCGATCAGCGCGCCTACCGCTGCAAGGGTCTTTAATTTAAACGCCATGTTTTATCCTTAACTCGTCGAGTTTGTGTTGTGTGTAACGTTATTTGTGAGTAACAGCCCGGACGATGCGATCGCCAGAGAATTGGATTAAGTAAACCAGCACAACCAGCAATACCAGAACGGTATTCATTACGGTAGCGTTATAACCAATATAGCCATATTGATAGCCGATCTGGCCTAAACCGCCAGCACCGACTGCGCCACCCATCGCGGAATAGCCGACCAGCGTAATAAGCGTAATGGTCGCTGCGTTCACCAGGCCAGGCAACGCTTCAGGCAGCAGCACTTTGCGTACGATCTGCATCGGCGTTGCGCCCATTGCGCGGGAGGCTTCGATCAGACCGGTTGGGATCTCCAGCAGGGCGTTTTCCACCATACGGGCGATAAACGGCGCTGCACCTACGGTTAGCGGAACGATGGCCGCCTGCAGACCGATAGACGTTCCGACGATCACGCGGGTAAACGGAATCATCCATACCAGCAGGATAATGAACGGGATAGAACGGAAGATATTCACCAGCGCAGAGAGGGTGCGATACAGCTTCGCGTTCTCAATGATTTGACCCGGACGCGTCACGTACAGCAGGACGCCGACCGGCAGACCAATCACAAAACCAAAGAAGCCCGATACAAAGGTCATTGCCAGCGTTTCCCAAACGCCGCGAACCAGCAGCCACATCATCGGCTCAGACATAACCCAGTACCTCTACTTTTACATGGTGTTCTTGCAGCCAGGCAATCGCCGCCTGGGTTTCTTCTTGTGTCCCGTGCATTTCCGTCAGCATGATGCCGAACTTCACGCCACCGGCGTAATCCATCTGCGCGCTAATGATGTTGTTGTTCACGTTAAAGCGACGGGCAGTTTCGGAAAGTAATGGAGCGTCAACGGACTGACCGGTGAATTCCATACGCAGCATTGGGACGCTGTCTGCCGTTGCTTCTGTTTTCAGACGTTCCAGATAATCTTCCGGAATATCCAGATGCAGCGTGGACTGAATAAACTGCTGCGCCAGCGGAGTTTTCGGATGCGAGAACACTTCACTTACCGTGTCCTGCTCGATCAGTTCACCGTTACTGATGACCGCCACGCAGTCACAGATGCGTTTCACCACATCCATTTCGTGCGTAATAAGGAGGATCGTCAGGCCCAGGCGACGATTAATATCTTTCAGCAGTTCCAGAATCGAACGAGTGGTCGCCGGGTCCAGTGCGCTGGTCGCTTCATCGCACAGCAGCACCTTAGGATTACTTGCCAGCGCGCGGGCAATGGCCACACGCTGTTTCTGCCCACCGGACAGGTTCGCCGGGTAGCTATCATGTTTATCGCCCAGTCCCACGAGGTCGAGCAGTTCGGTGACGCGACGCTGCACTTCTTCTTTAGGCGTGTTGTCCAGCTCCAGCGGTAATGCGACGTTACCGAAAACGGTACGGGAAGCCAGCAGGTTGAAGTGCTGGAAGATCATGCCAATCTGGCGGCGTGCTTTAGTGAGTTCTTTCTCTGAGAGGGCGGTAAGCTCTTGCCCGCCAACTTCAACGCTGCCCTGGGTTGGACGCTCAAGCAGGTTAACACAACGGATAAGTGTACTTTTACCTGCACCCGATGCGCCAATGACGCCATAAATTTGACCAGCAGGAACATGCAGGCTGACATTGTTCAACGCCTGAATGGTTCGGTTCCCCTGCTGGAACACTTTGGTGATATTGGAAAGTTTAATCATTAGATTATTTTTATCATATGTAAGTTAGCCGTGGCATTTTGTTCTGCCAGATACGGGTGATGACCGTAAACAAAACGGATGTTAAGGCATCCAGACGTCTAAATCAATCCAACTCTGTGCGATGAGCACTTTATTGCGCTGCGATTCATGAGATACTAGCGGAACATGCCTTTTTCAGGAGCAAACCGGTGGCAAAATCAGTACCCGCAATTTTTCTCGATCGTGATGGCACTATTAATGTGGATCATGGTTACGTCCATGAGATTGATGAGTTCGAGTTTATCGAGGGCGCAATAGATGCCATGCGCCAGCTGAAAGAGATGGGTTATGCGCTGGTGGTTGTGACTAACCAGTCCGGTATTGCACGCGGTAAATTCACCGAAGCGCAGTTCGAGACGCTGACGGAATGGATGGACTGGTCGCTGGCCGATCGCGGTGTGGATCTCGACGGCATCTATTATTGTCCGCATCACCCGCAGGGAACGGTAGAAGAGTATCGCCAGACCTGTGATTGCCGTAAACCGCATCCGGGGATGTTCATCTCTGCGCAGGAATTTCTGCACATTGATATGGCTGCCTCTTATATGGTGGGCGATAAACTGGAAGATATGCAGGCAGCTGCTGCTGCGGGGGTTGGGACCAAAATATTAGTTCGCACCGGTAAGCCAGTGACGCCAGAAGCAGAGAATGCAGCAGATTGGGTAATTAATAGTCTGGCAGACCTGCCTGAAGAGATTAAAAAGCACCAAAAATAGCCTTTTTGGTGAAAAGGTGAGCGGTCGAAATAAAAATGCATATTTCCGCTTGTCATTCCTCGGCGGCTCCCTATAATGCGCCTCCATCGACACGGAACATGTGAATCACTTCACAAACAGCCGGGTCGGTTGAAGAGAAAAAATCCTGAAATAACGGGTTGACTCTGAAAGAGGAAAGCGTAATATACGCCACCTCGCAACGGTGAGCGAAAGCCGCGTTGCACTGCTCTTTAACAATTTATCAGACAATCTGTGTGGGCACTCAAAGTGACATGGATTCTTAATGTCTTCGGACAATAAATGAATACCAAGTCTCTGAGTGAACATACGTAATTCATTACGAAGTT
>NZ_JAHUWD010000050.1:0-234 GCF_019219165.1 Enterobacter sp. ENT02
TTATGCGGTATTAGCTACCGTTTCCAGTAGTTATCCCCCTCCATCAGGCAGTTTCCCAGACATTACTCACCCGTCCGCCGCTCGCCGGCAAAGTAGCAAGCTACTTCCCGCTGCCGCTCGACTTGCATGTGTTAGGCCTGCCGCCAGCGTTCAATCTGAGCCATGATCAAACTCTTCAATTTAAGTTTGATGCTCGTGAATTAAACTTCGTAATGAATTACGTATGTTCACTCA
>NZ_JAHUWD010000051.1:0-232 GCF_019219165.1 Enterobacter sp. ENT02
CCCTAGGGGATTCGAACCCCTGTTACCGCCGTGA
Organism: Enterobacter sp. ENT02; assembly: GCF_019219165.1. Classification (NCBI taxonomy): domain Bacteria; kingdom Pseudomonadati; phylum Pseudomonadota; class Gammaproteobacteria; order Enterobacterales; family Enterobacteriaceae; genus Enterobacter; species Enterobacter sp. ENT02. The sequence goes on from NZ_JAHUWD010000051.1 coordinate 35, forward strand.
AAGGGCGGTGTCCTGGGCCTCTAGACGAAGGGGACACTGAAGTCTCAATCGCAAGACGCCTTGCTATTTACTTTTCATCAGACAATCTGTGTGAGCACTACAAAGGCAGGTTCTTTAAGGTAAGGAGGTGATCCAACCGCAGGTTCCCCTACGGTTACCTTGTTACGACTTCACCCCAGTCATGAATCACAAAGTGGT
>NZ_JAHUWD010000052.1:0-225 GCF_019219165.1 Enterobacter sp. ENT02
TTTGGTAGGCCTGAGTGGACTTGAACCACCGACCTCACCCTTATCAGGGGTGCGCTCTAACCACCTGAGCTACAAGCCTGCAGAGATTTTTACTGCTATTTTCATCAGACAATCTGTGTGAGCACTACAAAGGCAGGTTCTTTAAGGTAAGGAGGTGATCCAACCGCAGGTTCCCCTACGGTTACCTTGTTACGACTTCACCCCAGTCATGAATCACAAAGTGGT
>NZ_JAHUWD010000053.1:0-225 GCF_019219165.1 Enterobacter sp. ENT02
CGCAGTGCACCTTTTCAGGTTCACTCTGAAGTTTTCTTGTGTTCGCAGTAAAAGGATGGTGGAGCTATGCGGGATCGAACCGCAGACCTCCTGCGTGCAAGGCAGGCGCTCTCCCAGCTGAGCTATAACCCCATCGTATACACTAATCTCTGTACCGGTAATGCTTTCTGAGACAAGGCGTGGAATAACGAAGCATACTGAAGTATGCGAGTTGTTCCGCAACGC
>NZ_JAHUWD010000054.1:0-212 GCF_019219165.1 Enterobacter sp. ENT02
GCGGCAAGGCCGAGCCGGGCAGCACGGTGAACATCATCGACAACGGCCAGGTTATCGGCTCCACGAAGGTGAACCCGGACGGTAGCTGGAGCTTCACCCCGGATCAGGCGCTCTCCAACGGCGAGCATGACCTGACCACCACCGTGACCGATCCGTCAGGCAACACCGGACCGGAAGGGTCGCACGTGGTCATCACCGTTGACGTGGTCCCG
>NZ_JAHUWD010000055.1:0-208 GCF_019219165.1 Enterobacter sp. ENT02
CATCAGGCTTGCGCCCATTGTGCAATATTCCCCACTGCTGCCTCCCGTAGGAGTCTGGACCGTGTCTCAGTTCCAGTGTGGCTGGTCATCCTCTCAGACCAGCTAGGGATCGTCGCCTAGGTGAGCCATTACCCCACCTACTAGCTAATCCCATCTGGGCACATCTGATGGCAAGAGGCCCGAAGGTCCCCCTCTTTGGTCTTGCGAC
>NZ_JAHUWD010000056.1:0-201 GCF_019219165.1 Enterobacter sp. ENT02
ATCCCGCATAGCTCCACCATCCTTTTACTGCGAACACAAGAAAACTTCAGAGTGAACCTGAAAAGGTGCACTGCGAAGTTTTGCTCTTTAAAAATCTGGATCAAGCTGAAAATTGAAACGACACACATGTTATGTGTGTTCGAGTCTCTCAAATTTTCGCAATTTGATGATGAATCGAAAGAAACATCTTCGGGTTGTGAG
>NZ_JAHUWD010000005.1:0-270534 GCF_019219165.1 Enterobacter sp. ENT02
ACTAAAAACGGCAACCGAAGTTGCCGTTTTGCTTTAACCTTATGCGGCCTGATGCCCTCACCCTGACCCTCTCCCACGGGGAGAGGGAATACATACTAAAAACGGCAACCGAAGTTGCCGTTTTGCTTTAACCTTATGCGGCCTGATGCCCTCACCCTGACCCTCTCCCACAGGGAGAGGGAATACACACTAAAAACGGCAACCGAAGTTGCCGTTTTGCTTTAACCTTATGCGGCCTGATGCCCTCACCCTGACCCTCTCCCACAGGGAGAGGGAATACACACTAAAAACGGCAACCGAAGTTGCCGTTTTGCTGTTTATTACGCGTTATACGCATTCTCGCCGTGGCTGTTGACATCCAGACCCTCGCGTTCCTGCTCTTCCGGTACGCGAAGGCCGACAGTCATGTCCGCCAGCTTATAGCCAATAAAGGCCACGACAGCAGACCACACAACGGTGATGGCAATACTTTCCAACTGCACCAGCACCTGGTGAACCATGGTGACGCCTTCCGCATAACCCACGCCGCCCAGTGATTTAGCTGCAAAGATCCCGGTCATGATACAGCCGACAATGCCGCAGACGCCGTGGACGCCAAATACATCGCAAGGGTCGTCAACGCGCAGAACACGTTTTAGAGCGGTAACGCCCCACAGACCCGCAAGTCCTGCAACCAACCCCACCAGCAGCGCACCACCTACACCCACGTAACCACAGGCTGGCGTGATACCGACCAGACCGGCAATAGCACCCGAACAGGCACCCAGCAGAGACGGTTTACCGCGAACGGCCCACTCGCCAAAGACCCAGGAGAGGATTGCACCCGCCGTTGCGACAACGGTGTTCACGAAGGCCAGCGCGGCGATTTCGTTAGCGGCACTTGCAGAGCCTGCGTTGAAGCCAAACCAGCCAAAGTAGAGAATCGCCGTACCGGTAAACACCATCGGCAGGTTGTGCGGCTTGAACGCTTCTTTCCCGAAGCCCACACGTTTGCCAATCAGGTAGGCACCCACCAGGCCCGCGACTGCGGCGTTGATGTGTACAACGGTGCCGCCCGCAAAGTCCAGCGCACCATGGCTCGCCAGCAGACCGCCGCCCCATACCATATGCGCGATAGGCACATAGGAGAGCGTCAGCCAGACCACTACGAAGATCAGGACGGCAGAGAAACGAATACGCTCAGCAAGCGCACCCACAATCAGCCCGACGGTGATGCAGGCAAACGATCCCTGGAAAGCAACGTGGATGTACTGATAGAAGCTGCCCATCAGCGCGGTCAGCTCGATATTTTTCAGCATCACCCAGTCGAAGTTACCAAAGAACGCATTGCCCGTGCCGAACGCCAGCGAGTATCCGTAAACGACCCACAGCACGCAGACCAGCGCGAACGTTACCGCAACTTGCGTCAGCATGGAGAGCACGTTCTTGCCGCGGATCAGGCCGCCGTAGAACAGCGCAATGCCCGGAATTGACATGAACAGCACCAGCGCGGTGCTAATCATCATAAAGGCGTTATCGGCTTTGTCTGCCACGGCAGGCGCAGCCAGAGCCAGGCCCGGCAGCAGTGCCAGCGACCCCAGAGCCGTTTTGAGTGTTGCTATCTTCATTTTCTCGATCCCTATCACTGTGTGCCAGGAGTTACTTACAGAGCCGCTTCGTCAGATTCGCCGGTACGAATGCGAATGACGCGCTGCAGTTCGGCAACGAAAATTTTGCCGTCGCCAATTTTGCCGGTGTAGGCCGCTTTGCTGATGACATCAATGACCTCATCAAGCTGGTCATCCGCAATCGCGACATCGATTTTTACTTTTGGCAGGAAATTCACGCTGTATTCCGCACCGCGATAAAGCTCGGCATGACCCTTCTGACGACCAAAGCCTTTCACTTCGGTGACAGTCAGTCCCTGAATACCCATTGAAGACAACGCTTCACGTACGTCTTCGAGTTTGAATGGTTTGATTACAACCGTAACCAGCTTCATAAATCCCCTCCAGTCAGAATTCGGTAATGGCCGCAGCTAACACGTAAGGGACATTGCAAGGGATGTGCCAGAATTGAAAACAGCGAGAAAACGGCGGGCGATGAGCCAGGAATGGGGTTCAATACCGAACGGGTGAAAAAAAAACGCACCATGGCAGTGCACAGTGCGTTTCAGTTTTGCACCAACAGGAATGACTGTTAGCAGCTTGCCTGTTTTTGGTGCATCAGGCGCTCAGCGACTCTTCTTCGCGCGCGCTGGCTGCCAGCTCTTCACCTGCCAGCTGCAGCTGGTACATCTGCCAGTAGCGTCCTTTCTCTTCCAGCAGTTGTCTGTGCGTACCTCGTTCAACGGCCTGTCCACGATGCAGCACCAGGATGGTATCGGCATCGACAATGGTTGAGAGGCGATGCGCGATGACCACCAGCGTGGTGTGATCCCGAACAGCGGCCAGCGCCTGCTGGATGGCCTGCTCGGTACCGGAGTCAATGCTGGCCGTCGCTTCATCGAGAATCAGCACCTGCGGCGTTTCAATCAGCACGCGCGCCAGGGCCAGCAGCTGTTTCTGCCCTACGGAGAGGTTATTCCCCTGCTCGCCTAGTTTCGTATTGATACCCTCACTGAACCCGCGCGCCAGATCGGCCAGCTGCACTTTCTCCAGCACCTCCCAGACCTGTTCCTGGGTAAAAGGCCGACCCAGCGTGACGTTAGCGTAGAAGGTATCGGCCAGTACGACCGGGTCCTGTTGCACCATGGCGACGCCCTTACGCAGCACATTGTGGCTGAGTGATGCAAGCGGGCGTCCATCGAGGCGGATCTCACCTTGCGTTAACGGATAGTAGCCCATTAACAGACTGGCGAGCGTACTCTTGCCGCTGCCGGTATGCCCCACCAGCGCCACGAAGCCGCGCGACGGTACCTCAAGATTAATGTCCTGTAAGACAAGCTGGTCATCTCGGTAAGCAAACGAGACCTTATCAAAGGCAATCGAACCGCTTTGCAGAGGACGTTCATCATCGCCATAGGTCTGACGTGGTCTGTCCATCAGTTCGAACACGCGTTCACCTGCGACCACCGCCTGTTGCAGCATCGATTGCTGGGTAGTGAGCTCAATCAGGGGTTCGTTAAGGCGCCCCAGATAGCTGATGAAGGCATATAGCACCCCAACCTCAATGGTTCCATGTGTTGTCAGCCCAAACAGCATCAGCAGGCCACAGAGGACCAGCGCCGAGAACAGGCTAAGCAATGGACGCAGCAGGAAGCCGTCCAGACGTAACGTCTGCATACGCGCCATATAGTGCGAACGGCTGGCTTCGCCCATGCGCTCGCCAAAGCGCGCCTGCTGGCGGAACTGCTGGATGACGCTCATGCCGTTGATCACTTCATTGAAGCCATCATTGATGTCGGCCAGGTAAGCGCGCACCCGGCGAACAATCGGCGTGCTGTAGCGCTGGTAGATCACCATCACGATCAGCACCGCCGGGAAGATAGTGATCGCCACCAGCGCCATACGCCAGTCGAGGCTGAACATGGCGACCAGCATCGCACCGATCAGCGCGGCGCTGCGCAACACGGTTGCCACTACGGTGACGTAGAGATCGCGGATCACTTCAGTATCGTTGGTCACGCGCGATATCACCTGCCCGACCGGCTGGGTGTCAAACTCGCTCAGCGGCTGGCGCAGCGCGGCATCCATGACATCCGTACGCAGCTGCTGTACCACGCCCACGGCTGCCCTGTTAAAGAGCAGCGACTGGGCATAGTGCAGCCCTGCCGCCGTTAACTGTAGCCCAACGTAGGCCACGCCTAAGCCTGCGACCAGCCCCCACGGCAGATAGCTTTTCGCCACCATATTGTCGATGAAATAGCTGATAAGCAGGGGGCCGCTGACTTCGGCAATCGCCGCAATCCACAGCAGAAGCACGGCAACCGAAAGCGGTTTACGCCATGGCGAACCGTAGGCCAGAAGGCGTTTGAGCGTCGGCCACATTGTTCCGAGCTTACGCATGGGTCGCCTCCTCATCCAGCGCCGCTTCCAGCTGCTGATAACGATACATGTCACGATACCAGCCCGGCTGTTCCGCCAGCTGCTCGTGCTGCCCGCGCTGAGCGATATGCCCGTGCTGCAACACCAGAATTTCACTGGCTTCCGTCAGCGCCGACAGGCGGTGGGCGCTGATGATCACCGTGCGTCCTTCTCCCCACTGACGAAGATTGTGCAGGATCTGATGCTCAGTACGGCCATCAACGGCGGAAAGCGCATCGTCCAGGATCAGGATTTCAGCATTCAGCAGCAGCGCACGCGCGATCGAAATTCGCTGCTTTTGTCCGCCGGAGAGCATCACCCCGCGCTCGCCGACTTCCGTTTCATAGCCCTGCGGCAGACGCAAAATATCGTCATGGACGCTGGCTAAGCGCGCCACATGTTCAATCTCGTCCTGTGTTGCCGAAGGATGACCGAGGGCGATATTGTTCGCGATGGTATCGGAGAATAAAAACGGCGTCTGGCTCACCACCGCCAGGCGGCTACGCCAGCCGTCCAGCAGCAGGTTCGACAAGGGAATGTCATGAAAACGAATATCGCCCTGCGTCACGTCGAAGTGGCGCTGCAGCAGAGAGAGAACGGTGCTTTTTCCGGCTCCCGTTGGGCCGCAAATTCCCAGCATCTGTCCGGGCTGCAGCGTGAAGTTCACGTTTTCGAGCACCGGATGCGTCGTCTGCGGATAGCTAAACGACTGAATATCGGCTTTCACGGTCCCGCGCCCATCGGGAACGGCTTCGCTGCCGTCCTTCACCACCGGCGCTTCCGCCAGCATCGCGCGAATACGGCTGTACGCGGCGCTACCGCGCTCAACGATGTTAAACATCCACGCCAGCGCCAGCATCGGCCAGATCATCAGCCCCAAATACATGGCAAAGCTGGTCAACTGACCGAGGGTCATGGAACCCTGCACCACCATCCAGCTCCCGCCGCCAATCGCCAGCATATTCGCCATGCCGATGGCGATATAGATCGTCGGGTCAAACCGGGCGTCAATACGCGCCACGCGCATGTTTTTCGCGCCGGTATCCGCCGCATCGGCGGCAAACAGTGCGGACTGCCTGTCTTCCAGGCCGAAGGCTTTGATCATGCGGATGCTGGTCATACTCTCCTGGGTGCGATCGTTGAGCGATGAAAACGCCGCCTGCGCCAGCTTGAAACGCTCGTGGAGCTTTTCACCGTAGCGGTTGATCGCCAGCGCCATCAGCGGCATTGGCAGCAGCGCCAGCAGGGTCAGTTGCCAGCTAATCTGGGTCGACATCACAATCAACACCGCGCAGCCCATGACCAGTGAATCCACCAGCGTCAGCACCCCTTCCCCGGCGGCAAAGACCACGCGGTCCACGTCGTTGGTGGCGCGGGCAATGAGGTCACCGGTCCGGTGGCGCAGATAAAATTCAGGATGCTGGCGGCTCAGCTGGCGGTAAAAATCTTCACGCAGCTCAACGGCCAGCTGATAGGACGCACCGAATAAGAGCACGCGCCAGACGTAGCGCAGCAGGTATACAATCACCGCGGTCAGCACCAGCGTGCCGACCCACATCAACACCCGTGCGGTGGTGTAATGCTGTTCGGTGACGCCATCCACGACGTACCCCACCACTTTCGGCGGGATCAGCTGCAGGATAGCAATGATAATAAGCAGGCATACCGCGCCGAGGTAGCGTTGCCACTCCCGACGAAAGTACCAGCTTAATTGGGCAAATAATCGCACGCGGTTTGTTCCTGAAGGTATTTTTCGAAGTTATTCAATGGGTAATGCTGTGGTGTATTTTATCTGTTCCATCGCGAAGCTTGAGGTGACATCCGACAAGCCCGGTACGCTGTTGACCAGCCGCTTGTAGAAATCATCATAGCGCTTCATGTCGGCCACCTGGACGCGCATCAGGTAATCGTATTCTCCCGCCATACGCCAGAAGCCGAGCACCTCGGGCATCTCAGAAACCTGAGTGACAAAGCGGCAATACCATTCGCTGCTGTGGTGCTGCGTTTTTATCAGGACAAAGGCCGTCAGTCCAAGCCCCAGTTTTTCGGGATCTAATAACGCCACTCGGCCCAGCAGCACGCCGTCATCTTCCAGCTTCTTGAGGCGTTTCCAGCACGGTGTGGTGGTCAGATTAACGGCATCTGCTAACGCCTGCAAAGAGAGGGTGCAGTCCGTTTGCAACAATGAAAGCAGCTTGCGGTCAATTTTATCTAGCATACCCACCTCGCAGAGAAAATTTTTCTCCCTACATTCTATTTTAAAGGCCAGATAGCAACAATTTTTTCTGTGCTTTTCGCTATGCTAGGCACAAAATGACAAACGGATAACTACGATGAATAGCACCTGGGTTAAACATGCGATCAGCGAAATCAATGCCGACTATCAGCGCTCGGCGGATACGCACCTGATTCGCCTTTCCCTGCCGGGATTTGACGGCATTCAGCTCTATCTGAAAGACGAAAGCACTCATCCTACCGGTAGCCTGAAGCATCGTCTGGCACGTTCCATGTTCTTATACGGTTTATGTAACGGCTGGATTAAAGAAGGCACCACTATCATTGAATCCTCATCCGGTTCAACGGCGGTGTCTGAAGCCTATTTTGCTCGCCTGCTGGGCCTGCCGTTTATCGCGGTGATGCCTTCCTGTACTGCCAGACGCAAAATCGAACAGATCGAATTTTATGGCGGACGCTGCCACTTTGTGGAAAGCGCCTGCGAAATCTACGCCGCCTCTGAAATGCTGGCGCGCGAGCTGAACGGCCACTATATGGACCAGTTCACCTTCGCCGAGCGAGCCACCGACTGGCGCGGCAATAACAACATTGCCGACAGTATTTTCCGCCAGATGACCCACGAGCCGCACCCGGTTCCGTCGTACATTGTAATGAGCGCCGGTACGGGCGGCACGTCTGCCACTATCGGCCGCTACATCCGCTGTCAGGGCTACGATACCCAGCTGATGGTGGTTGACCCCCAGAACTCCGTGTTCCTCGACTACTGGCAAAACCGTAACGCGGAACTGCGTAGCCCGGTAGGCAGTAAAATTGAAGGGATTGGTCGCCCGCGCGTGGAGCCCTCTTTCATTCCCGACGTCGTGGATGAGATGATGCGCGTGCCGGATGCCGCAAGCGTGGCAACGGCGCACTGGCTGGAGACGCAGCTTGGCCGCAAAGTGGGCGCCTCAACGGGCACTAACATGTGGGGCGCACTGCAGCTTGCCGCACGCATGCGCGAAGAGGGCCGCACCGGCTCCATCGTCACGCTGCTCTGCGACAGCGGCGAGCGTTATCTCGAGACCTACTACAACGCGGAGTGGGTGCAGGCCAACATCGGCCATATCGCCCCGTGGAAAGCGCAGATTGCAGAGCTGGTGAAATAAAAAAAGCCAGACCGAAGTCTGGCTTGCTGGAAGGGTCTCACTATTCGGGGGAATACGGGAGGTTGTTGTTGTCCAGCCAATGCGTCAAAAAATGGGACACCGCTTCATTGCCGCAGTGTCCGATAACCGGCAGATGGGGAAGTTCCGCTTTTAGCTGCGCCATCGCATTCCCCATAATCAGACCGCGACCGACGCTGCCCAGCATCTCGCGGTCGTTCATGGCGTCGCCAAACGCCATACAATCCTGCATCGTTAAGCCCAGGTGGTCGCTCAGAACCACAAGGGCTGAACCTTTGTTACAGCCCACCGGCAGCACTTCCAGACAATCCACCGCCGAGAAGGTCAGGTGTGCCCGGTCGCCCAGCGCCTCATTCAGCTGAATCCGTAAGCGACAGAGATCGTCATGATCGCCGCAAAAGCAGATCTTGGTGACCGCATGGGCGGGGATCCGTCGCAGATCGATCAGCTGATATTTAAAGCCGCTGTAAACATGCGCGTGCAATAATTCCGGGATTTCGCTGCCGGTAAACCAGCCCCCATCGTTAAAGACGTGGATGCTGGCCTGCGTATCCCAGGTGCTGTGCAGCACGATATCCGCCACTTCAGGGTTGAGATCCTGTCGGTGCAGCACATCGCCTTCCACAGAGTGAATTCGCGTCCCGTTGCCGGTGATCAGAAAGGCGTCGAGGGAAAACGCGCCCAGCAAATGGCGCATTTCCAGCACATGACGACCGGTGGCAAACGTCAGGGTGACATCACGCTCGCGCAGGCGCTTCAGGGTACTCAGGGTTTTCTCCCCCAGACGGTGATCCGGCATTAACAGCGTGCCGTCCATATCAAATGCAGCGAGCCGGGCCATGATTACTCCTGAAAATGTGATGCGATTAACTTGTGTATCAGTATCGTGTGAGATATACGGAAGTAATAGTGAATAGATGATAATTATTGTTCCGGGTTTCTTATGCGCCAGCTTAATCGTCTTAATCAGTATCAGCGGCTGTGGCAACCTTCCGAGGGTGCAATACAACAGGTCACTATCAGCGAGTTGGCCGCCCGCTGTTATTGTAGCGAGCGGCATGTCCGAACGCTGCTGCGTCAGGCTCAGGAGGCAGGGTGGCTCAGCTGGCGAGCGCAGTCTGGTCGCGGAAAGCGGGGTGAGCTGACGTTTCACGTCACCCCGGAATCGCTGCGCAATGTGATGATGGAAGAGGCGCTGAAAAGCGGGCAGCAACATAACGCCCTCGAACTGGCACAGCTTGCGCCTGAGGATTTACGTGCGCTGCTGCATCCATTTCTGGGCGGCCACTGGCAAAACGATACGCCGACGCTGCGTATCCCCTACTACCGCTCGCTGGATCCCCTTCATCCCGGATTTTTGCCCGGTCGGGCGGAGCAACATCTGGCCGGGCACGTTTTCTCCGGGCTGACGCGCTTTCACGGCAGCGGCAGCGAACCGACGGGGGATCTGGCGCACCACTGGGAGGTCTCGGCGGACGGCCTGCGGTGGCACTTTTACATCCGTTCCACCCTGCACTGGCATAACGGCGATAAAATCGAGACGGCGCAGCTTCAGCGAAGCCTGACGGCGCTGCTGGCGTTGCCAGCCCTGCGTAAGCTGTTTCAGAGCGTATTACGCATTGACGTCACCCACCCGCAGTGTCTGACATTTACCCTCCATCAGCCGGATCACTGGCTTGCGCACCGCCTGGCGACATACTGCAGTCGCCTCGCCCATCCCGACCAGCCCATGACGGGCAGCGGTCCTTTCAAACTGAGCGTGTTCGATCCTGAATTGGTTCGTCTGGAAAGCCACGAGCAGTACCATCTTAGCCACCCGCTGCTGAAAGCAATTGAATACTGGATCACGCCGACGCTGTTTGACTACGGGCTTGGCACCAGCTGTCGTCATCCGGTACAAATTGCCATTGGCGAGCTTGATGAACTGGAAAACCTACGGCTGGTGAGCAGCAGTACCAGCCTGGGGTTTTGTTATCTCACGCTGAAGCACAGCCCACGCCTGAACAAAATGCAGGCACAACGACTGATCAATATCATCCATCTCTCGACGCTGCTGCACACGCTGCCGTTGAATGAGGGTTTAATCACGCCAACGGAAGAACTCCTGCCCGGCTGGGATATACCGCAGTGGCCTGATTTAACGGATGTTCGTCTGCCTGAAACATTGACGCTGCTTTATCATCTGCCGGTTGAACTCCACACCATGGCAAACCAGCTGAAACAGTACCTTGACCAGCAAGGCTGTGAGCTTAGGGTCATTTTTCACGATGCCAAAACATGGGACGGATGCCAGCGACTGGCAGAGGCGGATATCATGATGGGTGACAGGCTGATTGGGGAAGCGCCAGAGTATACGCTTGAGCAGTGGCTACGCTGTGATGCGCTTTGGCCGCACCTGTTAAGCGCGCCACAGTTTGCTCATCTTCAAGCCACGCTGGATGCGGTTCAGACCCAGGCCGATGAACTGGCGCGGCATGCTGGACTGAAAGCCATTTTTAGCCAGCTTATGGAAAATGCCGTGATTACACCGCTATTTAACTACCAGTATCAAATCAGCGCCCCACCGGGCGTTAACGGTATCCGGCTTAATACCCGTGGCTGGTTTGATTTCACCGAAGCCTGGCTTCCTGCCCCCAAATCGTGAAGAAGCTGGTCGGCGCTGAAGTCAGGCGTTAACATACTGTTTTTACCGTAACTGTCGAGATGATTTATGAAACGTGCCGTCGTCGTGTTCAGCGGAGGACAAGATTCCACTACCTGCCTGGTTCAGGCTCTTCATCAGTACGATGAAGTTCACTGCGTGACGTTCGATTATGGTCAGCGCCACCGCGCTGAAATCGACGTGGCCCGTGAACTGGCTTTGAAACTGGGCGCACGCGCGCACAAGGTGCTGGACGTTACGCTGTTAAATGAACTGGCCGTCAGTAGCCTCACCCGGGACAGTATCCCGGTACCTGACTATGAACCCGATGCCAGCGGTATTCCGAATACCTTTGTGCCGGGCCGCAATATTCTGTTCCTGACGCTGACCGCAATCTACGCCTATCAGGTGCAAGCCGAAGCGGTGATCACGGGCGTGTGCGAGACCGACTTCTCCGGCTACCCGGACTGTCGTGATGAGTTCGTGAAAGCGCTCAACCACGCCGTCAATCTTGGCATGGCGAAAGAGACGCGCTTTGAAACTCCGCTGATGTGGCTGGATAAGGCCGAAACCTGGGCGCTGGCCGACTACTGGGGCAAGCTGGACCTGGTTCGCAGCGAGACGCTCACCTGCTATAACGGCATCAAAGGCGACGGTTGTGGCCAGTGCGCGGCCTGTAATCTGCGTGCGAATGGGCTGAACCATTATCTTGCCGATAAAGTCGGCGTGATGGCTGCGATGCAGAAAAAAACCGGGCTTAAATAGGCCTACTTGACCGTGCTGTCGAACAGTTTCACACCGGCAGCACGGGTGACCTTCATCAGCGTTGTCAGCGTTGGGTTGCCGTTGTCTGATAGGGTTCGGTATAGCTGCTGACGGGACAGACCTGCTTTGGCAGCGATTTCACCTATGCCGCCGCGGGATTCGATAACACGTCTTAACGCGATTAAGTATGCTGGGATCCCCTGGTCTTCATAAATCTCATCCAATGCAACCTGCAGATATAGCTGAGCGTAGGAAGGGTTTTCACGAAGCATTTTTACGACGGCTTCATCGTGACTGACGGAACTAGAAAATTTTCGTTGGCTCTTGCTCATCCGGTTTATCCTTTTGATGTTCTTTCCAGTAATCTATTGCTAGTTTCACATCAGTCTTTTGACTCTTTTTGTCACCGCCCATCAGCAACAACAGGATCTTCCGATGTTGTACCGCAAAATAGATTCGATAGCCGGGACCACAATCAATTTTCAGTTCCCAGATCCCCTCTCTGAGATATCGGTAATCGCCGAAATTCCCTTTCTCAGCACGGTCAATTCGCAGAAGGATCCGAAACGCTAACTCCGGATCCTTTCGCTTCATCTTCGCTACCCACACCTCAAACGGCACTTTTCCGTCACGGGTCCGGTAACGTTCAACAACGTAGTCCCTGTCCATTATTCTATCCCTGAAAATTCCTTTTGTCTTTTATAAAAGACAAACTTTCTACGCGATCATCAGTTCCAGCTTTTCTCGCAACTCCCCTTCCAGCGGCAGCGCTTTCTGCGTTTTCAGATCGATACAGACAAAGGTGATCAGCGCATCAGCCACTACCTGCCCTTCAGGATCCAGCGTCACCACCTGGCTCAACACCCCGCTTTTACCGTTTAGCTGCTGAACCTGACTGGTGACGGTCAGCACATCTCCCAGCACAGCCGGACGGCGGAAGTTGATGTTGATATTGACGACCACGAACGCGATGTTGTGCGCGGTCAGCCACTGAAAGCTTTCGCTGTTTTCCAAACCGTCCCAGCGCGCCTCTTCAAGAAACTCAAGATAGCGGGCGTTGTTCACGTGCTGGTAAACGTCGAGATGGAAACCGCGTACTTTGATTTTTGTCTGCATAGCGCAATAGCCTTTACTGTTATTGTAGGATGAGAGGTCATAACTGGTATGACCTCTTTATCCTGGCAAAATTTGGCCGCAGTGCAAGAAATTGCGTAATTACAACGTCAGGTGTGAGAGGTTGCGCTCAACCAGCGCGCTCCCCATTCCCGGTACCTGTTTGAGATCGTCGACCGTTTTGAAAGGACCATATTCTTCGCGGTAGCTGACGATAGCCTGCGCTTTTTTCAGGCCGACGCCATTCATGATGCGGGCGAGATCTTCCGCAGAGGCCGAATTGATGCTGACCCGCGTACCGTCATCATCGGTATTTTTACCGACGTCAGTCGCTTTGGTTTGCCCCTGCACCGGCGCTGCCGCGTCAGACTTGCTCTGCGTAGCCTGTGGTTTAGCGGCGGGCGTCACCGCCAGCGCACCCGCACTCATCCCGGTGGTGGCAATAGCCAGCGTAATTAACAGTGCTTTGATTCCACGTTTCATGCTGTTATCTCCTTGTTTGTTGACAGCCACGCCACGATAGCCGCCGGGTAAAACGGGCACAAACAGCAGATTGCAGAAATGGAAAAGGCCGCGAAAGCGGCCTTTAGTTTTTGCAGAGCGTTACGAAAATCTGCGAGCAGACTCGTAGTTACTGCTGCTGAGTCATCACATCACCCAGCTTGATTTTTGCTTCTTTACGCAGGTTGCTCATCATGGCTTCGAAGGCAATCTGGGCATTGTTCTGGGTAATCCCCTGAACCATCGCTTTTTTCTGTGCTTCTGGCAGCGTGCCCGCTTTCACTTCATCCAGCGCCAGCAGAACGACGTTACCCTGCATATCGGTTGTGGTGCCAAAGCTTGGTTTATCCTTCGCTGGCAGCGTCAGACCAAACGCGGCCTGGCTGATTGGGTCCTGACCGGTACGGCTCAGCGTTTTCGCCTCACCGAAGCTCAGGCCAGCGGCTTTCAGCGCGTCCTCTTTACCTGCTTTCAGGTCAACCAGGATCTTCTCAGCATCCAGTTTTGCCTGCTGCTCAGCTTTGTTGTGCTTAACCTGCGCAACAACCTGATCTTTCACTTCCGCCAGCGGCTTAACGGCTTCCGCTTTGTGCTCACTGACACGCAGAACGAATGCACGGTCACCGTCAACGGTAATGATGTCAGAGTTGCTGCCCGGCGTGCCGTTCTCGCCCACCAGACCACCGTTGAAGATGGCGTCAGAAACCGGCTTGAAGTTCAGCTCTTCCGGCAGGTTGTCGCGTCCAAACCAGCCTGTTTCAACCGCTTTGACACCCGCCGCCTGCTCTGCACCCGCCAGAGATTCATTGTCGTTGCTCGCCGCATCGCTCACTTTCTGCTGCAGTGCGTAATAAGCATCCAGCGCTTTTTCCTGTTTCACTTTCGCCGCGATATCATCGCGAACGTCAGCCAGCGGCTTGGTTTTTGCAGCGGTGATGTCGTCCAGACGCACGACCAGGAAACCAACGGAAGACTTAACGACGCCTGACAGCTGGCCTTTCTCTTTCAGACCGGCATTTTTCAGCTCGTCCGGCGTGGTCGCATCTTCCAGCCAGCCCATATCACCGCCGTTTTTCGCAGAGATAATGTCGGTGGATTTTGCTTTCGCGACGGTCGCGAAATCAGCGCCTTTGTTCAGCTCGTCCAGCACGGCTTTGGCATCTGCCTCGGTCTTAGTCTGAATCACGCTGTAGCGATTACGCTGCGGCTGAGTGAACTGATCCTGATGCTGGTCGTAGTAAGACTGGATTTCCGCGTCAGACGCGGTTTCCTGCAGCGCAGCCGCATCCAGTTTGATGTAGCTCACGCGGAACTGCTCAGGCGCAACGAAAGTGTTCTTGTTCTGCTCGTAGTAAGCGTTAACTTCTGCGTCGCTCACCTGCTGCTTTGCCGCCAGCGCATTCACATCGATTGTCGCTTCACGCACAACACGCTGCTGAGCCACCAGCGCAGCCAGTTCGTCGGTTTCACCTTTGAGCATGAAATCGGTGCCTACAACGGCATTGATGAGCTGCTGAGTGGTCAGCTGGTTACGCAGCGCCTGCGCGTACTGATCGGCAGTCATGCCCATCTGGTTTACGATGCTGTTGTAACGGGCGTTGTCGAATTTGCCGTTAGACTGGAATGCCGGGGTTGAGAAGATGGCTTTTTTGACCTGCTCATCGCTAATGCCCAGACCCAGTCCCTTCGCATACTGGTCCAGCAACGCTTCATCGATAAGGCGATTAAGTGTCTGCTGACGCAAGGTTTTCATATAGCCTTCGTTCGCTGCCAGTTCAGAGAATTGATCGCCCAGCTGTTGCTGCATACGGTTACGTTCACCGGCGAAAGCGTTCTCGAACTGCCCACGGCTGATCTCCTGGCCGTTCACTTTTGCGGCATAGTTCGCGCCACCGCCGATAAGGTAACTGCTCACGCCGGTCAAAATGAACGACACGATAATGATACCGAAAATAATCTTGAGCACGAGACTGTTAGCAGCCGTGCGTAAGCTGTCCATCATGGTGTAACAACACTCCGCTGTAGGTGACTGGTTACCTGACGCTGACGGAAAATCCTTACCGTCGCGCGTAAAGGCGTATTGTGACAAGAAAACGGGGCGATTGTCAGCCCACAACTCGCATAAACTCGCACAAATCAGGTCTGGACAAACAAAAAAGGCACATCAAATGATGCGCCCTTGTACTTTTCGGCTTCCCTGAAGCGGGAAAGCAATCAGTTTACTGCGTCTTTCAGCGCTTTACCTGCACGGAAACCCGGCACTTTAGCGGCAGCAATGGTGATCTCTTTACCGGTTTGAGGGTTGCGGCCAGTACGGGCAGCACGCTCTTTAACAGCAAAAGTACCGAAGCCTACCAGCGCAACGTCGTCCCCAGACTGCAGAGATTCAGTAACAGAAGCAATTAATGCATCTAACGCACGTCCAGCTGCAGCTTTAGAAATATCAGCACCAGCAGCAATTTTGTCAATCAGTTGAGATTTATTCACTGTTCTCTTCCTCTCTTTTATAATTTATATCGCACCTGAATCCTTCACAGCGCGACCGCGCAGCAGTTATATCAGGCCTGCCATGACCTTACAACACCCGTTGTTGATGGCTAACCCAATCAGTAATCTAAATTAGCTATACAAAAAAAGGCTGGCAAGTGCGAAATGACTTACCAGCCTTGTTTTTATTGACGCTCTTTGCGCGAGGTCACTATTTTGCGGTTACAACCTGCATTCCGGAGGGTTCATTCTGCAGTGCGAGACTAAGAACTTCCTCAATGCGTTTCACCGGATGGATCTGCAGATCGGCAATCACGTTGTCCGGAATCTCTTCCAGATCGCGTTTATTTTCGTAAGGAATCAATACGGTTTTGATTCCACCACGATGTGCCGCCAGCAGTTTTTCTTTCAATCCACCGATTGGCAGTACCTGACCACGCAGGGTAATTTCACCGGTCATCGCCACGTCGGCACGCACCGGGTTGCCTGTCAGACAGGAAACCAGTGCGGTACACATAGCAATACCCGCACTTGGGCCATCTTTCGGCGTCGCCCCTTCCGGAACGTGAACGTGAATGTCGCGTTTTTCGTAGAAATCCGCGTTAATGCCCAGTTTTTCCGCGCGCGCGCGCACCACGGTCAATGCCGCCTGAATAGACTCCTGCATCACTTCACCCAGCGAGCCGGTGTAGGTCAGCTTGCCTTTGCCCGGCACGCAGGCGGTTTCGATGGTCAGCAGATCGCCACCCACTTCCGTCCATGCCAGACCGGTCACCTGACCAACGCGGTTTTCATTGTCTGCGCGACCGTAATCAAAGCGCTGTACGCCCAGGTAGGCGTGCAGATTGTCGCCGTTAATCACGATGTGTTTCAGGCTCTTGTCCAGCAGCAGCTGTTTCACCGCCTTACGGCACAGTTTAGAAATTTCACGCTCAAGGCTACGCACGCCCGCTTCACGGGTGTAGTAGCGGATGATGCCAACAATCGCGCTGTCCTCAACGGTCAGCTCGTTCGCTTTCAGCGCGTTACGCTCAATCTGCTTCGGCAACAGGTGCTGTTTCGCAATGTTCAGCTTTTCGTCTTCGGTATAGCCGGAGAGACGGATCACTTCCATACGGTCCAGCAGCGGGGCCGGAATGTTCATGGAGTTGGACGTCGCCACAAACATCACATCGCTCAGATCGTAGTCCACTTCCAGGTAGTGATCGCTGAACGCCACGTTCTGTTCTGGATCAAGCACTTCCAGCAGCGCAGACGCCGGATCGCCACGCATGTCTGACGACATTTTGTCGATCTCATCGAGCAGGAACAGCGGGTTTTTAACGCCCACTTTCGCCATCTTCTGGATCAGTTTCCCCGGCATTGAACCGATGTAGGTACGGCGGTGACCGCGGATTTCCGCTTCATCGCGTACGCCACCCAGCGCCATGCGGATATACTTACGTCCGGTCGCTTTGGCGATGGACTGACCCAGAGAGGTTTTACCTACCCCTGGCGGCCCTACCAGACACAGGATTGGGCCTTTGATTTTGTTCACACGGCTTTGTACCGCGAGGTACTCAAGAATGCGGTCTTTCACGCGCTCCAGGCCGTAGTGGTCGGTATCCAGGATCTCCTGCGCCTGACGCAGATCTTTTTTGACCTTGCTGCGGGCGTTCCACGGAACCTGCACCATCCACTCAATGTAGCCGCGCACGACGGTCGCTTCAGCCGACATTGGAGACATCATTTTCAGCTTCTGCAGCTCGGCTTCCGCTTTCTCTTTCGCCTCTTTCGGCATCTTCGCCGCGTCGATCTTACGCTTCAGCGCTTCGTTTTCGTCCGGCGCGTCGTCCATCTCGCCCAGCTCTTTCTGAATGGCCTTCATTTGCTCATTCAGATAGTACTCACGCTGAGATTTTTCCATCTGCTTTTTCACGCGGTTGCGAATACGCTTCTCAACCTGCAACAGATCGATTTCAGATTCCATCATCGCCATCAGGTATTCCAGACGTTCATTAACGTCGGACATTTCCAGCACGGACTGTTTGTCAGCCAGCTTCAGCGGCATGTGTGCAGCGATGGTATCCGCCAGACGCGCAGGATCGTCGATGCTGTTCAGCGACGTTAGCACTTCTGGTGGGATTTTCTTGTTCAGCTTGATATAGCCTTCAAACTGGCTAATCGCGGTGCGCACCAGCACTTCCTGCTCGCGCTCATCAAGCTCAGGCGAATCAAGGTACTCTGCCTTGGCAGAGAAGTGTTCGCCATCGTCTGACAAAGTGGTAATACGCGCACGCTGCAGGCCTTCTACCAGCACCTTCACGGTGCCGTCAGGCAGCTTCAGCATCTGCAAAATAGAGGCCACGGTCCCGACGGTGAAAAGATCGTTTACACCCGGCTCATCCGTTGATGCTTCTTTCTGCGCCACCAGCATGATTTTTTTATCATGATCCATGGCGGCTTCAAGGCAACGGATAGATTTTTCCCGCCCTACAAATAAGGGTATGACCATGTGCGGATAAACCACCACATCGCGCAACGGCAATACGGGGATTTCAATGCGTTCAGAACGCTCAGGATTCATAGAGCTCTCTCTTAGTTTAGTGTCCGCCAGGTAAACTGGTTATGTCACTGTGCTTCACACAACCATTAACATGTAACCAGTATATGGGGATGTTTCCCACACATTCAACGCCATGAATACGGAAAAAGTAAAGGGGAGATAAAATCCCCCCTTTTTGAATAACTGCTTGTATGATTTGGTGAATTATTCGCCAGATGCCTGCTGAGCTTCCGGTTTGCCGTAAATCAGCAGCGGCTTGGTCTGCCCGCCGATAACGGACTCGTCGATAACCACTTTTTCGACATCTTCCATGGACGGCAGATCGTACATGGTGTCGAGCAGTGCTGCTTCAACGATAGAACGCAGGCCACGCGCGCCGGTTTTACGGACCATTGCTTTCTTGGCGATCGCGTCCAACGCTTCGTCACGGAATTCCAGCTCGACGCCTTCCAGATTGAACAGCGCCTGATACTGCTTGGTCAGCGCGTTTTTCGGCTCTTTCAGGATCTGGATCAGCGCGTCTTCGCTCAGTTCATTCAGCGTTGCCACAACCGGCAGACGACCAATAAACTCAGGGATCAGACCAAATTTGATCAGGTCTTCCGGCTCAACCTGTGACAGCAGCTCACCTTCGTTTGGTTTTTCGGAGGTGGATTTCACCGTCGCGCCAAAACCAATGCCGGAGCCGGTTTCAACACGGTGAGAGATCACTTTATCAAGGCCTGCAAACGCACCGCCGCAGATAAACAGGATTTTGGAGGTATCAACCTGCAGGAACTCCTGCTGCGGATGTTTACGACCGCCCTGCGGTGGAACGGCGGCAACCGTACCTTCGATCAATTTCAACAGCGCCTGCTGCACGCCTTCGCCCGATACGTCACGGGTGATGGACGGGTTGTCAGACTTACGGGAGATCTTGTCAATCTCATCGATGTAGACAATCCCGCGCTGCGCTTTCTGTACGTCGTAGTCGCACTTCTGCAGCAGTTTCTGGATGATATTTTCAACGTCTTCACCCACATAACCGGCTTCGGTCAGGGTGGTAGCATCAGCCATGGTAAACGGAACATCCAGCAGACGCGCCAGCGTTTCGGCCAGCAACGTTTTACCGGAGCCGGTTGGGCCAATCAGCAGAATGTTACTTTTGCCCAGTTCCACACCGTTACTGGTATCGCCGTTACGCAGACGTTTGTAGTGGTTGTATACCGCCACTGCCAGCACTTTCTTGGCCTGCTCCTGGCCGATGACGTAGTCGTCAAGGTGATGACGAATTTCATGCGGCGTTGGCAACGCGCTACGCTCACGGTGTGGCGCAACTTCTTTAATCTCTTCGCGAATGATGTCGTTACATAAATCGACACATTCATCGCAGATATACACGGACGGCCCGGCAATCAGTTTACGCACTTCATGCTGGCTTTTGCCGCAAAAAGAGCAGTACAGCAGTTTGCCCGAACCATCTTTGCGTTTATCTGTCATGAGTCCAAACCTCTTTTTAAGTTCTTTGTGCCGCACATGACGACGCAAATGCCAATCTCAGACGCAAGCTGCTTAAAGCAGCGTGCCGCCCTACTTTAGTATAGCGGCACACTCGCGTCGCGGGCATCAATTACGATGGGTTAACACGGAGTCGACTAAGCCGTACTCAACTGCCTCTGGAGCAGAGAGGAAGCGATCGCGCTCGGTATCGCGCTCGATCTGCTCGAGGGGTTGACCCGTATGCTGCGCCATAAGTTCATTCATGCGCGCTTTAACTTTCAGAATTTCTCGGGCGTGGATTTCGATATCCGTCGCCTGGCCCTGGTAACCACCCAGCGGCTGGTGAATCATCACGCGGGAATTAGGCAGGCAGAAACGCTTACCCTTCGCCCCTGCAGTTAACAGGAACGCGCCCATAGATGCAGCCTGACCCATACAGATAGTGCTTACATCAGGCTTGATGAATTGCATGGTGTCATAAATGGACATACCTGCGGTAATCACGCCACCAGGGGAGTTAATGTACAGGTAAATGTCTTTTTCCGGGTTTTCCGCTTCCAGAAACAGCATCTGCGCCACGATCAGGTTAGCCATGTGGTCTTCCACCTGGCCGGTCAGAAAGATAACGCGTTCCTTGAGCAGACGGGAATAGATATCAAAAGAACGCTCACCACGTGAGGTCTGTTCAATAACCATTGGCACCAGAGCCATATGGGGTGCAAAGTTATCTCGTTCGCCACTGTATGACATTTCCGTCTCCTGGATCTAAATTGAAAACACCTGCTGTACTGATTGTAACCTTATGGACGGATTATCAGCCAGTCTCATTCATCGTGATTCCATACTTATGGGGTTCACATTGCCCTATTTCAAGCATAACAACCTTTTGTTGTTACGCTAACACTGAAAGGGCGTTTTAGCACTCTTCCTGGGCTATTGGTGTGATAAAAAAAACCCGTCGCCAAAAGGCAACGGGTTTTTGTTCAAACTTTAAACCGTTGGGGCGAAATTACGCCTGCTGGTTCATCAGTTCGTTGAAAGAGGTCGCTTTTTCGGACACTTTAGCTTTCGCCAGTACCGCTTCAACAGCCTGCTCTTCCAGTGCGACGTTGCGCATGTTGTCCATCAGCTCTTTGTTCTTACCGTAGAACTCGATCACTTCTGATGGATCTTCGTATGCAGAAGCCATCTCTTCGATCAGGCCTTTCACACGCTCTTCGTCAGCTTTCAGCTCGTGGGTACGAATCACTTCGCCCAGCAGCAGGCCAACAACAACGCGGCGTTTCGCTTGCTCTTCGAACAGCTCGCGTGGCAGTTCCATCGCTTGCTGCTGGTTGCCACCGAAACGCTGTGCAGCCTGACGGCGCAGTACGTCGATTTCGCTGTCGATCAGGGCAGCAGGAACGTCGATGTCGTTCGCTTTCACCAGACCGTCAATCGCCTGAGATTTCACACGGTTACGCACAGCGCCGTTCAGCTCGCGCTCCATGTTCTTACGCACTTCGGTACGCAGGCCAGCAACAGAACCATCTTCCACGCCGAAACGCTTGATGAATTCTTCCGTCAGTTCTGGCAGTTCGCGCTCTTCCACTTTCTTCAGGTTGATGACGAACTTCGCTGCTTTACCTTTCAGGTTTTCAGCGTGGTATTCTTCCGGGAAGGTCACGTCGATAGTGAACTCTTCGCCAGCCTTGTGGCCTTTGATACCGTCTTCGAAGCCTGGGATCATACGACCCTGGCCCATTGCCAGTACGAAGTCAGACGCTTTACCGCCTTCGAACTCTTCGCCGTCTACAGAACCGGTGAAGTCGATGGTAACGCGGTCTTCAGCGTCAACAGCGCCTTCTTTCTCTTTCCAGTTCGCCTGCTGCTTGCGCAGGGTGTCCAGCATGCCGTCAACGTCTTCGTCAGTCACGGAAACAACAGGTTTCTCAACTTCGATAGACTCCAGACCTTTCAGCTCAACTTCTGGGTACACTTCGAACTCTACGGAGTAGGTGAAGTCTTCGCCCAGTTTGTATTCGCCTGGAACGTAGTTTGGCGCGCCGGCCGGATTGATTTTTTCTTTGATGATCGCATCAATAAAGTTGCGGCTCATCAGTTCACCCAGCACATCCTGACGCACGGAAGCGCCATAACGCTGAGCAACAACATTCATTGGTACTTTGCCCTTGCGGAAGCCGTCAATACGTACTTTTTTTGCTACGTTGACCAGCTCGCTTTTCACAGCAGTTTCGATGCTGTCAGCAGCGATAGTAATCGTTACACGGCGGCCAAGGCCTTGAGTGGTTTCAACTGAAACTTGCATCTTGTTACCTCAAAAAAATCACAGTGCTCGGTCAACTCTGAATCTGTCTGTTTTACCGGGATGCTCTCTTAGTGCAGATTCACATTCCCTGTCGCCAGAATCATCCCGAAGACATTCAATAAGACGCGGCATTATAGCGGCATCACTTAGGTGAGTCGAGAACGGTTGGGGCATGTTGCTGCGGCTTTTTTCACACTTTAAGGCTATTTTTAGCCTTAAAATCGCACCATCCGCTCAAAACTCAGACAAAACAAAACGGCCCGGAGGCCGTTTTGAGGAAATCTGCAAGCAACATACTGGAAAAGCTCCAACCGTTGCAAATCCGATTTATCAGGCTATGGTGCCTGCGCCGCGACAAGGCGGTGATGCGAATACCGTATCCTGCAAGCCTTCCCATTCCTTAATGGTGTAGGTATGCAGCGCCAGCGCATGTACGGTTGTGGAGAGTTCTTCCGTCAGGGTACTGTAGATCAAGCGATGTCGGTTCAGGAAACGCTCTCCCAGGAAACGATCGCTGACCAGAACCACTTTAAAGTGGCTTTCAGAACCCGCCGGTACGTTATGACGATAGCTTTCGTCGACAACTTCGAGAAACACAGGGTTAAAAGCTGCCCTTAATTTATCTTCTATCTGCTCACGTATCATCATGAAATTACTCCTCCGACAACGCCAGGATGTCACCCATCCCTTTAAATGTTAGCCGCTTTTACCGTTTCCATTACACCTTGACAACAAATATTTAGCTTTCGTCTGATTTTCTCATTCAAACGAATGAAGTTCACTGTGAGGCTCATACGTTTTGTCATACACGGATTGAGAAAAACGGTGAACTGGTCAGTTTTCGGACAAGGCGATGAATTTACATGCGTTGACCACTTCCCCTCGCCGTTAGCGATGTTATGATGACGACAATTTTTCTCTTTATATGCTTACGATTCGTTGAGAACCTGAAAATGTTAAAAAAACTCTTCTTTCCGTTGGTAGCACTTTTTATGCTGGCAGGCTGCGCAACCCCGCCAACGACTATTGATGTGTCACCAAAAATTACCCTGCCTCAGCAGGATCCAAGCCTGATGGGTGTGACCGTGAGCATTAACGGTGCCGATCAGCGTCAGGACCAGGCGCTGGCAAAAGTGACCCGCGATAACCAGCAGGTTACGCTGACCGCCTCCCGCGACCTGCGCTTCCTGCTGCAGGAAGTGCTCGAGAAGCAGATGACCTCTCGCGGTTATATGATTGGGCCAAGCGGCGCGGTTGATCTGCAGATCATCGTGAACAACCTGTACGCTGACGTCTCCCAGGGTAACGTGCGCTACAACATCGCGACCAAAGCGGATATCGCCATCATTGCTACCGCGAAAAACGGCAACAAGATGACCAAAAATTACCGCGCCAGCTACTCTGTTGAAGGTGCGTTCCAGGCATCCAACCAGAACATTGCTAACGCGGTAAACAGCGTGCTGACTGACACCATCGCCGATATGGCGCAGGACACCAGCATTCATGACTTCATCAAGCAGAACGCTCGTTAATTCTGCGCACTGACCCGGTGCTTCGCCGGGTCAGTTTCAATAAAAACATGTCCAGTCACTACTTACGCATTTTCCAGCAACCGAAATCAGCCATTCTGCTGATCCTCGGTTTCGCCTCCGGTTTACCCCTCGCGCTCACCTCCGGCACCTTACAGGCGTGGATGACCGTCGAGAATATCGATCTCAAAACCATCGGCTTCTTCTCGCTTGTCGGCCAGGCTTACGTCTTTAAGTTCCTCTGGTCTCCGGTGATGGACCGTTATACGCCGCCGTTCCTCGGGCGGCGTCGCGGTTGGCTGGTCATGACGCAGGTGCTGTTACTGCTGGCCATTGCCGCCATGGGCTTCCTCGAACCTTCCACGCAATTGCGCTGGATGGCGGCGCTTGCGGTGGTGATTGCCTTCTGTTCCGCGTCGCAGGATATCGTGTTCGATGCCTGGAAAACGGACGTGTTGCCAGCGGAAGAGCGTGGTGCGGGTGCCGCCATCAGCGTGCTGGGCTATCGACTGGGCATGCTGGTTTCCGGTGGACTCGCACTGTGGCTTGCTGACCGCTATCTCGGCTGGCAGGGCATGTACTGGCTGATGGCCGCACTGCTGATCCCCTGCATTATTGCCACCCTGTTCGCGCCTGAACCGAGCGATGTGATCCCGGTTCCACGCTCGCTGGAGCAGGCCGTCGCTGAACCATTGCGTGATTTTTTTGGCCGCAACAATGCCTGGCTGATTTTGCTGCTGATTGTCCTGTATAAGCTCGGCGATGCCTTTGCCATGAGTCTGACCACCACCTTCCTCATACGCGGCGTCGGTTTTGATGCCGGGGAAGTTGGCGTGGTGAATAAAACGCTGGGACTGTTTGCAACTATCGTCGGCGCCTTGTACGGCGGCGTGTTGATGCAGCGGCTGACGCTGTTCCGCGCCCTGCTGATCTTCGGCATCCTGCAAGGGGCGTCGAACGCGGGCTACTGGCTGCTGTCGATTTCCGATAAGCATATGATCAGCATGGCGGCAGCCGTGTTCTTTGAAAACCTCTGCGGCGGAATGGGAACGGCAGCCTTTGTCGCCCTGCTGATGACCCTGTGCAACAAATCATTTTCGGCCACGCAGTTTGCCCTGCTTTCAGCACTTTCCGCCGTGGGCCGCGTTTACGTCGGCCCCATTGCAGGCTGGTTCGTTGAAGCCCACGGCTGGCCGACATTTTATCTCTTCTCGGTGGTTGCCGCCGTGCCGGGGATTTTATTGCTGCTGGTGTGTCGTCAAACGCTGGAATATACCCAGCGTACTGAACACTTTATGCCGCGTACCGAGTATCACCGCGCCTACCGTTTTGCCTTATGGTTGTTAACGGTGGGGTGCCTTGCGCTGGGATTGTGGCTTGTCGTACTCATCATTAATGCAACCACCTCTCTGACGCTCCCGCTCGAAACGCTCCTGCTGGACGTGGGTGCCCTGCTCGCCATCGCCGGGATCCTGATCGGGGGACTTCTCGATTTTCTGGCATTGCGCAAAACGCAGATGAGCTGAAGAAAAAAACGAAAGGTTATTTCCCGTTGTAATCACGAAGTGAAATTATAACGGCGAAATAACCGACGATCGCGAAAAAAAATATTTGTTGTTTTGTGCGGGATAGCTTCTGGAAATTATTGGAGTCAATTCCAAACTCTATTTTCTCATTAAACGATTCAGCATTTGAAACATTGAATTTTCGTTTTTTAGTTGTCTTTTTATTGATAATTAATTGTTAATTTTTTGTATATTTTTAACAATGGTTATACCAATTGCCCCTTTTAGGGTATGCTTGGGGGTCCTTTCGTTATAAAGCCCGCGCCATGCGGCTTATGTCTTAAAAAGCGACATAATTTGCAACACTTGTGACATGTGCGGCAGAACCCAGTAACACCTTCCTGACACAGGCCTAATGATGTTTACAGTAATGTAACCTTCCCGTAAAATGCCCCCACACTTTAAACGCCACCAGACTCCGTGGAATTGAGGTCGTTAAATGAGACTCGGGAAATACAATAAAAGTTTGGGATGGTTGTCATTATTCGCGGGCACTGTATTACTCAGTGGCTGCGATTCTGCACTACTAGACCCCAAAGGACAGATTGGACTGGAACAACGTTCACTGATTCTGACGGCATTTGGCCTGATGATGATTGTGGTTATTCCAGCCATTTTGATGGCAGTTGGTTTCGCCTGGAAGTATCGTGCGAGCAATAAAGATGCGAAGTATAGCCCTAACTGGTCACACTCCAATAAAGTGGAAGCTGTGGTCTGGACGGTACCTATTCTGATCATCCTGTTCCTTGCCGTTCTGACCTGGAAAACCACTCACGCACTTGAGCCAAGCAAACCGCTGGTTCACGATGAGAAACCTATTACCATTGAAGTGGTCTCCATGGACTGGAAATGGTTCTTCATCTATCCAGAGCAGGGCATTGCTACCGTGAATGAAATCGCCTTCCCGGCGAACACTCCGGTTCAGTTCAAAGTGACCTCCAACTCCGTAATGAACTCCTTCTTCATCCCGCGTCTGGGTAGCCAGATTTACGCGATGGCCGGTATGCAGACTAACCTGCACCTGATCGCGAATGAAGCAGGCACCTATGATGGTATCTCCGCCAGCTATAGCGGCCCGGGCTTCTCAGGTATGAAGTTCAAAGCTATCGCAACGCCAGACCGTGCCGCTTTCGACCAGTGGGTTGAAAAAGCGAAGCAGTCTACTAACACCATGTCTGACATGGCGGCGTTCGAAAAAGTGGCTACGCCTAGCGAATACAACAAGGTGGAGTACTTCTCTAACGTGAAACCAGATTTGTTTAAAGACGTCATTGGCAAATTTATGGATCACGGCAAGAGCATGGACATGACCCAACCTGAAGGCGAGCACAGCGCGCACGAAGGTATGGAAGGCATGGACATGAGCCACGCGGAAACCGCTCACTAAGGGGCCGAGGAAGAAAATGTTCGGAAAATTGACACTGGATGCAGTGCCCTACCACGAACCCATTATCGTGGTTACGGTGGCTGCAATTATCATCGGTGGCGCAGCCTTACTGGGCTTGATCACTTACTTCGGTAAGTGGAGCTACCTGTGGAATGAGTGGCTGACTTCGGTTGACCACAAAAAACTCGGCATCATGTACTGCATCGTCGGTATCGTCATGTTAATTCGTGGCTTTGCGGATGCGATCATGATGCGTAGCCAGCAGGCACTCGCCTCGGCGGGTGAAGCCGGCTTCCTGCCGCCGCACCACTACGATCAGATCTTTACCGCCCACGGCGTTATCATGATCTTCTTCGTGGCGATGCCGCTGGTTATCGGTCTGATGAACGTTGTCGTTCCGCTGCAAATCGGCGCGCGCGACGTGGCGTTCCCATTCCTGAACAACCTGAGCTTCTGGTTCACGGTTGTCGGCGTTATCCTGGTTAACCTGTCACTGGGTGTGGGCGAATTTGCTCAGACCGGCTGGCTGGCGTACCCGCCGCTGTCGGGAATTGAGTACAGTCCGGGCGTTGGCGTCGACTACTGGATTTGGGCGCTTCAGCTCTCCGGTGTCGGTACGACCCTGACCGGTATCAACTTCTTCGTGACCATTATCAAGATGCGTGCCCCTGGCATGACCATGTTCAAGATGCCGGTATTTACCTGGGCATCTCTGTGCGCCAACATCCTGATCATTGCGTCCTTCCCAATCCTGACTGTCACCATCGCGCTGCTGACCCTGGACCGCTACCTGGGCACCCATTTCTTCACGAATGATATGGGTGGCAACATGATGATGTACATCAACCTGATTTGGGCCTGGGGTCACCCGGAAGTGTACATCCTGGTTCTGCCGGTCTTCGGTGTGTTCTCCGAAATCGCTGCAACCTTCTCGCGTAAACGTCTGTTTGGTTACACCTCTCTGGTGTGGGCAACCGTCTGTATTACCGTTCTGTCGTTCATCGTTTGGCTGCACCACTTCTTCACCATGGGTGCGGGCGCGAACGTAAACGCCTTCTTCGGTATTACGACCATGATTATCGCCATCCCTACCGGGGTGAAGATCTTCAACTGGCTGTTCACCATGTACCAGGGCCGTATCGTGTTCCACTCAGCAATGCTGTGGACCATCGGCTTCATCGTGACCTTCTCCGTAGGTGGGATGACCGGCGTACTGCTGGCGGTACCGGGTGCTGACTTCGTGCTGCACAACAGTCTGTTCCTGATTGCGCACTTCCATAACGTTATCATCGGTGGCGTGGTCTTCGGCTGCTTCGCTGGCGTAACCTACTGGTGGCCAAAAGCGTTCGGCTTCACGCTGAACGAAAAATGGGGTAAACGCGCGTTCTGGTTCTGGATCATCGGCTTCTTCGTAGCATTTATGCCGCTGTACGTGCTGGGCTTCATGGGTATGACCCGTCGTCTGAGCCAGCAGATCGATCCGCAGTTCCACCCAATGCTGATGGTTGCAGCAGGCGGCGCAGTGCTGATTGCCTGTGGTATCGCGTCTCAGCTGATTCAGTTCTACGTGTCTATTCGCGACCGCGACCAGAACCGTGACCTGACCGGTGACCCATGGGGTGGCCGTACGCTGGAGTGGGCGACCTCTTCTCCACCGCCGTTCTATAACTTTGCCGTTGTGCCGCAGATCCATGAACGCGACGCATTCTGGGAAATGAAAGAAAAAGGTGAAGCGTACAAGCAACCTGCTCATTACGAAGAGATCCACATGCCGAAAAACAGCGGCGCGGGCATCGTGATTGCCGCATTCGCAACGGTATTTGGTTTCGCAATGATCTGGCACATCTGGTGGATGGCGATTGTTGGCTTCGCCGGCATCGTAATCAGCTGGATTGTGAAGAGCTTTGACGAGGACGTGGACTACTACGTACCAGTCCGTGAAGTTGAAAAGCTGGAAAATCAGCATTTCGACGAGATTTCTAAAGCGGGGCTGAAAAATGGCAACTGATACTCTGGCGCACTCAACTGCCCACGCGCATGAACATGCGCACCACGATACAGGACCGATGAAAGTCTTCGGTTTCTGGATCTACCTGATGAGCGACTGCATTCTGTTCTGCTGTCTGTTCGCAACCTATGCCGTTCTGGTGAACGGCACAGCGGGCGGCCCGACCGGTAAGGACATCTTTGAACTGCCGTTCGTTCTGGTTGAAACCGCACTGCTGTTATTCAGCTCCATCACCTACGGCATGGCGGCTATCGCCATGTACAAAAACAACAAGAGCCAGGTTGTCTCCTGGCTGGCGTTGACCTGGTTGTTTGGTGCTGGATTTATCGGGATGGAAATCTATGAATTCCATCACCTGATCATGGAAGGTTTCGGTCCGGATCGCAGTGGCTTCCTGTCCGCGTTCTTCGCGCTGGTCGGTACTCACGGTCTGCACGTAACCTCTGGTCTGATCTGGATGGCGGTACTGATGTTCCAGGTATCCCGTCGCGGCCTGACCAGCACTAACCGTACCCGTATCATGTGCCTGAGCCTGTTCTGGCACTTCCTGGACGTGGTATGGATCTGTGTGTTCTCTGTTGTCTATCTGATGGGGGCGATGTAATGAGTCATTCAAACGATCATGGCGCTTCCCACGGCAGCGTAAAAACCTACATGACAGGTTTCATCCTGTCGATCATCCTGACGGTGATCCCGTTCTGGATGGTGATGAACGGTTCTGCGTCTAAGCCGGTTATCCTGGGCGCAATCCTGGTAACCGCTGTGATTCAGATTCTGGTGCATCTGGTTTGCTTCCTGCACATGAACACCAAGTCCGATGAAGGCTGGAATATGACGGCCTTTATCTTTACCGTGATTATCATCGCTATCCTGGTAGTCGGTTCCATCTGGATTATGTGGAACCTTAACTACAACATGATGGTTCACTAAGAGCGGCGAGTATGTTTAAGCAATACCTGCAAGTAACGAAACCAGGCATCATCTTTGGCAACCTGATCTCCGTGATCGGAGGGTTCCTGTTGGCCTCTAAGGGCAGCATTGATTACACCCTCTTTATCTACACGCTGGTCGGTGTGTCACTGGTTGTTGCGTCCGGTTGTGTATTTAACAACTACATCGACATGGATATCGACAAGAAGATGGAAAGGACCAAAAATCGGGTGCTGGTGAAAGGCCTGATCGCCCCTTCCGTCTCGCTGGTGTACGCCACCTTGCTGGGTATTGCTGGCTTTATGCTGCTGTGGTTTGGTGCTAACCCGCTGGCCTGCTGGCTGGGGGTGATGGGGTTCGTGGTGTATGTGGGCGTCTACAGCCTGTATATGAAGCGTCACTCCGTCTACGGCACGCTGATTGGTTCTCTCTCCGGCGCTGCGCCGCCGGTGATTGGCTACTGCGCAGTCACGAACGAGTTCGACAGCGGTGCGCTGATCCTGCTGGCTATCTTTAGCCTGTGGCAGATGCCGCACTCCTATGCCATCGCGATTTTCCGCTTTAAGGATTATCAGGCAGCGAACATTCCGGTTCTGCCGGTCGTGAAGGGCATTTCCGTTGCCAAGAACCACATCACGCTCTACATCATCGCCTTTGCTGTGGCAACGCTGATGCTCTCTCTGGGCGGCTACGCCGGGTATAAATATCTGGTGGTGGCGGCTGCAGTGAGCGTCTGGTGGCTCGGCATGGCGCTGCGCGGTTACAAAGTGGAAGATGACAAAGTCTGGGCGCGCAAGCTGTTTGTGTTCTCGATTGTCGCCATCACCTCGCTGTCCGTGATGATGTCCGTAGACTTTATGGTGCCGGATTCACACAACCTGCTCACTTACGTCTGGTAAGTGTGCTGAATTGAAAAAGCCAGGTTAATCACCTGGCTTTTTTTTTGCCCGGCGGCGCTACGCTTGCACGGGCCTACGGGATCGGTAGGTCGGGTAAGGCATCGCCGCCACCTGACGCGGTTTTGCACGATGGTAATATCTCTTAAACAAACACCTATTTACCGCAATTAACACCCCGCCTAAACTAGTGCCTGCTTTTGAATTGAGGTGGCAATGAACGATTATAAAATGACGCCGGGCGAGCTACGCGCGACCTGGGGTTTAGGGACTGTTTTCTCGCTACGGATGCTTGGCATGTTTATGGTCCTGCCTGTTCTGACCACGTACGGCATGGCGCTACAGGGAGCCAGCGAAGCGCTG
The DNA here is from genome assembly GCF_019219165.1 of Enterobacter sp. ENT02. Taxonomy (NCBI): domain Bacteria; kingdom Pseudomonadati; phylum Pseudomonadota; class Gammaproteobacteria; order Enterobacterales; family Enterobacteriaceae; genus Enterobacter; species Enterobacter sp. ENT02. Next base: position 29,920 of record NZ_JAHUWD010000005.1, read on the forward strand.
ATTGGTTTGGCCATTGGTATCTACGGACTGGCGCAGGCGGTATTTCAGATCCCCTTTGGTCTGCTCTCAGACCGCGTTGGTCGTAAACCACTGATTGTCGGCGGTCTGCTAGTCTTTGTACTCGGTAGCGTAATTGCCGCCCTCTCCCACTCTATCTGGGGAATTATTCTTGGCCGCGCCCTGCAGGGCTCCGGCGCGATTGCCGCCGCCGTGATGGCGCTGCTTTCAGATCTCACCCGCGAGCAGAACCGCACCAAGGCAATGGCCTTTATCGGCGTCAGCTTTGGCGTGACGTTTGCGATTGCGATGGTGCTCGGCCCTGTCATCACCCACAAACTGGGGCTGCACGCCCTGTTCTGGATGATTGCCGTGCTGGCGACCATCGGGATCGCGCTTACGCTGTGGGTGGTGCCGGACAGCAAAAACCACGTTCTGAACCGTGAATCCGGAATGGTGAAAGGCTGCTTTAGTAAGGTGATTGTCGAGCCGCGCCTGCTCAAGCTGAACTTCGGTATTATGTGCCTGCACATTCTGCTGATGTCCACCTTCGTCGCCCTGCCCGGCCAGCTTGCCGCTGCGGGCTTCCCTGCCGCCGAGCACTGGAAAATCTATCTGGTGACGATGCTGATCTCATTTGTCTCCGTGGTGCCGTTTATCATCTACGCCGAAGTGAAGCGCAAGATGAAGCGCGTTTTCGTGGGCTGCGTGGCGTTGCTGCTGGTTGCCGAGATCGTGCTCTGGGGCTCCGGCCCGCACTTCTGGGAACTGGTTGCTGGCGTACAGCTGTTCTTCCTGGCGTTTAACCTGATGGAAGCGCTGCTGCCGTCGCTTATCAGTAAAGAATCTCCGGCGGGCTATAAGGGTACGGCAATGGGCATTTACTCCACCAGCCAGTTCCTCGGGGTGGCCATTGGCGGCTCGCTCGGCGGCTGGGTGGACGGCCTGTTTGATTCGCAAACCGTGTTTCTCGCCGGTGCGCTGCTGGCGATGGTCTGGCTGCTGGTTGCCAGCACCATGAAAGAGCCACGCTACGTGAGCAGCCTGCGCGTGGAAATTCCGGAAGAGGTCGACGTCAGTGATGCGCTCAAACAGCGTCTGGAAGCAAAAGAAGGCGTGACTGAAGTGCTGATCGTTCCGGAGGAACGTAGCGCTTACGTTAAAATAGACAGCAAGGTGACCAACCGCTTCGAGGTGGAGCAGGCCCTGAAAGCTTAAAAAAATGCCCGGTTAAACCGGGCATTTTTGTCTTAATCGCGGAAATTTTTGAACTGGAACGGCTGTCCCAGATCGCCGCCGCGGATCAGCGCCATCACGCCCTGCAGGTCGTCGCGAGATTTCCCGGTCACACGAATCTCTTCGCCCTGGATTTGCGCCTGCACCTTCAGCTTGCTGTCTTTGATGAGCTTCACGATCTTCTTCTGCACCGCGCTCTCAATGCCCTGCTTCAGCTTCGCTTCCACGAACCAGGTTTTGCCGCTGTGGACAAACTCTTCCGGCACGTCCAGCGAGGTACCTTCAATGCCGCGCTTTAACAGCTTGGCGCGCAAAATGTCGAGCAGCTGATTGACCTGGAAATCAGACTCGCTCAGCACCTTAATGGTCTTATTTGCGTCGTTCAGTTCAAACGTCGCCTCAACGCCACGGAAATCGAAACGTGACTCAACTTCACGGCTGGCGTTATCCACGCCGTTACGCACTTCCTGGATATCAACTTCGGAAACAATATCGAAAGATGGCATCTTTTCTTCTCCCTTCATTTTTGTTGCGTTGCATAATACCCGCAACAAGGCATAACTCAAAAGCATAGTCGACGGCGCTATAATTAGGCCGTAACACCTGGCGCAGTTGCAGGTGAGGAGGAACAATGAAAATTACAGTGCTCGGTTGCGGAGCCCTGGGTCAGCTATGGCTGACCGCGCTATGTAAGCACGGACATGAGGTGCAGGGCTGGCTGCGCGTGCCTCAGCCCTATTGCAGTGTAAATCTGATTGATGAAGACGGAAGTATCTTTAACGAATCCCTTACCGCCAATGATCCTGATTTCCTTGCGCAAAGCGACCTGCTGCTGGTGACGCTCAAGGCGTGGCAGGTTTCCGATGCGGTAAAAGCGCTGGCCGCGCAGCTCCCCCCCACAGCCCCCATTTTGCTGCTGCATAATGGCATGGGAACCATTGATGAACTCAAGAGCATCTCGCAGCCGCTGCTAATGGCCACCACGACTCAGGCGGCGCGGCGCGATGGCAATATCATCGTGCATGTTGCGAGCGGCGTGACCCATATCGGTCCGGCCCGCGAGCAGGACGGCGACTACAGTTATCTGGCGGACGTGTTACAGAAAGTGCTACCAGACGTCGCCTGGCACAACAACATCCGCCCTCAGCTGTGGCGCAAGCTGGCGGTGAACTGCGTGATCAACCCGCTGACGGCGCTGTGGGACTGTCCGAACGGTGAGCTGAAAAACCATCCTCAGGAGATTGCCGCGCTGTGTGAAGAAGTCGCCTCGGTGATTGAACGTGAAGGCCTGCATACCTCGGCGGATGATTTACGTTATTATGTCGAGCAGGTTATTGATAGTACGGCAGAAAATATCTCCTCGATGCTGCAGGACGTTCGGGCTTTACGCCACACGGAAATCGACTACATCACTGGCTATCTGTTAAAACGCGCCCGCGCGCACGGCATCGCGGTGCCGGAAAACGCCCGACTGTATGACCTTGTTAAACGTAAGGAGAGTGAATATGAGCGCGTCGGCACTGATTTGCCTCGCCCCTGGTAGCGAAGAGATGGAAGCCGTCACCACTATCGATTTGATGGTGCGTGGCGGCATTAAGGTCACCACCGCCAGCGTCGCCAGCGACGGTAATCTGGCAATCACCTGTTCACGCGGGGTGAAAATCCTGGCGGATGCACCGCTGGTACAGGTGGCTGACGGAGAGTACGACATCATCGTCCTGCCCGGCGGCCTGAAAGGCGCGGAATGTTTTCGCGACAGCCCGCTGCTGGTTGAAACCGTGCGTCAGTTTCATTTATCCGGCCGCATCGTCGCGGCTATCTGTGCCGCAGCAGGAACGGTTCTGGTGCCGCACGATATCTTTCCCATCGGCAACATGACCGGCTTCCCGGGGCTTAAGGATACGATCCCGGAAGAGCATTGGGTGGATAAACGCGTGGTCTGGGATCCGCGCGTCAACCTGCTCACCAGCCAGGGGCCAGGCACCGCGATTGATTTTGCGCTGAAGATTATTGACCTGCTTGTCGGACGCGAGAAAGCGCACGAAGTGGCATCGTCGCTGGTGATGCCAGCGGGGATTTATAATTATTACGAATAAAAAAGCCGGGTGGCGGCTACGCCTTACCCGGCCTACACGTGCTCATCTATCTTTTCTCCCTCTCCCTGTGGGAGAGGGTCGGGGTGAGGGCATCAGGCCGCACTCCCCGGCGAGAATCTACGGGCGATACACCTTCACATTGGCAAAGCCCTGCTCGCGCAGATACAGCGCCTGCAGGCGGCTCATCACCCCGCGCTCACACCACAGCAGATACGTTTTGCTCTGGTCAAGATCGCCAAACTTGGTGCTCAGCTTGTAGAACGGCAGAGAAACCACGTCCACGCCTTCAACTTTCAGCGGCTTGTCATCCTGCTCGTCGATAGAGCGGATATCCAGAATCGCATCGTTAGCACCGAAACCGCTCACGGTTTCAACTTCAACCACGTCCTGCTCGGTCTGCTGGGCAATCTCGCGGATATCAATGTTGGACGCTTCCGCCACCACTTTTTCCAGAATGCCAAAATCGAAGTGCTCTTCTTCCGCTTCGATCTTCGCCTTCACCGCTTTCACGGTTGGGCTTTTTGAGATCACGCCGCAGTATTCCGGCATAGTGCGGGCAAAATCTTCGGTGCCGATTTCGCGCGCCAGATCGATGATGTGCTCTTTGTCGTGGGAGATCAGCGGACGCAGGATTAGCGTATCAGACACGTTGTCGATCAGACGCAGGTTGGTCAGCGTCTGGCTGGAAACCTGGCCCAGCGCTTCACCGGTCACCAGCGCCTGCACGCCGTAGCGTTCAGCCACTTTAGACGCCGCACGTACCATCATGCGCTTCAGCACCACGCCCATCTGGCCGTCGTCCACTTTTTCGAGGATTTCGCCGACCACGGGTTCGAAGTTGATCGCCACAAAACGCACGCGGTGGGAGCTGCCGAAGCGGTTCCACAAGTAATGCGCCACCTGACGAACGCCGATTTCATGCGCCGCGCCGCCCAGGTTGAAGAAACAATAGTGTACGCGACAGCCGCGACGCATCAGCATATAGCTGGAGACGCCGGAGTCGAAGCCGCCGGAGATCAGCGACAATACGTCTTCCTGAGTGCCGATTGGGAAGCCACCGATGCCTTCATAGCGCCCTTTTACCAGCAGCAGGCGATCGTTTTCGATCTCCAGGTTCACGGTCACGTCCGGGTTGGTCAGACGCACGCGCGCCGTTTCGACGTGCTGGTTCAGACCGCCGCCCACGTAGCGCTCAACTTCAATAGAGCTAAACTCGTGCTTGCCGCGACGCTTCACGCGCACGCAGAAGGTTTTGCCTTCGATCTGATCGCGATACTGAACCAGCGCTTTTTCGAAGATGTCGTGCATAGAGGTGAAAGGGACGTCTTCCACTTCCAGAATATGGTGAATACCCGGAATACGGGTCAGCGCGTCGCGGATATCAAGACGTTTGTTTTCGTCTTTGGCGCGCACTTCCACGTGGTCCCAGTGACGCACCACGGCGAGCGTTTCGTCGTAGTGCTTTAATACGTTACGAATGTTCCCGGTGAGAATTTTAATAAAGCGCAAACGCACAGATTGGCTTTTGATGGTGATTTCAGGGAACAATTTAATGATAAACTTCATGGCGGCAATGTTTCTTAGGCAAGCGTATTAAGGCTTGTAATGGAAAATGATACAGCAGCCCACACCCGTGGCTGCATCCAGGCGCGCAAGTATACCACCATCGCGCCGCTCGCGTTATTTGATAATTGCCCCGAGTCCGTTACCATGATGGGGCGAAGAATATAAGAGTCAATTCACTATGCCGAAGAAGAACGACGCACCGGCCAGTTTTGAAACTGCGCTGAGTGAGCTGGAGCAGATAGTTACCCGTCTTGAGAGCGGCGATCTCCCGCTGGAAGACGCGCTCAACGAATTCGAACGTGGCGTGCAGCTTGCGCGCCAGGGGCAGGTTAAACTGCAGCAGGCCGAGCAGCGCGTGCAGATCCTGCTTTCCGACAGCGAAGACGCGAAAACCACGCCTTTCACACCGGACGCCGAGTAAATGGATTTTGCTAACGCGCTTCAGGCGCGCGTTGTTCGCGCCAATGATGCCCTGCGCCGTTTCATTGAACCGCAGCCTTTTCAGAACACTCCACTGGTTGAAGCCATGCACTATGGCGCACTCTTGGGTGGAAAGCGCCTGCGCCCGTTCCTGGTGTACGCCACGGGGAATATGTTCGGTATCAGCGATAACACGCTGGACGCCCCGGCAGCCGCCGTGGAGTGCATCCACGCCTATTCGCTGATCCACGACGATCTCCCGGCCATGGACGACGACGATCTGCGTCGCGGTCAGCCAACCTGCCACATTAAGTTTGGCGAGGCGAATGCCATTCTGGCGGGGGATGCTCTTCAAACGCTGGCATTCTCGATTTTAAGCGATGCACCGATGGCGGAAGTGGCCGATCGTGACCGTCTGGCGATGGTCTCCGAACTGGCAATGGCCAGCGGCGTCGCCGGGATGTGCGGCGGTCAGGCACTGGATTTAGAGGCGGAAGGTCGTCAGGTTAATCTGGAACAGCTGGAGCGCATTCATCGCCATAAGACGGGTGCGCTCATTCGTGCAGCCGTTCGCCTGGGCGCGCTGAGCGCGGGTGAACACGGGCGCAAAGCCCTGCCGATTCTGGACAGATACGCAGAAAGTATCGGTCTGGCATTCCAGGTTCAGGATGACATTCTGGATGTGGTGGGCGATACTGCAACATTGGGTAAACGTCAGGGTGCGGACCAGCAGCTTGGCAAAAGTACCTACCCCGCCCTGCTGGGTCTTGAGCAAGCCCAACGTAAAGCCCGGGACCTGATAGAGGATGCCCGCCAGTCGCTGAATCAGCTGGCCGCGCAATCGCTGGATACCTCGGCACTGGAAGCGCTAGCGGACTACATAATCCAGCGTGATAAATAAACAACCTATCTCGATGAGCCTTTGATGAGTTTTGATATTGCCAAATACCCGACACTGGCGTTAGTTGACTCCACCCAGGAGTTACGCCTGTTGCCGAAAGAGAGCCTGCCGAAGCTGTGCGACGAACTGCGTCGCTACCTGCTCGACAGCGTTAGCCGCTCCAGCGGCCATTTCGCCTCCGGGCTTGGCACGGTTGAGCTGACCGTGGCGCTGCATTACGTCTATAACACGCCGTTCGACCAGCTCATCTGGGATGTAGGCCATCAGGCCTATCCGCACAAAATTCTGACCGGTCGTCGTGATAAAATTGGCACTATTCGCCAGAAAGGCGGCCTGCACCCGTTCCCGTGGCGCGGCGAGAGCGAGTATGACGTACTGAGCGTCGGTCACTCCTCCACCTCCATTTCAGCGGGTATCGGTATTGCCGTTGCCGCAGAAAAAGAGAATAAACAGCGCCGTACCGTCTGCGTGATTGGCGACGGGGCGATCACTGCGGGTATGGCCTTCGAGGCAATGAACCACGCGGGTGATATCAAGCCGGACATGCTGGTTATCCTGAACGATAACGAAATGTCGATCTCCGAGAACGTGGGTGCGCTGAATAACCATCTGGCACAGCTGCTTTCCGGCAAGCTTTACTCCTCGCTGCGCGAAGGCGGCAAAAAAGTCTTTTCCGGCGTACCGCCGATTAAAGAGCTGCTCAAGCGTACCGAAGAACACATCAAAGGCATGGTGGTGCCGGGCACGCTGTTTGAGGAGTTGGGCTTTAACTACATCGGCCCGGTTGACGGCCACGACGTACTGGGGCTGGTGACCACGCTCAAGAACATGCGCGACCTGAAAGGCCCGCAGTTCCTGCACATCATGACCAAAAAAGGGCGTGGCTACGAACCGGCGGAAAAAGATCCGATCACCTTCCACGCGGTGCCGAAGTTTGACCATACCAGCGGCTGTCTGCCAAAAAGCAGCGGCGGTATGCCGAGCTATTCGAAAATCTTCGGCGACTGGCTGTGTGAAACCGCGGCCAAAGACAACAAGCTGATGGCTGTGACGCCCGCCATGCGTGAAGGCTCCGGCATGGTCGAGTTTTCCAAAAAATACCCTGACCAGTATTTTGACGTCGCCATCGCCGAGCAACATGCGGTGACGTTTGCGGCGGGTCTGGCGATCGGTGGCTACAAGCCGGTGGTGGCAATTTACTCCACCTTCCTGCAACGCGCCTACGATCAGGTTATTCACGATGTTGCCATCCAGAAGCTGCCGGTGCTGTTTGCTATCGACCGCGCGGGCATCGTGGGTGCCGACGGTCAGACGCACCAGGGCGCATTTGATCTCTCTTTCCTGCGTTGCATCCCGGACATGGTGATCATGACGCCGAGCGACGAGAACGAATGTCGCCAGATGCTGTTTACCGGTTACCACTATCAGGACGGTCCGAGCGCGGTTCGCTACCCGCGCGGCAATGCCCTGGGCGTTGAACTTCAGCCGCTGGAAAAACTGGCGATCGGTAAAGGCCTGGTGAAGCGTCGCGGTGAGAAAGTGGCGATCCTGAACTTCGGCACGCTGATGCCGGAAGCGGCAAAAGTGGCCGAAACGCTGAATGCCACGCTGGTGGATATGCGCTTCGTTAAGCCGCTCGATGAGTCCCTGATCCTGAGCATGGCGGAAAGCCACGACGTGCTGGTGACGCTGGAAGAAAACGCCATCATGGGCGGCGCGGGCAGCGGCGTAAACGAGGTGCTGATGGCAAACCGTAAAGCCGTTCCGGTGCTGAACCTCGGCCTGCCGGATCATTTCATTCCGCAAGGTACCCAGGACGAAGCCCGCGCGGCGATTGGTCTGGATGCCGCAGGTATCGAAGCCAAAATCCGCAGCTGGCTGGCATAACCCCTCCCCTTTACCGCTCCTGCTATGCTTAAACCTCATGTTTAAAATAGCAGGAGCGGAACCGTGCAATACACTACGTTAGGAAAAACGGACCTGAAGGTTTCCCGACTTTGCCTGGGCTGCATGACCTTTGGCGAGCCGGATCGGGGAAACCACGCCTGGACGCTGCCGGAAGAGAGCAGTCGTCCGATTATCAAACGCGCCATTGAAGGCGGCATTAACTTCTTTGACACCGCCAACAGCTACTCCGACGGCAGCAGCGAGGAGATCGTTGGCCGCGCTCTGCGCGACTTTTCCCGGCGGGATGAGATCGTCGTCGCTACCAAGGTTTATCACCAGACGGGCGATCTACCCGAAGGCCTTTCTCGCGCGCAAATCCTGCGTTCCATTGATGACAGCCTTCGCCGCCTGAACATGGATTACGTCGACCTGCTGCAGATCCACCGCTGGGATTACAACACCCCCATTGAAGAGACCCTTGAAGCGCTGAACGACGTGGTGAAAGCCGGTAAAGCGCGCTACATCGGCGCGTCGTCTATGCACGCGTCGCAGTTTGCCCAGGCGCTGGATCTCCAGGCACAGCACGGCTGGGCACGCTTTGTCACCATGCAGGATCACTACAACCTGATCTATCGTGAAGAAGAGCGTGAGATGCTGCCGCTGTGCCATCAGGAAGGTGTGGCGGTGATCCCGTGGAGCCCGCTGGCGCGCGGTCGACTGACCCGTCCATGGGGCGAAACCACGGCTCGCCTGGTATCGGATGAAGTGGGGAAAAATCTCTATGACGGTACAGAAGCCAGCGATGCGCTGATTGCCGAACGTCTGGCAGGCATTGCCGACGATACCGGTGCAACCCGCGCCCAAGTGGCGCTGGCATGGCTGCTCAGTAAACGCGGGGTTGCCGCACCGATTATCGGCACGTCGCGGGAAGAACAACTGGATGAGCTGCTGAATGCGGTGGACATCACGCTGACGCCGGAGCAGATTGCCGAGCTGGAGACGCCGTATCAGCAGCATCCGGTGGTGGGGTTTAAGTAAACACTTGCCGGGTGGCGGCTTCGCCTTACCCGGCCTACGATCGCACCCTATTTGTAGGCCGGGTAAGCGCAGCGCCACCCGGTAATACAGAGCGCACAAACTTACGCGAAGTGATCGTACCCTTTCCAGTCGAGCGTCACCGGCGCACCTTCACGGACAAACTTCAGCCCTTCGCTCTCCGGCATAATCTGCCCGATGCAGGTAAATTTCGCGCCGAGATGCGCTAACGCCACGTCCAGCGTTCCGCGGTTCAGCTCCGGTACGGTGAAGCACAGTTCGTAGTCTTCACCCCCGGACAGCGCCCAGCGCAGCGCCTGCTCAGGTTCGACATGGCGAAGCAGTTGCTCCGACAGCGGGAACAGGTCCAGGTCAACGCGTGCGCCCACGCCGCTGGCCTTCAGGATATGCCCGAGATCGGAGATCAGCCCGTCAGAGAGATCGATAGCCGAGCTTGCCCGCTCGCGCAGCGCCTGGCCGTGCAGAATACGCGGCGTTGGCCGCAGATGGCGCTTCACCAGATGCGCCGCATCGTCAGCATCTCCAACCGTTAAACGGCTCTGAAGGACCGCCAGCCCTGCCGCGCTGTCACCCGGCGTACCGGTCACGTAGATCCAGTCGCCTGGTTTTGCGCCCGAGCGCTTCAGCGCGCGGCCGAGCGGCACATAGCCGTGGATCGCCAGCGTCATCGACAGCGGCCCGGCAGTGGTATCACCGCCAATCAACTGCATATCGTAATAATTCAGCTGTTCAAACAGCGTGTCGCTAAACGCTTCCAGCCAGGCTTCATCGACCTCTGGCAACGTCAGAGCCAGCGTCAGCCAGGCAGGATCGGCACCCATCGCCGCCAGATCGCTAACGTTCACCGCCAGCGCTTTATACGCCAGATCGGCAGGATCGATATCGGGCAGGAAATGACGCCCGCACACCAGGGTGTCGGTGCTGATTGCCAGCGTCTGTTTTTCGGGGATATTGAGAAGTGCACAGTCATCGCCAATGCCGGTTTCAACATCAAGACGAGAGGTTCTGACACGGTCGAAATAACGGGCAATCAGGGAGAATTCGCCGCATGCCATACGTTATGCCTCAGCAAATAAAAGAAAAAACCGGAGCCGCACTGCCCGTCAGGCAATGCAGAACTCCGGTTTGCGGATCACTTTTTGTGGGGACGGATCGCAGGTGCTGCTTTATCAAGTACGCCGTTTACAAACTTGTGGCTGTCTTCAGCGCCGAAGGTTTTCGCCAGTTCGATCGCTTCGTTGATGGCCACTTTGTACGGCACATCATCACGTTTAGACAGCTCAAACAGCGCGATACGCAACACTGCTTTTTCCACCTGGCCCAGCTCTTCGAGCAGGCGAGACAGGTATGGCTTCATCAGGCCATCGAGATACGCGCTATTAGTCGCCACTCCCGACAGCAGTTCACGGAAGTACAGAACGTCAACATCTTTCACGTCCTGTTCTGACAGGAACTGGTATTCAACATCAGCGATGTCGTTCTGGGACAACTGCCAGGAGTAAAGCGCCTGAACGGCACATTCACGGGCGCGGCGACGAGCAGCAGGTTTCACGGAATTCCCCTTACAAAAAAATCAGGCCTTGATGGCTTTCAATACATTGATCATTTCAAGCGCGGTCAGTGCAGCTTCTGCACCTTTGTTACCGGCTTTGGTGCCAGCACGTTCGATGGCTTGTTCAATACTTTCGGTAGTCAGCACGCCGAATGCGACAGGAATTTCAGCATCCTGTGCAACGTGAGCCAGACCATTGCTTGCACCGCCCGCAACGTATTCGAAGTGCGCAGTGCCGCCACGAATAACAGTACCCAGCGCAATCACCGCGTCGTATTTACCGGTTTTCGCCAGCGCGCCCGCCGCCAGTGGCAGTTCGTAAGCGCCTGGAACCCAAACAACGGTAATGTTGTCATCTTTAACCTGGCCGATACGTTTCAGGGCGTCAATCGCACCTTCCAGCAGGCTGTCGTTGATGAAGTTGTTGAAACGCGCAATGGTGATGGCGACGCGAGCGTCCGGGGTAGCTACAGCAGCTTCAATAATGTTCATACTCTTCCTTTACGGGTTCATTTGGCCCCGCAGGGGGGCGGATTTTATCATAATACTTTGCGCACTGCTTCCCTATTTCGGGAGCAATTACGCTGTCGTTAAATGGAGGCAGACATCCGGACCCACCGGACGAATCTCGCTGAATCTGAGTTGTGGTGCGTCGGCCAGTTTTTCAAGGCCAGGCAGCACAAACAGGCCGCGCGCGTCGTGCCCTAACAGTTTAGGCGCAACGTAGACAATCAATTCATCCACCAGCCCAGCCTGTAAGAGCGCACCGGCGAGCGTAGGCCCGGCTTCGACCCAGATGCTGTTGACCTGCTGCTTACCGAGCAACATCATCAGCACGACTAAATCCAGATGCCCGTTATGCTCCGGCACCATGATGCTGCGCACGCCTTCCGCCCATTCACGCGTATCTTCCTTCGTGCGGGCAATCCAGATTTCACCCGGCTGCTGCACGATGCGGTGATCCGGCGTCACGCGGTTCTGGCTATCAATAATAATGCGCAGCGGCTGACGCAGGTTCTCCTGCGGGTAAAGCGCCTGGGTATCGGCACTCAGTTCGTCCCAGCGCACGGTCATGGCCGGATCGTCAGCCAAAACGGTTTCACTGCTGGTGAGGATAGCATGGCTTTGCGCACGCAGACGTTGCACATCGCGCCTTGCCTGCGGCGAGGTGATCCACTGGCTCTCGCCGTTTGCCATCGCCGTACGACCGTCCAGCGAGGCGCCCAGCTTGAGCTGAATGTACGGGAACCCGGTACGCATACGCTTCAGGAAGCCTTTGTTAATCGCTTCCGCGTCCTGCATCATCAGCCCATGGCTGACGTCAATGCCTTCCTGCTGAAGTCGATACAGACCGCGTCCAGCCACCTGCGGATTCGGATCCTGCATTGATGCAACAACGCGCGACACACCCGCTGCAATCAGCGCCTCACAGCACGGCGGCGTACGCCCGTGATGGCTGCAGGGCTCCAGCGTAACGTAGGCCGTGGCACCGCGCGCCTTCTCGCCCGCCATGCGCAAGGCATGCACCTCGGCGTGGGGCTCGCCCGCACGAAGGTGATAGCCTTCGCCCACGATCTCGCCCTCTTTGACAATAACGCACCCCACGTTCGGGTTCGGATGGGTAGTAAAACGACCACGCTGCGCCAGCTTCATGGCTCGTGCCATGTACATCTCGTCCTGCATGGGCTTAATCCTGTAGGCGGGCGATCTCTTCGCCGAACTCTTTGATATCTTCGAAACTGCGGTAGACAGAGGCGAAGCGGATATAAGCGACTTTATCGAGCTTTTTCAGCTGTTCCATCACCAGGTTACCGATCATTTTGCTCGGCACCTCGCGCTCACCTAAGCCACGAAGATGAGACTTGATGTGGTTTAACGCCATTTCGACATCGTCTGCGCTGACGGGCCGTTTTTCGAGGGCTTTCAGCATTCCGCTGCGCAGCTTTTCTTCATTGAACGGCTCGCGCACGTCGTTACTTTTCACCACGCGCGGCATTACCAGCTCTGCAACTTCAAAGGTCGTGAAACGCTCGTTGCACACCAGACACTGTCGGCGACGGCGTACGGAAGACCCTTCGCCCACCAGGCGAGAGTCGATGACTTTGGTATCCACAGCGGAGCAGAATGGGCAATGCATACGGTATCCCTGTAATCCGATTAACTGATTTTCATTTTACCCTGATCTGGCCTGACAACAAAGGAAGAGCTTTTTGAGACAAAGGATCTATGTCAGACACAATGAAGCTGGCTACCATAAAGGCGATCCGTTATTTCAAGGAAATAAACGCAATGACAAGACGTTACCTGAGAATTCTGCTGGTGGGGAGCCTCTTTACCCTTAGCGCCTGTGCACAGCAAACTGAAGTCCGCGAAATGAAACAAAGCGTGAACACGCTCAATGCGGCCATGGACAAGCTGAACAAAGAGACCGTGAAAATCACCCAGCAAAATGCGCTGAATGCGAAGTCCAGCAGCGGCGTTTATCTGCTGCCGGGTGCCAACACGCCTGCCCGCCTGAACAGCCAGATTGGCACGTTAAAGATGTCTCTGGTGAATGTTGCAGCGAATGCCGATGGTACTCGCGCAACATTACGCATTCAGGGTGAATCCAACGATCCGCTTCCCGCGTTCAGCGGCACCGTAGAGTGGGGCCAGATTCAGGGCACCACGGAAAGCTACCAGGAAGTGAACGTGAAGAACCAGCTCTTCACCGCCCCCGCCAGCACGCTGGCCCCGAGCGATGTTGATATCCCGCTACAGCTGAGTGGGCTCACCCCAGAACAGCTGGGCTTTATCCGCATTCACGACATTCAACCCGCCGCGCAATAACCTCCTCTTTTAGCGGAGTGAAATGTCACTCCGCTAACATTTACATTTCGTATGGATTGGCAACATAAATGTTTGCCGTTACAATCCCGGCCGTTTAAAGTACGCAAACGTGAACGCAATCGATTACGCATGTGAGAGATATGTGAAACAACACATATTTTTGTGAGCAAGGATTCCTATAATAGGCTCCGCAGAAACACGAAATATTTTGATACGCAAATCGCGCATTTTTCACTCCCGGAAGGGAATTTCAATCAGTGGCATGATTATGAAAAAAACATTACTCGCAGCCGGTGCTGTACTGGCACTCTCCTCCTCTTTCACTGTTAACGCAGCGGAAAACGATAAACCACAATACCTCTCCGACTGGTGGCACCAGAGCGTTAACGTGGTTGGCAGCTACCACACCCGTTTCGGACCTCAGATCCGTAACGATACCTACCTGGAATACGAAGCGTTCGCCAAGAAAGACTGGTTTGATTTCTATGGTTATATGGATGCACCGGTCTTCTTCGGTGGTAACACCGACGCGAAAGGTATCTGGAACCACGGTTCCCCGCTGTTCATGGAGATCGAACCACGCTTCTCTATTGATAAGCTGACTGGCACCAGCCTGGCGTTTGGTCCGTTCAAAGAGTGGTACTTCGCAAACAACTATATCTACGACATGGGCCGTAACAAGTCCGGTCGTCAGAGCACCTGGTACATGGGTCTGGGTACGGACATCGATACCGGTCTGCCAATGAGCCTGTCCATGAACGTGTACGCGAAGTACCAGTGGCAGAACTACGGCGCCGCGAACGAAAACGAGTGGGACGGCTACCGTTTCAAAGTGAAATACTTTGTGCCAATCACCCAGCTGTGGGGCGGCAACCTGAGCTACATCGGCTTCACCAACTTTGACTGGGGCTCAGACCTGGGCGACAACGACTTCCGCGATCTGAACGGTAAGAAAGCGCGCACCAACGACTCCATCGCTTCCAGCCACATCCTGGCGCTGAACTACGATCACTGGCACTACTCTGTTGTTGCGCGTTACTGGCATAACGGTGGTCAGTGGAACGACGACGCGAGCCTGAACTTCGGTAACGGCGATTTCAGCGTCCGTTCTACCGGTTGGGGTGGTTACCTGGTTGTAGGTTATAACTTCTAACCTGTGCGAGATTGTGCGGGCTGGTGCCCTCACCCCTTCCCTCTCCCACGGGAGAGGGCGCAAACACAAAAAAACGGCAACATCGTTGCCGTTTTGCTTTTACCTCGCCACCTGGCTTTTTACTGCTTCACCTTCCGCAAAAAATCCGCCAATGACCTGTCAGCACTCTCGCTAAACCGCCTCTCCGTCTGCACAATATTGAGGCATCGGTCGAGCCGGAAACAGCGGTAGTCATCGCGCCGCTCGCACCACGCAGCCAACAGCCAGTGCTCCCCCCAGAAGAACAGCCCAAGCGGCTGCACCTCACGCCAGGTTAACTGCCCTGCCTCATCACGGTAATGCAGCGCCAGCACGCGCTGCGCAGATATCGCCTGATGAATCACATCAAATCCGCTGCGGGAATGGGGCTGAAGCGCAATATCCGGCGCATATATACGCGTATGCTCCGCCTTGCGTCGGCTCTCCTCGGGCAGGATCGCCAGCACCTTCTCCTGAGCCGACTCCAGCTCGCGAGACAACGACTCTCCACCCCAGGTTTTCAGCAGACGGATTGCCACCATCAGCGCCTCGGACTCTTTATTGGTCAGCATCAGCGGCGGCAGGTCAAAGCCCGACAGAAGCCGGTATCCGCTTCCCGCCTCGCCCTCTACCGGCACACCAGAGAGAGACAGGTCGCGGATATCGCGATAAACAGTGCGCTCGGAGACGCCGAGTCTCTCCGCCAGATGCGCTGCCGTTGTCAGACGCCTGCCCCGCAGGATCTGCACAATCTGAAACAAACGGTCAGCGCGTCGGGTCATCGTCTCTTTTGCTCTCAGGCCGGTTGATGAAGGCCGACGCGATTACCTTCGCTGTCGGTGAACAAGGCAATGGTGCCAATGCCTCGCGGCAATTCCAGCGGACCAAAGACGCACGCACCGCCCGCAGAGGCAATGCGATCGAGCGTGGCCGCCAGATTGTCAGTATGCAGATAAATAATAGCGCCCTGCTGCGACGGCGTAATGCCGTCAAATTTCGCCAGCGCCCCACCGGTTGCCGGGTCTTCATGCGGGAAAATCGCCAGCTCTGCCACGTCCATTTTCTCGCGCTTCAGCGTAACCTGCATTACCGGTTCATAAAATTTGATGGCGCGATCCATATCGGCGACCGGAATTTCAAACCAGTTAATCACACTTTTCATACTTCCTCCTGCCTGTTGTTTGGGTTCAGAAGGAGTCTACGACAGGGCTCCTGACAGCATACTGTCAGGAGTGTTTGTCAGGAGCAGATAAAAAAAATCCCGGCCAACAGACCGGGATTTCGATAACACCTAAGACACTGTCTTACGGCAGAATTGACGGCTGATCCGCCCCTTCTTTTTCGACTTTCTGCTGGAGCAGGTGCTCGCGCTTCATGCCGAGTTTCAGTGCCAGTGCGGACGCGACGTAGATAGACGACGCCGTACCGATAGACACACCGATCAGCATGGTCAGCGAGAAGCCTTCCAGCACCGGACCACCGAAGAGATACAGCATCAGGATAACCATTAAGGTCGTTCCGGATGTGATCAAGGTACGGTGCAGCGTCTGGGTCAACGACACGTTGAAGATTTCGTACGGCGTACCGCGACGGATCTTACGGAAGTTTTCACGAATACGGTCAGATACCACGATACTGTCGTTCAGTGAGTAACCGATAACGGACATCAGGGATGCCACAATCGTCAGGTCAATCTCAATGTGGAACAGAGACAGCACGCCCATAGTGATGACCACGTCGTGCGCCAGCGCGATAACCACACCTGCCGCCAGTCGCCACTCGAAGCGGAAGCCAACGTAGATCAGGATGGAAATCAGCGCCACCATCAGCGCCATCGCGCCGGTTTGCGCCAGGTCCGCACCCACGCTCGGGCCAACGAACTCAATACGCTTCACCGCCGCATTCTGGCTGGTCGATTCGTTGATAACCTTCAGAACCTTGCTACCCAGCTCCTGGCTGCCGTTGGCGTCGTGTACCGGAGGCATACGCACCATGATGTCGCGGCTGCTGCCGAAGTTCTGCAGCAGCGGCTCTTCAAAGCCCGCTTTCTGCAGCGATTCGCGCATCTGGTCCATATCGACCGGTTTTTCCAGGGAGATCTCGATGACCGTACCACCGGTAAAGTCGAGACCCCAGTTAAAGCCTTTCACGCCCATAATGACGATGGACAGAATCAGCAGAAAACCTGAAATGCCGAAGGCCCAGTAGTCCCAGCGCATAAAGTCCCAGACTTTACGGCCGTGGTTCAATTGTTCAACAGTATATTCCTGTGCCACAACGCACTCCTCAGATAGACAGCTTTTTGACGCGCTTGCCGCCGTACAGCAGGTTCACGATGGCACGGGTGCCGACAATAGCGGTAAACATCGACGTTGCAACACCGATACCGGTTGTAATTGCAAAGCCTTTGATCGCGCCAGTACCCACTGCATACAGGATAAGAACCTTAATCAGTGTTGTTACGTTCGCATCGAAGATGGAGCTGAACGCCCCTTTATAGCCTTCTTCAATCGCCTGTTGCACAGAGCGACCGTTACTCAGCTCTTCTTTAATACGCTCGTTTATCAGTACGTTGGCGTCGACCGCCACCGCAAGGGTAAGAACGATACCCGCAATACCCGGCATGGTCAGCGTTGCCCCTGGGAGCAGAGACATAATACCGATAATCAGCACCAGGTTCGCCAGCAGCGCGCTTGTCGCAATCAGACCAAACTTCTTGTAGAAGAAGATCATGAAGATGATGGAAACCACCAGACCGGCCAGACATGCTTCCAGACCCTGCTTGATGTTCTGCATACCCAGGGTTGGACCAATGGTACGTTCTTCAACAATCTGAATTGGCGCAATCAGCGCACCGGCACGCAGCAGCAGTGACAGTTGGCGAGCTTCGTTCGGGTTGTTGATACCGGTGATACGGAAGCTGTTACCCAGGCGAGACTGGATGTTGGCGATGTTAATCACCTCTTCCTCTTTCACCAGCACGGCACGACCGTTGGCGTCTTTCTTACCGCTGTCTTTGTACTCCACGAACAGGGTCGCCATCGGTTTACCGATGTTGTCCTTGGTGAAGTTAGACATGATGTTACCACCCGCGCTATCCAGCGAGATGTTAACCTGCGGCTGGTTGTATTCATCCTGGCTGGAAGTGGAGTCGGTGATGTGGTCACCGGTCAGGATCACGCGTTTGTACAGCACAACCGGCTGACCTTCGCGGGTCTGTTTCACTTCGGAGTCGCCTGGGATACGGCCAGAGGCAGCGGCGGACTGATCGACGTTGGAGTTAACCAGGCGGAATTCCAGGGTTGCAGTTGCACCCAGAATCTCTTTCGCACGCGCGGTATCCTGGATACCCGGCAGTTCCACCACGATACGGTCAGCACCCTGACGCTGTACCAGCGGCTCGGCCACGCCCAGTTGGTTTACACGGTTACGCAGAATGTTGATGTTCTGCTGAACGGCATATTCACGCGCTTCGCTCAGACGTGCATCCGTCATCACCGCGCGCAGCTGGTTGCTGCCCTGAGAGGTGATGACCAGATCGCGGTGACGTTGAGACAGGTAAGTTACAGCCTGGTCGCGTGCCGCGCTGTCGCGGAACGTGATGCTCATGCCGTAGTTATCTTCTTTACGCACGGTAGTGTACGCAATGCCTTTCTCACGCAGATCGCTGCGCAGGCTGTCGATGTTCTGTTCCTGCAGCTTGCCAAGCGCGGTATCCATATCCACTTCCATCAGGAAGTGAACGCCGCCACGCAGGTCAAGACCGAGTTTCATTGGCTCTGCGTTCAGCGCAGCCAGCCAACGTGGGGTTGCAGGAGCAAGGTTAAGCGCCACGACATACTTATCACCCAGCACGCCCATCAGCGCTTCACGGGCGCGGAGCTGCGTGTCGGTGGTGTCGAAGCGAGCAAGAATTGCGCCCTCTTCCAGTGCCACAGACTTAGCGGTAATTTTTTCTTCTTGTAACGTTTTCTGGACCTGGATCAGCGTTTGCTCACTGGCGGCGACACCGCGCGCGCCAGTGATTTGAACGGCCGGATCCTCACCATACAGGTTGGGAAGCGCGTACAGCAGGCCGACGATAATCACGACGACCAGCATGATGTACTTCCACAAAGGATAACGGTTTAACACGGCAGTTCCCTTTGGGAAAAGTTGGGATTACAGCGCCTTCATGGTGCCTTTCGGCAGAACGGCAGCTACGAAGTCACGTTTGATAACCACTTCAGTGGTGTCGTTCAGCGCGATTGCAATGTAGCCGCTTTCCGCTACTTTGGTCACGCGACCGACCAGGCCACCGTTGGTCAGTACTTCATCGCCTTTCGCAATGGAGTTCATCAGGTTTTTGTGCTCTTTGGTGCGCTTCTGCTGTGGACGCAGGATCATGAAGTAGAAGATCAGACCAAACACAACCAGCATCAGAATCAGAGACATCGGGCTGCCCTGCGCTGGAGCACCTGTTGCTGCTACCGCATCAGAAATAAAAAAGCTCATTCAAATTCCCTCATTATTAAAATTAATCAACGTTCAAAGGTGGGACATCCCGGCCCTGACGTTGGTAGAAATCGGTCACGAAGCTCTCTAATTTACCCTCTTCGATAGCCTTACGTAAACCAGCCATTAAGCGCTGATAATAACGAAGATTATGAATGGTATTGAGACGCGCGCCCAAAATCTCGTTACAACGATCGAGATGATGCAGATACGCGCGAGAATAATTGCGACAGGTATAGCAATCGCACTCGGAATCGAGCGGGCTGGTGTCACTCTTATGCTTCGCGTTACGGATTTTCACCACGCCATCGGTTACGAACAGATGACCGTTACGCGCGTTGCGGGTTGGCATGACGCAGTCGAACATATCAATGCCGCGACGAACGCCTTCAACCAGGTCTTCTGGTTTACCCACCCCCATCAGGTATCGTGGTTTATCCGCCGGGATTTGCGGGCAGACATGTTCCAGAATGCGGTGCATGTCTTCCTTCGGCTCACCCACAGCCAAACCGCCGACAGCGTAGCCATCAAAACCTATCTCTACCAGACCTTTAACGGAGATATCGCGTAAATCTTCGTAAACGCTGCCCTGGATGATGCCGAACAGCGCATTTTTGTTCTGTAAGGAGTCAAAACGGTCGCGGCTGCGCTGCGCCCAGCGCAGGGACATTTCCATGGAGCGCTTGGCGTAGTCCCAGTCCGCCGGGTACGGCGTACATTCGTCAAAGATCATTACGATGTCGGAGCCGAGATCGTACTGAATCTCCATCGATTTTTCGGGATCGAGGAAAATCGGATCGCCGTTGATTGGGTTTCGGAAGTGAACGCCCTTTTCGGTGATCTTGCGGATATCGCCCAGGCTGAATACCTGGAAGCCGCCGGAGTCGGTCAGGATGGGACCTTTCCACTGCATGAAGTCATGCAGGTCGCCGTGGAGCTTCATGATCTCCTGACCCGGACGCAGCCACAGGTGGAAGGTGTTACCGAGGATAATCTGTGCGCCAGTGGCTTCAACTTCTTCTGGCGTCATCCCTTTTACGGTGCCGTACGTGCCCACAGGCATAAACGCGGGGGTTTCCACCACGCCGCGATCAAACACCAGGCGACCGCGACGCGCGCGGCCATCGGTGGTATCGAGTTCAAATTTCATTTTTATTCCTCTGTGCCAGAAAAACAGTCCAACACATTATTCTGGTGCCGCGGACTTATTCCCCGACACGCTCATTCAAAGCCAGCGGATTGTACGTGATAAACATCGCGTCCCCGTAGCTAAAAAAGCGATATTTTTGTTCTACCGCAGACTTGTAGGCGTTCATCGTATGCTGATAACCAGCAAACGCGGAAACCAGCATAATCAGCGTCGATTCAGGCAGATGGAAGTTGGTCACCAGTGCATCAATGACTTTGTACTGATAGCCCGGGTAGATAAAGATCTGCGTATCGCCAAAGAACGGCTCGATAAGATCGCTTTTGGCGGCCTGCGCGGCGCTCTCAAGCGAACGCACGGAAGTTGTGCCCACAGCAATCACGCGGCTACCGCGGCCTTTCGCCGCCAGCACCGCATCCACAACCTCTTGCGGTACTTCGGCGTATTCAGAGTGCATGATGTGGTCTTCAATGCTGTCCACGCGCACCGGCTGGAAGGTGCCTGCACCAACGTGCAGTGTCACGAACGCCATCTCTACGCCCTTCGCGCGCAGTTTCTCCAGCAGCGGCTCATCAAAGTGCAGGCCCGCGGTTGGTGCGGCTACGGCACCCGGCTTCTGGCTGTAGACGGTCTGATACAGCTCGCGGTCGGCCTCTTCGTCCGGACGCTCAATGTACGGCGGCAGCGGCATATGGCCGATGGCGTTCAGGATATCAAGCACCGTGCGCTCGTCGTCAAACGCCACCTCAAACAGCGCGTCGTGACGCGTGGTCATGGTCGCTTTGATGCTCTCGTCATCGCCCAGCAGCAGTTCAGCGCCCGGCTTCGGCGCTTTGGAGGCGCGAATATGTGCCAGAATACGTTTATCATCGAGCATACGTTCGACCAGCACTTCAATCTTGCCGCCGCTGGCTTTACGGCCAAACAGGCGCGCCGGGATCACGCGGGTGTTGTTAAAGACCAGCAGATCGCCAGGGTTGAGCTTGTCGAGCAAATCGGTGAAAGTACCGTGCGTCAGCTCGCCCGTTGGCCCATCCAGTGACAGTAAGCGACAACTGCTTCGCTCAGGCATGGGATAGTGAGCAATCAGGGATTCAGGTAGTTCAAAGGAGAAATCGGCGACGCGCATGACGTATACTCGTGACTTAAAAACAGGCGGCATAGTCTAGTGCTCACACTCTTTTGCTGCAACAACTAGCCGCCCCCGGACAAATAAAACGCATGAATTTTCTCGCTCACCTGCATCTCGCACACCTCGCTGACAGCTCCCTTTCCGGCAATTTGCTGGCCGATTTTGTACGCGGCAACCCCGCAGAAGCGTATTCCCCTGAGGTTGTCGACGGAATTTTTATGCACCGCCGCATCGACGTGCTGACCGATAACCTGCCGGAAGTGACGGAAGCCAAAGCGTGGTTTCGCCCTGAGACGCGCCGCGTTGCGCCGATCACGCTTGATGTGATGTGGGATCACTTCCTGTCGCGCCACTGGGAACAGCTGTCGCCGGAGATGCCGCTGCCCGAATTTGTGCGCTATGCCCATCAGCAGGTGTCGATTATTTTGCCCGACTCACCGCCGCGATTTGTAAACCTGAATAACTATCTGTGGTCGGAACGCTGGCTTGAGCGCTACGGCGAGATGGATTTCATCCAGAACGTGCTGAACGGGATGGCGAGCCGCCGCCCGCGTCTGGATGCGCTGCGCGACTCCTGGTATGACCTGGATGAACATTACGATGCGCTGGAAACGCGTTTCTGGCAGTTTTACCCGCGCATGATGGCGCAGGCGAAAAACAAACAGCTCTAAACTTCATCCTTCAAGCTGCCTCTGCGTTGGCTACGTCTGCTCACCCCAGTCACTTACTTCAGTAAGCTCCCGGGGATTCCCAGACTTGCCGCCTTGATGCAACTTGAATGATTTTGTGTATAAAAATGACATTGATAGGTAAAAGCTGGCGGAACGATTGTCACCACCTCTTTGTCTTATTCCCGAACACTCTCTATACTGGCCCGCGTTGCGTTCCAAATAACCTTAGTATCTACAGGAGAATCATATGGTTCTGGTAACTCGTCCGGCTCCGGATTTTACAGCTGCAGCAGTTCTGGGCAACGGTGAAATCGTTGAAAACTTCAACTTCAAACAGCACACCAACGGTAAAGCGACCGTTCTGTTCTTCTGGCCAATGGACTTCACTTTCGTTTGCCCGTCTGAGCTGATCGCGTTCGACAAACGTTATGAAGAATTCCAGAAGCGTGGCGTGGAAGTGGTTGGCGTCTCCTTCGACTCTGAATTTGTACACAACGCATGGCGTAACACCCCTGTCGAAAATGGCGGCATCGGTGCGGTGAAATACGCAATGGTTGCGGACATCAAACGCGAAATCCAGCAGGCTTACGGTATCGAACATCCGGACGCTGGCGTTGCCCTGCGTGGTTCTTTCCTGATCGACGCAAACGGCATCGTTCGTCACCAGGTTGTGAACGATCTGCCGCTGGGTCGTAACATCGACGAAATGCTGCGCATGGTTGACGCGCTGCAGTTCCACGAAGAGCACGGTGAAGTGTGCCCGGCTCAGTGGGAAAAAGGAAAAGAAGGTATGAACGCGTCTCCAGACGGCGTGGCTAAATACCTGTCCGAGAACGTATCCAGCCTGTAATCGGCACGGTTTACGACGAAGGCCCGCTTATGCGGGCCTTTTTTTATGCCTTACGCTGCGTCTCTCGCCAGATGCGCCAGGCCATGCCCGCCAGCAGAATCACCCCTGCAATCAGCACGCCCCATACCAGCAGCGTGTTCATCCTGCTCTCCCGCTCGGCCGCAGAGGTAGCGGTCAGACGCCCCTCGCCGCCTAACGCGACATCATCACGAATGTCGGCCTGCGGCAGGTTCGCCATATCATAGGTCTTGCGCAGGTCGGCCGGGATCAGCATGCCGGGCTCCACGCTGGCAGGTTTTGCGGCTCCGTTGCCCCAGGCGAGCACGTACGGCGCTTTCCCCTGCGCGTTGAACACCAGATCGTAGCGGTCGCGATGTCCCGTCACGCTCGGCAGGTATTCTGGCAGACGCGCGTTCAGCGTTGTGATTTTCACTGCCTGCACAAGCCCCCCGTGAAGCGAAACCGGTGGCGACGTTTTCCCCTCCAGACGGTACAGGACCTCTTTCTTCAGGGGGTGCCACGCGTCTTTTTCCGAACTCCGCCACGCGATTTCCACGGGAAGGACGCCATCGCCATTCAGTGAGATGCTGACAGCACTCAGCGGCTGCGGGCGCACCCAGCGCCACTGCGCTTCACTTGTCGATAGCATCTTCCCTTCCCCCTCAAGATTGACCGCTTCCGGGACCGCCTGAGCAGGTGCGCTAATTGCGTTTACGCCGGTCAGGGTTACCCCCTGGCTCTGCGCGTTCAGCACCACCATGAGATAGCGATTCGCATCGGGAGATAAAACCGTATCGGTATCGATCCGATCGAGCTTAAGACGATCCTGGCCGCTGACGACGTCCAGCAAGGGCATATCCTCGCGCAGGGTATACCAGCGCTTAAGATCCTCGCTGTAATAGACCGACGCCGTTCCCTGCCACGGCGTCTGAGGGGAATTCCAGAGCAGCTGCAGCTGGGATAGAGCCATCTCCCCCGTCGCCTGCTCCGGCAGGGTCATCAGATAATGTTGCCCGGCTGCGGCGGCTTTTTGCCCCTCCAGCACAATCTCAACGCCGTTTCCGGAACGAAGCAGGATCTTATCGCTATCACCACCGTCTCGCGCAGGCGCAAGCGGCGAGGCGTCCAGGGGAAAGAGGCGCAGCGCCGTAGATTGCACAGGCGCCTGTGGACGCGTCGCGGTGACCAGGCTAAAGGGAACCGGCTCGCCCGACTGATTAAAGACGCGGACATCGTGCAGATCCGGCGACGTGCTTTGCTCATAGACGGCCAGCGGCAGCATCACCCGATACCACCGGGAAGGAACAGATGTATCGAGTGAAAGACCAAAGGCATAGTCCCGGGGCGCTTCCGTTTGTCCCTCGTCGCAGAACGCCGGGCCGGAAAGCGCCAGCAGCGCGGTACAGGCTACCGCTTTCATCCATTTCATTTTTCATCTCCTGTTTTGGGCGGTAGCGGTGAGAAATACCCCACGATCAGAACCAGTATCGCCACGCCGATAAACGCCACCGCGCGCGACAAACCGCCTCCGCCCGCGCTGTCTACCAGCATCAGTTTAACCATTACCACACCCAGCAGCGCGGCACCGCTAAGCCACTCCTGCCGGGAAGCCCGACGGGTGGCATGGATCATGACCACCAGCGCGCTCAGCATCCAGAACAGAGCAAAACTGGTCTGGATAAGCCGCGAATCCCACAGCGATGCCATATTCCAGGCCACATCACCGTACCAGGCCAGCGCGCGCATCAGCGCACCGTTCAGCCACCAGAAGCCAAACGCCATCATCGCGACGGCAGGCCACGGGCGGGCCTGCGAGAGCCACGCCGGGTAGTAGCGATCCACAGCCCGATAAAAGACCACCAGCCCCAGCAACGCGAACGCCGCGCCTTCCTCAAGTGGGTTTATCAGCGGCAGCCAGGTCTGACGATAGACCACACCGTCCTGGAAATTGGTCACCACCAGCAATACCAGCAGCGCCACGACCACGGGGATCGGTGCAAGGCAGGCATAGAGTGCAGGCCACTCCCGTAACGGCCACCCGCGACGCCTTACGGCTGCAGAGAGCCCCATAATCACCCCGCCGCCTGCAGCCATCGCTAATCCGCTGCCCCAGGCCGCCATGCCCCACGGCAACGACTGGGCAAACCAGAAAAGCTCAGCGGCCAGCGCCAGCAAAATCATCCAGAACAGCGACAAATGCAGCCCCATCGCGATGCGCGGCAGGAGCCTTTTACCGTCACGTCGCAACAGCATCAGCGCGGCAGGAAGCGCAACGCACCAGGCGAGATTCGACCAGCCGGCGGCAACGATCTGCTGATGCCAGAGTTGATACCCCACCATCAGCAGCATAACCGGCCACAGCAGCCATTTGCTGGCATCCAGCTCCCGCCACGCTAAACGCGCAGCCACCTGCCGCCAGCCCCAGACCGACGCCGCCGTCAGCGCCAGCACGCCCGCCAGAATCGGTAATTCCTGCGTCATCACCAGCCCCGATGCGCCCAATAGCGCCACGAGCCAGAACAGCAGCCCACCGGCAAGCAGCGCCCAACTGACCGGCATAAAGAGAGTCCGCCACAGCCAGGCCGCAGCCAGCCAGCAAAGGCTGAGGATGATGAAGATCAGCAGCAGGCTCAGCGACGAAACGCCGTTCGTTTGCGCCCACAGCGCCAGCACCAGCAGCGCCGTCCCGCTATAGCTCATGCGACGCTGATGCTGCTGCACGCCCAGCCAGAGGATACCCAGCCCTTCCAGCGCCCAGGCCATCGCCGTCCAGCGCGCCGACAGCGCCAGCGGAATCGCGAGCGTCGCGAACCCGCCGCCGATGGCCAGCGCAGCCATGACCAGCGGTCGTCCGATAGAGGGATAGCGCCGCAGCGCAAGGAACGCGAGGGTAAGATAAAATGCGCCGTATCCCAGCGCGCTCAGGGCCGGGCCATATTCCCAGTGCCGGGTCATGCCGTACTGCATTCCGAAACCGATCAGCGGCGGGGCAAACAGCAGCACGCCGTCAATAATTTGCTTCCCTTTCTCCTGCGCCCGCAGCGACAGCGCCACGCTCAGGACGCCGAATATCAGCGTATTGGCAATCAGGAACAGCTGGCAGACCCAGTAGTTTTCAGGCTGGTAGTCATTCAGCCCCCACAGGCCGCCCACGCCGAACGTAAACAGCAGCCCGAGCAGATTCAGCTCGCGCCAGTGCTGCCAGATGCTGATAACGAGAATCCCGATAGAAAGCAGAAGATAGAAAGAGAACAGCGCGACAAAGCTGCCGCCCCCGGTGGACAACAGCAGCGGCGCAAGATACCCGCCAAGGCTCGCCAGCATGGCGAGACTCAGCGCCTTCTGCAGCACCGCCAGCCCGACGCTCGCCGCGCATATCACCACCAGAAGCGCAAAGGCCAGCGTCATCGGCAGCATTTGCCAGAGCCGGAATGCGCCAAACACCGTCAGGTAGAGCACGCCGGTCGCCCCGCCCTGGAGGATCAGCGCATAGACACGCTGCTTGTGACGCAGCCGCCACCCAACCGCCAGCAGAACGATGGCAAACAGCGCCGTTGCCACGAGGCGCAGCTCAAGCGGGAACAGGGAATGTTCAACGGTATAGCGCAGCAGGAATGAAAGACCGAGGAAGAGCAGCAGGATCCCAAGCTTCGCCAGCGGATTACCCTGCATGAACCAGCGCACCAGCGACGTCAGTATGCCGCCAAAGGCAGAAGGCTGTTTTGCCGCAGGCGCCGGGGCCGGAGCGGGTTTTGCCACGGCAGCGGGAGTATCGGGGCGCCAGGGGTCGACAGGCGCGGGAGCGGTCACAGCCACCGGTGCGGTGGCTTGCACCGGCTCCGGCGCGCTTTCAGGCACGCCGCGCTGCTCTAGCGCCTCAATGCGCTGGCGTAGCCGGGCGATCTCCTGGCGCGCCGCCGTGCTGCGATTAAAGCCTATAACCGCCAGCACGGGTGCCACCACCAGTGCAAAAACCAGGAACAAACAGCCAAGGATGTAAAGCTCGTCCATGTTTCCACCTTCACCGTAAACGATCCGTTAAGATTGACACAAATAGTTGCATTTGCGCCATCTTAAAAGGTGGAAACAATAACAGGTCTTAGCTGCCGAACCAGATCGTCGCGGATACCGCAGGCAGCGCCAGCACGCCGTCCTGTATCGTCGCCTTGCCCTCTTTAATTTTCCACGTCGCCACCTTCAGCAGCGGTGAATCATCCAGCACCACTTCGCAGGCCTCTCCCCGGTTGATGGCGATCAGCACGCGTTGCTGGTTATAGACGCGGGCAAACACCACCACGTTATCGTGCGCATAAACCACCTGACAGCCACCGGAGCGCAGAGCCTGAT
Organism: Enterobacter sp. ENT02; assembly: GCF_019219165.1. Taxonomy (NCBI): domain Bacteria; kingdom Pseudomonadati; phylum Pseudomonadota; class Gammaproteobacteria; order Enterobacterales; family Enterobacteriaceae; genus Enterobacter; species Enterobacter sp. ENT02. The sequence continues at coordinate 57,272 of NZ_JAHUWD010000005.1, forward strand.
TCTGTTTACGCAGCTTCGCCAGCCGCTGATACAGGCTGAACAGCACCTTGTCCTGTTTCGCCGGCTCCCACGGGAAGGTTTTGCGGCAGAACGGATCGTTGTTGCCGTCCAGCCCCACTTCGTCGCCGTAATAAATACAGGGTACACCCGGCCAGGTAAAGAGCCAGGTCACCGCTAGCGGCAGACGCGCCACATCCTTGCCGAGCAGGGATTTAAAGCGCGCGGTGTCGTGGCTATCGAGCTGGTTAAACATCCGCAGCTGCTGCTGATGAGACAGACCGGCGCGATAGTTCTCCATCCACGCCATGCAGGTTTCAGCATCGATATGGTTCGGATCGTAGGAGATATCGGTGTTAGCGAGAAATCCCCACAGCGGGAAGGTAAAGCCGCGATAGTTCATCGCCGCATCTTCCGCATCGTTCTGCAGCCACTGGCGCGCGTCGCCAAAGTGCTCGCCGAAGACAAACGCTTCAGGCTGGGCCGCTTTTGCCGAGCGCGTGATCCCGGCGACGTGCTGAAGGTTGTTCCGTGCCCCGCCCGCTTCACCGAGCATATGCACCACATCCAGACGCCAGCCGTCCATGTTCCACGGCGCTTTCAGCCAGTGGCGCACGATGCTGTCTTCACCGCCGTAGATTTCATTCACGAGAGTTGGCGACTGGAAATCCAGCTTCGGCAGGCTGGCGTAACCCAGCCAGTCCAGGGCGCGTCCATCTTCGCTAAAGCTGTACCAGTCGCGCTGCGGCGAGTCCGGGTTATGGCATGCCCCGCCCATCGACTGATTATGGCGGTCAAACCAGGCGTGCGAATCTCCGCTGTGGTTGAACACGCCGTCCAGGATCAGGCGCATGCCTTCATTTTGGGTGTTCTTACGCAGGCGCAGCAGCGCCTCGTCACCGCCAAACTGTTCGTCAACGTGGCGATAATCCTGCGTATCGTATTTGTGCACGCTTGGGGCTTTAAACACCGGGTTCAGGTAGAGCGCCGTCACGCCAAGCTTTTTCAGGTACGGCAGTTTTTCGCTGATACCGTCGAGATCGCCGCCGTAAAAGGTCGAGCCGCCAGCCTGCGCCGTCACCGGGTCATCCCACGCTTTCATAATGACGTCGTGACCCGCCGCGTGGTGGTAATAAACCTTATCCTGCTGTGCGGTGCGCTTTTCGCTGCGCGCAAAGCGGTCCGGGAAAATCTGGTAAAAGACCTGATCGTTAACCCACTGCGGGCCATTATCCGGGTAATCGACCGCAAACTGCTCCAGCCGTGCGGGCGGGAAACGACTAAACCCCTGCGGGGTAAACCACAGCTGACGGTTGTTCCACAACAGTTTGAAGCTGTAACGGCGACGCGGCTGTCCGCTACTCAGGTCGATATTCGCTCGCCACGCCGTGATCCCCGGCTGCGGCTGGCTGCGCAGCTTGTGCATTTTCAGCCCGGTCTCTTCGTTATCTATTTCGGCGCGGAGCGTCACGCGTTCAGGCTGGTTTTCCCCCGCCAGCCAGAGCGTAATCACAAGGTTGTCTTTGTTTTGCTTAACAAATGGGGCAACCGGTAGGTGCCAGGCGTTTAACATCACGAATCCCCTTTGATGAAATTGACGTCACCTTGCCACAGGGTGGTTAAGGATAGCTCATCACGATCGGGATTATTGGGGGAGGAGAAAGGAGGAGGAGATTTTTTTCCGGGGCAAAAGGGAGTGTAGGCCGGGTAAGCGCAGCGCCACCCGGCATTTTTACCTTACTGTGCTTCCGCCAGCTGACGGTCGCGGCGGCATTTGAACATCCAGCCCACCAGCAGTAGAACAATCCACGCGAAGCCCACGTACAGGGAAATACGGGTGTCCGGGTGGTAGCCAATCAGGCCAATGATAAACACCAGGAAGATCAGCCCAACGACGGTGGTTGCCACCCCGCCCGGTACTTTGAACTTCAGCGCTTTCGTCTCATCCGGCGACAGACGACGGCGGAACGCAATCTGCGACAGCAGGATCATGATCCACACCCACACCGTCGCGAAAGTCGCCAGCGATGCAATCACCAGGAAGACATTTTCCGGCATGATGTAGTTCAGGTAAACCGAGAACAGCAGCGCCACGGTCATGACCACGACGGTCACCCACGGCGTGCCGCGGCGTGAGGTTTTGGCGAACACCTTCGGCGCACTGCCCTGTTCCGCCATGCCGTGCAGCATACGGCCCACGCCAAAGACGTCGCTGTTGATCGCGGAAAGCGACGCGGTCAGTACTACAAAGTTGAGAATGCTGGCGGCAAAGGCGATGCCCATGTGCTGGAAGGTCAGAACAAATGGGCTGCCGTTGGTGCCTACCTGGTTCCACGGGTAAATGGACATGATCACAAACAGCGTACCCACATAGAACACCAGAATACGCATCGGCACCGAGTTGATGGCGCGCGGAATGGATTTCTCCGGGTCTTTCGCTTCACCAGCGGTAATACCGATTATCTCGATACCGCCGTAGGCAAACATGACCATCTGGAGCGACATCACCATGCCGAGCCAGCCGTTACTGAAGAAGCCGCCGTTGCTCCACAAGTTATGGATACCGGTCGGCTGGCCGCCGTTACCAATACCCCAGATGATGATGCCGAAACCGGCGAGGATCATGATGATAATGGTCGCGACTTTAAAGAAGGAGAACCAGAACTCCAGCTCACCAAACACCTTCACGCTCATCAGGTTGACGGCGCAGATGATCAGCACCACGCTCAGCACCCATATCCAGTGCGGCACCGCCGGGAACCAGACGCCCATATAAATGCCAAACGCGGTCACGTCGGCAATCGCCACAATCAGGATTTCAAAGCAGTAGGTCCAGCCGGTGATAAACCCGGCCAGCGGGCCTAAGTTTTCCTGCGCGTAGCGCGAGAAGGAGCTGGCTGACGGGTTGTGAACCGACATCTCACCCAGCGCGCGCATGATGATATAGGCCGCCACGCCGCCGATGATGTACGCCAGCAGAACGCTGGGACCGGCCATTTTAATGGCATCTGCCGAGCCATAAAAAAGACCGGTGCCGATAGCCGAGCCCAGCGCCATAAAGCGGATGTGGCGCGTGCTCAATCCACGTTTAAGTTTGTTAGTGCTTTCCATTTAAATCTTGCCATTCAACACGAAAAAAACAAAAAACCACGGGGCCTTAAGCCCCGTGGTTAAACAGTTTGTTGCCGTTGATTAATGGGCGTTCGATGCGACCTGACGCCCTGCAGCACGGTCCCAGATAATCGCCAGAACCAGTGCAACAACGGTAGGCATCAGCCAGGCCAGGCCTTGCTCAGACAGCGGCAGACGCTGTGTCCATGCAGGCAGGATGTCTGCGAAAGCTGATGCTTTAATCCCGTCAAGGATACCAAAAATCAGGCTGATAAACATGGCTGGCGCGATAATTCGCGACGAGTTGTTCCACCACGGGCGAGTAAAGCTCAGCACCACCAGCACGATACACGGCGGATAAATCGCCGTCAGTACCGGAATAGAGACCTGAATCAGGTGGCTCAGACCGAGGTTGGACACCGCCATAGAGAAGATGCCGAGGATAAACACCAGGGTGCGGTAAGAGAGCGGCAGATACTGTGCAAAGAACTCTGCGCAGGCACAGGTCAGGCCAACCGCCGTCACCAGACACGCCAGGAAAATAAGCGCCGCCAGCAGCATGCTGCCCGCACCACCGAAGGTGTGCTGAACGTAAGCGTGCAGGATAGCTGCACCGTTGGCGTTCTGATCGACCAGCATGGCGCTGTCGGAACCCAGGCGGAACAGTGCCAGATACAGCAGCGTCAGACCCACACCGGCCATCAGGCCAGCCCAGATGGTATAGCGAGTCAGCAGGCGCGCTTCAGTCACGCCGCGGGAACGCGCGGCATTGACGATAACGATACCAAACACCATCGCGCCCAGCGTATCCATCGTCAGATAGCCGTTTACAAAGCCGTTGGAGAACGCCGCATTTTTATAGGCGTCCATCGCGTCGCTAATCGGGCCTGCAGGCCAGACGATAGCGGCTACCGCCAGCACGATCAGGGCCACAATTTTCAGCGGCGCCAGGAAGTTACCCACGGTATCCAGCAATTTGCCCGGGTAGAGGGAAACCAGAATCACAATCGCGAAGTAGATCAGGCTGTAGATAAACAGCGGCATCGCGCCGTCACCCGTCAGCGGAGCAATCCCCACTTCAAAGGAAACGGTCGCCGTACGCGGGGTCGCAAACAGCGGACCAACGGCCAGATAGCAGACGGTCGCCAGCAGAACGCCAGCCACTTTGCCAATCGGGGTGCTGAGGCTGTCCACGCCGCCACCGACTTTCGCCAGCGCGACAACGGTGAGAACCGGTAGACCCACGGCAGTAATCAGGAAGCCAAACGCAGCTGTCCAGACGTGTTCACCCGCCTGTAAGCCAACCATTGGAGGGAAAATGATGTTACCTGCGCCAACGAACAGCGCAAATGTCATAAAGCCCAGCGCGATGATGTCACGCGATTTTAAGTGATGGGTCATAAAACCTTACTGCCTGTGGATGTGGTGTTGAAAACGTTGAGATTTTCGCTATCCCTGTCGGGACGATACAGCGGAAAATTTGCTCAATTTCAGCGGGAAATGCTCCCGTCCTGGCGTGGAGAAGAATAGTTTTTCGATTTACCACGCAAATACAGTCGGTCTGACAGTATCTGGGGGGCAATTTAAACGCTTATAACGTTTAAAGGCAAGGAGGGATCGTAAAACCAGAACAATATGCCAGCATGAAAAAACAGACCAGCACAATGCACTAATTATAAGAAAAACCCATGGCTAATCATGCGAACAAAAAAGCATCAACCGTATAATATTCACACGCGTTTCGCTTGACTGCAAAGCAAACGGGCCAGCAAATGCTGGCCCGTGGAAAGGTAAAATGACACGCCAGCCGTCAGGCGATCTTTTTGGCAATTAATCGTTCCGGAATAACAAAGCTGAAGCGGGTTCCTTTACCCAGCGTACTCTGAATATCAAGACGGCTTTCATGATGATTCACCGCGTGTTTCACAATTGCCAGCCCCAGGCCGCTTCCCCCGGTCTGCCGCGAGCGCGCCTTGTCCACACGGTAGAATCGCTCGGTCAGACGCGGTATGTGCTCAGGGGCAATCCCCGGCCCGTTGTCCTCAACGCTAAACTCAGCGCCCGCGGTAACACGCTGCCAGCGCACCACGATATGGGTCCCTTCCGGCGTATGATTCACCGCGTTATACACCAGGTTGGAGATGGCGCTGCGCAGTTCATCTTCACTGCCGAGCACCTTCAGGGTGCTGTCGACCTCAAAGCTAATGTGATGTTTTTTATGGCTTAACGTTTGCGCTTCCCGCTCCACCACCCGCAGCATCATTGGCACATCGATGGTGTCATTCAGTGCCAGTGAAGGCGCGGCTTCAATCTTCGAGAGCGTCAGCAGCTGCTTGACCAGGCCTTCCATACGGTGCGTTTGCTCGCGCATGGTGTGCAGCGCTTTTTCACGCGGCGCACCTTCGAGCGTTTGCTCCTGCATCATCTCCAGGTAGCCCTGAAGCACGGTCAACGGGGTGCGTAATTCGTGGCTCACGTTCGCGAAGAAGTTGCGTCTCGCCCCTTCCAGCTGGTGCATCTGGGTGACATCGCGCGCCACCATCAGCCACTGCCGATCGCTGTAAGGCATCACGCGGATTTCCAGATGACGCCCGTTATTGAGCCTCAGATTATGCGGCCCCGTAAAATCACGCTTTTTCAGATACAGCGTGAACTCCGGATAACGCAGCAGGTTAAGGATATTTTGCCCATTATCGTCCGGCCAGCGCAGGCCCAGCAGCTGTTGCGCCAGACCGTTACACCAGAAAATGGTGCCTTCTTCAGTGGTCAGAATGACGGCATCCGGCAGCGACTCTGCGCCGCTGCGAAAGCGTTTGATTAAGCTTCCCAGCTCGCGACGACGTTTTTTATTACGCATCTGCATCTGGTGCAGGCCATACAGCAGCGGTTCCCAGCTGCCGCTTCCCGGCGGAGGGGTCATGCTTCTGTCTACCCACAGCCACCAGGAGAGGCGCAGTAAGTTCCAGAAATGCCAGACGAGTAACCCGGTCACTGCCGCCAGCAAAAACCACGGCAGATGCCCAACGATGGCCCCCAAAATGAAGGCCGGAATACAGCATAAGATCAGTTCAAAGACGAGCCTTTTCCATGACAGACGTTCCAGCACGCGTCACACTCCTGTCACTGTTCAGAAACGGGTCGAAAAACGATAACCCGTACCGCGGACCGTCTGCACCATGCGATCGTGACCGCTCAGCTCCAGCGCTTTACGCAGGCGGCGAATATGCACATCAACCGTCCGGTCTTCCACATACACGTTAGTTCCCCAGACGTTATTCAGCAACTGCTCGCGACTGTAGACACGTTCCGGGTGGGTCATAAAGAAGTGCAAGAGTTTGAATTCGGTAGGCCCCATGTCGAGGGGATTTTCGCCCGTCATCACGCGGTGTGAGGTGGGGTCAAGGCTCAGGCCCTGCATCTCAATCACCTCTTCTACCGCCATCGGCGAAATGCGGCGCATAACGGCTTTGATACGAGCAACCAGTTCTTTGGGGGAGAACGGCTTGGTGATGTAATCGTCCGCGCCGGTTTCCAGACCGCGCACGCGATCCTCTTCTTCACCGCGCGCAGTCAGCATGACCACCGGAATATCGCGGGTCATCGCTTCACGTTTAAGATGTTTGATAAACTGCAGTCCAGAGCCGCCAGGCAACATCCAGTCAAGCAGAATCAGATCGGGCCAGGGTTCATTCAGCTGGTTCACCGCGCTGTCATAATCTTCCGCTTCAACCGGCTGGAAGCCATTTTGTTCGAGCACGAAGCACACCATTTCACGAATTGGAGCTTCATCTTCTACGACCAGAATACGTCTCGCCATACTTTGCCCTGTCTTATCTTATTTAAGTTACAAGTTTGTAATGCGGCGTCATTATGCGTCAGATTTATGACAGATTTATGAAAAACATTACCACCATAAATGGCAAACTGTTGTTTTATTACAGCGGTTATTTTCCATCCCCTGAGAGTTTATAATCGCCATCAACTCTTTTCGCCACGGATCAGCTATGCGCATACTTCACACTTCAGACTGGCATCTGGGTCAAAACTTTTACAGCAAAAGCCGGGCGGCGGAACACGAAGCCTTCCTGAACTGGCTGCTGGAGACGGCACAATCGCATGACGTCGATGCGATTATTGTCGCGGGTGACATCTTCGATACCGGTTCCCCACCGAGCTATGCGCGTGAGCTCTATAACCGTTTCGTGGTGAATCTGCAGCAGACCGGCTGCCATCTGGTGATTGTCGCCGGAAACCACGATTCTGTGGCCACGCTGAATGAATCCCGCGATATTCTGGCGTTTCTCAATACCACCGTGGTGGCCAGCGCCGGACATGCCCCGCAGATCCTGAAAAAACGTGACGGCACGCCGGGTGCCGTGCTGTGCCCCATTCCGTTTTTGCGCCCGCGCGATATCGTACAAAGCCAGGCGGGACTTTCCGGCGGCGAAAAGCAACAGCATTTATTACAGGCTATCACTGATTATTATCACCAGCAGCATACCGATGCCTGCGCCTTGCGCGGCGAAGCGGCAATCCCGGTGATTGCGACCGGGCATCTCACCACCGTTGGTGCCAGTAAAAGTGACGCCGTACGTGACATCTATATCGGCACGCTGGATGCCTTCCCGGCGCAGAACTTCCCGCCTGCCGACTACATCGCGCTCGGGCACATTCACCGCGCGCAGATCGTCGGCGGCTGCGAGCATATCCGCTATTGCGGCTCGCCCATTTCACTCAGCTTCGATGAAACAGGCAAAGCCAAATCCGTGCATCTGGTCAGTTTTACCGACGGAAAACTCAGCGCTGTCGAGACGCTGGACGTGCCCGTCACCCAGCCGCTGGCGGTGCTAAAAGGCGATCTGGCGGCCATCACTGAACAGCTTGAGCAGTGGCGTGGTGTCGAGCAGGTTCCGCCCGTCTGGCTGGATATCGAAATCACCACCGATGACTACCTGCATGATATGCAAAGAAAAATTCAGGTGCTGACGGAGGATCTGCCCGTCGAGGTCTTACTGGTTCGCCGCAGCCGGGAGCAGCGCGAGAAAATTCTGTCAGGTGCGCAGCGTGAAACGCTCAGTGAACTGCGGGTCGAAGAGGTGTTTGAGCGCCGGTTGTCTCAGGAAGAGATTGACGACGCGAAGCGAGTAAGGCTCAACGAGCTGTTCACGCATACCCTGCATGCGCTTAACGATGAGGGAGAAAATGCATGAAAATTCTCAGCCTGCGCCTGAAAAACCTGAACTCGCTCAAGGGCGAGTGGAAAATCGACTTTACCGCTGAGCCGTTTGCCAGCAATGGGCTGTTTGCCATTACCGGTGCCACCGGTGCCGGGAAAACCACCCTGCTCGACGCCATCTGCCTGGCGCTTTACCACGAAACGCCACGACTGCAAAAGGTCTCTCAGGCGCAAAACGACCTGATGACGCGCGACACCGCCGAGTGCCTGGCGGAAGTGGAGTTCGAGGTAAAGGGCATCGCCTATCGCGCGTTCTGGAGCCAGAACCGTGCGCGCAATCAGCCTGACGGGAACCTGCAGGCCCCGCGCGTGGAGCTGGCACGCTGCGAGGACGGAAAAATCCTTGCCGACAAAGTGACGGATAAACTGGAACAAACGGCAGCACTTACCGGGCTGGACTACGGCCGTTTTACCCGCTCGATGCTGCTCTCTCAGGGACAGTTTGCCGCCTTCCTGAATGCCAAACCGAGCGATCGCGCGGAGCTACTCGAGGAACTTACCGGCACCGAGATCTACGGCCAGATTTCCGCCATGGTGTTTGAAAAACACAAAGCCGCGCGCAATGCGCTTGAGATGTGCGAAGCGCAAGCGGCGGGCGTTGTCCTGTTGAGTGAAGAACAGCAGCAGCAGTTGCAGCAAAGTTTGCAGGCACTTACTGACGAAGAGAAAACCCTGCTGGCGCAGCAGCAGAACCATCAGAAAGAATTTCAGTGGCTTACGCGCAGCGAAGAGCTTATCCGCGAACAGCAGCGCGCCGCGACCTTACAGCAGCAGACGCAACAGGCGCTGACTGATGCAGCCCCCGATCTGGCAAAGCTCCAGCTCGCGCAACCCGCGTCCCAGCTCCGCCCGCTGTGGGAACATCAGCAAGAACAGGCATCACGCCTGGCGCAAACAAAGCAGCGTATTGTTGAAGTAAATACTCGCTTACTGGAAAAAACCGCCTTGCGCTCGCGGATCCGCAACGGCGCTTTGCATACTCATACGCAGCTTCAGACAGAACTGGCGGCACTGGCACAGTGGCTGACAGACCACGATCGGTACCGCCTGTGGGGCCAGGAGATTGCAGGCTGGCGGGCTCACTTCTCTCAGCTAAATCGCGATAAAAATCAGCTGACTACGCTTGCTGCGCGCATCACTGAATTACGCCATAAGCTGACGGGTCTGCCAGAAAGTTCTCTCACGCTGACGGCTGACGAGGTCGCAATGGCGATGGAGCAACGGGCGCAAACCCGGTCTGCGCGCCAGCGCCTGACCGCTCTCCATGCCCGCTATCAACCGCTGCAAAAACGTCAGCGTCAGAACGCCGAAAGCGTCCAAAAAGCACAGACCGGGCTGGTCGCGCTTAACGAAACGCTGGCACAGCGCCGCCAGCAGTATAAAGAAAAAAACCAGCACTATCTGGACGTTGAAACACTCTGCAGGCAGGAAGAGAAAATCAAAAGCCTTGAGGCGGAGCGTGCTCAACTCCAGGCCGGGCTACCTTGCCCGCTGTGCGGCTCCACTACCCATCCGGCCGTGACGGCATACCAGGCGCTGGAACTCAGTGAAAATCAACGCCGCCGCGATCAGTTAGCTAAAGAGGTCGCCGCACTTAAAGACGAAGGTTTGTTAGTTCTCGGCCAGGTTAACGCCCTGTCACAGCAGATCCAACGCGAGACAGACGAAGCGCAGGCGCTCTCTCAGGAAGAGCAAGCGCTCACTAAAGAGTGGCTGGAAGTGTGTGCTTCTCTGAATATTACGCTGAATATTCAGGAGGATATTGCCCCCTGGATGAGCGAGCAGGAGCACTACGAGCAGCAGCTTTATCAGCTCAGCCAGCGTTTGACCCTACAAACCCAGCTTAGCGAGCAGGAAGAACAGGAGCGTCAATACCAGCAACAGCTGGCGGCGACGCGTCAGGCAGTGGAAACGTCCCTGCATACGCTGTCGCTGGGTATTCCGGATGCAGGCACTGAATCCGTCTGGCTCGCCTCACGTGAAAGCGAATACGCGCAGTGGCAGGAGAAACAGACCCAGCATGGCGCGACGCTGGAACGTATTAACGCCCTGACGCCGCTGCTCGATACCCTTCCGGCAACGGAGGCCACTGAAGCCGAAACGGCGATCCCCGCGAACTGGCGCGAAATTCATGACGAATGCGTGTCGCTGCAAAGTCAGCTTACCGCGCAGCAACAGCAGGAGGCGCTGGAGAACGAACGTTTGCAGCAGTCACAGGCGCAATTCGCCACGGCACTGGCGGAAAGTTGTTTTGAGGATCAAGACGCGTTCCTTTCTGCGCTGCTGGATGCCGACACCGTTCGACGACTTGAGCAGCTAAAGCAGACGCTGGAAAACCAGGTACAGCAGGCGACAGCGCTCTCCGCGCAAGCGACCCGGCAGCGAGAGGACCATCAGGCGCTGCGTCCGGAAGGGCTGGACGCCGATGTTCAAACATTACAAACGCAATTGCAGCAACTGGCACATCAACTTCGTGAGAACACTACGCATCAGGGTGAGATCCGCCAGCAGCTCAAGCAGGACAGCGATAACCGTCTGCACCAGCAGGCGCTTATGCAGCAAATAGAAGAGGCCGCGCGCCTGGCGGACGACTGGGGCTATCTGAACTCCCTGATTGGCTCCAGCACCGGCGACCGATTCCGTAAATTCGCTCAGGGGCTGACGCTGGATAATCTGGTCTGGCTCGCTAATCAACAGCTTAATCGCCTGCACGGACGCTATCTGCTTCAGCGGAAAGTCAGCGATGCGCTGGAGCTGGAAGTGGTCGATACCTGGCAGGCGGACGCGGTGCGCGATACCCGTACGCTCTCGGGCGGCGAAAGCTTCCTGGTGAGCCTGGCGCTGGCCCTGGCGCTGTCGGATTTAGTGAGTCACAAGACGCGGATCGATTCCCTGTTCCTCGACGAAGGATTCGGCACGCTGGACAGCGAAACGCTGGATACCGCGCTGGATGCGCTCGACGCGCTGAACGCCACCGGCAAAACCATCGGCGTGATCAGCCACGTTGAAGCGATGAAAGAGCGCATTCCGGTGCAGATCAAGGTGAAGAAGATAAACGGGCTGGGGTATAGCAGGCTGGATAAGGTGTTTGCGGTGGAATAAATGGGGGGCGGTGAGGTCTGGTGCCCTCACCCTGGCCCTCTCCCACGGGGAGAGGGTACAAACATCAAAAACAGCAACTTGCGTTGCTGTTTTGCTTTTACCTTGCCTCACCCTGGCCCTCTCCCACGGGGAGAGGGAAAAAACGTTTATTCTGGCCACAGCCACGCCGCGCCGCGCACGCCGCTGGAATCCCCATGCACCGCTTTGCGGATCGGGGTTTCACACTCTCCGCCGAAGACCCATTGCCTGACCAGATTCGGCACCGTGGCGTACAGCCGGTCAACGTTGCTCATCCCACCGCCAAGCACGATCACATCCGGGTCGAGAATGTTAACCACGTGCGCCAGCGATTTCGCCAGCCGCATTTCATACCGGCTAAGCGCCAGTTCTGCGACCGGATCCTGTTCTTCAACCAGACGCATAATCTCATTCCCCTTCAGCGGCTGCCCGCTCAGGCGATGGTAGTCCGTAGCAAACCCCGTACCGGAAATAAAGGTCTCGATACAGCCCTGCTTTCCGCAGTAGCACGGCACTTCCGTGCGATAGTTAAGTTCGTCTTCGTCCATCCACGGTAATGGATTATGCCCCCACTCGCCCGCCGTGCCGTTGCCGCCAATGTGGGCGCGACCGCCGAAGGCCACACCCGCGCCGCAGCCCGTACCGATAATGACCGCAAAAACGGTCTGGGCGCCTGCAGCTGCACCGTCGATAGCTTCCGATACCGCCAGACAGTTGGCATCGTTAGCCAGACGCACATCGCGTTTAAGACGCGCACTCAAATCTTTATCAAACGGCTGGCCGTTGAGCCACGTAGAGTTGGCGTTTTTCACCACGCCGGTGTACGGCGAGATCGACCCGGGGATCCCCATTCCAACGCTGCCCGTCTGCCCTGTTGCCTGCTCGGCCATCTCGACCAGCCGGGCAATCGTCTCGATAGTCTGGTGATAATCATCACGCGGCGTAGGCAAGCGGTGGCGAAACAGCTGTTCCCCCTGCTCGCTCAACGCAATCACTTCAGTTTTGGTGCCGCCTAAATCGATCCCAATACGCACAAGAGACTCCTCATTATTTTGATTATCAACAGAGTAGAAGCCGCCTACCCGATTAGCAATGCAAGCGATGCGACAATTCGTTATCATGCCCGCTGATTTAACGACAAGGCCGTGGAAATTATCATGCTGTGGTTCAAAAATTTGATGGTTTACCGTCTCAGCCGCGACGTTTCGCTGCGTGCAGAAGAGATGGAAAAACAGTTAGCCGCTTACACCTTTTCCCCTTGCGGTAGCCAGGATATGGCAAAAACCGGTTGGGTTCCGCCAATGGGTTCACAAAGCGATGCCCTGACCCACGCCAGCAGCACCGGTCAAATCATCGTTTGTGCGCGTAAAGAGGAAAAAATCCTCCCTACGCCGGTCGTCAAGCAGGCGCTCGAAGCGAAAATTTTCAAGCTGGAAGCCGAACAGGGTCGCAAGCTGAAAAAGACCGAAAAAGATTCGCTGAAAGACGAAGTGCTGCACTCCCTGCTGCCTCGCGCGTTCAGCCGCTTCAGCCAGACCATGATGTGGATCGACACCGTAAACGGGCTGATCATGGTGGACTGCGCCAGCGCCAAGAAAGCAGAAGACACGCTGGCCCTGCTGCGCAAAAGCATCGGCTCTTTACCGGTCGTTCCGCTGGCGCTGGAAACGCCGATTGAGCTGACTCTGACCGAGTGGGTACGCAGCGGGACTGCTGCGCAAGGTTTCCAGATCCTGGATGAAGCGGAGCTGAAAGCCCTGCTGGAAGATGGCGGTGTGATCCGCGCGAAAAAGCAGGATCTGGTGAGCGACGAGATCGCCGTACACATTGAAGCGGGCAAAGTCGTGACCAAGCTGGCCCTCGACTGGCAGCAGCGCATTCAGTTCATGATGTGCGATGACGGCTCGGTGAAACGCCTCAAGTTCTGCGATGAGCTGCGCGATCAGAACGAAGATATCGACCGGGAAGATTATGCCCAGCGTTTTGACGCGGACTTCATCCTGATGACCGGCGAGCTGGCCGCGTTGATTCAGAATCTGGTGGAAGGTCTCGGCGGCGAAGCGCAGAGATAACAGACAAAACGTAGGCCGGGTAAGCGTTAACGCCACCCGGCTTATTTTTTATTTCAGATAGCGGCACAGATAAGAGGTAGGCTCAGCAACCTGCAGATGGAATTCACTGTGGGCAGGGACGTTGAATACTTGCCCGGCAGCGTAAACTTTCCATTCCGTTTCACCCGGCAGTAAGACGTTCAGCGCACCGCTAACAACCGTCATCTCTTCTGCTTCCGCAGTGCCAAAGGTATATTCCCCTTCCGCCATAACGCCGACACTGGCGCGGCCAGTGCTGCTGCTGGTAAAACCGATGGATTTCACTTTACCGGAAAAGTATTCGTTACTTTGAAGCATGAACTGGCCCTTATATTTATAGATAAAAATCCACTATAGGGGCCATGCTCATGGCCTGTCACGCAAAATCATTACACCAGTAATTCAGACGCCAGACGCGCCATCAGAACATTGGACAACAGCACCGGTATATCGAGTGCTTTTTGCAGTAAATCGCGATGGTGCTGATGGAAGCCGAGGCAGTCCAGAATCAACACATCCGCGCCTCTCTCCATCAGCTCCCGTCCTGCGGCAATGAGCGCCGCTTCACTGTCCCAGAACGGATTAGCCAGCGCATACAGCGGGACTTTTTCCAGCACCTGCCATTTTGCCTCCTGGTTATCCATGAGTTCCTCGATGGGAACAATGACCCCCACCTGATGACCGTCGACAATCGAGGCCACCAGCGGCGGAATAATTCTCATCGGTTCCAGCAAAATCGCATTACGCGCAACCAGTCCTGTTATCGGTGCCGTGCTCATTAATAAAATGACGTCATAACCCTGATTATCGAGCACTTCAATAACACCCTGAAGCGCGCGCTCGATTTTCTGGCGTGACACATGCGCCAGTTTACCGTCACTTAATAACGTCGCGAGGGGATCTTCCCCTTCATCCACCGCGTAGTCTTCCATGACCTCTTCACGACTCATCTTACCCAACAGGCTAAGATGAGCGATCTGTTGCTCAGAGACATGCTCGGTTAAGAGCGGTAATACTTCGCTTACAGGGACCACACCAATAGTGAGGATCGCCAATGTCGCCTTCATTTTGATCGCCTTCCATTACTACCACAACCGTTACACAGGTACAGGCTCACTACGCTGCACCGTTCGTTTTTTCAACAAAACAGCACCAAGCGTAGCAGGGGATCTCTGCACCGAAATGTAAAGATCCCAGGCCCATGCCGAATCACCCTGTAATAACTAAATATTAACCCGTGCTTAACATTCACGATGCGTTAAAAGTGTGATTCAGGCACGGTTTTGCGTGGTTTAGGAATTTAATCAGGACTTATCGGGATCTTCGTAACGCCGTTTCGCATCCAGCGCTTCTTGTTCGGTTTCATGTTCGCTGATCAGCGAATCGGGTTTGGGGTGATCGGCACGCAGCTGATACCAGGTCACGGTATGGTCGGCATGACCCTTTTCAACGGTAACAATGCGTGCTTCACGCGGATAGGGAGGTCTGGTTGGCATAGCTCATCCTTTTTTTATGTCTGAGCTATGAGTATAGACGGCAGTTAGCTGGCGCAGGCCAAACGAAGGGCGGTAATAATCTGAATAACAACCTCTTCAGGTGAAGCAGAGGCATCCACAACGTGGTGTGCCGCCTCGCGGTATAACGCATCGCGTTCCGCAAGCACCTCACTCACTTCTTCGCTGAGCGGCTTCGCGGTCAGCGCAGGACGCTGCCCTTCTTCCGGAAACGCTTCAAGACGTCCAACAAGGGTAGAGACCGCCGCGCAGAGATAAATCACAATCCCTTTTTCGCGCATAAACTGCCGGTTGTACTCCGCCAGGATAATGCCCCCACCCGTTGCAATGATAGTTGCAGGTGACGTTACCGCTTCCAGCGCGGCGGTTTCACGCGCACGAAAGCTCTCCCAGCCCTCTTTTTCGACAATCTCTGCGATGGTTTGAGCCGCATGTTCCTGAAGCCAGTGATCGGTATCAACAAATTGACTCTGGCACACGCGCGCCAGTTCCAGGCCAACGGTGGTTTTCCCACAGCCTCGAGGGCCAACTAAAAAGATGGGTGGGTTCATAACCAGGTGTTTCCCCTTGATGCCGGAAGGCTGAAGACTGTAAAGAAATGATTGCAGAAGATGTTGCGTTTACTTTACTGCAAAGCGGTACGGGATGACAACCCTGTGGAGGCCACACTGTACCACATTTTGACAATGGTTATCATTACGCCGTGCGGCGCTTCACTTCCAGCAGCCATTTATCCAGCTCGGCAGCAAACTGCTGACGGTCACGCTGAGACAGGCTATCAGGCCCGCCAGTCTGCACGCCGCTGGCGCGCATGGTGTCCATAAAATCGCGCATGGTGAGCTTTTCGCGAATGGTCGACGGCGAATAACGTTCACCACGCGGGTTCAGCGCTGCCGCCCCTTTCTCCAGCACTTCTGCGGCCAGGGGAATATCCGCCGTGATCACTAAATCCTCGGCGCTGCACAGACGCACAATCTCATTATCCGCCACATCGAACCCGGCCGGTACGCGCAAAGAGCGGATGAACCGGGAGGGCGGCACGCGGATATTCTGGTTCGCCACCAGCGTTAATGGCATCTGTACGCGCTCGGCGGCGCGGAACAAAATCTCTTTAATCACATTCGGACAGGCATCCGCATCAACCCAAATCGCCATATTGTCACCCTTGTATCGCATTGACGGCTATTGTCGCCTGCTTTTCGTTGTTAAGCTATAAGCCTATCAATCAGAGATAACAACGCATAATAACGGAGAGACGTGATGGACAAGAAAATCGGGTTTATCGGCTGCGGTAACATGGGCAAAGCCATCCTGGGTGGCCTGATCGCCAGCGGGCAGGTACTGCCGGGACAGATTTGGGTCTATACCCCATCACCGGATAAAGTCGCGGCGTTGCATGATGAGTACGGTATCAACGCCGCCGAAAGCGCACAGGACGTCGCCCAGGTCGCGGATATCGTCTTTGGTGCCGTGAAGCCGAATATCATGATCAAAGTGCTGAGCGATATCACCTCCAGTCTGAATAAAGAGACGCTGGTGGTGTCCATTGCCGCCGGTGTGACGCTCGACCAGCTGGCTCGCGCGCTCGGTCACGACCGTAAAATCGTCCGCGCAATGCCAAATACCCCTTCTCTGGTCAACGCCGGGATGACATCTATCACCCCTAACGCGCTGGTCACCGCCGAAGACGTGGCGGATGTCCTGAACATTTTCCGCTGCTTCGGTGAGGCAGAAGTCATTTCTGAAGCGATGATCCATCCGGTTGTCGGCGTAAGCGGTTCGGCCCCCGCGTATGTCTTTATGTTTATTGAAGCGATGGCGGATGCTGCGGTGCTGGGCGGTATGCCGCGCGCGCAGGCGTATAAATTTGCCGCGCAGGCCGTCATGGGCTCTGCCAAAATGGTGCTGGAGACGGGTAAACATCCGGGTGAACTGAAGGATATGGTCTGCTCTCCGGGCGGCACAACGATTGAAGCCGTGCGCGTGCTGGAAGAGCGCGGATTCCGTGCTGCCGTCATCGAGGCGATGGCAAAATGCATGGAAAAATCAGAGAAGCTGAGTAAATCCTGATAAACAGAGCCGGGCGTCAGGCTGCCACTTCGGTGCGGCTTCGTCCGGCATTTTTCGCTTTATAGAGGGCAACATCTGCTGCTTTTAACCATTCGCGGTAGTGTCCGAATTGCGGTCCCCAGGGAGCAACCCCGACGCTAATACGGATCCTTTCTGAAGGGGCTCCGGGTAGCGGCATGTTGACCAGACGTTCGTGTACGCGGGACATCGCGGCAATGGCACTTTCCGCAGGCGTACCGGACATAATCACGGCAAATTCATCGCCACCAAAACGGCCAATAAAATCACACGAGCGTAGCGTCAACTGCAGCTGGCGGGTGATAGCCACTATCGCTTCATCGCCGACGTCATGGCCCCATGTATCGTTAATGCTCTTAAAGTGATCAATGTCGATGAGCAATATTGTCGCCGTTTGATGGCTGCGACGGCATTGCTCATATTCATTGCGCAAAAGCGTTTCCCAGTGGCGGCGATTGAACACCCCCGTCATCCCGTCGCGCGTGCTCATTAGCTCAAGCCGCCGTTTATGCTCAGCCAGCCGAACCGCCGTCCGGTGACTGACCCAGGCAAACAGCATCGGGTACAGTATCAGAACCGGTAGCGTCAGCCACCACTCCAGCGGCTCAGAGTAAAGCGTAATCATGCTGCCGTTCAGCTGCAGCGTGACCATAGCGGAAAACAAGGTAATGATAATACCGGCAATAAACAGCCGAAAACCGCCCGATCCCATCATATTCATGCCGATCATCATGATCAGCGCCGCCGTGGGCAGTGCATTCAGGCCCATCAGGCCAATCCAGACACCGGCGATGATTGCATCTACCTTCAGGTTAACGATTTCACTGCAAAACGGTTGGGATGAGCGGCAGGCAAGTTGCCAGGCGAGATGTGGCCAGACGAAGGCCCACCCCACCAACAATAACCACCAGCCGCCTGGGAGAAAATGGGTAACCAGCACACCCGCAATCGGGAAAAACATGGCTGCCAGCCCCACCACGCGCGCCAGCCGGATCCGCCGGCAAAATCGTATCCCGGAGCGGTGTGAGTCATCCTGAGAAAGATGTTTATTCCACTCTTCCTGAATGCTCTCTTTGTTGTAATAGATTTCATCATTCATCATTTTTGGGAATATTCTGAAACATTTTCCCAAATTATAGAGAGGGGGATTTCGGGGAAAGTATGAAATTTCGGGTGAGCCGCGACGGCAACTCACCCGTTAGAACTACACTTTTTTCTTCAGACAGGCGCTCATGAACTTACTGCGGTCATCCCCTTTCAGGGACTGCTCGGTTGCCTTCGCATTACACTCGCGCATTTTTTGCTGCTGCGGCGTCAGGCTTTTTTCATCCGGTTTCGAGGCACCGTTTTTAAGGCAGTCGCTCATGTAGGTCTTACGGGCATCGCCCTTCAGAGATTGCGAGGTCGCCTGTTGATTACAGGTTGTCATACGCTGCTGTTGGGGCGTTAAGGTCTTTTCTTCCGCATTCGCAGAAGCCATTAAGAACACGCCTGAGAGTAAGGTAACCAGTATTGTCGTTTTCATTGCACTATCCTTTATGTGAATTTCCACTCTAAGTCTGGTTCGTGACGGGGAAAATACCACCCGGCAGCCACGATTTCCGCCGGGTGACGAACTTATTTCAGCCCCAGCGCGGCCTTCATGGTGTAGAAAAGATCGGTCTGGTCAGTCAAACCCACCACGTTCGCAGCATGTGGGCCGTACGCCGCGATGCGCAGCTGTGTGCCGGTATGTTCCATAGACTCTTCTTCAGAATTGCCATAGCTCATCACCATCACGGCACCGTCTTTGGTCGTCAGCGCCTGCGTCAGACCCGGTGCTTTGGTATCGGGAGGGATAATCTGGCTGGAATGCGCATGGTCAGCGGTGACCACCACCAGCGTGTTACCGTCTTTCTTCGCAAACTCGAGCGCTTTTTGCACCGCTTCGTCGAGATCCACCGTTTCGCCAATCTGCCCGCACGGGTTCGCCGCGTGGTCTTGCTTATCGATTGACGCCCCTTCTACCTGCAGGAAGAAGCCTTTTTCGCTCTTGCTCAGCAGAGAGATGGCTTTGTCCGTCATCGCCGCCAGCGTAGGAACGCTGTCATTCCGTTTCGGGTTTGGCGTACAGGTCACCGCTGGCTTATCGATATTGCCGTGGTACGAGGCTTTTGGCCCTTCCCAGCGCACCGGCATGTTGCCGTCAGAGAAAAGTCCCAGCAGCGGTTTGTCCTGGTTTGCTTCGGTAATCGCCGCCAGAGAAGCCGCATCGCTTACCAGCTGATAGCCGCGCGCCTGCGCCTGCTCGCGCAGCGTTTTACCCTGCCACTCACCGGCCGTCGCCGTTTCGGCAAAGGTTTTCGCCCCACCGCCCAGCGTCACGTCAGGGCGCGCGTTCAGCATCTGTTCTGTAATCGAGCCTTTACCGCCGTTTTCCAGCGCATTGGTCGGACATTTTTCGCGGGTCACCGACGGGCCATAGCATTTCCGCGAGGTCACGTGCGACATCAACGCGGCCGGGGTGGCATCCTGAAGCTCAGCGGTAGAGACGTTGCCGGTTGCCAGCCCCGCCGCTTTCGCCATTTCCAGAATGGTTTGATGATCTTTCTCGTGAATATCGACGCCCAGCGCGCCATTATAGGTTTTCACACCGGTTGCCCACGCCGTTGCTGATGCGGCTGAATCCGTGACGTAATCCGGTTTACCGGTTTTTTTATCCAGCGAGTAATGGGTATATTGTCCCGTCAGAGGCAGCGCATCGATGCCTTTAAAATAGCCACCCGCCCCTTCGGCATAATTTCTCGCCGCCGTAATTTCGGAATCCCCCATTCCGTCGCCAATCAGCAGAATAATATTTTTAGCGGGGTTTTCATTCAGAGAAGCTCGAATGGCGGCAGTCTGATCCTCTGAGAGACGGCGCGCACCACCGGGCTGGGTGATATCTCCCTGCGCAGCACGATGTTCGAGGACGTTCATATTCGCGGTTTCAGCGTGAATAGCGGGGGCAAATAACAGTGGGATTAATGCGATAAAAAGCGCGCTCTGTTTCACTTTATTTTCTCCATGTACAAATACATAAAAATAAAAACAGAGCGACTATAGGCAACCGGCATGACATTTCTATGACAGCCCGTCACGCATTGTGACAGTTTAGCTGCGCGGATGCCTTAACAGCTTTTTTATGTATTGATGGAGCATTTCGGCGTCCTCAGGTGGAACCTGTGAATCAGGTTTGGCGTTGTCCAGCGCGCTTTCAATGCTGTCAATTAACGCCTGTTGATCCTGGGCAGCCATATGTCTGAGTAGCGCGGTGACGACTATTTCCAGCGCCTCAACCTGGGCGACCAATTCTTTTGACTCTTCTTCCTTTTGTGCAAGCTTAACCAACAACTCAGTAATGAGATTCTTCATGGTGCTATTTCCTTGTGGGTTTTTCCTGAAATTAGCACTCTCAATGATTTATGCAAAGAGGAGAAAAGTATTATCTTATGCAAAAGTGACGTTACGTCAAAAATAGCGTAGCGCGCACCGCAGCGAAACGTTTTTCTATAACAACAGGCCGCTTTTTGTTATATAAAAAAGCGGCAGCCATAAAAATATATAATACATCCACAGTGTTAACGGGCTCCTTTTGCCTCCGCTAATTGTCTGCGACGACGCAGTGCAATAGCCAGCTGGATAATATTTATCAATACCACCACTGCCGTCGCGGCAAATACCCAACGGAAACCGGCCATCGCGGAAACGGATGCACCAATAAGCGGACCTGCGACGTTGCCCAAATACATAAACGACTGGTTGTAACCAAAAATACGCCCGGTGACCTGGTCACTGGAATATTTCACCAGCAGTGTTTGCACGGCGGGCAACATGGCTCCATCGGCAAAACCAAGCAAGAAGCGTAGAACGCCAAGCTGAAGCGGGGTCGTTACGAACGACATAGCGAAAAAGAGTATGACCGCAAATATCAGCGTGGCCATCAGGATGCGCGCCGTGCCAATCCTGTCGCCCAGTTTGCCAAGCCGCGGCGCAGAGATCAGCGCCGACACGCCAGGCACCGCCGCAATCAACCCCGCGAGAAAAGCGATATTATTGCTGTCTGGCTCCATCGACTTGATAAACAGCGCCAGAATAGGCCCGACGGAACCATTACACAGCTGGATCACCATGGTGGTGACAAAAAGGCTGATCATCAGGCCAGGATAAGGCAGCGAGGCAAAGACCGCCCTGCCGCTCAGGCGTTCTGATTTGCTGACAACGGGACGGCCCCCTTCTTTGATCAGGAAAAGCGTCACCAGAAAACTGATCACCAGCAGTATCGCGGTGATGAAAAATACCGCGCGCAGCCCCACGTGATCCGCGAGGAAGCCCCCCAGCAGCGGACCGCCGATGACCCCGCTAATCTGCGCGGTAGAGAGCGTACTCAGCGCCCAGCCGCTACGTTCACGCGGCACCTGCGAGGCCACCAGCGCCATCGCGTTGGGAATATACCCGGAAGTCAGCCCCATGATTGCCCGCAGGATAAACAGCTGCCAGACGTTGGTGGCAAAGGCCTGAAGCAAAATGGCGATCGCCATACCGAGGGATGCACGCAGCAGCATCAGCTTGCGGCCTTTTCTGTCCGCCAGGCTGCCCCACATCGGCGAGACGATGGCCGAAACCAGAAACGTGACGCTGAACGTCAACCCTGACCACATAGAGAGGGCTTCATGGGAGGTCACCCCCAACTGAGACACGTACAGCGGCAGAAAGGGTAAAATCTGGCTAATGGCCAGTCCGGTAAAGAAACAGCCGAACCAGACCGAGATGAGGTTAACTTTCCAGGATTCCATAACAGAAATAGTCTTCATTTTTAGGCGAATTCGCCGACAGATTAGCAAGTTACGCGCGTTGACGTCGCACCAGAGATGCGGCCTTGCTGACTTTGGTGTTTTATCTTCCCAGTCATCATATTTGTGAAACAAGTCACAAATCATCCGCTTTCTGACGAAAGATTATGCTTCAGCGACACAGGCCAAAGCCGCGCATCCCAAGATGGAAATGATTAGCGTGGGCCGCGTTATATTCTGGCCCCAGACCGTTACCGTAATACCCACAGCTCGCCGCCAGCAGAGCCTGAAGCCACGGCTGAGTTTTAGCCGATGACCACCCCCTCAGAATGGTGATCCGCTCACCGTTTGCCAGCCGAAATGCGCTGATGTCCAGCGCCTCTGCCGTGGCATGTTCACTGCGACGCGCATCCGGGCGGCCGTAAATATTACGACAGGCATAGCTTCCCAGATGGTCGATGCGCGTAAGCTCGCTGCCCATCCAGCTTTTCGTCAGCGGCCGGGCCTGCTGACTGACAAACAGTGCAGAGCTTAATGCCAGAGGGCAACTGGCCAGAAAACTGCTGTTCAGGCTGACCGGACCGAAGTTACTCACGCGCACCACGTTACTGAGCGGGCATGTTCCCGCGCTGTCAGCCACCGGCTGCGTGCGGATAAGCGCTCTTTGATTTGCTTCGGTTAACAGGCTTTCGCAGGCCTCCGGCGTTAAGCGCCGAAGCTTAAACTGGGTGATTTTTCCGGGAGGATCGTCAAGGGTAAGCGGCGTAAAAGGGTTGTAATGAGACGGCAACCAGCGGTAACCCGCCGTTGCAACAGCCACAATAATGAAAACGGTTAGCAGACTTTTTCCTTTCACGCGCCCCCCATGATAACCCCAAAACATTATGGCAGAAGGCCGCGAAACCCGCAGGGCATCGTGGTATGTTATTGGCTTTTCGACAGACTGGAAGAGAGTGAGATGGCAAAGCAGCGCGTAGGTATTGTCTTTGGGGGAAAATCAGCAGAGCACGAGGTGTCATTGCAATCGGCCAAAAATATTGTCGATGCGATCGATAAAAGCCGTTTCGACGTGGTGCTGCTGGGGATTGATAAACAGGGTCAGTGGCATGTTAACGATGCCAGCCAGTACCTGATCAATGCTAACGATCCGGCGCACATCGCCCTTAATCCTTCAGAAACCAGTGTCGCGACCGTACCAGGCCTGGTTCAGGGGCAATTTATCAACGCCGGTAATGCGCAGACGCTGGCTCAGATTGACGTTATTTTCCCTATCGTGCACGGCACGCTGGGCGAAGACGGCTCTTTGCAGGGGATGTTGCGCATGGCGAACCTGCCGTTTGTCGGCTCCGACGTGCTGGGCTCCGCCGCCTGTATGGACAAAGACGTCACCAAGCGTTTGCTGCGCGATGCCGGGCTGAATATTGCGCCGTTCGTCACGCTCACCCGCGCCAACCGCGAGAAATTCGATTTCGCGCAGCTTTCCAGCCAGCTCGGCCTGCCGCTGTTCGTCAAACCGGCGAATCAGGGCTCCTCCGTTGGCGTCAGCAAAGTCACCACCGAAGCGCAATTTACCGACGCCGTGCGTCTGGCGTTTGAGTTTGACCACAAAGTGGTGGTTGAACAGGGTATCAAAGGCCGCGAAATTGAGTGCGCCGTGCTGGGGAATGATTTCCCACAGGCGAGCACCTGCGGTGAAGTGGTGTTGAACAGCGATTTCTACTCTTACGATACCAAATACATTGATGATAAAGGCGCGCAGGTTGTGGTACCTGCGGTTATCGATCCGGTCATCAACGATAAGATCCGCGCGATCGCCGTAGAAGCTTATCAGGCGCTGGGCTGCTGCGGTATGGCTCGCGTTGATGTATTCCTGACGCCGGAAAACGACGTGGTCATTAACGAGATCAACACGCTGCCAGGCTTCACCAACATCAGCATGTATCCGAAACTGTGGCAGGCCAGCGGAATGAGCTATCCGGAACTCATCACTCGCCTGATCGAACTGGCGCTGGAGCGTCACGCCGCTGACAGCGCCCTTAAAAGCTCCGTAAACGGTTAATCGGTTTTCTTCACCGTTTCCGTCTCTTCCGCTGTCGTCTCTTCAGGGCGGCGGCGGATAATCAATCCTGCCAGCCAGAAACTGATGACCCAGGTGACCAGCCCCACGGCATAGGTTTGCCAGCCTTTTGCCTCAAACCCCAATAGCCCCACAACACCGTTAAGAATAAAGATCAGCCCAATAGCAAAGGCGTAGTAATGCCAGTCACGGCGTAGTTTGGACGTGAGTTTCATAACAACTCCGGCAGGAAAAAAAGACATCCTCTCACAGTTTTATGGCCGGGTCTGTGGCGAATGCGGAAATTCTGAAACGCGACGCAATTTCACTTAAGTGATCAAATTGTGATGTGATGCAGAAATCATCAATCCAGGAGCATTCCTGAGGGTAAATTACCACGATTCTGATATTGACAAATGCGATGACCTGTCAAACTCACCCTATACGAAACGTATAAAACAGAGTGACATTTCGGGAGGTCTTTATGGCTGATTTTACATTGTCGAAACCGATTTTTGGCGGCAAACAACCAAAAACCTCCACGGCGGGTAATATCGCCTATGCCCTGTTTGTGCTGTTCTGCTTCTGGGCAGGCTCACAGCTTCTCAACATGCTGGTTCATGCGCCAGGCGTTTATGAACATCTGATGCAGGTTCAGGATAGCGGGCGCCCACGCGTTGAGATCGGTTTCGGGGTAAGCACCCTGTTTGGCCTGGTCCCGTTCCTCGTCGGGTGCATGATTCTTGGCGTCATTGCCTTAGTGCTTCGCCTGCGCCGTCGTTTCTAAAGCCCCATACAGCGAGCCCGGCGGTCATCGACGCGTTTCGCAAACCATGCAGTAGTCAGGTTACGCGTGATCTTCGGGCTCTCGAGCTGAATTCCGGGCAGGATAGCCCTCGGTAACGCTTTTCCACTTTTCTTCTCTGCCAGCGCAAAGACCTGTTGATACAAATCCGTTTTCTCAAACGCCAGACTGTCGCCCTTCTCCAGCTGACGGCGAATATCGCTGTTGCTCATATCCAGCTTTGTCGCCAGTTTGCGCACTGCCCGTTCGGTCGTACCCGCTTCGCTGCTGCCGTAGGCAATCAGATCGCCATCCAGCGCCAGCTTCACCCCGGATGCCCGGCTCACGGCATTCTGGAACGCTGCGTTCCTGCTGGCATACCAGCCCGCGTTAAAGTCTGCAAAGCGGTACAGCGGCTCGCTGTAATTCGCCGGGTAGTTAAGAAGGTGATAAGTGCCAAACCAGAGCCCGCCGCGCAGGGAGAAGACCTCCTGACGCACCGTTCCGTCAATTTTCCACGGATAACCGTCGGTATGTTTTTCTGCAAACGCGATGCTGACCTGCATCGGACCGCCGGTGTGTACCGGGTTAAGCGAGCCAAACAGTTTTTGCCCCATCGGCACCATGTTGATGAAGTCATCAAAAATAGCGCTTAGCTGTTTCTCAGTTTTCACCGTATCCAGCCTATCGCTATAGCTTTTGCCGTTTGGCGAGGTGATTTTAAGCGCGGTATGGACCAGGAACACCGGGATATGCATCGATTCCGCGCGGCGGTCGATCTCTTTCCAGGCAATTTTGTTCAGACCCGGCACGACCGGGTCTGACTGGTACATTGATTCCTGCTGCGCCACCGCCAGCACCGAGCAGATATTCTCCTCGGTAGGGGCAATTTTCTGGCTTTCAAAGGTCTTTGCCAGCGCGTCCGCCCACGCATTGCGATCCTTCACGCTGGAGGGCATTTTTTGCCGGACAACGCTCGCCACGTCCACGGGCTTTTCCCCTTTTTTGAGTGGCGTGGCCCCTTTCTCGGCACACCCCGCCAGTACCAGGGCAGCAAGTAAGGACAGCGATAACGTACGCGGTACGGCAAAAGACATAGCAACTCCCTGTATTAGCTCAATGTGTTGGTGACTTCCTGCAGATCTTTATCGTCCAGCTCGCGCTCGAAACTGCGTAAACGTTTGTAGATGGACATCAGTTCCACCAGCGTGGTCCAGGAGCTGATCAGATACTGGAACGAACCGCGCACCTGACCAAAGACGTTGGTGATCTGCGTCATCAGGCCCAGCGTAATCGTACCCGCAACAATCGACGGGAACAGCAGGAACAAACCGAAAACGTTATCAACCTGCAGATACAGAATGCGTGCAATGTTGAAATACATATAGTGGAAATAGAGGCGGAAATAGTTGCGACGCACGGCGCCAAACAGTTCGCGAACGGTCGGTGGCGAGGCGCGGTTAGCATCATCTTCGCCGTAAACCAGCTCTTTACGGTAGGCCGCTTCGACACGCTGATTTTTAAACTCCAGACCCGGCAGCTTGATGCCGACCACCGCCAGCAGCCCCGTGCCCATCAACGACCAGACAATCGCGGCGATAACCAGACCATACGGCAGGTGACCAATAATCGGCAGCTCCGGCACATGTGCGGAAAGCGTCACCAGCACCGGCAGGAAGGCGATCAGCGTCATAATGGCGTTGATAAAACTGACACCCATGTCTTCAAGCGTAGAGGCAAAACGCATGGTGTCTTCCTGCACACGCTGCGCGGCACCTTCGATATGACGCAGGTGCTGCCAGTGCGCCATATAGTGTTCGTTCATGGCGGTACGCCAGCGGAAGACATAGTGGCTAACGAAGAAATTGTTCATCACGCCAATGATGACCGCAATCAGGGCGATGCCGAGGAAGATACCCACCTCATGGTAGAACTGGTTAATCGTCACCTTATGCGGGGAACTCAGCGCCGTCTGGATCAGATCGTAGAAGGGGGCATACCAGGCGTTCACCGCCACGCCGACTTCGACCAGGAACCAGGTCACAAAGATGATCAGCGAGGTGCCCAGAATCGACCAGTATTGCCAGCGGTGTGGAGAGTAGATAAACCAGAAAACCGCAAACAGCCCTACGCAGACCGTGTAGTAGGCGTAAAACAGCAGGTAGCTGAGCGACCAGAAGCGCGCGGCGCTAATTGGCACCTCACCCGTTGCCCCCGTGATACGCGTCAGCCATGCGCCGCCGCCCGCCTGCCAGAAAATGACAGCAATCAGTGCCCAAATAAATGCCGACAGGAAAAAAGGCCCCGGCTTTGGGAAAAAAGACTTAAACATTGTGCTTCCTTTTTGTTGTTCTGGCTGTTGCTGTGCTCAACACATCACCACACGAAAATCTGACCTGAACCCGCCAGCGGCGCAGGCAAAAAGGTCAGACCCGTGGGTTTATTATTAGTTCGCTTTCCAGTTTTCGAGAATTGTTTCGGTGCGTTTCACCGAAGGTGGATTGGCAGGGGCGATGAAGTTACGCCAGACATCGTTGTAGTGCGCAATCAGAACCTGGGCTTCCGCCGCCGGGCGATTGGCCGTGGTGTGGGCATCTTCAGCAACCGTGATGTGGTAGCCCCGGCTGACGCCGTTTTTGAGGGTGGCATCGACACAGTAATCGGTGGCACAGCCGCAAATGACAAACTCGCGAATGCCCTGTTCACGCAACAGCGTCTCAAGCGCGGTGTTATAGAAGGCATCACAGGCGGTTTTGGTGACGTACAACGCACCTGCTGGCTGATTTAGCTCAGGAAGCAACGCAAACCCTTCACTTCCCTCTTCCAGGCCCCCGGCTTCGGTATGCTGTATAAAAACCACCCTGTCGGCTGCCTGCGTAAGCTGGTTGATCAGAGAGACACATTTCTCGCGCTGATGACGCGGCGTCTCGAATACCCCGTTCTGCATATCAACCACCATAACCACACGCTTATCAGACATACCGTTCTCCGCAAGATTGAGTCGCACTGGTGCCTATCATAAGCCCGATGTCACAAAATGGGATCCAGGCCGCAAGTAAATTGTTCATATTTACCCATGGTTACGTTTTTCTCGCTATCGTTATGCAATTCGGGCCTTTGCAGCTTACCGATTAGTAGTATAAATACCCCTAACTTTCCTTATTTACTTGATGGATGCTTTTCGTTGAAACGTTGTCTGCTCTCTTTCGCCGCGCTATGTGCGGTGAGCTTTTCCACCGCCCAGGCAGCGCAGCCGCTGACGGCCCCGGTTTTAGCCTCTGATATCGCCGATCGCTACGCGAACCTGATCTATTACGGTAGCGGCGGGACGGGAATGGCGCTGGTGGTCATTGACGGTAACCAGCGCGTGTTTCGCAGCTTTGGTGAAACGCGCCCGGGGAATAACATTCACCCGCAGCTGGATTCGGTGATCCGTATTGCCTCCATCACCAAGCTGATGACCAGCGAAATGCTGGTGAAGCTTCTCGACCAGGGCGTGGTTAAACTCGACGACCCGCTCAGCAAATACGCACCACCAGGCGCTCGCGTCCCGACTTATCAGGGTGCCCCCATCAGACTGGTCAACCTGGCGACCCACACCAGTGCCCTGCCGCGAGAACAACCTGGCGGCGCGGCACATCGTCCCGTCTTTGTCTGGCCGACGCGCGAACAGCGCTGGAATTACCTGAGCACCGCGACGCTGAAAACCACGCCGGGTTCGCAGGCCGCCTATTCAAACCTCGCGTTTGATCTGCTGGCCGATGCGTTATCGACCGCTTCGGGTAAACCCTATCCTCAGCTGTTTGAAGAGCAGATTACCCGTCCGTTGGGGATGAAGGACACCACCTTTACCCCCTCCCCTGACCAGTGCCGTCGCCTGATGGTCGCTGAAAAAGGTGCCAGCCCGTGTAATAACACCCTGGCGGCGATCGGCAGCGGTGGTGTGTATTCAACGCCTGGCGACATGATGCGCTGGATGCAGCAGTTCCTCTCTTCGGATTTCTACTCTCGCACCCA
Source organism: Enterobacter sp. ENT02 (assembly GCF_019219165.1). Lineage (NCBI taxonomy): Bacteria > Pseudomonadati > Pseudomonadota > Gammaproteobacteria > Enterobacterales > Enterobacteriaceae > Enterobacter > Enterobacter sp. ENT02. The sequence continues at coordinate 86,096 of NZ_JAHUWD010000005.1, forward strand.
CCAGGCCGACCGCATGCAAACGCTGATTTATCAGCGTACCCAACTGACCCGCGTTATCGGTATGGACGTACCGGGTAAAGCCGACGCCCTCGGTTTGGGCTGGGTGTACATGGCGCCGAAAGACGGCCGCCCGGGCATTATTCAGAAAACCGGCGGCGGTGGCGGATTCATCACCTATATGGCGATGATCCCGCAGTCCAACGTAGGGGCGTTTGTGGTCGTCACCCGCTCGCCAAACACGCGCTTCGTTAACATGAGCGATGGCATCAATAATCTGGTTGCTGAGCTGAGCGCGAATAAAGCGCAGGTGCTGACGGCGTCTAACTGACCTAATAGTCCGCGGGCAGACGGTTGATGCTAACCAGTTTGCCCCGGCTCATCGTAATATAATTACCCTGCCGCAGCGCTGCCAGTACTTCCGCGACCACAGAGCGTGAGATCCCTGTGCTACGCTGAATATGATTCATAACGCCAATTTTTGAGCGCAGCGTTTCATCCCACTCGGCCATATTAATGAGCATGGCCCGGATCTGGCTGTAAGAGTTATTCCCCACCAGTTGCATGTCACGTTTACCCAGATGATGGTTGATCCACGACAGCCAACAAAAGGCGTCTTGCCAGAGTGAGGCTTGCTGAAGCCGTTGGTACAGTGAAGAGGCCGGTAAATAAAAACCTGAGCAATGTGAATGCGCCATCATCACATATTCCTGATGGCTATTATTTACCCACGCGCTTAAACCATAAATATAGGGTGCCTTTGCAATCCCCACGAGAAGTTCATCTGACTTTCTGTGGATGGCAACGACGCCGGTTTGTATTACAAATGTGTATGGAACATCATCCTCATTATTAGCGGTTGAAATTAATTTCTGTGGCGCGGTCTTAAAAGGGGTGCTGGCGACTTCCAGGCACTGTACGATCCGGCTTAATTCAGAAAGTGGCTTCGCATTAACATTCATGCAGACCTCAAGTCATCTGTATCTGTCGGTTCTCGATTATTTTTAATTGTTATATAAAAAAGCGGGGGAAATATTCCCCCGCTTTTTATATTTTACCAGGTATATTTCACACCCAGATTTGCACCCCAGTTCTGGTCAACGTCGCCGCCACCGAGATAAGTTGCATCAGTATATGCGCTGAAGTTCTTCGTGAAGCTGAACTGCGTGCCCAGACCCACACGAACCGCGGAACCTTCAACACCGTTGTCGATGCTGTCGTCGTTCACATCAGCATTGTTGTCGGCATCGTCATACACGTAAGCCAGCTTGAAGTAAGGCGTCAACGCCTGCTCTCCGCCGTAATTGAAGGTATAACCCGCATCTACGCCAAGCTCATAACGCAGGCTGTCGTATGACTGCCCATCAATTCGCATGTCGTTGCTCAGCTGATAGTCATCCCCGGACTGGAACAGGCCGGATACCGCCGCGTAAGGCGTGATGTAGCCAGACAGGTTTGGTTTCCAGTCGTAGCCCAGTTTCATCCCAAAGCCGACCGCATCGGTCGTGGTGTCACCGTCAACATACTGGCCGTTGCTCATGGTAGCGGAGAGATCGTTGTTGAAGCGGGTGTAGCTCAGGGAGCTGTCGAGGAACAGATCGTTCATGAACTTCGCTGACGCGTAGACCATCGCAGTCTGACTGTCCTGATCAACCTGACCGGTACGATCGCTGATATCGCCCTTCGCGAAGCCTGCCGCTCCACCTACGATCCATTTCGCATTGTTACCGTCAATCTGGGTATCCAGACCGACCATAATGCCGCTCACGTCCTGATCGTAGCTAACGTTGCCATTATCAGCGTCGAAGTTACCACCGAAGTAGCTCACCCACGCTCCGCCGTTATCCGCCAGGCCGTGGCGGCTGTTGGTCAGACGCGTGCCGACGGTATCCTGCTGCAGGTTCCAGATGTTGCTGTTAGCAGACGGGATGCTCAGCGCCATGTTGGCATAGTCGGTCAGCTCTTTCTGCTGCAGAACAACGGTGTCACCTTTCTGCTGCGCCTGATAGGTGTAGGCACCTAAATCGGCTTTGTTCGCGGCAGCAAAGCTGGCTGTGGTATCCGCGTTATTGTCATAGATGCGGACGATCTCTTTATTTTTGTAATCGGCAACGGAACCGGCACCGGTCGCATCATCGATGCGCACTTTGTAGTTACCTGCAACGTCACCGTTCACTGACAGATGGCCATCAGAATTAATCGCCACAACGCCGTAGTCGTAATCGGCATTGTACTTATCGTTGGTGATATAGCGTGCGTTGTTCAGATCGCTGTTCAGCACGTAATCGCGGCTGGCCACGTTCAGCACGCCGCCGTCGGTCAGCACCATGTTGTGCGTATCAACCTGACCCATACCCAGCGCCAGCTCGGCACCGTTGTCTACGGTAATGGTGTTGGCATACAGCTCAGCGGTCTCTTCAGTCAGCGCTGCGCGGCTGTAGCTGTCCAGGTACAGGCTGTCGGTCGCGACGGCGCCGCTGTCGCCGATATTCAGCGTTGAAGCATTGGTCAGCGTGATGGTGTCCGCCAGCAGGCCAGAGTTTTCAACATTGACCTGCGACTGATTATTCACCGTCAGCGCGTCAATGTTGGAGACTTTACGGGTATCCCACTCGGAACCGTTATCCAGCGCCACGTTGAACAGACCGCTCTGATAAACCTCTTCACCCGCAACGTGACCGTTGGTGTCGAAGGTAGAATCAGGCCAGATGCTGTTTGGCGAGAGCGTACGCCAGTCGACATCGCTATAGCCCTGACCGTACATTTGCGCGGTGCCGATGGCTTCGACGCTGGACTGCGCTGCACCCACCCACTTACTGCCGTTAGTCAGAGTGACATCCAGTGTATCGGTGCCATCCCAGCCGTTGGTGGTTGGGTTATACACACCGTCATCGGTGGTATCGGTTGCCGGGTCGCCATTCTCGTAGAAGTTGTTATCGAAGGTACTGGAGAACAGGATGTCACCTGTGACGGTGGAGTGATCGAACGTCGCTGTCGTCTGCATCGCGTTGTCAGACGCGCTGGCAGCCACGATCAGCGCCGCGTCATCCGCCGCCGTCGCGTTGGTTTCACCGTAGTCGCTCGGCTTGGCCGTTTGACCATAGAAACCGCTGGTACCCAGATCGCTGTATGCGCCGGAGGTCAGCACGGAGTCTTTCACCACCAGGGTATCGGTAAAGATGTTGCTACTATTGGCAACGCCTTCCACACCGTCATACGGGGTATTATCCAGTTCCTGATAACCCTGCGTCAGCGTGATACCGGCTACGTGGGAGTTATTCTGAATAACGATATCAGACTCTACATCCAGCGTAATGGCGTTACCCAGACCGTAGGTGTCCAGATAATGGGTTTCGGTGGTGTCACCATTCACAACGTCATAAGCATAATGCTCGTAGGTGTCATTGATGGTGCTGTTATCTACCGTCAGGCTAAAACGGTCATACGGCGTATGTGCAGTACCATCCGTCTCCGTGCCATCGGCACACGTCGTGGTCATACACTCAGACGTGATCATGCCGTTGATGGTGCTGTTGGAAATACTTAACGCATTCGCCCGGCCTTTAACGCCATCATCCAGATAGTATGTTGAAATAACACCGTTTACCGTGGATTTGTTAATCACCGGATAAATATCACCATCATGGGTGGCATCCGAGTAATCCCAATCTGCATAACCATAATACCAGGGGGTAGAGGCGGTATTATCATATCCAAACGTATTATACGTCGTGCCGGAAATATCCTTCGCATTAGCCTGAGAAGCGATAGCCAGGGTGCAGGCTAATGCAAGTTGAGATACAACCAGTTTCTTTTTCCATGTTTGCATTGGGTCATCCCTCCTCAGGGACGTAAGCAAGTTTGTCCGTCAAATCATTTTGCAATGTTTAATTGCGGAGGGAATTATGCAGTTTCATTTCTAAAAGGTTCAATGAATGATTCAATTAAGTCCGTATCCAGACAACTCACTTCTAAAAAACGAAACAATAAGAATCACCCTGAATAAATATTATAAAATCAGCAAATTACAATTCTATTTTATTGACCCAGCCAATATAATAAAAAACAATAGATCATTTATAATTATACCTTCCATTCAATTCAAAACTTCCGCCAATATTTCACGCACCTAAAAAACCATTATTCATTCTATAATATCGACATTTGATGCAGCTTGTTTTAGCGCATTTCGCAACATCAAAATGCCCAATTTCGTAAAACACCCCTCTTCACTTTCATGTACACTGGTCTTCTTTGTTCCACAAACATCAGGCATACCATGACCGATTTAATTGCACGTCCCCGCCGCCTGCGCAAGTCACCTGCACTGCGCGCTATGTTTGAAGAGACAACCCTGACCTTAAACGATCTGGTGTTGCCGATTTTTGTCGAAGAAGAGATCGATGACTACAAAGCCATCGAGGCGATGCCGGGCGTGATGCGCATTCCGGAAAAACATCTGGCGCGTGAGATTGAACGCATCGCCAACGCGGGGATCCGCTCGGTGATGACCTTCGGCATCTCTCACCATACCGACGCCACCGGCAGCGATGCATGGAAAGAAGATGGCCTCGTCGCCCGCATGTCCCGCATCTGCAAAGAGACCGTGCCGGAAATGGTGGTAATGTCCGACACCTGCTTCTGCGAATACACGTCTCACGGCCACTGCGGCGTGCTGTGCGATCACGGCGTGGACAACGATGCTACCCTGCTGAACCTCGGCAAGCAGGCGGTCGTCGCTGCCGCTGCAGGTGCGGACTTCATCGCCCCATCTGCGGCAATGGACGGACAGGTTCAGGCGATTCGTCAGGCGCTGGACGCGGCGGGCTTTACCGATACCGCCATCATGTCCTACTCCACTAAATTTGCCTCCTCCTTCTACGGTCCGTTCCGTGAAGCGGCGGGTACGGCGCTGAAGGGCGATCGTAAAACCTATCAGATGAACCCGCTGAACCGCCGCGAGGCGATTCGTGAATCCCTGCTGGATGAAGCCCAGGGCGCAGACTGCCTGATGGTGAAACCAGCGGGCGCGTACCTCGACATCCTGCGCGACATCCGCGAGCGCACCGAGCTGCCGCTGGGCGCTTACCAGGTCAGTGGCGAGTACGCGATGATCAAATTCGCCGCGCGGGCAGGGGCGATTGACGAAGAGAAAGTGGTCCTCGAAAGCCTGGGCGCGATCAAACGCGCGGGTGCGGACCTGATCTTCAGCTACTTCGCGCTGGATCTGGCTGAGAAGAAAATCCTCCGCTAATCTTCACCAAACTGCAATACAACCGACATCTGCTCCTTCTACTGTCTTCGCAAGACGGCAGGAGGAGTAACCATGTTTAGCCTCGATAGCGTTCTCGACGATCTTTGGCCTCAGGCGAGGCCTGCCCCCTGGCAAAAAAGTCTGTTAAAAAGACTGTTTTACGAAGACGAATTTCAGCAATTTGCCGCAGCCCACCGCCACCTGAAAGGGCTGGATATGGTGGAGCAAGTTCTGGAACACCTTGATATTCTCTGCACAGTTTCCGCCCGCGATCTCGAACAAATCCCCGAACATGGCCCGCTGGTCATTATTGCCAACCACCCGACGGGTACGCTGGACGGGCTGGCGCTGATGTACGCCGTCTCCCGCGTGCGACGCGATGTTAAAGTTGTGACCAACCGGATGCTGACTCACCTTGAGCCTCTCAGTTCGCTGTTTATTCCGGTGGACAATATGGGTGGCAGGACGGCGAAAACATCCCTGGTTAAGATGGAACAGCATCTGCAAAACGCAGGCGTGCTGGTCTTCTTCCCGGCAGGCGAAGTTTCCCGCCCCACGCGCAAGGGCATTCGCGATAAGAAATGGCATTCCGGCTTTATCAAACTCGCCAGCAAGCTGCGCGCCCCGCTGCTGCCGGTGCATATTCAGGCGCATAACAGCCTGCTCTTTTATGCCAGCACGCTGGTGTCGCCGACGCTGTCCTTGCTGCTGCTGATGCAGCAGATGTTCCGCCGACGCCATAGCCAGCTGCCGATTAAAATCGGCCAGCAGATTGCGTGGCATCACTGGCATAGCGCCACCCTTTCGTCGCGTGAGATGGCCGAGCAGTGTCGTCAGCACGTGATGCGTCTTGGCAAGGGAGTGCCTGGCGTCTTTAAAACCCAGTGCGCCATTGCCCGTCCTGAAGACCGGGCTATGCTGAGGCGTGAACTGGCGCAGGCCGAGTGTCTGGGGAAAACCAGCGACGGCAAAACCATCTACCTGTGGCAACGCAACGGGCAAGAAGAGGCTCCTCTGCTGCGCGAACTGGGCCGCCTGCGCGAGATTGCCTTTCGCGCCGTGGAGGAAGGGAGCGGCAAACGCCGGGACACGGACAGCTATGATGACGATTATCTACACCTGATCCTCTGGGATGAAGAGGATCTGGAGATCGTCGGCGCATATCGCTTTATGCCGACCGCAAAACAGGTTGAACGTCGCGGTCTGGAAGGGTTGTACAGCTATAGCCTGTTCCACTACGACGACAAAATGCAGGACGTACTGGAACACGGTATTGAACTGGGGCGCAGCTTCATTCAGCCGCGCTACTGGGGACGCCGCGGCCTGGATTATTTATGGTCCGGGATTGGGGCTTATCTGGCGCGTTATCCGCACTACCGCTACCTGTTTGGCCCGGTCTCCATCTCCGGCGGCTTACCGCCTGCTGCGCGGGATCTGCTGGTGGCATTTTACCGCCTGTGGTTCCCGGCAACGCATCCGCTAGCCGCCTCACGTCAGCCGTATCCCGCCTCGCTGCCGGACGTGCTTGCGCAGTTTGGCGGCGTGGATTACGTGGACGATCTGACGAAGCTGAAATCCCTGCTCGGCAATCTGGGCTGCGGCATTCCGCCACTCTACAAGCAATATTCCGAACTCTGTGAACCCGGCGGCGTACAGTTTATTGATTTCGGCAGCGACCCGGCGTTCAACAACTGCGTCGACGGGCTGGTGCTGGTGGATTTGTGTTACCTGAAGGCGAACCGCTATCAGCGGTATATTGAGGCGCACCTTTAAATGTGCGGTTTTTGTAGGCCGGGTAAGCGCAGCGCCACCCGGCAAGAACGGTGCACAATTGCCGGGTGGCGGCTACGCCTTACCCGGCCTACGGGTGCGACGGTTCAAGGACGGTAAAACGGCTTATCCCCCAAAATCGTCGCCCGCTGCATAATCCTGCGCTGCGGAAGATAGTCCGCATTGGCATAGTGCTGCGTTACCCGGTTATCCCAGATCGCCAGGTCGTTCTCCTGCCAGCGCCAGCGCACCTGAAACTCCGGCTTTGTGATATGCGCGAAGAGGAACCCCAGCAGCGCCTCACTCTCTTTCTCGGATACGTCCACGATGCGCGTTGTGAACCCTTCGTTCACGAACAGCGCCTGCTTGCCCGTGACCGGATGGGTGCGCACCACCGGGTGCAGCAGCGGAGGATGCTTCGCTACCGCCTCCTGCCAGCGCTGATGTTCCTCTTCCGTTTTACGGTACTTGTACTCCTGGAACGATTTTTTGAAGTCGTGCTCCGCCCGCAGCCCGCTCAGCAGCGTCCGGAACGGCGCGGAGAGCGCCTCATACGCCGCAATGCCGCTGGCCCACAGCGTATCCCCGCCCGTCTCCGGCAGCAGCTTCGCCGCCAGAATCGCCCCGGCGGGTGGCGTCTCGATAAAGGTCACGTCGGTGTGCCAGTTGTCATTGTCCGGCGGGTTATCGTTGTGGGTGTCCAGAACGATAATCTCCTCCACGCCTTCCGCATGCGGATAGACCGGGTGGATATGCAGATCGCCAAAGCGCAGGGCCAGCGCGCGCTGCTGCTGCGGGGTGATCGCCTGTTCGCGCAGGAACACCACCTGATGGCGCAGCACCGCGTGGTACAGCTGCTCGAACTGGTTATCGCTCAGCGGACGGGTCACATCCAGGCCCGACACCTGCGCGCCAATGTACGGCCCCAGCGGGGTAATGGTCAGACGTTCACTCATTGTATTTCTCCATGCCAGGGCGTCAGGCGGCGCTGTAACGCGCGCAGCCCCAGTTCTAATCCAAAGGCGATCGCGGCGATCACCGCGATCCCTGCCAGTACCACGTCAGTCGCCAGGAACTCTCCCGCCGACTGCACCATAAACCCAAGGCCGCGCGTGGCTGCAATCAGCTCTGCCGCCACCAGCGTGGACCAGCCCACGCCGAGGCCGATGCGCAGCCCGGTTAAAATCTCCGGCAGTGCGCCCGGTAAAATCACGAACAGCAGCACCTGCGTGCGGCTGGCTCCCAGCGACTGCGCCGCGCGGATCCGCACCTGCTGGGCGCTTTTAACGCCTGCCAGCGCCGACATGGCAACCGGGGCAAAAATCGCCAGATAAATCAGCAGGATTTTTGACGTTTCACCGATGCCGAACCAGATAACCATCAACGGCAGATAGGCCAGCGGCGGCACCGGACGGTAAAGCTCAATCAGCGGGTCGAGTATGCCGCGCACCGTCGGGCTTAAGCCCATCGCGATCCCGACCGGAATCCCGATAATTACCGCCGCCAGCAGCGCCACCAGAATACGCGCCAGACTTGCACCTAAGTGCTGCCAGAGCGTGGCATCCATAAAGCCCTGCGGCCCGGCGATGGTAATGAGTTTGGCCAGCACCTGTCCCGGCGGCGGCAGAAACAGCGGGCTGACCCACTGCTGGGCAGCAACCGCCCACCACACCGCCAGTAAGACCAGCAGCGTACCGACGCTCAAGGTGATTTGGCGCGAGAAAGGCCAGCGCAGCGCCAGACGCGTGCGGCGCGTTTTTTCACTGAAGACGATGCTCATGAGAAAGCCTCCCGTTGTTCAAACACGCGGCTTAAGACGTATTCACGCTGTTCGATAAACAGCGGATCGGATTTGATGCTGCGCACGGGTTCTCCCGCGACGTAGCGGCGGGCGAAATCCAGCGGCAAACGCTCCAGCACGCGGCCCGGCCCCGGCGAGAGTAGCACCAGCTCGGTCGCCATAAACACCGCCTCTTCGATATCGTGGGTAATCAACAGCACCTGCTTGCCCGTCTCATGCCACAGGCGCAGCAGCAGGGTTTGCATCTGCTCGCGGGTGAAGGCATCCAGCGCCCCGAACGGCTCGTCCAGCAGCAACAGCTGCGGATTTGCGGCCAGCGCGCGGGCAATCCCGACGCGCTGCCGCTGGCCGCCGGAAAGCTGCCAGATAAAGCGTTTTTCCGCCCCTTCCAGCCCCACTTTTTTCAGCATCGCCCGCGCCGTTTCCAGCCGCAGTTCACGATTAACACCCGCCAGCTGCAGCCCAAACGCCACGTTTTCCTGCACGTTGCGCCAGGGGAGCAGCCCTTCATTCTGGAAGACCACGCCGCGCTCGGCGCCCGGGCCTTCCACCTTTTTGCCTTCCAGTTGAATGGTGCCATGCTGATAAGGGACAAACCCGGCGATCAGATTCAGCAGCGTGGTTTTTCCGCACCCTGACGGGCCCAGCACCACCAGCAGCTCACCGCTGTCCAGCGTCAGGTCGATGTCCTCCAGCGCGGGTTTACCACCGTAATCGGCATACAGGTTCGTAATATTCAGCATGGCGGACTCCTTATTTCACAAAACGATCGGTCACGTACTGGCTGTAATCCGCTGCCACCGCAGGCACTTTGCCCTGCTCTTTCAGGAAGGTGGCGGTATCCACAATCGCTTTGTTCACCGGCCCGGTCAGCTGCTGCACCTGCTGCGCGGGGGTCAGATAGGTATTGCCTTTCACCAGTCCCGGCACGTCCGCCTCCGGCACGCCGCTCAGGCGGGAGAGTTTTTCCAGGTTGGCGGGCTGCTTCAGCCATTCATCCGGGTTGCTGATGTACGGCTGCTGGGCGTCAATCGCGCTTTTCGCAAAGGCTTTCACCACCTCAGGATGTTTCTCGGCAAAGTCTTTGCGCACGACCCACACGTCGAGGGTTGGCGCGCCCCACTGGCCCACTTTTTCAGAGTCGGTCAGCACGGTGCCGTCTTTTTCCAGCTCGTTCACCGCCGGTGCCCAGACGTAGGCACCGTCAATGTCGCCGCGCTGCCAGGCGGCGATAATCGCCGGCGGCTGCAGGTTGAGAATTTGTACCTGACCCGGCTTGATGCCCCAGTGTTTCAGCGCCGCCAGCAGGCTGTAGTGCGTAGTTGAAATGAACGGCACGGCGATGCGTTTGCCGATCAGATCTTCCGGTTTGGTGATGTTTTTCTTCACCACCAGCGCTTCAGAGTTACCGAGCTGTGAGGCGAGCAGGAACACCTCAATCGGCACCTGCTGGCTGGCCGCCACCGCCAGCGGGCTGGATCCAATATTGCCGATCTGCACGTCGCCAGAGGCTAACGCACGCACGACGGATGCCCCGCTGTCGAACTTGCGCCAGTCGACTTTCGCGCCGCTCTCTTTGGCAAAGGTGTTGTCCGCCTGCGCGACTTTCGCCGGTTCCGCAGAGGTCTGATACGCAACGGTGACGTCTACCGCCTGCGCCTGAAAAGCCCACAGCGCCAGTGCGCCGAGTAATGTGATTCGCGATGAAATTGCCATAGTGCCTGCTCCCCTTGTTGTTATGAGGGCAGTATTTCCGGCGCGGGAATTTTGATAAAGGAATAAAAAGGTATCGCTCATTCCGAATCGTTTTTAGAAAAAAACCGGCAAAGGATAGTTAAAAAGTGGGCTGTGGCTTTATTGCAATTTTGTTACATCGGTTACATAACCGCAGCCGCAGGATTGCCAGCCCGCCGGCAACGGGCATCATAGGTCAACGAATGAGCAAAGGGTGTCGAGATGATTAAAGTGGTGCTGGTGGACGATCACGTGGTGGTGCGTTCCGGTTTCGCCCAACTGTTAAATCTGGAAGAGGATGTGATCGTTGAGGGCCAGTTTAGCAGCGCGGCGGAGGCGTGGCCCGCCCTGTCGCGCAACGATATCGACGTGGCGGTGATGGACGTCGCGATGCCGGACGAAAACGGTCTTAGCCTGCTCAAGCGCCTGCGCCAGCAGCGGCCGACGTTTCGCGCCATCATCCTGAGCATCTACGACACACCGGCCTTTGTGCAAAGTGCCCTCGACGCGGGTGCAAGCGGCTATCTTACTAAGCGCTGCGGCCCGGAGGAGCTGGTGCAGGCCGTGCGCGCCGTCGGCATGGGCGGGCATTACCTGTGCGCCGATGCGGTAAAAGCGCTGCGCGGCGGCGAGCCGATGCCAAAAGTGCTTGAGGCGCTCACTCCGCGCGAGCGCGAAGTGTTTGAACTGCTGGTGAAAGGCGAAAGCGTGAAGGAGATTGCCTATACGCTTTCGCTGAGCCATAAAACCGTTCATGTCCATCGCGCCAACGTGCTGGGCAAGCTTCAGTGCAGCAGTACCATCGACCTGGTGCACTTCGCGCTTGATAACCAACTGCTCACGGGCCACTGATGCGGCGCGCTGTCCGGCATCTGATCCTGTCCCTGTTCATTATGCTGGCCTGGGGAACCGGCTGGCTGATGCTGTGGACGCTGAGCTTCTACCTTACCCACAACGGCCAGCAGGCGGTGCTGTTTCTGCCGCAGGGGGTGTGGCTGGCGCTGATGATTTTACTTTCACGCCATTACTGGCCTGCATTAATTCTTCCCCCCCTTGCCGCCATTCTGTGGCTGCACGGTGAGCAGCTCCTCACGCGTTATCTGATGCTTGCCGTGCCGCTTATCGGCATCGTCAGCGCCTGGCTGGCGCAGCGGTACTGGCACCGCTTCCCGCTCTACTGGCAGCGGCTGTCGACGCTGATTGCGGCGGTGACGGTGAATGCCCTGCTGCAAACCTTGCTCCTGTCGCCCTTTCTGGACAGCCCGGCCACGCTGCTTTTGCTCGGCTCATTTACCGGTGGCGTACTGCTTACGCCGTTCGTCTATCTGGTCTTCGAATTTTTACGCCAGCAGCATCGTTACCATCTGCTGGGGCTGGACACCAGCAATCCGCCGCTGCGTACCTCGCTGATTATCTGGTGCAGCCTGTTTTTCATTATCGGCATCGGCACGCAGATGGTGCTCTCCCCGGCGCTGGAGCGACTGCTGCTGATTGTCGTGTTCCTGCCCAACGTGGTGATGGCGTGGAAATTCGGCTGGCAGGGCGGTGTCCTTTCCGGGCTGCTCGGCAGCATGATGATCACCATTGCCCGCCAGGTAGGCGTTGGGTTTAGCGACCTTCTCGAACTGGAAATTTTTCTCTCTACCCAGTCGCTGCTGGGGATTGGCCTGGGGATCGCCATCAGCCGCCAGCAGCATCTGGCGATGAACCTCGAACGCTATCGCCACCGGCTTGAGAGTGAACTTCAGGCCAGACGGGCGCTGGCGGAAAAACTGATCCATTCCGAAGAGGACACCCGCAAGCAGCTGGCGCGCGAGCTTCACGACGAAATTGGCCAGAACATCACCGCTATCCAGATCCAGTCTCAGCTGGTGAAGCGGGCGAGCGATACGCCGCTCGCCATTGAGGCCGCCGGACAGATCAACGACCTCGCGCGGCGTATTCACCACTCCACGCGCCAGCTGCTGCGCCAGCTCCGCCCACCCGTGCTCGACGAGCTGTCGCTCCACGAGGCTCTGCACCACCTGGTCAACGAGTTCGCCTTTGCTGAACGCGGGATCCGCTGCCGTTTTGATTACCGGCTTCCCACGCCGCCGGAGAGCGAAACGCTGGTCTTTACGCTGTATCGCCTGCTACAGGAGCTGCTCAACAACGTCTGCAAACACGCCAACGCCAGTGAGGTCACGATTCTGCTCTGCCAGCGTCACGCGCGGCTGTACCTTGAGGTGCACGATAACGGCAGCGGCATCAGCCCGCAGCAGCAGCCCGGCTTCGGCATTCAGGGCATGCGCGAACGCGTCTCGGCGCTCGGCGGCGAACTGACGCTGGAATCCCGTCTCGGGACGCGCGTAATTGTTAACCTGCCCACAAATTTGCAACAAACGCCGCGCTGACCAGGAAAAAGTCTTAGTCACTCCAGACTTTGTCTCATCCCATTTATGCCGCACTTCCCTACAGTCATCTCAAACGGAGAACGCCATGCACGCACTGTCTGCTGAAGAGGTTTCACAACGTTACCGGGCGCTGCGCCCCAGGCTGCTCCTTTGTATGGTGATTGGCTACGCCGCGTTTTACCTGACGCGAAAAAGCCTGAACACTGTTTTACCCGCGCTGCAGCTGGATTTGGGGCTCAGCAAGGGCGATATCGGGCTTATCGGCTCGCTGTTTTATCTCAGCTACGGGCTGTCCAAATTTGCCGCCGGACTCTGGCACGACAGCCACGGACAGCGCGCCTTTATGGGCATCGGGCTGCTGGCAACGGGCGTGCTGAACGTGCTGTTCAGCTTTAGCGATGCGTTCCCGCTGCTGCTGTTTATCTGGACGCTGAACGGCTTCTTTCAGGGCTGGGGCTGGCCACCCTGCGCCAGGCTGCTGACCCACTGGTATTCGCGTAACGAGCGCGGCTTCTGGTGGGGTTGCTGGAATACCTCCATCAATATCGGTGGCGCGATTATTCCGTTGATTTGCGCCGTTGCCGCCCACCGATGGGGCTGGCAAGCGGCGATGCTGACACCGGGGATTATCAGCATCGTGCTCGGCCTGTGGCTGACCACACAGCTGCGGGGCACACCGCAGGAAGAGGGTCTGCCCACGGTCGGGGAGTGGCGGAGCGATCCGCTGGAGCTGCGCCAGCAGCAGCAAAGCCCGCCGATGGGGCTATGGCAGATGTTGCGCACCACCATGCTGCAAAACCCGATGATCTGGCTGCTCGGGGCGTCGTATGTGCTGGTGTATCTCATCCGTATCGCCCTGAACGACTGGGGCAACATCTGGCTGGCAGAAAGCCACGGCGTGAACCTGCTCAGCGCCAACGCCACGGTGATGCTGTTCGAAGTGGGCGGCTTACTGGGCGCATTGTTTGCTGGATGGGGGTCAGACCTGCTGTTCAGCGGCCAGCGTGCACCGATGATTTTGCTGTTCACGCTGGGGCTGATGGTGTCTGTCGCCGCGCTGTGGCTGGCACCGGTTCACCACTATGCCCTGCTGGCGATGTGCTTTTTTACGGTCGGATTTTTCGTCTTCGGTCCGCAGATGCTCATTGGCCTTGCCGCCGTTGAGTGTGGACACAAACAGGCGGCAGGCTCGATTACCGGCTTTCTGGGCGTATTTGCCTATCTGGGCGCCTCGCTGGCCGGGTGGCCTTTGTCGCAGGTGATTGAACGCTACGGCTGGTCGGGGATGTTCAGTTTGCTCTCGATTGCCGCCGTCCTGATGGGTTTATTACTGATGCCCTTGCTGATGGCGGGCATCACCGCTTCTCGCAGTCACATAACGTCATAAAAAGGGCTGAATAATGAAAACAACGCTTCTCTCTACCCTCATAGCTTCCGGGATCGCGCTGGCTACCTTAACCGGTGCCGCACAGGCCAAAGGCCGTCTGGTGGTGTACTGCAGCGCCACCAACGAAATGTGCGAAGTCGAAACCAAAGCGTTCGGTGAAAAGTACGATGTTAAAACCTCGTTTATCCGCAACGGCTCCGGCAGCACGCTGGCGAAAGTGGATGCCGAGAAGAAAAACCCGCAGGCCGATGTCTGGTACGGCGGCACGCTCGATCCGCAGTCCCAGGCCGGTGAAATGGGGCTACTCCAGCCCTATAAATCGAAAAACCTGGAACAGATCATGGAGAAATTCCGCGATCCGGCCAAGGTGAAGGGCAACCTCTCTTCAGCGGTTTACGTCGGGATCTTAGGCTTTGGCGTCAACACCCAGCGCCTGAAAGAGAAAAACCTGCCGGTCCCAAAATGCTGGAAGGATCTGACCAAACCGGAATACAAGGGCGAGATCCAGATCGCCGATCCGCAAAGCTCCGGCACCGCCTATACCGCGCTGGCAACCTTCGTCCAGCTGTGGGGGGAAGATCAGGCCTTCGACTACCTGAAACAGCTGAACAGCAACGTGTCTCAGTACACCAAATCCGGCATTGCCCCGGCACGTAACGCCGCGCGCGGTGAAACCGCCATCGGCATCGGCTTCCTGCACGACTACTCGCTGGAAAAAGAGCAGGGTGCGCCGCTGGAGCTGATCTCTCCGTGCGAAGGCACCGGGTATGAAATTGGCGGCGTGAGCATTCTGAAGGGCGCGCGCAACGAAGAGAACGCGAAGCTGTTCGTGGACTGGGTGCTCTCCAAAGAAGCGCAGGAGCTGGCGTGGAAGAAGGGCAAGTCCTACCAAATCCTGACCAACACCACGGCGGAAACTTCGCCGAACTCGCTCAAGCTCGATGACCTGAAGCTCATCAGCTATGACATGGACAAGTACGGCTCCACGGACGTGCGTAAAGCGCTGATCAATAAATGGGTCAGCGACGTGAAGATGGGTAAATAAGCCCGCGAACAGTGGTCATCGCCCGGCAGCATTCCTTTGCCGGGCATCCAACACCCGGAAAACTTATGTCACAGACACTTGCTCTTCATTCCGCCACAAAGCGGGATGCGGTATTCCTGTGGGTTTTACTCGGCTGGCTGGCCTTTGCCCTGCTGCCGAGCTGGAGCCTTGATTACGGCCTGCTGGAGTCTACCGGGGATGAGATCCTCGACGCCTACGGCTGGTCCCATGTCAACGTCAGCTGGCTGTGGTACCTGCTGCCGAGCCTGCTGCTGGTGCGCCCGTTTAAGGAAGCAAAGCGCGAGCAGCGCAGCCGCCACTATCTTGACGCGGGCTGGGCGCTGCTGTGTATGGCGTTCGTGGTCATTAGCGCCACCGTGGAAGGACGCGGTTTAGGCTATGCCACCATCGTGCTGTTTGTTGCCCTGGGCGCCATCATGACGCTGGCCCTCACCCGCCTGGAGTGGCTGGGCGGCGATCGCTTTGTCATCGGCTCGCTGATTACCATCGTGGCGCTGATCGGTATTTTTATCGTCTGGCCGAGCATCGCCATTTTCATTCCGATGTTCACCAACGACGCAGGTGAATTCGCCCCGCTGGCCTTTATGAACGTGCTGTCGCAGGCGCACATTATCCAGGTCATCATCAACTCGATTCTGCTGTCGATAGCCGTCGGGGTCGGCTGCACCTTCTTTGGCCTGGTGCTGGCGATCTACACCACGCGCATCGCCAAACGCAGCGCCATCATTGGACGTATCTTCTCGATTCTCCCCATCGTGACCCCGCCGTTTGTGGTGGGGTTGGGCGTTACGCTGATGATGGGGCGCTCTGGCTATATGACGGAGCTGATGGTGGACTGGTTTGGGTTAACCAATACCAACTGGCTGTACGGCTTCACCGGCATCTGGCTGGCGCAGGTGCTGGCCTTCACGCCGATGGCCTTTATGATCCTCGACGGCGCGATCAAAACCATCCACCCGTCGCTGGAAGAGGCCTCGTACACCCTGCGTGCCAGCCGCTGGCAGACCTTTAACGGCGTCTTCGTGCCGCTGCTGAAACCGGCGCTGGCGAATGCGTTCTTAATCGTGATTGTGCAGTCGCTGGCCGACTTCAGTAACCCGCTGGTGCTGGGCGGGAACTTCGACGTGCTGGCCACGCAGATCTACTTCTACATTACCGGCTCACAGCTGGATTATCAGGCAGCGAGTACCCTTGGGGCCTTCCTGCTGCTGTTCTCGCTGCTGGTGTTCTGCATCCAGTACATGTGGATCGGCAAGCGCTCCTACGTCACCGTGTCCGGTAAATCGTACCGCGGCGACGTGCAGCCGCTGCCGGTGACGCTGGTGTGGAGCGTGATCGCCCTGCTGGCGGTGTGGATCGCCTTTAACGCCCTGCTCTACGGCAGCATTTTCTACGGCAGCTTTACCGTCAACTGGGGCGTGGATTACACCCTGACGCTGGATAACTTTATCAAGCTGTTCGGCCAGGGGATGAGCGACGGCGCGTGGCCTTCGCTGCTCGATACCCTGCTCTACGCCGGGATTGCCGCGCCGATCACCGCCGCCTTCGGACTGCTGATTGCCTGGGTTGTGGTGCGCCAGCAGTTCCGGGGTAAAAAGACCATCGAGTTCACCACCATGCTGTGCTTTGCCGTACCGGGTACCGTGGCGGGCGTGTCGTACATTCTGGCCTTTAACAGCGCGCCAGTGTACCTCACGGGCACCGCCGCCATCGTGATTATCTCCATGGTAATGCGTAACGTGCCGGTGGGGATTCGCGCCGGGATCGCGGGATTAGGGCAGATCGACAAGTCACTGGACGAGGCCTCGCTGAGCCTGCGTGCCGGAAGCCTGCGCACCATCACCCACATCCTGCTGCCGCTGCTGCGTCCGGCCATTTTATCAGCACTGATTTACAGCTTTGTGCGCGCCATCACCACCGTCAGCGCCATTGTGTTCCTCGTCACGCCGGACACCCGCGTGGCAACGGCCTACATTCTGAACCGCGTGGAAGACGGCGAATACGGTGTGGCGATTGCCTACGGCTCGATCCTGATTGTGGTCATGCTGGCGATCATTTTCCTCTTTGACTGGCTGATCGGCGAGGCGCGTATCTCCCGTTCAAAAGCCAAAAACCAGGCGTAACACTATGACTGAGAAACATTTTGTTGAACTGCGCAACGTGACCAAACGCTTTGGCGCAAACACGGTAATTGAAAACATCAACCTGGCGATCCCGCAGGGACAAATGGTAACGCTGCTCGGCCCGTCAGGCTGCGGTAAAACCACCGTGCTGCGCCTGGTTGCCGGGCTGGAAAAACCGACTGAAGGGCAGATTTACATCGATGGTGAGGATGTGACCCACCGCTCCATTCAGCAGCGCGATATCTGTATGGTGTTCCAGTCCTACGCGCTCTTCCCGCATATGTCGCTGGGCGAAAACGTGGGCTACGGTCTGAAGATGCTGGGCGTTTCGCGCGCAGAGATAAAAACGCGGGTCAAAGAAGCCCTGGCGATGGTTGACCTTGAGGGGTTTGAAGATCGCTATGTGGATCAGATTTCCGGCGGCCAGCAGCAGCGCGTGGCGCTGGCCCGCGCTCTGATCCTCAAACCCAAAGTGTTGCTGTTCGATGAACCGCTGAGCAACCTCGATGCGAACCTCAGGCGCAGCATGCGGGACAAAATCCGCGAGCTGCAAAAGCAGTTCAACATCACCTCGCTGTACGTGACGCACGATCAAAGCGAGGCGTTTGCGGTTTCCGACACCGTGCTGGTGATGAACAAGGGCAACATTATGCAGATTGGCTCGCCTCAGGATCTCTATCGGCAACCGGCGTCTCGCTTTATGGCGAGTTTTATGGGGGATGCCAACCTCTTCCCGGCCCGCTTCAGCGAGGATGTCGTGGAAATCCACGGCTATCGTCTGCCGCGTCCGCTGCACTTTGCTACCCAGGGCGAAGGCACCGTCGGCGTGCGTCCGGAGGCGATTACGCTCAGCCAGCACGGCGAGGCGAGCCAGCGCTGCACTATCCGCCACGTCGCCTATATGGGTCCGCAGTATGAGGTGATTGTCGACTGGCACGGACAGGAGATTTTACTGCAGGTTAACGCCACGCGCCTGCAGCCGGACGTGGGCGATGCGTACTATCTTGAGATCCACCCGTACGGGATGTTTGTACTGGCGGAGGCGGCATGATGTGTGCCGGGTGAGGCGCAGCCGCCACCCGGCAAAAGACTCAGCGCTGCGCGTTCAGCTCAGCAATATCTTTCGGCGTGGTGCGACAGCACCCGCCAATCAGCTTCGCCCCGGCAGCCAGCCACTGCGGCAGAAACCCTGCCAGCGTCTCGCACGCTTCGCCGTGGTGGTGCCAGGTTTTGGTTACCGCGTCATAGTGCTCGCCCGAGTTCGGGTAGACCACCAGTGGCAGCGCCGTCAGGCTTTGCAGATGCTTCAGCGCCGCGGTGGTGTTTTCCAGGGCGATGCAGTTAATGCCCAGGGCGACAATGTGCGGCGAGTTCGCCAGTACGCTGACCACCTCACGCAGCGGCGTACCGTCGCTCAGGTGCTCGCTGTCGCGTAAGGTGAAGGAGAACCACGCCCGGGCGCGGGGGTATTCAGACAGCAACGCCGCCAGCGCCTTAATCTCCTCAAAGGACGGTAGGGTTTCGCAGGCCAGCAGGTCAGCGCCCGCATCCAGCAGCGCTTCCACTCGAGGACGATGGAAGGTGGTGAATTCTTGCGCACTGCGCACGTAGTCGCCGCGATACTCTGAGCCATCCGCCAGATAGGCTCCGTATGGCCCGACAGATCCCGCCACCAGCAGCGTGCCCGCATGCGGATTTTCAGCCAGATACGCTTCGCGCGCCTTACGCGCCAGCTCCACGCTTTTACCAATCAGCGCGCGGGACTGCGCCTCGTCCAGACCGCGCGCGGAAAAGCCCGCAGGCGTGGCCTGATAGCTGGCGGTGATCGCCACCTGCGCACCCGCGCGGTAGTAATCAAGATGCACTTCGCGGATGAGATCCGGGTTTTCAACCAGCACTTTGGCAGACCAGAGGCTGTCTGCCAGGTTACAGCCGCGCGCTTCCAGCTCCGTTGCCATCGCGCCATCCAGCACCACGAAGGGCTGCTTTTCAAGGAGGGCGGTAAGCGGATTATTCTGCGACATGTTCAGTCTCCTGCGATGTCAGATTTCGGGTCAGGTAGTACGCACCATAACACAGGGCGACAAACGGCAGCCCGCAGTAAAGCGCAATGCGCTGGCTCGGATCAAACCACAGGCCGACACAGGCCACCACGCAGAGGATAAAACCGAGCACCGGCACCAGTGGATACCACGGCGCACGGTACTGCAGCGCAGAGAGCGGCTGGCCGGACTGCAAATGGCGGCGACGGAAAACGAAGTGCGACGCGCAGATGCTGATCCACACCGCCACCACCGCAAACCCGGAAATTGCAGACAGCGCCACAAACACCGTGTCCGGCGCAATCACGCTTGAGAACAGCGCCAGCACGCCGCCGAGCATGGAAACCGACAGCGCCGCCAGCGGCACACCGTTTTTGTTGACGCGGGCAAAGCAGCGAGGCAGCGTTTTCTCATTCGAGAGCGACCACAGCATGCGTCCAGACGCGTACAGACCGGAGTTCGCCGCCGAGAGGATCGCCGTCAGGATCACAAAGTTAAAGATATCAGCCGCATAAGGAATACCGACCTTTTCGAACACCAGCACGAACGGGCTTTTTTCTACCCCGGCCTGCTGCATCGGGATCAGCGCCGCCAGTACAAACACGGTGCCGATAAAGAAGATAATCAGGCGTGCAATGGTGGTGCGGATCGCCACCGGAATCACCTTGTGCGGGTTTTGGGTTTCACCCGCCGCGATGCCGATAAGCTCGGTGCCGGAGAAGGCAAAGTTCACCGCCACCATGGTCATCAGGATCGGCAGGCCGCCGTGCGGGAACCAACCTTCGGCGGTGATGTTGCTTAAGCCCGGCGCGGGCGCACCGTCCTGCATCGGGATAAAACCAAAGATCGCCGCCCCGCCGAGAATAATAAAGGCAATGATGGTGATGACTTTCACCAGAGAGAACCAGAATTCACCTTCAGCAAAGAAGCGCGTCGAGATGACGTTGAGGCCAAAAATCACCGCGCAGAATACCACACACCAGGCCCAGACGGGCACCTGCGGGAACCAGTACTGCATGCAGAACCCAGCGGCAGTAAAGCTCGAGCCGAGCGCCACCGTCCAGGTGAGCCAGTAGAGCCACGCCACGGTGTAGCCCGTCGCCGGACCCAGATAGCGGGCGGCGTAGACGTGGAACGCGCCGGTTTCCGGCATCGCCACGGAAAGTTCGCCCAGACACTGCATCACCAGCCAGACCACCAGCGCGCCAATCAGGTACGCCAGCAGCGTGCCCGCCGCCCCGGTCGTCGAAATGATATAACCCGTATTGAAAAATAACCCTGTGCCAATCACGCCACCCAGCGAAAGCATAATCAGGTGGCGTGTTTTCATGGTGCGCTTAAGCTGCCCATTTTCTTGTTGTGTTTGCATATTACCTTCTAAACGTATGGACATCTAAACATCCAAAGAAGGTGTGTTATACCGCGATTGTTAATAAAAAGCTAGATGACCAGACGCAGACGGGCACGCCGCGCGCTGAGTCGGGGATGGGTTGTGAGGATCACATAGAGAATCGGACGCCAGGCCATAAGCACCTCCGCAAGCAGATGCTTACAGCATGGCGTGAATAACTGAGATTCTCGGTCAGGCGAAAGTGGTATCGACAAACCCTCGGATCATACTTTTACGCTTCCCTCATGGTATGTCGCCACCAGGCAGGCATCATGTCGTCGAAGGAGTGATTTTCCGGGGCAAACTCCGGCTGGTCCGGATCGTCAAACACGCCAGTAAATAAGGCAACGGTGGGTGAATCATCAATCGCGCCGATAGAACTGCCGCAGGTGGGGCAAAACGCCCGGCTGGAGAAGTCCGACGATCGCCATGTCGCCGGACGTCCGCCCGGACCGGTCCACTGCACGTTTTCCGCCGGGAACTCAATCCATACGACGGTTTGTGCGCCAGTGTGTTTCTGACAGATATCGCACGAACAGGTATGCACATTGCCCCCGTTCGCAGCGGTAAAGCGAACCGCGCCGCATAAGCACCCGCCTGAAAAGACCTTTTCCATGCTGTCGTCCTGAGCTGTTTAAAATCTCATCTAAACATAACACATGATTGAGGTTTGATAGTCCGGGTCAGGCGAAGCCATCGCCCGGCACGCCAGCCGCAGAATTATTGGTAAATCCTCAAATCAGTTCTATAGTCGACACTGCTTATTCGTTACCAGGAATCACTATGCGCTTTAATGGACTGACCAAAGGTTTCTTCATTTTTATTCTCGCCCTCGTCACCTGGGCCTTTTTCGACGTGTTGTCGCCCTACTTCTCCGCGATTTTGTGGGCCGCCATCCTGACCATCATCTTTAACCCGGTGAAAAACAAACTGCGCGCTGCGCTTGGCGATCGCAACGGGCTGGCCTCGTTCCTGACGCTGTGCATTATCTGCCTGATCGTCTTTATCCCGCTGATGGTGATCCTCTCCTCGCTCGCCATTGAGCTGAACGTGGTGTACACCAAGCTGCAAGCGAACAACACGCAATTCCCGGAAGTGATCGCGAGCATCTTTAACCGCCTGCCGGACTGGGCCAGCGGTTTTCTGGCGGACCACAACCTGACTAACGCCGCGCAAATCCAGAAAAAACTCTCTGACGTGGCGTTGCAGGGTGGTCAGTATCTGGCTGGCAGCGCGTTCCTGATCGGTAAGGGGACGTTCGGTTTTGCCATCAGCTTCGGCATCATGCTCTATCTGCTGTTCTTCCTGCTCAAGGACGGCCCGTATCTGGTGCGCCAGATCCTTGATTCCCTGCCGCTGTCTGATTTCGCTAAACAGCACCTGTTCGCCAAATTCGTCGGCGTCTCGCGGGCAACGGTAAAAGGCACGGCGGTGGTCGCCGTGGTGCAGGGCACGCTCGGCGGGATTGCGTTTGCCATTGCAGGCATTGATGGCAGCATACTTTGGGGCGCGCTGATGGCCTTCCTCTCGCTGGTGCCAGCCGTCGGCTCGGCGATTGTCTGGGTGCCTGCGGCCATCTTCCTGTTCGCCACCCACCAGCTGTGGCAAGGGCTGTTTATTGTCGGCTTCTTCGTGATTATCGTCGGGCTGGTGGACAATATTCTGCGCCCGCTGCTGGTAGGCAAAGACACAAAAATGCCGGACTACCTGATCCTGATCTCCACCCTCGGCGGCATGGAGCTGTACGGCATTAACGGCTTTGTCATCGGGCCGCTGATTGCCGCGCTGTTTATCGCCTGCTGGAACCTGTTCTCAGGGCGCGATCACGAAGGTAACGCCGAAGAGCTGGACGCAGACTTCATCGAAGAAGGAAAAAACCGGCCAGATTTATGATGTTTCTCTTCATTCCAGGCGGCTCTTTGCCGCCTTTCTTTTCACGCTAAATCAAACATTTTCTATAATTTGAAAAACGCCTCCCCACTCTTGTCGTAGAAGGATCCCACAGGTGCGAATCGCCACGATAACAAACTGGGCCTACGGTGCCACGGTGTGCCTGACCCTCGCTTCTGGCATCGTTATGCTCCTGGCATCCAACGCCGATAGCGTTGAACGTCAGGCCGTTAAGCAACGGCAGGTGTTTGATCGGCTTACGGAAGAGATCGAGACAAATACCTGGATGCTCTCTGATTTAGCGCGCCTGTTCGTCATCAAAAAAGAACCCTCTATTCGGGAAGAATATCGGCAAAAAGAGAGCGAATTAAAAAGCATAGAGCATCATCTGGTGCAGTTAAAAGATAACGGCGCCTCCGGCGAAGAGCTCATGCTGCTTCAGGAAGGATTAAAAATCATTAATGAACTGCAGGACGAGCAGCAAACCGCACTCGACAGCATAGCCCGTGGCGAGCAACAGCAGGCCGTTGCCCTGCTTTATGGCCCTGTCTACGAACAAGAGATGGAGCGCGCGCAGAGCCAGATTGATCATTTCCGCCAGATACTGGATAAGCGCATCATTGCCGACGTACAGGCGGCCACCAAAACATCGAAAGCACTGCGCACGGTGTCGGAAGTGATGGTCGGCCTCACGGCCCTGCTCTTCCTGTTCGTGATGGGCTTTATTCTCAAGCGTCGTGTGCTCCATCCGGTGGTTCGGCTGAGCGACGTCGTACACCGGCTGGCTTCGCAGGACTATGCCGTTGAAACGCCAAACTTTACCCAGATTGATGAAATAGGCGATATGGCCCAGGCCATCCGCATCTTCCGCGAGAACGGGCTGGTGCGACAGCAGCTGGAAAAAGAGCGCGATGCCGACTGGGCGATCCGCGAGCTGCTGGCTCGTATGACCCAGCGGTTGCAGGGCTGTGAAAACCTCGCCGACGTTATTAATGTGGCAGAGCTGTTTGCGCCCAATATTGCGGCGGGCGTTTCCGGGCGGTTATATATTTTTGATCGCGAACCCTGGCAGATGCGCTGCGCAGCAGAATGGTTGTCCCCGGAGGGTGACACACCCGCATTCCATCCGGATGAATGCTGGGCCGTCCGGCGCGGGCAGAGCCATCCCCCGGTGAACGGTGAGCCGGACATTGGTTGTTATCACCTGCCAGAATCGCAAGCACACAGGTCCCTGTGCGTTCCGCTCATTGCGCAGGGCGAAGCCATCGGCCTGCTCTCTTTCCAGAACATCACCCCTGAAACCGCCCCCTCCCGCGCTTATCTTGAACTTATGGCTGAAGCGCTGGGGCTGGCACTGGCCAACCAGAAGCTACGCGATGCTCTACTGGAAAAAGCGCTCTTCGACCCGCTCACGGGTTTGCGTAACCGTCATCACCTGGAAGATACGCTGCGGACGCAAATGGCGCAGGCCATGCGAAGCGAGCAACCGGTAAGCTGTCTGATGATCGACATCGATCACTTCAAGAGCATTAATGACCGCTTTGGTCATGAAGCGGGTGACCAGGTCATTAAAAGCGTGGCGTCGGTTGTTCAGCGCGCCACGCATAATACGGGGATGGCCTTCCGCTACGGTGGCGAAGAGTTCCTGGTTCTGCTTTCCGGTGCCGGTGAAGAAGAAGCGCATGCCTGTGCGCAGAAAATTTACAACGGCGTGCATGAGCTGTCGCTTCGCTATGGGCTGACCGAGATTGGTCCAGTGGATGTATCCATTGGTATCGCCAGCTACCCGCAACATGCCCAGAGTGACAGCCTGCTGCGCGCTGCAGACGTGGCCTTGTATCGGGCGAAAGAGCTGGGCCGCTCGCGGATTGTGAGCTTTGGGATGCTGGAAGCGAGCTAATTGGGATGAGTCGGCCCCGGGTTCAGGGCCGTGTGATTGCCCAAAGCACCACCATGCCCAGCGAATTACTCCGCTTTTCCACGTACAGGGTGCTGTCGATAAAATAATTCCCCTGCGGGTAACAGATGCGGATCTCTCTCTTGAGTTCCGGCTCATAGACTTTCGCCCCCGAACAGCTTTTTCGGCTGCCGGATTCATACCGGTAAGGTTGACTCCAGGCAGAGTATTCTCCGCCCAGTAGCCAGGCCGCGGTAACGATGACGAAAATGACCACCGGCAGGCTGATGATGATGAGGCCGAGGTAAATTTTGACAACGTCAACAACGGTTTTGCCTTTGAACGCTCTCTTCGCGATGAACATCGCCATCACCACCAGCGGCAGCAGCAATGCGCCAACCGCAAGAATCTGTTCTCCCAGGACGGTGAGAAAGGTCACGCGATAAATCTGGCTTGACCAGACAACAAAACCAAATATCAACGCCAACCCGCCAACGATGAGTGGGATCAGAAAGGCATAGCTATCTTTTTTCATGGTGAACAGTTCCTTGTCATGCGTCTGCGGTCAGAAGGGCGATCATCGCGCGAGTGGCTGCCGACTGACGACGGTGCGGCGCGAAGATCACGGAGAAAGGCCGCGAGCGCCCGCGTAAATGGGGCAGCACTTCGACGAGCTGGCCGCGCGCTATCCTGTCGCGGACGATAAATTCATAGCTCTGGCAGATCCCCATCCCCTGTTCCGCCAGTGAAACCACGCCCAGCACGTCATCCGATATTTCGAAGGTTGAACGGGGCAGCCAGTCAACGTCGCGTCCATCATCCCGGAACACCCAGGGTGCAATGCGCCCCGTTCGCGGCATGATAAAAGGCAGACAGCGGTGCTTTTGCAGCTCATCCAGCGTCTGCGGGACGCCCGTCCGATGAAGGTAAGCAGGGGATGCCACCAGAAGCAATGCCGCATCTTCCAGCTTGCGCGCCACTAAGCCACTATCGGGCATCTGACCCAGACGAATAGCGAGATCGAATCCCTCCGCGATCAGATCGACGTTGCGATTGGTGATATTCAGTTCTACCTGAACGTGCGGATACTGTTGAGAAAAGCGAGCCAGCAGGGGCGGCAGACAATAGTGCCCGTAGGTGGTCGGAACGCTGATCCTCACGCGGCCCGTCAGATCGCCCCCCTGGCCACGACCATCCCGTTCGGCGTCATCAAGCAGGGAAAACGCCGTTCGCGCCTGCTCCAGATAAATTCGTCCGGCTTCCGTGAGCCCCACGCGACGAGTGGTGCGCTGTAATAGCTGTCGTCCAAGACGTACTTCAAGGCGGGACACGGCGCGGCTTAAGACTGAGGGGGTGGTTGAAAGGGCAACCGCAGCCGCGGTAAATGAGCCATGTTCAACGACAGTAATGAAGACTTCAACATCGCCGAGATAATCGAATTTTCTGCTCATTTTGCTCTTTCACGAACAAATGTTTTTCAATTTCGCTAATTTATCTCCGATTGGGCGATGAGTAAAGTGACCGCACTTATCACCAAAAGGCAAAAATTATGGATCTTCAACTCACTGGTAAGACCGCACTTGCCACTGGAGCTACCGCTGGATTCGCCGACATAACCGACGAGGAGTGGCTGCGTATGTTCGACATTAACGTGATGTCCGGGGTGCGTCTTTCCCGCCATTACTTCCCGCGCATGCTTGCACGAATGATCGAGGCTGACGAAATAGCCGCTATGGTCGCGCTGCTGGCAAGCCCACTCGGTGCAGCGTCTAACGGAGCTGCGGTACGCGTCGAGGGCGGCACGTTCCGCTCCATTCTTTGATACCGAATTAAGAAGCCGCTTCTTACTCTCTTCACTGGAGCATTTATGTCCCACTGTCCCCGTACTTTCTCCGCCATTGCGATGGCGGTATTGTTTTCTTTCGCAAGCTGCGCCAGCGCGGCGAATCAGGTGCCTCTTGAACGCTGGCGCAGCTATTCAGGTGTAAGCTGGGATACACCAGTGAACGGGCAGCCGGCGCTTTTTTCCGGGTCGGTTAATGCCCCAATCGCCGGTATTCACTTTGATGCAAAGGGCCGAGCCTTTGTCAGCACGCCGCGACTGGTTTCGGCCAGTGCCCCCGCCACGTTAAGTATTCTGGATACCCGCACTCAGTCGGGCCCGGCGCGCCTGACGGCATTTCCGTCACGCCAGGGTAACGCGGTAGATTCTGCTCCCGATCGGAACCTGCGCAACGTGCTCGGCTTTTATGTTGATCGTAAGAACGGCTGGTTATGGGCGCTGGATATGGGGTTCGTCGCGGGAGAAGCGGAATCCCCCGCAGGCTCGCAGAAACTGGTCGTGCTGGATCTCGACTCGGGCCGTACGGTCAAACGGATCCCACTGGACGGCGTGGCTGACCGTAAGGCGAGCTTCCTCAATGATGTCGTTGTCGATGAAGATCGTCGTATCGCATACATTTCCGACAGCGGATCGCGAAGTGCGCCTGAAAACCGTGTCGGTCTGATCGTTGTGGATTTTACCGCCGGCGCAGCCCGACGCGTACTGGATCGCCACCCTGCCCTACAGATTGAACCCGGCGTAAAAGTCGTTTCCCACGGTGCGGAAGTGTGGCCGGGTAAACCGCTGTTGATTGGCATCAATGGCATTGCGCTTTCTCCCGATGCTGAGACATTGTACTGGACGGTGACGACGGGAACACATGCGTACGCGGTACCGACTGCCGTTCTGAAGCAGCTTGGCTCAACCGATGCGCAGATTACCGGACAAATCCAGAATCTCGGCACAGTGGGAGGCAACACGGACGGTCTGGTGACCGATGCAAAGGGCAACCTCTATATTACGGATGTCACCCGCAACGGCATTGTCAGGTATGAGCCGAAGACCCGTACAATGTCGCTTATTGCTGAAAATGAATCCGTACGCTGGCCAGACACGCCGGCTATTCGTCCGGACGGTGACCTGATCTTTACCTCAAGTAGCCTTAATGACCACTTTGCTGGAGCGCTCAAACCCGGTCATGAACGCTACGAGCTATGGCGTTTGCCACTCGATGCTTCATCGGGCACGAAAAAGTAACGGTGCACTACGCTGGACAATCGCTAAATATGACGACGCCGCCCATTGGGTGGCGTTTTTTTTACCTGTCCATGACAGATACAATCTTTGCGGTGAGAAAATAACACCCAATTAAAGCGATCGTTTTTTAAACGCAAGAGAGTTTATTCAAGTCAGTCTAGCGTGCCTCAAAAAAAAGAGGCGTGGTATGTGATTCAAACGCCCCCGCCCAAAACCACGCAAGTAATTGATTTAGTTACACTTAACCATCAAATAAGTACAGAAGTAATAGCGACTCAATAAAATACATAAACTACTGTGATAACTAAATTATAATTCATATACTTCTGTTCAAAAGTGGAGGCCATAATGCGATTAACCCTAATGTTGGTATGCTGTCTGGTACAGAGTTTAGCCTGGGCTGGCGAGCTGCCAAAACCCGTTGGAAAACCCATTTTGACGATTTACGGTAATATAGAAAATACCAATGAAGAGGGAAAAGCAGTGTTTGATCTCGCCAGCCTTGAAAAACTGGGTATGGTGAGTTTTGAGACGACATCTCCCTGGTACACTGGCCGTACAAAATTTGAGGGTGTCCCAATGGGCAAACTCATGGATTATGTTGGCGCGAAGGGTTCTGTCGTTAATGTTATTGCGCTCAATGATTACGCTACCGAGATCCCTCTCAGCGACTTTAAAAAATACAACGCCATACTTGCCTTAAAGATCAATGGCGAATATATGCGCATTCGCGATAAAGGCCCATCATTCATTGTTTACCCTTATGACAGTCTTCCTGAATTGAATAATCAGATTTATTACTCGCGCTCGGCATGGCAGGTTAGCAAAATGAAGATTGAATAGCAGTTCAGGAGAACATAATGAACAGGATACTGGTTGGTATCATTTTTTCTCTTTTTATCACGACAGGGTATATTGCATTTCTTGTTTACGATCGTCAGCAAGAGTTGCAAAAACTGACTCACTACACTGAGTCCTGGTCCGTGGCTCAACTGGTATCAGAGTATTACCGATTTGAATCATGGCTTGGTCTGTACGCAACCGATACCGATGAGGTTACGATAGACCAGGCCCGCATGCGCCTCGAAATTATGCTCAGCCAGGGTGAGTTAATGAAGGGAGGAGATTTAGGTCGCTATATTGAAAGCGATAAAACGCATCAGGCGCTCGCTGCACGCCTGGAAGAAATACTTTCTTATCTGGATAGTCATCTGGAAAAAATGAGCCATGCAGAGTTAAAAAAATATTTGGCTAATATGCATCTGCTCGACGCGCCACTCAGCCAACTCTCTTCAAGTGCGTTAACAAAAGATATTAATACGATTAATGAATCCAATAGAAAAATACAAATACTCTATTATATCTATTCCGCACTTTCGTTACTTCTGGTGATATTAAGCTTTATTCTGGGGTTCCTAATGATCTACCAGAATAAAAACATTCTCAAAGCACACATGCAGGTTAAAAGCCTTGCTGACGAACTTCAGATATCAAAAGAAAAGCTGCAAATTCAGAACGCGAAGCTGGAGTATGATGTTTATCATGACTCCCTGACCGGCATGAAAAACCGCCTTTTCTTCTGGGACGATCTCAGCAAAATTAATCTTCAGGCAGACAAAAACCACATCCCTGTCACGGTGATGTTATTTGATTTAGATCGGTTCAAAGAGGTCAACGATACCTATGGCCATGATGCCGGTGATTTACTGTTGAATCAGGTATCCAGACGGCTCACCTCAATGAGCAGCGCCACTGATACGTTTTACCGTTTGGGCGGAGACGAGTTTGCCCTTCTGTCGAGTGGCCTCACCGAAACGGCAGCCGTTTCGCGCGCAAAAGAAATCAGTAACCATATCAGCCAGCCCTATACGATTAATAATCAGCTGATAAAAATTGCCACCTGTGTAGGTATCGTTTTATCTGATAATGAACGACGCTCCGATTATCTTTATAAATTTGCCGATCTGGCACTCTACGAGGCCAAAAAAGAGGGTTCACAGCAGATAAAAGTCTTCCGTCAGTGGATGCTGCAAAAATTACAGGAAAGCAGAACCCTCGAACATGATATGGCGCTGGCACTTGATAACAATGAATTCGTTGTTTATTACCAGCCTATTGTCGATTCTTTCAGTAATGAAATTTACGGCTATGAAGCGCTTATTCGCTGGAAACACCCTGTGAGGGGAATTCTGTCGCCGGATAGCTTCATCTCCGTTGCCGAAAAAACCGGCAAGATCAATGAAATTGGCAAAATTGTGCTTGAGATTGCCTGCCGTGAAGCGGTTTCCTGGGCCGTTCCGGCGAGAATTTCTGTGAATGTCTCACCGATTCAGTTGGGCAGCAAATCGTTTACGACGATGGTGCAGTCCATTCTAAAAGAGACAGGACTACCGGCTAACCGCCTTGAGCTAGAGGTTACCGAGTCTTCGCTCTTCAGCGACAGCAACATGCCGATCAGTATTCTTAAAAAGCTGAGATCGTTGGGGGTAAAAATTTCTATCGATGATTTCGGGACGGGATATTCTTCACTCTCAAGACTGAGTGAACTGAATTTTGACAAAATCAAAATAGACAAATCCTTTGTGAATTCTATATCCACGCAAAATGAAGCACTGAATATCGTTAAACTGATTACCGGCATGGCCAAGAGCCTCAATATGCGGGTCATTGCAGAAGGCGTTGAAACCGAAGAGCAGCTTGAACGTCTTCAGGTACTTGGCTGCGATCTCGTGCAGGGATACCTGTTCGGAAAACCTCAGCCTGAGGTTAACGAGGTAATCAGGTGCAGTTGAATGGGTGTTGGGCTGTTTATGACCTAAAACCATTTTGATAATCAAAGGTTTAAAAATGAAAAAGACAATGCCGGAATATACGCCTGTTGATTTATCTCGTTGGGCAAGGAGAGAACATTTTGAGGTATTCCAGTCATTTGCAGAGTGTACAATTAACCAAACGGTTCTGATCGACATTACCGTGCTGCGAAAACATATCAAAGAGGTCGGCTGGAAGTTTTACCCGACGATTATTTTCCTCCTTTCTAAAATCATGAACCGGCATCCGGAATTCCGTATGGCCATGAAGGACAATGAGCTGGTTATATGGAATGAAATCCATCCAAGCTATACCATTTTCCATCCCGAAACGGAGACCTTTTCGTCATTGTGGAGCCACTACGACGGCAATATGCATCACTTCCAGAACACCTATGCAGAAGACGTTGCGCACTATGGCAATAACCTTGCTTACTGGCCGAAAGAAGAGTCACGGGAAAATGTCTTTTTCGTATCGTCGATTCCCTGGGTAACGTTTACTAACTTTACGATGAATATTGCTCACATGAAGAACTTCTTTTCCCCGATGTTCACGTTTGGAAAATACTACGAGCAGGATGGGAAAGTGTTGTTGCCGCTCGCGGTGCAGGTGCATCATTCGGTGTGTGATGGCTTCCATGTGGCAAGGATGTTTAATGAGTTGCAGGAGATGTGTGATGGTTTGCCGGAGCTGTCAGAGGAACTTAGCACATGATGCTTAAGAAGTCTTGATGATTCCTTTTATCGGGAATGGCGTAGTGGTCAACAAAAATTGGCCACGGCTTTAGAGTCTTTCCAGAAAAATCGTTCTGATTCATTCGGTGTCAAACCACCGTTATATTGATGAGGTCTGAACTGGCTGTAATATCCCATTATGCCGTTTGTTTTCGCTGCGCTGGCTTCGCTAAAATTAGCGTATCCATTATCCGGTGCCTACTCCGTTTTCAGGCTTCTGAAGAACCGTTCCATTGGGCTGTAATCCCAGCAATTTCCCCGGCGACTCAGGCTTTGTTTTATCTGACACCTCCACAGCAACTGTCTGAAATTTCTGCTTGTATAGTGGCTACCTTGATCCGAGTGATACAGCAAATTAGCGGGTTTCCTCGTGCTTCCCAGACCATGGATAGCGCTTTCGTTGTCAATACAGAGTCCGCATCGCCCAGCCAACCGGTTTAGGGGAAAACAGATCAAGCACAACGGCTAAATAAGCCCAACGTTTACCCGTCCAGATATAAGTAACATCGCCACACCAGACCTGATTAGGCTCTGTTACTGCAAACTCTAACGCGTGGAGTTTCAGGGTTTGATTATAAATTCGAGCCGCTTAAATCAGACGTTGGGAAATCATTTCCTGTTGTCTTCGACCTTATTGTACGTAAAATGACCAGACACATTTTGGGAAGGAGTCTTTAATGGATATTGCGCTGCTCAACAGGGGCTGGAACAGAACATGGTCAGATACCATGGTGAATCTGGAAGCCCGGAAACTCGTCGAAATAGCAAATCGGCTGTCAGCATTCTATTTGCAAGATGGTCTTACACGTATCAAGTTTGTCGAAGAGATAAAACAGGTTGTAGATAAAGAATTTGAAACAGCACGACGAGCTAAAACCGATGAAGAATGTATTGTATGCATCAAAAATCTTCGTGCTGAAACAGACAACCTGCTTGAACAAGAGCGCCTGTTAAAAACAAAGTCCGCACAGCTTTACGCGAAGGTCGAGTTTGTTAAGGAAAATAATAAAATCGTCGGTTATGTTATATCCGCTGTAAATGTGGTGCTATCAGGCGTGGTTCTCTTTGGTGGATTTATGATGTTATCCACTATGGGGCCGATTGGTATGCTGGCTGGGGCAGTCCTGATTGCCGATGGAATGAACGGATTGACGAAAGAAGTGCTCAACTTTGATCAGCCAGCAGGACATAAACCCTCGCAAGGTATCATCGCTGACTCCGCGATGCATACGGCCCAGTTCATGGGATTTAATCCTAACACAGGGTTGGCTCTCTATAATGGTGTTACTCTTGGTGCCAGTGTGTACAGCATTGTAGGACTCGCTCGAAAAACTGGAGCCTGGAGATTATTCCGCTGGCTTCCACACGATTACTATCGCAAAGTCAGCACAATGAACACTCCTAAACTAACAATGAAGATTGTCGGTTATGGTGTTAAAGCAAAAGTGATTTTCGATCTATTGACAACAGAAAATGGAACCAGTTAATCCTTGATAGTTTTTCGGTAACGCCAGGATTTATAAGAAATTACCGGCGGCTGTGCGAAGGACATAATGGCAACCCCAAAGATCATCGCCAGCCCCCATGCAACTGCTCTATCAGGTGAGCTGAAGACGAAAAGTAGCAGTAGGATTAAGGCACACACAGCCACTACTCCCGCCAAGGTAACAAATCGCCTGGCGAGATCATTTATGGCCTCTCCAAGCGTTCCTCCATATTTTTCAATGTTACTTTTTATCTTCTGTAATTCGGGCTGCGTAAACCCTGAACGTAACAAAGCCTCATCAGTCACTTTCATATCGTCTCGTCCCTTATCTTCCAGAAGTGTTTTCCCAATCGCTGATTGTGCAAGCAATCATACTGATGAACTTTAAAGCAATCCACATGATGTTTGTGCAATGTATCAGATTTCAAACAATAGAAGCCATAGAGCCCCGTTAGTGGCACAAGCAACAAGCGGAGCGCAGCGACTTCATCAGATTGTCAGAGGGATCACAACCTTATCAGGATGCTCGCGTACCTTTCGGAGCGTGAGCGAAGCGCTGGCAGAGCCTGCATGTCGTTCCCACTATTCACCTGTTTACGCAGCCACAAGGCCGTTCTTCGGTGACACAAAGCGTCATCACTTCGTGATCGGACAACCAAGGCCACACATCGGGCTTAAATGCTTGTAATCAATCTGTTTCGGGAGGATTTAGAGACGTTGGCAGCGTCATCAGCTTCGAGTTGATAGCGATTCGTGTAGACTGCTCACGCTTTGTACCTGTTCTAGCTTTACAACTACAGGCCGCTACGTGCTAACTTCCCTGAATAGCCACTGTTAACCATAGCGGCAACTGTTGGTCATAGAATCCCTTAAAAAAAGATTGTATCTCGAGAGAGATAATCGCCTTAAGCTATTTTTTTTAAGGTTTTTTTATGTGAGTGCGATAATAGGAACATAACACAACCCATATAACCATTGATAAATATACATATTTTCTTGTTTCATCCTTATAAGTGCCCCCTTTTGTGCCCCCACCTTGTTTTTCATGCGACTCGATGAGCCTTCACCGAGTCGCCAATTTCACCAATTTTTTCACAGACCGTGCAAATCTTCTCGACTCTTGAAGTCTTCCTCATTACCGCGATCGGCTAAGAACAATATTACTTACTTCCCTGTAAGAAAAACGAGTCATCAGCCCGCACGCTCTTCTGGCATGAAGTATGTCTGTCACGGTCAAATATGATGCTTGCTCCAGTGAGGTAAACCCTTTGCGATCGATACGAACCAACTCATATTTCTCCACCAAAAAGTTAACGGCATTAACCAAAGTGATACCGGCATCGATATGTTCCTGTATAACGGTTTCATCACAGAACGGCGTATCGTTCAGGGTCAGACCATAGTGTTTTTCCAGCAGGCGTGAAAGTAGCATTTGCCAGACTGCAACGGGCGACAGACATGGCTTCGCCGCCCGCATGTTTCTTGCAGATAGAAATTTCATTTTTGCTCTCGTGTATTTAATTAGCGTTGAGTTGGATAAACGGCGATGTATACGTAACCGCAACTGCCAAGCGTGTCGGCTTCACAAGTGAGCCCATTGTGATATAGCGTGACGCAGTGCTGATACCGAGGATTAAGCTCGCCGCTGGTCAGCATTAGTTCCAGTTGTTTGAGTATCAGGGGAAAAGCTTGGTCCAGGCACAACGCATCCTTGTCGCTGAAAGCACCGTTAAACCCCGCCCGGTCAGCGAGAAAATGCAGGCGGTTGCCTTCCTGCACCAGACGAGCGCCAAAACAGGGGATGATCGTACTCTGTAGTCCCCACTGCTGGCAGGCGGGATTCCCCGGCTTGGTACCGGATTCGGAGCGATTATTCATTTTTGTTCCTGATTATAGGGAAGGATTAATTGAGAGTGACGCTTCGAAGAATGACATAGGGACCATTGCGGTCCTGACGGCGTTAAGCGAATACGGCCAGAACGCCGCGTATGTCCTGAACTTCCCGGCCAGCATAATGGCAGACACTGCCTGACCATTTATATTTGCCCGTACTGAAGCGAAACAGTCGGGATCCAGGATGTTGCCGGTACAGAGTCATGGCCTGGCGTTTACTGATTATTTTCATATCCAGCCTCGCTCCGCGAACGACACAATGCCATCCTGGCCTACAACCAGATGGTCGAGCGTTTTCACATCAATCAGTGCTAATGCTGCTTTAAGCCTGCCCGTAATGTTGCGGTCGCACTGGCTGGGCTCCGGGTCGCCGGATGGATGGTTATGCGCCAGCACGACAGCAGCAGCATTCAAGCGAAGCGCTGACTTCACTACCTCTCGAGGATGGACCTGTACATGGTTAATCGAACCGGCAAATAGCGTTTCACTCTCCAGTAAACGATGCTGGTTATCGAGATAGAGCACCATAAACACTTCCCGTTCTTGTCCTGCCAGCTGTAACCGAAGCCAGTCACGAGCAGCAGTACTTGAGGTAAAGGATATACCGGGCTGGCGCAAATATTTTTCCAGCAGGTTGATAGCACGACGAATGGTCCGTTGGGCATAGGGTGTCAATCCGGAAGTCGCAGGGAGCAGATAACCATGTTGTGCCAAAACCGTCAGCGGAAAGAGTTCAGGCTGCGATGGCGCCGGGGATAATGCAGC
Organism: Enterobacter sp. ENT02; assembly: GCF_019219165.1. Taxonomy (NCBI): domain Bacteria; kingdom Pseudomonadati; phylum Pseudomonadota; class Gammaproteobacteria; order Enterobacterales; family Enterobacteriaceae; genus Enterobacter; species Enterobacter sp. ENT02. Next base: position 121,608 of record NZ_JAHUWD010000005.1, read on the forward strand.
ATTCATGTTCGGCATTCCTCAGTCGATAAGATGCATAATAGCGCTGCATTCCGGATGGTTCAGCGCGTAGCCGCGTAAGCGATAATAGTGCTCAGTCATCGCGTCACATTCGATACGACAGGCATGGTGGCTGTATGCCATCAGGCAGATCGCTATACCGGCAGCCTCTCCGCTCATCTCCGCATCGTTGCCATTCATCGGGTTGAACAACGTCCACTTCTCACCGTCGGGCTCCGGAGCCATAAATGCGCCGCCGTTGCTGAGTGTATAAAAGCTCCAGACGCCGCCGCTGTAATCAGCGCACAGACGATCCATCCAGCCAAATATTCGGGGCTCAAGCGTTATCCATTGCGGGATGGTGCCAAAGTACTGTGGCCAGAAGCCGATGCGTAACTCGTCAGGTACTGCTGAGGCCGCAATTGCTGCCTGCTCAGCAAACTCAAGGTTTTGTGTATTCATGAAACTATCTCCTTATGTCGGAACGGTTGTTTAACGCTCGAAAAACTCGAGCATATTTTCTGCCATAACCCACAGGGCGCGATTGAGCTTCACATCACCGTCAATGCCGGTAACAGCACGGGTGCGACTGCTTTTCCCCTGTGCGGTTCGCCCTGAAAGACCTCCTTTCATCAGGTTCTCCTGCACGCGCTGATAAACGGTCCACAGGTCATCGCCGTAGTCCTCCCGACGACGCGGAGTCAGCAGTTGCGATACCGTGACCGGCTGGTGGTCTTCACCGAAGCGATATTTCAGCGCGGCATTCGCCAGCGCGTGACGTGCGGGTACTGGCAGCTCCAGCGACTGCATTGCATCGCGCTTCTCATCCACCCGATCAAACACCCCGAGTACTTCGTAGGCCCCTTCAATCACCTTCTCGACGACATTACCTTTATGCGGTACCCGCACTTCTCCGAACGACTGACCGCAGACCAGGCCGTTGGTACAGACGCCACGAAACAGTCCCGGCAGCATCTGGTAGCTCGAGGAGCCGTCATGGCTGTTGAGCAGGATGATTTCCGGCACCTGATGGCCGGTCAGTTGTCCGGCACGACGCAGACGCAGCATATGCTTGGTGTGCTCCCGCTTGCTCTGGTCGCGAACCTTCGTCTGGCAGGCAAAGAACGGCTCAAAGCCTTCCCGCTGCAGGCTTTCCAGGATGGTGATGGTCGGGATGTAGGTATAACGGTCCGAGCGTGATTCATGTTTGTCACTCCCGAACACGCTGGGGACATGGCTCATCAGCTCTTCGTGGGTCAGCGGTCGGTCACGGCGTATCTGGTTAATACGGCCAAAGCGGCTGGCTAATTTCATGATTAGTTCCTTTAAAAGAGACAAAAGAAAACGCCCTGCTCGAATGAGCAGGGCGCTGGTGGTGTATTGCTGATGTTTTAAGCGTTGTGGGTAAGACTTACGGAAGGGCAAATTTCGGTACGCAGCCATTATCGCCAAATTCAGGAATAATGGCTGCTGTACCGTTGAGCGTAAATGCGGCTTGTTTTGCGCCGGTTCCCGAGACAATAACGCGCTTGCCGCTACGTAATTTATTCCATGCCCACATCACATTGTCTGAGCCCACATGAGATTCGCTTTCGCTGATATTGGCTTCTTCTTCATTATCAATTTTCATGGTCAGCTTCTGGCCACCGTCCATGCCGACCTGGTGGCCGTATACATCAGTGAATATAATGGTCACCGCCTGTGAACCAGTACTTTCGCAGGCAAGGTATAACTGTGACTGTCCCTTACCGAGGATGGTATATTCAGTGGTGCCCTGAGCGTAGCCGCTTGTCCAGGCATCGTGGCTACCAAATGCCATTGCCTGGGCGGATAAAAGAAGAGTGAGAGCAAAGGGGATACAAGATTTAAGTATCATAGTTTTAGTCCTTTAAATGAGTGATGAAGGGAAACGCTGCTGATAAGGCGTTTATTTCATTCGCTGATAGTGAAGGTTCCCTTGTTGGTAAACACACGGGCTTCAACGAAGCTGCAGTTAATCCCCTTCTGCTGAAGCGGGTTGCCGAAATGCCACGTCAGGCCATCGGCAAACTGCATAGTAGTGGGGGTAAACTCTCCCTTTTTAGGCACCCAGCCTTCAACCGTAATGCCCTGATAGGTGACTGTTCCTTTTGCCAACAGCAGGCACCTGCCCCGGTTTACGTCAATGTTCTTGATCTGGATGTTGTCAGTCCTGGCGATAACAGTGACAAGCAGCTCGAAACCACTCTTCTGAACATCGAGTTTAATAACATCATTTTCAGCTGCTCCGGCAGGCAAAGACACAGTTGCCAGTAGTGCCATGGCGGCGGTGACGGGATAAGTTGTTTTCATCTGAGTCCTTAAGACATGATCAATCCTGCGATTCATCGCATTGATTTTTAATAAATAAAATTTCAGGCAAAGTAATCCCTGAGAGATTCTATAACCTGATATTAATAGTTGATAATGAATAAACCCGATCGGTTCGATCGACAAAATCGATCGTGATTCAGCAAAATTGCTTGTTGATGGTATTAACCGAAAAAGAACGACCAGACACTACGTGCTGCCCGGGCGACGGTATGGGTCACCGCATGCAATGCCGACCGAGCCACCAGCGGCAACGGGGCCAGGTCAATGACCTTATCAATAACCTCCACCACGGCATCGCCAAAACTGCTGCTGGCAGTGCTGATGACGGCTTCGGTGCGATACATGGTCTGCAGATGTGGCACCAGCGGGCTGCGGGCCTGCTTTGGGAGACGGATAATCATCGCCTCCACCAGACGGGACAGTCGATAGCGACCCCGGACCGAGACCGGCAGAATATCGGCTTCGGCAATACCTAACTGTCGGGCCACTGACTGTTGCTTCTGCGAGATGCGTACAGCCTGTAATGCCGATGGCTGCGCGGAAAGCCAGTTCCATTGCTCTGCTGGTTCGGTCTTGTCCGCCTGGTTGAGCACCCACAATACCGGCGGTAGCGGCCCGCAGAACTGCGCGAATAAGTCCTGATAAAACTTCTCTTCGACTGAGAAAGCACGATCATCGGCTTTGAGCACCCACAGCACCATATCAAGTTGTGGCATCAGTTCGCGGTAGAGCTCACTATATTCGCCATCACGTGCCTGACTCTCGCCAACGCCGGGCAAATCGACCAGGGTCAGGAAGTGGTTGCCGAAACGCAACCGGACACGCTGCGGCTGACGGGTACAGGCTTCCACAGCGTTCACGGCACAGACTTCACTGCGGAACAGGGCGTTACAGAGCGACGACTTGCCGACACCGGTTTTCCCCATAATGCCAATCACAGGTTCATACGTGACTAACTGGTTAAGCTCCTGCAGCAAATGCTGACGTAGTGCATGTGGGTAACGTCGCAGATGGCGTCGAATAAGGGCGTAGCCCGAGGGATGTTTCATACCGGCCTCTGAATGAAAAAAAGGCCATCCGGTGGGGATGGCCTGTTGGAGTTAAACGGGAGGGAATTCAGTAAGATGATATATAACTGAGAAAAGTTTAAAACATTAAGTCTTATTATACTGCTCGTAAAATTTCTCAATTAGTTCATTAACCACTTCTTTTTTTGAGTAAAGCCTGAGGATTTTCTGAAGCTCCTCTAGTTTTGGAATGTTTTCTTTTTTGATATCAAAATGCAGATCGGAATATTCTTCTTTATTCTTCCTGTTTTTCCAGGATGATAATCCGCTCGACATTTTTCCCTTAAGGCTTTCTGCGACAATGTCACCATTGGCTGAATGCCCATGAATATAATCAAAAAAAGCTATAACAATGTCTTTGTGACAAAATCCTGAGGCCTCACAAAATTCAATAATTAATGCAACCTCTCTTTCCGACATTGTGGAAAGTATGATATTCATCCCTTTATCTTTAAGGTAACTATAACAATATTCTATTTCATTTTGCTCTTTTTTTTGCTCTAACCAGAGATACATCTTGTTTATTTTTATTTTTCGCCAGTCGTCTGCGTAACTCATTATTCTTTTCGGAACATCATCATGGCGCCATGAATACATTTCTTTATCAATCCACGCAAGAATTGAATAATACTCTGAGTCAGAGTGTGTGTTTAATGATTTGTTATTAATGATATCTCTTACGAATTCATATTGAGTATCTTTGATGAGTATATTAAAAAGAAGCCAGAGACATGCTCTCCGATCCCCTTTTAACCAGTTGGTATTTTCTTCTGAAATAGCAAGCTCATGATAATCTTCAAGCATTCTATTGATTGTGTTGTCAATATCATCAGTTCTGGCATCTGATTTATACAATGCATTTCGGATGAGTTTTTTAACTAAATTAAAATCAGTATAATTCACGCCTGAGATGTAATGTCTGGTTTTATTTCGTTTTTGTAAATAATGAACATAATACACAAGTTCTCGTTCACTGCTCTTTAGAAGTTCTTCAAGTTTGGTGACTACGGGAACCTCAACACGTTTACCATTCTCATTAAATGCCATTTCATTCTCCATGCAACACATCAATCACGGCGTGACTCTGTAGTGATGTTATCATGATAATTCCATGTCGTAACCATTGTTTTTACGTTATTTGTCCATTCATTAGCCGTATGATTGCCATCCTGATTTACTGCTGGCAGGCTCAAGAAACAGCTCTTTTGTCGGCTATCGTTCTTCTGTTATCCGCAACTTTCAGCAAACAGGGTGATCTGAGTGCACTTTAGTGTATGCAAGGCAATGTGGATCTCCATTCGTACCAGGAGCAACCGATATGAGAACTAACAGAATGATCAGTTCACAGTGTCATCAAAAATTTTAATTATTTAATAAAAGCATTCTGTAGTGGGCTTATGGCGGTACGTTGTTTACATTCGAAAATAGCATCGGGATGTCTCTGCTGGCAGCACGCTTGTGATGTCTCAGAATGCTGGATAATTCCCCCGATATCGGCGCACGTTCCTGGATGATTAATTTTTTACACCGCCCAGCAATTTTACGACGCGTTACCCTTTCAGGCCCCTGAGCCGGAGCAATCGTTATGCCAATATACGATAAGGGAGGTGGGGAACCCGTCACGCTGACGTAAGAGTGAAAAATATATTATAAGCCGATGTATCACTGAGTTGAAATGAAGAGGTGATAAAATGTCGTTTGTCTTCATAAGTGCCGCACAGTGGAAAACCGACAGTTCGCTGACCAGACCTTCAGAATAAATTCATTTAGGTTATTAGTGTTATTTTATAAAGTCGCTATCTCCTGCCTCTGCTTAAGCCACTCAACGAGAGATCAGTGGACGACTTGCAGCTCAGCTTGATTAAACGTATCTCCTGTCCCTGGTACACTCATACTGACCGGTCTCAGATATTATCTTGCGAACGACAAGCACAATACCTCCTCACGTCGATAGTGTACGTCCAGTTACAGCGCGTAGGGTAATTATCCAGCGTACCAGTATCCGATCGATAACCGAATTCATCCCACTCGGTAAAAATTCACATCCTGGTGTAATCCCATGACCACTATTCATCATGGGATAACATCATGCGTCACAATATCAATCGAAACCACATATCAGATCATTCGCTACAGAGCGTGTTATTCGCTCATCATAACCAGCTATTTGATTGCTACTCGAAACTCTTAATGCTGCGAGTGGACTTTGCTTACCGCCGGAACAGTAAGTCGTTTCACCACGCCGATGTAAATCAACTTGTCGCCGATATGACCTGGCTGACAGAGCAATGCCATGAGTTATCCGGGCTGGTGGGGTATGCCTGGGTATTGGAATACGGGGAAGATCACCGCTACCACATTCATGCTGCGTTTTATCTCAATGGTCAGCGCCACAGGAAGGTGTGGTGCTTCTGGGAGTCCATAAGGGACCTGTGGGAGGACATTACGAACGGAGAAGGCTACGCGCACAGGTGTGAGCCTAAGGGACATTACAGGGTACGGGGAGAGCGTGTTATCAGTTTTTCCGACAACAGAGGGCGGGAGGGCATGCAGTACATCCTGAGCTACCTGGGCAAGCAGTCGCAGCGGACAGAACGCCGGATTTACAGAGTCAGCGCTGTTCCGGCACCAGTGTCGAGCGGCAGACGTCGCTCATATGTTCCCGGACGTTAATCCAGTTTTACCTGGCGGTTCTGAGAATAGGTATAACGGAACTTATCACCGTAGATGGATTCCGTATCCAGCACAAAGTCCAGCTGTTCTGGGTCCTGTGAGGCCCACTTCAGGCGCAGCAGGTCTTCCGCACAGCTTTTATCTGACCCTCTGGCTTCCACCAGAAATATTTCCTCTCCCACCCTGAAGGAATCATTCGGGCGCGGGCCGCCAATCACAAAACACTCAGCGTGAAGGCCCAGTGCCTGAATAGCCCCGACGAAGATATTGTTGTCAACGGCATCCACGGGTTTGCCATTGACCTTCACGGTGAGCCCGTTAACAAAGGCCGTTCCCATACCGTTGTTGATGGCATAAATTCCCCACTGATTTTTGCGACCATCGTTAGAGAAATAGGCATTTATCCTTGGCTCTACAGAAATATGGTTGTGCCTGATTTCCTCTCTGCCCTGCCAGATAGCGAACCCAAGTGAGATAATGGCAATGATGATGCCTGCAGATGCGAGGATCGAGTCCCGGTACGTTGTCAAAAAATGGCGCATTTATTGTGTTTCCCTACGATAAATCAGTTGCTCCGATGCAATGTTGCTGCTCAGGCACACGCTGTAATCAAGGTAAATAATACTGTTTCTAAAGAAAAGACATTTCTAATTATCATTCTTTAACCTGATTTGTCTCCACATTACCCCCAACGCTGATGGATGATGCTATCCCAACATGATTACCTTTCTCACTTATATCGAGCCGTACTCCAAATTAAATGAATCGGCACTGTATAGCGATATATCAAGGGGCTGGTGGGCTAAGTATGGGTACTGGGACAAACCGAACAGCATGGTTTTCACATCCACGCCGCGTTTTACCTCAATGGTCAGAAACACCGCCATGCATGGACAGTTTTTGAAGCACTCAGGGATACCTAGAAATACGTGACATGGGGAGAAGGACATACATACCGGTGCGAGCCCAGGGAGAAGTACAGAGCACGGGGTGAATGGGTAACGGCCTACGACGACATTAAGGGCCGTAAGAGCATGCAGTACATCTTGAGCTATCTCAGCAAGCAGGAGCAGAAAACTTTAGGCGTTATCTGCCAGTTAAGTGACATCCCAGCTCCACTGGCAGCGGGCAGACGGCGGAAGCTCAGTTAAAAAATACGCCAGTGCCTCATCGTTTGAAGGAGTTTGCGTTCCCCATACCTGGCTCCTTCTCCCATTCACTCAAGGAGAAAAACGATGACAACTGATTACAACGTTCTTAACGACCAACTGGTGACGATGGCGTTTATCACCCAGCTCACAGGCCTGACGGACAAATGGTTTTATTTCCTTATAAAAAACGGCGAGTTCCCGAAGCCCATTAAGCTGGGCAGAAGCTCTCGTTGGTTGCAAAGCGAAGTAGAAGCCTGGCTACAGCAGCGTATCGATCAATCCCGCCAGTGATATCAAATCAAACCTTACCTCCTCTCAGGTTTATCTGAATTCCCCCCACAGCATACTCGCCAGACTGCCTGACATAGGCGGCTTTCGCCTGCGTGCTGTATGGCGAAGGTCCCATACTATGAAACTAAAGATGCTTATTGAATCGGCACAACGGGAGGCATCGTCATGATGCAATTCCGTGCCATTGAACACGCCATCACCGAAGACGGTGAGTGGGTGACGCCAGAAGAACTTCCTCTGGATTATCGGGGACGACTGCTATGCGATTCCTGTCATGCCGAGGTTGTTATCGAGGAAGACAGGTCAGGGAATGAGATGTTTGTTCACTCCCGACATAATCGCAGCGAAAGAATCAAAAATCAGAGCTGCCGCTACGCAATCCGTCAACCTAAGCAACCAGCATCGACAAGCGCCGGTCACAGACGAAAACAACCACCTGCAGGTTACGCTGGCCTACGAGGTCCTTTGAATACCCGAAGAGGACTGTGGCGATGCAATCAATGTGAACGTTCCTACTACGGCAGCAAGAAATGCCCCCATTGCGGCGAGTGGGTTTATACGATATCGCGCTAATCGGTTGCCAGAGGTCTGGCGAATCAGGAGGGCATTATTGCATTCCGTTGTGTTCGGATATATTGCCCTCCTGCTCAGCTTGAGATGTAACAGCTCACAATGAACATCATTCACTTCTTCTGAGCCTGTCAGTTCGGAGCTGCCCATACATTCTCCCTTTGCGATGTGGCCCATGTCTGGCAACGTGCTGATGCTGGTGGCTACTGCGCTGATACAGACGCATTCTCAAGAGCATTCCATTTAGCAAAACGCTCGTTTTCATGGACTGACTCCGTGGACATACCTATCGCTTAACCACACTTGTTATCGATCGGCGCCAACGATCAATATCGAAAAACTGATCTATCAAAACGATTATCTTTCATGCGCCCTGCCTGGTTATCCTTGTCTTAACTTACTCGCAGAAAAGCCTTTTATTACGGTTAGTTATCTAGCCGAGGCTTGCTACGCCCATTTTCCATGTATCCCAAATTACGAGGTCGCGAAGACGCGGAAAGATGAAGAGATGCGCACGTTGCAACAAAAAAAGAAGTGTCCTTGAGCGATGGCTCTCACTCGATAAAGAATTCTGCGACGAGTGCTTGTTTGATATCGACCAGGAAATCAGGGAAAGACGGATTATCCCGATCAGAAGGCTTAAAGATGACGATGAAGGGAAATAGTTACTCGTGATGAAGAATAAAATCGACGTTAGTGTCATTATCCCTGCTTACAACGCCGTTGAGACCATTGGTAATCTGGTTAATAAAATCCTCAGCGAAACCCACGTGGCTATTGAACTTATCATCGTCGATGACGGTTCTACTGATGGAACAGCCAACGTTCTTCGTCAAATCCATGATGACCGACTCATTCTGATTGAGCAGGCCAATCGAGGTGTCTATGCTGCCCGAAATGCTGCTCTAGCCTTGCATCAAGGAGAGTGGGTAATTTTCCTCGATGCTGACGATGATATAGCAGACGGGTTCATTGAAAAACGATGGCAAGCAGCTACTGCGTCGCAAGCCGACGTCATGATCTTTAATGGCTGGCATTCTAGTGCTGACCTATATCGAAGAGCAGTCCACCGAAAGCAGCCATATGGGGCGACCCTGTCAGGTCATGAGTGGATTAGGCAGTGCGTTACACGCCGTGAATGGCCACATTACCTGTGGTTGCAGATGGTCAAGTCAGCCTATATCAGACAACACTCACTGCACTTCCAGTCCGGTAAGAGCCATAAAGACATTATCTGGACGGTTCATCTTGCAGCGAGAAATGGCCAGCTCTGCATATTGGATGTTAAGGACTATATCTATAACAGCAATAGGACCTCTATCACGCACCGACCGGATTACTACGATGTTCGTGCAATAAGCTATGTTGAGGTGATCGCCGAAATCATCCAGCTAGCGGGACAGGAACAAAACAAAAAAATAAAGGTATTTTTTTACAGACATGCGCTGGTGGAGGCTCGTCACTTTTTGGGGCTTTACCGAAAAAAAACACAGGATAAGTCAGGTGTGGAACAATACTTCAAAGTAAAGATACCTCTATATTTTCTGGCCAGAGGCATAGGAAGTTTCAGCGATTTATTTTTTTCTTAAAACTGATGTGGAAAATTCTTTAAGTAAAAACTCAAGATATTTTCTAATCGATGTTCGGACAAAGTCAGTTTATTGCAACAAGGGAAAGCCTATTATCTGGTTTATTCATCATCATTTCTGTGTTGCTCAATGCCATGTAAAAGATTAATGAATACCACTCATAGTCCCTATCCTCCCCCCTGTGATTATCAGCGAGCACAAACCCGTTAACATCCCCCTATCTCTTCATGCTCAACGGATTACCATGCTTAATCAACAGGCACGAACTCACTCAACTACAGTAAAAAAAACTGGTCTATCATTTTTGCTCATTCTGAGCGCCCTAATGGCTGTTACCTCTTTATCAACCGATATCTATCTGCCCGCCATGCCCGTGATGGCCAAAGATTTGCAGGGTGATGCAGAGCTGACAATCACAGGGTTCCTTATCGGTTTTTGCATTGCACAACTGATTTGGGGACCGATTAGCGATCGTTATGGTCGTCGACTGCCGCTGTTTATCGGTTTAGGTCTATTCATCGTCGGCTCGGTGGGCTGCGCGTTATCAACGGATATCGTGCAAATAGTCTTCTGGCGTGTTTTTCAGGCGTTAGGTGCCTGTACCGGGCCGATGCTGGCTCGAGCAATGATCCGTGACCTGTTTAGCCGCACTCGTGCAGCACAAATGCTTTCGACTCTGATGATAATTATGGCCATCGCGCCGATTGCCGGGCCCCTGATCGGTGGGCAGATGATTAAAGTCACCTCGTGGCATGCCATTTTCTGGCTGCTGGCGATTATCGGAGCATTAATGCTGATGTCTTTATTCTGGCTACCGGAGACATTACCTGCTGAAAAACGCTCACAAGCCTCCGTAATCAAAGCTTTTCACAACTACTATGCCTTGCTCACCAACGCCAGATACATGCGGTTTACTTTGTGCCTGACGTTCTATTACGTCGCTGCCTATGCGTTTATCACGGGTTCCCCGTTTGTGTACATCACGTACTTCGGCGTTGACCCGCAGCATTACGGTTGGCTGTTTGCAGTAAACATTGTTGGACTGATGGCGGTGAGCATGGTCAACAGACGTCTGGTTCACCGCTATCCACTGGAAGCGTTGCTCAGGAATGCCGTATTCATCGCAGCTATTGGGGCAATAGTGCTGGCAGTCACCACCGGCCTGGGCGTAGGTGGAATTACCGTGATTGTCGGCGCTGTGTTCGTGTTCTTCTCTATGAATGGCATCATCGCGGCAACATCCACGGCTTGCGCTCTGGACGCAGTGCCTAATGTGGCTGGCTCCGCATCGGCGCTAATGGGCGCGTTACAATACGGCAGCGGCATCATCTCTTCACTTCTTCTTGCCCTGTTCAGTGATGGCACACCATGGACGTTGGGCTGGATAATTGCGTTGTTTACAGCAGCCAGCGCCCTGATGGCACTGACCGTTCAGATAAAGAAATAAAACGTCGTTATTGATGCCAGACGACACTTTCGTCCAGAGATACCCGCCCTTCCCTGTAACTCAGGGAGGGATGCGTTTTATCTGGGATCCCCAAAGAAATACCGTAAAGCAGCCTGAAACCTTCAGGAACATTCAATAGCCTACGCACCGTTTGGGCAAAATAACTCAGCACTGCCTGTGGAACACCTGCGTAACCGCGAGCTGCCAGAGAAAGCAGGAATGTCTGCGCATACATACCGGCGTCTGAGGCTACGCGAACGTTGTCCCCTACAGCAGGAATGAATAGCAGGGCAACATGAGGCGCGCCGAAAAATCTCACATTACGCTCGACCACTTCTGAGCGACTTAAGTTATCCCCCCGCGCAACGCCCAGTGCCTGATAGTACGAGCGCCCCTGCTCCGAAGCCCGTTGCCTGAATGGCTCGGGATAAGCTTCTTTATCAAACGAAAAATCAAGGCTGTAGTTCCCAGCCCTCAGATCTTCCGTCAGTGCGTGGCTTAATTCACGAAGTTTATCTCCTGCAACAATATGCAGGGTCCAGGGTTGAGTATTGCAGTTGGATGGTGCGCATTGCGCTTCGAGCAAAATGTCTTTGAGGATATCGCTGGGGATGGGAGATGGAAGAAAGGCTCTAGCCGAGTATCTGTTTTTTACTACCTCACTAAATGTTGGCTCTTGCGTACTCATTTGCTTCTCCGCCTGAAAGTAATTTGAAGTGAATGATTCACTCTCTCCCGATCCATCCTGTCACATCAGGCCCATCGTTTTCATTCCCGGTTCCAGATTAGGTCTATGAATTCCATTCATAGCGTCTATTTAAGCAGCGTAATTATCTTTAACCCCAACTTCGTTAATCTGGGTCTATCGCGTGAACACGCAAGCGGAAAATGGCTACAGCTGATGGATATACCCCAGCCTGCGCGGCTGGGGCGTCATTGGAGGCTAACTAAATATTTTTATCGAAGAAGACGTCTAACTTTTGCATTGCCTGGTCAACGTATTTTGGCACCCAATACGTCTCGATATGGGTAGCACCATCGATCAGGAAGAGTTCTTTGTCCTTCGTACCGGTGGCTTTCGCGAACGCGTCTTCAGTCATATAGAGCGTATCCGCTTTTGTACCGGCAATCATCAGCAGTGGTTTATTGATGAGATTGATATGGTCCGTTACGTCAAAGCTCATTAAATCCAGAAGACTGCTGGTGGTGTATCTAAACGTGGAGTTCGGGTGCGCGTGGGTTTTCCAGTAGTACTCGTAGCCCTGGCGATACAAGGCAAAGGGTAATTTAGCAATCTGTTCATCAGTCAGGTTGGCATCGCCGGAGTAAAGCACTTCTCCTCCGGCTGCTTCCTGAGCTCGAGCGTCAGAAGCCTGCTGAAGACGCTGCTGGATAGTATCCAGCTGTGAATCCTGCATACCGTTACGGCGCACAAGGCCTGAATTAAACATGCTGATGGTTGCTATCGATTTGAACCGCTTGTCAGTTTCAGCCGCAACAAGTGAATACCCGCCACCTCCGCAAATACCCAGCAGACCAAGGCGGGCGGTATCTACACCAGGATACTGACTGATGTAGTCAGCCATGCCGTGGATATCCTCAATGCGATTAGCGGGTTTATCCACGCTGCGCGGCATCCCACCGCTAGCACCCTGATAAGCCGCGTCGGCGGTAATCGTGATGTAGCCCTGTTCGGCGAGACGCTGGGCATACAACCCGGCGACCTGTTCTTTTACGCCGCCATTAGGATGTGCCACCACTACAGCAGGGTATTTTTTGGCGGGATCGTAGTTAGCAGGGGTATAGACATTCGCAGCAATCTGGATGCCATGCAGATCGTATTTCACGGGGTGAATGTTGACCTTGCCTTTGACGTTCTCAGTAATGGCACCGTCATAGGCCAGTGTGAATGGATTTTTTTTGTAATCAGCCGCATTGACTGAGGTCACTCCAGCCATTGCCGTGAGTAGCATTGCACTGATAAGCGTGAATTTCATGGTCTCTCCCGATGAGTGTCGGCCTGGTTATTCAGGCTCGCGGAATCAAATTTGCAGGGTCAGAGTAGGCGGAGAGGGCTGTCAGCATCGTGACAGGGAAATAACATTTTTGTCAGGAAACAGACTGGATAGGTAGGTGTTTCTGACAACGCTGTCAGGTAGCCGTCAGCTTTATGTTGGCAATCACAACGCAGAATGGTCCCGCCTAAATGAGAGTCATGTTTAATTTTCTGAGAAACGGAGCGATCAATGAAAAGCCAGAATGCCCCAACAATGCCAGAGCGGCGCAAGCTATTAGTCGCCGGGGCCGGTATTGCCTCCGCCTCGCTGATTCCGCACGTATCAGCAGCGAGCCAATCCTCTCAGGTCGATTCATCCAGACAACCCAGCCAACGCCCTTCAGCTCCTGGCAAGCGTAAACTCGGGAAGCTGGACGTTTCTGCCGTCGGTCTGGGCGTGCAGAACATGAGTCGCAAATACGACACCTCCGTTCCCTGGCGTCCCGAGATGATCAATGTTATCCACCGGGCATTTGATGAAGGGGTAACGTTCTTCGACGCTGCTGAAGCCTACGGCCCGTTTGAAGTCGAAAAAATTCTCGGGGAAGGCGTCGCCCCGTTCAGGGACAAAATCGTTATCGCCACCAAGTTTGGCTGGAACATTGACCAACAGACTGGTAAGCGTCTGCCGGGCCTTAACAGCAGACCTGAGCATATCCGACAGGTCGTCGACAATATGCTCAAACGCCTGCGTACCGATCGTATTGACTTACTGTATCAACACCGGGTTGATCCACAGATCCCCATTGAAGATGTCGCCGGTGTGGTGAAAGATTTAATGGATCAGGGGAAAGTCCTGCACTGGGGTCTGTTTGAAATGGGCATCAACACGTTGAGACGCGCTCATGCGGCATTACCCGTTACCGCTGTGCAAAGTGAATACTCCATGCTCTGGCGTGGCCCTGAAAATCAGGTATTTCCGGTGTGTGAAGAGCTGGGCATTGGGTTCGTGCCATGGAGCCCACTCGGCGTGCAATTTTTAACGGGCTGGATTGATGAGAATACCCGGTTCGCTGCCGGTGATTTCCGCGCGACAGAAACGCGTTTCTCGCCTGAAAACTTGCCACACAACTTACAGCTGGTTGAACTACTGAAATCCTGGGCAATAAGAAAAAATGCCGCGCCGGGGCAGATTGCACTGGCATGGCTCCTGGCCCGTAAACCGTGGATTGTTCCCATTCCTGGCACCACCAATAAAGACCATATGCTGCAAAACACAGCGGCTACCGGCGTGTCGCTGACTTCCGCCGAGATGACCGAGCTCACCCGCTCACTGGATGTCATCACTATTCAGGGGCAACGTCTGCCGGATGCCGTGCAGGTTTATTCCGATGTTGAAGCACCGTTGAAAAGTTAAGAGGAAGTCCCGTTATGCGCCTGTTGTTAGTCGAAGATGAAGAAAAAACGTCAACCTATCTTAACCGTGCGTTGAGTGAGTCCGGATTTACGGTAGATGTGTCTGCAGACGGCGCTGAAGGTCTTCATTACGCGCTGGAGTTCGACTACGACGCGATAATACTGGATGTGATGCTGCCGGGGATGGACGGCTACCGGGTACTTGAGGGTGTGCGAGCAGCCAAACAGACGCCGGTGCTGATGCTCTCGGCTCGCGGCTCTGTCGATGAACGCGTTAAAGGGCTTCGCCTTGGCGCGGATGATTATCTGCCCAAACCCTTTTCGCTTATTGAGCTGGTGGCGCGTATTCAGGCACTGGTGCGTCGCCGCGCTACGGATGGCGCAGACATCACCCAGTTGCAAATTCACGATCTGCATCTCGACCTGCTGGCTCGCCGCGTATTTCGCGCCGGAACACGACTGGAGCTGACCGCAAAAGAGTTTTCCCTGTTGAGCCTTCTGGCCCGGCATCAAGGGGAGATTCTGTCAAAAATGATGATTGCGGAGCAGATATGGGACATGAATTTTGACAGCGATGCCAATGTGGTTGAAGTGGCCATTAAACGTCTTCGAGCCAAAGTGGATGCACCGTTCGATGTCAAACTGCTGCATACCGTTCGTGGCATGGGGTATGTCCTCGAAGTCCGGTCCGCATAAATGAAGGGGATAAGCATGCCTAAGCGTTCCATCTCGGTTCACCTGGCGCTGATGTTTGCCTTATCCGCGCTGCTGATTGTGTCCGTTATCGGTATTCTGCTGAGAAGTTCCTTGCATGACTCTTTGCAAAAGCAGATGCACAACGAGCTGCTATTCCGGGAATCATTAATGAGTCCGTGGATCACCGCGCGAACTTCGGCTGACGGCTGGTCTACGCTGGCCAATAAATTCACCGTATTAACCAATTCTGAAGGTGAGCGCGTTCGCTACTGGATAGTGAGCGATAACCCACGCTTTAGCATGGGGGGAACACCACCAGTGGGTGTTCAGTGGTCTTCTTTACAGGAAGGCTTTAATAAAGTGCCCGGTGCATCGGAAGGTGCCTGCTCGCTGTTTCTGTTAGTGAAAACGATCCCCGCCAACGGTGAAAGGCCTGAGCTTCGCTATGTGGTTGCCATCGACTCCACACCGTATATGGGCACACTCGATGCGTTCACGCGGACATTGCTGATCATTACCGCACTGGGCGTCGTGATTGTCGCCTTACTGGGATACGTCGTGTCAAGAATCGGTCTTCGTCCCGTTGGGGCGCTCAGTAAACAGGCTCGGCAACTCGCTCCTGGGGACCATGGTCAGCGCCTGAATACCGAAGCATTACCTGACGAATTACAGCAGTTAGCATCATCTTTTAATGGCGTGCTGGAACGGCAGGAGGTCGCCTGGCGGCAGCTCGAAAGCTTTAATGCCGATGTTGCGCATGAACTCCGGACTCCGCTGACTAATCTGATCGGCCAGACGCAGCTGGGGCTTTCGCGCCGACGCTCGCAGGATGAACTGGAAGAGTTACTGGGTTCAAATCTGGAAGAACTTGAACGCATGACGTCTATCGTTAACGACATGCTGTTCCTGTCCCATGCCCATGCGGGTGAACATGCTTCCCAGCTTACGCAGGTGTCCCTGCGCGAAGAAACCCTAAAAACAGCGGAGTATGTGGAACCATCTTTTGCTGAAAAACAGCTCTCTCTCGATGTTCAGGGCGACGTCACCGCGGACATCGACCGACGACTGTTCCACCGTTCACTGGCCAATTTACTGGAAAACAGCGCAAGACACTCCCCCTCCAACAGTACGGTTACGGTGCGGTTAAGCGAAACCGGTCATCAAGCCTGTGTTGAAGTGTCAAACCCGGGCGATCCAATAGCACCAGAGCACTTACACCGGCTTTTCGAGCGGTTCTATCGCGTTGACACCTCCCGGGCCAGGAGTGATACCCATCATGGACTGGGCCTGTCGATCGTGCGTGCCGTCGCCATTATGCACCGGGGAGATGTCTTTGCCCGTAGTGAAGGTGGCATCAATACTTTTGGCCTCACCTTTGCGCTACAAGCGGATAAAGCGGCAGACAATGCTCAATCCGGTACTGAGCCGGGACCCGGGTTAGCTGACAGAATTGTCAGGGGGGCGTCAGCCTGACGTCATTACCCTCCCGATAAAATCATCGCAGGCAATCCCCTCTTCATTGATAAGGACGCTTTGCATGATCGGACATTTACGTTACATCGGGCTGTTACTGCCCTTCTTCACATTTTCATCCTGGGCAGCGGAACAAAATCCCGCGGTCCATATCGCCCCCGCAGGAAGTCAGAATGCGGTGTTCGGGCCAGCCGAGAACTTTACCGGTCGTGTCAGGGTTGATCCTCTCTTCAAACCGGATAACGACATCCCTGTTTCCGGGGCTTATGTCACGTTTGAACCCGGCGCTCGTTCCGCCTGGCATACGCATCCGGCAGGTCAGCGGCTGATTGTGACCTCGGGTGTTGGGCTCACCCAGCAAGAAGGCCAGCCGGTGCAGGTTATCCGCGCCGGTGACGTTGTCTCTTGCCCGGCGGGCGTCAAACACTGGCACGGGGCGGCCCCCGGCAGCGCAATGACGCATCTGGCGATAACTGGGATTGTGGATGGCAAAAGCGTTAACTGGATGGAGAAAGTGACAGATGAACAATACCACGCCCATTAAAACATTAGCGGCAGCGGTACTGCTGACCTTTGGTTTTGGTCTCGCGGCACATGCTGCGTCCGTCAATAAAGGAGCCTCAGAAATGAACCACGAACAAACGGTTTCAGATACGCTGTCAGCTAGCCAACAGGCCATCCCGTTGATTGCGGCATCGATGGCCAGCAGCCAGATGGATAAGCTGAATGCAGCCCTGAATCAGGGTCTTGACGCAGGGCTCACGATAAACGAAACCAAAGAGATTCTCGTCCAGCTTTATGCCTATACGGGCTTCCCCCGTAGCCTGAATGCGCTTAGTGAACTGATGAAGGTCGTCGAAGCACGTAAACAACGTGGTATCAAAGACGTTGAGGGTAAAGAACCGATTGCCCCGATCCCTGTCGGGGATGAGCTTCGCCGTGTCGGTACCGCAAACCAGACAAAAATCTCAGGCGCTCCCGTCCAGGGCCCACTGTTTGATTTTGCCCCGGTGATTAACCAGTTCCTGCAAACGCACCTTTTCGGCGACATTTTCGCCCGTGATAACCTCGACTGGCAAAGCCGCGAGCTGGCAACGGTTGGCGCATTAGCGGCCACGCCGGGCGTCGAATCACAACTGCTGTCGCATACGCGAGCAAGCATGCGGGTCGGCCTGACGGCGTCGCAGCTGCGCCAGCTGGCACAGGTTCTGCATGAACATGGCGAAAGTGATGCAGCAACGCGAGCTGAAAAGGCGCTGCAGCAGGCGCTCGAAAACAATTAGGAGTGGATTATGGAGCATGATCCCAACCGCAGAATGTTAATCACCGCACTTGCCGGGCTGACGCTGGCGAACGTTTCTTTTGCCTCAGCTGCGACCGGAACCGCAAACGAGCAGGGTAAAAGCCGTGTTCTGGTGGCGTACTTTTCCCGCAGCGGAAATACACGGGTGATTGCGGGCGTCATTCACCGCAGCCTGAATACCGATCTGTTTGAAATCGAACCGGCTACGCCTTATCCGGAAGACTATTTTCAGACCGTTGAACAGGCGAAAAAAGAGCGTGAGCGAGGCGTAAAACCGGCATTAAAAAATAGCGTTGCAGATACCTCACGCTACGAGACCGTGTATTTAGGCTTTCCGATCTGGGGGACCAGCGTGCCGCCTGTAGTGCAAGCATTTCTCAGCAGCCACAACCTTGCGGGCAAATTACTCATCCCCTTTATTACTCACGGTGGCTACGGTAAAGGAGACAGCGACGACATCCTTGCCAGTCTCGCCCCAACTGCGCGTCGGGAAAAACCGCTGGTCATTGAATGCGACCAGGAGCGAAGAACCACTGAAACGGTAACAAGTTGGTTAGAGACAATACGCAGTTAATCGTCCGCATTCATGAGTCTGCCAAATAAGGGCAATCAGGGGTGCTAAATAATTAACGCTGACTACTCAGATATGATTGAGCGGCAAACATAACAGAGGATGTAATCTTGAAGACAATCTTAAAAACGCTGGCCATCTGCGTAATGGCGGGCGGCCTGGTGGCTCAGTCGGTCTATGCCGAGCCGCTGGTCATTCAGGAACAAGGAAGCTTTTCTGCTGGTGGCACTATCATCACCGCACCAGGAACATTTGATGCAAAAAAGCCGCTGGATTCAGCTGGCCAAACCTATCATGGCGATCATGCCTCAGTGTTCTACCAAATCCCGGAGAATCCGCATAAATACCCTATCGTCATGCTGCACGGCGCAGGTCAGTTCTCCCGTACCTGGGAAAGTACCCCGGATGGTCGCGAAGGGTTCCAGAACATCTTCCTGCGTCGCGGGTTCTCAACTTATCTTGTCGATCAGCCGCGTCGGGGCAGCGCCGGGCGCACGACTGTAGAAGGTACTGTTACGCCTAAACCGGATGAACAAATGTGGTTCAACCAGTTCCGCGTTGGCGTGTGGCCAGAGTATTTTAAAGGTGTTCAGTTTTCTCACGACAAAGAAGCACTGAATCAGTATTTCCGTCAGATGACCCCAAATACCGGGCCGTTTGATATCAATGTCATCTCTGATGCGATGTCCGCCGTCGTGGATAAATCCGGCCCAGCTATCCTCTTCACCCACTCTCAGGGTGGTGGACCGGGCTGGTACACGGCGATGAAAAACAACAAGGTCAAAGCCATTGTCGCCTTCGAGCCTGGCAGCAGCTTTGTCTTCCCGGAAAAAGAACTCCCAGCCCCTATGCCAAGCGCGTTCGACACGCTGAAGGGTGAGCCTGTGCCAATGGAGCAGTTTATGGCACTGACCAAAATCCCGATTCTGATTATTTACGGCGATAACATACCGGATAAACCGGTAGCCATGCCCGCGCAGGACAGCTGGCGCGTACGTCTGGCGATGGCCCGCGAGTGGCGTGACGTGGTGAACAAGCATGGCGGGGATGTTACGGTGACGCATCTGCCTGAAGTGGGAATCAAAGGGAATACCCACTTCCCGTTCTCTGATTTAAATAATGTGCAGGTTGCTGATTTGGTTAGTAAATTTTTGAAGGAAAAAGATCTGCAATAGAGAAAGCTAGTATTGAGCCTTCATGAATGAAGGCTCAATACAAACATCAGTTTTATCAAAAAAATAAAATGGGGACGAGAAGGTCGGCTTTGAGCGAAAAGCGGACATTCAAGTAAGCGTCAGAATTACATATGAGGCAGATGTTCAGCTTACGCCCCCTGAGTTCCAGAAGATCGAGGATGCACTGTCTCAGATTAAAATTCATGATAATCGTACTGACGAAGATATTGCGAAACTGTATCGATAACTGCTCCAGACTGACGCTGACTGGTAATTTTAGCCAGCTTCTTGCATTGCTTTGGAGCTTCAAAAAAGTGATTGTTAAAGAGGCCATGCTGTTATACACGTCCGCTGGCACAGAGCGGACGAGCTAACTGAGTTGAAGGTCCGAGAGGACGTCAGTCAGGGTAAGCCTGTGAGTCGCCCATTGAAGTGATTATCAGAAAATCAATCAGGGCCTTCACTCTTTTGGTTTTACCCGCGTTTTTTGGGTAATAGAGATATACCGGCGGATAGGTTTTCCAGTAGCTCTCCATCACGGGTATAAATTTCTCCCTGTCAGGCTGTAACTGCCAGACAGGCTCAAACAAACGCCCAATGCCCAGCCCGTTACGGATCCCGTCTGCCATAACGTCAATATCGTTGCTGATTAACTGCCCGGGCATCTCAACCGTCAACTGCTCTCCGCGATCGTTCAGAATCAACGGAAGGATGCGGTTGTTAGTGATAAAACGGTAGCCAATCAGCTTGTGTTGACTGAGGTCAGCCGGCACCTCGGGCATTCCATGCTCGCGAATATAAGTTGAGGATGCATATAACCCTTCACGAAAGGGTTTCATTAACGGCCGCGCCACCACCCCACCTTCGAGAATATCGCCAAAACGGATCCCAAGGTCAAAACGCTCTTCGATAACATTCACGGTACCGTCGTAGACCGATATTTCCAGCTGTATACCCGGATATTGCTGACAGAATTTCGCCATTGCAGGCTTAAGAATTAACAGATAGGCAAAACGCGAGAGCGTAATTCGCACCACACCAGAGGGCTCCTGATTCTGGTCGCGAATGCTTTCAAGCGAATGTTCCAGCGACTCCACCGCCGCAGCGGTCTGTTCCAGCAACAGCTGCCCGGTTTCCGTCAACTCAATACGGCGGGTCGTACGCACAAAAAGCGGATGGCCAATATGCTCTTCCAGCAGCTTTAGCGCATTGCTGACGGAGGGAGGCGTAATTTCCAGTTTTCTTGCGGCTGCCGAAATATTGCCCTCACGTGCAATGCTCTGAAAGATGCGTATCTGGTTATACAGGGCGTTATTCATAATGTTTTCCTAAAGCAATCTCCGCCTGATTATTAAGTACAGTCTAAAGATGCTTAAGTCAATGCCCCTCTAATCTTCCTGAAATACGCCTCTTATACTTTAGTCTCTTTCTACAACGACCTGAGTTCAGGAGACTATGATGCGAATTTTATGTCTGGATATCCCTGCACCTGGAGCATCGCTGGAAAAATATGCTCCGCACCTTAACGCTGAAGCGCTGCACGCCTGGGGATTGTATAAATCCGGCTTCATCCGCGACATCTACTTCCGTCAGGACCGACCTGGCGTCGCTATATTTCTTGAATGCGACTCTGTCGATGAAGCGATGAACGTAATGGCCGAATTCCCGCTGGCAAAAGCAGGCTTATTAAGCTTCGAGTGCATTCCGCTTGGCTCATTTATTAACTGGGAAAATCTCTTTGCCGCTGAATTTAAAAATAAATAATGAGGCCCGATATGAAACCTGCCGATAAACCCGTGCTGTGTGTCGTTTCCAGCCATCCGATTAAAGGCGCATCCGGTGTGCCGACCGGTTTTTTCCTAGCCGAGCTGACGCATCCGCTGAAAGTACTGGAAGATGCCGGACTAAAAACGACGATAGCCAGCATTCGCGGGGGACAGCCGCCGGTGGATGGATTTGACCTCAGTGACCCTGTCAACGCCTGGTACTGGAACGAAACCGATTTTCAGCAGCGCCTGGCATCAACACCTGCGTTATCCGGGCTGAACGGTACCGATTACAGCGCCGTTTTCTTTGCGGGCGGGCATGGAACCATGTGGGATTTTCGTGATAGCCAGGATGCCCAGCGTATTATCCGCGAAGTGTATGAAAGTAATGGGATTGTCTCAGCCGTCTGCCATGGACCTGCGGCACTGGTTGACGCAAAGCTCAGTAGCGGAGAATACCTGGTGAAAGGCAAAAACGTGGCGGCTTTTACCAACAAGGAAGAGGAAGAAGTTCACACCACAGATGTGGTTCCCTTCCTGCTTGAGACTGCACTCCGCGAGCACGGTGCGCTTCATCATGGAGCCCCGAACTGGTCTGAAAACGTGGTTCCCGACGGTCGCCTTATCACGGGGCAGAATCCCGCTTCAGCGCACGGTGTCGGTGTGGCGCTGTTAAATGCGCTCCGCCAGCCAACTTAATTCATTCATCTGTCTCTCACCGTTACTCACCCTCTTTGGCCGGTTTAAGTCAGCAACATTCCGGCCTTTTTTCAGGAGCTGAATATGAAAACTCTTCCTCCCGTCGCGCTGGGCACCTGGTCCTGGGGCACAGGCTTTGCCGGTGGCGACACTGTATTCGGTAATAATCTTTCTGATACTCAGATGGCAGAGGTGTTCACCACGGCCATGAGTAAGGGCCTCAATCTCTGGGATACCGCAGCAGTCTATGGCATGGGAAGTTCCGAGGCTGCGCTGGGAGCATTAGTCCGTCAGTTTGTTCGCGAGGACATGATTTTATCCACCAAATTCACGCCGCAGATTGCGGACGAACAGTCAGCGCAGCCTGTCAGCGATATGCTTGAGGCCAGCCTTGGACGCCTGGGCGTGGAAGCGATTGATATCTACTGGATCCACAATCCCCTTGACGTTGAGAAATGGACGCCAGAACTGATCCCACTCTTACAAGGCGGTAAGGTAAAACGCGTCGGTGTTTCCAACCACAATCTGGCACAAATCAGACGCGCCAACGAGATCCTTAACGCTTCCGGTTATTCCATCAGTGCAGTACAGAATCATTACAGCCTGCTCTATCGCGCCTCTGAAGAGGCCGGGATCCTTAAGTATTGCCGAGAAAATAACATCACGTTCTTTGCTTACATGGTCCTGGAGCAAGGCGCGCTTAGTGGTCGTTATGATTCGAATCATCCCATGCCTGCCGGGAGTGGCCGGGCCGAAAGTTATAACGCAGTGCTGCCGCAGATAGAGAGATTAACCACCGCCATGAAAAAAATGGGGGCCGAGAGGAATGCCAGCGTTGCACAGATAGCCATCGCATGGGCTATTGCGAAAGGTACCCTTCCACTCATCGGTGCGACTAAAGTCCATCACGTTCTGGACGCCGCCAGTACTTCAGATATCCAGTTACGCGATGAGGAAATCAGCCTGCTGGAACAACTCGCCGCAGAGACCAGAGTGGATACACGAGGCGCATGGGAAAAACCGATGGTGTAAACCCCGTCCGGGACAGACTGTCATGAATGTCACTCACGAGCGGTCTGTTCCGGGCGATCCTGATTTGCATCACTTTTACTGCTGTGTATGAAGGCTAAGAATATGAAAATCATTTGCCTCGAAGAACATTATCTCGACAGCGAGTTAGGACGAGCGTGTATGCCCGTTGCCCTTGAGCAGGCGCCTTTCCTTGGTGACTGGGGGAAAACCGTCGCTGATGGTCATCATCCGGACCGAAGCCGGCCGCAGATTGAAAAGAATGCCCAGATAAACCAGAAAGGCATTGATTTGGGAAACCGTCGCCTCCGGGATATGGATGAGGCGGGAATTACCATGCAGATCCTCTCTGTGGGGGGATTCCCCCAGCTGGCACCCGAGGATGAAGCGGTAACATTAAATATGGCGGCAAACGACCGCCTTGCCGGGGCGGTGAGCAATCACCCGGAACGCTTCGCGGCATTTGCCACCCTTCCCTGGGCACAGCCGGAAGAGGCTGAAAAAGAGCTTGTCCGCGCAGTTGAAGAACTAGGATTTAAAGGAGCACTGCTGAATGGCAGACCCTCTTCATGCTTTCTCGATCATCCTGACTATGACTCCCTGCTTTCCCGCTTTAATAAACTGAATGTGCCACTCTATCTTCATCCCGGATTACCGCTTAAAAGCGTACAGCAGGCCTACTTCACGGGCTTCAGCGCAGAGGTCAACGCCAGGCTTTCTATGTTTGGCTGGGGATGGCATCACGAAGCCGGGATCCATTTGTTACGGCTGATGTTATCGGGCGCATTTGATAAATATCCCAACCTGCAGGTAATCAGTGGCCACTGGGGGGAGATGTTACCCTTCTGGCTCCAGCGTCTTGATGACAGCCTACCACTGGCTGCAACGGGTCTGTCACGCACGCTAACGAGAACCTTCCAGGAACACGTTTACGTTACCCCGTCAGGTATGCTGACACTGCCGCACTTCCAGTTTATCTACGCGTTAATGGGTGCTGAAAGGATCCTGTTCTCCGTTGATTATCCCTATCAGACCCTGGACGGTGTAAAAACCTTTATAGACAGTCTGCCCGTCAACAAGGCTGAAAAAGAGGCCATCGCGTTTCGCAATGCAGAACGTTTACTGGGCATCACGGTTTAGTTCACCGGATCATGATGACTGGGCACAATAAGTTCGGCCGACCATTATTAGTTTTTGTCTAAAAGTGAATGAGCCTTTACTGCTCTAAAAAAAATAATATTGTCACTCTATACTGGGTTAAATATTCACCAAGACATTTAACTTATTGAAATGAAAAATATCCTTGTTATTTCCGGTCATCCTGAGCTGAACCATTCCGTCGCCAACGCCACTATCCTTGATGAAGTGGCGACCGCCCTTCCCGATGCTGAGATTCGTCGTCTGGACTGGCTCTATCCGGACGGCAAAATCAATATCGCTGCGGAGCAGGAAAGCCTGCTCAGGGCCGATGTGATTGTCTGGCAGTTCCCTTTTTCCTGGTATGGGCTGCCAGGATTAATGAAACAATGGCTCGATGAGGTCTTTGTTCACGGCTTCGCGCATGGCTCAACGGCGAAACTGGGCGGTAAAAAGCTGATCCTCTCCTTCACTACAGGGGCGCCACAGGCTCTCTATACCGCTGACGGTTTCTTTGGCCATACCATTGAAGAGTATCTTATTCCATTCGAGACCACGGCAAGGCTGTGCAATCTTGAGCTGCTGGCGCCGGTTTATACCTGCGGTATTAGCTACGCCGACCGGGATGCCGACAAAATCGCGCAGCAAAAAACGCTTGCCCGGGAGCACGCTTCAAGGCTTGTCGACCTGCTCAATACCGTCGTGAATAATCCGGAGGGAGAATAACGATGCAGTATACCCGGCTCGGTAAAAGTGACTTACTTGTCTCCCGCATCTGCATGGGGTGTATGGGGTTTGGCGATCCGTTGACGGGCCAGCACAGCTGGACGCTGGACGAAACAGCAAGCCGCGACATCATCCGCTACGGCCTCGAAAAGGGTATCAATTTTTACGATACCGCCATCGCCTATCAGAACGGCTCCAGCGAGCGATACGTTGGCCAGGCGCTGCGGGAGATGGCAAAACGCGAGGACGTGGTGCTGGCCACCAAGTTTCTGCCGCGAACCGCCGCGCAAGTTGCAGCGGGGATCGGCGGAAAAGAGGCAATAGCCCGATCGCTCGACCAGAGCCTTCAGAATCTGGGGATGGACTACATCGACCTCTACATCTACCACATCTGGGATTACAACACGCCAGTTATTGAGGTGCTTGAAGCACTTCATGCCGCCGTTACTGCGGGCAAAGTGCGAGCTATTGGTATTTCCAATTGCTATGCCTGGCAGCTGGCGAAAGCGAACGCCCTTGCCGAACGCGAAGGGCTGACGCCTTTTGTCTCTGTGCAAAGCCACTACAACCTGATTATGCGTGAAGATGAACGAGAGCTCTTCGGTCTGTGCGCTGAAGATGATATCGCAATGACGCCCTATAGCGCGCTCGCCAGCGGCCGTCTCGCCCGGAAAGAAGGCCACACGCGGCGAGCCACCGAGGATGCCTATGCCCGCGGAAAATATGACAGCACGTCTGAACAGGATCGGATCATTATCGAGCGCGTCGCCGAGCTTGCTGAACGACATCAGGTGTCCATGACGGAAATCTCACTCGCCTGGCTGCTGACAAAAGTCACGTCACCTGTCGTAGGGGCCACAAAAAAAGATCACGTCGATGGCTCGGTAAACGCAGTAAATCTTCAACTGAGCCCGGAGGAAATCCGGTTTCTGGAAGAAACCTACCAGCCGCATGTTCTGACGGGGATCATGGCGCAAAACACGCCGCAAACGAAAGCCGTTAAGCAGGTCTGGACGCGGTAGCCCTTATTCACTTTCATGAAATACCATCAGGAGGAAGGATGACTTTTAAAACAGCGGTAGCCTTTCTGTTCGCGCTCTCTGGGCTATCTTCAGCACTGGCGGCAACGCCTGCTTATTATATCGCAGAGTTTCAGGCAACCGACCGTGAAGCGATAAAACCGTACAGCGCTCAGGTTGAGTCAACTTTCAGGCCCTTTGGTGGACGCTTCATCGTCAGAGGAGGTGAACCCGATATTAAAGAAGGGTTCGGAGCACAGGGCCGACTGGTTGTTATTAAGTTTGAGAGTCTTAAAAATGCCCAGGACTGGTATAACTCGGCAGCGTACCAGAAGATCATCCCTATCCGTCACCGTGCCGGCAATTCGCGAACCTATATTGTCGAAGGATTACCGGAACTGACTCCTGTTACGCCATAGCGCTTTACTACCTTATTAAGACAAAGGAGGTTTTATGATGTGGTTACGTCAGCGCAGAGCAGCAGCATTGTTTTTGTTTGCATTTATCTTCCTCATGCCCGTCAGACATGCACATAGTCGTGAAAAAACCAACATTAAAACGCTCGTTATCGTCTCTCACCCTTATCCAGAGCGCTCAGTTCTGACAAAGGGGTTGCAGGAAGCCGCTGAGAGTCTGGAAGGCGTGACGGTTCGCAACCTTGAGACTTTGTATGGTTATGATACACGTCAGATTAATGGCGACGCGGAGCGAAAAATGATGCGTGAACACAGTCGTGTCGTTTTTATCTTCCCGACACACTGGTTCAATATTACGCCGATGATGAAGGCCTGGTTGAATGAAACCTGGGGGAGTGTCGGACCCGGTTTGTGGCAGGGAAAGGAGATGCTTGTAGTCAGTACGGCTGCGGGGGGAAGCTCTACTTACGGGCCGGACGGCAGGATCGGGGTATCGCTTGCGGATGTGTTTTTACCGATGAAGGCAAGCGCCCTGCACGCAGGTATGACGTGGCTTCCTCCCCTCGTCTTTGAGAGCGCCAGCAGCGATCGGTTACCTTCTTACCAACACCAACTTATAGAACGTCTTAAACAGTAATTTCAATAAAAGGATCATCGTGAAAAAGAGCCTTATTCTTTTAATTTGCATGCTAATAAGCAGCCCTGTCTTTGCAACAAAACCGGACGCGCCGAATAAGCCAGTGATGAATATCTTCGAGCTCGGCGTCAGGCCCGATAGGGACAACGACTTTGCAGACGTGGCCAGGCAGACGATTTCCGCTTCGGTTGATCATGAAGCAGGTACGCTGGCGATGTATGCCCTGCAACGCAACGACAATCCAGGTCAGGCATTCATGGTCGAACTCTATGAAAATGAGAGTGCTTATCGCAAACATCTCAATGCCGCCCCATACATAGCATTCGCTGCTCGTGCACCTGACATTATTGACAGGAAAAAGAAAATCACCCTGGAGCCACAGTTTCTGGGCGACAAACACATCATACCGAATGAGCGAACCATCAATAATCTGGTGATCGTCGAGGTAAAGCCTGAATTTCAGAGCGAATTTAAAAACATCGTCCTTCCTGAAATGGCCGAGTCGCTCAAAGTAGAGAAAGGCGTGTTAGCTATGTATGCCGCTACAGATTCAGAGACTCCAAATCGCTGGTATTTCTATGAGATTTACGCCAGTGAGGAGGATTATCAACTGCACCGACAAACGCCACACTTCCTGGATTACCTCAGGCAAACGGCGCATATGAGCGCCAGGAAGGACGCTATCCCGGTAAAACCGGTATTTCTTCGTAACAAAGGCGGAATCAAACAGGATCCGCACCGTTGACCAGTGAGGATTAACATGAAAAGCGTAATTGCAGCGGCGGCCATGTCGCTTGTTATTTCTGATTTTGCTAATGCTGAGGAAACAAGAGGTAAAGCTATGATGAAAATTGAACCTTCAGCGATTTCGGAAGCTGATATTCGTTCTGTCTCACCAGCTCTGGCGCGCTTTGGCCGAGAAACTATTACTGAAGATCTGTGGACACGCGATGCCCTCTCGCCCAGGGATCGTAGTATAGTGACCATCGCCATGCTAATTGCCAGAAACCAGCCTGGCGACCTTAAGCATTATATAGACATTGCCCTTGATACTGGCGTTACGCCAGCGGAGGTGTCAGAAATCATTACCCATCTGGCTTTCTACTCAGGTTGGCCAAATGCAATGTCAGCCGTCAGCGTGACCAAAGCGGTTTTTGAATCTCGTGGCGTCACAGCAGATGCACTTCCTGAAGCTTCTCCGGATCTGCTCCCCCTCAATCAGGAAGCAGAAAAGCAGCGTTCAGAAACAGTGGAAAAAAATGTTGGCCCAATATCTCCAGGCCTGGTTAAATTCACTGCTGACCCACTGTTCCTGGATCTCTGGCAAAGACCCGCGCTGAAACCCCGCGACAGAAGCCTGATTACGGTCAGCGCATTAATCGCATCAGGACAAAGTGCACAGATTGGCTATCACCTCAACAGAGCGATGGATAATGGACTTTCGGCCGAAGAGGCTGGTGAGGTCGTTACCCAGGCCGCATTCTACGCTGGGTGGCCAAATGCATTTACCGCTGCCCCGGTTGTGGGTGAGGTAGTACGTAATCGGTCGTCCAGTAAAGGATAAAATCTTCAGGAAGGACCCGCTTTTAGGGGGGCCTTCCGTATCTTTTTTCTGCCTCTTCATACAGAAAATCGTGGCTATCACCACGTAGTACACCTTAACCTGCCCGCAGATGGCTATCTCACAGTGATGTCAGTAAGGTCTGCTTTTGGCACAAAGGGGACTGTGATCACCCTTCTGATATCTCGTTTTCTGACTTCCTTCGTGACTTGCCCTAAGCATTTAGTAGTGCGATACTTGTAATGACATTTGTATTTACAAGGGGTGAGGGACATGGGTAGCATAAATCTGCGTATTGACGATGAACTTAAAGCGCGTTCTTACGCTGCGCTTGAAAAAATGGGTGTAACTCCCTCTGAGGCGCTTCGTCTCATGCTTGAATATATTGCTGACAATGAACGTTTGCCGTTCAAACAGATACTCCTGAGCGATGAGGATGCTGAGCTCGTGGAGATAGTGAAAGAGCGTCTTCGCAATCCTAAGCCAGTACGTGTGACGCTGGATGAGCTCTGATGGCGTATTTTCTGGATTTTGACGAGCGGGCACTAAAGGAATGGCGAAAGCTGGGCTCGACGGTACGTGAGCAGTTGAAAAAGAAGCTGGCTGAAGTGCTTGAGTCACCCCGAATTGAAGCGAACAAGCTTCGTGGAATGCCTGACTGCTACAAGATTAAGCGCCAGTCTTCAGGCTATCGTCTTGTATATCAGGTCATAGACGAAAAGGTTGTCGTCTTCGTGATTTCTGTTGGGAAAAGAGAGCGCTCGGAAGTTTATAGCGAGGCGGTAAAACGCATTCTCTGAAAAAAAGCAGGACATCTCTTTTTCGCAGTGAATGTGCCATTTCTGCTTTGTGTTGACACGATTGTAAGTACCGATTTTACTCGATAGATCAGAATCATGTGTACAGCTCCCTCCTCGGTAGACGATCCTGCCCTATAGCTTGAGCACAGGAAACACGTATGGGCACACCACGATTTACACATGAATTTCAGGAAGAAGCCGTCCATCAGATCACGGAGCGAGGTTATTACGTTGCCGAATTCTCTAACCGTCTGGGTGGGACTGCGCACAGCCTCTACAAGTGTTTACGGGTTATCAAGCCTGATAATACCGAACAGCATGCCCGGGATTTACTGGAAGCCAAAAGCGAGATCTTGACGCTCAGGGCACGCATCTCCAGGGGCGCATTTGCCTGTCGGCGTGTGGTTCGCGGGACTATAGGGAAGAGAAAAAACGTTTAGTAGGAGCAGAGGGATTTCAGGTACCTCTTGGTGCGAGTGTATAGCGTTTGCTATACACTATCATTGTGATATGCTTGTAAAGCAATTGCTATACAAGGAGCACACTCATGAAATCAGATGTCCAGCTCAACCTCAGAGCCAAGGAGTCTCAAAGAGCACTTATCGATGCTGCTGCAGAAATCCTTCATAAATCACGCACGGACTTTATACTTGAAATGGCGTGCCAGGCTGCTGAGAATGTGATCCTCGATCGTCGCGTATTCAATTTTAACGATGAGCAGTATGCTGAGTTTATCGATATGCTCGATGCGCCAGTCGCGGATGACGCTGCCATCAATAAACTCCTGGCAAGGAAACCTCAGTGGGACGTGTAACAGCACCAGAACCGTTATCCAGCTCCCATCAACTAGCAGAGTTCGTCAGTGGTGAGGCAGTACTTGATGACTGGCTTAAACAGAGAGGATTAAAAAACCAGGCTCTTGGTGCAGCACGAACGTTCGTTGTGTGTAAAACAGGAACGAAACAGGTTGCCGGTTTTTACTCTCTGGCCACCGGCAGCGTTAACCACGTGGAAGCAACGGGAAGCCTCAGGCGCAATATGCCAGATCCAATTCCCGTAATCATACTTGCTCGCCTGGCAGTCGATTTTTCATTCCGTGGTCAAGGGCTCGGGGCCGATTTACTGCATGATGCAGTTCTGCGTTGTTACCGTGTAGCTGAGAATATTGGAGTCCGTGCGATTATGGTTCATGCACTGACTGAAGAAGCCAAAAACTTTTATCTTCACCATGGCTTTAAGGCATCACAAACTCAGGAACGGACATTGTTTTTAAAGTTACCACAGTGAGGTTTGAGGAAGAAAGGGGGCTTGCTTGATATATAACACATTGATTTATAATTATTATATTATTTTATTTAACATAATCTTTGTTATGCGCACCAATAATGTAACTGCAATATTCTGATGTCACTTGATGACGTGACTGGTTGCCTGATGCACCTCCGCTTTGGTGAGGCTAAATCAGCCTTTGATTACATGATGGCCACCCGCGAGTATCTCGAGCACTACGGCAAGCCCCTGACGTTCTACAGCGACAAGCACGGTATTAGTCAATAATGGTGGTTCAACCACAACCTGCGTTACCCAGTTTGGAGGTGTGCTTTCTGAACTGGGGGCCGAGCTGATTTGTGCCAACAGTCCACAGACTAAAGGCCTAGTGGAGCGGGCAAATCAGACACTTCAGGATCGGCTTATCAAGGAAATGAGACTCATAACGGCATATGGAACGGAGTTTTTCTCAATGAACGATGTAAACCGAATCTGGATCCTCCGGGAAGTTATCGGCCAGCGTCTCACTACATGTCTCGCAGCCTGCCGGCTGGCGTTTTCTGACAGATACTGTCCGCCATTCACTTAAGTTTTTGAATCATCAGACCGATAGAATAAGCGGATGTAGACTGCAGCCAAAAAAAAGCCGGGCAAGCCCGGCAAATGGCATAAACGCGATAACATCATTTATTTTTTTAAGGGATCACGTTGGAGAAAATACCTCAATTAATTTAAAAAATTAACCATTAATATATTAGAAATGTCTGATTTTACGTCGACTTCAGTTATCCCATTGAATTTCGTCTCATAATCAAGAAACTTCCAGACCATTGATGCTCTGAGCGCGCGTGTCCTTAAACTCTCCATGATCTGAGTTTTACAGCAACTGCCAGTTTTCAAAGCGCTTCTCTGTACTGAAATGATCACTGCTGGACGTCAATCGGATGGCATGTCTTTCGTTTCGGTATCGATATCGAACGCTTTGATTATGTGTCTGTTACCTGAGGGAAATAATGCTGCCGAGCCCACTGACTTTTCAGGGTGAAGGTTGAGAAAATATTTTCTCTTAAAATTTGTTTAGGTTTCATTCAAAAATGATTTGTTAGATTTTGGCTGCGGTCAGATTGACATGATCTGACTAACTGTCCGTTGTTAAATCACGGATTAACATTAACGTGATTGAGAGAGTAATACACCAGGAAGCTTGAAATTATAAGGTCATCAATAATATAAATTTTCAGCTTATTTCACAGATCATAAAATAGAGTTAGAACATTACGTTTTTATGTTGATAGCCATTCCATTGACTTTTATAGGCATAGCCACAACTAACAATGGAATCAGTGAGTGTTCTCTTATTGACTGGAATAGGCTCTTATTTTAATGCCGGTTCAAGGATGAAAGGGTTGTCAGTATGAATGACAATTCTGTAGCCATTCATGTTTTTCGCCGACATAGGCATTTTGAATGCTTCGTCGAAACGATCTTACCTGTAACCGGATAATAAAAATCTCTAAACCAGAGCCCGCGAAAGGGTGGAAGAAAAGAGCATGAATAAAGCATTACTCGTCGACCAGCTTCGTAACGCATCGCACCCGTCGGTGTTGCATAAGATCGCGCAGCAAGTTAAAAACTTGCATCCTGCCGATTTAGCAGAAATCTTGAATGAGCTCAGCATCAGCCAAACATTACTGATCCTCAGCCGTCTCGGATCGCACCATCGAGCAATGGTATTCAGCCATTTCTCCGATACGCGTCAGAACAATCTGCTTCAGCAAATGTCCCGTGAGGTGATGACCGCACTGTTTGAGCATCTTCCATCAGATGTTCGGGCTGATATTTATAACCGGATGAACGATCGGGTGCGCCGTGATTTACTGTCTGCACTGCCGAAAGCACAGCGTGAAGATATGTTGCGTATGTCTTTGCATCCTGAAGGCACCACTGGGTCAGAAATGTCCTCTGATTTTATCACCGTATCGGCGGAAATGACGGTGGGACATGCTCTGAAGCACATCCGTTCGACAGCTTCAGAGAAGGAGACTATTTATATTATTTATGTTCTTGATAGTCAGGGTGGTCTGAACGGAACCGTTTCACTTCGCGAGATGCTCGTGGCCAGCGACGGGTTAATGATGAAGGAAATCATGCGTCCTGATCCAGTCTCAGTAAAGGTTGACTGGCCTAAAGAGCGAGCGGCAGAGCTCATCCGTCATTACAATCTTTTGGCACTGCCCGTGCTGAACGATGAGGGAAAGATGCTTGGTATCATGACGATGGACGATGCCATGGACATTGAAAAAGAACAGGATGTTCGACAGTTGGCCCGTTTCGGAGGGACAACGCTTGGTGAAACAAGTGACCTCGACATCATGACATCCCCTTTTCACCAGATGTTTCGCGTCAGGGTTTTCTGGCTGGCGCTGCTGACAGTGTTTGGGGTTATTGCCAGCAACTTCGTGGCGGCTCAGGAAGAGATCCTGTCAGAAATTGTGATTCTGGCTGCCTTTCTTGCTCCCGTGATTGATATGGGGGGAAACACTGGCAGCCAGTCAGCTACGCTGGTTATTCGCGGGATGGCACTCGGCGAAATCAAATTGAAGTGGCGATATGTTTGGCTCGTGATCCGTCGGGAATTACCTGTTGTCATGGGCCTTGGGCTGGTTATCGCCTTGCTCGAGGTGGCCCTTGCACAACTCTCCAAAGGGGTGGGTGTGGACGTCATGCTTGTGGTAGGTCTCAGTATGCTGGTCTGCACAATTTTGGGCGGAATCATAGGCGCGCTGTTGCCCTTTGTTGCCCGTCGGATTGGCACCGATCCAGCCACCCTCTCTTCTCCGCTGATCACCTCCATTATGGATCTGTTGGGTGTGTTTATCTATTTCGGTTTTTCCTGGCTTCTGCTCGGCGAGCTGCTTACTCAGGCGGGCTAAATATCCGAGTCAGTTGCTTGTTGTGGAGACCTTAAATATTTTGGGTGTTGTCTCCTCTCTTTTTATAAATAGCTGATACCACAAGGACATCTGATGTCTACTATTAACCGTACCGTAAAACAAGTTAAGCCTGCTGCATTTTTATCGCTGGTTTTTGTGCCTTTCGAAATTAATGCCGTGGAAATTTATAATAAAGATAAAACTCGAGTAGAAATTCTTGGGGAAATTAATGCCTATCATCAATTATCTTCTGACAACGATGAAAGAGGCGATGAAACGTATGCCCGTTTGAGTTTTTTAGGTGAGATGCCTTTAAATGATCAATTATCAGGTTATGGTTTTTTTGAATATAACGCTCAGAGTAATGATGTTGAGGAGAAGAGTGACTCTTCAGTTTGGTTGTCTTATACCGGACTAAAAGCAGAATCAGGCCTATCTGTTGACTATGGCAGAAATGAAGGGCTGCTTTATGATACTGCGGTGTGGACCGACGTATTGCCTGTCTTCGGCAATGATACCTACACTGAAGAAGATAATTTCATGGCAGGGCGTGCCAGTAATCTGACGACTCTGAGGATCCCGGATGCTCTTGGAAAGGTTGAAGGTCTTGATTTTGCCATACAGTATCAAGGTCAGAATCAAGGCTCGAGAGACCTCACGCGGAAAAATGGTCAGGGCTGGGCATATTCCGCCAGCTTTGAATCAGAATATGGTTTTTCATTATCAGCGGCCTATATGCGATCCGGACGCACAGACGAGCAAAAAAGACAGATTATGGATCTGGGAGAACATGCTGAAGCATGGGCCACATCGCTGAAGTATGAAGATTCGGCATTCTACTTCGCAACGACCTGGGGAGAGACGCACAATATGACGGCATTCAATGATGGCTCGGTGGCACCTAAAACAAAAAATCTTGAGGTTGTTGCGCAGTATCTGTTTGAGTCCGGGCTTCGTCCGTCCATCGGCTGGCTTCAGTCAGTCGCTTACACGCCAGAGTTTTCCCGTTTTGACAGAGTGAAGTATCTTGACCTGGCGTTGTTTTATGAACTCAGTGATCACTTCATTCTCTACGCGGAGCATAAAATAAACCGTCTGAACGGTTCGTTGGATGCAGTAAAAGCCCGTGAGTTGAGTTCTTCCAATATCACCGCAGCCGG
The DNA here is from genome assembly GCF_019219165.1 of Enterobacter sp. ENT02. Classification (NCBI taxonomy): domain Bacteria; kingdom Pseudomonadati; phylum Pseudomonadota; class Gammaproteobacteria; order Enterobacterales; family Enterobacteriaceae; genus Enterobacter; species Enterobacter sp. ENT02. Next base: position 156,527 of record NZ_JAHUWD010000005.1, read on the forward strand.
AATGGTATATAACTTCTGATGAGTTTTTGTCTATCACTGTTACAAGTCGAGTGGACATGAAATTCATGTGAGTCTTATTGTGTCGGGGTTACGTTAAAGTGGCTAGGGTTCTTCAGTCAAGGGAACGTGATCTGCGACTCATATTGCGTCAGCCCACTGCTTAAGTGTAGGGAGTGGTTGGCAGGTAGCGTTCATCCGCTGCAATCACGAGGATCTTATGGCTACCGGTATACCGCTTCGGGTAATCAGCCCCGCTGAGATCGGAGACCGGGCTGGTAAACTGACTGAGCGAATACGCGGAGGGAAAGAAGGCATTCTGTTCAGCAGGATTGGTTTGGGGCTGTTTACGGGTATCATCCGTCATGGTTCATCCTCATCCGGAAAAATTAAAGCAATCTGCCGTAACCGTAAGGACATCCCTGATGTCCGCAGGTGCCTGAGACTGCTAAGCGTAGCAGTCCTGTCACGACGGATAAGGGTAAATAATCCGTAATCTGCAACCTGTCTCCCCTGCTCCGCCGGACATGACATCCGGCGACAGCAACGCTCCTGTGAATACTCCCCCTCACCACAGACCTGTCCGCCTTCTCTGCTCTAGTGTCCCGGCCCCTCACATTCTGTCCGGATCCCGGCCAGACGGTTTACCGTGAACACACCTCATCCCCGGAGGCGAAATTCACCCCGGGAATCCCCATGCCCATCATGAATACCACAGGGTGTGCTTCCCCCTTTCCGGTGAGGCAGGGTCAGTGCGTCATCCGGTCATCGTGACGTTGAACTCGCCGGCTAAAGGAGATGCTGATACTGGTTACTCGCCAGGCATCACGAAGCGGTCACCTCCTGGTGGTTCCTGAGCCACATTCCACATTAATTTCTTCTTCAATAACCGACGATACGTTGTGTTCAACCAGATTTTTAAACTTACGCTTCATCATAATGCCCTGAGGAGCACAGTCGTTTGATTCTGCAATCTGTAAGGCTGCGCTGTAGGCTTTATAACAGTGGCTGGTCTCTTCAACCTCCCGCTTGCAGCGGCTGAAGTCATTAAAGATCGTGTCAGGGTGTTTGACCAGCTCGTGGATCTCACCGTTGTGATGGATATGAGCGAGCACCGCGGGAAAAAAAATTTCACGCCCGCTAGGACCGTGGCCACCGATGATGTGCTCATTACCGTTAATCGTCACCAACAGCAGAGGCATCCCTCTGAGACCCCTCTGGTTTAAAAGCTGCTTCACTTTCGCGATCCTCGCATCCGTCATGCGACGCAGTGCTTCATCCGTATCAGGCATCCGGATAACGCGATCATACTGAATCCCGGAAGGGTTTTTACGGTCCAAGACCTAGACTATATCCCCCACCACGTCAGGAAGCGACGTGTCTCGCCCCCAGACATCGTGAAGCAGTGGCTACATCGCCAAGGCGTGAACAGAACCAGGATAGTGTTCAATGGGTACCGATGTAACGAGCGCTGCAGTAAAGCAACTGGCGTAATACACCGGGGATGATTGGATCTTAAACTGACATCCCTCAGCCCGGTAAAAGGTGACTTTTGATGCTGACTCTTTGAGCTGTTGTGTCTTGTCGGTTCACGGTATGAGTCCTTAACCGACAGCAATCAGGATGATGTCAGTTTACCTCATAGTCAGGTTGGGGCTGAGGAACTGGCAGTACGCAGACACAGGGCAATACATGTGATGAGAGGCTAACAAAACTGTAAAAGCTCAGTTGAGGGTGTTTGTAGTTTTGAGTACAAGATTAATATGTTACGTATAGGTTGCGTTTAAGGTTAGATGGTTAAAATGTATTTATTCAGATCATAAAGCATTTTTTAGACGAGAGGTATTTCTATCGAAATACAATAGACGGAGGGATAATTATGTTAGGCAACATGGATTTATTCATTGCAATACTCGGAGCTTGTGTTTTTCTCGGGTTTATTGCTGCATGGTTAAGTTTGAAATGGGATGATTAATGAGAGTTGAGGCACCACTACCTATGTAGGCTCCTGAATAACACTATTCAGGAGCCTATGTCATTTTAATTCGTAACACCTGTCGCATATCTCATTTCTTCACTATTTCTGCATTAACACCAAAAAAACACCAGAAAATAACATCAATAATATTTATACTCTTGATGGTTTCATCTTATGTAAATTAACGTATGGCTACCCCTCCCTTTCGATTAAGTTGTACATAATTTGTGTCATCAGTTTCTGATGTTTTGCAAAAAGCAATAGATCCTATCTGTAATTGATCAATTGATTTTCGCTAACGAAACCCTGATGTACTCAGCCAAAAATAAACTGCGAAACGTTGAAGTGAAAGCAGATGATGATTTTCCCTTCAGTAAAACTACCTGACGTGGTTTGTGTCATCTGATTTGTACAAGTGAGATGGATAAATCACGTCGTAAAACCGGTTAGCTCTGTGTCAGCATCGCATGTCATATCTATGCATTCTTTCTTTTCAATTTTAAACAACGGTCAAACGGATTGCGTTTAAAATGCAGCACGGGATATCTTAACTACATTGATCACAAAGGATTATTCGATAAAATTAACTAATTACTAATCGTTTTAAATCATTTTAGTCCTTGCTTAACAACATAAGACTGTATACTTTGTGAACAAATTTCGTACACTTTTCACCCTGAGATATAATGTTTATAAAAATTTTTTTTACGCGCATCCTGATTCTGCTCCCATTCGTCTTCTCCAGCTCAGTGCTCTCTTCTCCAATTCGAAGTAACCCGGAGGAGATAAGATTATTTTTTGAAAATGAAATTCGTACGAAGATCCTTATGGAATATGCCCAGTGGGAAGGTGTGAAATATCGATTAGGAGGAACCTCAAAAAAGGGAATTGATTGCTCCTCTCTAATGCAGGAGATTTTTAACAATGCTTTTGGCGATATACTTAATACCCCTCTACCACGTACAACTTCAGCACAAATTAAGCATGGCTCAAAGACATTTCGCGAAGACCTGCGCCCAGGCGATCTTATTTTTTTCCATATAACAAATGTAGAACGTCATGTTGGCGTTTATATCGGAGATAATCGCTTTATTCATGCATCAACCAGCAAAGGTGTTAAGATTTCCAGTTTGCAGAGTCAATATTGGATAGAAAAATTCACCACAGCGCGGCGAGTTTTACTGTGATAAAATCTTTATCAATTTATAGTCTCATCACAGGCCCACTCATCCTTGATCAGTACTCAATAGAACACTTCCCATAAGGAATGATATAGACAGTTTATGCAACCATCTACATATTGATTCTTTGATAAAAAACGAGCACAAGAAATAACTTAAATGGTTAAAATTCTGAACTGTTTTCGTGATGTATTACCGGTTTAAGGGTCTTATCACATTATATTTTTCCTGGATTTGACTGCGATCCACTTATCAAACAACACTGATGTATAAATTGGCCGCCAGAATATCATCAACGACGTGAAACTCGAAAAACCCATTTTCCAGCAGGCTTTTCTTCTATGATGATATATTGTCTTAATAGATAAGTCTAAGTTTTTGGCAATCGAATTAATGCTTAACCCTTTGACGGACATAATCAAGACAATTTCTTCCTGAGATGTAAGTTGAGAGAAGTGTAAACGTAATGAAATATCATTTCTCTTTACCTCGTCAATCATTCTAATAAATTTTGACAAAGGTTGATTGAACTCCATTATGTAACAAGGATATATGACATAGTCAACAATAGAAAAATTCTTTGATTTTAGTCTTATTAACTTTGGTGTAACATTTTCTTTTAAAAGACAAATTAATATATTGGTTATATCTACCGTATCGTCTTTAATCAAAAAGTCATCATCTTTAATTATATTAACTAAGGAGTCCACATTTGATAAAGCATCATTGGATAACGTATCCACAAGTTTTAAAGGATAGTATAACTCCTGAAGGCCTTTTAATAAAAAGGTATTTCTTGTGAAGATGAAAATCATTTAGCTTATCCTCCGGCCTTATAAGAGTTATTTACAGTGAGCCGTATTGTTCCTATCAAAAGGCTTCATCGAATGATAAAAAGCAAAAAAGATGGATGCCAGTGATTATAAATATTTCTATGATTGCTTTTATATATTGTGTATTAAGAATTTTATAACTACGTTTTAATTCAAAGCCAATTATATGACCATTGATTTATTTGTAAACACGACGTTCATTTTAGTATTGCCGCTCTTATCACCCACCGGCTCAGTCATTAGCTTTAACAATAAGGCTCAGAGCGGAGTATAATAATGAAAAGTACTTCCCATTTAGGGCTTTATTCTCTAGGTTTCACTTTTTGATCATCAGCTGAATATTTCGTATTTATCATCTTTGCAGAATAAAATAACGAGTTGTTGAATAACATGCAAAAACACAATTTTCCTTAATTGTCTGGAAGTGTTTTTGGTTCAATTTGTATAATTTTCACACGAAAAATCTTGTCGAATATATCGCCACGGGAATCACGTAAGGGCCTGTATTTATTCCAGCTCACTCTGAAAAAAAACACTCGAATGTAGCAAAAATTATTTTGCTACCTGAAGACAGAGAATACCCAAGCCAAACTTCAATACACCCATTGTAAAAAGGAGGATAAATTCTACAAAAAAACAAATCTGTGACAGTTTACCCGTTAAACAGGAAAATAAAGGCACCAAAGACTAATTACCGCCTTCAATATGTAAAACAGGATGAAGGAAATAATCATGCAATCTTGCAATTTAATTCATTCATTTACATGTGATATTTTTATATAGTATTTTACTAAGATAATTCTGACCTTATTATACCCCCTGAAAATGAATCCACAGATGTGCAGTCATGACATGCTTATGGGATGACTGATGTAAACTAAAAAAATTAAGCCGAAAACTTTTCGAGTAAAATCGTTGTTGCAATATTTAGCTTTTCATCTATATCTTAATAAAAGAGAAAATTAGGAAATAAAGAATGTCTTCTTTCAGGCACACCAACATACTGCTTCTTGTGCTTTTCTTCATATTGAGTATGTTGATTGGGCTCTACACCACCTTGATTCAGATGCAAAATACGCTTGATAAGGAACTACGCAAGTCGTTACATCATGCCATGAAAAGCATTGACTTAACCCTTTTTCATGGACATAAGGCTGCCAACGAAGCCAGCCAGTGGTTAGGAAGAGACTGTAATGATGTGGTATTGACGGGTATCAGAACCCTGGTGGCAACAATTCCTGATGTCAGGACGGTGAATCTTGTTAAAAATGAAGAAATTTATTGTACGTCAGTTTTCGGAGGGGTGAACTACAAAATTCACCTGGCTGACTATGCTCATGGTGGTTTGCTCCTTCTCCAGGGTAATTCTGTGACACCAACACGATCGTTACTGGTGTACAAGGGAGATGATAAACCGGATGGTACTGCTCTTGCGGGTATCGATGGCTATTATATATATAATGTGCTCAGTGCAGTTCAGGGAAAATCAACTTTCTATATTTTAGTTGGAAGTCAGGCTATGGACGCAGAGGGAAAGGTATCGGCAGTGCCTGAACTTGAAAATTCCGTTCTTATTCATTCCAGCCACTTTGATTATACACTGATGGCGGATACTCATTTTATGAGTACGCCTGCGGTATTCTTGCAGCAGCAAAAAGAGATGATCCTGATCGTCACTTTTTTTTCCTTTCTGACAACGTTACTTTTCAGTCGTTATTTGCTTTACAGGCAAACCATAGAGTTTAAACTTAAGAATGCACTTACGCGTAAACAGATAGTGCCAGTGATTCAACCCATTATTGATGGGAGAAATCAGAAAATAGTGGGGGGAGAAGTGCTTCTACGCTGGAGACACCCTATCCAGGGTAACATCCCGCCGGATGTCTTCATCTCTGCAGCTGAGCAGGCCGGACTGATAAAGAGCGTTACTAATTATTGTTTTAGAAAAGTAACTAAAGCTCTCAATGACACTTGTTTAAACGCTGAAAGCTCGCTGTTAATTTGTTTCAACGTCAGCGCTAACGAATTTTCTACAGGCGAGATCATTCAGACCTGCCGTTCGTTTTCTGACACATTCTCACATCAGGGTATACAACCCGTTCTTGAAATTACCGAAAGAGACAAGGTTCATCGTTCTGAAGAAATATTACAAGTGCTTCAGGAGCTTCGTTTGGCTGGAGTAAAATTTTCTCTTGATGATTTTGGGACCGGAAATGCTAACTATCATTACATTTCACTTTTTACTCCAGATTATTTAAAGATTGATAAGATCTTCACTGATGATTTTGAAGTAAATAGCTTTTCCATGGAAGTAATTAAAAGCATTGTCACAATTGCGAAAAGTACAGGTTGTCTAACAATTGCCGAGGGTGTTGAGAATGAAAAGCAATTTCTTGCTTTGAAACGCATGGGAGTAGATTACTTTCAGGGGTACTATTTTTCAGTCCCCGTACCTTTTGTTGATTTTCTCTCTAAGGTATCCAAATAACAAGACTGAATGCAAATACACTTGGCTTTGGAAAACGACTGTGGAGTACATCGTTGTGATGATCTTTGTGTTTTGAATTCACACTATACTGCCCTGAATGATTAAATTAAAAAATGAACAAGATACTGGAATCAGAAATATGATTATTACTACACCTGGGAAAATATCCTTTATTTCTACATGCATTTTCTTGGCTCTTTCTACTGCCAGAGAGAGTCATGCCGCTTGTGACAATTATGCGCCTGATACAGGCGAAATAGTCGAGTGCGATATATCTTCTCCAAATCCTGCTATCAGTCCGATCGCCAGCAGCAGTGGTACGACAAATGTGACGGTGAATATTGCCGTCGGCAGCGAACTTAGCGTCGCCGGAATGACGGCTATTTTGCTTGGCGATGGCAGCAACATCATTAATGCCGGACGCGTGACAGGTTCCACGGGCATTCTGCTCCAGGAAGGATCCTCAGTACTCACTAACAGTGGCGCTATCACCGGCACTACCGGTCCAGGGGTGGAGTTTAACGGCAGCGGAAATAGCCAACTGATAAATAGCGGCACGATCCAGAGCAGCGACAGTGGTAACACGGTCGTCTTCGGCAGCGGGAATGATTCGTTTATCATGAACGAGGGTACCATTACTGGTGATGTGGACACTGGCGATGGTGCTGACAGTGTCTGGATCACAGGCGGTACCATCACTGGTACCCTTTTGCAGGGTAATGGCATCGATGATTTCGTGATGAGTGGAGGTACATTGGGTGCACTCCAGCAGGGTGACAACCGGGACACATTCCTGATGACTGGTGGCACTATCGTGGGTGCTTTTGAAGATGGCGACGTGGCTAAAATGACGGGGGGAACCATTGGCCGCGTTAATATGAAGCTCGACAATAATATTTTTGATATGTCCGGCGGCGATATTGTGGGCAACCTGGTGACCGGCTTCGGCAATGACACCATTCTCGTCAGCGACAACAGCGTAATCGGCGGCAATATCAGCGTCAGCGGCGGTGTCGATAGTGTGACAGTCACCGGCGGCACGATCAAAGGTGAAATAAGAATGAGCGCCGGGGATGACCTTTTACACTGGGAAAAAGGCACCATTCTGGGCAGTATTCTCATGGAAGCTGATAATGACCGGATTGAGTTGACCAATCTGGACGCGACCTCTGCCGCCTCCTCCCCTCTCATAGATGGAGGAGCGGGCGATGACATCTTAGTTATGGATAATAGTGTATATACCCATAGTGCGGCAAACGTACTGCAGGGCGTTGAACACATCACGCTCAATAATGGCTCCACGCTGACGCTTAATAACAGTTCCTTGCCGCTGGGCGATGCCAGAGACGACAACGCCGGCACGGGTTATATCATCGACAGCACGAGCACGCTCGCCATTCAACATGAAAGCCCGGTGGCATTTAACAGCCACTTGGGTGGAACAGGTACGATAAGGTCGGACACCAGCGGTAATGCCTTCAGCTTTACCAGCAACAATGCCGGGGACAACTTTGCCGGCATCATGGCGCTGGGTGATAGCGCCTTCGCTCTTGATGGTGTAAATACTCAGGCGCTCGGACAGGCCACGCTGCTGGCCGGAACCGATAGTGTCACGACCGTAGGTGCTGGTGAACAGCGTATAGGCGGCCTGATGTTTGCAGGCGGCATCGTCGATTTCGGTCATGTTGCCCCGGGCAATACACTGGCAGATAACACGATTCAAACCAACCAAGATCTCAATCTCAACGGAAGCGGAACGGTGATAGTTGGCGTTGACAATATGGTGAATGAATACCCGTCGGCCCTGGATCATTTACCACTCCTGTCTCAGGATGACGCAAACACGTTCATCAAACTCGCGGGTTCAGATGGCTCCGTTACCGGAAATGGCGGCAGCCTGACACTGCGCGATGCCAGTGGCAAAGTGATTACCAGCGGCGTCACCAGGGACATTATTCAAAACGGCAAGGATGTTGCTCAGGGGACATGGGACTGGCGATTAAGCTCCGGAGAAAACCAGGATGGACTTTACATCGCCTGGGCCCTCAAAAAAGTAGATATTATGGGGACTGGCGCCAACGCGCTGGTTCTAAACGGTCAGAGTGCATCTGGCAACGCCGCTGACCTGAGCGCAAAAATTACCGGCAGTGGTGATTTGGCATTTGAGAATGCCGCTAACAGCATGGTTTCGCTTTCTAATCAAAGTAACGACTACACCGGAATAACGGACGTGCGCAGCGGCAGGCTGCAGATGAATAACGACAACGTGCTCGGTAACACTTCCCTCCTGCAAATGGCAAGCGACACTGCATTCAATATGAATGGATTTAGCCAAACTATTGGTAGCGTAGATGCAGCTGAGAGTACACAGATAAATTTTGCAGGCGGAAGCCTGACGATTGACTGGGGAGGAGCCATAAACGGTAACCTGCTTGGAGCCGGAGATCTGAGGGTTAAAAGCGGGATGCTGGATATCCATGGCGCTAACGTTGGTCTGAGTGCCAACACCCTAATTATAAATGCCGCCACCGTCAATCTGAACAACGCGAACGGACTGGGAAGTGGTGATATAGATAACGCAGGTCTCCTCAAACTTAACGGCGCGCGCGGCATCCTGGTCAACAGCCTAAGTAACAATGGCGAGGTAGATTTAAATGCCAGCGAGATCACTCTGGCCGGGGATAACTCTCATTTCAGCGGCGCGTTTAATATTGATGCAGACAGTCAACTGATGGTAGAAGAAGTACAGCATCTTGGCGGCGCAACAGTCCGTGATGCGGGGACGTTAAATCTGACCAACGACCATGACTGGACACTGTCTAACAGCGTGACGGGAGCAGGCAATCTTGTCAAAAACGGCGGAGGTGTTGTTACCCTGACACAGGCAAGCGCAGCATACACGGGAACAACAAGTATTAACCAAGGAGGTATCACTTTCGGCAGTCGCAGCCAGCCAGTTACGATGGCCACATCAGCCGTCAATGTCAGCAACGGCTTCCTCGCGGGAAATGGTGAGATTGCCGGGTATGTGATTAACAGTAGCCTGCTTCAGGTCGGAAGCGGCATGGTGTTACAAAACAGCACTGCGCAACGTGTCACGTCACTTACCCGCGTTCAGGCATTCGATTCACTCACCATAGGCGGAAATTTGACGAACAGCGGTCTGATTCAGATCGGTCAGTCCAGGGACCCCGTCACAGCAGGTAATTTGCTTACCATCCTGGGTAACTATGCCGGAAGCAGCGGGCAGATCGCCTTCAATACGGTACTCGGTAACGACGCCTCAATCACAGACCATATGATAATCAATGGTGATACAAGCGGTACAACTTATGTCAGAGTGGCCAACGCCGGGGGCCATGGCGCAAGCACACGTAACGGAATCGAACTGATCAGTGTTGGGGGTAACTCTGCCGGGGAGTTTGTACAGGACGGGCGCATAGTTGCGGGAGCTTATGACTATCGACTCAGTCGCGGCGCTGGTAATAGCCAAAAAAATTGGTACCTGACCAATAATACTGATGAACCATCGACACCGGGCAATCCTTCTGAACCGGGTAACCCTTCTGAACCAGGTAACCCTGTTCCCCCTGTGGGTAACAATGTCATGTTTCGTCCGGAAGCGAGTAGCTATACGGCAAACCTCGCTTCAGCAAACAACATGTTTGTCACACGATTGCACGACCGGCTGGGGGAAACGCAGTATACCGACATTCTTACCGGTGAAAATAAAGTGACGAGCCTCTGGCTTCGCCAGGCTGGTACACATAACACTTCCCGCTCACATATCGGCTCGCAGAAAACCACCAGTAACCGGTACGTTGTAATGCTGGGTGGAGAGATGGCGCAATGGAGCAGCGATGGGCTGGACCGAAGCCACCTTGGCATCATGGGAGGATATGGCAACAACCGGAGCAACACACGCTCCAATATGACCGGCTATAACTCCAGAGGCCAGGTCTATGGCTATAGCGTTGGTCTTTACGGAACATGGTACGCGAACGATGCGGACAAAACAGGGCTGTATGTAGACAGCTGGGCGCAGTATGGCTGGTTTAGAAACACGGTTAACGGAAAAGATCTGCCCCAGGAAAAATACGACTCAGATGGATTAAGCGCCTCTCTTGAGAGCGGCTACACCCGGAAAATCGGCGACTATGATGGGGGCAGCAACGAAACTGGATCAGTTTATATCCAGCCGCAGGTACAGATAACCTGGATGGGTGTAAAAGCTGACGACCATACGGAAGGTAACGGAACGCGCATCAGTAGCGACGGACAGGGGAACATTCAGGCCCGTCTTGGAACCCGAATTTTTCTTAAGGGGCACAGTAAAACTGACGACGGTAAAGACCGGGAATTTGAACCTTTCATCGAGGCGAACTGGCTGCATAACACCCACAGCTATTCAACCCGTATGGACAGCGTAAGAATCACTCAGGCTGGAACTCGGAATATCGGTGAGCTGAAAATCGGTGTTGAAGGCCAGCTTTCGCGCAACCTCACAGCATGGAGTAATGTAGGTCAGCAGCTCGGCGACAAGGGTTACTCGACTTCGGAAGCCATGCTGGGGATTAAGTACAGCTGGTAATAGTAACCCGCATTATCTAAAAATCAGGCTACTTCAGAAACGAGATTTGATGTAGCTGATTGTCTTCATAATGGGCTGCCTCTATGCCCGTAGGCAAATGCAGTCCTCACGACGATGCCTCCGGACTGCGCTGCTGCACCGGGCACGGTTGGAAAACCCTTCGATGTAATCCTCAAAATCGGCCCGGACCCGATCTCCGATTTGCAGAGGCGCTTTCTGATCCGTTCATTTTCAGCGCGTGGAAGAACAGGCCCACCATACCCCTTTTCTGCCAGCCTCCCTGAAAAGATCGCGCTGTCTTAATCAGTCAACTCAACTTCAGTGCGTTCTAAGTGCGTCCCGAGTTTCAGGTCCTCTCATTTAGCTTCCTGCGAAGCCATTCCGGGCACACTGGGTTTGACAGCCCGCAATCATTTGTCAAGACGGTGTGAAGCCCCTCAGCGAGTCGGATATTTCAGACCAGATTCCGCCGATGACGGCCAGCTTTTACCTACAATTCAGATAAAGATCGTCGTGTGCTCTTACGTACCTCACATGCTCAGACTGCATCCCCGGGGCATCTGTTAAATCCGTAGAAATTCAGTCGTTGCGTTTAGGATACAAATAATCGGGCAATTTCATCGTTGTGACACACTTCAGATCATTATCCGGGAGTGGGCTGCAGGTAAATACGAGTAGTTCAGCACGATGAAGGTTTCTTGTTAGATAGATAAAATCATCCTGGGCGCAGGTGACCATTTGTTCCTTCATGTAATTGATGATACGACTTAGATTTGTGTTGCGATTGCTCTTATCTATATAGACCGGACATTTATTTACCCGTGCGACAAGGTCGTGCGTGGATGAAAACTCGTTGTTTCGTGTAAGGAAGGTTGTGAGGATAACCAAAAAAAGGATTGCGCAAAGAGAGAACACCGAAAGATAGAAGTAATTTACTCTGAATGCTGAGGTGCGACGTAAACCAGAACCCTTGAGATTGTATTTACGCAACACGGCAGATCTTCTGACAGAACGTGAAGATTTATTTCCCGCAACGGCTACTGTATCTACCTCAGAACGTCCTTCTTCTGCCGGCAAGACAGGCATTTCCTGCAATACTGTTTTTTCAGTATTATGACCAGAGTCTTCCTGCATAAGTTGTATATCAGCCCGTACGGAAAAACCAATCTTTGAGTGCGTTCTAATAACTGGAAGATGCAGGCCAGCTTTTTTAAGGGCCTTTCTTAGTAACGAGATATTCTGGTAAAGCGTATTTAACGTAACCATTTGTCCATGCCTTACCCAGACTTCATTGAGTAAAACATCCTGTTCAATCACATTCCCGGCATTTTCAAGCAGCAATAAAAGCACACGACTCATAGGGATATTAAGCACCACCTCTGCGCCGCGGGCACCAAGAGGTTTTAACTTATTTTCAGCAACAACGAACAACACATTGCTGTTAATTATGTATTTTGTATCCATAAATCAATCACCTAGATGAAAAAATGAAGTGTTTTATATGCGCTATTTGAAAGTATAAGTGTTTATCAGCAAAAAAGATCATGATTTTATCTATTAAAGATCAATGAGTTAAAGAAAAACCTGATGTTAGCCACAAAACACGTTAGGAATCTGAAAATCATATGAATGATACCACGCATGCTATTGATATTTATAACTTAATCTCAGTATGGATTTATTGTAGTTTTATTCATTACAAAAACAGGCCATTCGGTCGTAATATTTTTCTGGCAGACAGGGAACAGGCTGTTTGCAGGAATGGCAGCGGCATTTCCACGAGATTGAAAAGTACTGAGTAAGGTGCGATGAAATATGCACTTCAGAGTACTACTCACAATAGCGGACTTTTACACTGCCTGAGTAAAAACTAAGGAGCTTTATGCTACTTCTTTAACGAATAACTTTTGCAAGCTTTAATCTTGTGCTTTAAGCCAGGTGTAGTATTTTCTATCGTATTTACTTGGTAAGGCAGAGCTATAACCTCACCATTAACAGAGGACAACTTTAATCCTATGTTTTTTCGGGTGGTTTACAGTATTTTTTTGCCAATTATAATGAGCCTCGTTGAAAAGTAGGACATTCAGAAAGGAAAATGAAGTAACAATAGAGTTTTGGTTATGAACAGAAGTATTTATGGATACCTGCTTAACGGTAAAATTCTTTATGATGTTGCAAATAAAAAAATCGTGTATTACAGCTTTGAAAGTACTGACATGCCGATATCGTTTAAGGTTGTCACACTAAGTGATACACAATCACGGCTTCTGTATTTTTTACTGGCAAACAGAAAGAAAGAAGTCATTGATAAAAGCGAGATACTAAATTACGTGTGGGATAGCTTTAATTTATCGTCATCGAGTCAACGCCTTTGGCAAACGATGAATGACCTTAAAAAGAAACTTTCTTATGTCGGCATCCCTGACTCATTCATTCAGAATGTCTATGGTGCTGGCTACTACATCGATGATTCAGCTGTTTCGCCGTTGTATGTTGGATAATCCCCTCTGAGTTTCAGAGAAAAACCTAAGTCTTAAATCATTAAGACTTAATAACACCTGTATAAAGGATAAGTAATGAAACATAATATTTTTGCAATCGCTATCACCGCTGGAACCGTTTTGACTATGACTAACGCTTTTGCTGATTCAGGAACTGTCAATTTCACTGGAGAAATTCTTGAAACTGCATGTGAAATTGATAGCAACGCTCAAAACCTGACTGTTGATTTAGGTAAATACAACAAGAACGAGCTCAGTGAAGTTGGGAAGAAATCAGTAGCTAAGCAGTTTAACATTACCCTGAAAGACTGCCCAGCTGGTTCATCTAGCGCACAAGTACGTTTTGAAGGTACTCAGGATCCTACAGATTCGTCTCTGTTGGCACTTGATAATACTCCGGGTGCAGCAACAGGTGTAGCAATTAAACTTCTGAACTCAGACATGAGCAATCTTGCGCTTAACCAAGACAGCAAAGGATATTCCCTGAGTGAAGGTTCGGATAACGTATTGAATTTCTTTGCTCAGTATCAGGCTACATCAAGTACCGTTACTGCTGGTCCAGCAACATCAGTAGCGAATTTCTCAGTTGTTTACAACTAAGTAATCATTAATTGCAAAGGGCCTTTGCAGGGCCCTTTTTCTTCTTTGGAGAAATCAGTTTTATGAAGTTCAGTAAAGTAATATTTTGTATTTTGATCAACCTTTCAGTTATAGGGGTTTCCAAAGCAGGTGTTGTTATAGGTGGCACGCGTGTCATATATGACGGAACAAAAAAGGAAGCCTCTTTAACTGTAGAAAATAATGATAAAATACCATATTTAATTCAATCATGGGTTGAGAAGAATGAAGAGCAATCAGATTCTCCGCCCTTTATTATTACACCACCTCTTTATCGACTGGACGGTGGAAGACAAACCGTTCAACGTATTTTATTGACCGGTTCTATAGCGCAAGACAAAGAAAGTCTATATTGGATAAACGTTAAATCAATACCGGCTTCTGAAATGGCAGATAACACACTTCAAATTGCTGTTAAAACACGCATGAAGTTAATTTATAGGCCGAAATCTTTAGTCAAAGAAGATGCAGAGCAGTATGCAGAAAGTCTTAAATTTTCGATATCTGGCAATAAATTGATAGCAACCAATACCTCAAACTACGTTATGAATATTGGCGAGATTAAAATAGATGATAACCAATTAGACGATGCTTTATATGTTTTACCGGGAAAAACTAAAACATTACCGCTTTCAAAGCCCATCACATCTGGAATGGTTAAATATAAATTAATCAACGATTCAGGTGCGTTAGGAAAAGAACACATTTCAAAAATATAGTTTTCAGTGAACATATCCTGAAAATTTAATTATATAGAGTTTGATAATGAATGTACGTATGAAGATTTTCAGGATCACATGTTTAGCTCTAGTGTATATTTCTATTAACTACAAATCTTATGCAAGAGACTATTTTAACCCTGCGCTTCTTGAGGGTATTGGCGCTGAGAAATATGAATCAGATCTAACTACGTTTGAAAACGGCTCCCAAATACCTGGTACGTATTATGTAGATATCGTTTTAAATGGAAAAGTTGTCGATCACGGTGATGTAGAATTTGGATATTTAGACTCGACTAATAAAGTTAAATTGACTCCCTGTATTAGCATTGAACAACTCAGAAAATGGAATGTCAAAACAGATCTCTATTCTCAGCTCAACACGTCTACTAACAGTTGTGTTAACATGTCCGCAATTCAAGATGCAAGTGTGGAGTTTGATTTTGACAGTCAACGTTTGAACTTGAGTATACCGCAGATAGCGATTGTTAATAATAGCCGTGGCTATGTGTCTCAGGATAAATGGGATAATGGTATAAATGCCGCGATTTTAAATTACAGTTTGTATGGATCAAGAAGTAAAAGCAATTTAAATAATAATGAAGACAGCTATTTTGGAAATTTACGCCCTGGACTTAACATAGGACCTTGGCGCTTGAGAAATTATATGACTTGGAGTAAGGGCAATGATAGTAATAAACTGACAAGTGTATATACTTACTTGCAACGACCTATAGTCAATCTTAAATCACAACTAGTTTTTGGAGATAGTTCTTCCAGTTCAGATGTTTTTGATAGCATATCATTTCGTGGCCTCCAGCTAAGTTCGGATGAAGATATGCTCCCTGAATCAACAAGAGGCTATGCACCAGTAGTTCGTGGGATTGCTAGAACAAATGCACAGATCACGATAAAACAAAATGGTTATCAAATTTATCAGCAGTCGGTATCCCCAGGAGCATTTGAAATAAATGATATGTATCCCACTGGTGGTGCCGGAGATCTCTTCGTAACTGTAAAGGAAGCTGATGGAAGTGAGCAAAAATTTATTGTTCCATTTGCATCTCTTCCCGTACTAAAAAGAGAAGGTCAATTACAGTATTCTGTAACAGCAGGAAATTATCGTTCTTATGATAAGACCGTACAAAAAAAGGCACTAGGTCAGTTGTCATTAAGTTATGGCCTATCACATGGTATGACTGCATATGGAGGGATACAAAGCTCCGCTAAATATACAGCGCTTTCGACGGGATTAGGTCAAAACATGGGAGATTTTGGTGCCATATCCGTAGATCTAACTCAGGCAAAGTCAACTTTACCTGATGGCATTGAATCTACGGGTCAATCATGGCGTTCGCGTTATAACAAAAACTTCACCAATACTGGTACTAACTTCGCCATTGCAGGCTATAGATATTCAACAGGTGGATATTATGGAATGCAAGAAATATTAGATGCAACCGGTCACTCGGGTATGAGCAGAGATCGTAGGAGAAACCGAGCCGAGCTTTCAATGAACCAAAGCTTAGGCCAAAGTTACGGTGTTTTATCAATAAGTGCATTAAGAGAGGATTACTGGGAATCTGGTAAAACGTTACAATCCAGTAGCATAGGATACAATAACAACTGGAACACGATAAGCTATGGATTAATATATACTCGCAGTAAAAATAGTAATATTGCCTATTCTGGAAATGCATCTATGCATGATAAGAATGAAAGTTTATCAATGAACATAAGTATGCCTTTAGGTGGTAGTTCTAAAAATACAAGGCTCAGTTATAGTGCAGCAACTAGTAATAATAATGATACTACTCACAACATTGGTATTAGCGGTTCTGCCCTTGATGACAACAATCTTAACTGGAGTATTCAACAAGGATTATCAGGAACATCTGAAAATTATAATGGAAGCTTAAATGCTAGTTACAAAGGATCTTCCGGCGAGATTTCTAGTGGATACGATTATGACAAAAACACAAATCGTATAAATTATGGTATTCAGGGCGGTATCATCGCGCATTCTGATGGTGTAACCCTGACTCAGGTTCTGGGGGAGACAAACGCTCTAATAAAAGCATCTGGAGCACGAAATGTTGGTGTTTCTAACCAGCCAGGAGTATTAACCGACTGGCGTGGATATGCCGTAGTGCCTTCTATCCAGTCTTACAAAGAAAATATAATTGGACTAAAAACCGACACATTCCCGGAAAATGTTGAGTTCGATTTAACTTCGGTTACGGTCGTACCGACTCGAGGGGCAATAGTTCGTGCAACATATGCACCAGAGATAGGTGATAGGGCTTTGATAAAATTAATCACTAGATCGGGTAAAAGTGTTCCATTTGGTGCAGTACTGAGTGTCAATAACTATAAAAAAAGCTTCATTGTAGGAGACGACGGTCAGGTATTTGTTACTGGACTTTCCAGAGGTTCTACCCTGCATGCTAAGTGGGGAGCATCACTAGACAAACAGTGCAAGACTGATTATATGCTAGACGAAAATGATAGTCTTTCTATCAAAAACCTTACTCTAAAGTGTCTTTAAAGGTAGAACAAAATGAAATTCTTTTTTAATTTTTTATTCTCTCTTCTTTTACTTTGTGTAACAAGAGAAGTTATGGCATGCAAAGCAGTGGAGTACGTATCTAAAGTTGCACAATTTTCAGGCACAATAAATGTTCCTATAGGTTTGTCCGTGGGTGGAACTATCGCCTCGGTAACTATCCAGCCAACAAATAAAAAAGTCTTTAGCTGTAACTGGCAGGCTGGTGAAGGTCTTTACTATGCTGTAGGTATAAGAGGATTTACCTCACAATCATCTATTGCTAACGTTTATAGAACAAACGTTCCGGGGGTTGGGATTAGAATTACTAATGGTCTAGCTAATGGATACTTAAATTCACCAGATCAATCTTTCTCTGTTACCACTAGTGACTATGCTGTTCTAGATAAAAATCCAGTAGTAGTTAGCTTAATAAAAATTGGGGATATTTCTTCTGGCAGCCTTAATTCGTTAACTATTGGGGCAGCATACGGTGATAGGACACCGCAAAATAATAACTATACTGTTTATTTATCCTCATCGGCAAACATTACATCTGTTGGGTGCACTCTTTTTACAACTAGTACGAGCATTACGATAGGCAATATATCAAAAAGTGTTTTTACCACGCAGGGTATAAACTCGAGTACAGCAAGTAACAGAATTAGTATCAGCTGCGCTCCTGCCACAAAGGTTTATTTATCTACGTCAGGAAGTTATAACATATATAATCGTAGCTATTATGGGCTTAATGGTCAAGGGCAGGATGGTGTGGCACAGGGTATAGGTGTTGAAGTATGCTTCGATACTAAATGTATCTCGCCAAATGCGAGCGGTATTCTCATAAATACTCCCACCGGCACCATTCCTATTTATGCAAGATACAAGCAGTTGACTTCCAGTGACCGAGTTACTCCTGGAAAAGCGAATGCTTCTTTATCAGTAACGTTTACATATCAGTAATTTGGTTAAGGAAAAATTGTGTTTAAATTTTACTCTATTAAATGCAGCCTTTTACTTGAGGCTAAGAAAGTTTTTATGTTGATTTTTTATTTGATGTGCTCGGGGATTGCACTTGCAGATTCTACGTACATGGATATCTACGGAAATATAATGGAGACGCCATGTAAAATTGATATTAATTCACAGAATATAAGTGTTAATTTTGGTAAATTCAATATGCCAAGAGATAATGTGCCGGGAATAATTGCAAGTAAAGCCTTTTCGATGAAGCTAATATCTTGCCCCGTAACTCAAAGCAAGGTTAATGCAACCATAAGTGGTATTGCTGATGCTATCAACCCCACAAAGTCATTTAAAAACACAGGTACAGCTAAGAATGTTGCAATTGAGTTACTCAGCGAAAATAAAGATGCCGGACCAGGACAGGTATTAAGTGGTACTATTGTCAATCAAGAATACACCTTCAACTTTATTGCCAATGCAGTATCCAGAGGTGATATAAGTCCAGGAACGATTAATGCCACAGCAACTGTTACATTTACATATCCATGATTTTAATTGACTCTTAAATGCAACAATGCTGAAAATTGATCCGTTTTGTTCCCTGCATTTTTAAGATCTCGGCCAAATTATAGTGTCGTCAGTTATTCTTCTGGAGTCGTATGTTAGCGCATCGGCATCAGCATGGGCAGAAGGAGCAATAGGATCAGGATCAAAAGAAGCAGAATAAAAAGGAGAAGCATGAAACACTCACTATGCCCAAATAAATATTTCTAGTGACGTAAGATGAATAAAAAAAAGCCGGGCAAGCCCGGCAGACATTTCAACCGCTCTACACAATTTTATATAGTTAATAACAGTCTTCACCTGAAGAATGATATACCAGACAGTAAAAAAGGTTAATCAAATAAAAATTAGAAACGTCTGATTTTGACTCTCAGGCAGAAAGTGTAGTGGATCACAAAATCAGGACACAGGAATAACCTGTTTCCACTTTTCTTCATGTAAGCAAGGCGGTAAACCACCATTGTTCGTGTGGGGGTGATAAGCGTTGTAATAACCATTTATCCACTGGTTTATATCGCGTACCGCATGGCTAAAATCACCATAACCGCCTTTCGGAAGCCATTCACTTTTAAGGCTACGAAAGACTCTTTCCATCGGCGAGTTATCCAGGCAATTCCCTCTGCGACTCATGCTTTGCATTACCCCATAATGCCAGAGTAACCTTCTGTATTTATTGCTTTTATACTGAGCTCCTTGATCTGAATGAAACAACAGTCGGCCATTATGCGGTCGTGTTTCCAGAGTATTACGCAAAGCCTTGCATACCAAATCCGCGTCAGCGGTTAATGAGAGGGCTGAACCGATAATCCGGCGTGAATATAAATCAACGACAAGTGCGAGATAGCACCATCTGTCCTGCAGACGGATAAAACTGATGTCGCCGCACCAGGCGCGGTTCGGTGCAACAGGGTTAAATTGCCGGTTCAATAAGTTCGGTAATGCCGGACTGTTGTCTTCGTTCATCCGGTAGCGATGTTTAACGGATTGACAACTTGCCAGTCCACATTCCTGCATCAGTCGTCGCGCCAGCCACCGCCCGGAATCAACGCCGCTCTGGCGCAGCATCTGGCTGATGGCCCGGCTACCGGCAGCGCCACGACTGAGAGCATGGAAAGCTCTCATCTGGCTTCGCAATTCAATTCTTTGCACATCAACAGAACGCTTCACCTGCGCGTAATAAACGCTATGGTGAACACCCCATAAACAGCAAAGACTCCGTACTGGCCGCTTTGCTTTCAGCCGTGTGATTAGCGCGATAATTTCCCGGGAATTTCGCTCATCAGCACGGCAGCCTGCTTTAGTATTTCTTTTTCCATCTCAAAACGCTTTATCTGTGCTTTAAGCTGCTGAATTTCGCGTTGTTCAGGTGTGATAGCATTGCCAGCTGGCTCAATTCCCTGAATTTCCTGCTTATATAGCCGTATCCATTTGCGCAGATGATCAGGGTTGAGTTCGACTGCCTGCGCGACTTCCCGTACATCTCGCTGGTATTTAACAATCTGCTCGACAGCTTCGAGCTTGAACTCCGGGGAAAAGGTGCGTTTAGTCCGACGAGTTTTAATCATGCATCACATCATTTTAACTGTTTTAAAATTAACAGGATTTCGAGGTGTCCTGAATTACCGATCCACTACAGTTTTCTTAGATGATCTTTTAAGACTTACTATGGACATTATCAGCATCTCTTTATATGGACGGGGCGAGATTCAGAGCAGCCGGAACAGACGCTATTCAGAGAATAACGAGAACATGTGGATGAGAATGGGGAGCGGACGATTCAAACCCGCTGCAATTAGCAGGCGGTTTCAGGTCGTTATCTTAGAGGTCCGCTTGGAAAACGGAAAATGTCCTAAGTTAAGCCTGTTTTTTGAGCTGGCATGACGGGCAGCTATGAGCGAAAAACGGACCTTCAAATCCGAACCGGTTTAATTGATTAACCTTGGCTGTCAGTCAACCCATCGTTAGCATGAATCCGATCGAAAATTCCTTATCGCATTTTTTACAAATACGCAGTGGCAAGAAAGATAGACTCTGGCTCGTGACAAGTAGAGTTGTTCATTTGTATAAAGAGACTTCGCCTTCAGGACGCGTTTTGAACCTGCGATGCATCCACAGGTATTGCTCAGGAGCACGGAGAATTTCACGCTCGATGATCTTGTTCATATAAGCCGCTGCGGCGACCTTGTCTTCCCCTGGATAGCCTGACAACGGCTTGCTGATATACATGTGATAACCTTTTTTATCGCTACGTCGAATCATGCTAAGTGTGATCAAGGGCGCACCAGCGAGTTTTGAAAGAACATACGTTCCGTTCGTCGTTGCTGCTTTTTTTACCGAGAAAAAAGGTGCAAAAACGCTTCCTTTAGACCCATAATCTTGGTCTGGTGCAAACCAAACGGCTTCACCAGCTTTTAGCGCATGAACAAAACCAGATAAATTACGGCGATTAATCATAGCTTTATTTGAACGCATACGCCCTTTTGTCTGTACCCATTCCATTAATGGATCATTGTGTGGGCGATACGTTGCCATCATAGGATGACATAACCCCATTACCCTTCCACACAACTCAAGGGACATAAAATGAATCCCGACAACCATTACTCCTCTTGTCGCGCCGGTCAGGTTTTCAAGCCCTTCAACATCAAACCATTTTTTGACTCTCGCATCGCTCCAGAACCAGGCCATTCCTGTTTCCATCAGTCCCAGCCCAAGAGAAACAAAGTTTTTATTAACCATCTGGCTCCGGGCAAACGGTGTCATCTCGGGGAAGCACAGTTCGATATTTCTAATCGCAATTCCTTCCCGACGTTTCAGAAAGGGTCTGGATATTTTTCCAAGGCCAGAACCCAGAATATGTAAAACCGGGTAAGGAAGCTGAACGAGAAGCCACAGCAGACCCAAACCAGACCAGGTAAGCCAGTGGCGAGGATGAAGTAAATTATGAGTAAACGTCTGTGCCATAAATTTCCTTAATGCTAATGAAGGTTATAACGCAAAAGGAAAACAATGAGGCAATTCGTCTTTAGCGATACATTTTGTTTTAGACAATTTAAACCCATCTAAATTCAGAGGAAATAATTTTGAAATGCCTGTTAAAGGATTTAAAGAGCCAGGATGAATTGTAAGCCAGCAAATTTATTCTTTTATAAATCCATGGTTTTATCATTGATACTCAAGAAATTGTCTTCTTGATTCATCATCATCAAGGTACTCAAAAGAAAGAAGCCGAATTTTGGTAAGTTTATAAAACCACTCGCAATCGTTTCGTTGAATACTTTCTCCTGGTTTGAAACATATCCCTGAAGCCACCCGGATAATCGCATATTTACCATTACTAAACCTGACCCGGTGAATACAGAAAGGTTGGCCAGCCTGGCCGTGACAGCTGTTCGACAGGATATGCCCTTCAATAAAAACAGATTTTTTAGATTTCATTATCATACCCTCGACAACTGCAGTACAGGAGAAATGTTGTCATTTCCCGACATCACTGTCGTTAAGTGGCAGAAGCTGATCAGCCGCCGATACACCAGCATTCTGAAGGCCTGAACAACAGTCCGCAGGCAGGGCACTCAAGAACCGCATCTTTTCTTAGTTTACCTGCTTTCTGATCGGCTCTGTGTGCGCATACCGGGCAGGCAACATGAACCGGTCTTTCTTTAAAATACCTGAGCCCATTTGTATAAGACATAAATAATTCTCTGAGGAATAGAGTGATTATTATACGCTTTAATAGAAAAATAACTGGCATAAGTTATGTTAAGTTGTGTCTGAATCAGGATATCAGATATTGAAAATTGAACATCTTATTTATGATACACTACCCTTCCGTGAGAAATTTAAGATGAAATCAGAAGACACCCTTGACTGGTATCCGGCACAACTACCGCCTGTGAAAATTATTCTTGGCGAAGCCGTGCTGGCTGTAGGTAAACAGGGCCGGCCGATTAATTAACGCACCTTGCTGGAATACCTTCAGGTCATGCAGGACAAACAAAAAAGGCGGGATGACAAAATCGCCATGCAGACTGCGATTGATGTTCTCAGGGATAATCAGCGCATTAACGGCAGACGTTAATGCACCTCCGGGATCAGTGTCAGTTCTGAATGATCTCAACCGTATGGTTTTGTCCATCATCCTTCAGCGGTATTCTGTCATCAGGGAGGAGAACACCATCCAGCGTCACGCAATATTCTGCATCGCCGCGTGAAACACTAATCTGATAATGGCTTTCACCATATTGATAGGCCATAGAAAAAGACGACCACTCATCCGGTAACCTGGCATGAACACTAAAGTCAGTGCCGGAACGTTTTATACCCAGTAACTCCTCGGTAAGTAAACGCCAGGCCCAGCCTGCGGAACCGGTATACCAGCTCCACCCTGCACGTCCGGTATGGGGAGCGACGCTGTAGACATCAGCACTCATGACATAAGGCTCAGCTTTATAAATCCCGACAGAGTCCGCATTCAGGGTATGATTTATAGGGCTGAGCATTGACCAGAGTTGCCAGGCTCGTTCGGCATTCCCCATTCGGGCAAAGGCCATCACTGCCCAGATGGCGCCATGCGTATACTGCCCTCCGTTTTCCCGCACGCCGGGCAGGTACCCCTGTATGTAGCCCGGATTTGGACCGTGTCCGTCGAAAGGAGGCGTTAACAGTTTGATCAGCCCTCCTTCGTTATCCACAAGGTGCTTATCCAGCGCCTGCATGGCCTTTGCGCACCGTCCCGGGGTCGCGGCGCCGGACAATACAGACCAGCTCTGCGCAATCGCATCAATCCGGCAGTCCTGTGAGGTTTTCGAACCCAGGGGAGTACCATCGTCAAAATACCCGCGCCGGTACCATTCCCCATCCCAGGCGTGGGCTTCGAGATTACTTTGCAGGCGCAGAGCCTGTGAACGGCACATCGCGGCGACGCTTTCATCCAGCCTGCGCTCCGCCAGCGCTGCAAACCGCTGCAAAATGTCGTACAGGAAGAAGCCCAGCCAGACGCTTTCACCTTTGCCTTCGATGCCCACCCGGTTCATCCCGTCATTCCAGTCACCAGCCCCCATCAGCGGCAGGCCATGCTCCCCGAAGCGAAGTCCATAGTGAATAGCTTTGACGCAGTGTAACCAGAGTGTCTCTTCGGTGCCGCTGATGACCGGCGTGTCATAGACAGACTCTTCACCAGGCTGAAGCGAGCGTCCCTCCAGATAAGGAATGCGTATTTCCAGTGCATCCATATCCCCCGTCGTTTCAACATAGTGGCAAACAGCAAGCGGCAGCCAAAGATAGTCATCGGAACAGCGGGTACGCACACCGTTGCCGTGTGGCGGGTGCCACCAGTGCTGCACATCCCCCTCGATAAACTGCCGTGATGCACAGAGTATTATCTGTTCACGCATCCGGTTCGGAGCAGCGTGGCTCAGAGCCAGCGTATCCTGCAGCTGATCGCGAAAACCAAATGCACCGCCAGACTGATAGTAGCCACTCCGGGCCATAAGACGGCAGGCGACCGTCTGATAAAGCAGCCAACCATTAACCAGTAAATTTACGGACGTGTCGGGGGTATTAACTACGATTTTATCGAGAACATTGTGCCAGTGATTATGAATCCGGTTCAGCTCCTGGCGGACCGTATCCTCGTTCATGTAGCGGGCCAGCGTCTCCTGAGCACAAACATCATTCTCCTCTGCGCCGAGGATAAAAATAAACGTCCTCTGGTCCCCGTCAATTAATGTAACCGCCGATTGCACCGCTCCGCAGGGATCCAGACCGGCCCCCGTCTTACCAGAAAGCTTTTGCAGTTTCATGGCCGAAGGGGCGTGAAGGGAACCATTACGGCCAATAAACTCCCGGCGATCCCCTGTCAGAGAACAGTCATTACCGCTGACGGCAAAAAATGCAGTTCGGCCGCCACCATTATCACCATAAAAGTTATTCGCAAGCACCCCGCAGCCACCGGGCGTTCTGGCCACATGTGTCACAATGTGAGGGGCTGAGCGCGTTCGTGTTTCTCCGAGCGTCCACTCTACATAGCCTGTTACGGAAAGTTGACGTGTCCGTCCCGAGGAGTTACTGAGCGTCAGGAGCACCAGTTTAACCGGATCTTCCTCAGCAACCAGGACCGTCAACTCGCTGTCTATACCACTCTCACGATGGGCAAATACGCTGTAGCCAAAACCATGGCGGGTCAGGTAGTCACCGTGTCCGCGAACAGGTAAAGCCGTCGGCGACCAGCACTCCCCGCTCTCTTCATCGCGCAGGTAAAATGCCTCGCCGCTGCGATCGCTCACCGGATCGTTCTCCCACGGCGTCAACCGGTATTCATGGGCATTCTCATACCAGGTATAGGCCTGCCCTGCCTCTGAGATCACACTGCCAAAACGAGAATTTGCCAGTATGTTCGACCAGGGAGCCGGTGTAAGCGCATTTTCCCGAAGGACGATCTGATACTCCCGCCCATCCTGAGAAAATCCACCGTACCCATTGAAATGGCATAACTGACTGGTATCAGGGCTCCAGTCCGTATGTTGATTACGCTCGCGCACAGCACGCGGAATGAATGCCCTTGCCGGCGATTTCAGGGTATGAATACGCTGGTTAAGCTGCTCATTAATACCCCCTGCGCGGTCATCAAGATAAAGACAGGCCACGCTCATCAAAAGCAACTTATCCTCAGCGGAGAGATGCTCACCGTTCCGGACAAAAAGCCCGCCCTTTTTATCCAGCAGACTGGCTTCAGACCCGGCATAAATTAACTCCATAATCTGATTTTGTAATCCCTGCTGGTAGCCGCCGGGGCTGTTATTCAGGATAACCAAATCAACATCCAGCCCTTTCTGTCTCCAGTAACGGTGTGCCTGAATCAGTGTGGTCACTGAGGTGATACTTTCCTCGCTGGTTATACTCAGCAGCACTATCGGCAGATCCCCTGAAATTGCCCAGCCCCACAGTCCGGACTGGCCACGCCGGTTGCGGCCTATCGCCTGGCCTTCGGCGCGCAGCTCCTGGACAGGGTAAAGCACAGCGCTGGCGAGACTATTGAACAACGTGGCATCATCTTCACTGGCGTTCATCTGGCGCAATACCACCAGACTGTGAGACCAGGCCAGTTCAAAGACGCGATCGGCAATAGGGTAATCGCGATATTTCTCCAGCAACGCCAGGCTCTGCTGACGGGTCTCGCTGATGCCATAAATGATATCAATCGTAACCGGCTGCCCTGGCTGCAGAATGATGGCGTTGCGAATTGCCAGTATCGGATCCAGCACCGAGCCCGACGTGTTGCCTAGCATCCCTCCCGTCTCTATTGCCTGTGCATTCGCAGGGTTTCTGCCACGTCCAATAAACCTTGCCCTGTCCGTTTCAAACGACACGTTATGTCGGTTATCGCCGTGCACCACCATCATGTGAAACAGGCAAGGGCCCGGTTCATCCGGTGAGCGCGGGCGCCGGTGGCAAAGAATAGCGTCACGCTCAGGAGCCAGCTCAGTCTGAATAAACAAATTGCTGAATGCCGGGTGTGCCAGATCGCTGGCATCAGGTGCCAGTACCACTTCAGCATAGGTTGTCAGCTCCAGAGAGCGAGGCTTACGACCACGATGAATCAGTGTGAGCCGTCGCAATTCAACATCATCCTCCGGAGAGATCACCACCTGAGTTTTGACGCTGAGTCCCCCTAAGCTGCGTCTGAATTCTGCCCCCGCATCGGTGAACAACACTTCCTCGTCTTGTCCGCTGGTGTAGCCTGTTGGTTGCCAGGTATTGCTCCACACATCTCCCGTCTGGGTATCGCGGATGTAGCAGAATGCTCCCCAGTTATCACGGGTGGTATCACTGCGCCAGCGCGTTAGTGCAATATCATTCCAGCGACTGTAACCACCGCCGCCCGCGGTCAACATCAGATGATAATGGCCGTTGGACAGGAGTTGAATATCCGGGGAGGGGGTATCCACGCTATAGAAAATACGGGGTTCATAGCGAACGGGTTTGACCATGCCCTCATGAGATTCAAAATGACGGCGCGGACTGTACAGATCGACCGCATCCGGCACGCGCTCCTGTAACAGCAGACTCGCTGACCGGAATACCGTGCTGGACATAAAGCGTTCAGTCATGGGGGCGTCAAGCAGCACATGAGCCAGCGCCTGAAATGCCATACCCTGGTGATGCGCCATCCAGGACTGTACCACCGCATAGAGCTGACCGGTTGCAAGACGTGAGGGGGTATAGTCCAGCGCTTCATAAAAACCGTATTCTCCGCGTGCACCATTTTTTTGCAGCCTGAACAGGTTCTCACAGGCTCTCTGTGGGGAAACCATCAGCGCCAGCAGCGTGGCGTAAGGAGCAACAACCATGTCATCGGCAAGTCCCCTGCGTAGACCGAGCCCCGGTACGCCAAATGCCTGATACTGATAATTATGCTGAACATCAAAAGCATGATAGCCAGACTCTGAAACACCCCATGGTACCCCGCGTTCTTTCCCCCAGTGAATCTGGCGCATAACCGCCGACTGACTCATTTCATCGAGCAGGCTGCCGGGCCAGGTGGGCATCACCAGATTCGGCATCAGATATTCAAACATGGATCCGCTCCATGACATCAGGGCAGTTTCATTATCAATCGTGGTAAACAATCGACCCAGCGCGTACCAGCTTTTAAGAGGCAGCTGATTAGTCGCAATGGCAAGAAAACTGGTCAGGCGGATTTCAGACGGCAGGAGATCGTAGTGGCTTTTGTCAGGCATATTGGTGTCACAGTTATAACCGACGCTGAGCAGACTGGTTGCTTCACTGTACAGAAAGGCGAAATCCATCCGGGCATGCTCATCCAGCCGCTGTTCCAGCTCGGTGATAATATTGAGTCGCATTCGGGCCTGCTCCGCCACTGACGCCGGAGGCGTTCCTGTACCGGTTAATGTCGGACGGGCAAGCTCGCTCAGCGTCGGCAGCGTCTGTTCATTCCAGGATGCAGGCAACCAGCCAAGCAACAGAGACCACTCATGGCAAAGCTGAACCAGTTGATGCTCCAGATGTCCAGCCCAGCGCATCTGAAGAGGAGATCCCTGATGACATGCGCTGGTCAGATGGTTGCACTGGTTGCACATGCTTTTCAGTTCGCTGAAAAGCGCCTGCGGAGAGAGCGACACCGCGTTCAGGCAATGCTTGCGCAGCAGTCTCAGGCTGTCAGGTGGGTTCTTACCCCACTGTTTTTCCAGAATATCCAGCGTATCGTTCAGTCCTGCCAGTATCTGTTGGTTGCTTAAAACAGGCTGATGACGCATGGCGGACAGGCCTGCACGCAGGGTCAATAAATGCCCGGCCATATTGCCGCTGTCGACGCTGGAGATATAGCGTGGACTTAGGGGGGCCAGCGTACGGGTGTCATACCAGTTGTAGAGATGGCCCCGGTAGTGCTCCATTTTATCCATCGTGTCGAGCGTGAGCGACACGCGCCGGAGCGCCTCTCCGCCGGGCAGGTAGCCAAAGTCCCATGCCGTCAGGTTAGCCATAAGTGAAAGACCAATATTGGTAGGAGAAGTTCGGTGTGCCACCGTCGGTTGTGGTATTTCCTGATAATTATCAGGCGGAAGCCAGTTCTCTTTTGCTGTGGCAAATGTTTCAAAAAAAGCCCAGATTTCACGGCTTGTCTGGCGTAACAGCTGTTTTTGTTCCTGATTAGGCGAAAAAACCTTACGCACGGGCTGGCGACTCAGCCAGCTCATCAGCAGCGGTGCCACACACCATACCAAACCGATCGGTAACGCAATCCCCAGCAGCTGGGGGGCAAATTGTCCGGTCAGTATTGTCAGCGCCACGCCACCGGCAACGTTCAGCCACATCGCCTGATAAAAACGTGCAACAGTGGGTCTGGCCTGACTGCTGTCCTGGCTGTGGCTGACCCACTGGCTGAGGTGACGCCTGCTTATCCCCAGTCGCCATAGCGTCACGGCGATCGCTTTCAGCGAATATCCGGCTTCGTGCGGCAGTATCGCAAAATCAAGGCTGATACCTGACAGACGCTTTAGCGCGCCCGCCCCCACCATTAACAGATGCGGCTTCACGCGGCGACGCAGAGGTTTATGTAGAAGGTCGTGGCTGATGCAGAGGATGGCTGGCAACAGCCATATCAGCAACAGTATGCCCAGCCAGTAAACCGGGTTGGGTACCCAAAGCAGAGCGAAGAACAGCAATATCAGTAAGGAGGGGGCGACCAGACTGCGACGTAGATTATCGAGTAATTTCCAGTAAGAAAGCGCGGTCAGCGGATTCCTGACCCGGGTTCCATCGGCTTTTCTGACGCGTGGTTTTAGCCAGTTAAGCAGTTGCCAGTCACCCCGGATCCAGCGTGAACGTCGTGCAACATCCGACAGATAATTATTAGGGTACTGTTCGTACAGTAACACCTCGCTCAGCAGACCCGAACGTGCATAGCATCCTTCAAGCAGATCGTGGCTGAGTACCAGATTTTCCGGGCAGATGTTGGTAGTGGCCTGCATAAAAATATCAACATCGTAAATCCCTTTGCCCACAAACGAGCCTTCCCCAAAGAGATCCTGATAAATATCCGAAGACATCATCGAATAAGGGTTATTGCCCGGTACGCTGCTGCGCAGGGCTGCGTAACGCCCCTGACCGTTGCGTGGTATCTCCTCCGCAAGACCGGGCTGTAAAATACCGAATCCTTTGACAACCCTCTGGCGTACCGGATCATACTCAGGCGTATTCAGCGGATGCGCCATCGTCGCGACGAGTTTGTGTGCCGTATCGCGCGGGAGCACCGTATCGCTGTCCAGGGTAATGACGTATTTTATGTGACCCGGTAAAAGGTGGGCAGGCATCTCTGCAACGCTGACGAATTGCGTTCCGGGATGGCGCAACCAGCTGTTCAGTAACGCCAGTTTTCCCCGCTTGCGTTCATAGCCCATCCACGCTCCTTCCGAGGGGTTCCATTCAGGCTGGCGATGTAACAGATAAAAACGTGGTCGGCCGGAGGGGTAGCGGCGATTAAGCGCCTGCGTATCGGCGATAGCCTGTCTGAGCAGCGCGTGACTTTCCGGCGAGGGTTCATTTTCAGAATCAGCAAAATCAGTGAGCAGCGCGAACCTGAGATTTTCGTTTTCATTCCCCAACCAGCAGACTTCAAGACTGGTGAGGAGCTGGCTGAAACTTTCGTGGCTGGTCAACATGCAGGGAATGACTAACATGGTGGCACTGTCAGCGGGAATACCGGCTGAAAAATCCATCCCCGGTAAGGGTCGAGGAACGCGAAAACGGGTGGTTGCATCACTGAGCAAATCGCTCATTAACTGAGTTAATGCGATAATCAGAGGTAATATCACCGCGATCAATAGCCAGTCTGCGCCCTGCATGGCGGTTTCGTGCAATATTGCTGCGGTCGCTGCGGTTGTCAGCAACGCCAGGCTTCCAAGCCATGACAGCAGGGTTATTCTGTTGAAACTGTGCCGCAAGCGTATGAGCCTTGAGGCGTCTGCCAGGAGATGAATATCCAGCGCCTGTCGACCTTCGCCCGCAAGATAATAACCAACATGATGTTCCGGTGTATCGGGCGCTTTTTCCTCTGAAAGCGCCAGCACCTTCTCAGCAACCTCAGGCTCGCTGAGACCGCTGTCCCTGGCTAGAACCTCAACTACGTGCCGGTAATGATCCCGGGTATTGAAGTGCATCCGGGGATAGATGCCGGCAGGATCATTGCGTAATGCCTGTTCGACAACGCTTATCGTTTCGGCGAAATCAGCCCAGTCCGTTTCACTCAATAAACGCAGGCCCGCGATGCTGTTACTGACGGACAGCTGGCTGGCGGCAAGCTGCTGATTGAAACTATGTATGAGAACGTCAGTGGTGATCCCCTGTTCCCGAAGGCACTGATCAACCCAGGTCAGAGGTAACGACAGCGCGTTGCCATGCCCCTGCAGGCGCCGCACCAGCTCTGCGACAAACGCACTGGTTAACGGAGGTCGGGAGCGCGCCATATCGGCAACCACCATGATTAAATCACCAGGCGCACTCTCTGCGCATTCGACAATCCTTGTTATCCACGTATCAGCAAGGTTTCTGTCCTGCTGCGCTTTTATCACTTCCATACTGATACGACGAAGATTTTCAATCAGCGCAAGGCGCAGCATTCCCGGTAACGCCCAGACTTCACCCAGCGTCAGCGGCGTCACCTGTTGATAGGCAGTGAGATAGCTGGTCAGGCTGGCGGCATCCCAGCGGCCATCGCCGTGAGCAATGGCCTCTGATGCAATATGATAAATTCGTGGGCAATTCAGCGGCGATACAAGCGACGGAAGACCTTTGCCAAAGCTTTTCGGCAGATGCTGGCGGACAGTGCGGATTTGTTCCTCAATCAGATAATAATTGTCCAGCAGCCATTCACCGGCGGGCATGATACTGGTCTTTTTACCCGCGTTAAGCTCATAGCAGTTTTGGGTAATGACGGCCTCATTGTCGCCAAGCCGTTTCAGAAGATAATAAGGATGCCTATCCGGTGATACTTTATGAGTCCGCGCCAGCTTCTGGCCGTAGCGTTCCATCTGGACGGTCGAAAAGAGTTCTGACCGCGGCGAGCTTTCACCGGCAGGATTGTTCGCCGAAAACGTTATGTTTTCGGCAGCATTCATCAGAATACGGGAGCGGTTAAACCACGCTCTGGGGATCATTTTCATAGCATTGCTCTGATGCGACGTTAGCGCGCAGGAGCAGTTGCGAAATCAGTTCAGAAACGTTCTCTCAGGATGGGCGTCAGGCATCAGGGATTTAACAGCTGCCGGAATCTAACATAAGTATAGGACATGAGCTCTGTTCTGCGGTTTTGGTCGAGCTAGCGTCGGGAGATAAACAGAGCCTTACATCCGGGGCAAAGCATGGTCTGGTTGAGCCGGATTTTTGACAACGGTTGTACTGATTTTAAGCCACAAACAGGACAGGCAGCAGTGGCAGTAGACGCACTGCTGAAGAATTTCATTGCGTAATTGATAACAGACATAACCATTAACCTTTCAATGAATGAGCTTCACCGTACCACATGTGGTTAAGTTTTAATCTATCTATTTTGACACACTGAAAATCAGGAAAGATAAATGTTCGCAGCCACAGGCCCCCTGAGACCGTTTATCCGGCAAAACTCTATGCGGCTTCCAGGGATGAGTAATTCTGATTCGCGAGAGTTAACGGCTGAAATGTGAAGCAGAACGTCTTTTCGTCCATCAGATGGGATGATGAGGCCTTTACCACTAAGAATATCAAAGCTTTTGACAATTCCTGTCATTTTATGGGACAAGTCAATTCCTTATTGAAAACACGTAAAGACTATACATTGAAAATGGCATTCAGCCACTTTTATTTTCCCTACAGGACCTCTGGACGGCTAAAAGATAATTTGCTTATATCGATTCCCTGTGCCTTAATGAATCCCATCAGTTCGATGTACTAATGAAAGTTAGAAATTTTCCGGGCAGTTCTCATTACCAGGCGCTATCGTTGATATCCCCTCTTTTGAGTCCATATGTTTAATCCTATACGTTTACTATCAATACAATCATGTATAACGGAGTCAGTATGACCTCTAGAATTATGGGCCTGGTTAAATGGTTTAACGAAGACAAAGGTTTTGGCTTCATCTCTCCTCTTGATGGCAGCAAAGATATCTTTGTCCATTTGTCTGCACTTGATGGCGACAACTTTAAAACTTTATTTGAAGGTCAGAAAGTTGAATTCGCCATTCACCGCGGAGACAAGGGTCCTGCTGCTGCAAACGTAACACTTTGCGATAAATAATCATTGTGGGTCTGCGATAACTATAAAGGATTATTCCTGAGTAGACAGATCCATAACTTAAATCAGATGAAAGTCGTTTATTCATAATATCTGATCAGCATATTTTTCAAAATTATGAGTATGCTAACCGATGTGATGAAGTGCAGTACTACTGCATAAAAAGTCTAAAAGCACAAACTAACCACATGTTAAATAAGAAGTGCGTAATGGCTTTGACCTTAATGGCATCTGCCAGTTAATATCCACGAGAGAACAGGGTAATAGAATATGATTAAAGTCCTTGTTTTCTTTAATGCTGAATCCTGTAAAGTCATGACCGTTCTGGAAGGTATATCCTCTATCAGGCAGGAATATCCAAACGGTGAAGAAACACATCTTCGGATTATGTCTGCAGGTTTTCCTTCCTTAACTGGCGATCATGGTATTGTTTACGTGGCTACTGACAGGGAGTTAACGTCACAGGAGATACTTGATGCGGCCAGGAAATATTTATAGCATTTTTGTCATGCTCTCTGCTCCACGTTTAATTGCATGCTTACCCTATTTATCAGAATCGAACAAAAATGAGTTGAAAACATTTATGGCCTGCTAACAGCAGGCTTTTTTTTTACATTACACTTTTTTAGAAACACCTCTATAAAGAGAGAGTAATTCGCTACCTTCTGACAAAATGCAGGTGTCTCTCCCCTGCGTGCCATCTTGCCATTTGTGAAAAACCTTGCTAAGTGGCGGCGCTGTCTCTCCTCATTTTAAATCTCATCAGGTGTGACTGAAGCAATAAGTTATGAGGATATAAAAAGGCTCTCCGGATGACTCCTGGCATCATAGTTTTAAGTACCTTCAAAAACGCATGGACATTTCGTAGGAGTTGTAATTTAGTTCTTACACATTCTTCTTAATTTTTTCTTGCGACAAGAGATTTATATAAGTAGTCTAAACCTCGTTAATAACAATATGTCCCAATCGCATTAAAATGCTCAGTAAGAAAAATCGGGTCGATGAGCAACCGTCGACATTGGTATTTGCTGAACAACGAAAAAACTTTAAAAGGTCTCTTTATGTCAGATGCTCTAACACAGTTAAACAATATCCGTACCTTACGTTCTCAGACTCGTGAAATGTCATTAGATGTACTGGAAGATGTTCTGGAAAAGTTTAAAATTATTCTTATAGAACGACGAGAAGAAGAGACATTACGTCTTGCAAATGAAAGTCAGCGCCGCGATAAACTGGAAACACTTCGTCAGATGATGCTTGATGAGGGTATCGACCCCTCCGAACTTTTAGCTGCTATTGGCTCTCCGGGTAAGGCTAAAAGGACGCGCTCCCCCCGCCCCGCGAAGTATCGATATACTAACGAAACTGGAGAGTCAAAAACATGGTCAGGTCAGGGGCGAATGCCGAAGCGGATCTCAAATCTGATTGCTGAAGGTGGGGAATTAAAAGATTTTGAAATCAGCTAAAAAGAGCCGGGTAAAACCCGGCTCTTTTTTGTAAATGCCGCAAGTTGCCTTAGAGAATAGTCGAGAAACATTTAGTTCCGTCGATGTAGCCGAGGCGCTGTTTAAAATCACAGTGCTGCTTAAGGGAGAAACCGGTTATCTTGCAGATCGCTACAGCGAGTGAAAAAAGAGCCATCAGGAGCTTTCATTCCGAGTCAATCAGGACAAAAAATAACGTATGTTCTTCGTGAATCCATACTGCATGAGCTTAACAACGTCTGCCATTGGCACAAAGCCGATCTTCAGCCCTCCCTAAAGATTAATGAACACATCTAATAAACCCTAGCTAATTACCCCATCTAATCGAATAAATCAGTTTGCGTTATGCTTTTCCAACACAACAGCTGAAGGATAACGTCATGCAAACTGTAAAACTGAACAACGGTATTGAAATGCCCCTGCTGGGCTTTGGTGTCTTCCAGATGACGGATGCTGCTGAATGCGAAAGAGCGGTTATTGATGCGATCGATACGGGATACCGCCTGATCGATACCGCCGCGTCTTACCAGAATGAAACCCAGGTCGGGAACGCTCTGAAACAGAGCGGTATCGCGCGTAACGAACTTTTTGTAACGACCAAACTGTGGCTACAGGATACCAATTACGAAGGCGCTAAAGCCCAGTTCGAACGCTCCCTGAATCGGCTGCAACTTGATTACGTCGACCTGTATCTGATTCACCAGCCTTACGGCGATGTCCATGGGGCATGGCGTGCTATGGAAGAACTGCAGCAGGCAGGCAAAATTCGCGCCATTGGCGTCAGCAACTTCCATCCAGACCGACTGGCCGACCTTATCGCCTTTAACAAAGTGGCCCCTGCGGTAAACCAGATTGAAGTAAACCCCTTCAACCAGCAGCTGCATGCTGTTCCGTGGAATCAAAGCCATGGCATTCAACCGGAAGCCTGGGCACCGTTTGCTGAGGGTAAAAATGGCCTGTTCCAGCATCCCGTGTTAACGGCGATTGGCCAGAAGTACGGCAAAAGCGTGGGTCAGGTTGTGCTGCGTTGGATCTTCCAGCGAGGCATCGTTTCGCTGGCGAAATCGGTGCGCAAAGAACGCATGGAAGAGAACATCAACATTCTCGATTTTGAACTCAGCTCTGAAGATATGCTGCAGATTGCTGCCCTCGACACTGCAACCAGCGCCTTCTTCTCTCACCGCGACCCGGCGATGGTGGAATGGCTGACGGGCCGCAAACTTGATGTTTAAGTCCCGATAAAAGAGGTATTCATTCAATGCAAAAACGTTATCTGGGTAAATCCCGACTCGAAGTATCCGCGCTTGGGCTCGGTTGCATGGGCTTAAGCCACGGCTATGGTCCGGCGACCGATACTCGTCAGGCTATCGAGCTCATTCGCGCAGCGGTTGAACGTGGCGTCACCTTCTTCGATACCGCTGAAGTGTATGGACCTTTTCTTAATGAAGAGGTTGTCGGCGAAGCCTTAAAACCATTTCGTGACCACGTGGTCATCGCCACTAAGTTTGGTTTTACTTTTGGCGACGACAACAAGCAGCAGATTTTAAACAGCCGTCCGGAGCATATCCGTGAAGCTGTGGAAGGATCATTACGCCGTCTTAAGACTGATGTCATTGACCTGCTGTACCAACACCGTGTCGATCCAGATGTCCCGATTGAAGATGTTGCAGGAACGGTGAAAGACCTGATAGCTGAAGGCAAAGTCAAACATTTCGGTCTGTCCGAGGCTGGCGCGCTAACCATTCGTCGTGCGCATGCCGTACAACCGGTCACTGCCCTGCAAAGCGAATACTCAATGTGGTGGCGCGAACCGGAGCGGGAGATCCTGCCGTTACTGGAGGAACTGGGCATTGGTTTCGTTCCCTTCAGCCCATTAGGCAAAGGCTTCCTGACGGGATCTATTAAGCCAGGAACAACTTTTGGCATGGATGATTACCGCAGCACTGTGCCGCGTTTCGCCGAGCAGGCGATTGAAGCCAATGAAAAGCTGGTCGCATTGCTGGGTGAACTGGCGGCAGAGAAAGGTGTGACGTCTGCACAAATCGCTCTGGCATGGCTGCTGGCACAAAAGCCGTGGATTGTTCCTATCCCTGGTACAACCAAAATGCACCGGCTGGAGGAAAATCTGGGGGCTGCCGACATCATTCTTTCACAGGATGACTCACTGCAGATAACCCAGGCGCTTGAAACGATTAAAATCGTCGGCGAGCGTTACTCTCCTGAGCATCAGGCTCGCGTGGGCCGTTAATACCCGGACGGGTCTACGGACCCGTTATTCCGAGTAGCGAAGTGCATCGATCATCAACGCAAAAGCGGGCGGATGCTGCTTACGGCTCGGGTAATAAAGATAATATCCGGGGAAAGACGGACACCAGTCCTGCAGAACCTGAATAAGCTCTCCTGACTTTATATAATCCTGCACCCTGTCTTCAGGTATACAAGCGATGCCAAAACCGGATAACGCCGCATCAATCCTTTCCGCTTGCAGATTAAACGTGACCTGCCCTTCCACTCTGACCCGTAACGGTTTCCCATCCTTCTCAAACTCCCAGTGGTAAAGCCCACCGGCTGTTGGCAGGCGCATATTGATACACCGATGATTTTGTAGCTCGTGCGGCGTTTCAGGTGCAGGGTTTGCAGCGAAATAAGACGGTGCTCCCACCACAGCCATTCTCATGTCCGGCCCAATTCTTACCGCAATCATGTCTTTATCCACGCTTTCCCCCAGACGGATCCCGGCATCAAAACGCCCCTCAACAATATCGACAAAGCCGTTATCAACGACCAGTTCAACATTGATTTCCGGGTATTCCCTGAGGAAGGGTTTTAGCTTCGGCCATACCAGACTTCGCACGGCATGCTCCCCGGCAGATAAACGGATATTACCGGAGGCAGTGCCGTTCAGTTGAACCAGCGATTCCAGTTCCTGCTCGAGATCGGCAATACGCGGTTCAAGGCAGGCAATAATTCTCTCACCGGCCTCTGTAGGGGCAACGCTTCGGGTCGTGCGGGTCAGAAGGCGGATATTCAGCCTTTCCTCCAGGGCCTTCATCGCGTGGCTGAGTGCAGACTGAGAAACGCCCAGTTTGCCCGCTGCTTTGGTAAAACTTCGCTCCCTTGCCACCACAAGAAAGATTTGCAGTTCGTTGAAATTTTCTTTGAGCATCGGCGATTTCCTTATGGAGGCATTCCCTTCATCGCACACTCATGAAGGGTGTTCATAGACACAATCATTTTAGCCCTATTACTGACATTAATGATAATTGATATTCTGACCGTATCGAAAATAAGTCTGAATTATCAGTAGGTTTATCATGAAAATACTCGTTGCAGGCGCGACAGGAAGTATTGGTCTTCTTGTCGTGAATACCGCTATTGAAATGGGCCATCAGCCCGTGGCGCTGGTCAGAAATAAACGCAAAGTAAAATTGCTTCCTCGTGGAACTGATGTTTTTTACGGCGATGTTTCAATGCCGGAAACACTCACCGAATTGCCGAAAGATATTGATGCCATCATCTTCACTCTCGGTTCCGATGGTCAGGGTCGTATTGGTGCCAAGGCGATAGATTATGGCGGAGTGCGCAATATTTTACGAATATTCAGGGATGTATCTGTTCGTATTAGCCTGATGACCACGATTGGCGTGACTGAACGACTCAGCACCTGGAATCAACGCACTGAGGTTCATGACTGGAAAAGACGTGCCGAGCGTCTGGTAAGGGCAAGTGGTCATCCCTATACCATCGTCAGGCCCGGCTGGTTTGATTACAACAATGACGATGAGCACAAAATCCTTATGCTTCAGGGAGATCGTCGCCATGCAGGAACACCAGAAGATGGTGTGATATCCCGGGAGCAAATCGCCCAGGTTCTGGTCAGTGCCCTGACCCACGACGAGGCAAAAAATAAAACGTTCGAACTGGTGGCTGAACGAGGTGAAGCACAGCAGGATCTTACCCCACTGTATGCAGACCTGCAGGCTGATGATCCACAAAAAAATGATGGGGTTCTGGACATAGACAATATGCCTCTGCGTGAAGAACCTGACTGCATTATTAACGAGCTGAATTTGTATTCAAAAAAATTAACCAATCTACAACTCTGACAATTTTGTCATATAGCGGTCAGTCTCATGACAGCTTAGGTCTGTATATTTGAATGTACAGAGAGGGAGAGTTCCCCTGATACGAGTCCAGTTTCAAACATAAATTTTAAAAGAGGTATTAGATATGAAATCACTACTTATTACTTCATTGGTCGTGGGATTTATTACAGTGAATGCCGCATCTGCCGCTCAGGAAATTAACCATGCAGATGGGAAAGAAAAGATCGGTGTAGTCTCAGCCAGCAATGCCTATACGCTTGATGATTTATCGAATGCGCTCTCTCGTAAGGCTGATGAGCAAGGAGCAACATCGTTCAAAATCCTTTCGACAACGGGGGATAACAGGCTACATGGGGTTGCTGAAATCTATAAGTAAATCATAAGTATTCCGAACAGGATGTGTCACAGCCCTCTTATAGTGAGCGTCGATCTATGTTCAGAACAGAAGACATCATCGATGAGATAACCCAATGGATTGATTCAAACTTACATAAACCGCTGAATATAGAGGATGTTGCTGCGCGGGCAGGATACTCCAGGTGGCATCTTCAGCGTATTTTTGTGCAGGTGAAATAATTTATTTACTCCTTCTTTCCATGATAATTATAGAAATGTGCAGATACACCACTTCTGGACTTTATAGATAGCGCTTCATGTCTGTCTCTATAATAAAAATAAAGCTCATCGACAATATTTTTACAAGAAGAGAGAGCGTTTTCTATTTCATTAACTACAATATCGTATATCTTATCTCTTGATTTTTCATATATTACATTTAAATCATATCCTTCTAAGCGTGAACCATAGTCCTCTATCCACGACATATTCTTAAACATCTCATCATCATCAGTGTATAAATTACAGAATCCCTTATGAGCTCTTGTATTTCTATCTGTACGTAGAGGGCCACCAGAGGAATCAAGTATTTTTAAGTTGGTCAATATATCAGCATGAGTGTCTTTAATAATCTTACCGAACTGTTTAATATTTAAAGAGTGATCTGGGATATTAAGTTCTAAAACCTCATTAACAAAATGAAAGGTTATATCGCGAAGGCTTGAGAATCTAAATAATGCCAAATCAATAATTGCCTTAAGCCAATCATATCGATTTATATTTTTTACTTTTGAAACCAATGGCAAATTATTAACCCATAGCATTTGAGGGATAACTCTTAAATCTACGAATTGTTGTTCTAGTGCGTTAAATCTAATATAGGTCAAATGCGCATATGCCATATGAGGATCAGCTTTAGAGAACTCATTCCAATCAGAGTAGGAATGATCATACAGAAAATATGTATTAATCGAATCATAAAGTACCGCTTTGAAAATAGTCCCCTCCAGATCCCACCAATAATAATCATCTTTCATGAAAAGCCTCGCTGAAGTTAAATGCAAAACCCAAAAAAATCTTATTTTAATGTCAGCCTAACACCTTATCCAACTCTTTATTATCAGAATAAACACTTAGTATTTTACGCACCCATTCCTGATTATATAAATACCCATCAAAACCTTCGATATAACCACAATACTTCCCTTTTAGAGTTTTATCTACATGAGATGGTCTGACATCAAAATGCTTCCAAAACTTTGCATGAGTACTAAGATTAAAAGACTTATGTTTTTTCTGAACCAACTCAACTACCTTTTTAGGTTTCAACTTAAATTGATTTTCCACTCCTTTGATGAAAGCAATACCAGTATCAAATTTCTCAAGTTCATCTTCGGTGAGATTATTAACATTGATAAACTCTATAGAAATATCAGAACTTGATGCCTTTTTACCTATCAAGGGGACTAACAAAGCTCTGAGTCGATATTGTTGACTTTCTAATATTTCTTGCTCCAAGTCTCTTTTATAATCCTCGATATATTTCTTAACAATAGTGAAATTTTTTGATTGGACTTTCTTCAAAGCGTCGATCTGCGCTTGCTGCGACATCCTTGTAAGTTGCATTGCAAGAGATAAGTTTACCATTAAAGCATTTTCATCACCAAATTCGTTAATGATAATATCTTCAAAGTTATTTATTGAAGCCTGGCACTCACCAAAAGTTAGTGTATCTATTTCAGGGAGACCTCGGTGTTCAATGATATTACGTAAACCTATTAAAAAAAACACATTCGATTTTTCTGGGGTATTTCTTCCAGGCCAATATTTTTCACAGCAGGTTTTCAGTTCCCACGCTTTTTTGTCACCATCAACAATTTTATGAGAGCCATCATCATTCAAGTAAAAATAATCAACACCTCTTTTTGCGAATATAGCATGAAATAATGATGTATATGCTATAACTACATTAACTATAAAACCATGAGTTTTAAACTCTGTAAATGGATTATTGTAAACAGAAACAGCAAGCATAGCGAACTCTCTTGCTTTTTTTAAATTAATGCTTCGCTCACTTTTGGCCGGTTCAACGCTCTTCTGACTATGAAGATTTCTGAAGTCTTCCTTACTTAAGTATTTTATTCCAAGTGTGGTATATTGAGCGCCATCCCTTGATATATATTTACTCCATCTTTTAGTTGGATATGTTTTACATGTCTGAACTTTCCAACCAGTAGCCACTGCTAACTCAGCAATAGTAAAAAATTCTTGCCGATTTTCCTTTCCTACTAAAAAATCAAAAGCCTTATCAACCTGATCATATTTTTTCATACAACATCCCTATTTAACCCTTAAAGATAAATGTCTTTTTAGATTGGTCAGCAAAAATTCTTTCGCAAACAAATAAAAAGACATTGTACATTCTTACTATATTATTTTAATATACTTACATCACACATAAAAGATAACAAATCGGCATACCACTGCATCATCTCCCTACGCCCTTCCAGATACTGAGCATGGTTATACGTCCCACGAATCGCATTCTTATCAACGTGAGCCAGCTGGGTTTCAATCCACGCCGTATTGAACCCTTCCTCATGCAAAATCGTACTCATCGTGTGACGGAAACCATGCCCCGTTACCTTCCCCGTGTATCCAATCCGCTTAAACACCTGATTAATACTCGCTTCGCTCATCGTTTTGCGGGGATCATTCCTCCCAGGAAACACCAGAGGATATTGCCCAGACATCACTTTGAGCTGCTGTACGATCTCTAGTGCTTGGGTAGAGAGGGGGACAAGGTGAGGCCGTTTCATCTTCATTCGGTCGGCAGGAATTTCCCACACCGCTTTCTCAAGGTCAAACTCACTCCAGAAAGCACCTCGAAGCTCGCCGGTGCGAACTCCCGTAAGGATCAGCAAACGTGCGGCAAGAACAACCAGCGGGCTGCCTGTATAACCAGAGAGAGCTTTAAAGAAATCAGGTAACTCCTCAACGGTAAGGAAGGGATAATGCTTCGATTCATGCCCTGACATCGCGCTGGTAAGATCCGCTGCAGGGTTATATTCCGCACGACCAGTCACGATGGCGTAACGAAAGACTTCACTGCAACGCTGGCGAACCTTCTTGGCCTTCTCTGTCGCGCCACGGCTTTCCATTCGACGCAGCACATTAAGCAGAACCAGCGGTTTGATTTCATTCACCGGCTGCTGGCCGATATAGGGGAAAATATCTTTATTGAAAGCTTCGATAATGTCGGAGGCATAACCTTCTGACCATCGGCTTACCTTCGTTCCGTGCCATTCAAGCGCCACAGACTGGAACGTGTTGTTGAGCTGCACATCCCGAACCAGCTTTTCTTCTTTCTTGGCAAATGATGGATCGATACCCTCGGCCAGCTTTTTCTTGGCTTCATCACGCAGTGCCCTCGCTTGTGCAAGGGACACTGCCGGATAGACCCCAAAAGCCATACGCTTCTCTTTTCCATTGAAGCGATATTTCATCCGCCAGTATCGAGAACCAGAA
This sequence comes from Enterobacter sp. ENT02, assembly GCF_019219165.1. NCBI lineage: Bacteria > Pseudomonadati > Pseudomonadota > Gammaproteobacteria > Enterobacterales > Enterobacteriaceae > Enterobacter > Enterobacter sp. ENT02. The sequence continues at coordinate 198,753 of NZ_JAHUWD010000005.1, forward strand.
GGAACAACCTCAAGATACAAACCAGCACCATCTGCAAGCTTATAGGCTTTCTCTCTGGGTTTCGCAGCGTCTACCTGTCGTGCATTTAGCTTCATTGGGGGCATCTCCCTGGACCGAACACAGAATGCCCCCACTTATGCCCCCAACTGTAACTTGATTCCGGTTGAGTCCAGTTGATAACAGGAGATAAGATACGGGCCAGAAACCGCAGTATACGGGCTTTGAGTTGATTTCGGTAGACTTGGGAAGAGTTTGAAATGGTGCCGATAATAGGAGTCGAACCTACGACCTTCGCATTACGAATGCGCTGCTCTACCAACTGAGCTATATCGGCCCTGAGAGGCCGGTTACGAGTGTAACCACGGGGCAAAAGGTTAGATCTATCCGGGTGATGCGTCAATGCCCTTTTGAATCAAACGGCTACTTTTGCATCACCCGTGATTATTTACGCACGAATCGTATCGTCACCGAAGCCGATCCACTTGTACGTGGTCAGCGCTTCCAGTCCCATCGGACCGCGCGCGTGCAGTTTTTGCGTGCTGACCGCCACTTCTGCGCCCAAACCAAACTGTCCACCGTCGGTGAAGCGGGTGGAGGCATTCACATACACCGCGGAGGAATCCACTTCGTTCACGAAGCGATCGGCATTACGCAGCGTACGCGTCAGGATCGCGTCCGAATGCTGGGTGCCGTGTTCACGAATGTGCGCAATGGCGTCGTCGAGATCCGCAACCACTTTCACGTTCAGATCCAGCGACAGGAATTCGTCGTCGTACTGCTCCGCATTGACGGGAACGACGTTAGCAGGGCCATCCTGCAGCAGCGCGAGCGCGCTGGCGTCAGCATGCAGCGTCACGCCGCTCTCTGCCATCTGTTTGCTCAGGGCCGGCAAGAAGGTGTTCGCAATATCCTGATGCACCAGCAGCGTTTCTACGGTGTTACAGGTGCTTGGACGTTGGGTTTTTGCGTTCACGATAATCTTCAGCGCCGGTTCAATCTCCGCACTGTCGTCGACCACGATATGGCACACGCCGATACCGCCGGTGATCACCGGAATCGTCGACTGCTCACGGCAGAGTTTGTGCAGGCCTGCGCCACCGCGTGGGATCAGCATGTCGATGTATTTGTCCATGCGCAGCATTTCGTTGACCAGCGCGCGGTCCGGGCTCTCGATCGCCTGTACGGCCCCCGCCGGTAAGCCACACTCTTCCAGCGCCTGCTGAATGACTTTCACCGTCGCGGCATTGGTGCGCCAGGTCTCTTTTCCACCGCGCAGAATAGCGGCGTTACCGGTTTTCAGGCACAGAGAGGCGACGTCAACGGTGACGTTTGGGCGGGCTTCGTAAATGACGCCGATAACGCCGAGCGGCACGCGGCGGCGCTCAAGACGTAAACCGCTGTCGAGCAGCCCACCATCAATGACCTGCCCTACCGGATCGGCCAGATTACAGACCTGACGGACATCGTCGGCAATGCCTTTCAGGCGTGCCGGCGTCAGCGCCAGACGGTCAAGCATCGCTTCGCTCAAACCGTTGCGACGGGCTTCCAGCAGATCCTGCTCGTTGGCGAGCAAAATTTCCCGGGACTGTGATTCCAGATAATCAGCGATTTTTTCCAGCACACGGTTTTTCTCGCGGCTGGAAAGGAGCGCCAGTTTGTAAGAGGCGGCCTTCGCGGCTGCGCCCATTTGTTCCAGCATATTCTGGCTCCTTAACGAATAATCATGTCATCGCGATGTACGGCAACCGGACCATACTCGTAGCCCAGAATGGCATCGATTTGCTGCGAATGGTGGCCCGCGATGCGGCGCAGCGCGTCGCTGTTATAGCGGCTTACGCCGTGTGCGATGTCGCGGCCTTCAAGGCTACGGATGCGGATCACTTCACCACGGGAGAAGTTGCCTGTCACGCTTTTAATTCCTTTAGGAAGTAATGAACTCCCTCGTTCCAGAATCGCGGCAGTGGCCCCTTCATCGACGACGAGTTCACCCGCAGGAGGCGCACCAAATATCCAGCGTTTGCGGTTTTCCAGCGGGGATTCCTGAGCGTGGAAGCGGGTGCCGACAGAGATGCCTTCCATCACGTCACCAATCACGCCCGGACGGCTGCCCGCAGCAATAATGGTGTCGATACCGGCACGGCACGCGACGTCGGCGGCCTGCAGCTTGGTGCCCATTCCGCCAGTTCCGAGACCTGAAACGCTGTCACCGGCGATGGCGCGCAGGGCATCGTCAATGCCGTGAACATCGGTGATCAGTTCGGCTTCCGGGTTAGAACGCGGGTCGGCGGTGAACAGCCCCTGCTGATCGGTCAGAAGCAGGAGTTTATCGGCACCGGCCAGAATCGCCGCCAGCGCAGAGAGGTTATCGTTATCACCCACTTTAATTTCAGCGGTGGCCACGGCGTCGTTTTCATTAATAACCGGAACAATATTGTTATCCAGCAGCGCACGCAGCGTATCGCGCGCGTTCAGGAAACGCTCTCTGTCTTCCATATCCGCACGCGTCAGCAGCATCTGCCCGACATGAATACCATAGATAGAGAACAACTGCTCCCAGAGTTGAATGAGTCGGCTTTGTCCCACGGCGGCCAGCAGCTGTTTAGAGGCTATCGTCGCGGGGAGTTCGGGGTAACCCAGATGTTCACGCCCGGCGGCAATCGCCCCGGAGGTCACGATAACAATACGATGCCCTGCGGCATGCAGCTGAGCGCACTGACGTACAAGCTCAACAATGTGGGCGCGATTAAGGCGGCGCGATCCGCCTGTTAACACACTGGTACCGAGTTTTACCACCAGCGTCTGGCTGTCACTCATGATTCTCTGCCGTTCAACGATAAGGGAAAATGATGTCGAACGAACGTTTTAACAGGACTCAGCCCCGTTGCCAACTGCCTTAGCACAAAGCAAAACACTTTGTTGCGCGGGATCAGGAAGCGTAGCGGCTGATTTTGACAAATTTATTACTGAAAAATTAAAACATACTTTTTTAAACATATTCTTAAATTGTCATAAAACGTTCACCCGCGGACGATAAAACCCTTCCTGTTTTTTCACGGAACATAAGCGTCGGCTTAGCGTTCAGCGAATATTAGCGCGTATATAAAACTCAGGATTGAAAATGAAAAAGAGCACTCTGGCATTAGTGGTAATGGGCGTTGTGGCTTCCGCATCTGTTCACGCAGCAGAGGTTTATAATAAGAACGGTAATAAACTGGACGTGTACGGCAAAGTAAAAGCAATGCACTACCTCAGTGATGATGACGCTAAAGACGGTGACCAGACGTACGTGCGTTTCGGCTTTAAAGGTGAAACGCAGATTAACGATCAGCTGACGGGCTATGGCCGCTGGGAAGCAGAATTTGCCGGAAACAAAGCAGAGAGCGACTCTTCTCAGAAAACGCGTCTGGCGTTTGCCGGGCTTAAATTAAAAGACTTTGGTTCCCTGGACTACGGTCGTAACCTGGGGGCGCTGTATGACGTCGCATCCTACACCGATATGTTCCCTGAGTTCGGCGGCGATGGTCTGGCGCAAACCGACAACTTCATGACCAAGCGTGCCTCCGGTCTTGCCACCTATCGTAACACCGACTTCTTTGGCGTGGTGGACGGTCTGGATATGACCCTGCAATACCAGGGCAAAAATGAAAACCGCGACGTGAAAAAGCAGAACGGGGATGGCTTCGGTACGTCTCTGAGCTATGACTTCGGCGGCAGCGATTTCTCTGTCATTGGTGCTTATGCTAACTCCGATCGCACCAACGAGCAGAACCTGCTGACGCGCGGTGAAGGTAAAAAAGCCGAAGGCTGGGCAACCGGTCTGAAATATGATGCCAATGATATTTATCTGGCTACTATTTATTCAGAAACCCGCAATATGGCCCCAATCTCCGGTGGTTTCGCGAATAAAGCGCAAAACTTCGAAGTGGTTGCGCAATATCAGTTTGACTTTGGCCTGCGTCCATCCGTTGGCTATGTTCAGTCTAAAGGCAAAGACATCGAAGGCATTGGCGACGAAGATATCGTGAAATATATCGACGTAGGCGCAACCTATTATTTCAACAAAAACATGTCCGCATTTGTTGATTATAAAATCAACCAGATTGATGACGACAATAAACTGGGTGTAAGCAGCGATGATATCGTCGCGCTGGGTATGACCTACCAGTTCTAATCGTGTGGAAATAAAAAAACCGGCTTGATGCCGGTTTTTTTATTGTCGGGGATTAATGCGGTCTGGTGCCCTCACCCCGGCCCTCTCCCACAGGGAGAGGGAGAAGACTATCAGGCGGTCAGCTTAACCGCCTCGCTGGAAAAATCATCCGCAGGCTCCAGCTTCAGATCCAGCGTTGCCAGCAGCGCGCTAGCCTTGCCGAGATACTCTTTCAGCGTATGTTCCAGGCGGTCGATCACTTCCTGATCTTTAATAGGTGCCGCTTGCCAGTAACCGTCTTTGTTAAACAGGCCAAACTGGTAGCTGTAGGTAAAGCGTCTTTCCTCTGCTTCCATTTCCATCCACCAGCCCCAGAATTCACGTTTTTCGGGTGCAGGCTTCACGTTGACGCAAACAGCCAGGCAGTCGAAAAAAAAGCGATTCTCTTCACACTGCTCTTCTCGAATATACGGGCCAAGAGCCATGAACTTCTTGATCAGTCTACTTTTCGGATGTCCACTCGGTAACGTCATTGCGATCTCCTTTTGTGAAGCCACTGTTTTACCAAACCATCAAAATTTAGCAATCTATTAACACAATCTCTGCGCGATCCAGCGTGTAATCTCTTTTAACGCCTTGTCAAAATTCTGATACACCGGGCTGAATGGCACTTCAAGCAACTTGCCATCCGAAGATGACGACGTGATTAAGCGCGACTCTTCTTCCGGACTGAACGGATCGTTTTTCCAGAAACCTGACAGCATCGGCGTTGGGCAGCGGCGTCCCAGCAACCCCTGCGTTTTTAACGAGTAACGATTGAGCTCAACGCGCAGCGCTTCGTCTGATGCATCATGCATGCCAAGACGACTGGCCAGCACATCAAGGTACATCTCCGGCACGCTGCCCTGACGGGCTGGATCGCTGAGCAGCGCGTGAACCACCGGGCCCAGGCAGGCCACAGCCTTCAGGCGCGAAAATTCAAGATAGGCAAGACGCACCGCAACGTTCGCCCCAAATCGGAAGCCAAAAGCCGCCACGCGGGTATGGTCAACCCAGGGAATATTCTCCAGAGCTTTAAGCGCATGCTGGTGCAGCAGGCTCGAATCCTGAGTCAATTTCCACTTCGACGAGAAACCAATAGAAGGCATGTCGAGCGTCAGCATCGCGATCCCTTTTGGTGCGAAGTAGCGCTCAAACAGGCTGTAATAATCAATTTGCAGGGAATCCAACCCACCGCACATCAGTACGGTCGGGAACGGGCCTTCGCCTTCCGGCATATGCAGGAACCCGGTGACGGGTGCGCCACCAGGAATGCTGAACTCAAGCTCGCGCATCTGGCCCGGCAAACGCTGCGCCGCCTCTTCGTAAGCACGGTTCGCCAGCGCCTGGGCCTGTTCCGCCAGTTCATCACCTTTCAGATGTGGATACGCGGCAATGGCATAGAGATTGGCCGCATGCAGCCAGTGCTTGCCGCTGCGCGTGGCATCCTCTTCCTGGCTGGCTTTTTGCTGCCAGAGCATCGCCTGCTTCGACCATTCATAGATCCAGTTACCGCCGCGATAGCCCACCACCGTATCGTAAAGCTCTCTGTCGGTCCGTTCAGATTCGCTCATGACGATACGCGCCTGCACGTCAAGGATTTCACGCGGATCAATACCACGCCAGATCCACATCAGGCGGTTAATCATGCGATACCAGTGGGGCACGTTTTTACCGTCTAACGCAGACTGGACGGCAGGCATGGTCCCCGGATTAAACCGACGCACCAGCGTCGACGTTTCAGGGTGTTTGAAACGGGGTTTAAAGAGAGTTTCGGTGAGATTCGCCTGCGTCATTGCGTTGCCTCCATGGATACGTCATATAACGTCCATTGTAACGCGTGGCAGGATAAAAAGAACAACGCCCGGCATTGCCGGGCGTGTAAAGTTACGTACTGGGATTAACGGCCTGAAATAGGCGGTACGAAGACCACGCCCATATCCCATGGCTGTTCAATCCAGGTATCCTGCGGGATATCAATCACGTAATCGTCAACCAGTGGGCGACCCGCCGGTTTTGCGAAGATCGTGACGAAGTGCGCTTTTGGATACATTTCACGGATAGCCACCGCGGTACCACCGGTATCGACCAGATCGTCAATAACGATGAAGCCTTCACCGTCGCCTTCCGCGCGTTTCAGCACGGTCAGCTCGCGCTGGTTGTCGTGGTCATAGCTGGAGATACATACGGTATCGACATGACGAATACCCAGCTCACGTGCCAACAGCGCCCCCGGTACCAGACCGCCGCGGCTAACGGCAATAATGCCTTTCCACTGCTCGGAAGGCATCAGACGCGCAGCCAGTTTGCGTGCGTGAATCTGCAACATGTCCCAGGTGACGACGTATTTTTCGCTCATGTGAAGTGTCCCAGCCTGTTTATATACGGCTTAAAAAGTGTTCGAGGGGGAAATAGGTTGCGCGAGATTATAGAGATCTGACGCACTAAAAACCAGTGTTTAGCGCCCCGAGCCTGAGTTTTTACATGCTTTATGCTACCCGCCGTCGGAGAAAGTGGTATTCTCAGATGCATCTCGCAAGCCTGTCTTGTGGTAACTATTAACCTGCTAACCCTGTGACCTGCAACCCCGTTTGCAGCGCATCGACAAGGAGACTTATCGTGTCTGAACTGTCTCAGTTATCTCCACAACCGCTGTGGGATATTTTTGCCAAAATCTGTTCCATTCCACACCCTTCCTACCATGAAGAACAGCTTGCCGAACACATTATGGGCTGGGCGAAGGAAAAAGGTCTGCACGCCGAGCGCGACCAGGTTGGCAACATTCTGATCCGCAAGCCTGCCACCGCAGGCATGGAAAACCGTAAACCGGTTGTGCTGCAGGCGCACCTGGACATGGTTCCGCAGAAAAACAACGACACCGTTCACGACTTCACTAAAGACCCGATTCAACCGTACATCGACGGCGAGTGGGTGAAAGCGCGCGGCACCACCCTGGGCGCGGATAACGGCATCGGTATGGCCTCTGCGCTGGCGGTGCTGGCTGACGACAGCGTTGAGCACGGTCCGCTGGAAGTGCTGCTGACCATGACCGAAGAAGCAGGCATGGACGGCGCGTTCGGTCTGCAGGCCAACTGGTTGCAGGCGGACATCCTGATCAACACCGACTCCGAAGAAGAAGGCGAGATCTACATGGGCTGCGCGGGCGGGATTGATTTCATTTCTACCCTGCCGCTGTCTCGTGAAGCGATTCCCGCAGGCTACCAGACCTTCAAGCTGACGCTGAAAGGGCTGAAAGGCGGCCACTCCGGCGGCGATATTCACCTGGGTCTCGGTAATGCCAACAAACTGCTGGCACGCTTCCTGGCGGGTCACGCGGCTGAGCTGGATCTGCGTCTGGTCGATTTCAACGGCGGTACGCTGCGTAACGCGATCCCACGTGAAGCCTTCGCCACCGTAGCAGTACCCGCGGCAAAAGCAGACGAGCTGAAAAAGCTCTCCAGCGTTTATCTTGATATCCTGAAAAACGAACTTTCTGAGAAAGAGAAGAACCTGACCGTAGTGCTGGAATCCGTGACCACGGATAAAGCCGCCCTGACCGCACAGTCTCGTGACACCTTCGTTCAGCTGCTGAATGCGACGCCAAACGGCGTGATCCGCAACTCTGACGTCGCGAAAGGCGTGGTAGAAACCTCCCTGAACGTGGGCGTGGTGACCATGGGCGACGACAGTGCAGAGATCATCTGCCTGATCCGTTCCCTGATCGACAGCGGTAAAGAGTACGTAGTGAGCATGCTGGAGTCTCTGGGCACGCTGGCGGGCGCAAAAACCTCCGCGAAAGGCAGCTACCCGGGCTGGCAGCCGGACGCAAGCTCTCCGGTCATGGCACTGGTGCGTGAAACATACCAGCGTCTGTTCAACAGCACCCCGAACATTCAGGTTATCCACGCCGGTCTGGAATGCGGTCTGTTCAAGAAGCCGTATCCTGACATGGACATGGTGTCTATCGGGCCAACCATCACCGGTCCACACTCACCGGATGAGCAGGTTCATATCGAAAGCGTCGGCCATTACTGGACGCTGCTGACTGAGCTGCTGAAAGCGATTCCTGCTAAGTAATACCCTCCCCCAGCCCTCTCCCACAGGAAGAGGGTGAAAAACGTAGGCCCGGTAAGCGTAGCGCACCGGGCTTTTTTACAATCCCAATACCAGCTGTCGTTCCAGCTGCGGGTCCAGCAGCGTGACGTGCAATCCCACCAGCCTCACCCCTCGCCCGCCCCGGCGCTCTTCCCATGCCTTTTTTGCGGTCGCAATCAGATCGTCTTTATTCAGACGTGGCCAGACGTGTTCCTGCGTGGTCTGCTGGAAATCGTTGAATTTTAGCTTGATGCCCTGACGGGCGATCAGCAGGTCCGGCTTCACCTTGGTTAAGCGTCGCTCCAGCTCAGGGTAAAGCTGTTCCGTGATAATGGCCTCGCACTCGGACCAGTCATGAATATCTTCAATGAGGGTGCGCTCAACGCCGACGGATTTCCGTAGCCGTTCGCTGTTCACATCTCGATCATCAATGCCCTGGCTGCGCTCCCACAGCACGCGACCAAACTTTCCAAAGCGCTTAAGCAGCATGGCGAGATCGCTTCGCTGCACGTCTTCGCAGGTGCGCAACCCCATGCTTTCCAGCTTTGCGGCAGAGACTTTCCCCACGCCGGGTATTTTGCCAAGCGGTAGGGTTTTCAAAAACGCAGGCACCTCTTCAGGGGTGATGACGTATTGACCGTTGGGTTTATTTAAATCTGAAGCAATTTTAGCGAGGAATTTAACGGGCGCGACGCCCGCCGATGCGGTCAGATTCAGTTCGTTGAATATCGTCTGGCGGATCTCCTGGGCCATCAGCGTGGCGGAGCCGTGGCAATGCACGCTGTCGGTCACATCCAGATAGGCTTCGTCCAGCGACAGCGGTTCTATCAGTGAGGTGTAGCGGGAGAAGATTTCCCGAATATGAATTGAGGCCTCTTTATAAGCATCAAACCGACCGGGCAGAAGCGTGAGATGAGGGCAAAGCTTTAAGGCCATCGCAGTCGGCATGGCGCTGCGCACGCCAAATTTGCGCGCGGGATAGTTGGCGGTGCTGATCACACCGCGCTGCACGCGGCTGCCGCCAATGGCGATGGGAATATCCCGCAGCGCCGGGTTGTCACGCATCTCCACTGCGGCAAAAAAGCAGTCCATATCGACATGGATTATTTTGCGCATAGTAAGCCCTCACTCATTACTGGATAAGTATACAGTAAACAAATGAGGATTGAGAAGCAGATGTGAAAACGCCGGGTGGCGGCTTTGCCTTACCCGGCCTGCATACACTTAAATGATGCGCTGCTGCTCGCGGGCCATTCTTTTTTTCCGCGCATCGCACGGTTCCGGGCAGTCGCACACCTTTTCCATCCCAAGAGATGAAATACCGCCACAGCTGCCCTGAATGCTTTTACGCTTGATGATCCAGCCTAACGACATGCCGAGCACCACCAGCACAAAGACGCCAAAGGTCGCCAGAAACGTCAGCATCATCAGCCTCCAAAATCATCAAGCATGATGTTCTCATCTTCGACGCCAAGATCTTTAAGCATCTTAATCACGGCGGCGTTCATCATCGGCGGACCACACATATAGAACTCACAGTCTTCCGGTGCCGGGTGCTGTTTGAGGTAGTTTTCGTACAGCACGTTGTGGATGAAGCCCGTATAGCCCGTCCAGTTATCTTCCGGCTGCGGATCTGAAAGCGCCACGTGGAAGGTAAAGTTAGGGTTCTCACGCGCCAGCTGTTCAAACTCGTCGTCGTAGAACATCTCGCGCAGGGAGCGTGCCCCGTACCAGAAGCTGATTTTACGCTTGCTGCTTAGACGTTTGAGCTGGTCAAAGATGTGCGAGCGCATCGGGGCCATACCGGCACCGCCGCCGATAAAGACCATTTCCGCGTCGGTATCTTTGGCAAAGAACTCACCGAACGGACCGGAGATCGTCACTTTGTCGCCTGGCTTAAGGGACCAGATATACGACGACATCACGCCCGGCGGTGCATTCGGCACATTCGGCGGCGGCGTGGCGATACGCACGTTGAGCATGATAATGCCCTTCTCTTCCGGATAGTTAGCCATGGAGTAAGCGCGCAACGTCGGCTCTTTTACTTCGGAAACAAAGCGGAAGAGATTGAATTTGTCCCAGTCGGCCCGATACTCCTCGGGCACGTCGAAGTCGGCATACGCCACGGTGTGCGCCGGACAATCAATCTGGATATACCCGCCCGCGCGGAACGGAACGCTCTCCCCTTCAGGGACACGCAGCTTAAGCTCTTTAATGAACGTGGCTTTGTTATCGTTAGAGATAACTTCGCACTCCCATTTTTTGACGCCGAAGATCTCTTCCGGCAGCTCAATCTTCATGTTCTGGCGCACCGCGACCTGGCAGGCGAGACGGCAGCCCTCTTTCGCTTCACGCTTCGTGATATGGGACAGTTCAGTAGGCAGGATATCACCGCCGCCCTCTTTCACCGTCACACGGCACTGCCCGCATGAGCCACCGCCGCCGCAGGCTGACGAGACAAAGATCCCATTGCCCGAGAGCGTATTGAGCAGTTTGTCCCCTGCCGGGGTACGGATCTGATTTTGCGGGTCATCGTTGATATCAATAATGACATCACCGGCGTTCACCAGCTTCGCACGCGCCGCCAGAATCAGCCCTGACAGCACCAGAACAATCAGCGTGAACATCACCACGCCAAGAATAATTTCCATCTGTTAGCCCTTATAGCTGCACACCGGAGAAGGACATAAAGCCCAACGCCATCAGGCCGGTGGTGATAAAGGTGATCCCTAAGCCGCGCAGACCCGCAGGCACGTTGGCATATTTCATTTTTTCGCGGATCCCCGCCATGGTCACAATCGCCAGCATCCAGCCGATGCCGGAACCGAAGCCATAGACCACGGATTCGCTGAAGTTGTAATCGCGCTGAACCATAAACGAGACGCCGCCGAAGATGGCGCAGTTCACCGCGATCAGCGGCAGGAAGATCCCCAGCGCGTTGTACAGCGACGGGAAATACTTATCGAGGATCATCTCAAGGATTTGCACCAACGCCGCGATCACGCCGATAAAGGTGATGAAGTTGAGGAAGCTGAGATCGACCCCTTCCACCAGCGCGCCGTCCCGCAGCACGAAGTTGAACACCAGGTTGTTAATCGGAACCGAAAGCCCCAACACAACGGTGACCGCCACGCCCAGGCCAAATGCCGTGGAGACCTTTTTAGACACGGCAAGAAATGTACACATGCCAAGGAAAAACGCGAGCGCCATGTTTTCAACAAACACCGCGCGCACAAATAAACTCAGGTAATGAGCCATTGTCGGTTACTCCTTTTCCTGCTGTTCAGGCTTCAACGTACGAATCAGCCAGATCAGCAAACCGATAATGAAAAATGCGCTTGGCGCGAGCAGGAACAGGCCGTTCGGCAGATACCAGCCGCCGTTCTGCACCGTGTCCAGCACCGTGATGCCAAACAGCTTGCCGCTGCCAATCAGCTCACGCAGGAACCCTACCGTCAGCAGGATCACGCCGTAGCCGAGGCCGTTGCCGATACCGTCCATAAAGCTCGCGAGCGGCGGCATCTTCATGGCGTAAGCTTCTGCGCGGCCCATCACGATACAGTTGGTGATAATCAACCCGACAAACACCGAAAGCTGTTTTGATGTTTCGTAGGCAAAAGCGCGCAGCAGCTGATCGACCACGATCACCAGCGAGGCGATGATCGCCATCTGCACGATGATCCTCACGCTGTTGGGGATGTGGTGGCGGATCATCGAGATAAACATGCTGGAAAACGCCGTAACCAGCGTGACCGCCAGCGTCATCACCACCGCCGTTTCCAGCTTGGTCGTCACCGCCAGGGCTGAGCAGACACCCAGCACCTGCAGCGTGATCGGGTTATTGGCGAGCAGCGGGCCAATGAGCACCTTTTTGACTTCTTTCAGTTCACCCGTATCAGCCATTATTCAGCGCTCCTTCACGTACGTTTTTCAGGAAAGGACCAAAGCCAAGTTCGCCCATCCAGAAATCAAAACTGTGCTGCACCCCGTTTGAGGTGAGCGTCGCCCCTGAAAGGCCGTCAACGGCGTAGTCGTCACCCGGACGTGCCGCCCCTTTCATCACCTTCAGCGCGGGCTGACCGCTATCGTCGAGCACTTTCTTGCCAACAAACTGCGCGCGCCAGTTAGGGTTTTCCACTTCGCCACCCAACCCCGGCGTTTCGCCCTGATCGTAATAGGTAATGCCTTTGACCGTGCGGCCATCGGTATCCAGTGCCACAAAGGCATACATCATTGACCACAGCCCGTTGCCGTAAATCGGCAAAACCACTTCCTGTACGCGTTTTTGCTCGTCACGCACCAGGTAGATCTCCGCGATGTTGCTGCGGCGCTTTATTCCTGCCGGATCCTGCGATGCGTCAAGCACGGTGCTCATCTGCGGATCTTTCAGCGCCAGCGCCTGGTTATACTTCGCCGGGTCTTTATCCATCAGCTCACCCGTTTTTAGATCCACCAGCCGCGCGGTAATACGTTCGGCAAACACGTCTGCGACGTCGTCCTTCGTCATGCCTTCCTGCATCAGCCCGGCCACGGCGAGAATGTTACGCTGTTTATCCAGCGCGCGTTGCTCCTGCTGCAGCGGTTTTAACCCTACGGCAGACCCAGCAACCACAATGGAACAGACCAGACACAGTACCAGCACCACCAGCAGCGTTTTGCTGATGCTGTCGTTATTTTTAACCTCAGCCACGCTCCTTCCTCCGCTTAATGTTGGCGCGCACGACCAGATAGTCGAACAGCGGCGCAAACAGGTTGGCAAACAGAATGGCCAACATCATCCCCTCCGGATAGGCCGGGTTGACCACGCGAATCAGGACGCACATCACGCCGATCAGCACGCCGTAGCTCCATTTACCCTTATCGGTAAACGACGCCGAGACGGGATCGGTCGCCATGAACATCATGCCAAACGCAAAGCCTCCCAGCACAAGGTGCCAATACCACGGCATGGAGAACATCGCGTTGGTGTCTGAACCAATGAGGTTGAACAGCGTGGCGGTAAGCACCATGCCGAGCATGACGCCTGCGACGATGCGCCAGGAGGCCACGCGACCAAAGAGAATGATTGCGCCACCAAGCAAAATCATCAGCGTAGAGACTTCCCCGATGGAACCTGGAATGTTGCCTATAAAGGCATCGAACCAGGTGACCGGCTGGCCGGTAGCATTGTTAACCAACGTTTCGCCGCCGCCTGCCGCCCACTGTGAAAGCGGCGTCGCGCCGGAGAAACCGTCGGCTGCCGTCCACACCAGGTCGCCGGAGATCTGCGCCGGGTAAGCAAAGAACAGGAACCCACGCCCCGCCAGCGCCGGGTTGAGGAAGTTGCGTCCGGTCCCGCCGAAGATCTCTTTGGCAATCACCACGCCAAAGCTGATCCCCATCGCCGCCTGCCAGAGCGGCAGCGTTGGTGGAACAATCAGGGCAAACAGAATGGAAGTAACAAAGAAGCCTTCGTTGATCTCATGTTTGCGAATAATGGCAAACAGCACTTCCCAGAAGCCGCCCACGATAAAGACTGTGATATAGATTGGCAGGAAGAAGACCGCGCCCAGCGTCATCATACTCAGCCAGCCCGCATCGGCCGCAAAGCTTACCCCCAGCGACTGCGCCAGGCGGTAATGCCAGTCGGACTGGATCACCTGCGCCAGCTGCTGTGCATCGTACATGTGGTGCAGTGCCGGAATGGTCTGCAAGCCGACGTTGTACATGCCCCAGAACATGGCCGGGAAGACCGCAAACCACACCAGGATCATCATTCGCTTGAGATCGATGGCATCGCGCACGTGCGCCGCCCCTTTCGTCACCAGCCCCGGCGTGTAGAAAATGGTCGTTGTCGCTTCATACAGCGGGTAGTACTTTTTGAGCTTCCCTTCGGTAAAGTGCGGCTCAATTTTTTCAAAGAGGTGTTTTAAGCCCATCGTTATCCTTCCTGCTCAATGCGGGTTAACACCTCGCGCAATACGGGTCCGTATTCGTATTTGCCTGGACACACATAGGTACAGAGCGCCAGATCTTCTTCGTCCAGCTCCAGGCAGCCCAGCGCCTGCGCACCGTCGGTATCGCCAGCAAGGAGATCGCGCAGCAGCACGGTAGGCAGAATATCCAGCGGCATTACGCGCTCGTAGTTACCAATGGGTACCATCGCACGCTCACCGCCGTGGGTGCTGGTGGAGAAGTTGAAAAGCTTATGGCGCAGGAAGTGACCCAGCGTGGTGCGGGTTACGGAGTATTTTTCTGCACCGGGCAGAACCCAGCCGAACAGCTCTTTCTCACGCCCTTCCTGAACGATGCTCACCTGCAGATGGAAGCGCCCCAGATAAGCCTGCGCGCCAACGGCATGACGGCCACTGAGTACTGAACCGGAAATCAGGCGGTTTTCACCCGCTTTTGTTTCATCGGTCAGCAGCTCATTGATATCTGCACCTTGTAGCGTCTTCACCAGACGTGGGTTTGTCGCCTGCGGTCCACCAATGGCGATCGTGCGTTCTGCACACAGCTCACCCGTGGTAAAGAGCATACCTATGGCAATCACGTCCTGATAATTCAGATGCCAGACCTGTTTTGCCAGACTCACCGGTTCAAGGAAATGGATGTGTGTGCCAACCAGCCCCGCCGGATGCGGGCCAGCAAATTCATTAAACGTTACCTGCCCCTGCGGATGGCCGCCCAGCTTGCCGCCGCTCGCCTGGCAGACATGGACCTTCCCGGGCGTCAGACGCGTTAAAAGGGTCAACCCGGCATCAAACGCCTTGCGCTGCGCCAGGATAATAGGCTGCGGATCCGCACTGAGCGGATTGGTGTCGATGGCGGTAACGAAAATAGCCGCCGGTACGGTTCCCGGAACCGGTGACTTGCTAAAGGGGCGGGTGCGAAGTGACGTCCACAACCCCGACGCCAGCAGCTGCGCCTGCACGGATTCGCGGCTGAGTGTCGCGAGGTCGGCCACATCAAAACGCGCAAACTCGCGCTGCTCATCGCCTTCAAGACGGATCACAACGGATTGCAGCACGCGGCGTTCACCGCGATGAATCGCCACAACGGTGCCGCTGGCCGGGGCCGTAAACAAGACGCCCGGATTTTTTTTATCCTCGAAGAGCGCCTGGCCTTTGATGACGCGATCGCCCTCTTGCACCAGCATCGCCGGGCGCATCCCCACATAATCGTCGCCCAAAATAGCGACATGACGAATGCTGGCCCCTTGCGCGACGTGCTGATCGGGCACACCGGAAATCGGCAGATCAAGTCCTTTTCTTATTCTAAACATGTAGTTAGCAGGTATCCATGAACAACAATCCAGAGGGGGTGAAGTGTACCATTTTCGTCCCAAAGGGGGCAGAGGATCCGCCTCCTGACGCGCCAAAATGCGAGCTATTACGCAAAGTTCCTGGAGTCAGGGCGATTTGAATGGGTTATAAAGTAAAACTAATTTGTAAACACAAAGGTTGGCTCTTGCGAAAATCTTTATCGGTGCTAATGTGAGCGCTCCTGTCCAGATTAATCTGATTTCGGGTCTCTTTTGCCGTCCTGGCAATTTGGTCATGGTTTTATCAAGGAACTAGTAGTATGCGTAAAATCGCATTGTTCATTGCGATGCTTCTGATGCCGTGCATGTCGTTTGCCGGACTGCTCAGCAGTAATAGCTCAACGACACCGGTTAGCAAAGAATATAAACAACAGCTGATGGGATCCCCAGTTTATATTCAAATCTTCAAGGAAGAACGCACTCTCGATCTGTTTGTGAAAATGGGCGAGACATATCAGCTGCTTGATAGTTACAAAATTTGTAACTACTCCGGCGGTCTGGGGCCAAAACAGCGTCAGGGCGATTTCAAAAGTCCGGAAGGGTTTTACAACGTTCAGCGTAATCAGCTAAAACCTGACAGCCGCTTCTATAAGGCCATTAACATCGGCTTCCCGAATGCCTATGACCGTGCACACGGTTATGAAGGTAAATACCTGATGATCCACGGTGCCTGCGTGTCTGTCGGCTGTTATGCGATGACCGACTCCGGCATTGATGAGATTTTCCAGTTCGTCACGGGCGCGCTGGTCTTTGGGCAGCCTAACGTACAGGTCAGCATCTATCCGTTCCGCATGACGGACGCCAACATGGCGCGTCACAAGTACTCCTACTACGCGGATTTCTGGAAACAGCTGAAGCCAGGTTACGACTACTTTGAGCAGACCCGCAAGCCACCGGTGGTCTCTATCGTCGATGGCCGTTACGTGGTCAGCAAGCCGCTGAGCCACGAAGTCGTCCACCCGCAGCTGGCGTCAAATTACACGGTCCCCGAGACAAAATAGTACCCACTCGCCTGGCATAATCTTTTGCCAGGTTTCGTTGCCCGTCAGCGGCTGCGTAGCAATGACGGTGACCACATCGTTCGGTGTGGTCTCCTTCTGAAAGTCTATCTCCACATCCTGATCGAGCAGCGTCGCAACGCCAAACGGCGCGCGGCGGGTGATCCAGAACAGATTCGTTGAGCAGAACGCCATCACGTAGCGCCCGTCAGAAAGCAGCATGTTGAACACGCCTTTTTCACGCAGTTCAGACGCCAGCGTCGCGATATATTTGAATACGGCGGCCATGTTGCCGGGCGTGCGCGGATAGCGCTCCGTCAGCTTGTGCAGCAGCCAGCAGAAGGCTTTTTCGCTGTCCGTTTCGCCGACCGGGCGGAAGTTGCCCGTCTCCAGCGACTTATAGCCCGTAAGCTGCCCGTTGTGCGCGTAGGTCCAGTTACGGCCCCACAGTTCACGGGTAAACGGATGGGTATTTTCCAGCGCCACTTCGCCGCGGTTTGCCTGACGGATGTGGGCGATCACCGAGCGGGACTTGATGGGGTAGTCCTGCACCAGTTTGGCAATCGGTGAGTTAAAGCTGGGCTGTGGATCTTTGAACGTGCGACACCCTTTGCCTTCGTAGAAGGTGATGCCCCAGCCGTCTTTATGCGGCCCGGTTCCTCCACCGCGCTGAACCAGCCCGGTGAAACTAAAGCAGATATCGGTTGGCACATTAGCGCTCATCCCGAGCAGTTCGCACATACAACACCTCCACAAAACGCCTTAACGCGGGAAGGCGTAATTGTTGCAGCCAGTTTGGATTCGGACAGCGCGCAGAAACCGGAGCGTACACGTAGTACGTGAGGATTTCGAGCACTGCCCGGATTCAAAATGGCAAATAAAATAGCCTTCTTACTTAACCATCTCTTTTTCGATCAGTTGGATCAGTATATGGATCACTTTGATGTGAATTTCCTGAATACGGTCAGCATAACCGAAGTGCGGAACGCGGATTTCAACGTCCGCTGTACCGTCCATCTTACCGCCATCTTTACCTGTCAGGGTGATGACTTTCATCCCTTTTTCACGCGCGGCGGCGATCGCTTTGATCACGTTGCCGGAGTTGCCAGAGGTCGAAATTCCCAGCAGCACGTCGCCTTCACGGCCTACCGCTTCAACGTAGCGGGAGAAGATGTGGTCGTAACCGAAGTCGTTGCCTACGCAGGAGATGTGGCTCACGTCGGAAATCGCAATCGCCGGGTAGCCCGGACGGTTTTCGCGATAGCGTCCGGTCAGCTCTTCGGCGAAGTGCATGGCGTCACAGTGGGAGCCACCGTTACCGCAAGAGAGCACTTTGCCACCGGCTTTGAAGCTGTCGGCCAGCAGGACCGCTGCGCGCTGAATAGCGTGAATATTGGCATCATCTTTCAGAAAGTTCGCCAGCGTTTCCGCCGCTTCGTTCAGTTCGTTACGAATAAGATCCTGGTACATAAGGATAATCCTTCAGTATTGATGAAATAACACAGTGGAGTGTACCGGATAGCGTCAAAAGCGAGAAGCTAAAGCCATGCGAATCGTCCGGCGTTTTGTTTTTTCGTGCCGACGAAAACGCGAACAATGTGAACCAGGTTGTAATTATTTTGTAAACACATTGCTAAAGGAATTTACATCAACTACAACCATATCATCACAAGTGGTCAGACCTCCTACAAGCAAGGGAGCTTTTCTTTATGATGATTTTGAGCATTCTCGCAACCGTTGTACTGCTCGGTGTGCTGTTCTATCACCGCGTAAGTTTATTCCTGAGCAGCCTGATTCTTCTGGCCTGGACGGCTGCGCTTGGCGTCGCAGGCCTCTGGAATATCTGGCTTTTAGTCCCTCTTGCCATCATTCTTCTGCCGTTTAACCTGGCACCGATGCGTAAGTCGATGATCTCCGCGCCGGTGTTTAAAGGCTTCCGCAAAGTGATGCCGCCAATGTCACGCACTGAGAAAGAAGCGATTGATGCGGGCACCACCTGGTGGGAAGGCGATCTGTTCCAGGGCAATCCTGACTGGAAAAAGCTGCACAACTATCCGCAGCCGCGTCTGACCGCTGAAGAGCAGGCCTTTATTGACGGCCCGGTGGAAGAAGCGTGCCGCATGGCAAACGACTTTGCCATCACCCATGAAATGGCCGATCTGCCGCCAGAGCTGTGGGCGTATCTGAAAGAACATCGCTTCTTCGCGATGATCATCAAGAAAGAGTACGGCGGTCTGGAGTTCTCCGCCTACGCTCAGGCTCGCGTCCTGCAAAAGCTGGCGGGCGTTTCCGGGATCCTGGCGATTACCGTTGGCGTGCCTAACTCCTTAGGCCCGGGTGAACTGCTGCAGCATTACGGTACCGAAGAGCAGAAAGATCACTACCTGCCGCGTCTGGCACGCGGTCAGGAAATCCCTTGCTTCGCGCTGACCAGCCCGGAAGCGGGCTCCGATGCAGGCGCGATCCCGGATACCGGCGTGGTCTGCATGGGCGAATGGCAGGGTGAACAGGTGCTGGGCATGCGCCTGACCTGGAACAAGCGTTATATCACCCTGGCGCCTATCGCCACCGTACTGGGTCTGGCCTTTAAGCTCTCTGACCCGGAAAAACTGCTGGGCGGCGATGAAGATCTGGGCATTACCTGTGCGCTGATCCCAACCTCTACCCCAGGCGTTGAAATTGGTCGTCGTCACTTCCCGCTGAACGTGCCGTTCCAGAACGGTCCAACCCGCGGCCAGGATATCTTCGTGCCGATTGACTTCATCATCGGCGGTCCGAAAATGGCCGGTCAGGGCTGGCGTATGCTGGTGGAATGTCTGTCAGTGGGCCGCGGCATTACCCTGCCGTCGAACTCAACCGGCGGTCTGAAGTCGGTAGCGATGGGGATTGGTGCGTACGCGCACATTCGCCGTCAGTTCAAAATCTCCATCGGCAAGATGGAAGGTATCGAAGAGCCGCTGGCGCGTATCGCGGGCAATGCCTACGTGATGGATGCCGCTGCTTCTCTGATTACCTACGGCATTATGCTGGGCGAAAAACCGGCCGTGCTGTCCGCGATTGTGAAGTACCACTGTACCCACCGCGCGCAGCAGTCGATCATTGACGCGATGGATATTGCAGGCGGTAAAGGCATTATGCTCGGCGAAGGCAACTTCCTGGCGCGCGGCTATCAGGGCGCACCGATTGCCATCACCGTGGAAGGGGCAAACATCCTGACCCGCAGCATGATGATCTTCGGTCAGGGCGCAATTCGCTGCCATCCGTACGTGCTGGAAGAGATGGCCGCTGCGCAGAATAACGATGTGGATGCCTTCGATAAGCTGCTGTTCAAACATATCGGTCACGTGGGCAGCAACAAGGTGCGCAGCTTCTGGCTGGGCCTGACGCGCGGCCTCACCAGCGCGACGCCAACCGGCGATGCGACCAAACGTTACTACCAGCATCTGAACCGACTGAGCGCCAACCTGGCTCTGCTGTCTGACGTCTCCATGGCGGTGCTGGGCGGAAGCCTGAAGCGTCGCGAACGTATCTCCGCCCGTCTGGGTGATGTGCTGAGCCAGATCTTCCTGGCCTCGGCGGTCCTGAAGCGCTACGACGACGAAGGCCGTCAGGAAGCAGATCTGCCGCTGGTGCACTGGGGCGTGCAGGATGCGATGTATCAGGCTGAACAGGCGATTGACGACCTGCTGGCGAACTTCCCGAACCGCTTTGTGGCGGGTGCCCTGCGCGCGGTGATCTTCCCAACCGGTCGTCACCATCTGGCCCCGTCCGACAAGCTGGACCACAAGGTAGCGAAGATCCTGCAGGTACCGAGCGCAACCCGCTCCCGTATCGGTCGTGGTCAGTATCTTGAGCCGACGCCGCATAACCCGGTGGGACTGCTGGAAGAGGCGCTGCTGGACGTGATGGCCGCCGATCCGATTCACCAGAAGATCTGTAAACAGCTGGGCAAAAACCTGCCGTTTACCCGTCTGGACGAACTGGCAAAACAGGCGCTTGCCGGTGGCATTATCAATAAAGATGAAGCCGCTCTGCTGGTGAAAGCCGAAGAGAGCCGTCTGCGCAGTATTAACGTGGATGATTTCGAACCGGACGAGCTGGCGACGCAGCCGGTAAAGCTCCCGGAGAAGCACCGCAAACCTGAAGCGGCGTAACGCGTTTCGCTTGTACAAACCCCGCCTCGCGCGGGGTTTTTTATTGCCACATTTTCTCGTAATGACGTGCTACAGTGTCAAAAAGCGGTCTTTTGAGGAGTCTGTATCGTGCCTGGTTTGAAGATTTCGATTTTGCAGCAACCTTTAGTGTGGATGGATGGCCCCGCCAACCTGCGCCACTTTGATCGTCAACTGGAAGAGATTACCGGGCGTGATGTGATTGTCCTGCCGGAGATGTTCACTACGGGTTTTGCCATGGAAGCGGCGAAACAGTCGATGCCGCAGGACGAGGTGGTCGCCTGGATGCAGACCAAAGCGCAGGAGACCAACGCGCTCATTGCCGGTAGCGCCGCGCTACAAACCGAACGCGGACCGGTGAACCGCTTCCTGCTGGTTGAGCCGGAAGGGAAAGTGCATTTTTATGACAAACGCCACCTGTTCCGTATGGCGGATGAGCACCATCACTATGAAGCGGGTAACGAACGCGTGGTGTTCGAGTGGCGCGGCTGGCGTATTTTGCCGCTGGTCTGCTACGACCTGCGCTTCCCGGTGTGGTCGCGCAACCGTAACGATTACGACCTGGCGCTGTATGTCGCCAACTGGCCTGCGCCGCGTTCGCTGCACTGGCAGACGCTGCTGGCGGCGCGCGCGATTGAGAACCAGGCGTACGTGGTGGGCTGTAACCGCGTGGGAACAGACGGCAACGGGCATCACTACCGCGGCGACAGCCGGGTGGTGAATCCGCAGGGAGAAATTATTGCCACCGCTGAGCCGCATCAGGCGACGCGGATTGATGCGGAGCTGTCATTGACGGCGCTGAAGGAGTATCGGGAGAAGTTTCCGGCGTGGCAGGATGCGGATCCGTTTAGCATTGGCTGAAATTTTCCCCTCACCCCGCCCCTCTCCCAAAGGGTTGAGGGATCCCCGGTAATTTTTTTAACCGGAAGCGGTGAATGTTGCTTCAGGAAAATGGATAGCTTACAGCGATGCCCTGGTCCGGCTGTAAATCGCCGAGGCGTTTCCGTAAGGCCGGGGCGAGGCGCAGGGATGCGCCGAGAGGGCGTGGCCTGCAGGGATGCAGGCTCATGCCCGACCCGATAGCCTGAAGGAATAAGCAGAGGGAACCGCGAAGCGGCGATTTACCGCCGGGAGCCCGGGTCGCCAGGGTGGTGGCGATTGAGCCACCCTGGCACGTTCACCGGTCATGTCGTTACAGAGTAGCAAGGAACATGAAGTGAACGGAATGACCACCAGAGCCGTATGTTCGTTCCCCCTCACCCCAGCCCTCTCCCTCAAGGGAGAGGGGGTCGTCCGTGCAGGCATTATTTTGTGGGGAACTCTCACCCCAAAGGGAGAGGGAGGATAAAACATTAACTCACCAACGCCTGCCCGTCTTTACGGCTTTCCGTCGCGGCCACGTAGTGCCCTTCCGGCAGGCGATAGATCACCTGCGCCCCGCCAAAGTTGTAATCCTGCAGCGGATCTTCCACCACGATCTGATGCCCACGTTCGCGCAGCGCGGCAATTGTATTGCGATCGAACGTTGATTCAACGATCACCTCCCTGCCCTGCACCACGCGCCAGCGCGGAGCGTCAATCGCCGCCTGCGGGTTTTGTCCGTGCAGCATAATGCGTAGCGCCATCTGCATGTGCCCCTGCGCCTGCATCGGGCCGCCCATCACGCCAAAGGACATCAGCGGCTGGCCGTTGCCGTCCATCGCAAAGCCCGGAATGATGGTGTGGAACGGGCGCTTGCTGCCCGCCAGCGCGTTCGGGTGATGTGGATCCAGCACAAATCCGCAGCCCCGGTTTTGCAGGCTGATCCCGGTGTCCGGCACCACGATGCCTGATCCAAAGCCCATATAGTTGGACTGAATAAACGAGACCATCATCCCGCTGGCGTCAGCAGTGCTGATGTAGACCGTGCCGCTCTGCGTCGGGGAGCCGTAGACAAAATCAGAGGCTTTATCGTGGTCGATAAGCGCGGCGCGCGACTTCAGATAATGGTCGCTCAGCAGCTCTTTCGCCGCGAACGCCATGTGTTCTTCATCCGCCACGTAGCGGTCGAGATCCGCCAGCGCCAGCTTCATCGCCTCGATGGAGAGATGAAGAGACTGCACGGAATCCGGATGATGCTTCTCAATGCCGCACTGCTCAAGAATGCCGAGCGCAATCAGCGTGGCGATCCCCTGGCCGTTTGGCGGCAGCTCCTGCACCGAACCGCCCGCGAAGTCGCGCGACAGCAGCTCAACCCAGTCCACGCGATGGTTTGCCAGGTCCTCTTCGGTCAGATGCGCGCCGTGTTCTTTAGCAAAGGCGGCGATTTTCTGCGCCAGCTCGCCGCGGTAAAAGGCGTCGCCGTTGGTTTTCGCAATCAGCTCCAGCGAGTTCGCCTGCGCCGGGTTACGGAAGATTTCCCCCACGCGCGGGGCGCGGCCTTCCGGCGCGAAGCAGGCGCTGAAGCCCGGCTGATCTTTCAGCTTGTTATAGCCGCGCTGCCAGAGATGGCCAATCAGTGGGGAGACCGGGAAGCCGTTGCGCGCATAGTCAATGGCGGGCTGCGCCAGCGTGGTCAGCGGCAGCGTGCCGAAGCGTTCCGCCAGTGCAACCCAGCCGGATACCGCACCCGGCACGGTCACCGCGTCCCAGCCGATTTCCGGCACCGCGGTTTTACCGGCAAACAGATCCGCATGCCAGCTCGCGGGCGAACGACCGGACGCGTTCAGACCGTGTAGCTTTTCACCGTCCCAGACGATGGCAAAGGCGTCGCTGCCGATCCCGTTGCCGGTCGGCTCAACCACCGTCAGCGCCATCGCGGTGGCAATGGCCGCATCGACGGCATTCCCGCCCAGCTGCAGCATTTTCATGCCTGCCTGTGCCGCCAGCGGCTGCGATGTCGCAACCGCATTATGGCCCAGCATCGGCGGGCGTCGTGAAGCGTAACCGGACGTAAAATCAAGCGCTTTGGTCATCATGACTCCTTAGTCGTGGCGCGGATCGAGCGCATCGCGCAGCCCGTCGCCGAGTAAATTAAAGCCCTGCACGGCAAGGAAAATCGCCACGCCGGGGAACACGGACATCCACGGCGCCTGCTCAAGAAACCCTTTCGCGGTGTTGAGCATGGACCCCCAGGACGGATTGGGCGGCTGCTGTCCCAGCCCTAAAAACGACAGGCTGGCTTCGGCGATAATCGCCGAGGCAATCGCCAGCGTGGCCTGCACCAGGATCGGTGACATCACGTTTGGCAGGACGTATTTAATGATGATCCAGCGATCCGGCAGGCCAATCGCCCGCGCGCCGTCGATGTACTCTTCGTTGCGAATGGCGATCACCTGGCCGCGCGTCAGGCGGGCGAAGATCGGCATCGCCGAAAGACCGATGGCGATCATCGCGTTGGTCAGGCTCGGGCCCAAAAATGCCCCCAGCGCGATCGCCATGATCAGGAACGGACAGGCCAGCAGCGCCTCGATAAAACGCGAGATCACCCCGTCCCACATCTTCTGGAAGTAGCCCGCCACCAGCCCCAGCGGCACGCCGATAACCACCGCAATCACCACGGACATACAGCCCGCCATCAGCGAGGTGCGCGCCCCCCAGATAATGCGGGATAAAATGTCGCGCCCCAGCTCGTCGGTGCCGAACCAGTACATCGCCGACGGCGCTTTGCGCACCGCCAGAAAGTTGGCTTTAACCGGGTCGAACGGGGCAATCCACGGTGCCAGCAGCGCCACCAGCACAAAGAACCCCACTACCACCGCGCCAATCACCGCGCTTTTATTGCCGAGGAATTTCTTCAGCACCCGGTTCTGCGCGCGCGGCAGCGCGGGGGCAACGGTTTGCGTTGTCAGTTCCGCCATGGTTAACCTCGCATTTTCGGGTTGATAAGGACGTAGAGCACGTCGGCCAGCAGGTTGAGCATCAGGAAGCCAATCGCCACGATCAGCACCACGCCCTGCACCACCGCGTAGTCACGGTTGAATACCGAGTCGACGATCATCTTGCCGAAGCCCGGAATGGTGAAGACCTGCTCGGTCAGCACCGCGCCGCCCAGCAGCTCGCCGAACAGCAGCGTGGTGAGGGTGATCACCGGCACCAGCGCGTTGCGGAACGCGTGCTTCAGGATCACCGCCTTCGGCAGCAGCCCTTTCGCCCGCGCGGTGCGAATGTAGTCCGCCTTCAGTACCGCAATCATCGAGGCACGGGTGTGGCGCATCAGCGTTGCCGCGAGCCCCGTTCCGAGCACGGAAGCGGGCAGCAGCAGCGTGCGCAGGTTCTGGATCGGATCTTCACTGAACGGCACGTAGCCGGACGCGGGTAGCCACTGCAGGTTTACCGAAAAGACCAGAATCAGCAGGATCCCCAGCCAGAAGTGCGGGATCGAGATCCCCGAGATCGCCACGAAGTTCGCCCCGTGATCGACCCAGCTGTTTTTGTTCACCGCCGCAAGGATCCCCATGCTGATGCCAAATACCAGCGCGATAATCATCGCCAGCAGCGACAGTTCCAGCGTAACCGGCAGCTTGCTGGCGATCAGCTGCGTCACCGGTTCGTGCGTGCGTAAGGAGACGCCCAGATCGCCCTGCAGCGCCCGCGTCAGCCAGTGGAAATACTGCACGGGGATCGGCGCATCGAGGTTCAGCTCCGCGCGCAGCTGGGCGATGACGGCCGGATCGCGCTCCTCCCCGGCCATGGCGATCAGCGGGTCGCCGGGCAGCAGCTTTTGCAGCCCGAACACCATCATGCTCACCAGCAATAGCGTCGGGACGGCCAGCAGCAGACGTTTGCAAATCAGTTCCAGCATGGGTTCTCCTCAGGACGTTTATTTCGCCAGCGTCAAACCGGCCAGACGCACGATGCCGTCCGGGTACGGCTTAAAGCCCTGCACGCTTTTGTTCAGGCCAAAAATGCGCGGCTCGAAGTAGAGGTAGGCAATCGGCATATCGGTCTGGAGCTGCTTCACCACCTTGTCGTACAGCGGCTGGCGTGCGGCCTGGTCGGTGCTCTGGCGCGCCTGGGTCAGCCATTCATCAACCTGCGCGTTGCTATAGCGGCCGTCGTTAAGCGTGCCTTTGCTGTTGATAAAGCCGTAGATGCTGCCGTCCGGATCCGGGCGTCCCGACCAGCCGGAAAAGCTCAGCTGATAGTCACCGCTCTGCTGGCGATCCAGCAGCGTGGCAAATTCGGTCATTTGCAGGTTCAGGGTGAAACCGGCTTCGGCGACCATCGCCTGCAATACCTGACCCACCTGCTGCGAGGTTGGGTTGTTTGGCACCAGCAGGTTGACGGTCAGCGGCGCGGTGATGCCTGCCGCTTTCAGCAGCGCTTTGGCTTTGTCGACGTCACGCGGCGGGACCGGCAGGTTAACGTGATACGGGCTGACCGGTGAAAACGCCTGGTTGGCCGGGGTGTAGAGCCCCTCAAAGACCACCTGGTTTAACGCATCGCGGTCGATGGCCTGAGAAAACGCCTCGCGCACGCGAGCGTCCTTGAACGGATCGTTCGCCGGTACCTTGCCGTTGTTGATATTGAAGGTAATGCCCTGATAGCCCAGACCGGTCACCTTCGCCAGCGCCAGCTTGCTGTCGGCTTCGACGGTTTTAACGTCGCTGGCGGCGATGCCTTCGGTCAGATCAAGATCGCCCGCGCGGAGGTTCGCGAGGCGCACGGAGGCATCCGGGATCGGCAGATAGATAATTTTGTCGAAGTGGTAAGCGCCTTTGTTCCAGTAGTTGTCGAAGCGGGTCAGAACGATGCGGTCCTGGGACACGCGGCTGTCGAATTTATACGGGCCGGAGCAGACCGGGTGGGCGGCAAAGTCAGGCTTTTTCGCCGCTTCAGGTGCCATCATTGCCCCGGCGCGGTCGGTGAGCTGCATCAGCAGCGCGGCATCCGGCGTTTTCAGGTGCAGCGCAATCTGCATCGGGCCGGTGACCTCGACCGATTCAACGGAGGAGATCTCGCTTTTACGCAGGGAGCCTTTCAGGGTCAGGGCGCGGTCGAGGTTGTATTTTGCGGCGGCGGCATCGAATTTCTCACCGTCGTGGAAGGTCACGCCGTCGCGCAGATTGAGCGTCAGGGTTTTACCGTCCTCGCTCCACGCCCAGTCTTTAGCCAGACCGGGGACAACCTTCAGGTTTTCATCCACGTCCACCAGCCTGTCGCAGAGAGAGGCAAAGACGAAGCGGCCATAGTAGGTGCGCGCCAGATGCGGGTCGAGCATGTCCGGGTCAGCGCCCAGACCGATTCGCAGCACGCTTTCAGAATGGGCGGGCAGCGCCGCGCCAAGCAACATAACACTTCCCAGTACGGTCAAAAGAGAATTACGCATTGTCATTATCATGAGTTCCTTGAAGGAAGGGACGAGTGAGTGGCCGCGTGTTCAAACAGCGCGCGGCGGCGCAGGAAAGCGGCGGATGGCGGAGCAATCTGGATAACGCTGCGATCGCGGTTGATCTCCTGCCAGCGGTGGCAGGCAACCTGACGTCCGCCGTCGAGTACCTGATTAATCGGCTCGACCTGGCGGCATTCTTCGGTAACGTACGGGCAGCGGGTGTGGAAACGACAGCCGGACGGCGGACTGGCCGGGTTGGGCAGATCCCCCTGCAGCAGCGGCGCATCGCGCTCAACGCCCGGCTGCATCTGCGGTGCAGACGCAATCAGCGCCTGGGTATAGGGGTGCAGCGGTGCGTCAAAAATCTCATCGACGGTGGCAAGCTCAACGATTTGCCCAAGGTACATGACCGCCACGCGGTCGCTCATATGGCGGATCACCGCCAGACCGTGGGCAACAATCACCATCGTCAGCCCCAGCTGGTGCTTCAGGCTTTCCAGCAGGTTGACCACCTGCGCCTGAACGGAGACGTCCAGTGCGGATACCGGCTCATCGCCCAGCAGCAGCTTCGGTCCCGAGGCCAGCGCGCGCGCAATGCCGATGCGCTGGCGCTGGCCGCCGGAAAACTCGTGCGGGTAACGCCCGGCCCAGGCGGCAGGCAGACCAACGGTTTTAAGCAGTTCGGCGACGCGGTACTGGCGGTCCACTTTTTTCATGTTCTGATGCAGCCACAGCGGCTCACCGACAATCTGCTCCACCGTCATGCGCGGGTTCAGCGAGGCGAAGGGATCCTGAAAGATAATCTGCAGCTCGCGCCGGAGCTGGTTAAGACGGGCACCGGAGGCGTCGGTGATCTCTTCCCCCTGATAAAACACGCGCCCTTCGCTGGCGGCCAGCAGGCGCAGCAGCAGACGTCCGAGGGTAGATTTCCCGGAGCCGGACTCGCCGACAATCGCCAGCGTTTCGCCCGGCATCACCGAAAGTGAGACGCGATCGACCGCCGTGACAAAGCGTGCCGGGGTAAAGAGCTTTTTCGGACCGGGGAAGCGTTTACTCAGGTCGCGGGCTTCAAGAATGGGGATGGTCATGCGATTTCTCCCAGGGCAATGTGCTGTTCGAGCGGCACGCGGAAGCAGGCAACCTGATGGCCCGCGCCGAGCGTAGTAAGCTGCGGTTTTTCAGCGTGGCAGCGCGTCTGAGCAAACGGGCAGCGCGTTGCGAAACGGCAGCCTTCAGGCATGGATTCCGGCAGCGGTACCGCGCCGGGAATGGTGGAGAGTTGCCCTTTACGCGCCCCGAGAGAAGGAATCGAGCCCATCAGGCCGATGGTGTACGGATGCTGCGGGTCGGCGAATATTGCCTCGACGCTGCCCTGCTCCACCACCTGGCCGGCATACATCACCGCGACCTGCTGGGCGACTTCCGCCACCACGCCTAAATCGTGGGTGATCATCAACACCGCCGTGCCGGTTTCCGCTTTCAGGGTGTTGAGCAAGGCGAGGATTTGCGCCTGAATGGTGACGTCGAGCGCGGTGGTGGGCTCATCAGCAATCAGCAGTTTAGGGTGGTTGATCAGCGCCATCGCAATCATCACCCGCTGGCGCATGCCGCCGGAGAGCTGATGCGGATAGGCTCTGAGGCGCATCTCTGCCGCCGGGATCTGCACCTTCTCGAGGATCTGCAGCGCGACCTTCATCGCCTCGGCGCGCGAAACGCTCTGGTGGCGTATGACCGCTTCGCTGAGCTGATCGCCAAGCGTAAACGCCGGATTGAGCGAGGTCATGGGCTCCTGGAAAATCATCGCCAGCTCGCTGCCGCGCAGATCGGCATATTCCCGCGGCGAGAGCTTGCGCAGGTCATGACAGCGAAACTGCATCTCACCGCTGACAATCTGCGCGCTGGCGGGCAGTAACCCCATCAGCGCTAATGAGGTGATACTTTTTCCGCAGCCGGACTCCCCCACCAGCGCCAGCGTTTCGCCCGCTTTGACCGTCAGGGAAATGCCGTCAAGCACGCTCACCGGCGAGCCGGAAAACCTGACGTTGAGATTATTCAGCCGCAATACGGGCGTGGCGTCCTTAAAGGGTATGGTCGTCATAGCGTGAAATCGTCCTCAAGGTGGATCGCCTGAATCAGCGCGGCCTGCAGGCTGAGCAGGTGCTCGCGCATCGCGGCGGCTGCTTCATTAGGCTGACGATGGATAATCGCGGACATGATTTTGTGATGGTGGTCGTTGTAGCTGTCGACACGTTCAGGCGTGCGGGCAAGTTCACGCAGATGCTGCCAGCCGGGTTCCCGGCGGACGGCATCAATCGCATCAAAAAGCCCGAGCATCAGGCGGTTGCCTGCGGCTTCGGCAATGGCGCGATGAAAGGCGCTATCCCACAGTTCGTTGAGATCGCGGTCATCCGGGCTGACCTTATCAATGCGTTCCAGCATGCGCTGCATGAGCGCGAGGTTTTCCCTGGTGGCACGCAGTGCCGCAAGCCGGGCTAGGCCGGGTTCAAGCTGTAGACGAGCTTCCATCACTTCCAGCAGGTTAGTCTGCTGAACCAATCCCTGAAGGGCCAGCGGTTCTACAGGAGCTGCCGGGCCAATAAAGGTCCCTTTCCCCTGCTTTCGCCAGATACGCCCCTCTTCTTCCAGCACGTCCAGCGCACGACGGACTTCACGTCGCCCTACGCCGAGAGTATCCGACAGCTCACGTTCCGTGGGCAGCGGAATGCCTGGTGTTGACTCGTGCTGGTTGATTAGCCCGCGCAGTTGCTCAAGCGCGGTGCTGGAATTGGCCAGAAACCGTGACGGTTTTTCCATATTGGTTCGCTCGCTTTCATCATGACTTTATTTTTATTAACGATAAGTTATTGATATGACGTGCTACTTATCGTGCTAATGATTAAGCAATAAACGAACCAATTCGCTATTGGTTCAAATATAAATGACAGGGGTAAAATTAAGGCGATGATTTTTAATATATTATTTTAATCGACTCGGTCGGGCACAGACACACGCCAACACACATACATGCCAGGAAATGCACAAAAACAGTGCAACATATGCACCAAAAACGATCAATTATTAATATTATGCACCTAAATTGTTTTCGTTGTGTTAACCAATGATTATGTCATATGCGCAACTGTGCCCCCTGGGGGTAGAGGGATCCCCAGTAATTTTTAGTAGCGAGGAACATAAAGTGAACGGAATAACCCCCACAGCCGTATGTCCCCCCTCACCCCAGCCCTCTCCCACAAGGGAGAGGGAGTCATCTTTGTCGGCACTATTTTGTGGGGATCCCTCAACCCTGGGGGCGAGCGTTCTCATTATTGATATCTTCACACTCTTCTTTCGCCGATCCCGACCATTAAAATACGCTTGTCATTATTCTATTTTTTTATTTTTGCCGACAGACCATTTCAGATATTTAAACGATTAACTCTGATTACTTTAGTTAATAAAATCCAGGGACGTAACGGCCGATATTGCCGATATCTCAACATACATTCCACGACGTAAAGAGCACATCATCAAAAATCAACAAAACGACAACAACCACAACGCTAAATAAACATTTCACATGTCAAACCTTCATTTAAGAAACCCTGCAAGCAACTGTTTTTTAATGATTTAATTCTTAATAAGAACACCAGCGTGACAATTCATATTATTTAATTAAGAATTTTACCTGGTGGTCTGTATGATTATTCCTAAAGAACGAAAGCAATTTCGCTAAACATCTTCTCATTATTAATGTATCGATTCAGTGCGTGCGAGGTAAAATATGTACAGTGCGACTAACAACCCAATCTATTTATCTTCCACTGATAGACTGCCCGTCTGTCATACGCCATCTATGCATTGCTATGGTTGTGATAAAAAATGTCATTTTGACAATTCCGCACTGCATGAAATTAAAGAGTGCACGGGTCTTGAGTATTACATCTGGCCTGACAATAATAGTTTTCTTGTTGAAGGCATTCGTCATTATTTCACTGACGTAAATGATAAATACATTACTCAGCCTGTGGTGATTATTGATTTTAGCCATAAAAACATCAATTACTTCCTGTCAGACAACTGGCTGGATCAGTTCAAGAACATGAGACTGATTCTTGTCACCGATAAGAAGATGACCGCCATTGCCCATTACT
Organism: Enterobacter sp. ENT02; assembly: GCF_019219165.1. NCBI lineage: Bacteria > Pseudomonadati > Pseudomonadota > Gammaproteobacteria > Enterobacterales > Enterobacteriaceae > Enterobacter > Enterobacter sp. ENT02. Next base: position 229,974 of record NZ_JAHUWD010000005.1, read on the forward strand.
GGTTTTACAACGACACGTCCGACACGACGATAAGCTCGGTGATCTTTTACGACGACACGGCCGAGGAGGTGGCAACAAAACTGCAGAAAACCTTCCTCGCGAAAACGATTAAGCCCGCAGGCAGCAGGCCAAAACTGAGCCAGAATGAATACAGTCTGTTTGCGTTTCTTTTCAACGGATGGACACCCAAGAAAATCGCATACCGAAACGGAACCAGTGTCAAGAACACCTATGCGATGAAAAACAGAATCGAACGCAAGCTGGGTGTGTCAATTACCCGACTCGCAAGCTGACGTATACTGAAAAAAACGGCTGGCATGGCATTATGCAGTAAAATACTCACTGTCGAAAATTCCTGGTACGACCGCGAGTAATCTTACTGCTACCCGTTTTCATCCGTAATGCAATTTTAAGATGAATGTTGATATATTATATCAAATTTAATATTTATAATATGGACGCACTGCGTTTAACTTAATGGATAGAGTGATTATTAATAATATTGAACACCACGACAACGCAATGCGCTGCTATGGATGCGTGAATAAATGCGTCTATACATCTGTACAAACAAAAAAGAATATAGAGTGTACCGGTGTAGAATTTTACATTTGGCCAGAGAATAACTCATTCCTGATTGAGGGACTGCTGCAATATTTTAGCAATATTAATTCAAAAGTGATTTCACAACCTATTGTGGTTATTGACTTTAACTATAAAAACATAAATTACTTCTTAACAAACAACTGGTTAAGTCAGTTTAAAAACTCAAGATTGATTTTAATCACGGATAAAAAAATGGCCGCTATCGCGCACTACTGGTTTTACAACGACACGAGCGAAACGGTCATCAGCGCGGTCATTTTTCATGATGATGTGACAGAAGATATCAAAACCAAGATTAATCAATCATTTATGGGCAAGATCACACGCCCCTCGGAGAAAAAGGCAAAGTTAAGTGCAAATGAATATGCACTTTTTGCAGAATTGTATAAGGGACAACTGCCGAAAAAAATCGCCATGAAAAATGCGACTAACGTAAAAAATATCTATGCCATGAAAATACGTATAGAGAATAAACTTGGCGTTCCCATTTCAAGACTTGCCAGTTGATTAGTAATACGCAGGAAACAGACATTTACCTGCCGGGATGTAAATTATTCCTAAGCGAGTGGTTACTTATCCTTATTGTGTGCCTGATGCTTAACTCATACACTAAGATATTGCCAGCGCTTGTATTTTCAGCATAAACAATCCGCTACCACTCATCGTATTCATGGATGTTTCTGGTCGTTTTTTAAATCGCACATTCTTTACTTTTTTAATTCTAAGTGAGGAACGTCACTACAGGTCTGGATTCGATAATGAGCACGCATCTTTCCACCGTTGAAATTAATTCAGAGCACGACTTCAATAATATTGAAGATCCCCGAAAAGATTCCCTTCTGTGGGGTGTTGAATGGCTTTGTACACATCATGCTAAGTTTGCCAGCAAAGAAGTCCTCTATGCTGGCCTGCCAAAAAGCGACAAGCTTGAGCCAGAAATGGCATTGCGCATGCTTGACCAAATGGGAATATCTGCCGGTTGGGTAAAGCGCGATCTGAGCACCCTCTCCTCCTGGCTATTTCCTTTACTGATCGCACGTAAAGACGGGACCTATTGCATTCTTACCGCGCGTAACGGAAAGCGTGGAGAACATACTTATAAGATTGTGGTACCGGAAAACGAAGGAACCGTTGTCGTGACGGAGGCGGAGTTAAACGATGTCTACGGCGGTTATGCCCTCGTCACGACGCGCAAGCCGACGCTGGACGAGCGTGCAGACGACCAGCTGTTGCCGCAGGCTCAGGCGGAAGGGCATTGGCTCTATTCGACGCTATGGCGCTACCGCCACTACTTCTACAGCGCGGCGCTGGCCGCTCTGCTGGCGAACATTCTCACGCTGGCAGGCACCTTCTTTACCATGAACGTCTATGATCGCGTCATTCCCACGCAGGCCTACGTGACGCTGTGGTCGCTGGCGATTGGCGTGGTAATTGCCATTGTATTTGAATTTTGTAGCCGACAAATTCGAGCCTACCTGATCGACATCGCCGGGAAAAAAGCGGACCTGATACTCGGGGCAAAACTGTTCCGTCAGGTGATGTCGATGCGAATGGAATACAAGCCACAGTCCTCGGGCACCTTTGCCAACCAGCTGCGTGATTTTGAGGCCGTGCGCGACTTTATTACCTCAGCAACGCTGGCAACGTTGTCCGACCTGCCGTTTTGCGCCCTCTTCATGTTCGTCATCTACCTGATTGGCGGCCCGCTGGCGATCGTGCCGTTAGTCGCGATGCCGCTGATTTTGATTGTCAGCATCATCATCCAGTGGCCGCTGGGCCGCTACATGGAAGAGAACGTCCGCGAAATCTCACTGAAGCAGGGTTTGCTGATTGAGAGCATTGAAGGGCTGGAAGCGCTGAAAGCGGCACAAGGCGAAGGGGTGATGCAAAAACGCTGGGATGATTTCAGCGCTCTGGCAGCCGCGTCGTCGATGAAAACGCGTTATCTCTCGATGCTGACGACCAACTTTGTCTCTTTCGTGCAGCAAATCACGACGGTCTGCATCGTCGTTCTTGGCGTGTATCTCATTCACGCTGGCGAGCTGTCGATGGGGGCGATGATTGGGGTGGTGATCCTTTCCAGCCGCTCGCTTGCACCGCTGGCGTCGGTTGTCGGGTTAGCGCTGCGCTATCAGCATGCCAAAACCGCGCTGAAATCGCTGAACCAGCTGATGGAAACACCGACCGACCGCGATGCCTTGCTCAATTATCTACCGACGCCGAATTTCACCGGCAGCATGCGCCTCCACAAGGTGGGCTTTACCTATCCGGTGCCGGGCATGATGGTTGCGCCGCGCATCCTCGACAACATCAACATCAATGTTGAAGCCGGTGAGCAAATCGCCGTGCTGGGCAAAATCGGCAGCGGAAAATCGACGCTGTTGCGTGTGATGGCCCGCCTGTATCAACAAAGCAGCGGCCAGATGTTCATTGACGGCGTAGATGCCACCCAGATTGACCCGGCGGACTGGCGAGCCGCGGTGGGCTATGTCGGCCAGGATTGCCGTCTCTTTTTCGGCACGCTGCGCTACAACATCATCATTGGCAACCCCGGCGTAAGCACGGAGGAGTTCCTGCGCGTCGTGCGTCTGACCGGGCTGGATCACGTGGCCGCCAGGCACCCGCTGGGTTTTGACATGCCAATTGGCGAAATGGGCAACTGCCTTTCCGGTGGACAAAAACAGCTTGTCGCCCTGGCCCGCTGCCTGCTGCTGCGCCCAAAGGTCCTGCTGATGGATGAACCCACCAGCTCAATGGATGCCATGACCGAAACGCTGTTCCTGCGTCGGCTCAAAGAGGCGACACAAGGGCAAACGCTGATCATTGTGACCCATCGCATGTCGGTACTGAGCCTGGTTGAGCGTCTGATTGTGCTGGAAGACGGGCATGTCGTGAAAGACGGGCCAAAAGATCAGGTGATGGCCAGCCTGAATGAGAATGTGATGAAGAAAAAACAAGCGATGCATTCGGTTGAAGAGAAGCAACAGAAACAAGGTGTAAATGGATGATGAACGAGGACGAAGTGAATCATAACGCCTCAAAGGGAGAGGCCGACTCCGGGACGGATGCATCCTCCACGGCGTTGAGAAAGGTAGACAGCAACGGCGGGAAAACGCAGCTGGCAGTGCAAAAACCGCAGGCCACAGGAAAGGTCAAAGCAGACGATTTGAAATTCATGAATGACCTGCAGGGCGCGCTGATCGCACAGAAAACCCCGTTCAGCATGATCATGCTCTACACCATCGCCCTGGTGGTGGTGGTGTCGCTGGTGTGGGCGCATTTCGCCCGGGTTGAGGAGATCACCCGTGGCGATGGCAAAGTGATCCCGGCCAGCCGCGAGCAGCTCATTCAGAGCCTGGAAGGGGGCATTCTTGAGGAGCTGAACGTTCAGGAGGGGGATATCGTCGAGAAAGGGCAAATTCTGCTGAAAATTGACCCGACCCGCGCCGGGGCCAGCTACGGTGAATCCCTCTCTAAAGTGCAGGGGCTTAAGGGCAGCATTGCCCGTCTCCGCGCGGAAGCTTACGACACGCCGTTGTCCTTCCCGCCCGATATCGCCGGAATTGAGTCTATCGTGCGTGATGAAACCCAGGCCTATAACGCGCGCCTCAAAACCCTTAACGAGAGCGTTCAGGCCTTACAGCGCAGCCTGTCCCTGGCACAAAACGAGGTCAGCCTGTCAGAGCCGCTGGCCCGTAAAGGGCTGATGTCAGATGTGGAGATCCTGCGCCTGAAGCGTCAGGCCAACGAGTTCAGCCTGCAGATCGCAGAGCGGACCAACCGCTTCCGCTCCGACGCCAACAGCGAGCTTAACCGGCTGGAATCTGAACTGGCGCAGGCGGAAGAGATCCTGCGCGGGCGTCAGGATGTGATGAACCGAACCACGGTGGTTGCGCCGGTACGCGGCACCGTCAACAACATTCGCGTGACCACGCGCGGCGGCGTTATCCAGCAAGGGGCGGAAATCATGACCATCATCCCGCTCGAAGATAACCTGCTGGTCGAAGCCAAAATCAAACCGTCCGATGTGGCCTTTATCCATCCGGGGCTGCCCGCCACGGTAAAAATTACCGCCTACGACTACGCCATTTACGGCGGGTTAACCGGCGTCGTCGAGCACCTGAGTTCCGACACCCTGATTGATGAGGAAAAAGCGCGTCAGGGACGTGGCGATTCGACCTATTACCGGGTCTTCGTCCGCACCAATCGAGCGGCACTGCAGGTTAAAGACAAGGAGTTCCCAATCATACCAGGCATGGTGGCGAACGTTGAAATCAGAACCGGGGAGAAGACCATTTTGTCTTACATCCTCAAACCGATACTGAAAGCGCGCGAAGCATTCAGAGAGAGATAATTTTATGGTTAAGGCACGTAAAGAGCGTCGTTGGGCCAGGGTAGCCACTGCGGTTGCACTCTGTTTGCCCTGCTCTTCTTTTGTCATTCCGCTCCACGCGGCTGACGTGGCGCAGGTTAAAAAAGACCTGTCCTCGCTGCCGCCGATGCGCACACAGTCACAGTTAACCCGCGCCGCGCAGACGCCAGCGCAGCCTGCGGTACGCGCGAGCACGCCGGGGACGGTTCAACGGACTTCGCTGCCCTCGATGCGCACGCAGTCGCAGTACGCCAGTACGCATAAAACCGTACCCACGCAAACGTACCCCGCATCGCGACCGGCAAGCTACGCCGCGACGCAGCAAACTGTGGCACCTGAGCCGACGCTCGAGAACAGTACGAGTAACAAAGCGGCACTGAAAACGAATTACGATTTCTTCCCGCCCGTTAAAGAATACTATAAGCCCGAACCGGCCTACGCGAACGTTCGCCAACAGGGCGCATCGGCAAGCCCCCGCGCCACCAGCGGCATGTCGCACGGCTATTTCAACGGTGCCAGCACCAATGATTCGCGGGAATTCCTGCGCAGCATGGTGGCAAGAGCGCTGGCGTACAGCCCTGAGCTGCGTGCGGCCTCCTCTGAGGTTCTGGCCTCGGACTACATGGTGGATCAGGTCAAAGGCCAGCGTATGCCGCAGGTGCGGCTGGGCGTAACGTCGCCGCTGACAACCGTGGGGGGAGACCGCCAGTCGTCCAACAATACGCATATCAGCGACTCCAGCGGGACGGTATCCGTCAACACCCCCGTGATCGACTGGGGACGAATCAGCCATCAGGTCGATAACTCGCTGGAAACGGCAAAAGCGGCCCGCTATTCCAAAGAGTATTCTCGCGAGCAGCTGGCCTATAACACCGTGTCCGAGCTGATGAACATGAGTCGGTACCAGCAAAGTAAACAGGTGGCGAAGAACTATGTTGGCCGCATGAAAGAGCTGGTCAACATGCTGTCGCAAATCACCCAGGCGGACCGCGGCAGAGAAAGCGAACTGGTGCAGGCGAAAGCGAAACTGATGTCCGCTCAGGCGAGTCTCGACAACATCGAGCATCAGCTGAGCGCCAGTAAAATCAAGCTTGTGCGCCTGCTTGGCGCTGAGCCTGTGCTGCCAGAGAATTTGAGCTGGCAGGATACGATTATCCCGGCATCGGTCGCCATCGGCTCGCTGGACAAGAACCCGATGATGCTTAACCTGCAGTCCAAAGTCCGCGCGGCGGAATCGGAAGCAGAAAGCATTAAATCGGCTGCGCTGCCGCAGGTAAACTGGGTGGTCTCCAAAAGCACCGCCAAGGACAGTAACGGTAACGAAGCGGGCTGGTATACCGGCCTGAACGTGGAGTGGGAGGCGTTTAGCGGCGGCTCTCAGCGCGCCGCTCAGATGACGGCCCGCGCAAAAGCCAACGTGGCGCAGCAGCAATATGAAGTGAGCTACCGCGATCTGGAGTATCAGATTAACTATCAGGTGCAGGTACGCGACTCATCATTCCTGCGTGCAGATGATTACGAACGTCTCTCAGGCGAAACTGACCGCGTGCGCCAGATGTTCTACCAGCAGTGGTATCACCTGGGAAAACGCACGTTGCTTGATGTGCTGACCGCTGAAAACGACCACTTTAACAACCAGCTTTCCGCCATCAATAATCGTTATGACGGGTACATTTCCAACGTGAACGTCATTGCCAGCGCCGCGATGATGCTCACCTGGATGCGGATAGCCTGAGCCGTATCGACCTGATAAAAAAAGCCAGACCCTCATTGCTGAGGGTCTGGCTTTTTTATTGCCCTTCGCGTCTTACCAGAGGGCGTTTTCTTTATCGATCTCCGCCCAGCGCAAATACATGTCGCTCGACATCATGAAATCGTTATGCCATTTCCACCAGGCGTGGAGGGTGTAATAGGCCAGACAAGGCAGGTAGCTCAGCAGGAAGTACACCTCAAACCACACCTTCCACCCCAGCAGCGTGAGCAGCAATCCCACCACGGCCGACCAGACAAACTCCACACCCACCAGCATCACCAGCCTCAGCCACAAAGGTTTCCCGGACAGGCTGCGCCAGGGGATCGTCGGGGAGAAAAACAGGTCGATCTCGTTAAGGAAAAGATGCCCCAGGAAGATATACCGCTTCGTGAACCGTAAAAACAGCAGATTAATGGCCAGCACCACCGCGCAGAGCACCAGTATGGTAATGATGGACTCGAGGGTGAAGTAACGGCCATAGCGATCGAACTGTTCACTGTTCCGTAAGGGGCTAATCGTCAGCAGGTTCATGACGACGGACATGACGACAGCAATGGCGACATAATGGGACAGACGTTTATATTTCCCTTTGTCCCGCGCCGAGGCGATGACCTGTCGGATGTAGATCGAACGCATCGCTGCGAACATTCCCCAGACGATGAACGGCGCGACGATGGCCAGCGTCAGCAGCACGATCCCCGGCTGAGCCAGGGTGAGCATCAGCGCAATAATGCCTGCGAAAACCAGCGTGGCGATCGCGAGCACCATTACAGGTTCGACAATCATCGCATTCACCGGCTTATTCTCTTTCTGCAGAAACACAGATAAATCGACATTTTTGACCACGCACTTATAGGCCCAGAACGCCTTGAGATCGGCAATGAAGCTATACAGAATCAGCGCAAAAATACCGCTCGCCAGCCAGGCATCCTGCCGGGTAAAGGAAAACCCGGCGTTTTTCCAGTAAAAACCCATCAGGATCAAGGTCACGATAGAGATAAAAAGAAGGTTCCTTTTATCCTGAAAGCGAATGAACGTTAAATAATCTGGAATCATATCTCGACCATTACATCTCTAATGCTTTTCTGCAGTGCAGAACGCGTTCGGCATTAAAACCGGCAAAATCATTCAGCATTTGACCGAGATAAGGTTTGTTACTCATCTCCAGGAACAGCGGACGCTCTGAATGGTTGATAAATCTGGCGACAGAATCGTTCCATTTCACCGTGTGGGTCAGGTGCAACGACAGATTTTCTTTGATGTTTTCCGGCACGATTTCCATTCTGCCCGTCACGTTCATCAGCACATCATACGCGGGTGAGGTGAAAGGTTGTCCGGCGAGGAAATCCCGCATCAGCTGGACGCCCTCTTCCATTAAACGCGTGTGCCAGGCACCGCTGACGCCGAGTTTGATCGGCTCATAGCCCTCATCCGCCAGTACCTGGGCGAAGTCGCTCAGTGCCGCCGGTGTCCCGCCGATAACCTGCTGGCGCGGCGTGTTGTCACAGCTGATATCCAGCGCAATCCCGGAACGGGTGATGATGTCGCTCAGGGTGGCAAAATCCGCCCCTTTCAGCGCGATCATTGCCCCTTTCTGCTTTTTGCTCACCGCATCCATGGTGCTGGCACGGAAATGCAGGGTGCGGAATAAGGTCTCCAGAGAGACTGCCCCCGCCGCATAGAGCGCACTGTATTCCCCGACGCTGTGGCCGCAGGCCCCCGTCACCCGAAGGTTGGGGAAACGCTCACGGCAAAGGCTATAGAGCGATACGTTGATCGCCGTTACGGCCAGCTGCTGTACCGTGGTCTGGATCAATCTGTTCATCGGCCCCTTCAGGCAGAGTCGGCGAAGATCGAGGCCAGAAATATCGCTGGCGCAATCCCAGATCTGTTTCGTCGTCGAATTCAGATCCCACAGATCGCTGCCCATCCCGATTACCGGGTTCCCTTGCCCGGAAAACAGCAGCACGACAGGCTGCGATGCATTATCAAGCGTCATAGTCATTTCCTTATAAATAATACTTAAAGCCAACATAACCACCGGCGACATCACCGAAGAATGCAAACTCAGAATTTGCGCTACCCAGTGCGGAATAGACGCCGGTATACGCTTCCAGCTGGTCATCAATAAAGGTCAGCGGTGCGCTGAGGTGTAGCCCTGCCATGGAGCTTTTATCCATCAGGTTGAGGATGAGATAGGGCTGTGCGGTAATCTGATGCCTGAACTGCACGCTGGACCAGGCGTTGAGATAATGTTTTCCCTGCAGCATGCCTTTGTTCCCCGTATTGCTTATCTCGGAGGCCATCAGGTATTTATAGGAATCATATGCCCTGTCGAGCGGTGCATAGCCTGTAGCTGTGTTCAAAAAGGTCATCAAATCGCGCTGCTTGCGCCATTCTGATCGCGAATAGCCTTCGCTCTGGTAATAGTATTCCAGGCCGAAAACGTTGAAGGTATCGGAGGTATATTGCCCGCCCACGGCCAGCTCAACGCCCTGTTTCTCTTTTGCTTCATACAGCGAGGTGGGGAACTGATACCGCTCCAGCTCCGCGCTTTTCTCTTCAGACAGATGACGCCAGCGCTGCTCCGCATGCCACGCCACGTCGGCATTGAGCGTGAGCTGAGGGGTGTAGTTGTAACTGTCTGAAAGCGCGACCGACAGCGAGTCGCCCATCAGGACGCGCATCCCCGGCGTATGGTCACGAAAGACATGGGAGGTATAGCTCAGCAGCCAGGATTCACTGCTGTTGCCACGCTGATTCGCAGACCAGTTCCCGGAGGTCAGATAGTATTCATCCACCGTCGCCAGCTTCGGGATCATCGTCAGCGAAAACGACTCGTCCCGGTTATCCATCGTCAGCGTTGCAGCCCAGGAGGAAGACTGATAAGCCGAGCGGAGCTGAGGATCGTAAAGCCGCGTCGGTTTTGCACCGTCGTAATAATGCGGCGTGAGATCCGAAGGCGAGCGCAGGAAGAAGAGCCCCGGCCTGGACGGAAGCTTCCCGACCTCAAGCTGCAGGCTGTCCGACAGGGTGTAGACCAGCTTAAGGCGCTCAATTAACAGACGTGAACGGCGGTCATCTTCTTCAAACGCACCGAGCTTACGCGGGGAATACCAGGTTAGCCCATAGAGGGATAAATCCAGGTCCAGCGTATCCTCAATCAGCGAACAGCGGCTTGCGACATTCACCCCGGCATCGTTGTAGATATTGTGTCGGGTGTACGGGTTTCGGCCATTGATTCGCCACTCCGAAATCTGTTTTTTAACGACAGACACCTGCTCATACAGCGTGACAGACGTATTCTTTGCAACGTCACTGCCGGACAGACAATCCGCGAATACGCTGACGGGCAGCGCGGCGAGCATCAGGGTTAAGCCTGTTAATGTACGCTTCATTTCGCGCCTCGCTGAATAGACTCGCGGGTGAACGCCGATTCAGGTAACGATTCATAACGCACATCGCTGTAGGTCATGACGGAATAGCTCTTGCCGTGGCGCGCCTCTTTCACCACGATTTTCATCGGGCGCATTTTGCCTAATACCATCTGGAAATCCTGATAAAGCACTTCTTTGATTAACTTATTGTCCAGAGAGAAATAGGCAGCTTTATAAGGACGGTTATCCCCCTCTTTTTCAACGTAATAATCCACCTTCGGCCAGGTCACTTCAGCCGATTTACGCACCAGTTCCAGCTTATAGCACTGCGTTTCGCCGCAAGGCTCTTCACCCTTCAGCGTGGCGTCGTAGGCATATTCAAAGTTGGTGACAATGACGTCGCCATTGGAAATTTGCCCAATCAGACGCTGCTGGCGAGAGACGGGAACAGGACGGCGGAGTTCTGGCGTGTAGAACCATAAGTCGTACCAGTCAGAGAGCAGCACCTTTCCCTTGTCGCGCGGCGGATAAATAAAGCGCGCCAGGGAGCGGGCATCCGCTTTCATCTCACCTTCTGGCTTCATAAAGCGCATGGAAATATCCAGCACCTGTTTATTGTCGGGCTGCGTAGCACCCGTTTTAAATTCATGGATGGTGAGGGTGTAGCGAAAGGGTTTATTTGGCGAACGGACTTCATCCGCACGACGAATAATATCCACCGCTTTGTCATCGGCAGAGGCGGAGTGCGCCCCTGCCGAAAACAGACAGGCACCCAAAAGGAGTGAGGCCATAACACTGCGTTTCATATCGCTTCCTTACGAGAATTTAAATGCGTCCGAAATATTGAGCCGTGAAGCACGTAATGCGGGTAATACCGAGGCCCCCGTGGCGGTCAGGATCGGCAATACCAGGGTTATCCAGTTAAGCGCGACGCTGTCGGTTTTAATAAATGCGGTATAGCCCTGCGATTGCCCCGGCGACGGTGGCATCGCGATACCGTACAGATTAATGACGCTGGCAATGGCGTAACCTATCGCCAGACTGCCAATCGCGCCGATAATGCCGATGAAAATCCCTTCCAGTAAAAACAGGCGGGTCACATGCAGCGGTTTGAGGCCGATGGCTCTGAGCGTCGTAATTTCACGGGTGCGCTCGATAATATTCATCGTCATCGAATTACCGATCATGAAGATGACAATCAGACCGACAATGAGCTTAATAAAGAAATAGATCCCGGATAACAGCCCTTCCACCTGCTGATAAAATATCGAGGCGTCTTTCCAGTCTTTTACGATCAGCGGTAAGTTATGCTCGGCAATAAAGCCACGCAGTTTCGCCGTGAACGCGGCTGTATCGTCCTCTTTCAGCAGGATCAGCACTTTACTCACGCTGTTGGTGCCCATAATACGTTGAGCCGTACCCAGCGGAATTTTCATCGCCACGTCATCGTAATCTTTGATCCCGGATTCAAAGATGCCGCGTAGCTTCATGGAGAGCGCGCCCTGCCCGCCTTGCGTATTGACCACCAGCACGTCCAGCCAGTCGTCGTAATGCGCATTCAGCGTTTTCGCCAGGCCGCTTCCCAGCGTGATTTCGTCCGTGCGAATGCGGGACAGATCGCTGCCGGTGATTAATTTATCAAACGAGCCCAGCTTCAGTGCCGGTAGTGGTTCAACGCCCAGCGCGGAAAAATAGCTGGAGGTTTCACTCTCATACTGTGAAATAACACCGGTGAACTCCAGCTGACCGGAGAGCGTCGAGATATCCTCAGCCAGAGCCGGATCGTTGAGAATCGCTTTCTTTAATGCCGGATAATCGTCGATCAGGCTTTTGTTTTTATTGGAGGTCTCAAAATAATTTTTGTTATAAATTTGCACATGACCAATATTGGTTCGAATCGTTTGCTCTTTCAAAATCCAGAAAGAGTAATCAATAAACCCGCCGTACAGGAAAATCGACACGCCGCCCAGCATGATGGCCGCCATGGTCGAAAACGATCGCCTTTTGTGGCGAAACAGGTTTAAAAAAGCAAACTTCACGTCCCGCGATCGGAATACGACACACCAGAGGACAAAAAGCAGGATCAACAACACAACGCTATTCGCTAACACCATTTCCCCGGACATTTATTTCCCTTTCGCCAGCGGCAACAATACTTCTGTCACTTCGTTGATATCCCACTCTGGTGCACTGCCCGATGCCAGAGACGATGCCGTATTCGCATTACGCAGTTCAATCTCTGCCAGTAACGCGTCTGCCTGCCGCTTGTGTTTGCAACTCAACAGCGCGCGATAACGCATTTCGTTGATGTGTTCCACCAGCCCTGCATTGAATACGTCAGGCGTATTCAGCATCTGTTCCGTATCTTTTAACGTCACCACGCAGCGCCCGATTGACGCAGGCAACCAGGCATCGACCCGGGCACGCATATAGCGCACCAGCATGTTGTCTTCATACAGATCAACCGCCTCGTCCAGATAGAAAAAGCCCGTTTTCCCGTACTCAGATGCGCGAATAAAATCGTTGGTCTGGAGAGCGCGATCGGCCTGGCGCAACGTTCCGTAGGCATAGAAAACCAGCGAAAGAGGATTGTCGTTGGCTTTGTATTCTTTAAAGAGCGACTGCGTCATCTCTGCAAGCATGTCCGCTTCCTGCGGAAAACCGCTCTTAATGACATGCTCGGCGACGGGCGCCGGTGCGGCTTTAATGTTCCCGACATAGGCCAGGCACAGCAAAAACCAGCAAAGAAGGAAAAAATTACGATTGTGAATCATGAACTAAAACTCCGTCCTTAATTTCAACCACGCGCCGCGCACGCTCTTTAAGCTGGCTTGAATGCGTGGAAATAATAAAAGTGGTGCGCGTCTCCTGGTTAATTTTCAGCAGAAGATCCAGAATGGCCTCCCCGGTGACCAGATCGAGGTTTCCGGTCGGCTCATCGGCAATGACCACCTGCGGGTCGTGCGCCAGCGCCCGGGCGATGGCCACGCGCTGCTGCTGGCCGCCCGAAAGCTGGCCCGGTTTACGCTCGGTGAATCCCGCAAGCCCGACGCTGTCGATGAAGTGCAGCGCCCGCTCTTTGGCCTCTTTTTTCCCGACGTGGCCGTTTAACACCAGCGGGAAAAACACGTTATCGAAAACGCTCAGTACCGGTATCAGATTGAAAAACTGAAAAATAAAACCCAAATGCTTGCCGCGGATCGCCGATAATTGGTCTTCCGGCAGATGATTCAGTAATTTTTTCAGAAACATCACCGAACCGACGGTGGGTTTATCAATTCCCGACAGGATATTTAACAACGTACTTTTGCCGCTGCCGGAAGGCCCGCAGAGCGCCAGAAATTCGCCTTTTTCTATTTCCAGATTGATATTTTTCAGGGCATCGACTTTGCCTTCGCCCGAGCCATAACTCTTATAGATATTGTTCAGCGATATCGTTGGGAGTTCTTTAATTATTCCGCTCATGGAGATGTCGTTATTCCTTGCAATATTCAATGTCGAAATAGCTGTAACCAAACTGCTTGTCGGGAACGATGGTTCTTAATCGGCCCGAAAAATCAGCATGTTGTTTGAGCCAGGCGAAACTTAACGCTGGAGTCAGGCAGCCGCTGGCACCGTAGAGATCAACCAGATCCAGCGTGTTCTTCGCGGGCAGCGTCGAGCGAGACAGCAAGTCTTTGCGCAGGCCCGAAAATGCAATCTGTTCAGGAACCTGGGTGTGCTCGATGGCATCGGCCATGACGTACTGCCCCCCCTTCACCCGGATAGCGCTTTCCTGCTGGCTGAAGATGAAACACCCGGCGCGTTCAACCGTTAAATTGACGTCTTCGGCCTTGCCTTTACGCTTCTCTCCCCACTTGAGGGCAATGTCTTCATCAGAAAACACCAGGATCGGGATCGCCCGGTACGCCGTGCAGATCACGACAAAATCAAACACATCCCAGCTGAGGTAGTCGTTGGCCAGGCTGAGGGCCTGCACGAAGGATTGCTTCTCACCGCGGAGCTTGCAGGTGGGAGCGTTAACCGAGAATTTCTTGACCAGATTTTTGGGCAGCGTGTCGATCGCTGAGATATGCAGCGCGCTGGAAATATTCTCAAACGGCCCGGATTCCCCCCAGGCGTCGACATAAATAAATGCCGTGCGCTGCTTCAATAACCGCATCCGCTCTTTTGTGGGCAGCGCCATAAGCGCGTCATCCGCCGCCTGCTCCATCGCCTCAAGGTATTTTTGATATTGCGGGTTACGGATCATTTCACCGGGATAGAGATCCGGCTGCGTACCAAAACGTTTTAATCCCCAGCCATGAGCGTGGGTGGATTTCATCGCCTTATTGTATAAGTGTGCTTCCCAGGCGTTTAACCAGCTGGGTTGATAGAAATAAAATTTATCTTCCGGCTCAATAAGCGAAAATGAGGATAAATACATAGGGCTCTCCATAATCGTTCAAAGGCCTCGATGAATATCAGACATCACGGCACCGATAATTGAACCATCCACGCCAACCCCTACCTTAAGCAGATGGTTTTTGTGGTGCCCAATGATGCCGCGGTCAATAACAACATGCTGCGCAACGCTATCAATAATGGCGTCGTTGCCCACGGGTGAAATCAGCTCTTTCTGCGATAACGTATGGTGACCAATAATTAAATCGACGATGCCTGAGCCGGTGGCGGTATAGCCAATCTGGCCTTTATAGGCGAGAACCGGAAGGGTATTTCCCTCAGCAAAGACCTCTATCGCTTTTGCTTCCGCTTTATCACTGATGGATGAGCCGTTGCCGTGCGGAATAATCGCGCACAGATCTTCCGTGCTGAGGTCCGCTTTTTTCATCGCGGCCTGCATCACCTTTAATACATTGGTGCTGAGCCAGGAACTGTCATTGCTTCTTCCGGCACTGATCTGCGTGTAGGTAGTTTGCAGTCGTATCCCATGCCCTGCTTTTCTGGCGCGTCGGTGGCGCGCATTTTCCAGCAGGATCGCGCTGTATCCCTCAGCAAAAAGAACGCCTTTACTGTTTTCACCGAACGGCTGGACCAGGTGCGTATCCAGCATCGACTGGGTATCGAGGAACCAGATATCCTGGGTTTTAATTTTTGAGCAGTTCACCACCAGCACAATATCAACGCCGCCATGCTCAATTGCCTGGCAACCTAAATGCACCGCCGTCATCGCTGAATTACTGGTGCAGTTCATATTGGGCGGTAAATACTGCAGGTGATATTTACGCGCAAGATTTCCGGCAATACGATCCTGCGACATATTATCGACGTGCAGGGTCATTAATGATTTTGTCAGATGAATATCTTCAATATCATTTTTGTTATAGAAACTCTTGAAGGCCATGCCATCGACCCGAGGGCCGATGCCGGTTAAATAAACGCGGGCGTTGCACCCGGCCAGCCATTGAACATCTAATCCGGCCTGGGCGAGTGCATCGTCGATCAGACGATAAAGCAGATCTAATGCGCTATCATCCGTATGATCCAGCGTGGCAATATGCTTATTGCCATCGAACCCACACTTAATTGCCTCGTCGTCGGATTTAAACCAGGGCTTTCTTTCAACACGTTTGCCCAGCTTCAGATTTTGAATAAGCTGAATACTGTCTTCGGCAAACGGCAGACAGGAACTGAACCCCGAAATGATAGCGGCATTATCCACAATATTATCCTTTAATCACAAACGCGTAGTAGTTGCCGCCTTCCGTCGCGCCCACCAGCAGCACGTGCTTCAGGGCGAGCTTCAACGGTTCACGAACGAAGTTGATTCGCTTATCGAAGAACTCAACGGTATGAGGAATGGCGGGAACCGCCTGCTTCTTAATACAGTCAATGATGACGGCCAGGTTAAGCAGCCCGGCAGCAGACGCAACAAAGCCAAAGCAGGCGTTATAGTTCACGACCGGCACATCCGGTTTGGCCTGAGCGAAGGCTTCAACGATGGCATCGATTTCAATGCGTGAGCTTTCATCGCTACCGTTGCTGGTGCCGCAGACCAGATCGATCTCCTGCGCCGTGACGCCGGCATCCTTCAGCGCACGGGTAATCGCCAGCGCCATGGAGGCGGATTTCTCGTCCTGCTGAGAGGCATCGAAATAGCTGTTGCTACAGGCTTTACCGTAACCGACCACTTCTGCCAGCACCTCAGCACCACGCTCTGCGGCGCGCTGCGGATCTTCCAGCAGCAGCATGCAGGCACCTTCGCCGGGAATGTAGCCCTTCGAATCGTTACCGTAGATGTGGTAGTCGCGAGCGTCAGAGGTCATATGGAGCTTGCGGGTGACGGCATCCATATAAAGTGACATCGACGGGAAATACTCGTCCGCACCGCCCACCAGCACCTGCGGCTGCAGATCCTGACGCACGATTTCGTAGCCATAGGTTAATGCGCCTAATGCCGCATTCTCCCCGGTCGCCAGGGTGGTGGTGTAGCCCTTGATCCCTTCGGAAATACCGCAGAACGTAGGGATTGAGTTCATCAGCGAGCCCGGGAACTCAGAGGTTCTGACCTTGCGCGGGTCTGGCTTCAGGCTTTGCAGGTATTTGTAGGTGGTTTCCTGCGGGCCGCTGGACATCCCCATCACCATGCCTAGCGCATCGCCATCACGTTTAATTTTACGCTTCGCCTGTTCCAGCGCTTCGGACAGCGCAATCAGCGCGAAGGTACCGCCACGGGTGGCTTTACGCGGGTCAAAGCGACGCAGATGTTTACGCGGCTCAAGGCCGGTGACCTGGAAGGTTTTAAAGTGTTCGTTCGCTTCCGGACGGGTGGCCGTCAGCACGCTGAATTCTTCACCAAACAGCGTCTCAAACTGACGGGTTGATTCAAGCACATCCAGCAGCTCTTTCGCCTCTTCCAGCGTGTCTTCCGGGAAGGTGACGCCGCCCAGTTCAACGCTATGGTTCTGCTTCCAGACGTTATCGAGGATCTCGTTAACGGTGTGACCAATCGCGGAGACGGCCCCCAGACCGGAGATTGCCACGCGTTTTTCGTCGTAGGTGCTGACCGGAACAGAGCACGGCTCCATGCTGATAATCATGCTGCAGTTATTACCGCCGAAGGCATAATTGTTCTTCATGAAGAGGTTGATTTTCTGGTCGCGGAAGTCGTTTGGGACGTAATCCAGATCGCAGTTTGGACGCGCGTTGTTGAAGTTCAGCGTCGGCAGAACGCGGTTATCCGGCAGCGTCACCAGACACGCGATCAGTTCGACGATACCCGCCGCACCGATATTATGGCCAAAGTAAGACTTGGTGGAGCTGACCAACAGCTTCTCGTTGTTGGCGAACACCTTTTTCATTGCCAGCGTTTCGATGCGGTCGTTCGCTTCAGTGCCGGTACCGTGGGCGTTGACGTACTCAATCTGCTCCGGGGTGACGCCCGCGTTTTCCATCGCCTTATGCATCACCTGTACGGCACCGCTGGCGCGCGGATCCGGCCCAGTTTCGTGGAACGCATCGCAGGAGGTGGCGTAGGAGAGGATTTCACCGTAAATGGTGGCGCCGCGCGCGACGGCGTGCTCGTACTCTTCCAGCACCACGGCGCCCGCGCCTTCACCAATCGACATGCCGGAGTTGCCGGAAAACGGCGTGCAGGCTTCCGGATGCATGACGTTCAGGGCATAAAAACCGGCGAAGGTTGGCAGGTAGATCGGCTCTGTCCCGACGGCCAGCATCGTTTTGCTTTTGCCGTTCTGGATATAGTCAAACGCCATGCCGACCGCGTTAGGGCTGGCCGTACAGGCGGTCGCAACCAGTTCAACCCCGCCCTGCAGTCCGAGCAGCGTAGAGACGCTCGAACAGCAGGAAGAGAAACCGCCGGAGAACAGCGCTTTACGCAGGGAGAAATCTTCCATGCGTTGTTCAAACAGCGGTAAGAACGCCTCGGTGCCCGCGGAGGAGACGCCCACAATCAGGCCCGTCTCTTTCAGGTGCGTCTTGTTCTCGGCCAGCCCCGCCTGATTCAGCGCGTCTTTACCGACCTTATAGGCCCAGAGTGCGGCATTATCCAGTGACGCAATAACGTCATCCGGTAATTCTGAATAATCAATATCATGTAACACTTCAGCCGCGCGGGCGTTTTCAAACCATTTTGAAAAACGCACGCTGTCGGTGACGCCATTTTTTTTATTTAATAATGCGTCTCTAAAATCCTGAAGGTTTTCTGCCAGTGAGGAAAGGATCCCAATCCCGGTAATAACAACGCGTTTCCGGTTTGTCTTCATAAATATGTACCACCGTGTACAGACACTAAACAGTGAGAAAGGATCCGTGGCGTGATATTGCCCACGGATATCTCACTCACTGTTAAAGATGAATAATGAATTACAGCGCGCTTTTCGCTTTAGACGCGTCGATAAAGCTGTGCTCAGTCGGATTAACCAGCATGCTCAGGTTATAAATAAATGGCATACCTTTGGTTTTTGCCGCGACAGTTTCTGTATTCGTTTGAATAGAGAAACCGCTGATATCTGACCATGCGTATTCATTTTCCAGCAGTGCCAGGGCAATGAAGCACTGCAGCGCCGGAGAGAAGACCGCTTTCACAACGTTACCCACAGCCTGACCGTCAACCAGCACGCTGTCGCCTGGAGCAATGCCCGCGCATTCCCCTTCGACGATCATGCCGATAACCTTGCGCGCGCCTTCACCGTGAGACAGTTCTTCAACGGCGTCTTTACCTACAAAGCCTTCTTTGTCGTACTGCACGGCCCACTGCAGCTGCAGCTCTACCGGGTTAAGGTTGTAGCCAGCCCACAGCGCGTCATCCCAGCCTGGGTTTTCGATACGCACAATTTTCTGGTAGTCCAGTCCGCCGGTCTGCAGCTGGTATTTGCTACCGTGCTCCAGCAGCTGCTGCCACTGATCCAGCAGCTGTTCCTGCTGGCCCACAACCATGTAGGCGAACTCGCCGTGTTTGCCGCAGCGGAATACCATCAGTTCGTTATCGGTATTCATGTACTCGTAGTAAGGCAGGCCGATGACGTCGAAACCGTGGATTTCGGACATTAGCTCCCAGGAGTAAGGTCCTTCAACCATGATTGCGCCCCAGCTCTGCTCACGCATGTCGGCAATTTCCGGGGTTTCCTGGATATCCAGCTCGTCGGCTTTTTCCAGAAGGGCATTCAGACCCGCGATCAGCTCCGATGACGGGATGTTTTCAGACAGGATGTAATAGCCGTCGGATGAGCAGAGCACGTACACGTCGCCGCGGACGGTACCGTCTTCATTCAGCACCAGAGAGTAGATCCCCTGCTCGTCACGAATAATAGAGACATCGGCAGAGACCAGGTTATTCACCAGGGCCCAGGCGTCATCACCCATCACGCTGACGATGGACATGTGGGAATAGTCCACCAGCAGGGCATTTTCACGTACGGCTTTGTATTCCACCATCGGATCATGATAGGCAGAAGGAACGTTGGCATTGTTGTAAATGCCCATTTTCGCATTGTTTTTCAAATGGAAATCATAAAGAGACTTCATAACGGGATCCTGTTATTCGCAAAGATAAATTAAGCTTTTTTCTTCTGGATGATAAACGTCGCCAGATTATTGATACTTCTCATATAAGAAGGATCGTCGCTTTCGTTAACTTTAATATCGAAAACTTTATCCAGCATGACCACGATTTCCGTTGCATCAACGGAATCCAGCTTTAAGCCATTGCCAAACAGGGCTGTATCATCATCAATTTGAGATTCATCGCGCTGAATATTTAAACGCTGAATAATCTCGGTTTTAATTGTCATCAGCACGTCCTTGCGCTGGTCAATTTCATTTTTCATTGTTGTCATGGTATTAACTCTCTCAGGGGTTTACTTACTTTCGCGGTAATTAATAATGGTGCCGTGGCTGATTAATCGCTTTCCGACGTTTGCCGTCACGGAATAGTGCTTAAAGCCATGAGCATCAGAAAATGCCAGCTTGCTGGTGACTTCAATCGAGTCGCCAGGGTAGGCAATATCTTTAAATTTTAAATTCTGGGCAGCCAGTACGCCGCGCACCTGCGCGCGGCGGGTGCGGATGATCTCCCGCATCTCATCACGCGTGATGAGCGCATGGATATCGCGTAACGATTTGAGTTCACCGCCGTACGTCTCGCTGTAGATATCGCAGATATCGGTGAGGAACGAGAGGTACTCACTGGCCTGACCAAAGATTTCAGAAATAATCACCCCGGGCATGATCGGATCGTCCGGGAAATGCCCGAGCAGATAAGGCTCGTTATAGGTAATATGCTTCGTCACCTTCACAAAGCCATTTTCGCCGTATTTGAAGTCATCAATTCTGTCGACCATCAGCAGCGGCTGACGCCAGCCGCCCATTTCCAGAAAGATCTTCGAGGGGATAACGTATTTAGACATAACTCACCGCATCACCAGGCCGCCATCGATAACGATGGTTTGACCCACAATGTAACTGGACGCAGTCGAGCCCAAATAGACGACGGTATTGGCCACCTCGTCACATTTGCCCAGACGACGCAGCGGAATAGAGGCGGTCACGCCGCGCACCACCGTGCGGGAGACTTTTTTCACCATTTTGGATTCAATCATCCCCGGCGCGATGGCGTTGACGCGCACGCCGTACGGTGCCAGCTCGGCAGCCAGCGTGCGGGTGAAGCCCAGAATCGCCCCTTTAGACGCGCTGTAGTTCGCCTGCCCGACGCTTGGGATAATGGCCGCAATAGACGCGACGTTGATGATGGCCGGGTTTTCTGAGGAACGCAGCAGCATTAACGCCTCTTTGGTCAGGCGGAAAATACTGAACAGGTTGGTGTCCACCACCTGGCTGAAATCATCAAAGCTCATTGAGGCAAAGAGGCTGTCTTTCACAATACCGGCATTGTTCACCAGCACATCCAGCTTGCCGACGGCTTCCGTCAGGTGAGAACAGAGTGCAGAAACGCTCTGCGGATCGGCGAGGTCGCACTGAATAATAGACAGCTTGCTGCCCGCCGGATGCGTCTCTTTCAGCTCCGTTAACTGCGTAGCATTTGATTTATACAGCGCGTAAACATCGCAGTCCTGATCGAGAAACTTCGCGCAGATCGCCAGACCAATATCTCCGCTCGCTCCGGTGACCAGAACCGTCTTTTCCTTAAGATCGTTATATTGATACATAATATTCACAAATAGTTAGGTTAATAAAGTATGACAACGGCAGTCGCATAATTCTGACAATGCGAAATACTGAGCGAGGCATTCTCGAGCTGCTTTTCAACAAGCATCTCTTTTACTCGCCCGGAAAAAATAAAATGGGGGCAACCCAGTTCGTCATGGCCAATTTCGATATCCTTAAAGGTGATCCCGTCGCGATATCCACAGCCGAGCGCTTTGACGACCGCCTCTTTTGCCGCCCAGAATCCCGAGGCGCGTTCATAATTCGGGTCTTCGCGGTTAATTTTTATATTTTCCTGCTGGGTAAAGACGCGATGTAAAAAATCGGTCTGCCAGTTTTTTATCGCCCGCTCTATTCGCGAAACTTCCACGATGTCCGTGCCGATATGCATTTTTCGTACTTCCCTGTTCAGAGCTGATAAGAAACATTCAGATTAAAATTAAATTTATTCACGTCCATGCTGCCCGGGTATTTTACCGGCATGGAGATTGACGAATCGTACGCCAGGCTTTTGACGTTACCCTGAATACCTATTGTGCTGCCGATGATAATCTCTTCGCCGTAGAGGCTGTCCCGTCTTATATGGCCTGCGTCGACACCCAAATAATAGTTAGCGTCTATGCCCCGCACCGGACGATAAACGGTATTTTGCAGGTAGTATCCGCTGTTCCCGGTGAGACCCACGCTGTTTTCAAACCCGCGCACGCTCCAGCGGTCGCCCATCGTTATTTGGTCCTGCAGCGTCAGCTCGCGCGGTGCGTATTGCGCCAAAAAAAAAGCGTTATACACATTGCCGCCGAGCTGGCGGGTATAGTTGCTTTCAACATTAACAAGCTGGCTGACAGGGCTGACGTTGCCATAGACCATATCGGGCGTGTGTTCCGCCCCGAACCAGCTCAGGAATCGCTGCCAGGAGAGCGACGAATCCCAGTGAGCATTCACTAACTGCTGCTTATAGTTAACGCCAACCTTGACGTTATCCATATCGCGCTTCTGCAAGACCAGCTCTTCCCCCTCTACCGTATAGCCAGATTTGCGGCGTATCAGCTCGGCGCTGCCGCTCACCTTGCGGGTTTTATCCCGATAGAGCACGCGTGATGCTTTGAGGTTTGCGTAATCACTTTTCCCCGCATAGTCCACGGTGGTGTAGAAAAGCGGAAGGGTCTGTCGCGACTTGCTGGTGCTGTAGAACAGTGAATAGTTCCAGTAGCCTACCGGCAGCGCGTAGTAACCACTCACACTTTCATAGCGGCCATTGGTGCTTTTTGTTCCCGCGAGATAAAACAGGTCGCTGAAGCGGGCAGTGTTGTACAGGTAGCCCACTGCAGAGGTCAGATACTGCCCCGTTTCTTTCACACCCCAGTTGTTATAGCTCGCCCGCACGCTCCAGTTTTTTTCACGGTTCGTGTTGATGTGAATCGTGCTATATCCCTGCTTTGTGCCCGGTTCGATGTTGATTTTGACGTCAACACCCGGCTCCTGCTGGAGGTTTTCCAGCCCCTGCTCAATATCGCGAATATTCAGGATGTCTTCTTTCGCAAAAGGCAGCATCAGCGGATTAATGTCGTTACTGTCGACAATAATCTTTTCAATTTTCCCTGCACTCACGGCAAGCTTCAGCGTGCCGGACGCAATGTTTTGCGTTGGGATCGTAATACGGGTGGTGATGTAACCCGCATCGATATAAAAATCTTGCAGCGCCGCGGCAATTTTCACCACGCCAATACTGCCTACACAGCGGCCGAGGATCTCTTTTTTGATTGCCCTGTCGGTCTTACGCTGAAGAAAATCATTTTCAAGAACCAGAGACCTAATCGTGAAGCAGTTCTCTTCTTGCGGTAAATCATTCAGCCTGAATACTTTACGTTCGGTACTGGAATAAACGTCCTGCCGGTACACCTTTTGTTCTTTGAAAGTATTCAAATCGGCATTTTGCTGCTGCTTAATCAGGTTATTAATACCCTCTTCCGCGAAGGCATGAAAACTTAACAGCAACAATAAAGGTAAAAATTTAAATCGCGATTTCATTAACTTTCTCAGAAAAAAAAGGCAGCAGGGTCTCGTTCTGACTTTGCGCTATCAGGCGATAGCTGCTGCCTTGCATTACACTTTACACATTACAGACCGACAATAGCGCCGGTATTGGTCACTTTATTCGCATTAAGTTCCATACCAGACAGACCGCCGAATACAGCATCGCTGCCGCTGTTCGTCAAATTGTTGGTCGTGATACCGGCAACACCGTAACTCACCATATTCAGGTAGTTATAAATATTGCCTGCCGTTTTCACCAGCAGGGTATAATCGCTCACGATATTACCGCGGTTATTAATGTCGGCACCGGCATTAATCGCGATATTCTGCGCAAGGATATTGCTGTTGGCGTTATTGGTTAAATGACGCTGAGTATCAATCTTAACGCTGGTCACACCCACGATGTCTTTAAAGTTCTCAACACCGTTCAGGGCATTAATCGCCAGTGCGTTACCTGAAGAGATGGCATTGCGGTTAGTCAGTGCACCTTTCAGGACATTGAAGTTCAGATCGCCTTTACCGCTGATCCAACCGTAGTTGGTGACGTTGTTATCGACAGTCAGATTAACGTTCTTATCTGACGCGATAACGCCGGTCGCCGTGTTGTTCTCCATGCTGCCATCGCTGTAGTTGCTCAGCGTGCCTGCAGTCACGTCAAGGTTGCCCGCGCTGTAGGTGGTCGCATAGTTGTTATAGAACGTACCCGCTGCTTTGATAACAGCATCTGCACCGCTTACCAGCATCGCACGGGTGTTATCCAGCGTCCCTTTGGACAGCACGCTCAGCGCGCCGTCATCCGCGATGATGCTGCTGTTGTTGTTGTAGACGTTCTGACCGGAAAGCGACACGCCTTCACGACCAATCATGCCGCCAACATCGCCCGTCACGCCGAAGGTTTCGCCATGATTACGAACAAAGTTGTTACCGTCACGGTTTTCAATATTCCCTGCCGCGTTAACGGAGAGCTTATTGTCCGCCACGATCATTGCGGTGTTGTTGTACACAGTGCCTTGTGCATCGACGGTAACGTTCTTACCTGCGATCAGACCGTTGTTGTTATCAACGGTGCTGGCAGCCAGCTTGATGTCACCCGCCTGCGAAAGAACTGAACCACGGTTGCTGTCGAAATAACCTGTCAGCGCCAGATCGATATTGCCGTAGGCTGCAACCCGACCGTAATCGTTATTCAGTCGGTTCGCTTTCAGGGCAATGTCGCTACCGGACAGGATTTGACCGTAGTAGTTATCTACCGTTCCACCTGCAGTGATAGTCACGTCGCCAGTCTCAGAGCTGATTTCACCGCGGCTGTTGTTCACGTTCCCGGCGGCAGTCAGCGTTAAATCACCGACCGCTTTGATTTTGCGCGAGTTGTTATCAATGGTATTAGCACTTAAGGTTGCATCGCCATAGCTGATCATATTCAGATCGTTATAGATATTGCCTTTCGCGCTCATTGCCAGGCTGCTGTCAGCAACGATATTCCCACGGTTATTGATGTCATAGCCCGCGGAGATCGTAACCTTATCGCCAACCATGTTGCTGTTGGAGCTGTTGGTCACGCCACGCTGGGAATTCACCACCAGATTCTCGCCAGCGGCAATATCTTTCAGGTTTTCGATACCGGTCAGCGCGGACACCGTCAGTGATTTCTCAGCAGAAACGGTATTACGGTTAGTGAAAGAACCGTTCAGAATGTTGACGATGGCATCGCCCAGGCTGCTGATCCAACCATAGTTGGTCAGGCTGCCCTTCAGATTCATAGTCAGGTTCTTATCCGCCGCAATCACGCCCGTTGCATTGTTGTCTTCGAGCGCGCCGTCGCTGTAGTTGCTCAGGCTGTTGGCCTCGATAGCCATGTTGCCCATGCTGTAAAGGGTGGAGTAGTTGTTGTTCAACGTACCGCCAACCTTGATGGTGGCATCGCCGCCGCTCACCAGCAGTGCGCGGGAGTTATCCACGTTGCCTTTTGCCAGCAGCGTCAGCGGGCCATCTTCAGCAACAATACGGCTCTGGTTGTTGTAGATGTAGTTCCCGGAGAGCGAAACGCCTTCTTTACCGACCATACCGCCGTTCTGCTGCGGCATACCGAAGTAGGTGCCGAACGCAGAACCGAAATTGGTACCGTAGCTGTTGTCGATGTTATCGCCTGCAGTGACGCTCAGTACCTTGCTCGCAACGATGAATGCCGTGTTGTTGTTCACGCCTGCGTTGGCATTAATGGAGACGTTTTGTCCCATAATGAAGCCGCCGCGGTTGTTCAGGGCGTTGGACGCCAGAGCGACATCACCCTCTTCAGAGCTGTAAACGCCGATGTAGTTAGTGATGTTGCCACCCACCGCAACGCTAACGCCGGTTTTACCTGACACTCCGCCGTTGTCGTTACGCATAGAGGCCGCTTTGGCGATCACTTTGCTGGAGGAGTTCAGCTTGCCGGAGTAGTTATCAATAGCGCCGGCGCTTTCCAGGGAGATATCGCCATTCGACGCCATCTGCCCACCGTTGTTATTGATGCTGTTCGCCGCAATCTGCACGCCCTTCTCGGCGATAATGCCTAAAGAGTCATCGCTGGCGGTATCGGCCGTTTTGGTCGCGCCGTTGTTAACCGCACCTTTGGCCGCGATTTTCGTGAAGCCGCCTGCGGAACGGATCATGCCTTTGTTGTTGTCGACGTTGCCGCCGCTGACAACGTTCACATCACCCAGGGAGTCAACCAAACCGCTGTTGTTGTTCACCGCAGCAGACTCAAGGCCAACGTATCCGCCCTTAATCTGACCGTTGCTGTTGTTCAGCGCACCAGTTTTTAACGCCACGATACCGGCTTCAATCCCGACCGCATTGCCTTTACCGTAGTTGGTTAAGGTATTGCCGTTGGTGTCGGCCGCCAGCATACCCGCCGCCGCCATTTTGCCGTTGGTGTTGTCGACAGCGCCGCTGTTGACATAGAGGTCAGCCATCGTCGAGATGTTGCCCGAACGACTGTTGTTGAGGCTGTTTTTGTTGGTGTCCAGCGCGATAGTCCCAACGGAGGTAATATCCCCGGTGGTGTTGCTCAGTGCGCCATTGGTTTTGATATTGATCTGACCAGAGGACTCAATGCGTGCATTGTTGTTCAGCAGCTGGCCGTTGGCGTCAATATTGACACCATTGAGACCCCCCGCAATAACGCCCTGGTTACGGACGCCGACACCGCTTTCGGTGCTGACGAGGTTGATCTTGTTGGCATACATGCCGCCCAGCGCAGCAACGTCAATGCTATTGGCATTACGCGTACCGGCAGCGGTTACCGACCCGGTCACCTGGCCTGCAGCGTTAACGTAGTTATTGCCCGCAACAACGTTCAGCTCGTTAGCGGTGACCTTATCCGTCACAACGACATTACGAGACAGAATTTCAGTTGGGCTGGAGTTATTCAGTTGACCCAGGGTGATGGTGCCACCGTTGACGGAGTAACCCGCAAGCTGGTCATTCTGAATATCCGGCGTACCGGTCGTCAGGGTCAATTTACTGGTGTTAATTGAACCCCCACCGTTAACGGTAATACCGTTCGGGTTGGCGATAATTAAATCGGCCTTATCACCTGCGACTTCCATCATGCCGTTAATAGCAGAGGCATTTTTCGAGGTCACTTCGTTCAGAATAACTTTCGCTGAGCCGGAGGTCAGGTTGCTGTTACCCTGAATCTGGCCTGCCAGAACGGTATTCGATCCTGCAGCACTGTTATTGAAGATCAGACCGTTCTTGTCCACGTTTAACTTGTCATACACATTATGCGAAAGCCCCTTATCGTTGGCTTTGTTAATGTTAATGACAGGCACGTTTCCAGCAGAAGCAACGATACCGTTCTTCATGCTGATCTCTGCTGTGTGCGCAACAAATGGCAGAGCGAGCAGAACCGAAGCGGCCACAGGGTGCCACTTAAGCTCTAATTGAAAGACATTATTCTTTTTACTTTTCATTATTACCTACTCTTTATTACGGAATCATTACATTCTTTTAGAAATATAACTTCGCCACTCTAAATAATTACTTCACATCCTATGATTATTGACCTCCTGTGGTTTCCTACCATTTCATTAATTAGAATTTAAGAGCATAGAATTGAGGCTAATTCTGTCATTTTTGATCTGAATTGGCATTCAGACTGCACCACATATATGGAACTTTTGATTAGGAACAAGTCATCCAATATTCGGAATTTTATACATCCCGGATAATGTTGACCTGTTCCGTAATCAGATTTTATTCCTGATACGAATAGTCGCCGTAGGTGTAAGGTTCAGCGGCGCGCTTCTCTACGCCGTTAAATATGGTGCCCTGAATGGCGATGCCATTTTGATCGAAGCGGCGCAGCCCTGCCTCCACCTCTTTCAGGGAGTTCTGTTCAAAACGCACCACCATCAGGGATGTTGATGCATATCGGCCAACAATGGCCGCATCCGTCACGCTCAGGATCGGCGGGGTATCAATGATAATCACGTCATATTGCGTTGAGCACGACGTGAGCAGCGTCTTGAATTTCTCAGACATAAAAAGCTCAGCAGGATTATTGGTCATTCGTCCGCGACCAATAAAATCCACTTCCGGGTATTCCGTGTGCTGAATAACAGTCGAAATATTAACGTCTTGAGATAAATAATCCGCAAGCCCTGCGCCATTTTCTGCCGCAGAGAAAACACGGTGCAAATACCCTCGTCGTAAATCGCAGTCGATCAACAATACCCGCGTACCCGCCTGCGCCATCAGTGCGGCGAGGTTAGAACTCACGAAAGATTTACCGACCCCGGGCGACGTCCCGGAGATCATTAATATTTTGTTGTCCGATTTCAGCATCGCAAAATGGAGGCTGGTACGCAGCCCCCTCAACGCTTCGACCGCCAGCGACGTTGGCGTCGATTTCACCAGCAGCTCGTCAGACTGGTAAGTCGGAATGGCGCGGCACCGTCTGCGCTTCGTTAACTCAGGCGCCAGGGGAACAACGGCCAGGACAGGAATGCCACGTTTCTCCAGCTCAGCAGGTTGCCGGATCCCTTTTATCAGCATGTTGCGAACAAGGATGACCCCGGAGGAAAAGAGGAACCCCATTAAGGCGGATAAGAGAACAATCAATATTTTTTTCGGTTTGACCGGTTTCTGCTGCGTGACCGCATGGTCAATAATCCGCACATTCCCCAGGGTACTGGCCTTACTGATATTAAGCTCGTGCTGTTTATTCAGCAAAATCATATAAATATCGTTACCCATCTGGACATCGCGGGTCATGCTTAAAATTTCTTGCTGGGTGCTGGGCATCGCGCTAATACGCTGGTTCAGCTTTTCTTTTTCCGCAGCCAGAATGGCTTTTTTCTCAGATAACGCTTTATAGGCCGGGTGCGTACGCTTATACAGCTTGGAAATTTCCGCCTCTTTAAAGGTCAGTTCATTGAGCTGCGTATCAATAGAGACGACGTTATCCAGAATGAATTTAGCTTCTAATGACAGGTCAACGGACTCATTATTCTTTCTGAATTCATTCAGTTTACTCTCGGCGTTAACCAGATTGCTTTTGATCTGCAACAGCTGCTTATTTAAAAACGCCAGGCTTTTGCTTGCCTCTGCTGATTTGCGCTCAACGTCCTGCGCCAAATAGTTCTGCGCAATACTGTCCAGGATCTGGCTGATCGTCACCGGGTCGGGGCCGATCATGCTCAGGTGCAGCATGCCATTCCCCCCCGACTTGGTATCAATGGAGACGCGCTCTTTGAGCTCTTCAATGACCGAATGCTCATTGCGCTTCGTCACAATGAACGCGGTGTTTTCCGTGAGTTTGGCAGATTCGATCAGAAGCTCAATACCGCTGGCCTGAACAGGTACACCCACTTTACCTTTCACGACGGCATCCCCCACGTGCAGGGCGAAGTCTCCAGAAACCGCGATGTCCAGATTCAGGGGGGTATTCATCCATTTTTCCGGTACGGACAAATAGGCAATATCGAGCGTCGCCGGTTCATGACCCAACAGACGCTGCAGAGTGGCATTCGCAACAGGATAGGTTTTTTCTCTTACGACAATATCCAGCTTCAAATCACGTACCGTTTTACCCATCACTAAGCGTGATTTGAGTAACGATACTTCGGATTCAGAACTGACTCCGGAGCCTTCCGGGAGCATGGTAGACAGCTTGTTTAAAATGCCTAATGAGGAATTCTTCTCAACCTGAATTAACGCATCGCTCTTGTAAATCGGCGTCGAGATGTTAGCAATAATAATCCCCATAATGATAAACAGAATGGTCGTCGCCGCTATCCAGACTTTGCTGTAAAACAGCACCTTAAGGATTTGAACAATATCAATGTCCTCCTCCCGCTGAACAGGATCGGGAGGGGCATTGCTAACGTGTTTGTTATACATACTCTAATCAGCCTTGATTATTTAACCTGCTGGAAAACCTTGACCCATTCTTCGGCAGCGGAAAAAAGTTGTTTGAAAATGATGTCGGATATTTCAGCTCCCCGGCGATAAGGATCTGAAATTTCCAGTTGCTGGAGCCAATATCCGAATAAAAAGGTCTTACCCCGGGCTTCCATCGCCAGTTGTGTAACCGCTTCAATATGATGCTTATCCATGGTCAGGATCAGATCGTATTCGCGGCACATAGCAGGCGTAAGCTGTCGGGCAAGATGGCCCTCTAAAGAAAAACCCTGTTTGCTGGCCGACTGCCGCATGACGGGATCCGCCGGTTCCCCTGTTAACGCTGAAATACCGGCAGAGTCCACCCTCATGCCGGGTAAGCGCGAACGCAAAATCCGTTCCCCCGCCGGGGAACGACAGATATTGCCGGTGCAGACGACCAGGATGGAGGTATATCGCCCATACACGATTAGTTACCCCAGTTTCTGACAAAGCGCGTGGTTTCCGTCAGGCTGTAGATACCATTAATGGTTGGCATTAACTGGTTAATCACCCTGTTCCAGCGTGCAACCGGCGCCGTCGTGACATAGACAATATCGTATGGCTTAAGCTTAAATTCCGTGCCTAATACCAGCGCGGTGGCATCACGCGCGTCGAGCTGATAAATAGCCGCTTGTTTCCCCGCTTCTGCATCAGGTTTTGCCTCAGAGCGAATGACAAATATGCCGCTGGCATCGCTTGTCATTTGATTGATCCCTTCAGCATTCCCCAGCGCTTCTGTCAGCGTCATGCCGGAACGATCCATTTTCATGGTGGTTTGCTTGACGACATCCCCCATCACAAAGACTTTTAAGTCGTCATTGCGCGGGATATAGAGAATATCGCCAGGGTAGAGCAGTTTATTTTGCTGCAAATCCCCATACTGCATGAGCGCCTGCAGGGAGACCTTCGACTTCTTACCGCCCTGGGTTAATACCACGTTGCCCCAGTCTGCATTCTCGGTCAGCCCGCCCGCCTGATTTACCGCATCAATAATGGTCAGCGGCACGTTGGTGATAGGTTGCTGGCCGGATTGATTCACCTCGCCTGAGACCGTCACTTTTTGCGAGCGGAATGCGGCGATCCCCACATCGACCTGCGGGGATTCAATATATTTAGCCAGATGCTCGGTGATCATCTCCCTCACTTCGGTCACCGTTTTGTCCTTCACGGCAATTTTGCCGATGTAAGGATAAAAAATGGTCCCGTCTGAATGTACCCAGTTGCCGGTGTCGCTGGCGCTGCGATACTGGCCTGACGGCGTGGTGAGCTCCGGGTGTTCCCACACCGTCACCATAATGATATCGCCCACGCCAATCCGGTACTCATACGCGTCCAGACGCTTGTTCAGCTCGGCATTACCCTGCGCAACCATCACGTTTTCACGCAGCCGCTCGATCAGGGCTGGCGTAACGGGATAAACATTGATATCGACGTCGTTGAGCGTTTTATCATCCTGTGCCTGAACAATGTTTTTCCCGGACGTAGCAATATGGCTGCCCGGTGCAATCTGGCAGCCTGCAAGCAAAATAATAGAGGTTAAAATAAACAGAACTGAAATTTTCTTCATGCTTTTCTCAATGTCACCTCTGAACAATGACATTCCCTTTTTAATTTTCCATCACACAAAACGTCGCTAACGAGGAGTAATACACGTGAATCATAACTGTTGAAATTATAACGCCCCCCGTTTTATCTGTCCTGCATACGTGGAATATTCCTGGTTGAAAACCTCGCATTCTTACATTAATGTCTAAAAGGAAAACCGTGCGACTCAGGTAAACAATTCCCATTTAGTGAGGGAGTCTTCTCAATTAAGCGTTTATTTATATCGTGTAGAATATAAATATATTCATACCGTAATACCTGTCTGTCGGTATGCAAAGATTACGAAGATGGACTTTTTTGCCATTTTATAGCCTAAATAATTCGAGTTGCATGAAGGCGGCGACGCAGCGAATCCCCAGGAGCGTACATAAGTACGTGACTGGGGTGAGCGAGAAAAGCCAACGCACAGGCAACTTGAAATATGACGGGTATAGTTCACTAAAGGAATACCCATGGATACCTCCAGAGTTATTTTATCCCGATGTAACTTCAGTAACATCGGCCTGAGTCACTTGCTATCCGGTACATTCAGTAAAGAGAAAATTATCTCGTTTGATGACCAAAGAAACTTGTTTGCCTGGGCGAAGGAGATCAGGAGAGGGTCTTTTTATACGTTGTACCTGGTTTTACCTGATTCCATATACAGCAATATTGTTTATTTCCACTGGTTGATTTCCCTACGTAGAAAAACAAATAACGCAGCCATTTCAGAAATCATTATTGCTTATCACTCGGATATTTTTCCGGAGCTGTTTTCTTGCATTTGCTCTCATTACAAGCATCGCCTTGTGAATATCAACAATCTCACGAACGATGAGATCATAAAAAAAATGCATACGCAGCGCCACCCAAGCAAAAACAAGATTATCAAGAAATACATCGAACTGACGCATATGGAGTTCTCTGTGTTAAAGCTGATGATTGCGGGTTATTCCATTGATGATATCAGTATCGTGCACAACATTAAGCCCAAAACCACCTATACGTACACCAACAACATAATGAAACAGCTGGGCTTTAACTCTT
The DNA here is from genome assembly GCF_019219165.1 of Enterobacter sp. ENT02. Taxonomy (NCBI): domain Bacteria; kingdom Pseudomonadati; phylum Pseudomonadota; class Gammaproteobacteria; order Enterobacterales; family Enterobacteriaceae; genus Enterobacter; species Enterobacter sp. ENT02. The sequence goes on from NZ_JAHUWD010000005.1 coordinate 262,300, forward strand.
TAAAGAAAATATACTCCTGCGGCGAGATCATTAAAGCGTCAATTGAGCATGACATAATCAGAGAAAAGAAAAAGCAGTATACCAATGCGAAGATCAAAACCCACGAACCACAGTTTGCATGACACCTCGTTTTTCAGAACCTTTCTCTTTGATATACCAATAAAAAAAATACGGATAGCATCTCTGCGATCCGTATTTTAGTCATACACGCGGCTTAGTGGCTTTTCACTAAAATTTCCACACGACGGCTGTTAACGTTACAGCCTGCTGCTTGCTGGCTGGCATTTGTACCGCAGCCTTCAGCGCTCTGCGCCACGCCCTGACCAACGGTGTTGTTGATCATCTCTGGTTTGATCCCTTTCTCGATCAGCAACGAACGAACGGTATTCGCACGTGCTTCAGACAGACGCTGGTTGGCCTCACGGCTACCAATCGCATCGGTATAGCCCACGATCTGGATCTCACGAACGTTATTCGCCTGACGGATAAACTTCACCACGTCATCCAGCTTCTTACGAGATTCGGCAAAAATTCCCGCTGAGTTGCTCGCCGCAAAGCGGAACAGCACCTGTTCCTGAATGAGCACTACGCCGGTGTTATTAACGTAATCACAAGGCTTGACCTGAGATGCACGGTTAATAATTTTGGTCTGCTTGTGCATGTTTTTCAGGAGCGTTTCCGCACGCGAACGTTCCTCCAGCGCCGCTGTATTGCCCGCAGTGCCCGGATTAACCTGAATAAAATAGGTCTGTGCGCTTTCGGTGCTCAACTGCTGCTGAGGGTTTTGCTTGCCCTGATACGTCGGGTGATCGTTGAAGAATGACTCCACCGTGTGCGCGCCCGGTGCTGCGCACAGGACGGTAAACTGTCCTGGTAACAACACGGACTGCAGCTCGCGGTCAACATAGACCGCTGCAGGAACTGTGCCCTGTGGGTAATAGACGACAACCTGTGCCAGCTCAGGCGTCACGCCCGCCACCGGACGATAAGGTTGCGGTGCCGTATTTTTTGGCGTCGGTTTGATCACTACCGGTAAATCAATGGCCTTTTCCACTTTTTCAGCTGAATAAGCGGGGTTGGCCATAAATGCACTTAATGCAGCAGCGACACAGAACGCCAGGTTTATTTTTTTAAAATTCCGAGGGGTTATTTTCATTTTCAAATTCCTGATTCACCCAGTGATTGATCGTATTACTTCAGATATGCGCAGAAAACCCGCCATCCGAAGATGGCGGGTTTTACTGGGTTACATCATTATTTGGTTATTCTGCAGCAGCGTAACCAGATCGGTTTGAACGTCAGCCAGTGTGACAACCTGCGTGAAGCCATGTTGTCCGCCCTGACCGTCACGGTCGATACTGATCACGGTATCGCTTCCGACAACCTCCACCTTGACGTAGTCAAGCACGCCGCGAGAGGAGTAATCCAGCTCCAGTTTTCCATCGTCCTCGAAGAAGGAGACAGAACCCTTGTAGTCAAGCAGCTCGCTCATATCGAGCAGATCTGCATCACTGTCTTTCACCAGATTACCCACCTTGAAGCCGTGGATCGTGTCGTGGCCGTTGCCGCCGGTACCGTCGTTAGACATTCCTGCCAGCACCTTGTACATCAGCGTGTCGTTACCGCCGTTGACCAGGTAGAAGGCATCATTGCCACCACGACCGTCGAACAGGTTGTTCGCGGAGTTATCCGTGAAGGTATCCTGCTGGTTTGACCCGACCAGTCCCTCAATGCTGAGGAGCTTATCGGTGCCGTTACCGGTTGCAGTACCTGTCCAAAGGTTGGCGTTAACCGCACTGGTAGAACGGCTGTAGTCAACAACGTCCATACCCGCAGTTTCACTCCAGACTGGCTTGCCGCTCACAATCTGGTTCCAGCCGCCGCCACCGTTGTAGGTGTCGTTACCTGCCGAACCGAAGAAGGTGTCGTTATAGCCCGTACCGATGATCCCGCTGTTGCCAGAGGTGTTGTTCGCGGCGCTGTCGCTTTCCGCCGTCAGCACGTAGGAGTCGTGGGCTTTACCTGTTGTCAGGCCACCCCAGTTCTCATTCACCGTACCGTTGGTGTAACCGCCAATGCTGCCCGTTGCGCCAATGTGATCCGCTTTACCGTCGGTAATACGCAGCATCTGCACGGAGTAAACTTCGTTCGGATCCAGTCCGAAGAAGCTCACCAGACCCATGCTGTTGCTGGAGCCGGAAGACTGCGGGTTAATCAGCTGGGTAGCGACAAGCTCGCCCGCCGAGTTATAGAGCTTCACGGTGTTGCTGTAGAAGGTATTGATGCCGTTACCGTCAACAATACGGATCTGCAGGCTCGTGCCGTCCGCCGCGATATTGGTGTTTTTCACCAGCATCGTGCGGCCCGCGTCGTCGCTTGCCACCACGTTGGCATCTGCACCCGAACGGTACAGCACCAGGTCCATCGAACCGTCCCAGTCGTAGTCAAGCGCCACGGCACCGGTCAGGTTGTTGAACATCGTGTTACCCGTCAGGCTGACCTTGTTGGTACCCCAGTTGTTGCTTCCCGTATTGGTATACAACATTGGCGCACCGTTCACGTCAGAGCGAGGGACCTCGATGATGTCCATCTTACCGTCGTGGTTCCAGTCCACCGCCAGCGAGGTGCCACCGTCCAGGCTGTCACCAAACCACTGGGCCTGGCTGTCGGTTGCGTTGAGCTTACCGGTACCATCGTTGAGGTAAATGCGGCTCTCATCGCTGTTCGCGCCGCCTTTCGAGCCACGGCTCAGGAACAGATCCAGCCAACCATCGTTGTTGTAATCGCCATAGGTCATGGAGATTGAACGGTTGCCGTAGTCCTCGTGACCGTCGTTGCGGAACACGTTCGCGTAGTAGCCGACTTCACCGAAGTTTGTCTCCGATGTGCCGGTCGTCTGGTTATAGATAATACCCAGACCACGCGATGTGTTACCCACATAGGAGCCCGCGCCGTTGTAGTCGATATGCGCCGTAATATCTACGGTACCGTTGTTATCGATGTCCACAGCCCCCACTTCGTGCAGCACGCTCATCGCTGTTGGCAGAGCCCCGCCAGGGTGACCATCATAGAATCCGGCGTTGTCCTCGTAACTCAGCGTGCCCTGCTCATTCTTAACGAAGGAGATGGAGTCCGCTTCGGAGTCAGCCAGCACGAAGTCCAGATAGCCGTCACCTTCACGGTCATAGGCAATCACGCCGCCCAGGTGGTTCAGGCTTCCCTGATCCAACGCTTTCGCCGAGTAGCTACCGTCCGCGTTTTGCAGCCAGTAGGCAGTACGACCTGCGTTTCCGTAGCTACTGACCTGCGACATCACGTCGGTGTAACCATCGCGGTTAATGTCCGCAAAGGTTGCCGAGTTGATGTAGCGGCTGTAGGACGGGTCGTCGACGTTGTAATCAGATCCGTTGCTGGTTGACGGCTGCGCAAGATACGTTGAGTCGTAGTCTTCACGCGTCACGGAATCATACACACGTCCGGCGTTAGCCGTTGTGCTTCCTGACGTGCCGCGGGCACTCTGGAAGAACGACCACAAACCGTCCTGGCTGATGGTGACCGCTGCGGCGTTCAGTCCACGACCGTCAGAGTCCGTCGTTCCGCCCCAGGTCTGTTCAATCAGCGTACTACCACCACCTTCGGTGACGCCCGTGCTGGTGCTTGCGCTCATGCTTGAGCGGTTGCCCGCCTCATCCCAGACCACAAAGGCCAGGTTATGCGCGCCCGCAGGCAGGGTCGTATTCAGGGTCCAGGAGCCGTCCGCGTTCGCTTTCGCGAAGCCGATGATCTGATCCAGGCCTTCCTGATAGGTGCCGTTGCTGTTGACGTCGCTCACCAGAGAGACAATCGCACCCGCTTCAACGCGACCATACTGACCGCTGGAGAAGGTGAACGAATCCCCGGTGCTGGTGTGCTGAGGCACATCCGGCGCCATCGTGATGGCATCAGGCGAATCCAGGTCGATGACCACGTTGTAGCTATCCGCAAACTTCGTGTTCGTACCCGGGTTGCCCGCAACATCAATCACCTGCAGCTTGAAGCTGTGGGTGGTGCTTGCCGTCGCTTCCGGCAGTTCATAGCTCCAGCTCTGGCCGTTGAGTGCCAGCGTTTTCCAGGTCTTTCCGTTATCCAGAGAGATCTGCAGATGTTCGCCAGCCTGCAGCGCCGCGCTCAGGTTACCGCTAAGGGTGACGGTACGGTCACGGGTGACCATGTCGCCGTTAGTCGCCGTTGCGGCATGGCTGAAGTGATCCCCGGTCGTCAGACCATGGCTGGTATCGGTAGTCACTTTGGTTGTCGTAGACAGACCGTTCATGTCACTGCCGCCCGATGCCACCTGCAGCGCCTGAGAATCGGTGCTGCCGACGTTACCGGCGTTATCCACCACGCGAGCCTGAATGGTGTACGCACCATCGTTCAGCGGCGTGCTCTGCATATCCACAGTCCAGGATGTGCCGGTTACCGTTGAAGCACGCGTCCAGGTCACACCGTTGTCGAGGCTAATCTCAACCCACTCGTCCGCCTGCAGGGCTTTGTTCAGCTCACCGTTAATCAACAGCGTGTTATCGCTGGTGATGAAGTCAGCGTCTGAAGCACCACGGTCTTCCGAGATCGAGCTGATGTTAATAACCGCGTCAGACACGGTGGTATCGACAACAATCGTCCAGGTGTTGCTTGGCGTACTGACGTTGCCTGCTGCATCCGTGGAGGTTGCAACCAGATTCCAGGTGCCTTCAGCCAGCTTGTTCGCGTCGCTGATTTGCAGCGTCCACTGACCCGTTGTGCTATCGGCCACGGCGGTACCCAGCAGAATGCGGGTTGTCGCATCCACCTGATGGTACACATTCACCGTGCTGCCCTTCTCTGCCGTACCGGTAATTTCCGGCGTGGTGTCGTTGGTCGGCTTGCCGTGAGCAACGGAACCCTGAACCGGATCCACATCGTCCAGCACGTTGGTAATAACCGGTGCGACAGGCGCAACCGTGTCCACAACCAGATCGAAGTCGATCGGCGTGAGCGGGTTATTCGACGGATCGGTCCCGGTGATGCGCAGGGTATGCGCGCCATCGCTCAGGCTACTCATCGGCGTGAATTCCCAGTTACCATTGGCATCCGCTTTCACGGTACCCAGCTGAACGCCACCGACATCGGTGATGATAATGGTGCTGCCTGCCGTCGCCTTACCGACCAGCTGTACCTGGCTATCGTTCGTGACTTCACCATCGCGAAGCACGCGAGAACCACCCGCTTCCTGGACATCATCCACCACCTGCAGCAGCTGCAGATAGCTTGCGCCCGTGGAGACGTTAACGGTGATATCGTCAACGATCGCACTGCTGTTACCCGCCGGATCCGTTACCTGAGTCGCGAACTGATGTTCGCCATCAACCAGCGGCGTGGACGGGGTGAACTGCCAGCTACCGTCAGGGTTGGTGACGGTGACTGAACCGATCGCCTGGCCATTATCATAGATAGTGACCGTGCTGCCCTGCTCCGCTTTACCGGTGAAGGTCGGTTTGTTGTCGTCCGTGGTCATGCCCTCGGTCAACTGACCTTTCCAGGCACCCTGATCGTCAGACACCTGCAGGCCGGAAACCGGATTCGGTGCTGTTGAATCAATGGTTACCGTGAACGAACCGCTGCGATCGCTCTCCTGACCCGCGCTGTTGGTATTGGTCACCGTAAAGGTGTAGCTACCGTCAGCCAGTGCCGGAGATGGCGTGAAGCTCCAGGTGCCATCGCTGTTCAGCGTTGTTTTACCTACAACCTGACTGCCGTTGTAGATGGTGATCGTATCGCCCGCAGCACCGTCCGCAGTCCCGTTCAGGGTCGGCGTATCGTCTTTGGTCAACGCATTGTTGGCCAGGTTGATAACGGTTGTGCCGGTATCGTCCAGAACGTTAACGATCGCTGGTGCATCCGGGGTATCGGACATAATGACGTCATAGCTGTCAGCCGGTTTCGCCACATTGCCAACCCGATCGGTTTCCGTCACGGTCAGTTTGTTGATGGAGTCACCGTACAGAGACTCAGATGGCGTCAGTTCCCATTTGCCGTTCTGATCAACCGTGGTGGTACCCAGTACTTTCGTGTTGCCGTCTTTATCGGTGGTGTAGACCGTAATGACGTTGCCCACTTCAGCACCAGAGCCGCGGATCACCGGACGTGAATCGTCCAGAACGCCGCCATCCGCAACAATCCCCTGAACGTTACCCACGTTATCCGTAACGGAATCAATGGTCACTTTGCTCGCATCCGGCGCGGTGTAGTCGGTGGTCAGCACGAAGTCCGCAGACTTGTCGCTGACGTTTCCGGCTTTATCCGTCGCCGTCACATAGAAGGTGTTTTTCCCTTCTGGCAACTTACTGCCCGGCTTGAAGTTCCACGCGCCGCTGCTGTTCGCGGTGACTGAACCCAACAGCGTGCCATCAACGGAGTAGATGTTGACGGTGCTGTTCGCTTCGGCCGTACCGTGCAGGATTGGCTGCGGATCGTCAGTCACGTCGTTGCTGTTCAGGTCGTCCTTAACGGTACCCACCTGATCTTCCGCGTAATCAATGCTCGGACGATTCGGTGCTTTACTGTCAATTTCGAAGCTGAAGGTGCTGGAGGTATCCTCTTTACCGGTCAGATCTTTAGCGGTCGCCGTAATGTTATGTACGCCATCGCCCAGATCGCTGGTTGGAGTGAATGTCCAGTTACCGCTGGCATCTGCCGTCACGGTGCCCAGCACCACGCTGCCATCTTTGATGGTCACGATGCTGCCTGCTTTTGCCTTGCCGATAATGTCCGGACGGGCATCGTCAGTCACGTCATTGGCCTTCAGTTCGCCAGTTACGGTGCCTTTATCGTCCATCACGCGAACGATAGTGACCGGTACGCTGGAGGTATCAAGCGTGACGGTGACGCCAGCATTTTCTGCACCCAGGTTGCCCGCTGAATCCTCAGCGCGCGCGGTGAAGGTGTATTCCCCATCCGCCAGTGAACCGGTGGTGTAGGTCCAGTTACCGTTAGCATCTGCCACCGCGGTGCCGTTTTCCTGACCGTTCACGTAGACGTGAACAACGCTGCCAGGCTCTGCTTTACCGCTGATGGTCGGCGTCGCATCGTCAGTGGTGTCGCCATTGGACAATACGCCAGTCTTCGGACCTTCGTTATCGCTAACGATGAAGCCAGTGACTTCACCCGGCGCGCTGGTATCCACCGTGACCGGGAATCCGCCGGTTTGCGGGCTCACCTGTCCGATGTCGTTAATGGCTTCCGCCACAAACGTATGGACACCGTCCGCCAGTTTCGGCGTGTTGAAGCTCCATTTACCCTGGGCATCAGCCTGCGTTTCACCCAGTAAGGTGGTGCCGTTCGGGCCGCCGTAAATGCGAACCGTCACGTTGGCTTCCGCAGTACCGGTCAGAAGCAGGGTGTTGTCGTTGGTTGTCGCATCCTTCTGCAATGGACCGGTATGCGGCGCGACGTCATCTTCGACACTGCTCAGGGTCGGTGGCAGCGGCTGACCGCCTGCATCGATCTGAATAATGTATTCCGGTGAAGCCGCCGTGGTGTTACCCACGCTGTCGGTCTCTTTAACCGTCAGGTTATAGGTGCCGTCAGGCAGCGCCTTGGTGACTTGCAGTTCCCAGGTGCCGTCTGCCTGCACTTTGGCGGTGCCAATCACCTTGTCGCCGTTGTACACGGTGATGGTGTTGCCCGCTTCCGCGCCGGTGCCTTTGATCAGCGGCGTGTTATCGTCAGTCTTACCGCCTGACGTCACGGAGCCGGTCACAGAACCAAAGTCATCCACCACGTCAGTGATGCTCACTTTGCTTGCATCCGGTGCGGTGTAGTCCAGGTTCAGCACGAAATCGTCGGACGCTGCGCTGGTATTACCCGCCTTGTCGGTCGCCGTCACGTGGAAGCGGTGCTCGCCTTCCGGCAGTTTCGCCGTCGGTGAGAAGCTCCAGGTGCCGTCGGCTTTCGCCGTCACTTCGCCCAGCAGGCCGTTCTGATCGTAGATCTTCACGGTGCTGCCCGCTTCCGCCTTGCCACTCAGGGTTGGCGTCGGGTCGTCGGTGCTGCTGCCGTTAGACAGGGTGCCCTGTACGGTGCCCACGTCGTCCAGCGCCGCGTCGATGGTCGGTTTCACCGGCGCATCGGTATCGATGGTCACGGTCCAGCTGCTGCTGCTTGACTCGTTGCCCATCGGATCCTTCGCCGTGGCGGTGAAGCTGTGCTCGCCGCGAC
>NZ_JAHUWD010000006.1:0-235675 GCF_019219165.1 Enterobacter sp. ENT02
TTGCCTGGCGGCTTTAGCGCGGTGGTCCCACCTGACCCCATGCCGAACTCAGAAGTGAAACGCCGTAGCGCCGATGGTAGTGTGGGGTCTCCCCATGTGAGAGTAGGGAACTGCCAGGCATCAATTAAGTAGAGAGGCCATCCGAAAGGATGGCCTTTTTGCGTTTTTGTACACCCCTCGTTTCTATAAACAAATCACCTATCCCCCCGTATATACGGTAAACTATCCGCGTTTTTGCATCAGGATAGCGTCTATGAACCACTCCCTTAAGCCCTGGAATACCTTTGGCATTCAACGTAATGCTAAACAAATTGTACGTGCCGATAATGCTCAGCAGTTGCTGAATGCATGGCAAAACGCGACAGAAAACGGTGAACCTGTACTGATTCTGGGCGAAGGAAGTAATGTCCTGTTTCTCGATGATTTTGCGGGGACCGTGATCGTCAACCGCATCATGGGAATCGACGTTAAAGAGAGCGCAGTGAGTTGGCATCTGCACGTGGGGGCCGGAGAAAACTGGCACCATCTGGTGCAATTTACCCTCGAAAAAGGGATGCCCGGCCTGGAAAATCTTGCATTGATCCCAGGCTGCGCTGGATCGTCACCTATTCAAAATATCGGTGCCTACGGCATCGAACTAAAACACGTCTGTGAATATGTTGACTGCATTGAACTGGCAACGGGAAATGCGCAACGTTTAACCGCAGAACAGTGCCGCTTTGGCTATCGTGACAGTATCTTCAAACATGACTACAAGGATCGTTTCGTCATTGTGGCCGTTGGTCTGCGTCTGGCGAAGCAGTGGAACCCGGTCCTTACCTACGGCGATCTCACCCGTCTCGATCCGGCCACCGTCACCCCGCGCGAGGTGTTTGAATCAGTTTGCCATATGCGAATGACCAAACTCCCGGATCCAAAAGTGAACGGAAATGCGGGCAGTTTCTTCAAAAATCCGGTCATCAGCAGCGAAAACGCGAAAACGTTCCTCACCGGCTGGCCAACGGCCCCGCATTATCCTCAGACGGATGGTAGCGTGAAGCTGGCTGCAGGTTGGCTTATCGACCAGTGCGAATTAAAAGGCACGACGATGGGCGGTGCTGCTGTTCATCGGCAGCAGGCGCTGGTGCTGATCAATCAAAACAATGCGACCAGCGACGATGTTGTGAAGCTGGCGCACCATGTCCGTCAGCGTGTGGGTGATAAATTTAACGTCTGGCTGGAGCCTGAAGTTCGCTTTATTGGCCGTACGGGTGAAGTCAACGCCGTGGAGACTATCGCATGAAGGACAACACGATCCCTTTAACCCTGATTAGCATCCTTGCGGACGGTGAGTTTCATTCTGGCGAGCAGCTAGGTGAGCAGTTGGGCATGAGCCGTGCTGCCATTAATAAACATATCCAGACGCTCCGCGACTGGGGCGTTGATGTGTTCACGGTTCCCGGAAAAGGCTACAGCCTGCCGGAGCCTATTCAATTGCTGAGTGAAGAAGCGATCCGCAGTCAGATTGGACACGGCAATGTTGCGGTGCTGCCCGTGATTGACTCGACGAACCAGTACCTGCTGGATCGCCTGCCTGAACTGAAATCCGGCGATGCCTGCGTTGCTGAATATCAACAGGCCGGTCGCGGCCGTCGTGGACGCAAGTGGTTCTCGCCGTTTGGTGCGAATCTCTACCTGTCCATGTACTGGCGACTCGATCAGGGCCCGGCTGCGGCGGTTGGGCTAAGCCTGGTCATCGGGATTGTGATGGCGGAAGTCCTGCACGATCTGGGCGCGGATAAGGTGCGGGTAAAATGGCCTAACGATCTCTATCTGAACGATCGAAAACTGGCGGGTATTCTGGTTGAGCTGACGGGAAAGACCGGCGATGCCGCGCAGATCGTCATTGGTGCCGGGTTAAACATGGTGATGCGTAATGTACAGAACGATGTGGTGAACCAGGCCTGGACTAACCTGCAGGAAGCGGGTATCACTATCGACCGCAATATCCTGGCCGCGCGAATGATTAAAGAGTTGCGAAGCTCACTCAGGCTCTTTGAACAAGACGGGCTGGCATCGTTCCTGTCTCGCTGGGAAAAGCTGGATAACTTTATCAACCGCCCGGTGAAACTGCTGATTGGGGATAACGAAATCTACGGCATTTCTCGCGGAATTGATGCGCAGGGGGCGCTGCTCCTGGAACAGGATGGCGCGATCAAACCCTGGATGGGCGGGGAAATCTCCTTACGCAGCGCTGAATAACCGGATTGTATGAATGATGCGAAAATCCGCATGCGCCACGCTGGCTGTCATGATGAGTTTGCTGTTCACGCCTTTCTCCCAGGCAGGCCAGGCCTGGGAGAGTTACAAAGCGCGCTTCTTTAAGCCGGATGGGCGAATCGTCGATACCGGCAACGGTGACGTTTCCCATACCGAAGGCCAGGGTTTTGCCATGCTGATGGCGGTGGCAAACGATGATAAAGCGACCTTTGATAAACTCTGGCACTGGACCAACAGTACGCTGAAGAATAAAGAGAACGGTCTTTTTTACTGGCGTTATAACCCCGCTCAGGCAGACCCGATTGCCGACAAAAACAATGCCTCCGATGGCGATGTGCTCATTGCCTGGGCTCTGTTAAAAGCGAACGCGCGCTGGCATGACAAAGGCTACAGCACGGCATCGGATGCCATTACCAAAGCGCTGCTTGTCCATAACGTTATCCGCTATGCGGGTTACCGCGTGATGTTGCCCGGCTCACAAGGGTTTAAGCTGGACAATAACGTTGTGCTTAATCCTTCCTACTTCGTGTTTCCTGCCTGGCAGGCATTTGCTGACCGCAGCCATTTGCAAATATGGCGTCAGCTCGCGCAGGACGGACAGCGGCTGCTGAAGAAAATGGGGTCGGGTAAAGCCAATCTGCCAACCGACTGGGTCTCTCTGGACACGAAAGGGACGCTGGCCCCCGCAAACGCCTGGCCGCCCCGCATGAGTTATGACGCCATCCGCATTCCGCTGTACATCAGCTGGTCCAACGCGAAAAGCCCCTTGCTCACCCCGTGGCGCGACTGGTTCGGTCAGTTTCCGCGTGAACAAACACCCGCGTGGGTTAACGTCACGACGAATGAATACGCCCCCTACATGATGGCAGGCGGTCTGCTGGCAGTGCGTGATTTAACGATGGGGCAGACGGTCGGCGAGCCCGACATCACTGCAAATGATGATTACTATTCGGCAAGCCTGAAAATGCTGGTCTGGATCTCAGAACAATAAGGCCCGCTCCCCGCTGGGGAGAGGGCCAGGCCTTTTACTGCGGATACGGTACCCAGTCGCCGCCGTTCAGGCGAACATACGGTTTGTTCTGGTACTGGATCACTACCGCATTGGCGTTCTCCGATACCTCTGCCGTTTGTGGCAGACCGCTGGTGAGCTGATCCCAGTTCACGCTATCTTCAACAAACAGCTTACCGTCTACCGCGCGGGCAACGAGTTCTGAAATCGCCAGATAACTGCTTGGCTGATTGATTTCGATTGGCGCGCCCTGATGCGGGGCCTTCATCCCGAAGAATTTAATCCCGGCAGGGACGTTGGTAATCGACGGGCTTGGAATATCACGCAGGCCGGATACCTGCATCCTGTCGCCTTTCAGCGCGCCGCCGTGTTCAGGTACCACAACGACCATCACTTTACGGCCTGATTTTTCCAGCTCGGTAAAGAATGCGTCCAGTTCATCAAAGAACTTCTGCGCACGAACTTTGTAATCCGCCGTTTTGCTCACGCCCGGGAAGTGGTTACCATCGTGAAGCGGCAGGGTGTTAAAGAATGTTGCACTACGCGAACCCTCTTCTTTGCTGACGGTCTGCAACCAGCGCTGTAGCACAGCAGTATCGTCATAAACCGGAGAACCATCGAAGCCCAGCAGAGTGACCGGCAGACCCGTTTGGTCCATCAGCGGTGCCTGCATACCCCCTTCTTCACGCACCTCTTTCAGGAAGTTACCAAACTGACCGTTATGACCCAGCATCAGGTGCTGCGTAAAGCCCAGTTTGGACAGGTTATCAAACAGGTAACACTGGTTACCGGCTGGCTGATAGAGGTTCTTATGCGAAGGTTGACCGCAGCTTGCACGTAACAGGCGAATCGCTGCCGGGCCGCTGTAAGAGGTCGCAGAGTTGAAATCTTTAAACTGAATATCGAAATGCGCCCACAGCGGATGCGACATTAATCCGGCTGCATCCACATCCGCCCAGGAGAGAGAACAGATGTTGATCACCAGCAGTTCAAATGGCTGGGCGTCGGCAGGGAGCGCATCCGGGAATTTGGTCTGACGCTTATCTTCAGCGGTATAGAAACTGGAGAGCCACGCGTTCAGATTGGTGGAGGTGGGTGGGGCGGTTTGTGCAGGAATATCGCCAACCACCGGCGTATCGCCTGCCGTCGTGACGGTTGCTGCCGCCGTGCCACCGGTGGTGGTGACCGTTGTGGTCGGTTGACCGGCTGGCCACAGGGAGAAACTCGGCCCTGCCAGCGTCAGCACGTTTAACCAGACCATAATCGCGACGACAAACACCGTCACGCGGATCCACTGTGCCAGGAACAGCCAGGCGACCAGCAGCACAAACACCGCGCCAATCATCTGCCAGTTAATAAAGCGCTCAACCAGATCAAGCATATAGTCGGTACTGAAGCCCGCAACCTGCGAGCCCTGGCTCATAATGCTTTCCGGACCCGGTAGCCAGGTGTCATGCCAGAAGAGCGCGAACCCAATGGGGATAGCGACCCAGTGACGCAAACGATGCAGCCTGATATTGGGAATAGGCATCAGCAGGAATGCCATAAATACCAGGTTAAGCAGAGGGTGGAAATTAAGATAGCCTGCCCAGAGCAGGCCAAACTTCACCAGAAAGTAGAAATTCCAGCCGGAAAGTCCGCGCCAGTATTGCCAGAGCGGCGAGGGCGCCGACGTGGTATAGGTAGAATTAGTCATGTTTTCGGTCTGCCTTGACGTTCGGAGCGCGTGTCAGTGTTCCGGCTGGTTTAAGGTAGCGGGGTTTTAGAAACATCAATCTGGCCGTATCGCGAATACGACGCAGAGAATGGCGCGCATAGTAGCCCAGCGGGAAAAAAATCAGCGCACACAGTACGACCAGTTGAATGATATCGCTGAGATTCATGATGATGCGCTCTCCTCGCCCTCAGGTAATAAACGTCGTGGTTCGGGTATCCGCCGCCAGACATGCCCGTCATGCTTCGCATTCAGGATCGGTTTGACGTCGTTTGCCATAGGTAAAGGTTTCGCCCATTGTTCAGGCGTCAGGGCGCGCATTTGCACCAGTTCAGCACTAATCAAATTATCTTCGAACCAAATCATGCGGTTAGAGAAAATATCGCCAGTCGGAAGAGGGAAGATATGGTTGAGTGCGGTGTCGAGATCGTTTACCCGGCAGAAGGATAAAAACAGCACCAGACGGTTATCGCCAATCGTCATGATGTCTCCGACGCGGTTAGGGCGACATAGCGTGAGCGCCTGCTCAACACGAATACCCGGCACCGGACGCAGGGCAACCATGACCCCTTTTCCGTCTGCTGGCAGCAGCGTATTACTCATCATGTTGCCGACGGCATCACAGAAGGTATCCCACTTTTGAAAACCGCGCAGTTTCATCGGCTGTGTCATTGAGAGCAAGGTGCCGATATCTTCCGGAACATGGCGGTTAAACTGCTGCCCCTGTATGCTCTCAATAAGTGTCAGGCAGCGCGACAGCGGCGCATTCCACGGTATGACCATATTTGCGCCGCAACCCAGCAGCAGCCGTTCGTCAGTGGCACGCAGGCTGGTATTATTTTCACGCACCACGATTTTTAACGCACTGCCTCGTTGACGGCGTAATGTGTGAATGTGTCTCGCCAGCGTTTCGATTTGGTTATTCTGCATGAGAGAAAAAACGATCGTAGCGGCCTGCGTCGTACGGGCTTCATTAAATAACGCTTCGTTAGTTTCAAACAGTGACCAATTTTCAGAAAGCGCAGGCGCACCTTCTAATACCGCAATGTGGCTCAGGATGCGTTTTTCATCGCTGCGTGGCTGAACCACGGTTTCTTCTTGTCGGGCGAGATGCCACTCTCCCTCGATATGTTTAAGGGTGAGCTGTTGACGAGCGCTAACCCCTTTTTCATTGCACCAGAACGCAATATCGTAAAGATAGCTATCCGTCTGGTCATGGATACTTGCCAGACCGAAAAGAGAACGATATTCGCCCATTAACAGTGAAAAAAGCTTATCGTTATTACTGCCGGGGTTAACAACCAATAGTGTGCAGTTTTGATTTTTTGCCCACTTATTGATTCTGTTCAGCCAGCGAAGCAGTTTTTCTGAGGGGATATTTTGCAGCGCGTTATTCGAACATTTTAGAATCAGGAAATAGTGATCCGGATCAATCGAGCACTGAATATCGCGGGGCAAAAAGTATAGACTATCCACCTCCGAAGACATGGAAAATAATCGTACGGTCTGTGGCCCACGGTCGTTTTCGAGCCTGATGATATTTTTAGGTTCTTCGCCCATCGTAATGACAGCCACGCGGGAATCCTTATCCTGTGCGGCGATCGTCTGGTTTACCAGACTTATGGCATCTTCGTTGCGATCCGTATTAATCCACCAGACTCCTCCGACTGGCATGTGGCGCAATTCGTCCCATAATGACTGGATGCCAATAGAAAATATGGAGTCCACGGTATCCCTCTTTTCGTCGAATTTATCTGTATCTCAGTTTACTAGCGAAAGCGTAGAAATAAACCTAACATTGAAATTAAAGAGCATCAGATTTAGCATGTAAATGAAATTTCGTGGGCAGGATGCCGACAACATCTGATCGTGTGATTTTACGCTAAGGGATGAATTAATCATGCATAATAACGAATCCGGAACGCCTGTAGACTCAAGCCTGGGTTACACATTTCAAAACGATTTTCTGGCGCTGACGCAGGCTTTCTCTTTGCCCGAAATAGATTACACCGATATTTCCCAGCGGGAACAGTTGGCCGCGGCTATTAAACGCTGGCCGTTATTAGCTGAATTTGCCCAACAACAATAAGGGAGCCATTGATGGCCATACTAGGATTACAGGGCGTCCGTGGTGGTGTAGGTACAACATCCATTACCGCGGCGCTGGCGTGGTCATTACAGCTGTTAGGCGAATCGGTGCTGGTTATTGATGCCTGCTCCGACAATTTGCTGCGCATGTCATTTAACGTCGACTTTACGCATACAAAGGGTTGGGCCCGCGCGCTGCTCGACGATAAGGACTGGCGTGACGCGGGTATGCGCTATACCTCCCAGCTTGATTTACTTCCTTATGGTCAATTGACTGAAGCTGAGCGTGAGAATGAAGCCGCGTATCAGCGTCTGCTTTCGCAATTTACGACCGCGTTGAAGAGCCTGGAGGAAAAAGGGCAGTATCAGTGGATATTGCTGGATCTGCCGCACGGTGCCGCCACGCTCACTCGCCAGCTTCTTGCGCAATGTGACCATGTTCTCTCTATCGTGAATGTGGATGCGAATTGCCATATTCGTCTGCACCAGCAGCCGCTGCCGACGAATGCCCATCTGCTGATTAACGATCTTCGCATCAACAGCCAGATCCAGGACGATCTCTACCAGGTTTGGCTGCAAAGCCAGCGTCGCCTGCTGCCGATTGTTATCCACCGCGATGAGGGAATGGCGGAATGCCTCGCTTCCAAGCAGCCGCTCGGTGAATATCGGGGCGATTCGCTGGCAGCCGAAGAGATCCTGACGCTGGCGAACTGGTGCTTATTGCACTTCGCGAAAAGACCGGAATCAGCCGGGAGTACGGTATGAGCCGCCTGTCTAACGGGTTACTTATCCCGCCGGTCAGTTCGCGTTTAAGCGAGCGCTATCGGCACTACCGTCGACATGGCGCGTCGTCGCTGAGTGCCACGCTCGGTTGCTTCTGGTTAATCCTGGCCTGGATATTTATTCCACTCGAACACCCCCGCTGGCAGGGTATTCGTGCGCGTCACAGTGAACTCTATCCGCACATTAACCCCGACCGTCCAAGGCCTCTCGATCCTGCACGCTATGCGATTCAGGCCGTCTGGCTGGCAGCGACGTCGGCCAGAGTGGAAAAATCCACGCCGCGCTGGCGTAGCTTCGATCGCGTGCAGAACTTACGTGAACGCTATCACCAGTGGCTGGACAGGCTTCCCGACCGCGTCGGCGACAAAACCAGTCATCTGGATAATCATAAAGAGCTCGGGCACCTGCACCCGGGCTTCAGGCGTTTTATCCTCGGCGTCATTGTGGTGTTCTCGCTCATTCTGGCACTGGTCTGTATTACGCAGCCGTTCAACCCGCTGGCACAGTTCACCTTCCTGATCCTGCTCTGGGGCGTGGCGCTGCTGGTGCGGCGCATTCCGGGACGCTTCTCCGCCCTGATGCTGATCGTGCTGTCACTGACGGTTTCCTGCCGCTATATCTGGTGGCGTTATACATCAACGCTGAACTGGGATGACCCGGTCAGCCTGGTGTGCGGTCTGGTTCTGCTGTTTGCTGAAACTTACGCGTGGATTGTGCTGGTCCTGGGCTATTTCCAGGTTATCTGGCCGTTGAACCGCCAGCCGGTTCCGCTGCCAAAAGACACCACTCAGTGGCCGTCGGTCGATCTTTTTGTACCGACTTACAACGAAGACCTGACGGTGGTGAAAAACACCATTTATGCCGCATTAGGTATCGACTGGCCGAAAGATAAGCTCAAAATCTGGATCCTGGATGACGGTGGCCGCGCCGAGTTTCGCCAGTTTGCAGAGGAGGTCGGCGTGGAGTACATCGCCCGTACCACTCATGAACACGCGAAGGCCGGTAACATTAACAATGCCCTGAAGTATGCCACCGGGGAGTTCGTCTCCATCTTTGACTGCGACCACGTGCCAACGCGCTCGTTCCTGCAGATGACGATGGGCTGGTTCCTGAAAGAGAAAGAGCTGGCGATGATGCAGACGCCACACCACTTCTTCTCACCGGATCCGTTTGAACGCAACCTCGGTCGTTTCCGTAAAACCCCGAACGAAGGCACGCTGTTCTATGGCCTGGTGCAGGACGGAAACGATATGTGGGACGCCACCTTCTTCTGCGGCTCCTGTGCCGTTATCCGCCGCAAACCGCTGGATGAGATTGGTGGTATTGCCGTTGAGACGGTGACGGAAGATGCCCACACCTCGCTGCGTTTACACCGCCTTGGCTATACTTCCGCGTACATGCGCATTCCACAGGCGGCAGGGTTGGCGACAGAATCGCTGTCGGCGCATATCGGCCAGCGTATTCGCTGGGCGCGTGGCATGGTGCAAATTTTCCGCCTCGATAACCCATTGATGGGTAAAGGGCTGAAGCTGGCGCAGCGCCTGTGCTACGTCAACGCCATGTTCCACTTCTTATCCGGTATCCCGCGGCTGATCTTCCTCACCGCGCCGCTGGCATTCCTGCTTCTTCATGCCTACATCATTTACGCTCCGGCGCTGATGATCGCGCTGTTTGTTCTGCCGCACATGATCCACGCGAGCCTGACGAACTCGAAGATCCAGGGGAAATATCGCCATTCGTTCTGGAGTGAAATCTACGAAACCGTGCTGGCCTGGTACATTGCCCCGCCAACCATGGTGGCGCTGATTAACCCGCACAAAGGCAAGTTCAACGTCACCGCGAAAGGTGGGCTGGTGGAAGAGGAGTATGTCGATTGGGTGATCTCCCGTCCGTATATCTTCCTGGTCCTGCTTAACATCGTCGGCGTCATCGTAGGCATCTGGCGTTACTTCTACGGCCCGGAAAACGAGGTCCTGACGGTATTCGTGAGTATGGCGTGGGTGTTCTACAACCTGATTATCCTCGGTGGTGCGGTAGCCGTATCGGTCGAGAGCAAACAGGTACGTCGTGCGCACCGCGTCGAGATCAGCATGCCGGCAGCAATAGCCCGCGAAGATGGTCACCTCTTCTCCTGTACCGTGCACGACTTCTCTGACGGTGGTTTGGGCATCAAAATCAACGGTCAGGCGAAAGTGCTGGAAGGGCAAAAGGTCAATCTGCTGCTCAAGCGTGGTCAGCAAGAGTATGTCTTCCCTACGCAGGTTGCGCGTGTGGCAGGTGATGAAGTGGGTCTGAAGCTGATGCCGCTGACCAAAAAGCAACATATTGATTTTGTGCAGTGTACGTTTGCCCGCGCGGATACGTGGGCTCTCTGGCAGGACAGCTTCCCGGAAGATAAACCTCTGGAAAGCCTGCTGGATATTCTGAAGCTGGGGTTCCGTGGCTATCGTCACCTTGCAGAATTTGCCCCGTCGTCGGTGAAATTAATTTTCCGGTCACTTACTTCACTGGTTTCCTGGGTCGTGTCGTTCATTCCGCGTCGACCTGAGCGAGATGAAGCGAAGCAGGCAGACCCGGTTATGGCTCAACAATGATGATAACGCGATGAAAACAAAACTTTCCTGGTTATGTGCAGTGGCAATGGGGATGAGTGCGCTCCCTACAACAATGGCTAACGCAGCGCCTGATAACGCAGCGGCCACACCTGCCCCTACGGTTCCGGTGGTCGCGCAAGCGACCGATCCTGTTGTCACGGCAGCACCGGGGCAAACGGAAAACGTGGTCCCGAATAAGCCGACGGCGGGAAATACCTTACCTGCCGACAGCCAGGTCGTTGGGCAGGTGATGCCAGGCGTACGTGGTGCCAGTGCGCCTGTCGTCGCCGAAAATGTGCCGTCGCGCGATGTGAAGCTGTCGTTCGCCCAGATCGCCCCGCCGCCGGGCAGCATGGTGCTGCGTGGCATCAATCCTAATGGCGGCGTTGAGTTTGGGATGCGTAGCGACGAAGTGGTATCGAATGCGGTGCTGAATCTGGAATACACGCCGTCACCGTCGCTGCTGCCCGTTCAGTCTCAGCTCAAGGTCTATCTGAACGATGAACTGATGGACGTTTTGCCGGTCACCAAAGAGCAGTTGGGTAAGAAAACCCTGGCTCAGGTGCCGATCAACCCGCTGTTCATCACCGACTTCAACCGGGTCCGTCTGGAATTCGTCGGCCACTATCGCGATGTGTGTGAAAACCCGGCCAGCAACACGCTATGGATGGATATTGGTCGTAACTCCTCGCTGCAGTTGACCTATCAGCCGCTGGCGTTGAAAAACGATCTCTCGGCCTTCCCGGTCCCGTTCTTCGACCCGCGTGACAATCGCCCGTTAAACCTGCCGATGGTCTTTGCCGGTGCGCCTGATGTGACGGAACAGCTTGCCGCCACCATCGTGGCTTCCTGGTTTGGCTCTCGCTCCGGCTGGCGCGGCCAGAGCTTCCCGGTCATGTACGACAAAATGCCGGACAAAAACGCCATTGTGTTTGCCACTAACGCCAAACGCCCGGCGTTCCTGCGCGAACACCCGGACGTGAAAGCGCCGACGATTGAAATGATCAACCACCCGGACAATCCGTATGTGAAGCTGCTGGTCGTCTTCGGGCGTGATGAGAAAGATCTGGTGCAGGCGGCAAAAGGCATTGCGCAGGGGAATGTTCTCTTCCGGGGAAACAGCGTTGTGGTGGACGAGGTGAAACCGCTGCTGCCGCGTAAGCCTTACGATGCCCCTCACTGGGTGCGTACCGATCGCCCTATTAGCTTCGGCGAGCTGAAAACATACGAAGAGCAACTGCAGTCGACTGGCCTTGAGCCTTCTCCTGTCAGTTTGTCGATGAATCTGCCGCCCGATCTGTATCTGCTGCGCACCAACGGTATTGATATCAACCTGAACTACCGTTACACCGCGCCGTCGACCAAAGACAGCTCGCGGATGGATATCAGCCTGAACAACCAGTTCCTGCAATCATTCAGCCTGACGAGCAACCAGGAAACCAACCGCCTGATGCTCCGCCTGCCTGTGCTGCAGGGGCTGCTGGACGGTAAAACCGATGTATCCATCCCGGCGCTGAAGCTTGGCGCGATAAACCAGCTGCGTTTCGACTTCCAGTATATGAACCCGATGCCTGGCGGTTCGGTCGATAACTGCATCACCTTCCAGCCGGTACAGAACCATGTTGTGATTGGCGATGAGTCCACTATCGACTTCTCGAAGTATTATCACTTTATCGCGATGCCGGATCTGCGTGCGTTTGCCAACGCCAGCTTCCCGTTCAGCCGCATGGCCGATTTGTCTGAGTCGATTATTGTGATGCCGAAAGCGCCAAATGAGGGTCAGGTGTCGACGCTGCTGAATACGATGGGGACCGTTGGGTCGCAAACCGGTTTACCGGCCGTCAACGTCTCGCTCACCGACGATGGTAGCCAAATCCAGAACAAAGATGCCGATATCATGGTCATTGGCACCATTCCGGATAAGCTGAAGGATGATAAACGCGTCGATCTGCTGGTGCAGGCTGCCCAGTCGTGGGTTAACACGCCGCTGCGCCAGACCGAGTTCCCAAGCATTATGCCGGACAGCGGTGACCGCCAGGCCAGTGTTAAAACCAGCGTAAGCTCAACGGGCCCGATGGCGGCAATCGTGGGCTTCCAGTCACCGTACAACGACCAGCGCAGCGTGATCGCCCTGCTGGCAGACAGCCCTCGCGGGTATGAACTGTTAAATTCGGCCATGAACGACAGCGGTAAACGGGCCGCCATGTTTGGTTCTGTCTCCGTTATCCGTGAGGCGGGCGTCAATAGCCTGCGCGTCGGCGATGTCTATTATGTCGGTCATCTGCCGTGGTTCGAACGTCTGTGGTATGCCTTGTCCAATCATCCGGTCCTGCTGGCGATTCTGGCTGCAGTGAGTGTGATATTGCTGGCATGGGTGCTGTGGCGTCTGCTGCGTATCATCAGCCGTCGTCGTTTGAATCCGGATCATGAGTAAGCTGTGATGAAAGGCTTTCGCTGGTGTGTATTCGCCGTGTTGATGCTGGCGGCGACAAATCTACGCGCCGCCTGTAGCTGGCCTGCCTGGGAACAGTTTAAACAGGACTACATCAGCGAAAGCGGGCGCGTTATCGATCCCAGTGACGCGCGAAAAATTACCACCTCTGAAGGGCAAAGCTACGCGCTGTTCTTTGCCCTGGCAGCAAACGATCGTAAAGCGTTCGATTTGCTGCTGGCGTGGACGCGCGATAATCTCGCCGGGGGCGATTTAGCGACCAACCTGCCTGCCTGGCTGTGGGGGCAAAAGGACAAAGAGACCTGGGCGGTTATCGACCCAAACTCCGCGTCCGATGCCGATATCTGGATTGCCTGGTCGCTGCTGGAAGCAGGGCGGCTGTGGAAAAATCAGGACTACACCCGCACAGGCAAGGGGCTGCTAAAACGCATCGTCAGCGAGGAAGTGGTGAAAGTGCCGGGTCTGGGCTTCATGCTGCTGCCGGGTAAAACCGGATTTGCCGAAGAGAACGCCTGGCGCTTTAACCCCAGCTACCTCCCGCCACAGCTAGCGAACTATTTCACCCGATTTGGTACGCCGTGGACCACGCTTCGTGAAACCAATCTGCGTTTATTGCTGGAGACGGCACCGAAAGGCTTCTCCCCGAACTGGGTGCAGTACCAGAAAAACAGAGGCTGGCAGCTCGGTCAGGATAAATCGCTGGTGGGCAGCTACGACGCCATCCGCGTTTATCTCTGGGTGGGCATGATGAATGATAAAGACCCGCAGAAGGCTCGGCTGCTGGCACGCTTTAAGCCAATGGCAACGGTGACGGCAAAGCAGGGTGTACCGCCGGAGAAAGTAGACGTGGCAACCGGAAAACGGACGGATAAAGGCCCGGTCGGTTTTTCTGCCTCTCTGCTACCTTTTTTACAGAATCGGGACGCGCAGGCAGTGCAACGACAGCGCGTCGCCGATCGTTTTCCTGATAATAATGCCTATTACAGCTATGTACTGACCCTCTTTGGGCAAGGGTGGGATCAGCATCGTTTTCGCTTCACCACACAGGGTGAATTAATACCGGATTGGGGCCAGGAATGCGCAAGTTCACAATAAATCTACTCAGTTTATCGCTTGGCCTGGCACTGATGCCAATGGCCGGGGCCGCCAATTCCCCCCAGCAGCAACAGTTGCTGGAGCAGGTTCGTCTGGGCGAATCGACGCAGCGTGAGGATTTGGTTCGCCAGTCGCTTTACCGACTGGAGCTGATCGACCCGAATAACCCGGACGTAATTGCCGCACGTTTCCGTTATCTCTTACGTCAGGGAGATAACGCGGGCGCGCAAAAAGAGCTGGACCGCCTGAAAGGCATGGCGCCGAGCTCCAGCGCATACAAAACGTCCCGCAACACGATGCTGCTCTCCACGCCGGATGGCCGCCAGGCCTTGCAGCAGGCTCGCCTGTTGGCGACGACAGGTCATACGCAGGAAGCCATTGCCGCCTATGACAAACTGTTTGCTGGCGATCCGCCGGATGGGGACCTGGCAGCAGAATACTGGACGCTTGTAGCCAAAGAGCCCGCCAGACGGAATGCCGCCATTAATCAGCTGAAGAAGATTAATGCCAGTAATCCGGGCAATACGCAGCAGCAGGCTGCGCTGGCGCAACTCCTGTTCCAGAGCGGACGCCGCGATGAAGGTTTTGCGGTGTTGCAGGCGATGGCGAAATCCAACAATGGCCGCAATCAGGCTTCTGATATGTGGTATCAGCAAATTAAAGATCAGCCTGCCAGCAGTGCCAGCGTTAGCGCGCTGCAGAAATACCTCACGGTGTTTAGCGATGGCGACAACGTGACGGCGGCGCGGGCACAGCTTGACGCACAGCAAAAACAACTTGCCGACCCAACGTTCCGCGCCAAAGCCGAAGGGCTAGCCGCAGTGGATGCCGGGCAGGGCGGTAAAGCGGTGGCAGAACTGCAAAAAGCGGTCAGTGCCAACCATACCGACAGCGAAGCCGTGGGCGCGCTGGGCCAGGCCTATTCACAAAAAGGTGACCGTGCTCGCGCGGTGGCGCAGTTTGAAAAGGCAATCGCCCTCGATCCGCAGAGCGATAATCGGGGCAAGTGGGACAGCCTACTGAAGGTCAACCGCTACTGGCTGCTGATCCAGCAGGGTGATGCTGCGCTGAAAGCTAACAATACTGCCCAGGCGGAGCGCTATTTCCAGCAGGCGCGCAATATCGATAATACCGACAGCTATGCGGTGTTGGGGTTGGGCGATGCCGCCGCCGCGCGCAAAGATAACGACGCCGCCGAGCGGTATTACCGTCAGGCGCTGCGCATGGACAGCGGCAACAGTAATGCGGTGCGCGGCCTCGCCAATGTGTATCGCGCGCAGTCGCCGGAGAAGGCGACACAGTTTATTCAGTCACTCTCGGCCAGCCAGCGTCGCAGCATAGATGATATTGAACGTAGCCTGACCAACGAACAGCTCTCCGCGCAGGCAGAGCAGCTGGAAAACCAGGGACAATACGCCCAGGCCGCAGAAATTCAGCGTCGTCGCCTTGCGCTCTCGCCGGGAGACGTATGGATCACCTACCGTCTGTCGCGGGATCTCTACAGCGCGGGTCAGCGCAGTCAGGCGGATACTCTCATGCGCCAGCTGGCAAGCCAGAAGCCGGGCGATCCGGATCAGGTCTACGCCAACGGGCTGTATCTCTCGGGGAACGATCAGGATCGCGCCGCGCTGGCGCATCTGGATACCCTGCCGCGCGACAAGTGGAACGGCAATATTCAGGAGCTGGCTGACCGACTGCAGAGCAATCAGGTGCTGGAAACCGCTAACCGCCTGCGTGACAGCGGGAAAGCGCAGGAGGCTGAAGACCTGCTTCGTCAGCAGCCAGCATCCACACGTATCGATTTAACACTGGCAGACTGGGCAGAACAGCGTGGCGATCATAACGCCGCGAAAGCGGCCTACAGCACCGTGCTCCAGCGTGAGCCGCAAAACGAAGATGCGCTCCTCGGACTGACCGAAGTTTATATCGCGCAAGGTGATAAAGATGCGGCGCGTGCCGAGCTGGCAAAACTGCCTGCCGCGCAAAATGGTCAACCGCCGTCGCTCAATATGCAACGTCGGATCGCCATGGCGCAGGCTGGCCTGGGCGATTCTGCCGCCGCAGAGCAAACCTTTAGCAAGATTATCCCTCAAGCCAAATCGCAGCCCGCATCGATGGACAATGCGCTGGTGCTGCGTGATGCGGCACGATTCCAGGCCCAGAACGGCCAGCCGCAGCAGGCGCTGGAAACCTATAAAGACGCGATGGTGTCGTCCGGCATCACGTCAACTCGCCCGGCGGATAACGACAGCTTCACCCGCCTGACGCGAAATGATGAAAAAGACGACTGGCTGAAGCGCGGCGTGCGCAGCGATGCCGGTGATTTGTATCGCCAGCAGGATGTGAACGTCACGCTGCAACACGACTACTGGGGCTCCAGCGGCACCGGTGGCTATTCCGACCTGAAAGCGCATACCACGATGCTGCAGGTCGACGCGCCATTGTCGGATGGACGCATGTTCTTCCGAAGCGATCTGGTCAATATGGACGCTGGCTCGTTTGCCACCAATAACGGCACCTACGATCCGAAATGGGGTACCTGTGCCGAAACGCCATGTAGCGGCAACACGAACCAGTCAGCGAACGGTGCTAGCGTGGCTGTGGGCTGGCAGAATAAAACCTGGGCGTGGGATCTGGGTACGACGCCAATGGGCTTCGACGTGGTGGATGTGGTCGGTGGCGTGAGCTACAGCAGTGACCTGGGGCCGATTGGCTACACCCTGAACGCGCATCGTCGTCCTATCTCCAGTTCTGTTCTGGCCTTTGCCGGGCAAAAAGATACCAATACCAACACCACCTGGGGCGGCGTCCGTTCGACCGGCGGCGGTGTGAGCGTAAGCTATGACAAAGGTGAGGCGAACGGCGTCTGGTCAAGCCTGAACATGGACAGCCTGACCGGTAAAAATGTGGAAGATAACTGGCGCATCCGCTGGATGACCGGCTATTACTACAAGCTGATCAACGAGAACAACGAACGTCTGACGGTCGGTGTGTCTAACATGCTTTGGCATTACGACAAAGATCTCAGTGGCTACACGCTGGGACAAGGTGGCTACTACAGTCCGCAGGAGTATGTCTCCTTTGCGTTGCCCGTCACCTGGCGCAAGCGTACTGAGAACTGGTCATGGGAGCTGGGCGGTTCGGTCTCCTGGTCGCATTCGAAGACGAAAGATGAGTTGCGTTATCCGAAACAGGGTCTGATCCCAACCGATGAGCCTGGCCGCTATACCGACAGAGGCGAAATGGAAACCGGTAGCAGCTCCTCCGGTACAGGTTATACCGCGAGGGCGATTATCGAGCGCCGCGTGACCTCCAACTGGTTTGTCGGTCTGGGCGTGGATATTCAGGAAGCAAAAGACTATACCCCGAGCCATGCGCTGCTCTACGTGCGTTATTCTGCTGCAGGCTGGCAGGGCGATATGGACCTGCCGCCAGAGCCGCTGGTCCCTTACGCCGACTGGTAATCGGATTTAACTTAATCCAATTGTAAGTCTCTCTTAAAAGTGCAGCAATCGGGTATACTCAGGCGCACCAGGTTCACTCCCTGGTGCGCCCTGCGCTTCGAGTTCTGTGGAGAGTCATTTTGCGTGTTAGCCGTTCTTTAACGATCAAACAGATGGCGATGGTTTCAGCCGTCACAATGCTGTTTGTCTTTCTCTTCAGCGTTATTTTGCTGTTTCATGCCGTACAGCAGAATCGCTACAACACGGCTTCGCAACTCGAAAGTATTGCCCGTGAGGTGCGTGAGCCGCTGTCGGCCGCGATCCTGAAAGGGGACATTCCCGACGCGGAAACCATTTTAAAACGCATCCAGCCTGCGGGTATTGTCAGCCGCGCGGATGTCGTTCTGCCTAATCAGTTTCAGGCGTTACGGATGCGCTTCATTCCTGAACGCCCCGTCCCGGTCATGGTCATGCGCATGTTTGAGCTACCGGTGCAAATTTCCCTGCCCATCTATTCACTGGAACGTCCGGCCAACCCTCAGCCGTTAGCCTACCTTGTCCTTCAGTCAGACTCCTATCGCATGTATAAGTTTGTCATGAGTTGGGTTGCGACGTTAGTGACTGCTTACTTACTTTTGACGCTTATTTTGAGCGTCGCGCTCACCTGGTGTATTAACCGTTTGATCGTGCATCCGTTACGCCGCATCGCCAGAGAGCTGAACGATCTCCCGCCGCAGGAGCAGATAGGCCACCAGATTGCGCTGCCGCGTCTGCATCATGACGATGAAATCGGCATGCTGGTGCGCAGCTACAACATCAATCAACAGCGCATTATGCGCCAGCAGGATGAACTCAATATCAGTGCCACCCGTTTCCCGGTGTCCGATTTGCCAAATAAAGCCTTCCTGATGGCGATGCTGGAGCAGACGGTTGCCCGCCAACAGACCACCGCACTGATGGTGGTCGCCTGCGAAACCTTGCAGGATACGGCGGGCGTGCTCAAGGAGAGCCAGCGTGAAATGCTGCTCCTGACGCTGGTGGAAAAGGTGAAATCGGTGCTTGCCCCGCGCATGGTGCTGACTCAGGTTAGCGGCTATGACCTGGTGATCATCGCGCATGGGGTGAAAGAGCCATGGCACGCTATTACGCTAGGTCAGCAAGTGCTCACTGTCATTAATGAGCGGTTACCGATTCAGGGGATCCAGCTTCGTCCGAGCGCCAGTATCGGGATTGCGATGTTCTACGGCGACCTGACGGCAGAGCAGCTTTACCGTCGCGCATTCTCGGCGGCCTTCACCGCGCGACGCAAAGGGAAGAATCAGATCCAGTTCTTCGACCCGGAGCAGATGGAAAAGGCGCAGCAGCGTCTGACCGAAGAGAGCGACATACTGACCGCGATGGACAACCGCCAGTTTGCCATCTGGCTGCAGCCGCAGGTCAATTTGCTCACCGGTGAAGTAAACAGTGCCGAAGCGTTGCTGCGTATGCAGCAGCCGGATGGCTCATGGGAGCTGCCTGAGGGGCTGATTGACCGGATTGAATCCTGTGGCCTGATGGTCAGCGTGGGGTACTGGGTGCTGGAAGAGTCCTGCCGCCAGCTTGCGGCCTGGCAGGAGCGGGGCATCACCCTGCCGCTGTCGGTAAACCTCTCCGCTTTACAGCTGATGCACCCGACCATGGTGTCGGAGCTGCTGGAGCTGATCCACCGCTATCGCATCCAGCCGGACACGCTGATTCTGGAAGTGACGGAGAGCCGTCGTATTGACGACCCGAACGAAGCCGTGGCGATCCTGAAACCGCTGCGTAACGCGGGTGTTCGCATCGCGCTGGACGATTTCGGTATGGGCTACGCCGGACTGCGGCAGCTTCAGCATATGAAAACGCTGCCGGTCGACGTGCTGAAAATCGACAAAACCTTTGTCGATGGGCTACCGGAAGACAGCAGTATGGTCGAGGCCATTATCCAGATGGCGCGCAGTCTCAACCTGCATGTGATTGCTGAAGGTATCGAAAATGAAGACCAGCGAGACTGGCTGGCTAAAGCGGGTGTGGAGGGCGGTCAGGGCTTCTTATTTGGCCGTGCCGTGCCGTCGGATATCTTCGAAAAAAGCTACCTTGCCGACGTGGGCAATAACGCAAAAGTGTAATTTTGTTGCTGGCTTGTGCGAGCCAGCTCAAAGTTCTTAACATTTCTGTTTCAAATTTGAACCTGGTTTATTTCTGTCCTGTTATGCGGGTGTTATTTTAGAGCCGCAGGTTAACCATAACCTTAAAAAGCCTGTGGTTTTTCTTCCCAAGGACACCCTATGAAAACCTCAATCTTCAAAAGCCTTTACTTTCAGGTCCTGACAGCCATCGCAGTCGGTATTCTGCTTGGCCACTACTACCCTGAACTGGGCGCACAAATGAAGCCGCTTGGCGACGCATTCGTGAAGCTCATCAAAATGGTCATTGCCCCGGTCATCTTCTGTACGGTGGTGACGGGTATCGCTGGCATGGAAAGCATGAAGGCGGTCGGACGTACCGGTGCAGTGGCACTTCTCTATTTCGAAGTGGTCAGTACGCTTGCCCTGATTATCGGCCTGATCATTGTTAACGTCGTTCAGCCTGGCGCGGGAATGAACGTTGACCCGGCCACGCTCGATGCGAAGGCGGTAGCCGTTTACGCCGAGCAAGCGAAAGATCAGGGGGTTGTCGCCTTCCTGCTCGACGTGATTCCGAGCAGCGTTATCGGCGCATTCGCCAGTGGCAATATCCTGCAGGTGCTGCTGTTTGCCGTGATGTTTGGCTTTGCCCTGCACCGTCTGGGCAGCAAAGGCCAGCTCATCTTCAACGTCATTGAAAGCTTCTCGCAGGTCATCTTCGGCATCATCAACATGATCATGCGTCTGGCCCCGATCGGTGCCTTCGGCGCGATGGCGTTTACCATCGGTAAATACGGCGTCGGCACGCTGGTACAGCTGGGACAGCTGATTATCTGCTTCTACATCACCTGTATTCTGTTTGTGGTGGTGGTGCTGGGCTCAATCGCCCGTGCGGCGGGGTTCAGCATCTTCAAGTTCATCCGCTACATCCGTGAAGAGTTACTGATTGTTCTGGGCACCTCGTCCTCTGAGTCGGCGCTGCCGCGTATGCTCGATAAGATGGAAAAACTGGGCTGCCGGAAGTCGGTGGTGGGGCTGGTGATCCCTACGGGCTATTCCTTTAACCTGGACGGCACCTCGATATACCTGACGATGGCCGCGGTGTTTATCGCCCAGGCGACCAACAGCCATATGGATATCTTCCATCAAATCACCCTGCTGGTGGTGCTCCTGCTCTCCTCGAAAGGGGCGGCGGGTGTTACCGGAAGTGGGTTCATTGTGCTGGCGGCGACCATTTCAGCGGTGGGACACCTGCCGGTGGCTGGCCTGGCGCTGATCCTGGGTATTGACCGCTTTATGTCTGAAGCGCGCGCCTTAACCAACCTGGTGGGTAACGGTGTGGCTACGGTGGTGGTGGCGAAATGGGTGAAAGAGCTGGATCACAAAAAGCTCACCGATACGTTAAATAATCGCCCAACTGACAGCAAATCAGCAGGTTTATCCTCTTAATCACGTCATAATTGCCCGCATTCCCTTGTCGGGATGCGGGCTCCTGCGCATAATAATGCTTCATACCTGTCATACTTCGACAAGATTTTTTTTGGGTATATTTCACTTCCCTCCGTGACGTTTGGCTTAACACGCGGTCTAATCGGAGTGTTTTCATCGTCATCTTTAGAGTGCTCACGTCACGAGACACTCTTTTTAACCAGGAATGTTGATCAGGGGTTCACATGCAGGGCACAAAAATTCGACTCTTAACCGGCGGTTTGCTGATGATGGCAGCAGCCAGTTATGTGCAGGCAGATGCGCTCCAGCCAGACCCGGCCTGGCAACAAGGGACCCTGGCGAATGGTTTTCAGTGGCAGTTGTTAGCGACTCCGCAGCGTCCCAGCGATCGTATTGAAATTCGTTTGTCAGTGAATACCGGTTCCCTCACTGAAAGCACCCAGCAGACTGGCTTCAGCCACTTTATTCCTCGACTGGCGCTCACCCAGAGCGGCAGTTTGCAGGCGGTACAGGTGCGTTCGCTCTGGCAACAGGCCATCGACCCGAAACGTCCTCTGCCCCCTGCGGTTGTGTCATACGACTACACCATGTTCAACCTGAGTCTGCCAAATAACCGTAACGACCTGCTGAAAGAGGCGCTGACCTATCTCTCCGACGCCACCGGTAACCTGTCGGTGACGCCGGAAACCGTCAACTATGCGCTGAGTAACAGTGACATGGTGGCGACCTGGCCTGTCGATACCAAAGAGGGCTGGTGGCGCTACCGCCTGAAAGGGTCAACGCTGCTCGGTCACGATCCGGCAGAGCCGCTGAAGCAGCCTGTGGATGCCGAGCAGGTCAAATCGTTCTACCAGAAATGGTACACCCCGGATGCGATGACCCTGATCGTGGTCGGCAATGTGGATAGCCGTGCGGTCGTCGAGCAAATCAACAAGGTATTTGGTGAGCTTAAAGGCAAGCGTGAGACGCCTGCGCCCGTACCGACCCTTTCGCCGCTGCGTCCTGAGTCTGTCAGCATCATGACGGACACCGTACGTCAGGATCGTCTCTCTATGATGTGGGACACCGCCTGGCAGCCTATTCGCGAATCCGCCGCGCTGCTGCGCTACTGGCGTGCAGACCTGGCGCGTGAAGCGCTGTTCTGGCACGTTCAGCAAACGCTCAGTAAAAACAACGTGAAGAATATTGGTCTGGGCTTTGACTGCCGCGTGTTGTTCCAGCGTGCGCAGTGCGCCATTAACGTTGAATCGCCGGGCGATAAGCTGAATACGAACCTGGGCGTGGTGGCGAAAGAGCTGGCAAAAGTGCGTAAAGAGGGGCTCTCTGAAGAGGAGTTCAACGCGCTGGTCGCGCAGAAATCACTTGAGCTGCAGAAACTGTTTGCCACCTATGCTCGCGCCGATACCGATATCCTGATTAGCCAGCGTATTCGCTCCCTGCAAAACCAGGTGGTCGATATCGCGCCGGAGCAGTATCAAAAGCTACGCCAGGATTTCCTCAGCGGTCTGACCGTAGAAATGTTAAATCAGGATTTACGTCAGCAGCTATCGCAGGATATGGCGTTGATTCTGCTGCAGCCGCAAGGCGAGCCGGAATATAACATGAAGGAACTGAAAGCGACCTGGGATGCGATCATGACGCCTGAAGCGCAGCCTGCACAGGCTGCATCGGCGGATGATTTGCACCAGGATGCGAGCGATATTCCGCAGGGGCAGTAAGACCCTGGTTCTTTGTTCCCTCTCCCTGTGGGAGAGGGTTAGGGTGAGGGCATCAGCCCGCACCTTATTTAAACAGGCATTGCCTCACGTGGAATAATCGCCCCGCGATACTGAATCACGGTACTCGCCGTTAGGTGACCACGCTGTGCCGCCGCTTCAGGTGTCCCGCCCGTCAGGCGTACCGCCAGATACCCCGCGCTGAAAGAATCTCCCGCCGCCGTCGTATCAATCACTTTCTCTTTCGCCAGTTTCACCGCAGGTACCTCAACCACCGCTTCGCCCGCGATGGCCACCAGGCATGAATCCGCACCGCGTTTAATCACCACTTCGCTCACGCCAGCAGCCTGAGTGCGTGAGATAACCTCATCCACTGGCTTCTCACCCCACAGGGCGTCTTCATCATCCAGGGTCAGAAATGCGATGTCGGTGCATTCCAGCATCTGCTGATAAACCTGCTGCGTCTCTTCGCGGCTGGCCCACAGGCGAGGGCGATAGTTATTATCGAAGATCACCTTGCCGCCGTTGGCGCGGCATTCGCGCAGCAGAGACAGCAGCTTTTCCCGGCTTTCCGGGCTCAGGATCGCCAGGCTGATCCCGCTCAGATAGAGGTAGTCAAAGGTAGCCAGCTCTTCGCAAATGGCGGCGGCGGCATCGCTTTCCAGCCAGAATTTGGCGGCGGCTTCGTTACGCCAGTAGTAGAAGGTGCGCTCGCCGGTGCTGTCAGTTTCGATGTAGTACAGACCCGGCAGGCGGTTTTCCATACGCTGGATAAGGGAGGTGTGAACATTCTCGCTCTGCCAGGACGCCAGCATCTGCTCGCTGAAGCTGTCCGTCCCAAGCGCAGTAACGTAGTTCACGCTCAGTGCGTCAGGAGCAACCTGACGGGCAATATAAACAGATGTGTTTAATGTATCGCCACCAAAACCGCGGCTGACTTCCTCGCCTTTTTGGGACAGCTCAATCATGCATTCGCCAATCACGGCAATTTTTTTGGACATAGTCGTGAACCTGAACAGAGTAATTTACGGTAGTGTGCGTTGAGTGGATTTTGTGGTCAACCATATTAAAACGACGTTCCAATATTTTTTTTGAGCCAGCGCGTGTTCCTGCAAATTTCTGTCATCTTAATTTCATTTTCCCGGCTAATTGAACATAAAGTTCTCAATTAGCGCGCCGATAACCCAGTGACGAGTCCAAAAAGGTCATCCCATACAACAGGACATCTGAAATGAAGTCAGAGCAGGTTATCCAGCGGCTGAACACTACGCCAGAGGCAAGTATTGAGAACTTGCAGGAGCATCGCTACTGGCTGCAATGTGATCGAGCGTACACCTATCAGCCCATCTATCGCACCGATGGTCGGCTGATGGCGATTGAGATTTTAACGGTCGTTACACACCCATCGAATCCTTCACAGCGCATTGCGCCTGACCGCTATTTTGCGGAGGTGGCGGTTCGCCAGCGCCTGGATGTGCTGGAAGAACAACTCCGGATGCTGGCAACGAAGCAGGCATTTTTCGCCCGGCACGATATCCTTGCGTCGGTCAATGTAGACGGCCCAACTCTGCTGGCATTGCGCCAGAACGAGAAATTGCAGGCGCTGATTGCCTCCCTGCCCTGGATGCGTTTTGAACTGGTGGAGCACGTCCGCCTGCCGCAGGACTCCTCATTTGCCTCCATGTGCGAGTTTGGCCCGCTGTGGCTGGATGACTTCGGCACCGGCATGGCGAACTTCTCGGCCCTTAGCGAAGTTCGTTACGACTACATCAAAGTGGCCCGCGACCTCTTTATCATGCTGCGCCAGACGCAGGAAGGTCGAAACCTGTTCACGCTGCTGCTGCAGCTGATGAATCGCTATTGCCAGGGCGTGATTGTTGAAGGCGTTGAAACGCTGGAAGAGTGGCGTGATGTGCAAAACTCTCCTGCCGCCGCTGCGCAGGGCTACTTCCTCTCTCGCCCGGTGCCGATGGATACGCTCGAAACGGTGATAACGACGCTCTGAACTGCCCGCTTCCCTTTGT
The DNA here is from genome assembly GCF_019219165.1 of Enterobacter sp. ENT02. Classification (NCBI taxonomy): domain Bacteria; kingdom Pseudomonadati; phylum Pseudomonadota; class Gammaproteobacteria; order Enterobacterales; family Enterobacteriaceae; genus Enterobacter; species Enterobacter sp. ENT02. The sequence goes on from NZ_JAHUWD010000006.1 coordinate 24,770, forward strand.
CTGGACTATAGTTTTACAGGACAGGTCATCAGGAAAGGGGACAAAAATGACAAAGACAACCAGGGTTATCGCCTGGATCTCAGGGATTTTCTTGTTGTTGATCGTGGTCGCCATCATCATTATTGCGACATTCGACTGGAACCGTCTTAAGCCGACCATCAACCAGAAAGTCTCAACTGAGCTGAACCGACCTTTTGCCATACGCGGCGATCTGGGTGTGGTATGGGAACGGCAGAAAGAGGAGACCGGCTGGCGAAGCTGGGTGCCCTGGCCGCACGTTCACGCCGATGACATTATTCTTGGCAACCCGCCGGACATCCCTGACGTGACAATGGTTCACCTGCCGCGCGTTGAAGCCACGCTGGCACCGCTCGCGCTGCTGACCAAAACGGTTTACCTGCCGTGGATCAAACTCCAGCAGCCCGACGCACGCCTGATCCGCCTTTCTGAAAAGAACAACAACTGGACGTTTAACCTTGCCAGCGACGGCGAGAAAGATCCCAATGCGCAGCCCTCTTCGTGGTCGTTCCGCCTCGATAATATTCTTTTCGATCGCGGGCGGATCGCCATTGACGATAAGGTCAGCAAAGCAGACGTGGAGATCCTGGTCGATCCGCTCGGCAAGCCACTGCCGTTTAGCGAAGTCACGGGCAGCAAGGCCAAAGGCGACAGCGCAAAAGCTGGCGATTACGTTTTCGGTCTGACGGCAAAAGGGCGCTATAACGACCAGCCGCTGACCGGGAAAGGGAAGATTGGCGGCATGCTGGCGCTCAGGAGCGAGGGCACACCGTTCCCGGTGCAGGCGGATTTCCGTTCCGGCAACACCCGCGTGGCGTTCGTGGGCACGGTTAACGACCCGATGAACATGGGCGGTGTTGACCTGCAGCTGAAGTTTGCCGGTGATTCGCTGGGTGAGCTGTATGAACTGACCGGCGTGCTGCTGCCGGATACCCCACCGTTTGAAACGGACGGGCATCTGGTGGCAAAAATCGACACCGAGAAATCGTCGGTCTTTGACTACAGGGATTTCAACGGCCGCATTGGCGACAGCGATATTCACGGTTCGCTGACCTACACCACCGGCAAACCGCGTCCGAAACTGGAAGGGGATGTGGAATCCCGCCAGCTGCGCCTGGCCGATCTCGGCCCGCTGATTGGTGTGGATTCCGGCAAAGGCACCAAATCAAAAGAGGTGAAAAAGGACATCCAGCCTGCGGGAAAAGTGCTGCCTTACGATCGCTTTGAGACCGATAAGTGGGACGTGATGGATGCGGACGTCCGCTTCAAAGGGCGTAAAATTGAGCATGGCAGCACGCTGCCGTTGAGCGATCTCTCGACGCATATCATCCTGAAAAACGCCGATCTGCGCCTGCAGCCGCTCAAGTTTGGCATGGCGGGTGGGACGATTTCCTCGAACATTCATCTGGAAGGCGACAAAAAGCCGATGCAGGGACGGGCAGAGATTCAGGCGCGCAGGCTTAAGCTAAAAGAGCTGATGCCTGACGTCGAACTGATGCAGAAAACCCTCGGTGAGATGAACGGCGATGCCGACATTCGCGGCGTGGGCAACTCCGTGGCGGCACTGCTGGGCAGCGGTAATGGTAACCTGAAACTGCTGATGAACGACGGGCTGATCAGCCGCAACCTGATGGAAATTCTGGGGCTTAACGTCGGAAACTTTATCATCGGCCAGATTTTCGGCGACGATGAAGTCCGCGTGAACTGCGCGGCGGCAAACGTGGATCTGGTCAACGGCGTGGCGCGCCCGCAGATCTTCGCCTTCGATACGGAGAACGCGGTGATCAACGTGACCGGGACGGCCAGTATGGCCTCTGAGCAACTTGATCTCACCATCGACCCGGAAAGTAAGGGGATACGTATCATCACCCTGCGCTCGCCGCTCTACGTGCGCGGCACCTTCAAAAATCCGCAGGCGGGCGTGAAGCCCGGGCCGCTGATTGCGCGCGGTGCGGTAGCGGCAGCGCTTGCCACGCTGGTGACGCCCGCTGCGGCGCTGCTGGCGCTGATTTCGCCGTCAGAAGGGGATGCCAATCAGTGTCGGAACATTTTGTCGCAGATGAAGAAGTAGCTCCCTTCTCCCTCTCCCTGTGGGAGAGGGCCGGGGTGAGGGCATCAGGCCGCAGTGTATTACAGAGCCTGATGCTTAGTCTCGTGCGTCAGCAGCAGCGCAATCAGCGTCAGTGCTGCCATGGCCGCCAGATAGACGCCCACGTAGAACAGACCATAGTTCGCCTGCAGCCAGGTAGCAATATACGGCGCAACGGACGCGCCCAGAATAGAGGCAACGTTGTAGGAGAACGACGCGCCCGTGTAACGCACTTCCGTCGGGAACAGCTCCGGCAGCAGCGCACCCATCGGGCCGAAGGTCAGGCCCATCAGGCTCAGGCCAATCAGCAGATACGCCATCACCAGTGCAGGGCTACCGGAACCCAACAGCGGCGGGAAGACGAACAGCGCGAACAGAATAATCAGCGTGGTGATCACAATCATGCTTGAGCGGCGACCAAACTTATCCGCCAGCAGGCCCGCAATCGGCACCATCACGCCAAAGCCAATCACCGCCATCATCAGCATCCACAGCACTTCGTTACGCGGCAGACCCAGACCCACCGGCGCGGCGGCGGTGCTGTACGTCATTGAGTAGACGGTCATGATGTAGAACAGCGTATACGTCGCCAGCATGATAAAGGTGCCCAGCACGGTCACGCGGACGTGTTTGGTCAGCAGCGTTCCCAGCGGTACTTTTACCTGTTTTTTTGCGGCCGCGACTTTGGCAAAGACCGGCGTTTCGTGCAGAGAGACGCGCACATACAGACCAATCAGCACCAGTACGGCAGAGAAGACAAACGGAATACGCCAGCCCCAGCTCATGAACTGTTCATCCGTCAGCAGCCAGGAGAGCAGCAGGAAGGTGCCGTTCGCGAAGAAGAAGCCAATCGGTGCGCCCAGTTGCGGAAATGAGCCATACAGCGCACGCTTGCGCGCCGGGGCGTTCTCGGTAGCCAGCAGCGCCGCGCCACCCCATTCACCACCCAGGCCCAAACCCTGACCAAAACGCGCCAGCGCCAGCAGAACCGGCGCCAGAATGCCGATGGTTTCGTAAGTGGGCAGCAGACCGATGGCCACGGTCGAAATCCCCATCGTCAGCAGCGACGCCACAAGCGTCACTTTGCGGCCAACGCGATCGCCAAAGTGACCAAAGACCGCTGAACCAATTGGACGCGCCACGAAGGCGATAGCAAAGGTTGCCAGAGACTGTAGCGTTGCCGCCGTCGGGTCGCCCTGCGGGAAGAAAATATGCGGGAAGACGATAACCGCTGCGGTGGCATAAATATAAAAGTCGAAGAACTCAATGGCGGTGCCAATCAGCGATGCGACGACAACTTTGTTACGCGAGTTGACCGGAACGTTTTCCGCCCCTTCGTTAAGTGTTGTGGCTGTTGCTTGCATAATATTTTCTTATTTTTGGACGAACGAAAGGCCATATTACGCATAGCAAAAGCGACATTTCAATCTGTTACAAAGTCGCGAGGCGGTGATAAAAGCAACAAAAAGCGGATAATTTTCAGACCAGCGAAATACCTTCCATGAAATGCTTCACACTTTTCAAATATTAGTGATTAAAACTGGTTTTTGGTTAAATAAAAGTTACGGTCTGGATTTATATGCTGAAATGACTGGTCGGGCTGAAATATCAGCCCGACAGGGGGCTTAGCGGTGGGTTTTTCCCGGCATACGCGGGTCATCTTTATACTCGGCAGTGGCGATCCACGCCGCGCAGAACAACGTCAGGCGAGCGAAGAAGTAGAAGAACGCCATCAGCCCCAGTACGGAGCCAAACGCCGCGCCGGACGGGGATTTCACCAGCGACGGCAGAGTGTAGGTCATTACGATTTTGATCACCTCAAAGCCAATCGCCGCAATGAGCGTCCCGCGAATGAGCGCTTTCTTACGCGGACGATGGCGCGGCAGGCGCCAGAAGATCCAGAAGAACAGCAGGTAGTTGGCAAAGATGGAGATAGCCAGGCCAATCCCGCGCCATGCGGGCTTCAGCCATTCGATGTAATCAAGATAGAGCGCGGAGATGATCATCTGCTGCGCCGAGCCTGCAACGGAAGTGATGGAAAGCGTCACGATCAGCGCCACGAGCAGACCAATCAGCGATACAAAATCACGAAAATACTTAACCCAAATCTTCTCCTGCTCCTGCGGCGTGCGCTCCCACACGTCGCGCGACTGGGCGCGAATGGCTTCACGCAGGTTGCCCATCCAGTTAATGCCGGAATAGAGGGCAATCAGTAAACCGACGATACCGACGGTAGTACGCTGCTGTACGGCGGTATTGATGGTGCTTTTCAGCGTGGAGGCGAGCGTTGGGTCGCTGACGTTAATCAGAATCTTATTGAAAATGTCCTGCAGCAGCGTCGGGTGTGACGCCAGCACAAAACCGGCGGCAGCAAACGACACCATCAGGATCGGGATCATCGATAAGAAAGAAAAGTAAGTAATGGCCGCCCCAAACTGATTCCCCATGCGGTCGTTAAACCGTTCCGTGGCGCGTATCAGGTGTGCAATCATGGGAAGCTGCTGGATCTTTTCTGCCATGCTGGTAACCGTACCCAGCGCTTTGCTGGCTGTCCCAGGCGTTGCGGGCGCTTCAGGCTCGGTTTCCATCTTTTTGATGGGTTCATACTCTAAATGTTGAGTCGGTCGTTGCGGATTGTTTTCCGGCGTCACGCGCATTTTCCTTTTCGTTGAGCTGGATGTGTTTTTGAATTATAGCTTGCGACTAGTCCACGTAAGCTTTCGTGAGTTCAGTTAGCCACTCCATAAACAGATGTACCCGGCGGGAGAGGTTACGGCGGTGAGGATAAATCAGCGAAACGGGCATCGGTTCCGCCCGGTATTGCGGGAGGATCTCAACCAGTTTCTTCGTGCGCAGTAAATCACGTACTCCAACCCGCGGAACCTGAATAATGCCTAACCCCGCAAGGCAGGCAGCCTGGTAGGTCTCCGTGCTGTTGACCGTTAATACACCGCCCGTCTTGACCCACTGCGTCGTGCTGCCGTTATAAAACTCGAAGCCCTGCGGGCGTGTGCCCAGCGTGGCGGCATAGTGGATCACCGCATGTGAAGCCAGATCCTCCAGCGTCTCAGGATAGCCGAAGCGCGTCAGATACGCCGGACTGGCGCAGTTGATGACGGACAGCTTGCCCAGCGGTCGGGCTATCAGCCCTGAATCCTTCAGCGTGCCCACGCGCACCACGCAGTCAAACCCCTCGCGAATCACGTCCACCAGACGGTCGCTGCTGCTGAGTTCCAGTTCGATGCCGGGATACTGTTGCAGAAAGGCGGGCAGTTTGGGGATGACTAAATTTCGTGCAACGCCAACGGGCATATCGACACGCAACCGTCCGCTGATGCTGGAAGGGTCGTGAAGGAACATGCTGTCCAGTTCGTCGAGGTTTGCCAGCAGATCTTTTGTGCGTTCGTAATAGACCATCCCATCCTGCGTCAGGCTGACGCGACGGGTGGTACGGTGCAATAGCTGGGTGCCCAGCTGGTTTTCCAGCGCCTGGATTTGCCGCGAAACGCTGCCCTTTGGCAGGCTCAGCGTCTCCGCCGCACGGGAAAAACTCTCCAGTTCTGCGACACGGATGAACAATTGCATTGCGTGAATTTTATCCATAGGCGGCGCTCATTGTTGTTACTAATGAAACAGTGAAGCGTTATCCACTGTCTTTATTGATTTTCTATCACCTAATAAGCTCTTTCTCAATCTCCATAACAGCCGAAACGAGGTTTCTCATGAGTGAACGTATTGCATTAGTGACAGGTGGTAGCCGTGGCCTGGGTAAAAACGCGGTTTTGAAGCTGGCGGCAGAAGGGACGGGGATCATCCTGACTTATAACAGCAGCGAGCGGGAAGCGCAGAACGTCGTGCGTGAAATTGAGCAAAAAGGGGTTAAGGCGGTGGCATTACAGCTTAACGTCGGCGAAATCGCCACTTTCGGTGACTTTGCTAAAAAAGTGCAGGAAAGCCTGAAGACGGTCTGGCAACGTGACACCTTTGATTATTTATTAAACAACGCGGGCACGGGTTTATATGCACCCTATACCGAGACGACGGAAGCCCAGTTTGATGACGCCATGAACATCCACTTTAAAGGACCGTTCTTCCTGACTCAGATCCTGCTGCCTCTGATAAAGGACGGTGGGCGTATTCTGAACGTCTCCAGTGGTCTGGCCCGTTTCACCCAGCCGGGCTCGGGTACCTATGCGGCGATGAAAGGGGCGATGGAAGTGCTGACCCGCTATCAGGCGAAAGAGCTGGGCGCTCGCGGGATCGCCGTCAACATTATCGCCCCCGGCGCGATTGAAACCGACTTTGGCGGCGGACGCGTGCGTGACAACGCCGAGCTTAATCAACTGCTGGCGTCGCAGACGGCGCTGGGGCGTGTGGGCCTGCCGGACGACATTGGCAATGCCATTGCCGCCCTGCTTAGCGACAAACTGGGCTGGATGAACGCGCAACGTATTGAAGTGTCAGGCGGTATGTTCCTCTAAGCCGCACGCTTAAGGGGAGGGAACCTCTTAAGGAAATCCTTAAGACAAATGTGTCCAGATACGGGTAGATATAAAGAAAACGGGTGGATTTGTAACCTCTCCATTCATTGAGTTTTTTCTCAAATAATGCCTCTGTAGAATCCCCCCTCGCTATTCTCAGAGGGAGAAAAACGATGCGAGTAATCATGTTTGACAGGCAGTCGATATTTATTCATGGAGCGATACACAGTCTGCAAAAGTTAATTCCGGAAATAGATATGACGGGGACCAGTCAGGCTGATGAATTATGGGCGCAGTTGTCCGCGTCACCCGCCGCTATCGTGATGATTGACGGGGATTTAATTCAGAAAGAGGGCATCGCTTTCCTGGGGGAAATCATACATCGCTTCCCGGCACTCCGCGTGGTGATGGTTCTGGCGAGAAAAGAGACCAGATGGGGCGAGCAGATGATGCAGCGAAACGTGATGGCGATTATTCCCCGCAATGCGAACCCGGAACGATTCGCCGCCGTGCTGGATTCCGTGTCCAGAGGGATGATCTGTTTTCCCGGGGAGTGGCTCAGGCAGCAGGCTTCGCAGGAGGCATTATTAACGCTAAGCGAGCGTCAGCGTGAAGTGTTGAAACGCCTGGCTGCCGGGGAGTCAAATAAGGAAATTAGCCGCAGCCTGAATATCAGCGCGGCAACGGTAAAAGCCCATCTGGAAGCGCTTTTCCGTCGGCTGGATGTCAAAAACAGAACGCAGGCGGCCATGTACTACACCCGCTCAACGGCCTGAAGCCATGCTTTTACCCGCGTCGGTATTTCACCGAAGCTGAATATCATTAATATCAGCGCGTCATGCTGCTGTTGGGTTAAGGAGAACGTCACATTTTCCCGCAGCAGCGCCTCGCATAATTGCAAATCGCCGTGGAGCAAATATTCTGCCTCGATGGGGGTGATAAGACGGCGAAAATCTTCCCGCGGGTGGATGACGTGACCATATCCGATAACCCATATTCCGTTTATGTCACGATATTTCTCCAGGGAAAGCCCCTGATTTTTTTTAATTAACGCAATCGCAGCAGACGATATCTTTAGCGTAGAACCTGGCATATTCGTTTCCTCTTAATGGCAACACTGTAGAGGAAACGACGCGGGAGAAATATCCGCCAAATGGCTATTGCTCAGGGATTATTATTCAGGTATTCATGCTTCAATAAGCCAAATAGCCAGTCATTTTGCCACTGACCGCCAAGGTAATAATTCTCGCGCAGTTCGCCTTCCAGTTGAAAACCTGTTTTTTCCAGTACACGCTTTGACGCAATATTTCCCGCCGTGACGGTGGCGGTAAGCCGACGAATACCGCCCTGAAGAAAGGCATAATCGCAAAGCGCCCGCAGCGATTCGAAGCCGTAACCTTTCCCGTGTGCCGCAGGTGCGAAAAGGAATCCGACTTCGGCACAATCTTCTTCCCGATGAATGTAACCCGTGACGCCCAGCGGAGCCTGCGAGGCCGTATCACGCACGGTGAGGCAAAGCCAGTGCGCGCTGCCCGGCGACCATGGGACGAGACGAGAATCGAACGCTGCGCGGATCTCTGCCAGAGGGCGGTTTTCCGCCACAAAGCGCATGACGTTGGGATCGTGCTGTAGCGCGAGAAAAAATGGCCAGTCCTGCTCGTGCAGCGGTGAACAGGTGAGACGCGCGGTCGTTAATACGGGCATTCAGATTCTCCTGAAACATTTTAAATGATTATAAGGTTGTCACTTTATTTCAACAGAAAGTCAGGTATGTTTAACGTCGTATAAATAAAAGAAAAAAAGCTGTTTCATGCCTGGCCCAGGCGTTTTCATTGTCTCTGAAGGAATACAATGACTCTCAGCACATCACACCCCATTCGCGAACAGTTTGAACACTGTCTTGCGGTTATTCGTCAGGCGTCAGTCGAAATTCTGCTCCTGCTGAATGTACATGCTTCTGAAGGAAAAGATCCACGCTGGTTTCTGGAACAGCTGGACAGTGCCCGCTTAGGTCTCGGGGGATGGGCTGCTGTTGCGAAGCAACTCAACCTGAACGACGCTGAAATGTCGACATTTACGCTCCAGCTGCGCCTGCTGCAGCAGCGCGTGCCTCAGTATGAAAGCGGGCAGGATGTCACTGAAAATCAGCTGATTGCGGCGATGCGGTTTGTGACGACTCTGGAGCATCTTCGTCTCCAGCAGCCTCTTCTGACTTACAACACTGAGCTGGCGCACGGTAGCGAAATCCAACAGCAGCAGGCGCATAAGCAGGTGCGTGCTATCGAATTGATGATTAAGGGGCTGATCCAGCAGGCGTGGCCCGATCAGGTACGGCTCAATAACCATCTCAAGACCCTGTTTAATGCCGATCGCGTTCGTCGCTGGCTGAAGCTGGGCGACATTAACGATGTGTTGAGCGGCATGATGTTCAGCGAGCTGGCGCAGCTGCTGGTGGATAAAAAAGAATTTAGCCGTTACTACGCGTCACTGTTTAGCGATCCCGCCATGCTGACGCTGCTGGTGGAGCCGCGCATCACCCTGCAAACCTTCCTTGATGACATCCGACAAATCCGCAACAGCATTACCGTGCAGCGGGCATTAAGTTCCGCGCAAATCCTGCTGCTCGATCGCTACTATACGCAAGTCACCCGACCCGTTCAGCGCGCGTTTGAAGAGGGAAGAACGCGCGTCAATCCGGCGGGATTACTGGCCGTGGATGCCAGCGAACTGCATGCATTCTGGGAAAAGGCGCAGAAAATGGACCGGGTCACGGGTGGCGATCTGTTCGAGGTGCGTGACAGCATTGAAAAGCCTACCCAGCGTGCGCCGCGCACGCCTGAACAGCGCGAGCAGCTCATTTCCGGAGTGCTGTGGGGCGCGGTTGGCGTCATGGTTATCGTGATTATTGCCGGGGGCGTCTGGCTTGTGACCAGCGGCAAACCGCAGCACGTTGCGGCGAATGCCGCAGCCACGCCTCCAGTAGAGGAGATGCGTGAAACGCCTTCCTCGCGTGAGACGCTGACGCGCATGGGCGTTACCTGGGACGAGAATAATTTCCGTTCAGCCATCAACCGCAATGACACTCGCGTGGCGCTGCTTTTCTTGCAGGGTGGCATGGACTGGAAGCTGTCCTGGACGGAAGAGGCGATGTCGTCAGACCATGACGACGTACTTGAACTGATGCTGCGCTATCGGCAAAACATGGTGGAAGAGAAGCCGTGCCGTCGTTTTATCAACACGCTTAGCCACGCGATGGCGAACGGTGAGTCTCTGACGTCAACGCGTAAAGACTATTTAAAAGCGTTTTGCACCGTACCCGCTGTTGTGAAGCGCCAGCAGCACGACGCGGATATGGCGAAGCGCCGCGCGCAGGCACAGCCGGGCTCTGAAACGAAAAAATGGCAGTCTATTCAGACCGCCATTTATGAGGTGATTCGCTGACCTATCCTCCCTCTCCCTGTGGGAGAGGGCCGGGGTGAGGGGACCAGACCGCACCCCGCTCAAGGCTCCCCATACAGCCCAATCAGCCGCCGCACTACGCCGTTCGTCCAGCCGAAGCCGTCCTGAAGCGGGTACTCCCCACCCCCACCTTCACGCGGCGTGCTGCTGGCGATGTGGTACTTCTCAATCAGCTTGTGGTGCGTCTTGTAGAAGTGGTTCACCGTGTGCAGCCAGCTCCAGGCGATCTCGTCGCCCAGCGAGTCGTTGCCATACTGCTTGAACCCCTGAATCGCCATCCACTGCAGCGGTGCCCAGCCGTTGGGTTTATCCCACTGCTCGCCGGTTTCGTACTCGGTCGCCAGAATCCCGCCCGGCGTCAGCAGCCGCGCTTTCACCGCATCAGACACGCGTTCAGCCTGCTCATGAGTCGCCATCCCGACATACAGCGGCACGATGCTCGCCGCGGAGAAGAGGGCCATGACTTCGCGGCGCCAGTCGTAATCCCGATAGCAGCCATTCTCTTCATCCCATAGATAGCGGTTCACCGCGGCCCGGCGATCGCTGGCTTTCTGGCGGAACAGGTCGGCCGTCTCTTTATCTCCTTTCGACGCCGAGATATTGGCGATCGCGCTTTCCAGCTTGAACAGGAAGGCGTTCAAATCGATAGGGATAAACTGGGTGGTGCGAATGCTGGCAAGCCTGCCCGGCTCACGAAGCCAGCGGGAGGAGTAATCCCAGCCAGACGCCGCCCCGGCGCGTAAATCGCGGTAAACCTCATTCGGCGGACGGCCAGAGTGGCGCGCCGTCTCCACGTCCTCGATCCACGATTCGTCGCGCGGCGTGTCGCGGTCATCCCAGTAACGGTTAAGCAGTGAGCCATCCGGCATACGCACCGCGCTGCGGTAGGCCTGGTTAAGCAGCAGCGACTCGGCCCCGTCCATCCAGAAGGCGTGCTCCATCTTCAGGTGTTCAAGATAACGCTTCGCGCCGCGCACCCCGTCCTCCTCGAACAGCTCCACCATCAGGGCAAATACGGGCGGCTGGGAGCGGCTGAGATAGTAGGTACGGTTGCCGTTCGGGATATGGCCGTAGCGTTCAATCAGCCACGCAAAGTTATCCGCCATACACTTCAGCAGATCGTTACGGCCACTCTCCGCCAGCCCCAGCATGGAGAAGTACGAATCCCAGTAGTACGTCTCGCTGAATCGTCCGCCGGGGACGATATACGCCTGCGGCAGCGCCAGCAGGGACGACCAGGGAATATGATCCTGCGGTTCGCGCGTCAGCACGGGCCACAGGTTATCAATGTGCTCTTTCAGGGAAAGACCGGGGTCGGAAACGTATTCCGTCCCGTAGGTTTCCGGCATCCAGAAGTGGTTCTCCACAAAGCGTGCCAGGTCAAAATCACGATGGCGACGTACTTTGCGGTAGCGGATCAGGATATCGAGCGGATCCATCTTCGGGGCGCAGTCGGGGAAGGTTTTACTGTCGGCAAACAGCCTTGATGACTGCACGTGTTCGAACAGCTCAAGGTAGCGGTCGGCAGGCGTCAGGGCGTCGGAGGCCGGCAGCCCCTCGATCATTTCCGGTTCCGGCTCCGCCTCAATCATCTCATCCAGTTTCAACTCGCAGGGATCGGTCTCATAGCGCAGCTCTTCTTCGATCCCGAATTCGATGTTCTCGGTAGCCTGTATCTTCTGGTTGAACATGGTGATAAGGACCTCCGGTTGTGTGTTCTTAAAGACAGGTTTTTCCGGGCGTCCTATAAGCGTAGACACTCGCTTCGGTAGAAGGGTAGGGATATGTGCGGTAGATCACTCTTTTCGGAGCATTCGTTTTGCAACGATTTATGAATGTTAAAAAAATGCCCCTCAGGAGAGGGGCATCAGGATTAACGCATGGTCACAAACTCTTCCGCCGCAGTCGGGTGGATCGCCACGGTGTTATCGAAATCTTTCTTCGTTGCGCCCATCTTCAGCGCCACCGCAAAGCCCTGCAGGATCTCGTCCATGCCGAAGCCGATGCCGTGGATACCGACAATCTTCTCTTCCGGGCCTACACACACCAGCTTCATGCGGCACGGCTGACGGTGAGAGGTGACGGCGGTGTACATCGCCGTAAACGCCGATTTATACACTTTCACCTGGTCGTCGCCATACTGCTCGCGCGCCTGCGGCTCGGTTAAGCCGACGGTGCCGATTGGCGGGTGGCTGAAGACCACGGTTGGGATAAGGTTGTAATCCAGATGCTCGTCCGGCTTGTTGTTAAACAGGCGCTCGGAGAGACGACGGCCCGCCGCAACGGCAACCGGGGTAAGCTCAACGGCACCGGTGTTATCGCCGACCGCGTAAATGCCAGGCACGCTGGTGTTCTGGAACTTATCAACGACGATGTAGCCTTTATCGTTGGTTTTCACGCCCGTTACAGCCAGGTTGAAGTTATCGTTCGCCGGTTCACGACCGATCGCCCAGATCAGGCAGTCGACGGTCTGGCTGCGGCCATCTTCCAGCGCCAGGGTCAGGCTGCCGTCCGCATTTTTCACCACCGCTTTTGGTACGGCGTTGGTGTGCAGGGTCGGGCCTTCGGTGTTCATCACTTCGACCAGGGTATCGACAATCAGCGGGTCGAAGCTGCGCAGCGGCGCGTGTTTACGCACGAACAGGTGCGCCTCAGCGCCCAGGCCGTTAATCACCCCAGCCAGTTCCACCGCGATGTAACCCGCGCCCACGATGGCAACGCGTTTAGGCAGAGCAGGCAGCTCGAAGAAACCGTCGGAGTCGATACCGTATTCTGCACCTGGAATATTCGGGTGGCTCGGACGGCCGCCGGTGGCGATCAGGATGTGATCGGCAGTGATCGTCTCACCGTTCACTTCGATCGTTTTCGCGTCCACAAAGCGGGCGAAACCGCGGATCACGTCGACGTTATTTTTGCCCAGCACGTTGTCGTACGAGGTGTGAATGCGGTCGATGTAGGCGGTACGGCTGGCGATCAGCTTGTCCCAGTCGAAGTTATTGATGGTAGTGTCAAAGCCATAATCCGGACCGTACATATGGATAGCTTCACGGATTTGCGCCGCATGCCACATCACTTTTTTCGGTACACAACCCACGTTCACGCAGGTACCGCCCAGCGCTTTGGCTTCAATCAGCGCACACTTCTGGCCGTACATGGCCGCGCGGTTGATCGAGGCGATGCCGCCGCTGCCGCCGCCGATTGCGATGTAGTCATAATGCTTAGTCATAGCTTTTGTCCTTAATCGTGATTTGCCGCGATTGTATACCTGAAATCAATAGTTTCCACCGATGGCTGCGATTACTCCGGTACGATCCAACTGACGGTGGCGTGGCCCGTACCCGCTGGCACCAGCGTTTTGTGCAGCCACGGCAGCACGTTGTTCATCTGCGCTTCGAGCTTCCACGGCGGGTTGATCACAATCATGCCAGAAGCGGTCATGCCGCGCTGATCGCTGTCCGGGCGTACCGCCAGCTCAATCTGCAGGATTTTGCGGATACCGGTCGCTTCCAGGTCTTTGATCATGCGCTTGATTTGCGCGCGCAGCACCACCGGGTACCACAGGGCATAGGTGCCGGTAGCGAAGCGTTTGTAGCCTTCGTGGATGCCGGTCACCACCGCCTGATAGTCGGTTTTGATTTCGTACGGCGGGTCGATCAGCACCAGGCCGCGACGGGAGACCGGCGGCAGCTTGGCTTTCAGCTGCTGGTAGCCGTCGGCTTTTTCCACGCGGGCGCGATTATCTTTCTGGAATTCAGAACGCAGCAGCGGGAAGTCGCTCGGGTGCAGCTCGGTTAACTGGATGCTGTCCTGCTCGCGCAGCAGCTGGCGGGCAATCAGCGGGGAGCCAGGGTAGTAGCGCAGCTGGCCGTTGCGGTTGAAGTGATTCACCACGCCAATGTACGGCTCCAGCTCGGCAGGCAGATCGTCCTGCTGCCAGATACGGGCGATGCCCTCAAGGTATTCACCGGTACGCTCGGCATGCTCGCCGCTCAGCTGATAACGGCCCGCACCCGCATGGGTGTCGAGATAGAGAAACGGCTTCTCTTTCTCTTTGAGCGCTTCAATGATCAGGCTCTGAACGGTGTGTTTAAGGACGTCGGCGTGGTTGCCAGCGTGGAAGCTGTGGCGATAACTGAGCATGGATGAATGTGTTCCAGGTAGTAAACGTAGGCCCGATAAGCGTAGCGCCATCGGGCAAAAATAGAGCGTATCGCCACAGTATACAGAAAAGTTTCCACGGCCGCGAAAGCGCAACGTCCGGCATTGAAATCCTCTACACTTAACCCCATTACTGAAAACAATATGCCCAGCGCCGGATGCGCGCTTCATTCACCTATTTCAACAGGACAGCGTTTATGACCAATCCATTACTGACGCCTTTTTCGTTGCCACCGTTTTCTAAAATCCTCCCTGAGCATGTGGTTCCAGCCGTTACGCAATCGCTGGACAATTGCCGCGCGGCGGTAGAAAACGTGGTTGCGCAGGGCGCGCCGTACACGTGGGAAAATCTGTGTCAGAAGCTTTCCGAAGTGGACGACGTGCTGGGGCGTATCTTCTCCCCGGTGAGCCACCTGAACTCGGTCAAAAACAGCCCGGAACTGCGCGAAGCCTACGAACAAACCCTGCCGCTGCTCTCTGAGTACAGCACCTGGGTCGGCCAGCACGAAGGACTCTACAAAGCCTACCGCGACCTGCGCGACGGCGACCACTATGCCGAACTGAACACGGCGCAGAAAAAATCGGTCGATAACGCCCTGCGTGACTTTGAGCTGTCCGGTATCGGTCTGCCAAAAGAGAAGCAGGTTCGCTACGGTGAAATCGCCGCGCGTCTGTCCGAGCTGGGCAACCAGTACAGCAACAACGTGCTCGATGCCACCATGGGCTGGACGAAGCTGATTACCGACGAAGCGGAGCTGGCGGGTATGCCGGAAAGCGCGCTGGCGGCGGCAAAAGCCCAGGCCGAAGCGAAAGAGCAGGACGGTTTCCTGTTAACGCTGGATATCCCAAGCTATCTGCCGGTGATGACCTACTGCGACAACCAGGCATTGCGTGAAGAGATGTACCGCGCCTACAGCACCCGCGCCTCCGATCAGGGGCCGAATGCCGGTAAATGGGACAACAGCCCGGTGATGGCGGAAATCCTCGCGTTGCGCCACGAGCTGGCACAGCTGCTGGGCTTCGACAGCTACGCCGATAAATCCCTCGCCACTAAAATGGCCGAGAACCCGCAGCAGGTACTCGACTTCCTGACCGATCTGGCGAAACGCGCCCGTCCTCAGGGTGAGAAAGAGCTGGCCCAGCTGCGCGCCTTTGCGAAAGCGGAGTTCGGCGTGGACGAGCTGCAGCCGTGGGACATCGCTTACTACAGCGAAAAACAGAAGCAGCACCTCTACAGCATCAGCGACGAGCAGCTGCGCCCTTACTTCCCGGAAAACAAAGCCGTTAACGGCCTGTTCGAAGTGGTGAAACGCATCTATGGCATCACCGCGAAAGAGCGTACCGATATCGACGTCTGGCATCCGGACGTGCGCTTCTTCGAGCTGTATGACGAGAAAAACGAGCTGCGCGGCAGTTTCTACCTTGACCTGTACGCGCGTGAGAACAAGCGCGGCGGGGCGTGGATGGACGACTGCGTGGGCCAGATGCGTAAAGCCGACGGCTCCCTGCAGAAGCCGGTCGCCTACCTGACCTGTAACTTCAACCGTCCGGTGAGCGGCAAACCTGCGCTCTTCACCCACGATGAAGTGATTACCCTGTTCCACGAGTTCGGTCACGGTCTGCACCACATGCTGACCCGCATCGAAACCGCAGGCGTAGCCGGTATCAGCGGCGTGCCTTGGGATGCGGTCGAGCTGCCAAGCCAGTTTATGGAAAACTGGTGCTGGGAGCCGGACGCGCTGGCGTTTATCTCCGGCCACTATGAGACCGGCGAACCGCTGCCGAAGGAGCTGCTGGATAAAATGCTGGCGGCGAAAAACTATCAGGCGGCGATGTTCATCCTGCGTCAGCTGGAGTTCGGCCTGTTCGATTTCCGCCTGCACGCCGAGTTCAGCCCGGAGCAGGGGGCGAAAATCCTCGACACCCTGGCGGAAATCAAAAAGCAGGTTGCCGTTATTCCAGGGCCAACCTGGGGCCGCTTCCCGCATGCCTTCAGCCACATCTTTGCTGGCGGTTACGCGGCGGGTTACTACAGCTACCTGTGGGCCGACGTGCTGGCGGCAGATGCCTTCTCTCGCTTCGAAGAGGAGGGGATCTTCAACCGCGAAACCGGCCAGTCGTTCCTCGACAACATCCTGACCCGCGGCGGTTCTGAAGAGCCAATGGTGCTGTTCAAACGCTTCCGCGGACGCGAGCCGCAGCTGGATGCGATGCTTGAGCATTACGGAATCAAAGGCTGATTGTTACGTGAAGATCTGCTTAGTAGATGAAACGGGCGCCGGAGACGGCGCCTTATCTGTTCTGGCGGCCCGCTGGGGGCTGGAGCACGATGAAGAAAACCTGATGGCGCTGGTGATGACGCCGGAACACCTGGAGTTACGCAAGCGCGATGAACCGAAGCTCGGCGGGATTTTTGTCGACTTTGTCGGCGGCGCGATGGCGCACCGGCGCAAGTTCGGCGGCGGTCGCGGCGAGGCGGTGGCTAAAGCGGTCGGCATCAAAGGGAGCTATCTTCCGGACGTGGTCGATGCCACGGCGGGGCTGGGGCGTGATGCCTTTGTGCTGGCGTCTGTCGGCTGTCACGTGCGGATGCTGGAGCGTAATCCGGTGGTCGCTGCGCTGCTCGACGACGGGCTGGCGCGAGGCTACGCGGACCCGGAAATCGGCCCGTGGCTGCAGGCGCGTTTGCAGCTGATTCACGCCTCCAGCCTGACGGCGCTGACCGATATCACCCCTCGCCCGCAGGTGGTCTATCTCGACCCGATGTTCCCGCATAAGCAGAAAAGCGCGCTGGTGAAGAAAGAGATGCGGGTGTTTCAGTCGCTGGTGGGGCCGGATTTAGATGCAGATGGCCTGCTGGAGCCGGCTCGTCAGCTCGCGACGAAGCGGGTGGTGGTAAAGCGCCCGGACTATGCGCCGCCGCTGGCGGATGTCGCCACGACCAATGCGGTGACCACCAAAGGGCACCGGTTTGATATTTATTCGGGTACGCCGGAATAAAAAAGCCGGGTGGTGGCTTCGCCTTACCCGGCCTACGTTCTCGATCTATCCCCTCTCCCTGTGGGAGAGGGTTAGGGTGAGGGGAATTTAACGCACTTACTCGTCTTCTTCGTCACGCAGCGGAACAATCAGCATATCCACATGAACGGTGTTAATCAGCTGGCGCGCTGAAGACATCAGCTTGCTCCAGAAGTCCTGATGGTGACCGCAAACCACCAGGTCCATGTCGTATTTCTTGATCGCATCAACCAGCACCTGGCCCAGGTCGCCGCTACCGCTCAGGGTTTCGGTGATTGGATAGCCCGCGTTGGTGGACAGTTCGCTCAGCGCATGGTGAGTCTCTTCGGAGATGCGTTTCTGCATATCGCCAAGATTCACGTCGATCAGACCGGTATAAAGGTCGGAGTAGTTCACATCAACGTGAATCAGCGAAACTTTCGCGTTGTAGGGACGTGCCATGGATACCGCTTTATCAACCAGCACTTTGCTCTCCGGGGAGAGGTCTACCGCGATGAGAATGTGTTTGTAAGCCATAGTGTTACTCCTTCCTTAAGTTATCGATGACTAAATGAGAATGCCGTCGTCTGATACATTCATTACGGCCCAGTTAAACATATTTTTCAAGCTTTGGTGTTGATAACGATTAACCTTGTGGCAAAAAAATTAACGGATCTCCTACACTATTTAATGAACCGTTCGGATATTAAAACGCGAACCGGATCAACTTTTGGTCATTCTTTCACTGAACTGTCTGTCAGGGCATTGGAGTGCGGTAGCTCAGAAGCCTTGCTTCGTGGGCGGACGCCGGGGAGGATGTATGATTAGCACCGTCGCATTGTTTTGGGCGTTATGCGTAGTTTGCATAGTGAATATGGCGCGCTACTTCTCATCGTTACGTGCGCTGTTAGTAGTACTTCGTGGTTGCGATCCGTTGCTTTATCAGTATGTGGACGGTGGAGGATTCTTCACCTCGCATGGACAGCCCAGCAAACAGATGCGTCTGGTGGGATACATCTACTACCAGCGTTACCGCGATCATCACGATGAAGAGTTTATCCGTCGTTGCGAGCGTCTGCGTCGTCAGTTCATTTTGACCAGTGCCCTGTGCGGGCTGGTCGTGGTCAGTATGATTGCATTGATGATTTGGCACTGAGCATAAAAAAAGCGGGTCAGTTTCCTGACCCGCTTTTTTATCGCCTTCAACCGATTAAATCAGCTTCAGCGAAATCCAGTACAAACCGCCAGACAGCAGGATGGATGCCGGGAGTGTAAACACCCAAGCCATCAGAATGTTGGTCACGGTTTTACGCTGCAGACCGCCGCCGTCAACAATCATGGTACCTGCCACGGACGAGGAGAGTACGTGGGTGGTGGATACTGGCATACCGGTGTAGCTCGCCAGACCGATAGAAACCGCCGCCGTCATCTGCGCAGACATACCCTGCGCATAGGTCATGCCTTTCTTACCGATCTTCTCGCCGATGGTGGTCGCCACACGACGCCAGCCAATCATTGTACCGATACCCAGTGCCAGCGCGACGGCCATGATGATCCAGATTGGCGCGTACTCAATGGTGTTGAGCATATCGCTTTTCAGTTTCTTCAGCAGACGTTTGTCGTCAGCATTCACTTCTGGCAGCTTCGCGACTTTATCCGTCACGTCAGAGATGCAGAGCATGATGCGACGCAGTTGACCACGCTGTTCAACAGCCAGTTTGTCGTAGCTTTCGATGTCGCCCAGCATGCCTTTGGCACGTTCCAGCGCGTTAATCGCGTTTGCCGGATGGCAGTGGAACTCGCCCGGCGCGGTGGTGGCACCCGCTTCAGGAGACGGAATCAACTGGTCAACGCCGGTCGCTTTCTTCAACAGGGCAGGATGCTGCTGGAAGTACACTTCGACGTTGTTAATTGCATCACGGGTACGGGTGATTTCGTAACCGGAGGCGTTCATGTTGACCACGAAGCCAGCCGGTGCGACGCCAATCAGTACCAGCATCACCAGACCAATCCCTTTCTGACCATCGTTCGCGCCGTGAGAGAACGCCACGCCAATAGCGGAAATGATCAGCGCAATACGCGTCCAGAATGGCGGCTTTTTCTTGCCGTCTTTCTTCTCACGCTCTGCTGGCGTCAGGTGGATACGCGCACGTTTTTTCGTGTTGCTCCAGTAGCGACGCAGGATGAAAATTAATCCACCCGCAACCACCAGACCCACGATAGGAGAGATGATCAAAGAGCCGAAAATCCCCAACACTTTCGGGATGTTCAGCGCATCAACAACGGACGTCCCGGTCATCAGGGCATTGGTTAACCCGATACCGATAATCGCGCCGATGAGTGTGTGAGAACTGGATGCAGGCAGGCCGAAATACCAGGTACCGAGGTTCCAGATAATTGCAGCAAGCAGCATTGAGAACACCATAGCAAGGCCATGGCCAGAACTAACGTTGAGAAGCAGATCCGTTGGCAGCATATGCACGATCGCATACGCAACGCTCAGTCCGCCCAGGAGGACACCAAAAAAGTTAAATACCGCCGCCATAACAACCGCAAGCTGCGATCGCATTGCGCGAGTGTAGATAACCGTTGCTACTGCGTTTGCAGTGTCGTGGAAGCCGTTGATCGCTTCGTAAAACAGTACAAAAACCAGAGCAAGCAATAATAAAAGCCCGGTATGTAAATCCAGGCCGGCAAACAAATGTAGCATAGGACGTTACGCCATTTTGAGGACATGAACGCGGCGCATTATCCAGGACAAATGCACGGCGGGCAAAGTGAAATATAGACTTTTTTTGACATACCACCTGATTTGGGAAAAGTGCCTGAAAGGATAATCTTTAAATATCAATGAAATGGCTTTGTAATATCTTTTTACGCTGGTGTGACCACAGAGGAAACTTTACAATCCGCGGCAGTTAACGAAGAGGATTTTGACGTGGAAAGGTTTGATGCCGTGGTAATTGGCGCCGGTGCGGCGGGTATGTTTTGTGCGGCAATGGCCGGACAGGCGGGTCGTCGCGTGCTGCTGCTGGATAACGGTAAAAAGCCAGGCCGGAAGATCCTGATGTCCGGCGGCGGGCGCTGCAACTTTACTAATCTGTATGTTGAACCCGCGGCCTATTTGAGCCAAAACCGTCATTTTTGCAAATCTGCGCTGGCGCGTTACACCCAGTGGGATTTTATCGATCTGGTGGGTAAGCACGGCATCGCGTGGCATGAGAAAACGCTGGGCCAGCTGTTCTGCGACGACTCCGCGCAGCAGATTGTCGATATGCTGGTGGCCGAGTGCGAGAAGGGTGGCGTGACGATGCGCCTGCGTACGGACGTGCTGGAGGTCGCCCGCGACGAGCAGGGTTACAGGCTACAGCTGAACGGTGAAACCGTCAGCGCCGACAGCCTGGTGATCGCCAGTGGCGGCCTGTCGATGCCGGGGCTGGGCGCGTCCCCGTTCGGCTATAAAATTGCCGAACAGTTTGGCCTGAAGGTGCTGCCTACGCGTGCCGGTCTGGTGCCGTTCACGCTGCATAAACCGCTTCTGGAACAGCTCCAGACGCTTTCCGGCGTGTCCGTTCCCTCGGTCATTACCGCCGAAGACGGCACGGTGTTCCGCGAAAACCTGCTCTTTACCCATCGCGGCCTCTCCGGTCCGGCGGTGCTGCAAATCTCCAGCTATTGGCAGCCGGGCGAATTTGTGACGGTAAACCTGGTGCCGGACTGCGATCTGGACGTGTTCCTCAACGAGCAGCGTACCGCGCACCCGAATCAGAGCCTGAAAAATACCCTGGCGATGCAGCTGCCGAAGCGTCTGGTGGAGTGCCTGCAGGTGCTGGGGCAGATCCCCGATGTGTCGCTTAAGCAGCTAAACAGCCGCGAGCAGGACGCGCTGGTCGAGACGCTGACAGCCTGGCGCGTTCAGCCAAACGGCACCGAGGGCTACCGCACGGCGGAAGTGACGCTGGGCGGTGTCGATACGCACGAGCTTTCTTCGCGCACCATGGAAGCACGCAATGTTCCAGGGCTCTACTTCATAGGTGAAGTGATGGACGTCACCGGCTGGCTCGGCGGGTATAACTTCCAGTGGGCGTGGGCCAGCGCCTGGGCGTGCGCGCAGGCGCTGGCAGAGAAACCGTGACGGAAGGGCGTTTCGGTTCGTCCATTTTCGAGCTAGCGGCTGACGGTAAGCATTCTTTCATCAGCCGCACTCAAAACGTCTACAATATTTCTGGCCGCCACGGTTCCCATTTTTATATATGACGCTGCGCTGACGCCGCCAATATGCGGGGAGATAATGATGTTATCGATGCCCTGCCAGATGTGCGGCGCGGTCAGCGGTTCGCTGGTAAAGCTGTCCAGCCCCGCGCTGTGCAGTGTTCCATCCTTTAACGCTGCGAACAATGACCTGTCGTGAATCAAGCCGCCGCGTGCCGTATTCACCAGGATAGCGTTTCGTTTAACGTGCGCGAGCGTCTCCGTATTGATCATGCCCCGATTTTCGTCGGTGAGCGGACAATGCAAAGAAATCACATCGGAGCGGGACAGAAGGTCAGTCAGGGTATCAGTGCGCTCGCAGACGGAAGGCATTGATTTAGCGTAGGGATCGTAAGCCAGAACCCGCATACCAAAGGCGTGACCCATATTCGCCACCCGCGAGCCAATCGCCCCCAGCCCGATCAGCCCCAGCGTTTGCCCCTCCAGTTCGATGGATTTATGCGTGGCTTTGTCCCAGTGCCCTTCGCGCAGTCGCGTGTCCAGGGACACCACGGATTTGGCGCAGGCGAGAATCAACGCCCAGGTGTGTTCCGCCACCGCCGCTGCGTTTGCCCCCGGCGCGGATCGGACGGCGATGTTACGCTCGGCCGCCGCCGCCAGGTCTATCACATCGATCCCGCTTCCGTGTTTGGAAATAACCTTCAGGGTAGGCGCAGCATCCATGATTTTCGCGGTTATCTTGCCGTAACGTACCAGTATTGCCACCGGGTTATGCTGCTCGCACAGCGCAATAAGCCCATCCTCCGTGGGCTGGCGACCCGCAAACACCACCTCAAAACCCTGCAACATTTCCATGGCCTGCTCCGCCAGGTCGCTTCCGGTAACAATGACTACCTTTTTGTTTTCCATTACAGCGTCTCCCCGTCCGCCAGCATGCCCGCCTTGCGCAGCGCGTCGTTAAGCCAGTGTGGACGTAAATTTCCCTCGCGGATGGCGGCAAGACGTTTAGTCTCCATCTCCAGCTTTCCTTTTGCCAGGGCGATAATCTGCTGAACCTCATCGCGCGGGATCACCACCACGCCGTCGATATCGGCTACCACTAAATCTCCTGCCTGTACCGTCGCGCCGGCAACGGAAATCGGATGGTTAACCCGGCCAGGAATAGACTTTGTCGGGCCGCAGGGATTCAGACCGGCAGAGAAAACGGGATAGTTACCCTTGCTCAGCGTGTCAGCGTCACGCACTGCTCCGTCGATGATGATCCCGGCAATCCCGCTCGCCTGGGCCTGGGTTGCCATAATTTCACCCAGTAGCGCACAGCTCAGATCGCCTTTTCCATCGACGACCAGAACATCCCCGGGTTGGGCAACCGCCATCGCGGCGTGAATGGCCAGATTATCGCCTGGCCGTACCTCAACGGTGACGGCCGGACCCGCAACGGCCATATGCGGTGCCAGCGGCTTGATGCGGCCATGGAGCGTGCCGCGGCGTCCGGCAACATCCGCGAGGATAGCTGCCTGATACTCTGCGGCCTGGCGAACCTCTTCAGCAGAAACGCGTTCGAAGTGGCGATTGATCGTTGGTTTTTCAGAAACGGACATGAATGCCTCCATATTGTTTTACTGTGTACAATGTAGGTGTACAATACGAAACAACTATAGCGGTGTTGCTTTCCTTTTAGCCAGACCCGAGAGGGGGTTTGTGATGTAAACACGAAGTGACTCACAAAATTTGAGGTACACTCACTGCCGGGCTGAAAAGGAGATAATGATGGGGAATGAAGGCGTTGTAGCGGTTGAAAAAGCGCTGGCTTTACTGGATTGCTTCCGTCCTGGCGATGAAAGCCTGACGCTGACCGCGCTGGCTCAGCTATCGGGTTATCATAAAACCACGGTTTACCGCTTGATGAATTCTCTTGAACGGATGAACTATGTCGTCAGGCATGATGACGGCAATTATGCGCTTGGCCCTCGTCTGCTTTACCTCGGTAAGCTGTATGAACAGTCTTTCCATCTTTCCAGGGTAGTTCAGCCTGAGCTACAGGCTTTATCCCTGGCTTCTCAGGAGAGTGCCAGCTGGTATGTGTTAGAGGGCGGGCAACGTCTGTGCCTGTTTCGTGCTGAAGCCTCACATGGGCTTCGTCACAGCAATCTTCCCGGCACACAGTTCCCGCTGGACGATTCTGCCATCAGTCAGGTTCTGCGCCATTGGGGTCTTAATGAACGCCTGCCGGACGGTGAGCCTGCTGTTCCACTCTACACCGCAGGTGCCCGCGATCCCCATACTGCTGCGTTTGCAATGCCGGTCTTCGGTGTTCACGACAAGTTGATTGCGGTGCTGGCTTTGACCGGGCCCATATCAAGATTGACAGAAGACCGCAGGGAGCAAGGTATCAGCCAGTTGATGCATGACACTGCCAGCCGCCTGTCACAGAAAATGGGGGCGAGTAAGCCCTTCTGCCAGCAGTTTTACGGTGAAACGAGCGATACAGCAGAAGAAAACCGTTAACGAAAAGCGGGACACGCGTCCCGCTTTTGTTATCGTTAATTTGTGACCTGCTTCTCGTGTAGCTGAGTGTTGCGGCTCTGTCGGCCCATCATCAGCACCGCGATCCCCCCCGCCACACACAGCGCGGCCAGCGGAAGCATAGCCAGCGTATAACTGCCCGTCCGCTCATTGATAATACCGTACGCATTTACCATTACTGCTCCGCCAATCAGGTTCGCGATGGCGCCAATCGCGGCGAGTCCTGCTGCTGCCGAGGTACTGCTCATCCAGCCGGACGCCAGCGCCCAGAAAGGCCCTTTCATTGAATAAGCGCCGATGAGCATGATGCTGAGAATAACAATGGTGGCAGCAAGGGAGACGCTGACAAATGCGGCAAATACGCCTGCGGCAATCATGAAAAGCGTCAGCGCGGTATGCCAGCGGCGTTCGTTGGTTCGGTCAGAACTTCGTCCCCATACAATCATGAGTACGGATGCCAGACCGTACGGGATGGCGTTGAACAGGCCTGTCTCAAGATTATTGAGATGGAAGGATTTCAGCAGTTGAGGAGACCATACGCTGATGGTCGTGCCGGCAGACGATGCGCCAGCGTAAATCAGCGCCAGCAGCCAGATTTGGCGGTGCTTCAGCAGCTGCCACGTCGTTTGATGTCCAATATTCTTTTGCTGATTGCGCTCGTTTTCCAGCGTGGTTTCCAGCCATTGCTTCTGCTCACTGCTGAGCCAGTTCGCCTGATGGGGGCGATCGCGGAGAATAAACCAGGCGGCAATGCCGAGCAGTACGGCGGGCAAACCTTCAATGATAAACAGCAGATGCCAGCCACGCAGACCCAGCCAGCCGTCCATGGACAGTATCAACCCGGAAAGCGGGGAGCCGATGAAGTTGGCGAGTGGGATGGCGACCATAAAGGAGGCAATAATGCGTGCGCGGTAACGGGAAGGGATCCACCAGGTCAGATAAAGCACGACGCCAGGGAAGAAGCCCGCCTCTGCGGCGCCGAGAAGAAAACGGACGATATAGAGCGACGTGGTGTTCTGGACCAGCGACATACACATGGAGACAATGCCCCAGCTAATCATGATGCGCGGGATCCACAGCCGCGCGCCGACTTTTTGCATCGCCAGGTTGCTTGGCACTTCAAACAAAAAATAGGCCACAAAGTAAAGGCTGCTGGCGAAGCCAAATGCCGCTTTGCTGAGGCCAAGATCCTCATTCATCTGCAGCGAAGCCATGCCGATATTACCGCGATCGATAATGGAGATCAGATAGCTGACGATGAGGAACGGCAGGATACGCCAGATCACTTTCCGCATCGTCTCTTTTTCTATCTCCTCAGTGGCGGTTGCGCCATAACGTGTTTGTTCTGTCATTGTGTCCTCGCAGGGTTTATTCTTGGTTTTATCAGGTACAACTCGGTTTTATTAAACAAAACCACTATAGCGGCGGCGCGTTCTTTTTATCCAGTTAATGGAAGGTTTAAATTATGTAAATAAGAGGTGACTCACATATAAAGTTCTTAACGTAATGCGTCTAAACGGCAGATGCGCCACCCTACGTTGTGAGGTAAAGTACACACCTTGCGCAGTCACAGAGCTGCGGTTTTGAGGGTGGAGACGTTGATCAACAGTCCACCCTTTTTCTCGGCTGGTTTACGCCAGTCTGCATGGTGCTGTGTTTTGCCTCTATAAAAGGGTTGTGTATGTCTGCTGCTCATCTCGGTTTCCCGACGGAAACCGTTGTTGTCTTTGTCGTAATGGCCGTTGGGGCGATGTTTATTGACCTCTTCATGCACCGTCACGATAAACCTGTCTCGCTGAAAAGCGCGGCGATGTGGTCCGTTTTCTGGTTCTCGATGGCGATGGCGTTTGCCGGGTTCCTGTACATCCACCACGGTGCCGAAATGGCGAGCCTGTTCCTTACCGGCTACGCGCTTGAGGAAGTTCTCTCCATCGATAACCTGTTCGTGATGATGGCCATCTTCGCCTGGTTTGGTGTGCCGGATAAATACCGTCACCGTGTGCTCTACTGGGGCGTGCTGGGGGCGATTGTTTTCCGCGGTATCTTTGTGGCTATCGGCACCAGCCTGTTAAGTCTGGGACCGTACGTTGAGGTGGTTTTCGCGCTGGTCGTCGGCTGGACGGCGGTGATGATGCTCAAGCGTAATGAAGAGAGCGATGAAGTTGAAGATTACTCCGGTCATCTGGCTTATCGTCTGGTAAAACGCTTTTACCCGGTCTGGCCGAAAATCAGCAGCCACGCGTTTATCCTGACGCAAAAAGAGGTGGATGCTGAGCTGGAGAAGCCAGAAAACCAGGACGTCATGGTTGGCCGCGTGAAGAAAGCGAAGCGCTACGCGACGCCGTTACTGCTCTGTGTGGCGGTGGTGGAACTCTCTGACGTAATGTTCGCGTTTGACTCCGTACCGGCCATTATCGCGGTGAGCCGCGAACCGCTGATTATCTACAGCGCCATGATGTTCGCTATCCTCGGCCTGCGTACCCTTTACTTCGTGCTGGAAGCGCTGAAGCAGTACCTGGTGCACCTCGAGAAAGCCGTAGTGCTGCTGCTGTTCTTTGTGGCATTCAAGCTGGGTCTGAATGCCACCGATCACTTCTGGCATCACGGTTACAGCATTGGCGCGACGGCCAGTCTGTTTGTGGTATTGGGCGTGCTGGCGCTGGGGATTATTGCGAGCGTGATGTTCCCGGGGAAACGCACTGCCTGATGCATCGTTTGTCTCCCTCCCCCCGTGGGTTGAGGGATCCCCACAAAATAATGCCGGCAAAGACGACTCCCTCTCCCTTGAGGGAGAGGGCTGGGGTGAGGGGGAACATACGGCTGTGGAGGTTATTCCGTTCACTTTATGTTCCTTGCTACTCTGCAAGGACATAACCGGTGAACGTGCCAGGGTGGCTCAGTCGCCACCACCCTGGCGACCCCGGCTCCCGGCGGTAAATCGCCGCTTCGCGGTGCCCTCGGCTTATTCCTTCCGGCTTATCGGGTACGGGCGGAGGTAACATCCCTGTAAAGCCCGCCCTCTCGGCGCATCCCTGCGCCTCGCCCCGGCCGGAAGGCAAACGCCTCAGCGATTTACAGCCGGACCAGGGCGTCGCTGTGAGTCATTGGTTATCCTGAAACAACATTCATCGCTTCCGGTTAAAAAATTACTGGGGATCCCTCTCCCACGGGGAGAGGGCCGGGGTGAGGGCAAAAGACCGCACTTACCCCTTAATCGGTGAATTCCGACGCTTGCGCGGATGATGGAAGTGACGCCAGTGTGGATCCTGCGCTGCCGCCAGCAGTTCGTGGTCACCACGGGTGTCACCCCAGGCGCGCAGGTGGTAGGTGTTAAGATCGCCGTAGACCTTTTCCAGCCTCGCGACTTTCTGTGCACAGCGGCAGTTATTGCCGGTGATACGCCCGGTCAGCTTGCCGTTTTTCACTTCCAGCTGCGTACCAATCAGCTTAATGCCGAGCTTATCCGCCCACGGCTGAAGCACCAGTGCCGGGGAGGCGGAGCAGATAGTCACTTCCGCACCGGAATTGACCTCAGCCGCCACGGCTAAAACCCCTTCAGGGCGCATCAGCTTGTTCCAGTATTTTTCACAAAAGGCTTCCGCCTGCTGACGTAACCAGTGCTCGTCCACCCCTGTCAGGAACGTTTTGATCAACACCTCTTTCAGCTCATCACGCGTTAGCTTGCGGCGCACGCAGTGGAGCGTCGGTAACGCCATCCGTACCAGCCGTCCCGCAAAGTAACGCTTGCCAAAGGCAAAGCGCAGGAAAGGGATAAAGCTGTCGTGATGCGTCAATGTTCCATCAAAGTCAAAGACAGAGAGCACGTGGGATTTGGCCACGGCGTCGTCGGCAATCATATTGGTCATAAAAACGTCTTAGCTGAAATACACATTCTGCTCATTAGTTTACCTGCTTTAACGCCACAGTCCTTATACCACGCGCGTTTTTTTCTCATTCTTGCGACAGGGCCGAAGAGTCCAAAATCAGACCCGATAACAATTGGATGAAAAACGAACAGTCTATATTATCGCCACATTGCACGATTTTTGGGGAAATATTGGCCCCACCCGTAAGGAAAAACTCACTCACTGCTTCTTTTTGATATGACTCTTAGATCGCTTATTTCAATACTCTCGTTAAGTTTTGCCTCGTTTTCAGCATTTAGTTTTCAACTGCCTGCTTCCATGTTGTCAATGAACAGCGAGCTGTCGGCATCCCCGGCAACGTCCGGGCTGATGCATCAGCAAACGGGTCCGCTACGTTCCCGCATTCTCGATCAATACCAGAAATGGAAAGGGACCCACTACCAGTGGGGAGGAACCACGCATCGCGGGGTAGATTGCTCTGCGCTGATGCAGCATCTCTTCAGTGATGCCGCCCATCTGGAGCTGCCGCGCACCACGAGCGAACAGATCCATCGCGGTGTGCAGGTGGCACAATACCGTTTGAAGGCCGGAGATTTGGTGTTTTTCCAGACGGGCCCGAACCGAAAGCATGTGGGTGTTTATATTGGTGATAGCCAGTTCATTCACGCCTCGAGCAGCCAGGGCGTAACGGTTTCAACCCTGACGGACAACTACTGGCAGGAACATTTCATCACCGCCCGCCGGGTGGCGGGCGCTGCAGCCTGACGGCTCAGATGATGTCATCCACTACGCCACCATCGACGCGCAGTGCTGCACCGGAGGTGGCGGAGGCCTGCGTCGAACAGACATACACCACCATATTCGCCACTTCTTCCACCGTCGCGGCGCGCTGAATCACCGAGCTGGGGCGATTAGCCATCACAAACTCTTTCGCCAGTTGCTCCAGCGATTTCCCGGTTTTCTCGATCTCGTCCTTCATCATCCCGGCAAAACCGTCGGACATCGTCGGTCCTGGCAGGACGCTGTTAACCGTGACGCCGCTTCCGGCTACAAATTTCGCCAGCCCGCGCGCCAGCGAGAGCTGCGCCGTTTTGGTCACGCCATAGTGGATCATATCAGCCGGAATATTGCAGGCTGATTCGGACGAAATAAACACCACGCGCCCCCAGCCTTTCTGCACCATGCCGGGCAGCAGGGCGCGGGAGAGGCGCACGCCGGACATTACGTTGGTCTGCCAGTAACGCTCCCAGGTGTCATCGTCGGTGGAGTAGAAATCCTGCGGGCCGTAAATCCCCGCGTTGTTGACCAGAATGTCGACGTTCGTTGCCACGTTCAGCAGCGCGTCCACCCCGTCCGGTGTACTGAGATCGGCAATGGCCGCCCGCACCTGCACGCCGGGCACGACCTGCTGGAGTTGCTGAATACCCTTGTTCACCGAGTCCGTGCTGCGGCCATTCACAATCACTTCCGCACCACTTTCAGCCAGCCCTCGGGCGATAGCGAACCCAATCCCGCCGGTTGAGGCGGTCACCAGCGCCACTTTCCCCGTAAAATCGATTTTCATGCTCCGCTCCTTGTGGTTTTAACGTTCAGACCTTAAAGCGTAGCAGGTGAGGATGACGGCTCCTGTTTAAAAAGGTGCAGCAGGGTGTCCACCTGCTCGTCCAGAGGATTGAGCGAGCGCTTAACGATGAGGTGCAGCGGCGTCGCGCGGCGCACGCCGTGGCTGAGCGGCAGCGCTTTCAGAACGCCTTGTTCCAGCTGCGTTTGAATACGCTCTTCCGGCAGCCAGCCGTATCCAACCTGGTTCATCACCGCTTCGATGGCGGCATCAATGGTGGAAAATGTCCAGGACCCGCCAGCAGGACGGGCAGCAGGCTGGCTGTCCGCAATTTGGATCAGCGGCCACGGGCGCAGCAGTTCATCGTTCAGCGGTGAATCAAGTGCAAACAGAGGGTGCTCGTGATGGGCAACGGCAATAAAGTCGATATTCATCAGCCATTCACCCAGTCCGGTAATGTCCTGGCGGCGGGTGAGGATCATCACGTCGGCTTCATCATTCAGCGCATCGTCGCGGCTGTTTTCCAGCACTTCGGTAAGCCGCACCTGCGTTTGCGGATAGCGCTGCTGGAACTGCCGCAAAATGGCGAACAGGCGGCGACGCGGGAAAATACTGTCAACCATGAGGTCGAGCCGGGTCCGCATGCCGCTCTGCAGCGTCGCGGCGCGCGTCTCGACGTAAGAGAACGCCTTCAGCAGCGGTTTAACCTGACTCAGTAATAATTCCCCTGCGGGAGTGAGCACGGCCCGTCTTCCCTCCGCCATCAGCAGCGCCACGCCCAGCCGCTCCTGCAGCAGCGACAGGTTATAGCTGACCGAAGACTGGCTGCGGTGGGTCTCTTCCGCTGCTTTAGCAAAGCTGCCAGCCTCCACCACTCTCTCCAGCAATGCCCATTGTTCGAGCGTCGTCTTGTGCATAATTAATCTAAAATTTGGATGAATTTGATTCAAACATAGCGTTATTCATTCGTTTTTTGAAGGAATAAGATCGTCTCATCAAAACAAAGGAGACATCTTATGAACACCTTCGACAAACATGATTTAAGCGGCTTCGTCGGCAAACATCTGGTTTATACCTACGATAATGGCTGGAACTATGAAATTTACGTCAAAAACGAAAACACCCTCGACTACCGTATTCACAGCGGCCTGGTCGGTAACCGCTGGGTGAAAGACCAGCAGGCGTACATCGTCCGCGTTGGGGAGAGCATCTATAAAATCTCCTGGACCGAGCCCACCGGCACCGACGTGAGCCTGATTGTGAACCTGGGCGACAGCCTGTTCCACGGCACGATCTTCTTCCCGCGCTGGGTAATGAACAATCCGGAAAAAACCGTCTGCTTCCAGAACGATCATATTCCGCTGATGAATAGCTATCGCGATGCGGGCCCGGCATATCCAACCGAAGTGATTGATGAATTTGCCACTATTACTTTTGTTCGCGACTGCGGTGCTAACGATGAAAGCGTTATTGCGTGCGCTGCCAGTGAACTTCCAAAAAACTTTCCTGATAATTTAAAATAAGCACGACAATTAACTAAAAAGAAAAGTTCCCGGCTCATTTCATATTTATTCGAAATGGTCGGGAATTTTTTGTTTGTTGATGTTTGGTTTAGATAAAAAGCGCGTTAACGGTGAGCGTAATCACAAAATAAATAATTCATAATTTAATAACTATTTGTTTATTAATTGATTTTAGTTGTTTGGCTATTCCTCTTTTTCGCCATCTTAATTTTTCCCTAAGAAATGAACGTTACCTTGAGATGAGTTTATGGTTCGTTGAAATAAACGCGTCGGCATTTGGTTAATATCAAAAAGTTGCCTTAAACATCTCAAGGAAATTAATAATGCGTGATTTTTTGCCGTTTTCTCGTCCTTCAATGGGCGCTGAGGAAATCGCCGCAGTGCAGGAGGTATTAACCTCCGGCTGGATCACCACCGGGCCGAAAAATCAGGCGCTGGAAGACGCGTTTTGTACGCTTACCGGAAACCGTCATGCGATTGCCGTCTCCTCCGCCACGGCGGGGATGCATGTCACTCTGATGGCGATGGATATCGGTCCCGGCGATGAGGTGATTACCCCCTCCCTGACCTGGGTGTCGACGCTGAATATAATCGTGCTGCTGGGCGCCACGCCGGTGATGATCGACGTCGACAAAGAGACGCTGATGGTGACGCCTGAGGCGGTCGAGGCCGCCATTACGCCCCGCACGAAAGCCATTGTGCCGGTGCATTATGCGGGCGCACCGTGCGATATCGACGCCATTAGCGCCGTCGGTGAACGCCACGGTATTCCCGTCATTGAAGATGCCGCCCATGCCGCCGGAACCTACTACAAAAACCGTCACGTGGGCTGGCAGGGCACGGCCATCTTCTCGTTTCACGCCATCAAAAACATGACCTGCGCCGAAGGTGGCCTGGTGGTGACGGATGACGCACAGCTGGCGCAAAAAATCCGCAGCCTGAAGTTCCACGGTCTGGGCGTAGATGCCTATGACCGCCAGACCCACGGCCGCGCGCCGCAGGCGGAGGTCATCACCCCCGGCTTCAAATACAACCTTGCGGATATCAACGCCGCGCTGGCGCTGGTCCAGCTGGGCAAGCTGGGCGAGGCCAATAAGCGCCGTCGCGACATTGCCGACCGCTACCGGCTTGAACTCGCGGATACCCCTTTCCAGCCGCTGCGCACCCCGGCCTGGCCACATCTGCACGCCTGGCATCTGTTTATTATTCGCGTGGATGAAGCCCGGTGCGGCATCTCGCGCGATGCCCTGATGGCCGCGCTGAAAGAGCAGGGCATCGGTACCGGCCTGCACTTCCGCGCGGCCCACACGCAAAAATATTACCGCGAGCGTTTTCCGGAGGTCTCACTCCCGAACACCGAATGGAACAGCGCGCGTATTTGTTCTCTCCCTCTTTTCCCGGACATGACCCATGACGACACAACCCGCGTCATTACCGCGCTCCATCAGCTTGCAGGACATTGATATGTTCAGCGCGCCGCCCGTTCAAAAAGTCTCCG
Organism: Enterobacter sp. ENT02; assembly: GCF_019219165.1. NCBI lineage: Bacteria > Pseudomonadati > Pseudomonadota > Gammaproteobacteria > Enterobacterales > Enterobacteriaceae > Enterobacter > Enterobacter sp. ENT02. The sequence continues at coordinate 57,158 of NZ_JAHUWD010000006.1, forward strand.
TGGTGATCCCGGTCTACAACGAGCAGGAGAGCCTGCCGGAACTGATCCGCCGCACAACCGCTGCCTGCGACACTCTGGGCAAGGCTTACGAAATTCTGTTGGTGGATGATGGCAGCAGCGATGACTCCGCGATGATGCTGACCGACGCCGCGCAGGCGGAGGGCAGCCATATTGTTGCCGTGCTGCTTAACCGTAACTATGGCCAGCACTCGGCGATCATGGCCGGGTTCAGCCACGTGACGGGCGATCTGGTGATAACGCTGGACGCTGACCTGCAAAACCCGCCGGAAGAGATCCCACGCCTGGTTGCCAAAGCCGACGAGGGCTACGACGTGGTCGGCACCGTGCGGCAAAACCGTCAGGACAGCCTGTTCCGCAAGCTGGCGTCACGCACCATTAACCGGCTGATCCAGCGCACCACCGGCAAAGCGATGGGCGATTACGGCTGCATGCTGCGCGCCTATCGCCGCCACATCATCGACGCCATGCTGCACTGCCACGAACGCAGTACCTTCATTCCGATTCTGGCGAACACCTTTGCCCGCAAAGCGACGGAGATCCCGGTGCTGCACGCCGAGCGCGAGCACGGAGAGTCAAAGTACAGCTTTATGCGTCTGATCAACCTGATGTACGACCTCATCACCTGCCTGACCACCACGCCGCTGCGCCTGCTGAGCGTTTTCGGCAGCGTTATCGCGCTGGCCGGGTTTGCGCTTTCCGTTCTGCTGGTCGTGCTGCGGCTGGCCTTTGGCCCGCAGTGGGCGGCGGAAGGGGTCTTTATGCTGTTTGCCGTGCTGTTCATGTTCATCGGCGCCCAGTTCATTGGTATGGGCCTGCTCGGTGAATATATCGGCCGTATTTACAACGATGTTCGCGCGCGTCCGCGCTACTTTATTCAACGGGTTGTCCGTCAGGAACACACCGCATCTCAAGAGGAAAAACACCCATGAAAGCTGTCGTCTTCGCCTATCACGATATGGGGTGCTCGGGCACGCAAGCCTTGCTGGACGCGGGCTTCGACATTACGGCCATCTTCACGCATCCGGACGTTGCCGGAGAAAACCATTTCTTTGGCTCGGTGGCGCGTATTGCGGCTGAACACGGGATCCCGGTGTACGCCCCGGACGACGTGAACCACCCGCTGTGGGTGGATCGCATTCAGAAACTCGCGCCGGACGTGATTTTCTCGTTCTATTACCGCAACCTGCTCTGCGATGCGATCCTGAGCGTGGCAGACAAAGGGGCGTTCAACCTGCACGGCTCCCTGCTGCCAGCCTACCGTGGCCGCGCCCCGCTGAACTGGGCGCTGGTTAACGGTGAAACGGAAACCGGCGTAACGCTGCACAAAATGGTGCGACGTGCCGATGCGGGCGGCATCGTGGCGCAGCAGAAAGTGAGCATTGACGCCGATGAGACGGCGCTGGAGCTGCACCGCAAGCTCTGCACCGCCGCGCAAAGCCTGCTGCGCGACGCGCTGCCGACGATCCTTCAGGGAACCTTTACCGAAACCGCGCAGGATGAAAGCAAGGCCAGCTGCTTCGGTCGCCGCACGCCGGAAGATGGCCGTCTGGACTGGAACCAACCGGCCCGCCAGCTGCACAACCTGGTACGCGCCGTGACCGACCCGTGGCCGGGCGCATACAGCTTTGCGGGCGTGAGTAAATTTATCGTCTGGAAATCCCGCGTGCGTGACGACATCCCTGCCGCCAAACCGGGCACCGTCGTCTCGGTCTCCCCGCTGATTGTGAGCTGTGGCGAGCAGGCGCTGGAGATCGTCACCGGACAAACCGACAGCGGCTTGTACGTTCAGGGGGCGCAGCTGGCGCAGTCTCTGGGGCTGGTGGCGGGGGCGCTGATCACCAGCGCGCCGGTGGTGGCGCTCAAACGGCGCACGCGCGTGTTGATCCTCGGGGTGAACGGGTTTATCGGTAACCACCTCACCGAGCGCCTGCTGAAAGACGACAACTACGAGATTTACGGTCTGGACATTGGATCCGATGCGATCGGCCGTTTCCTCGGTAATCCGCGCTTCCACTTCGTTGAAGGGGACATCAGCATCCACTCCGAATGGATCGAGTACCACATCAAGAAATGCGACGTGGTGCTGCCGCTGGTGGCGATTGCCACACCGATTGAGTACACCCGTAACCCGCTGCGTGTATTCGAGCTGGATTTCGAAGAGAACCTGAAGATTATCCGCGACTGCGTGAAATACGATAAGCGCATCATCTTCCCGTCCACTTCTGAGGTGTACGGCATGTGTACCGATAAGAACTTCGACGAGGACACCTCCAGCCTGGTGGTCGGGCCGATCAACAAGCAGCGCTGGATCTACTCCGTCTCCAAGCAGCTGCTGGATCGCGTGATTTGGGCCTACGGCGAGAAAGAGGGGCTACGCTTTACCCTGTTCCGTCCGTTTAACTGGATGGGGCCGCGTCTGGATAACCTGAACGCCGCGCGTATCGGCAGCTCCCGCGCCATCACCCAATTGATCCTGAACCTGGTGGAAGGGTCGCCCATTAAGCTTATCGAAGGCGGCAAACAGAAACGCTGCTTCACCGATATCAGCGACGGCATCGAAGCGCTGTTCCGCATCATCGAAAACAAAGACGGCCGTTGCAACGGGGAGATCATCAACATCGGCAACCCGGACAACGAAGCGAGCATCCGCGAGCTGGCTGAAATGCTGCTGGCAAGCTTTGAGCGCCATCCGCTGCGCAGCCAGTTCCCGCCGTTTGCCGGGTTCCGCGAAGTGGAGAGTAGCAGCTACTACGGCAAAGGCTATCAGGACGTAGAGCACCGTAAGCCGAGCATCCGCAACGCGAAGCGCTGCCTGAACTGGACGCCAACCGTGAAGATGGAGCAGACCATTGATGAAACACTCGACTTCTTCCTGCGCACCGTGGAGCTGTCGGAACAGGCATCATGAAAAAGGTCGGTTTACGCATTGATGTCGACACCTTTCGCGGCACCCGCGAAGGCGTCCCGCGGCTGCTGGAACTGCTGAGCAAGCACGACGTGCGTGCCAGCATTTTCTTCAGCGTCGGGCCAGACAACATGGGGCGTCATCTGTGGCGCCTGGTTAAACCGGCATTTCTGTACAAAATGCTGCGCTCGCGCGCGGCATCCCTCTACGGCTGGGATATTTTGCTGGCGGGGACCGCCTGGCCCGGCAGGCGCATCGGGGCGGGGAATGAGGCGATTATCTGCGAAGCGGCGCATCAGCACGAAGTGGGGCTTCACGCCTGGGATCACCATGCCTGGCAGGCCTGGGCGGGCGTCTGGGATATTCCGCGCCTGGAACAAGACGTCGAGCTCGGCGTGCAGGAGCTGGAGGCGATTACCGGCCAGCCCGTGCGCTGTTCCGCCGCGGCGGGATGGCGTGCCGACCAGCGCGTGGTGAAAGCCAAGGAGATCTTCGCGTTTCGCTATAACAGCGATTGTCGCGGTACCGCCCCGTTTTTACCGCTGTTAGGGAACGAGCGCACCGGTACGGTTCAAATTCCTGTCACGCTCCCGACCTGGGATGAAGTGGTCGGGCGCGACGTCAGTGCCGCAGGGTTTAACCGCTACATACTGGACTGCATGCATCGCGATGAGGGTACGCCGGTCTACACGATTCACGCTGAGGTGGAAGGGATCGCGTATCAGCATGATTTTGATGCGCTGTTGACGATGGCTGCCGCCGAGGGCATTCACTTCAGCCCGCTCGGCGATATGCTGCCAGACGATCTCAGCACCTTGCCGGTCGGCAAAATTGTGCGCAATGAAATGGCCGGTCGGGAAGGCTGGCTTGGCTATCAACAAACCGTGAGCCCGGTATCATGAAAGCAGCCCGTTATGGCGTAGCACTTCTCGCACTGTTTATTGTTTACTACGTTATCCCGGTCGATCTCCGCCTGTTGTGGCAGCCGGACGAGACGCGCTACGCGGAAATCAGCCGTGAAATGCTCGCCTCAGGCGACTGGATTGTGCCGCATTTTCTCGGCCTGCGTTACTTTGAAAAGCCGATTGCCGGTTACTGGGTTAACAGCATCGGGCAGCTGATCTTTGGTCACTCCAACTTTGCCGTGCGCGCCGGAGCGATCTTCTCCACCGGGTTGACGGCGCTGCTGGTCATCTGGCTCGCCTGGCGCCTCTGGCAGGATAAGCGGGTGGCGATTTTCTCCGGCCTTATCTTCTTAACGTTGTTCCTGGTCTATGGCATCGGCACCTACGCCGTGCTGGATCCGATTATCGCCCTGTGGCTGGCGTTAGCGATGTGCAGCTTCTGGCTGGCCGCACGGTCGAAAACCGTGGCCGGAAAAGCGGGGGGCTACATTCTGCTGGGGCTGGCCTGCGGCATGGGCGTCATGACCAAAGGCTTCCTGGCGCTGGCGGTTCCGGTGATGGGCGTGCTGCCGTGGGTGATTGCGCAGAAACGCTGGAAAGAGGTGCTTGTTTTTGGCTGGCTGGCGATCCTGAGCTGCGTGCTTATCGTCCTGCCCTGGGGGCTGGCAATCGCCCAGCGCGAACCGGATTTCTGGCGTTACTTCTTCTGGGTGGAGCATATCCAGCGTTTTGCACAGAGCGATGCCCAGCATAAAGCGCCGTTCTGGTACTACCTGCCGTTCCTCGTCGCGGGGAGTCTGCCCTGGCTGGCGCTGCTGCCGGGCGCGCTGCGCCTCGGCTGGCGTGAGAGGCAAAATGAGGGGGCGGGGCTCTATCTGCTGGGCTGGGTGGTGATGCCGCTGCTGTTCTTCAGCATCGCCAAAGGCAAGCTGCCCACCTATATCCTGCCGTGCTTCGCGCCGCTGGCTATCCTGATGGCGCGCTACGCCTGCACGATGGCGGAAAAAGGGGCCCGCGTGCTGCGCGTCAACGGCGGCATCAACCTCGCGTTTGGCATTATCGGCGTGGTGGCGGCGCTGGTGGTGTCGCCGTGGGGACTCGCTAAACATCCGGTCTGGACATCGGTTGAACTGTACAAAGTCTTCTGTGCCGCGATCGCTTTTCTTATCTGGGCCGCGGTGGGCTGGATTACGCTGAAGCAGAGCGCGCGGCGCTGGTGGCTCGCGGCACTCTGTCCTGTCGGTCTTGCGCTGCTCATTGGGTTTGCCATCCCTAACCTGGTGGTGGATTCCAAACAGCCGCAGTCGCTGGTGGATACCGTGCGTATGCCGCTGGAGGAGAGCCGGTTTGTGCTGGCAAACAACGTTGGCGTGGCGTCGGGGCTGGCGTGGGAACTGAATCGTCATGACATCATTCTTTTTGGCCAGACCGGGGAGCTGAAATATGGCCTCGGTTACCCGGATGTGAAAGGACGGTTTGTGAGCAACGGTGACATCGCACAATGGCTCGAAATGCATCGTCAGCAGGGGCCGGTATCACTGGTGATCCTGCTTTCAAAAAACGATGACATTGCCCGTGCCGGGCTGCCGAAACCGGACAGCCTGACGATTCAGGGGCGTCTGGCCTACCTGCAATATCTGCCGCAATGATGGCCTGGATCTGGCTGGTACTGGCAAGCCTGCTGAGCTGCGCAGGGCAGCTGTGTCAGAAACAGGCAACCCGGGCGAAGGGCGGTCAGCGAACTGCCCTGTGGCTTGGGCTGGCCTTGCTGGCGCTTGGCTGCGGGATGCTTGCCTGGCTGGTGGTGTTGCAGCTTCTGCCTGTCGGCGTGGCTTACCCCATGCTCAGTCTGAACGTTGTCTGGGTCACGCTGGCGGCGAAAATCGTCTGGCATGAGTCCGTCCCGTCACGCCACTGGCTGGGCGTCGGGTTGATTATGGTCGGGATTATCCTGCTGGGAGGAAGCCTGTGAAGGGGACATGTTGGGCGTTATGCAGCGTGGTGTTGGTCAGCGTGGCGCAGCTGGTGCTGCGCCACGCCATGGTGACGCTGCCGCCGGTGAGTGACGCCTTTTTTGCTGCCCTCTGGCACGCCGCGCCCGGCACGGGAACCTTGATGCTGGGTCTAACTGGCTATGTTGCCTCGATGGGCTGCTGGTATCTGGCCCTGCAGCGCATGGCGCTCAGTAGAGCCTATGCCCTGCTGAGTCTCAGCTACATTCTGGTGTGGGGTGCCGCCGTTGTGCTGCCCGGCTGGGGAGAACACTTTTCCTGGCGCGGGCTGGCGGGTGTTGGCCTGATTATTCTCGGCGTGCTGACGATCTTTATGCCGCAGACGTATTGGGGTAAGAAATCGACTCGGCGGTCAAGGTAAAGGGCGTCGGGGTACACACCGCCAGGCTCAGCGTGCCGAAGCGCAGCTGGCTCACCGAATGCGTCTGCGCGGTGCTGTCGATGCTGACAATCTGCCAGGCGCTGCCGCCACGCTGTTTTACAATCGCCTCTTTCCGCGTCCAGATACGCCAGAAGGCAGAAAGCTGTTCCTCGGGCGCTTCGCGCTCAAGCTCTTCATGCTCGGTGATGCTAAAGACGGCATTCGCCAGCGCCTGCCAGTTCTGCCGCGGGCGGATCACTTCGATATCGCAGCCGACTTCACCTTCGTCGCTCATCAATAAGGCAATGTCGTCGCCGCTATGGCTCAGGTTGAACCACAACGGGTGCCCCTTCGCAAAAGCCGGTTTTCCCTGTTCACCGTAAATGATGTCGGGCAGCGGCGAGGGGGATAATGTTCTGGCGAGCAGCGTCCGGCCTGCAAGCCAGGATGCGTTTCGCGCACCCTGAGGTGCCCTGTCTGCGAGCGTTGACGCCAGCGGGTCCGCGCTAAGGGTGGAGATTTTTCCCAGTACAAACTGGTACATAGTTACGCCCAGCGTTTAATGATTATCGAAGTATTGATGCCGCCGAATGCGAAGTTATTGCTTTGCAGATACTCACAGTCAATCTGACGGGCTTCCCCCATAATATAATCTAAAGCGCCGCATTGCTCATCCGGTTGTCTTAAATTGAGCGTTGGAATGAACCAGCCTTCGCGCATCATCTCCAGGCTCAGCCAGGCTTCCAGCGCCCCGCACGCGCCCAGCGTGTGGCCAAAATAGCTTTTCAGGGATGAAATGGGCACGCTGTCGCCGAAAATGGCGGCGGTGGCCTGACTCTCGGCGATGTCCCCGCGATCGGTCGCCGTGCCGTGGGCGGAAATGTAGCCAATATCCTGAGGGCTCAGACCCGCCATCGCCAGCGACTGTTCCATACAAATCTGCATGGTTTCACGCTGGGGCTGGGTGATATGGGCCGCATCGCAGTTGGTGGCAAAGCCCACAATCTCGCCGTAAATTGTCGCACCGCGCGCTCTGGCGTGCTCCAGCTCTTCCAGAATGACGGTGCCTGCACCTTCGCCAATCACCAGACCGTCGCGCTGGCTGTCGAAAGGCGACGGCGTGGTTTTGGGTGCGTCGTTACGCTGGCTGGTGGCGAAGAGGGTATCAAAAACGGCGGCTTCCGAGGGGCAAAGCTCTTCCGCACCGCCCGCCACCATCACGGTTTGATAACCATGACGAATGGCCTCCCACGCATAGCCAATCGCCTGGCTCCCGGAGGTACAGGCGCTCGAGGTGGGGATCACCCGTCCGCGCAGGCCAAAGAACAGTCCCGTATTGACGGCGGTAGTGTGCGGCATCATCTGCACATAGGTCGTGCCGGTGATGTTATGGGTGTGCTTTTCCATAAGCATGGACGCGAATTCGCTCACCGGCCCGGTGCTGCCCGTCGACGAGCCGTAGGCGATGCCGGTTTGACCGCTGGTCAGCACGGCGTCGTCGATCAGGCCCGCCTGCTCCAGCGCCAGCTCGGTGGCGCGGGTAGAGAGCAGCGACACGCGACCCATGGCCCGAATCCGCTTGCGGGTGTAGTGATCCGGCAGGGTGAAGTCCTCAATGGGCGCGGCCAGCAGGGTTTGCAGACCGTCATACGCCTGCCATTCAGACATGGTGCGCACCGCATTTTCATATCCGCGCAGGCGGCGTGAAATGGTCGGCCACGCTTCGCCAAACGCGGTGATGCCGCCCATGCCGGTAATCACGACGCGACGCGTCATAGCATACCTCCGTTAATCGAGATCACCTGGCGCGTCACATAGCCCGCCTTGTCTGACATCAGGTAGCTCGCAAGCCCGGCCACTTCGTCAGCGTGGCCCATACGCTGCATCGGGATCGTCGACATTGCCGCGTTCAGCGCGGCCTCGTCCATCTCGATCATGCCGGTATCAATCAGCCCCGGCGCGATGCAGTTCACGGTGATTTTGCGCTTCGCCAGCTCAACGGCCAGCGCTTTGGTGGCCCCGATAATCCCGGCTTTGGCGGCGCTGTAGTTCACCTGCCCGCGGTTGCCCATCAGGCCAGAAACCGACGATAGGGTGATAATCCGCCCGCCCTTGCGGGTGCCGATCATCGGCATAATGCAGGGATGGATAACGTTATAGAAACTGTCGAGATTGGTGTGGATTACGCTGTCCCAGTCATCCTCGCTGAGCGCCGGAAACGCGCCGTCGCGGGTGATGCCTGCGTTACTGACCACGCCATACCATGCGCCGTGGTCAGCCATTTCCTGTTCCAGCACCGTGCGGCACTGCTCGCGGTTGCCCACGTCGAAGGCAAGTAAACGGCCCGTGCCGCCCGCCTGAACAATCGCGTCGAGTGTCTCCTGTGCGCCAGCGGCATCGAGGTGGTAATGCACGCCCACGGTGAAACCGTCAGCCGCAAGCTGAAGGGCAATAGCGCGGCCAATGCCTTTGCTGGCACCGGTGACCAGTACGGATCTCATGATGGCGTTCCCTGATTGAAAAGTGATGTTAATTCTTCTTCGCTCGGCTGGAAGGTGTTCACCCGGCCCGTGGCAAGGGAGGCGTTATCCGCGTGGATGACGCATTCGAAGCTGCCAAAGCGTTCATCCTGCATCAGCCGTTCGATGGTGATAGTCAGCGTGGTGCCTGCGATAAACAGCCCTGCGGTGCATACCAGTTCACGCGCGCCCAGCACCATGCCCAGCGGGCTGTGCGGCAGCCCTTTTTGCAGGCGATGCCACTCAGACCAGACGCCGACGGTCTGCGCCATCAGCTCCAGCGCAAACCAGCCCGGCAGGTCGCCGTCGGCGTTCAGAAACGGGGCGAGCACGCCGTGCCCGCTCACCGTGACGCTGCACGCTGCGCCATTGTCGGTGACGCTCTCGACGGTCTCCAGCAGCATCATGGGCGCGTCGTGAGGAAGGTACTCGGCGGGGGATAAATATTTCATCACACTCTCCCCAGCAGAAGGCTGGCGTTGTTGCCGCCAAACGCGAACGAGTTCGACAGGATCGCCGGTTTTTTCAGCGGGGCAGGCGCGTGCAGCAGTCCGCAGGCGGGCAGCGTGTCGTCCTGCGCGTAGCGGGAAAAATCCTGCGGCGGCAGCGGCAGGTTGCGGGTCAGGATCAGCCAGCTTAGCGCGGCCTCGGTGATCCCGGCGGCGCCCAGCGTGTGGCCGGTCAGATGTTTGGTGGAACTGCACGGCACGCGTTCGCCAAACAGATCGTGGATAACCTGCGCCTCAATGCGATCGTTAAGCGGCGTGGCGGTGCCGTGCAGGTTGATATAGCCGATATCATCCGCCGTCATGCCCGCCTCGTTCAGCGCCTGCGTGATGGCGCGGATGGCCCCTTCACCCTGCGGGTGCGGCGCGGAAATATGATACGCATCGCTGGATTCACCCGCGCCCAGCAGCGCGATCTCTCCCGGCTTGCGGGTTAGCACCATCAGCGCCGCCGCTTCACCAATGGTGATCCCCCGGCGGTCACGGCCAAAGGGTTCGCACTGGGTTGGCGAGAGGGACTCCAGGCTGTTAAACCCGTTAACCGGCATGCGGCTCAGGCTGTCGGCACCGCCCACAATGGCGACATCCACCAGTCCGGCGTTGATCAAACGACAACCGCTGATGATTGCCCGCGCGCTGGAGGAGCAGGCGGTCGAGAGGGTATATGCCGGGCCGTCCAGCTCAAGCCAGCTGGCGAGAAAGCGCGACGGATCGCCCAGCTCCTGCTGCGGGTATTGCCACTGCGGGCTGTCCTCGCCGTTCTGAGAGAGGCGCACGTACGCGTCACCTTCGTCCAGTCCGGACGTGCTGGTGCCAAGCACCACCGCCACACGGTCGCGTCCCACGCGCGCGATGGCCGCATCGACGGCAGGCTGGATCTGCGCCAGCGCTGCCAGTAACAGCTGGTTGTTACGGCTGCGATGCGCCGACAGGTGGTCCGGTATTGACGGCAGCTCGCCTTCCACGCCGCCCAGCACCGCATCCGGCACGCCCTGCAGCCAGCCTGCGCGGTGACGCATCCCCGGCGCAACGCCTGCGGTCAGATTTGCCGCAATCTCATCAGCCGAGTTACCCAGGGCGTTGACCATGCCAACGGCAGAAAGGTAGATCATCTCAGTCACCCAGATATCGAATGGTGATGTGGTAGTTAAAAACATGCTGCTCGATGCTAATCGGCTCACGTTTGCCTTTGCGTTGCAGGTAGACAATCTCCGTGACCAGCTTGCCGTCGGGGTTGCGCAGCTCGCGTCTGTTGTCAGTATCGTTCAGCGTCCAGCCTTTCGGCAACTGCGGCTGCCAGGCGCTGAGCGGCCAGTGGCTGAGCATCACGTCCGCCAGTACCTGGCTGGCGGGCGGCAGCTCCGGCGCCACAACCGACTGTTCGGTATGGATACCGGTATTGTCATACGTCGCGATGAACAGACGGATCCCCACGGAGGAGAGGCCGGCCAGCGTCACCTTATGCTCGTCTGCATTCAGCATCACCAGCAGCGACTGGGTGTGTCCGTTGAACCTGCCGGTCAGCAGCTGCTGCGAGCTAATGGCCGGGGTGATACCCGGCGGCGGCAGCGTCACGCGGGTGCCCGGCTGGAGCCAGGCCTCGGGCCGTGCGTCATCTCGGTTCGGCGAATGGCTACACCCTGCCAGCAGCAGCGCCAGAAGACATATCGCCAGGCGGTAAAATCGGATCATCGTATTCTCTCTTTCGTCGTCGGCATCGCCAGCGGGGCGAGCAGGAAGGCGGTGAAAATACCGCTCACCAGCACAATGCCAAAGCTGCTGATGGCCTGGGTGGTGCTGAACACCAGCATGCCCAGCGTCAGCAGCGTGGTCATCATGGCAAGCGTAATCGCCAGCATAGCGGTCAGGGGCGTTCCGCGTGGGTTGCTGAAAAACAGCGTGTAGTTGATGCCAATCCCGAGCACCAGCACCAGCGCCAGCAGCGAAAACAGGTTCACCGGATGGCCCGCGACGGCCAGCGCCGCCAGCCCGCAGCTGAGCGAGAGCAGGGAGGGCACCAGGCTGATCGCTCCTTTGCGCCAGCCGAGGCGCACCATCGCGCCGCAGGCAATCACCGCCAGCGCCACGAACAGTAAGCCCGTCAGCAGCGAACGGTAGAGCGTAAACAGGCTGTCGAAGCTGGCTTTGCGGTCGACCCAGGCAACGCCCTCATGGCTGGCCGCCAGTTTGCCGAGCGCCGCGCTGTTTTTCACGCCATCCACCGGGACCAGTACGCCGCTTTCGCCGTTGGGCAACGTCAGCCACAGCAGCCGCCAGCCTTCGCTGACCGGGCTGGCGAGCCAGGCCTCAACGCTAACCGGCATCGCGTCCAGATTGGGTGTGACGCTGTTCAGCCCCGCGCTTTTCAACATTGTTGTCACCGCAGGCGCGGCGTTGTGCAGAAGCTGCAGATCGCTTTTCTGACGCGCCAGCGAGTTCAGCGGCAGGGTGCGCCAGTGGGCCATATCGCCCGCTTTTTGCGCCTGCGCCAGCGCCGGGGTAAAGGCCTCCAGCCGCTCCAGCGTTTGCTGAGCCGACGCGCCGTACACCACAAACCACTTTTGGTCGACGCTCTGCCCGGTCAGGGCGGTAATGGTTTTTTCCTGTGCCAGAATGTCTTTCGGCAGCGCCTGAAGCTGGGCGATATCGTCGTCGACCCGTAAGCTGCCTATCCCGATGGCGGAAATCAGCGCCAGCGCCAGCGGCAGCCCCACGGACAGGGTTTTGCTGCTACGCCAGGCGTTCAGCCAGCGCAGCAAAAAACCTTTCGCGGGAATCGGGCGAACCGGCATTCTTTGGCACAACCACGGATGCCAGAAAATCACCGTCAGGCACGAGGCGCTCAGCCCCGCTGCGGCAAACACCGCCATCTGGCGGATGCCGGGGAAGGGGGCCAGCATCATCATCAGGTAGGCGACGACGGTGGTGAGCAACGCCAGCAGCAGCGCATTGCGTACCTTCGACAGGCTTTGCCAGGGCGAGTCGTCAGCGCCGTGCACCATCCGCTCCGTGAGGTAGTAAAGCGTATAATCTGCCGAAATACCGATGATGCTCATGCTCATCACCAGCGTCATCAGGTGCAGCTCGCCAAACAGCAGCAGCGTAAATACCGTGCCCGCCAGCGCGCCGATGGCAATGGAGAGCATGCTCAACAGCAGCGGGCGCACGGAGCGGAACACCACCACAATCAGCAGGATCACCCCGAGCACCGTGGCGACGCCGAGCGTGGAAATATCCCGTTTGGCCTGCTGGCTGGCATAATCGCTGTAAAACACCGTGCCGCGAGAGAGCAGCTGCGCCTGCGGGTAGTGCGTTTTCAGCGTCTCTTTCAGCGCCTTAAGGGTGGTGACCAGCCGGTGGGTTTGTTGCATATCGAACGACGACCCCGCCAGTTCGCCGTGCAGCAGATACCAGTAGTTTCCGGCATCATCTTTGGTGACCAGCCAGCCGTCCATCAGCTGCATTTTCTGGCCGTTTTGAGCGAGGGCGAGCTGTGAGCCGCGCATCAGCATCAGCGGATCGTTTTGCAGCTCCTTGCCGCTCACGCCGGAAAAGGCGGAATAGAGCTGGGACAGGATCCACCGGGCCTGCGCGTCCCCGCCGTGTTGCAGGCGCGCCCGGGTGGCGGGATCGATCAGGCCGTTACGGTGCTGCCAGAAGAAATCCCCCCAGGCTTTTTGCCCGGCGGCGTCCATTGGCCCTTTCACCACATTCAATGCGTGACTGCGCTGCAGCAGTTCCAGCCATTGCTGCGCCACGCGCGGGTCTGGCTTTTTGCCGGGGCTGACCAGCCAGACGAGCTGGCGGTCGAGACGCTGCATAAATCCGTCGTTGAGCGCCGGGGGCATCGCCCCGAGCGTCTGTTTCGGCAACATCGCCAGTACGCTGCTGTTCAGCCGCGCGCCGGGCAGCAGCGTGAGCAGCACGCCCAACAGGATCAGGCATACCGTGGCCCACAGCAGCGCCGGGCGCAGGGATTTACGGTGCGGCAAAGCGTTGGCGTTCGGCATCGGTCAGGCTGGCGGGCGTCAGTTGGTGGCGGGACAGGGCGATATCGGTCGTGTCGCCCTGCTTATCGTTCAGTCGAATCGATTCCAGGTACGCGGCACCGCGCAAATCGAGGGTGGCGAAAATCTTGTCCAGCGGCGTGGTCACAGGCGTCAGCACCAGCGACCAGCGGCCTTCCCCCTGGTCTTTAAAATCGATGCGGAAGTTCTCTTCGAGCGCCTTGCGGTCGGCCTGAAACAGCGCCCGCAGCAGGTGGTTGAACTGGAACATCTGAGGGTTATTGTCGGCTGTGAGGGTTTGCGGCGGTTGGCCGTTAACGATCTGCACCATCCGCCTGTCGTCCAGCAGCAGCGTCATCGGAAACGGCGCTTTTTGATCCCACAGCAGGCCGCTGTCGCGGGCGATCAGCATCTCCCCCTGCGAGCGCAGCGGCTGTGGCATGTCCCTGATGGTGCGGGTTTGCTCGAAGTGCGCACGCACCACCGGCTGTTCCGCAAAGCGCTGCTGCAGTTCGTCCAGCGTGATCGCGCTGACCAGCGGGCTCATCAGCAGGGCGAGAAGCGGTATCCATTTCATGGCGCGATCCCCATACGTTCAAACAGAATAGCCGGGCTGACAAAGCACATCTCCCGGCTGGCTTCATCCACCGCCACCTGAATGGTGTAGCCGGTGGTGGTGCGTTTCCCGGTTTGCGCGTCGAAGATTTGATAGGCGATGCGCAGGCGGTTTTCATATTCTTCAATGTGGGCGCGCACGCGGATGCGCTGCTCGAACGTCACCGCGTCGCGGTATTTCACGCGGGTGTCCACCACCGGCCAGACGTAGCCGGAGGCCTTCATCTGGCGATAGCCGTAATTAAACTGGTTAAGCAGCGCCTCGCGGGCGATCTCAAAGTAGCGGAAATAGTTGCCGTGCCAGACCACGCCCATCATATCGACGTCGTGGAACGGCACGGTGATCTCAACTTCAGCCGTAAAGCGGGGATCGGTCAGCACCCTTTACTCCTTCTCGTTGACCTCTGGCAGCTGCCAGAAATCGAAAAAATTAAACCAGTCGAGCGGCGACATGAGGGCGTAATGTTCCAGCCGCTGCGCATAGCGATCGACGGTCTGCTGCAGCGCCTGCTGGCGTTCGCCGCGCGGCAGCAGCAGCGGGTCGGCAAAGGGCTCGCAGTGCAGGGTCAGTTTCCCCTGCTGGCAGAGGGCAAAAATCAGCACCACCGGGCAGCGCAAAATAGACGCCAGGATAAACGGCCCCTGCGGGAACGGCGCGGGCTGGCCCATAAAGTCGCTCCATATCACGCGCCAGCTGCCGCCGCGCTGCGGCGTGACGGCGATGCGGTCGCCCACAATGGCGACCCATTCGCCGCGATCCAGCTTCTCTTTGATGAGGATGGCGGTATCCGGGCCGATGTCGGTCACGGGCATCAGGTGAATGCCTGCCTGCGGGGCCATCTCTTCCATCACCTGCTTAAAGCGTTTGGCGTTATCGCTGAAGACCAGCGCGTTGATGGTTTTCCCCCCTTCGCGCTGCGCCAGCGCCCGACAGGCCTCCACGTCGCCAAGATGCGAGGCGAGCAGCAGTTTGCCCTGCGGATCGTCCAGACCCAGCGCCGCCTGCGCACCCGGTGCAAAGACCAGATCGCGATCGAGCTTCATTTCGCCGCGCCAGCTGGCCACTTTGTTGAGCATGGCCTGACCAAAACGCAGGAAGTGGAAAAAGCTGTGCAGGCGGGGAGGCTGAGGCATCTGCCGCTGCGCCATCACCTGCTTTACGCGCGTCAGCCATTGCCGTGACGCCTGGCGCGCAGAACGGGCGGTCAGCCAGTATACGGCGGTGACCGGCCACAGCAGGATGGTAAAGGCGTTACGCCCCAGCAGCTGCCAGACGCGCAGCATCAGACGCATTCCCCACAGCCCTTTCACCTCCTGCTGCTGCGCCCAGTGCTGCGCCCAGTGCTGCGTGCGGCGGCGCATCAGCAGAGCGGGAATGCGCGGCAGCATGCCGAAGAACAGGCGGGTATGCATCAGCGAGATGCGCAGGTTGTCCTTTAGCGCATCGAAATGGGATAGCCCGTCCGGCGGATAGGTCACGCGGGTGGGCAGAAAATAGCTGGTGTTGCCCTGCCAGTAGAGCCGCACCATCACTTCGGTATCAAAATCCATCCGTTTACCGAGCGGCGTGCGCGCGGCAAGCCGCAGCACCGGCGCGATGGGGTAGACCCGAAAGCCGCACATGCTGTCTTTTAGCTGCAGCGACAGGGTTTCAATCCACACCCAGACGTGCGTTATCCAGCGTCCGTACAGGCGCGAACGGGGAATGGAGTCATCGTAAACGGGTCTGCCGGAAATTAACGCCTCAGGGTGGCGCTCCGCCAGCGCCAGCAGTTTGGGAATGTCTTCGATAGCGTGTTGACCGTCGGCGTCCACCTGAATCGCGTGGGTGAAGCCGCGCTCTGCACAGGCTTGCAAACCCTGCATGACTGCCGCCCCTTTCCCGCTGTTTTCTGCCAGCCGCAGCAGCGTGAGCTGCGGATGGCGCGCAGCAAGATCGTCAAGCGTGCGGCGCGTGGGTTCATCGCTGCCGTCGTCCACCACCAGACAGGGTAGATCGAAGGGCGCGAGGCGCGCCAGCACCGAGGCCATCATCGCCCCGTGGTTGTAGCACGGGATCAGCACGCAGGGGCGGAAGGTTACTGACATAGGCGAATCTTCCCGCTGCTGGCAGTATGGCGTTCGTCACCGGCATGGCGCTGGTAGCTGAAGGTCAGCATCTGGCGTTCGGGCTGCCAGGCCAGGAGCAGCGTCACCCTGTTCTCCGGCAGCAGCGGGGCCGCGAACTTCACGTTCTGAATGCTGTGAAAACGGTAGCCCGGAGCCAGCAGCGTGGTGGCGTAGTCCATTACCCAGTCGAGCTGCGCCACGCCGGGGAGCAAGGGCTGAACGGCGAAATGCCCCTTAAACCAGAGCAGGGCCGGATCCAGATAGAGGTCGATCTCCAGATGCGTCGCATCGGGCTGGCGGCGTTCGATTTCATGGATCTTCATGAAATAACTCCTGTAGCTGCGCAGTCACACGCTTGTTCATGCTGTTGACCGGGATTTCATCGACGATCCGCCAGTAGCGGGGCACGGCAACCGGTTCAAGGCAGGGGCGAAGGGCGCGGCGCCAGGCGGATTCCTGGGCATTTTTCCCCACGCTTTCTCTGTGCATTCGCGCGTCGTCACTGAGCACCAGCAGCACGCCAATGCCCTGACGTCCCCCGCGCGTCACCGCCAGCGCGGCGGCGTCGCAGATGCCGTCCAGCGCCAGCAGCCGCTGCTCAATTTCATCGAGCGAAATGCGTTTGTCTTCGATTTTGACCACCCGCCCACGGCGGCCAACGATGCTGAACTGCCCGTCGGCCGCGAAGTGTAAATTGTCATCCAGCACGACGCCTTCCGGCTCGTGGATCAGCGGCGACGTGACGCGACCGTCGTGAAACGTCACGCCGGGGAACGGCTGCCAGCGCGTTGTCTCATCCTGACGGTGACGCCAGGCCATGACTCCCGTTTCGGTACTGCCGTAGATTTCATCGGGCCAGAGGTTGAGCCAACCCTGAAACGCGGTGATATCCCGCCAGGGCAATACGCCACCTGCGGAAATGAGCAGGGCAACGGGGGGCGGCGTCAGTGCTGTATCCAGGCGCTTGAGGAAGGCCGGGCTGCTGATAAAAAGATAGCGTTTGTCGTGGGGCAGGGCTGAGAGTTGCTCGGCATAGTTGAGCAGCCTGGTCTGTGACGGCAGGCCGAGCGCCATGGGCAAGACGACACGAAACGTCAGGCCATACAGGTGGTGCAGCACCACGGAGGCGACAACATGGCAGCCCGCAAGACGATCGCCAAACTGTTCCGCCAGCAAGCGGACTTCGCGATCCAGACTGATAATCGGCTTAACCACCCGCTGCGGCGCGCCGGTGGAGCCGGAGGTGAAAAGCTCGATGGCGCGCGTATCGTCTATGGCTGGCAGCGGGGAAAAGCCGTTGTCTGTGCGCGGGGTGGAGGCTACCAACCGCTGTCGCCCTGAAAAGGCAAGCGCTGTGTCACTCAGGACGCCGCTGAACAAGTCCCGCTGTTCGTTAAGCTGTGCAGCCCGGCTGTGCCCGGGTAGCACGGGCGTTTTACCCGCGTGCAGCGTCGCCAGCAGGGCGACCGTAAACAGATAGCCGTTTTCAACGCACAGCGCCCAGCGCTCGCCCTCTTCCTGACGCAGCGTGTTAACCAGCTGCGTCACGTCGTGACGCAGATCGCCGAGCGTCCAGACGCCATCGTCGCGCCAGGCTATCGGCGTATCGTCAGGGCGGGGCGCACTGAGCCACTGGCTGAGCGGAAGCGGTTTATGCATCTTTTTTCATTACCCGTTGTCGCACCAGCCACTCGCAGGCCATCAGCGTGCCCATCAGGATGTAGGCAATCATGCCGTTCCACAGCGTCCACAGGTGTATGTCGGCGTGCAACACGGTAAACAGCGCCATCGTGCCGTTGCCGATAAAAAAGCCGCACCACACCCGGGTAACGATGCGAGTGTAGCGGATGCCGGTGGGCGAGAGAGTGGGCTCACGCAGCCGCGCAAATCGTTCTACCATCGGCATGGTTGTCCACAGCGATCCGCCAAACACCACCAGCATCACCAGATTAACGACTACCGGATAAAACAACACCCACTGGTGAGCGTGCAGCACATAGCTCGCCGCGCACAGCGCCACGCCTGTGAGGGCAACGCCCAGGATCATGTTGCGCAGAGGGCCGCTCTGACGGCGCACCTGCCAGACCCGCAACAGCAGCACAAGCGCTATCACGGGCAGTATCCCGTGCAAATTGTTGTTTGCCAGCCCGAAGCCAATCAGAAAAGGCCATGCCAGCAGCATCAACCCCGTCAGTATCGGGATGAATGGAATCGCAGGCACGTTACGCTTCGCGCTGAAGCTGTTCCACAACGTCGACCACGTCCTGGACGGTACGCACCGCTTTGAAGGTGTCAGGCTTGATTTTATGGCCCGTCTTCTTCTGCAGGTGAACCACCATGTCAACGGCATCAATGCTGTCGAGATCCAGATCGTCGTACAGGCGCGCTTCCGGGGTGATGTCCTCGGGGGCGACTTCAAACAGCGTAATAAGAAGCGCAGAGACTTCCTGATAAATCATTTCCTGGTTAGTCATAGCGGGTAAATTCTCAGGCGCGTTGTTGATGGATAAAAGCCGCGAGCGTGGCAACGGAATAGAAGTGCTGACGCATCTCGTCGCTTTCGGCAGAAAGCACTACGCCATACTGATTTTTCACAGCCAGCCCCAGTTCCAGGGCATCTATCGAGTCCAGACCCAGCCCGTCGCCAAACAGCGGGGCGTCAGTATCGATATCCTCTGGCGTAAGTTCTTCCAGATTCAGCGTAGAGATAATGAGATTCTTAATTTCAAGATAGAGCGCTTGCATCTTTCGTTCCTGACAAAGATTGAAGACCGGTTGTTAACTGATGCTGCATATGCCGGTTTAACTGCCTTGCCGCCAGCGCAGGTTCGTGCTGGCTCGCATCGTAAAAATCATGAATGTTGATGCGTTCGCGAACATCCACGGTAAAAAAAGGTTTGTTGGGCGGAACGTTGTACCAGCTGCTTTGCTTATCCAGCATGCGTTCGCTGCAGTGGATCACCACCACACGCACAGCGCTATTGCAGCGAACGGCGATGTTAGCCGCCCCGCGCTGCAGCGTTATGGCTTCGCCAACGCGCGTGCGGGTCCCTTCCGGGAATATGAGCAGCGTATCGCCCTGTGCCAGACGCTGCTGGCTGGCGGAGAGCAGGGTTTCAGCTTCGCTGTTGATCAGATAATCCGCGGCGCGGATCACCCCGCTGACAAACGGGTTACGCAGTAGGGCGCTTTTCACCAGGCAGTCGGTTTCGTTCATGACCGACGCCAGGAACACGTAGTCCAGCAGCGAAGGGTGGTTGGCTATCACCAGACAGCCGCGCTCCGCACGCAGCACGTCGAGGTTGTTGAAGCGGTAATCCAGTACACCCACTCCCCGTACCACCGCGAGAAACAGGCGAAAACTGGCGGAAATGCTGCGGCGGGCCAGCTGGCGGCGCTTCGCGCGATCGCGCTGAATAACCAGCAGCAGGTTAAACCACACCAGCGACAGCAGCAGCCCGCCGAGGCCGAACAGCGCGAAGCAGAATCCGGTCATCGTCATGCGCCATAACCTGTCGAGACGCGAAGTCAGTCCGCTCATTTGCGCGTCCATTGCCACTGGAGACGTTCACCAGAGAGGGTAAATTGCGGCGCGTCGTTCAGGTAATGGCGCAGGAACTGGAGGCTTTGCGGCAGCGCGGGCTCTTCACCTTCACTGCCGCCACGCGTTTCGCAGCAGAGCAGATCGCCGGCTTCAATCACCAGCGCCAGGGCATACGGCCAGACGGGCATCTGCGGCGGCAGCCCGGCGTGATAAAACGCAGGCAGGACGCCGTCAAAATCGACCAGCAGCACGCGGGAATAGCCCGCATGGAGCAGGCTTAATACTTCACACAAACCTTGCTGGAAGGTATCCATACCGGCGGAGACCGACGAGGAGACAATCGGCTGACGCGCGGCGATTGTGAGATTCCCGACGGCAGCATTGTGGACCGACATGGCAAAATCCGTGGGAGAAACAGGTTCTTCCGCCGCCAGCGCCTGCAGAATACGGTAATTGCGCTCCAGTTCACCGTGGCGACTGCTGTAGACGACGGCGTCAATCTGGTGCTTTCGCAGCATCGCGAGGCCGATATCCACCGCCAGCCTGCTGCCAGAGTTGAGGCGGCGCGCGGTCATCATCGGCAGGTCGGTCAGTTTTGCCAGCGGCGCGGCGGGGTCGATAGCGTCAGACTGGCGTGACCAGTCCTGCCACGCAGCGGCATCGCCCAGTCCTGGCGCTCGTGCCTGCCAGTCGATAATTGAGAGTGTAAATTTCATCTACGCGCGTCCGCGATAAACCTGTTTCTGTGACTTATTCTTCGCAAGCGCGATGAGCTGCGCACATCGTACAATGTTGTTGGCGCGCATGCGAATAAACGTCTCTTTTAGCCCTTTCCCTGCGATTAGCCCGGCAACCGGCTTTTTGGTCGACCTGGACCCAGCAGAATGGCGAGTTTACTGCCGCCTTTGGTGGTCTCCATCCAAATTTTACAGACGCTGGTGAGCGGTACCGACAGCAACATTCCGACGGGACCCAGCAGCCAGCCCCAGATCAGTAACGATAAAAACACCACCAGCGTCGACATGCCTAGGCGGTGGCCCAACATGCGCGGCTCGAGAATATTCCCCAGCACCATATGCACGACAAGGAAAAGCGCCCCGACCAGCATGCATTCGTAAAACCCGTTAAACAGGAAGGCCTGGATCATGGGCGGCACGGCGGAGAGCACCGCGCCAATGTTGGGCACGTAGTTTAACAGAAACGCCAGCACGCCCCACATCAGCGCAAACTGCACGCCCATTAGCATCAGCCCCAGCCAGACGATGATTCCGGTCCACAGGCTTAATAATGTTTTCAGCGCCAGATACTTGGTGACGCCCTTTAATGCGCGGTGCAAACCGGCAATGTGAATTTGCGGATTGTTCAGCGCAAAGCGCAGTTTGTAGGGCACGTGGCGGACTTCGAACAGCATAAACACCACCGTCATCACCAGCAGCAGAATGCTGGCCATCGCACCGGAAAGGCCGGTCATCAGCGTGGTGGCGTAGGTCATCACCTTCTCTGAATCCATCCGGCGCAGCATCCGTTCTGGCGAAATATGCAGGTTGATAAACGGCATCATCTCCTGCAAATCAACCAGCTTGCGGGTGAGGGCTTTGTTGTATTGCGGCAGCATGGTCGAGAATTCACTCAGGGAGGCAGCCAGCACGCCAAACAGCGCCGTCAGAACAATCAGCATGACGATGACGACGATAGTAATCGCCACCGGGCGGCTGACGCCGCGGCGTAAAAACCAGGTCACCAGCGGGTTGAGCACAATGGCAAAAAAGAGCGCCAGTAACAGCTGAACGATGATATCAGCCGCAGCGTGGATACCTGCGAGGATCACGACCAGACAGGCGAGTTTTAACAAAATGTGAAGTCCTGCTTTATCGGGCGGGCTGGCGGTCATACGAATTCCTTTTTCGGGGGGCTTGTTTATTGTAGTGCGCCGGATCCCCTTCGTCTGGGGTGTTACTCTGAAAGTCACTGCTGATTTTCATCTCTCTTCATGGTAATAGTGAAACACTGTTGCAAAAATCCAGGTTAAACCCATGCCCGAACCTTCCGCCGAACCGGCACTGAGCGGAGTACGCCTCAATCTGCGCATTGTTTCTGTTGTGATTTTTAACTTCGCCAGCTATCTGACGATTGGCCTGCCGCTGGCGATCCTACCGGGCTACGTTCATGACGTGATGGGCTTTAGCGCCTTCTGGGCGGGGCTGGTCATTAGCCTGCAATACTTTGCGACGTTGATAAGCCGCCCCCATGCGGGACGTTACGCCGATCTGTTTGGGCCGAAGAGCATTGTTGTCGTGGGACTGTGTGGCTGCTTTCTGAGCGGGCTGGGGTACTTTCTGGCGGCCACCGCCAGCCAGTGGCCGCTGGTCAGTCTGGTGCTGCTGTGCCTGGGCCGCGTGATTCTGGGCATTGGGCAAAGCCTGGCAGGTACGGGTTCCACGCTTTGGGGCGTGGGCGTCGTCGGCGCATCGCACATCGGGCGGGTGATCTCCTGGAACGGGATTGTCACCTACGGCGCCATGGCGATTGGCGCGCCGCTTGGGGTGGTGTGTTACGCCTGGGGCGGTCTGTACGGCCTGTCCCTCACCATTATGGCGGTTGCGCTGCTGGCGATCCTGCTGGCGCTGCCGCGTCCGAAAGTGAAAGCCAGCAAGGGCAAGCCGCTGCCGTTTCGCGCGGTGCTGGGGCGCGTCTGGCCATACGGGATGGCACTGGCGCTGGCGACCACCGGCTTTGGAGTGATCGCCACCTTCATCACCCTGTTTTACGACGCCAAAGGCTGGGACGGCGCGGCCTTTGCCTTAACCCTGTTTAGCTGTGCGTTTGTCGGCGCGCGTCTGCTCTTCCCGAACGGCATTAACCGTCTGGGCGGGCTGAACGTGGCGATGATCTGCTTTGCGGTCGAAATCGTCGGGCTGCTGCTGACCGGGATCGCCACTGCGCCGTGGATGGCGAAAATCGGCGTCTTTCTTGCGGGGGCGGGCTTCTCGCTGGTCTTCCCGGCGCTGGGCGTGGTGGCGGTGAAAGCCGTGCCGCAGCAAAATCAGGGGGCCGCGCTCGCCACCTATACAGTGTTTATGGATATGTCGCTGGGGATCACCGGGCCGCTGGCAGGGCTGGTGATGGCCTGGGCTGGCGTGCCCGTTATCTATCTGGCGGCGGCAGGTTTAGTGGTGCTGGCGCTGATGCTGACGTGGCGGCTAAAAAAATGGCCCCCGGTGCACGCACCGGAGGCCACGTCATCCTCGTGAAAGATTACTGAATCACGAGGGTGTTAATGATGTTTTCTGCGGCAGTCTGCGCTTTCTGCTGGTCTTCCGCAGGCAGCGTGATTTGCAGGGTCAGCAGTTTGTTATCAACTTTACCCAGTACCACGGAAGAGTAAGCGGTCTGGCCTTTCGCAGAGATAATGCTGTCCAGCTGTTGCAGCGTGTGGCCTTTGAGTTCGATAGACTTATTGGTCACCACCTGCAGCTGCGGGTCGCGGCTACGCTGCTGATCTTCCAGACGTTTGGACAACACGCTCAGCGCTTCAGTGGTGTCGTCACCCACAATCACAATGACCGCTTTCTGACCGGTTGCGTCGGAATACACGTGCATGTTGTTCGCCTGGGTACCCAGCTTGCCGCTCTGATCGGTCATATCCGCTGGCAGAGAGAAACTGAGTTTGCCGTCCAGCAGGCTTACCGGCTGCCCGGTCGCGTTGCTCTCTGCGGACGCGCCCTGTGCAGGCGTTTTGGTGTCGCTGTTATCACAGGCTGCAAGGCCAACAACCAGCAGGCCAATCCCGACATATTTAACCAGATTGCGCATTGACTTCTTCCTTTCGATAAACGGCCATAGCGGCTCATTCGCTCATCTTATCACAACTGATAAAGCGAACCTTTAACCTGCCTGCAATGCGGTGATTTCAGATTTATCTGCCAGCCTTTTCAGCAGCATATTCAGCAGCACGCCGTACATCGGCAGGAAGAATACAATACTGATAAGCACCTTGAAGCAGTAGTCCACCAGGGCGATTTCCATCCAGTGTTCGGCCATGAACGCATCCGGGCTACGCCAGAAGGCGATGAAGAAGAAGGCCAGCGTATCGCTCACGTTTCCGAACAGCGTGGAGGCCGTAGGCGCCATCCACCAGCGGTGATTTTGACGCAGGCGGTTAAACACGTGAACGTCGAGGATCTGCCCCAGCGCGTAGGCCATAAAGCTGGCGGCGGCGATACGGGCGACAAAGAGGTTGAAGTGCGTCAGCGCCTCAAAACCCTGCCAGCTTCCCATGTAGAACAGAGAAGAGATCACATACGACACGAACAGCGCCGGGAGCATCACCGCGAAAATAATGCAACGCGCCAGCGGTGCGCCAAAGATTCGCACGGTCAGATCGGTGGCGAGGAAAATAAACGGAAAACTGAACGCGCCCCAGGTGGTATGGAAACCAAAAATGGAGATCGGGAGCTGCACCAGATAGTTGCTGGAAGTGATCACCAGCAGATGAAAAAGCGAAAGCCAGAACAACGCTTTTACGCGCTGTGATTGAGAAAACTGCGTCATATTGTGACCTTTTTATACGTTGGGGTGAGGGAACCCAATAAAAACCGCCGCATGATACTGCTTTGACGGGACTTTGCAATGGCTAATTTTCACGCAACCGTTAACCTGGTTTGCATTGGCGGCAACCGGGCGTAAACTACAGCCGTTTTATTTTGATCGAGAAGACCATGACCGACCTGTTTTCCAGCCCAGACCACACCCTTGACGCTCAGGGCCTCCGCTGCCCGGAGCCGGTAATGATGGTGCGCAAAACTGTGCGCACTATGCAGACCGGTGAAACGCTGCTGATCATCGCAGACGATCCGGCCACCACCCGCGATATTCCCGGCTTTTGTACCTTTATGGAGCATGAGCTGGTGGCGCAGCAGACCGAAACGCTGCCGTACCGGTATGTGATTCGTAAGGGGTAAGTGCGGCAAGATGCCCTCACCCCGACCCTCTCCCACGGGGAGAGGGGAAAACCTTTCTAAACCATCGTTTCAAATTTTCGCGCTTTTGTGAGGCGCTTCACCTCCGCTTTTCCAGCCGTAGTCTAATTTTTAAGCGTATAAAAATAAAACGCCGTTTTAACGCTTATCTCACTACCCTGGAGTTGACCCGATGAAAACGACCCTCAAGCCGTTACTGGCCGCGCTGTGTCTGTCTGCTTTTGCCTGCACCGTTTCTGCTCAAACCATCAAAGCTGCCGATGTACACCCCGAAGGCTACCCGAACGTGGTGGCGGTTCAGCACATGGGTGAAAAACTCAAGCAGCAAACCGACGGCAAGCTGGAGATCAAAGTCTTCCCCGGCGGCGTGCTCGGGGATGAAAAGCAGATGATTGAGCAGGCGCAGATGGGGGCTATCGACATGATCCGCGTCTCGATGGCGCCGGTTGCCGCCATCCTGCCGGATATCGAAGTCTTCACGCTGCCGTATGTCTTCCGCGATGAGGACCACATGCACAAGGTGATCGACGGAGATATCGGCAAGCAGATTGGCGACAAGCTGACCGCGAACCCGAAATCGAAGCTGGTGTTCCTCGGCTGGATGGATTCCGGCACCCGTAACCTGATCACCAAAGAGCCGATCGTTAAACCGGAAGATCTGAAAGGGAAAAAAATCCGCGTGCAGGGTAGCCCGGTGGCGCTCGCCACGCTTAAGGATATGGGGGCAAACTCGGTCGCGATGGGCGTGAGCGAAGTCTACAGCGGTATGCAGACCGGGGTGATCGACGGCGCGGAGAACAACCCGCCAACCTTTATCGCCCACAACTACATGCCGGTCGCCAAAAACTACACCCTCAGCGGCCACTTTATCACCCCGGAAATGCTCCTCTACTCAAAAGTGAAATGGGACAAGCTCAGCGCCGACGAGCAGCAAAAGGTCCTGACGCTGGCCCGCGAAGCGCAGTTCGAGCAGCGCAAGCTCTGGCAGGCCTATAACGACCAGGCGCTGGCGAAAATGAAGGCAGGTGGGGTGCAGTTCCACGACATCGACAAAACGGTGTTTATCAAAGCCACAGAGCCGGTGCGCGCACAGTATGGCGACAAGCATCAGGATCTGATGAAAGCCATCGCTGACGTCCAGTAAAACGGAGTACGTATGTCCGAACTCTACCTGAAGTGGATGGACCGTTTGTATCTGCTCGCCATGACCGTGGCGGGCGTCTCGCTGCTGGTCATGACGATAGTTATCCCGATTGGCATCTTCTCGCGCTACGTGCTTAACCGCGGGGAATCCTGGCCGGAGCCGATCGCTATTATCTGCATGGTGACCTTTACCTTTATTGGCGCGGCGGTAGGGTATCGCGCTGGGTCGCACATCGCGGTAAACATGCTCACCGACCGTCTGCCCGACATGCTGAAAAACCTCTGCGCCCGCGTGGTCGACCTGCTGATGCTGCTGATCTCCGCCCTGATGTTCTGGTACAGCCTCTGGCTGTGCGTCGACCTCTGGGAACAGCCCGTCGCGGAGTTCCCACTCCTGACCTCTGGCGAAAGCTATCTGCCGCTGCCCGTCGGGTCGGCCATTCTGATCCTGTTTGTGATTGAACGCCTGCTGTTTGGCTCGCAGGAAAACCGTCCCGTCGTGCTTATCGGCAACCACAGTTAAGGGGTGAACAATGGATGCATTCGTTTTGTTATTCACCCTCGCCATACTGCTGGCGCTGGGAATGCCTGTGGCTTTCGCCGTCGGGTTAAGCGCCGTGGCGGGGGCGTTGTGGATCGATCTGCCGCTGGAGGCGCTGATGATCCAAATCACCAGCGGGGTGAACAAGTTTACCCTGCTGGCGATCCCGTTCTTTATCCTTGCCGGGGCGATCATGGCGGAAGGGGGCATTGCCCGACGGCTGGTGAATTTCGCCTACGTGTTTGTCGGCTTTATTCGCGGCGGGCTGTCGCTGGTGAATATTGTCGCCTCAACGTTCTTCGGCGCAATTTCCGGCTCGTCGGTGGCGGATACGGCCTCTATCGGCAGCGTGATGATCCCGGAGATGGAGAAGAAGGGCTACCCGCGGGAATATGCGGCGGCGGTAACGGCCAGCGGTTCCGTGCAGGCGATTCTGATCCCGCCCAGCCACAACTCGGTCATTTACTCGCTGGCCGCGGGCGGGACGGTTTCTATTGCCACGCTGTTTATCGCGGGCGTGCTGCCGGGGCTGCTGTTAGGGTTATGTCTGATGATCCTCTGCCTCGGCTTCGCCCATAAGCGCGGCTACCCGAAAGGCGAGAAAATCCCGTTTAAGCAGGCGCTGAAGATATTGCTCGATGCCCTGTGGGGGCTGATGACGGTCGTGATCATCCTCGGCGGGATATTGTCCGGGATCTTCACGGCAACCGAATCCGCCGCCGTGGCCTGCCTGTGGGCGTTCTTCGTCACCATGTTCATCTACCGCGATTATAAGTGGAGCGAACTGCCGAAGCTGCTGTGCCGGACGGTGAAAACCGTCACCATCGTGATGATTTTGATTGGCTTTGCGGCGGCCTTTGGCGCGGTGATGACCTACATGCAGCTCCCGACCCGCATCACCGAGTTCTTCACCTCGCTCTCCGATAACAAGTACGTGATCCTGATGTACCTCAACGTCATGCTGCTGCTGATTGGCACGCTGATGGACATGGCGCCGATCATCCTGATCCTGACCCCGGTGCTGCTGCCGGTGACCAATTCGCTGGGGATCGACCCAGTGCATTTCGGGATGATCATGATGGTGAACCTGGGGATCGGGCTGATCACCCCGCCGGTTGGGTCGGTGCTGTTCGTGGCGAGCGCGGTGAGCAAGCAGAAGATTGAAACCGTGGTGCGCGCCATGCTGCCATTTTACGGCATGCTGCTGGTGGTGCTGGGGATGGTGACGTACATCCCGGCGATTTCATTATGGTTGCCGGGGGTGTTAGGGATGCAGTGACGCCGCTCTTCTCCCTCTCCCCGTGGGAGAGGGTCGGGGTGAGGGCATCAGGCCGCACCCCGACCCAACCCACTGCCGGGTGGCGGCTGCGCCTTACCCGGCCTACGGTTCGATAACGATTTTATTTCCGACGTAATAACCGCAACGCATTTGCCGTTACCAGCACCGTTGCACCCGTATCCGCCAGCACCGCCAGCCACAGGCCGGTCATGCCGAGCAGGGTGGTGACGAGGAATATCCCCTTCAGCCCCAGCGCAATCCCAATGTTCTGGCGGATGTTGGCGCGCGTCGCCCGCGCCAGGCTAATCATCTGCGCCAGCCCGGTCAGGCGGTTGTGGGTCAGCGCCGCATCCGCCGTCTCCAGCGCCACGTCGGTGCCGCTGCCCATTGCAATGCCGATGGTTGCCGCCTTCATCGCAGGCGCATCGTTAATGCCGTCACCGACCATCGCCAGCGGGGCGAAGGCGTTCAGCTCCGTGACCGCGCGGACTTTATCTGCGGGCAGCAATCCGGCCTTGAATTCCAGCCCCAGCTCACCGGCAATTGCCGCCGCCGCGCGCGGATTATCGCCGGTCAGGATCACGCCCTGTACGCCAAGCTGATGCAGCGCCGTCACGGCCTCTTTGGCGTCATCGCGCAGGGTGTCGCGCAGCGCCAGCATCCCTTTCGCGACGCCGTCCTGCATGAGGGTCACGACAGTTTGTCCGGTCTGTTCTAACGCCTCAACCTCTGGATGAGAAGACTTGCCCGCCGCGACAATCAGCACCTTTTTACCGTCAACGGTGGCCTCAATCCCCGACCCGACCAGCGCCCGCTGTGCCGTTGCCGTCGGAATTGCCAACCCGCGCGACTGCGCTTCACGCACAATCGCCTGCGCCAGCGGGTGAGTGGAACCCTGCTCAACGGCGGCGGCCAGCGTAAGCAGTTCATCTTCACCGATATCCTGCGGATACACGCCGGTGACCTGCGGCTTGCCGACGGTCAGCGTGCCGGTTTTATCGAACGCGATATGCTGAACCTGGCTCAGCTGCTCCAGCGCCGCGCCGCCCTTAATCAGCGCCCCGCGACGTGCCGCCGCTGCCAGCCCGGAGGTAATCGCCGCAGGCGTGGAGATCACCAGTGCGCACGGGCAGCCGATCAGCAGCAGCGTCAGCCCTTTATAGATCCAGCCCTCCCACGGTGCGCCGAAGACCAGCGGCGGCACGATAGTAACCAGCAGGGCAACCAGCATGATGGCAGGGGTATAAATCCGGCTAAAACGGTCGATGAAACGCTCGACGGGCGCGCGGCGCTCCTCGGCTTCTTCTATCAGCCTGAGGATGCGGTCGATGGCGCTGTCGCCCGGTTCGGAAAGGACCGTCAGCTGCACCAGACGGTCGACGCTGGTGGCACCAGCAGGCACTTTTTCACCTGCCGCGCGTTCTACCGGAATGGATTCCCCGGTCAGGGCGCTCTCGTCGAAGCTGGCGGTGGCGGTAACCAGCGCGCCGTCGGCGGGTAAACGACCGCCCGCGGCGACTTCAATCACGTCTCCGGGACGTAGGGTATTAATCGCCACCGTTTCACGATTGCCGTTTTTTACCCGTGTGGCGGTTTCAGGCTTCAGCGCCATCAGTGCGCTGACCCCTTTACGCGCCCGGCTCGCCGCCCAGCCCTCAAGCCGTTCGCCGATTAAGAACAGCAGCAGCACCATCGCCGCTTCCGCCGTCGCGCCAATGAACAGCGCGCCGATGGCTGCCACGCTCATCAGCGTTTCGATGGCAAACCAGCTGCCGCTTTTCATCAGGCGCAGCGCCTGGCGGGCAATCGGGAACAGCCCGACCAGCGTGGTGGCGATAAACGCCAGATTGCCGAACGGGTGGTTAATCTGCTCCAGCCCCCAGCTCAGGGCCATCATGATGATGAGCGTAATGAGCGGCAGGTTTTCTTTCAGGGAGGAGGTTTTTTCGACGGGGGCCGTTTCGCTACGCAGGGTATAGCCCGCCTTGCTGACGGCGGCTTCAACCTGTTTGCTGACGTCGCTTTCGGCGCTGACCAGCAGTTTTTCGGTGGCGAACAGCACCTGAACGTGACTCACGCCCGGCACTTGCATCACCGCGTTTTCCACTTTGCGCGCGCAGGCCGCGCAGTCCATGCCGTTGACGACCCAGCTGTAGCGGTTGCCGCTTTCAGGCAGCATTTCAGTTTGCGTTTCGCACGCGCCTTCGCAGCAGCAGTCGTCTTTCGGCGGAACCGGGCTGAGCTTAAGTGCCGAGAATTGTGGAACTTTTTTAGATGTTTCTGGAGTCGACATGGCAGTCTCCGGTAATGATAATTTTCTCATTAACCGCAGCATACACTCTGGAGTCGACTCCAGAGTCAAGACTTATTTAAATATACAGCGAACGCACGATCAGGAAGTGCCCGGCAAAGTAGCAGGCGGCGGCAATCGCGTTATCCGCGCGGAAGCGACGGCGATAGTGGCTGCCCAGCCAGACGATATTCCCGATCAGCAACAGCGCCGCGCCAAAGAACGCTGACATTGCCGGAGACGTCGGACGGAAGAACCACAGCTCGCCTGCAAGCCACACCATCACCAGCGTCATGGCGATAAAGGTACAGACCGGCAAACGCATCTCTTCCAGACGCGACCAAATCACCGCAATCAACAGCGCGCCAATCACCAGCAGCACCAGCGGCAGCGGCCAGAAGAAGGAGAGCGTCATCTGGCTGGCAAAGTAGATGGTGTAAAGCAGATGCGACAGGAAGAACGCGCCGACGGCATAGAGCAGGCGCTGACGGGGGAGCAGAGTCAGCGCATCGCCTATCAGGGACGCACACAGCCCGGCGAGGACCAGATAGCTGACGGCGTTAAACATCGGCGCTTGCCAGGCCAGCAGCAGCAGGAGCAGCAGCGTGACGGGTTTGAACAGCCAGCGCTGCCAGGCAGGGCCACGATACGACGCATCGACAAAAAGCCATGCGGACAAACAGACGGCGATAAATGACCAAAGCATATTAACTCCCTGTATCTGTTGAGGCTGAATAATCAGTTTCTGATCCAGTGTAGTGACGCGGGCGGGCGTTTGGCAATGACGGGGAAGGCAAGGTATCCTGAATTCCGCAAAATCTGATGGGATTTATCAATGAGCAAGATGCCGCTTTTTTTCATTGTCGTGGTGGCGATTATCGTCATTGCCGCCTCGTTCCGTTTCGTGCAGCAGCGCCGCGAGAAGGCGGATAACGACGCCGCGCCGCTGATGCAAAAGCGCGTGGTGGTGACGAACAAGCGTGAGAAACCGCTCAACGACCGCCGCTCGCGCCAGCAGCAGGTGACGCCCGCTGGAACCAGCATGCGCTATGAAGCGAGCTTTAAGCCGGAAACCGGCGGGCTGGAGGTGACCTTCCGCCTGGAGGCGCAGCAGTACCATCAGCTGACAGTGGGGGATAAAGGGACGTTGAACTATAAAGGATCGCGGTTTGAAGGGTTTGAACCGGAGCTGTAATTTTCCCCTCACCCCGGCCCTCTCCCAGAGGGAGAGGGTGTAATCGTCCCCTCTCCCTCTGGGAGAGGGTTAGGGTGAGGGTGTTACTTCTTCACCTGCGCCTTAAACTTCTTCATCCACACCAGCAGTTCAAACACGCCGAAAATAAACACGCGCAGCTGCTGCCATCCGGTCATCTGCGGGCCGTCTTTCGGAAGACCGTTTTTCAGCATCACCATCTGCAGGGCGTGCATAAACGACGTGAAAATCAGCGCCACGTTAACGAAAATGTTCATCGGGCGCGGGAAAGGATGCACCAGATTCAGAATCAAAAACGCCCAGACGCCCAGCATCAGCAAACGTCCCAGGTTAATCAGTACCGGCATCGGATCCTCCTTGTGCCTGACGGTGATACAGACGATAAGCAACCTGACCGGCGACCTTTTCGCGGTGCAGATCCCAGTGCGCGGGCACCGGCGGCAAACCGTTCTCCACTTCGCTTTCTACATAGATTAGCGCGTCATCCGCCAGCCAGCCGTTTTGCTCCAGCAGGGATAACGTCTCTTCCAGCAGCCCCTTGCGGAACGGTGGGTCGACGAACACCACGTTGTGCGGTGTGCCCTGTTGCGCGAGGAAGCTCAGCGTGTTGGTGTTGACCACTTTGGCGTTGCTCGCCTTCAGCGTCGCCAGATTTTGCTGCAGCGTCTGCGCCACGCCGCGCTCCATCTCCAGCAGCGTGGCGCTGGCGGCATAGCGCGACAGCGCTTCAAGCCCTAATGCGCCGCTTCCGGCGAAGCAGTCCAGGCAGCGGGCGTCTACCATTGACGGGGCGAGCCAGTTAAACAGCGTCTCGCGCACGCGGTCGGTAGTGGGGCGTAAACCGGGGCTGTCCGGCACCGGTAATTTCCGGCCTCGCCACTGACCTCCGATAATACGAATTTGACCGGCCGGGGCGCGGTTGGGTTTCTTCATCTCAGGAAAGCTCTGTTAACAATTGGCCTGCGATTGCGGGCGGTGATGTCAATTAAGTAAAGTGTTAGACTATTTCATCATTTTTTTAGCTTACATGTATATAGCGCCGCGAGGAGTGTAGTCGCAGATGGCAAAACAAAAAAAACGTGGCTTCTTTTCCTGGCTGGGCTTCGGTGAAAAAGAGCAAGAAACAGAACAGAAAACCGAAGAACAACAAGCCGTTGAAGAGCAGTCGCAGCCTGAAACGCCTGTAGAAACCGCCGCGGTTGTCGACGCGGAAGAAACGGCGCACAGCAAAGAAGAGATTGAATCCTTTGCTGAAGAGGTGGTTGAGGTCACTGAACAGGTTCAGGAAAGCGAGAAGCCAGAGCCGGTTGTCGTCGAAGACATTACCCACGCGCCGCAGGCCGTTATTGAGCACGAAGAGCTGCCGCTGCCGGAAGAGGTAAAAGCCGAAGATGTTTCTGCTGAAGAGTGGCAGGCCGAAGCGGAAACCGTTGAAATTGTTGAAGCGGTGGAAGAAGAAGCGGCACGCGAGCCAGAGCTGACCGACGAAGAGCTGGAAGCCCAGGCGCTGGCGGCAGAAGCCGCAGAAGAAGCGGTTATCGTTGTGCCGGTAGAATTGCAAGCCGAAGAAGAGATCGTTCAGGAGCAGGACAAACCGACCAAAGAAGGTTTCTTCGCGCGCCTGAAGCGTAGCCTGCTCAAAACCAAAGAAAATTTAGGTTCCGGATTTATCAGTCTGTTCCGCGGCAAGAAGATCGACGACGATCTCTTTGAGGAGCTGGAAGAACAGCTGCTGATTGCGGACGTCGGTGTGGAAACCACCCGTAAGATCATCGCCAACCTGACCGAAGGGGCGAGCCGCAAACAGCTGCGTGATGCCGAAGCGCTGTACGGCCTGCTGAAAGACGAGATGGGCGAAATTCTCGCAAAAGTTGACGAACCGCTTAATATTGAAGGCAAAACGCCATTTGTTATTCTGATGGTGGGCGTGAACGGCGTAGGTAAAACCACCACCATCGGCAAGCTGGCACGTCAGTTCGAGCAGCAGGGCAAATCGGTGATGCTGGCGGCGGGCGATACCTTCCGTGCAGCGGCGGTTGAGCAGCTGCAGGTGTGGGGCCAGCGCAACAACATTCCGGTGATTGCCCAGCATACCGGCGCGGATTCCGCATCCGTGATCTTCGACGCCATCCAGGCGGCGAAGGCGCGTAACGTGGACGTGCTGATTGCCGATACCGCAGGGCGTTTGCAGAACAAATCGCACCTGATGGAAGAGTTGAAGAAAATCGTCCGCGTCATGAAGAAGCTGGACGAAGACGCACCGCATGAAATTATGCTGACCATTGACGCCAGCACCGGGCAGAACGCCATCAGTCAGGCGAAGCTGTTCCATGAAGCGGTAGGACTGACGGGGATCGCGCTGACCAAGCTGGACGGCACCGCCAAAGGCGGGGTGATCTTCTCCGTGGCCGACCAGTTCGGCATTCCTATCCGTTACATCGGTGTGGGCGAGCGTATTGAGGATTTGCGTCCGTTTAAGGCGGACGACTTTATTGAGGCATTATTTGCCCGAGAGGACTAACAATGATTCGCTTTGAACACGTCAGCAAGGCCTATCTCGGTGGGAGACAAGCGCTGCAGGGGGTAACGTTCCATCTGCAGCCAGGCGAGATGGCATTCCTGACCGGCCATTCCGGCGCGGGGAAAAGTACCCTGCTCAAGCTTATCTGTGGGATCGAACGGCCCAGCGCCGGGAAAATCTTTTTCAGCGGCCACGAAATTAGCCGCCTGAAAAACCGCGAAGTGCCGTTCCTGCGTCGTCAGATCGGCATGATTTTCCAGGATCACCACCTGCTGATGGATCGCACCGTTTTTGATAACGTCGCTATCCCGCTGATTATTGCCGGCGCCAGCTATGACGATATCCGCCGTCGCGTCTCTGCGGCGCTGGATAAGGTCGGGCTGCTGGACAAAGCGAAGAACTTCCCGATCCAGCTGTCCGGCGGTGAGCAGCAGCGCGTGGGCATCGCCCGTGCGGTGGTGAACAAGCCTGCCGTACTGCTGGCGGATGAACCAACCGGTAACCTGGACGATGCCCTGTCCGAAGGGATTTTGCGTCTGTTTGAGGAATTCAACCGCGTAGGGGTCACGGTATTGATGGCGACGCACGACATTGGGCTCATTTCCCGTCGTTCGTACCGCATGCTGACCCTGAGCGACGGGCATTTGCACGGAGGCCACGGTGAACAAGCGTGATGCAATGAACCAGATTCGGCAGTTCGGAAACCGGTTTGACCGTTTCCGTAAGCCGCAGGGCGGCGGTGACGGCAATCGTAATACGCCAAAGCGCCAGAAAGCGGCGCCAAAACCGGCTTCCCGCAAGACCAACGTGTTCAACGAGCAGGTGCGTTATGCCTTCCAGGGGGCATTGCAGGATCTGAAAAGCAAGCCGCTGGCGACGTTCCTGACGGTGATGGTGATCGCCATCTCCCTGACGCTGCCAAGCGTCTGCTACATGGTCTATAAGAACGTTAACCAGGCAGCGTCGCAGTATTATCCGTCGCCGCAGATCACCGTTTATCTGGATAAAGCGCTCGACGATAACGCGGCGGCGCAGGTGGTCGGGCAAATCCAGGCCGAACAGGGCGTGGAGAAGGTTAACTATCTCTCGCGCGATGAAGCGCTGGGCGAGTTCCGCAACTGGTCAGGCTTTGGCGGCGCGCTGGATATGCTGGAAGAGAACCCGCTGCCCGCCGTGGCGGTGGTGATCCCGAAACTCGATTTCCAGGGTACCGATTCGCTTAACACCCTGCGCGACCGCATCACCCGTATCAACGGGATTGATGAAGTGCGCATGGACGACAGCTGGTTCGCCCGTCTTGCTGCCCTGACCGGGCTGGTGGGGCGCGTGTCGGCGATGATAGGCGTGCTGATGGTGGCGGCGGTGTTCCTCGTCATCGGTAACAGCGTGCGTCTGAGCATCTTCGCCCGCCGCGATACCATCAACGTGCAGAAACTGATTGGCGCAACGGATGGTTTCATCCTCCGTCCGTTCCTCTACGGCGGCGCGCTGCTCGGTTTTTCCGGCGCATTTCTTTCACTGATATTGTCAGAAATTTTGGTGATGCGGCTTTCGTCTGCCGTGACTGAAGTGGCGCAGGTTTTCGGAACCAAGTTTGATATCAGTGGCTTAGGGTTCGATGAGTGCCTGCTGTTGCTGCTGGTGTGCTCCATGATCGGCTGGGTAGCCGCATGGCTGGCGACGGTTCAACATTTACGCCACTTTACTCCCGACTAATAAAAGCGTGATATAATCTTTCCCTGCACCGAGATGTTCGCTCTGCAGGGAAAGCGTCCCTGTTGTCTCTTCCCCTGTTATCATCTTCATGTCACATTTTGTGCGTAATTTATTCACTGTTGCACCTGGAACTTGTGGATAAAATCACGGTCTGATAAAAGTGTGAATGCTAATCTCGCTGCTCAAACGCTTTGGCATGGTTGTTGCCTGATGGGGACAGCCTGGACCAGAAGAAACATTGAGAGGAATGAATGACCAAAGAAATGCAAACTTTAGCTTTAGCCCCTGTTGGTAACCTGGAATCTTACATCCGGGCTGCGAACACCTGGCCGATGTTAACGGCCGAGGAAGAAAAGGAGCTTGCTGAAAAGCTGCATTACCAGGGCGATCTGGAAGCAGCTAAGACGCTGATCCTGTCTCACCTGCGCTTTGTTGTTCACGTTGCTCGTAACTATTCGGGCTACGGCCTGCCGCAGGCGGACTTGATTCAGGAAGGTAACATCGGCCTGATGAAGGCTGTACGTCGCTTCAACCCGGAAGTGGGTGTGCGACTGGTCTCCTTCGCCGTGCACTGGATCAAAGCAGAAATTCACGAATACGTCCTGCGTAACTGGCGTATTGTGAAGGTCGCCACGACAAAAGCGCAGCGCAAACTGTTCTTCAATCTGCGTAAAACCAAGCAGCGTCTGGGCTGGTTTAACCAGGATGAAGTCGAAATGGTGGCGCGCGAGCTGGGCGTATCCAGCAAAGACGTCCGTGAGATGGAATCCCGCATGGCCGCGCAGGACATGACCTTTGATATGTCCTCCGACGACGACGCCTCTGACAGCCAGCCGATGGCCCCGGTCCTGTACCTGCAGGATAAAACCTCTAACTTTGCCGACGGTATTGAAGAGGACAACTGGGAAGACCAGGCGGCGAATAAGCTGACTTTCGCGATGGAAGGTCTCGACGAGCGTAGCCAGGATATCATCCGCGCCCGCTGGCTGGACGAAGACAACAAGTCCACGCTGCAGGAGCTGGCCGACCGCTACGGCGTTTCCGCGGAACGTGTCCGTCAGCTTGAAAAGAACGCCATGAAAAAACTTCGCGCTGCTATCGAAGCGTAATCTAAGCGAAGTACACCGATAACCCCTGGATGCGAGTCCGGGGGTTTTGTTTTTTTAGCGCCCGCTCTGGCGAATTCCCTCCCCCTGGCAAACACTTACTGATGCGCTAAGCAGGCGACTTTCTCAGGGGGACAGGGTGAAAAATAACGAACTGAACGACCGGCGTTTACAGGCGACGCCGCGCGGCATCGGCGTGATGTGTAACTTCTATGCCGATAAAGCTGAAAACGCCACGGTGTGGGACGTGGAAGGCAATGAGTACATCGACTTCGCCGCCGGGATCGCGGTGCTGAATACCGGCCATCGCCATCCAAAAGTCATTGCCGCCATCGAAAAACAACTCCACGCCTTCACCCACACGGCCTACCAGATTGTGCCGTATGAGGGCTATGTGGCGCTTGCCGAACGCATCAACCAGCGCGTGCCGATTGACGGACCCGCCAAGACCGCCTTCTTCTCGACGGGCGCAGAAGCGGTTGAAAACGCGGTCAAAATTGCCCGCGCGTACACCAAACGCCCCGGCCTTATCACCTTTGGCGGCGCCTTCCATGGCCGCACCTTTATGACCATGGCGCTGACCGGCAAGGTCGCACCCTACAAGCTGGGCTTCGGCCCGTTCCCCGGCTCGGTGTACCACGCACAGTTCCCTAACGATCTGCACGGCATCAGCACGGCGGAAGCGTTAAAAAGCCTGGAGCGCATTTTCAAAGCGGATATTGCGCCAGACCAGGTGGCGGCCATTATCCTCGAACCGGTTCAGGGTGAGGGCGGGTTTAATGTCGCGCCCGCCGATTTTATGCAGGCGCTGCGTGCCCTGTGCGATACCCACGGGATTTTGCTGATTGCCGACGAAGTCCAAACTGGCTTCGCCCGCACCGGCAAGCTGTTCTCGATGGAAAACCACTGTGTGAAGCCGGACCTTATCACCATGGCGAAAAGCCTGGCGGGTGGGATGCCGCTTTCGGCGGTCTCTGGTCGGGCGGAGGTGATGGACGCCCCCGCGCCCGGCGGGCTGGGCGGCACCTACGCGGGTAACCCGCTGGCGATTGCAGCGGCCCATGCGGTGCTGGACGTGATTGACGAAGAAGATCTCTGCACCCGCGCGGCCCACCTTGGCCACCATCTGGTAGAGGTGCTAAATAAAGCGAAGGATGGCTGCCCGTATATTGCCGACATTCGTGCGCAAGGCTCTATGGTGGCGGTGGAGTTCAACGATCCGCAATCCGGGCAACCCTCGCCGGAATTCACCCGACAGGTGCAAGAACGCGCGTTGAACGAAGGGCTGCTGCTCCTGAGCTGCGGCGTGTACGGCAACGTGATTCGCTTCCTCTATCCGCTCACGATCCCCGAAGCGCAGTTCCGACAGGCGCTGGATATTATTTCCGCCTCGCTGACACGATAAAGCCAAATGCCCGGCGCAAAACGGTGCCGGGCATAGCATAGATACATTTCAAATTAGCTATTCCAAAATCATAAAAATCGGGTATGTTTTAGCAGAGTATGCTGAAAAAGCGCGAACAGCACACCTATAACTGACATAAAGCGCTGCACAACAACATCACAACAATCGTAATAACCATAATAATGGGGAATCTCAGGATGAACATGAAGGGTAAAGCGTTACTGGCAGGATGTATCGCGTTGGCATTCAGCACCATGGCACAGGCAGATATCAAAGTTGCTGTGGTTGGCGCGATGTCCGGTCCGGTAGCTCAGTACGGCGACCAGGAATTTACGGGCGCAGAACAGGCGGTTGCAGACATTAATGCTAAGGGCGGCATCAAGGGCGAAAAACTGCAGATCGTAAAATATGATGATGCCTGTGACCCGAAACAAGCGGTCGCGGTGGCGAACAAAGTGGTGAACGACGGGATCAAATACGTTATCGGTCACCTGTGCTCCTCCTCTACGCAGCCAGCGTCTGACATCTACGAAGACGAAGGCATTCTGATGATCACCCCGGCTGCAACCGCGCCGGAGCTGACCTCGCGCGGCTACAAGCTGACCCTGCGCACCACCGGCCTGGACTCTGACCAGGGCCCAACCGCAGCGAAATACATCGTTGAAAAAGTGAAGCCGAAGCGCATCGCTATCGTTCACGACAAGCAGCAGTACGGTGAAGGTCTGGCGCGTTCCGTACAGGACAACCTGAAGAAAGCCAATGCTGACGTGGTGTTCTTCGACGGTATTACCGCCGGTGAGAAAGACTTCTCCACGCTGGTGGCGCGTCTGAAGAAAGAGAATATTGATTTCGTTTACTACGGTGGCTACCACCCGGAAATGGGCCAGATCCTGCGCCAGGCGCGCGCTGCCGGTCTGAAAACTCAGTTCATGGGGCCGGAAGGCGTGGCAAACGTCTCTCTGTCTAACATCGCGGGTGAATCAGCCGAAGGCCTGCTGGTGACCAAGCCGAAGAACTACGACCAGGTCCCTGCGAACAAACCAATCGTAGATGCGATCAAGGCGAAGAAACAGGATCCAAGCGGCGCGTTCGTCTGGACCACCTACGCGGCGCTGCAGTCGCTGCAGGCGGGCCTGAACCAGTCAGCCGATCCGGCTGAGATTGCCACCTGGCTGAAAGCGAACTCCGTGGAAACCGTCATGGGGCCGCTGTCATGGGATGAGAAGGGCGATCTGAAGGGCTTCGAGTTCGGCGTGTTTGACTGGCATGCTAACGGGACTGCTACTGACGCAAAATAATACTGGTGCGGGTTGTTACCCTCACCCTAACCCTCTCCCACAGGGAGAGGGGATCGCTCGGTGTTCTCCCTCTCCCCGTGGGAGAGGGCCGGGGTGAGGGCATCAGGTCGCACACATCAACCCTCGCGCTTCTCCCACCCGTTCGCCTGCGCCGTAAACCCTAACGCCTGCATAAACGCCGCCATCACGCTGCGGTCTTCCACGCCCACGTCGGCCATCCACCAGGAGGTCACGCTCGGGTTTTCACGTATGACTTCTTCAATTAAATACTGTCCGACCCCGCGACGGCGGGTGACGTCGCGCACGCGCAGGGAATCCAGCGCCCCTTCCGTGCCGCTCAGCGTCACGCGAACGGCGGCCAGCAGACGCTCGTTAAAGCGCGCGGCATAGATACGGTGATTGTCGTCGACGGCCAGCGACGAAGGAGAATATTCCGGCCAGATCTTGCCCAGGTCGATATGATCCTGGTCGCTAAAGGTCACCAGACGCACGATAGTCAGTTTCATTAGCTACTTGTCCAAATCAGATTGAGTAGGGCCAGTGTACTCAATTTATTTGCTCGGGTGCTTTCTCTTTTTATTCCCATTTACCAGGTGATTAGTTTTTTGGCAACGCATTGCGCAGTTCGAAAACACATGGATCGAAAATTAAGCAGAATTTTAACCTGACAGGCAGTGATTTATTCGGCGCTTTGTACCGTTATTTTATGCTGCAAACTGCACTTTTATTTGTTTATCTCTGCCTGATTTCAGAATATTATCTTTGCTTAATCGCCTGAAAAATAGAGATATTAGTCTGGTTTTTGATAAAAAACCGCGCTAAACCATTAAAGGCACTGGTAAAAATAGCGTTGTTCATTAAAAGTACAGAATGCTTTTTAACCATAATAAAACAAAATATATACACGACATCACGAATGGGGATTCAGAGATGAAAAGGAACGCGAAAGCAATAATCGCGGGAATGGTCGCACTGGCAATTTCGCAGGCGGCTATGGCGGACGACATAAAAGTTGCTGTGGTAGGCGCGATGTCCGGTCCTGTTGCCCAGTGGGGTGATATGGAGTTCAACGGCGCACGTCAGGCCATTAAAGACATCAACGCCAAAGGCGGCATCAAAGGCGACAAGCTGGTGGGTGTAGAATATGACGACGCCTGCGATCCAAAACAGGCCGTCGCGGTCGCTAACAAAATCGTCAACGACGGTATCCAGTACGTCATCGGCCACCTGTGCTCATCGTCCACGCAGCCCGCGTCTGATATTTACGAAGACGAAGGCATTCTGATGATCACCCCGGGCGCAACTAACCCGGAGCTGACCCAGCGCGGCTACCAGCACATTATGCGTACCGCCGGTCTGGACTCCTCGCAGGGACCCACCGCCGCCAAATACATCCTCGACACCGTTAAGCCAACGCGTATTGCCATCATTCATGACAAACAGCAGTACGGCGAAGGCCTGGCGCGTTCCGTGCAGGACGGCCTGAAAAAAGGCGGCGCGAACATCGTCTTCTTCGACGGCATTACCGCCGGTGAGAAAGACTTCTCCGCGCTGATCGCCCGTCTGCAAAAAGAGAATATCGACTTCGTTTACTACGGCGGCTACTACCCGGAAATGGGCCAGATGCTGCGCCAGGCGCGTGCCACTGGCCTGAAAACCCAGTTTATGGGGCCAGAGGGCGTGGGTAACGCCTCCCTGTCAAACATCGCCGGGGATTCTGCCGAAGGCATGCTGGTCACGATGCCAAAACGCTATGACCAGGATCCGGCCAACAAGGCTATCGTAGAGGCGCTCAAGGCGCAGAAGAAAGATCCGAGCGGTCCGTACGTCTGGATCACCTACGCGGCCGTGCAGTCTCTGGCGACCGCGCTGGAGCGTACCGGCAGCAAAGAGCCGCTGGATCTGGTGAAAGATTTAAAAGCACACGGGGCGAACACCGTGATTGGGCCGCTGAACTGGGATGAGAAAGGCGATCTGAAGGGATTTGAATTTGGTGTCTTTAAGTGGCACGCCGACGGTTCGTCCTCGGCCGCCAAATAACTATCCCACCGCCCGGCTCGCCGGGCGGGTATAAAAAGGTTTGCATATGTCCGAGCAGTTTCTCTATTTCCTGCAGCAGATGTTTAACGGCGTTACGCTGGGAAGCACCTACGCGCTGATCGCCATCGGCTACACGATGGTTTACGGCATTATCGGCATGATCAACTTCGCCCACGGCGAGGTGTACATGATCGGTAGCTATGTCTCCTTTATGATCATTGCCGCCCTGATGATGATGGGCATCGACAGCAGCTGGCTGCTGGTCGCCGCCGGGTTTGTCGGCGCGATTGTGATTGCCAGCGCCTACGGCTGGAGCATCGAACGCGTGGCCTACCGGCCCGTGCGCAGTTCAAAACGCCTGATTGCGCTGATCTCCGCCATCGGGATGTCCATCTTCCTGCAAAACTACGTCAGCCTGACCGAAGGCTCGCGCGACGTGGCGCTGCCAAGCCTGTTTAACGGCCAGTGGATTGTGGGGGCCAGCGAGAACTTCTCTGCCTCTATCACCACCATGCAGCTGGTTATCTGGGTTGTAACCTTCCTGGCAATGCTGGCTCTGACTCTTTTCATCCGCTACTCCCGCATGGGGCGCGCCTGCCGCGCCTGCGCGGAAGACCTGAAGATGGCGAGCCTGCTCGGCATCAACACCGACCGCGTGATTGCCCTGACCTTCGTGATTGGCGCCGCGATGGCGGCGGTGGCAGGCGTACTGCTCGGCCAGTTCTATGGCGTGATTAACCCGTACATCGGCTTTATGGCCGGGATGAAAGCCTTCACCGCCGCGGTACTGGGCGGTATCGGCAGTATTCCGGGCGCGATGATCGGCGGCCTGATCCTGGGCGTGGCGGAAGCGCTCTCCTCGGCGTACCTGAGCACAGAATATAAAGACGTGGTCTCGTTTGCCCTGCTGATTCTGGTTCTGCTGGTGATGCCTACCGGTATTCTGGGCCGTCCGGAGGTAGAGAAAGTATGAAACCGATGCATTTTGCAATGGCGCTGCTCTCTGCCGCCATGTTCTTCGTGCTGGCGGGCGTCTTTATGGGCGTCCAGTTAGAGCTGGACGGCACTAAGCTGGTGGTCGACACCGCCGCTGATATTCGCTGGCAGTGGGTGTTTATCGGCACCGCCGTGGTATTCCTGTTCCAGCTGCTGCGCCCGGTCTTCCAGAAGACGCTGAAAAACGTCTCCGGGCCGAAATTCGTGCTGCCCGCTATCGACGGTACGACCGTGAAGCAGAAGCTGTTCCTCGTGGCGCTGCTGGTGGCCGCCGTGGCGTGGCCGTTTGTGGTATCGCGCGGGACCGTGGATATCGCCACCCTGACCATGATCTACGTGATCCTGGGTCTCGGTCTGAACGTGGTGGTGGGGCTCTCCGGCCTGCTGGTGCTGGGCTACGGCGGCTTCTACGCCATCGGTGCCTACACCTTCGCGCTGCTGAACCACTATTACGGCCTCGGCTTCTGGACCTGCCTGCCGCTGGCGGGGCTGGTCTCTGCCGCCGCGGGCTTCCTGCTCGGCTTCCCGGTGCTGCGCCTGCGCGGTGACTATCTGGCGATTGTGACCCTGGGCTTCGGCGAAATCGTCCGTATCCTGCTGCTCAACAATACCGAAGTGACCGGCGGCCCGAACGGCATCAGCCAGATCCCGAAACCGACCTTCTTCGGCCTGGAGTTCAGCCGCACCGCCCGCGAAGGCGGCTGGGATACCTTCAGCAACTTCTTTGGCATCAAGTACGATCCGTCCGACCGCGTGATCTGGCTCTATCTGGTGGCGCTGCTGCTGGTGGTGATTACCCTGTTCGTGATCAACCGTCTGCTGCGCATGCCGCTGGGCCGCGCGTGGGAAGCGCTGCGCGAAGATGAAATCGCCTGCCGCTCGCTGGGCCTGAACCCGACCCGCATCAAGCTGACCGCATTCACCATCAGCGCCGCGTTTGCCGGTTTCGCCGGAACGCTGTTTGCCGCGCGTCAGGGCTTCGTTAGCCCGGAATCCTTCACCTTTGCCGAATCGGCCTTCGTGCTGGCGATTGTGGTACTCGGCGGGATGGGCTCGCAGTTTGCCGTTATCCTCGCGGCCATCCTGCTGGTGGTCTCGCGCGAGCTGATGCGCGACTTTAACGAATACAGCATGCTGATGCTGGGTGGTTTGATGGTGCTGATGATGATCTGGCGTCCGCAGGGTCTGCTGCCGATGACCCGTCCACAGCTGAAGCTGAAGAACGGGCAAGCGAAAGGAGAGCAGGCATGAGCCAGCCATTATTATCCGTTAACGGTCTGATGATGCGTTTTGGCGGCCTGCTGGCGGTCAACAACGTGAATCTGGATCTGCACAAGAAAGAGATTGTCTCACTGATTGGCCCGAACGGCGCGGGGAAAACCACGGTCTTCAACTGCCTGACCGGCTTCTACAAGCCGACGGGCGGCACCATCATGCTGCGCGACCAGCACCTGGAAGGTCTGCCGGGCCAGCAGATTGCCCGCATGGGCGTGGTGCGTACCTTCCAGCACG
Source organism: Enterobacter sp. ENT02 (assembly GCF_019219165.1). Classification (NCBI taxonomy): domain Bacteria; kingdom Pseudomonadati; phylum Pseudomonadota; class Gammaproteobacteria; order Enterobacterales; family Enterobacteriaceae; genus Enterobacter; species Enterobacter sp. ENT02. Next base: position 100,701 of record NZ_JAHUWD010000006.1, read on the forward strand.
TGCGTCTGTTCCGCGAGATGACGGTAATTGAGAACCTGCTGGTGGCACAGCATCAGCAGCTGAAAACCGGGCTGTTCTCCGGCCTGCTTAAAACCCCGGCCTTCCGCCGCGCACAGGATGAGGCGCTTGACCGCGCCGCCACCTGGCTTGACCGAATTGGCCTGCTGCAGCACGCCAACCGTCAGGCGAGCAACCTGGCCTACGGCGATCAGCGTCGCCTGGAGATTGTGCGCTGCATGGTGACGCAGCCGGAAATCCTGATGCTCGACGAACCGGCGGCAGGCCTCAACCCGAAAGAGACCAAAGAGCTGGACGAGCTGATTGCCGAGCTGCGCGATCATCACGACACCACCATTCTGCTGATTGAGCATGACATGAAGCTGGTGATGGGCATTTCGGACCGTATCTACGTGGTAAACCAGGGCACGCCGCTGGCGAACGGCACGCCGGAAGAGATCCGCAACAACCCGGACGTGATCCGCGCATACCTTGGTGAGGCATAAGATGGAAAAAGCGATGTTAACGTTCGACAAGGTCAACGCGCACTACGGCAAGATCCAGGCGCTGCACGACGTCAGCCTGCACATCAATCAGGGCGAAATCGTCACCCTGATCGGGGCCAACGGCGCGGGTAAGACCACGCTGCTCGGCACCCTGTGCGGCGACCCGCGCGCCACCAGCGGGCGGATTGTGTTCGATGGTAAAGACATTACCGACTGGCAGACCGCCAAAATCATGCGTGAAGCGGTGGCGATTGTCCCGGAAGGGCGTCGCGTGTTTTCCCGCATGACGGTGGAAGAGAACCTGGCGATGGGCGGCTTCTTTGCTCACCGCGATGAATACCAGACCCGCATCAAGTGGGTGTACGAACTCTTCCCACGCCTGTGGGAGCGCCGCATCCAGCGTGCGGGCACTATGTCCGGCGGCGAGCAGCAGATGCTGGCGATTGGCCGCGCGCTGATGAGCCAGCCGCGTCTGCTGCTGCTGGATGAACCGTCGCTCGGTCTTGCGCCGATCATCATTCAGCAGATCTTCGACACCATTGAGCAGCTGCGCAAAGAGGGGATGACCATCTTCCTCGTCGAGCAGAACGCCAACCAGGCGCTGAAGCTCGCCGACCGTGGCTACGTGCTGGAGAACGGCCGCGTGGTGCTGGAGGATACCGGCGACGCGCTGCTGGCAAACGAGGCGGTGCGGAGCGCGTATTTGGGCGGTTAATTGCATTTCCCCCTCACCCTAACCCTCTCCCTCAAGGGAGAGGGAACCGATCGATTTTCTCCCTCTCCCTGTGGGAGAGGGTCGGGGTGAGGGCACCAGACCGCACCCAACTACACCTCAACCCCCTTCACACAACCATCATCCCCCTGACGCCTGGCTGTCACTTATCTGTAAACAAACAGTTATTTTTCTGTAATTCGAGCATGTCATGTTACCTCGCGAGCATAAAACGCGTGATATCGCGCATCCGGCACAATAAGAGAGATGACAATGACATCGTTACGACACACAGCTTTGGGTCTGGCAATCGGTCTGGCTTTTGCGACGAACGCAATGGCTGTGACCACCATTCCGTTCTGGCATTCCATGGAAGGGGAGTTGGGTAAAGAGGTTGACTCCCTGGCGCAGCGTTTCAACGACACCCACCCGGATTACAAAATTGTGCCGGTGTACAAAGGCAACTACGAGCAGAGCCTGAGCGCGGGCATTGCCGCCTTCCGTACCGGCAATGCGCCAGCCTTGTTACAGGTTTATGAAGTGGGCACCGCCACCATGATGGCCTCTAAAGCCATCAAGCCGGTGTATGAAGTGTTCAAAGAGGCGGGTATCAATTTTGACGAATCACAGTTCGTGCCGACCGTTTCCGGTTATTACACCGATTCCAAAACCGGCCACCTGCTGTCTCAGCCGTTTAACAGCTCCACGCCGGTGCTGTACTACAACAAAGACGCCTTCAGGAAAGCCGGTTTAGACTCGGAGCAGCCGCCAAAAACCTGGCAGGATTTGGCTGAGTATACCGCGAAGCTGAAAGCGGCGGGGATGAAGTGCGGCTACGCCAGCGGCTGGCAGGGCTGGATCCAGATTGAAAACTTCAGCGCCTGGCACGGCCTGCCGGTTGCCACCAAAAACAACGGCTTCGATGGCACCGACGCGGTGCTGGAGTTCAACAAGCCGGAGCAGGTGAAGCACATCGCCCTGCTGGAAGAACTCAACAAGAAGGGCGACTTCAGCTACTTCGGGCGTAAAGACGAATCCACCGAGAAGTTCTACAACGGCGACTGCGCCATTACCACCGCATCGTCCGGCTCGCTGGCGGATATCCGTCACTACGCCAAATTTAACTACGGCGTGGGCATGATGCCGTACGACGCCGACGTGAAGGGCGCGCCGCAGAACGCCATCATCGGCGGGGCGAGCCTGTGGGTGATGCAGGGCAAGGACAAAGGCACCTACAAAGGCGTAGCCGAGTTCCTCGACTTCCTTGCGAAGCCGGAAAACGCGGCCGAATGGCACCAGAAGACCGGCTACCTGCCGATCACCAAAGCCGCGTATGACCTGACCCGCGAGCAGGGCTTCTACAGCAAGAACCCGGGCGCGGACATTGCGACGCGTCAGATGCTGAACAAGCCGCCGTTGCCGTTCACCAAGGGCCTGCGTCTGGGCAACATGCCGCAGATCCGCACCATCGTTGATGAAGAGCTGGAAAGCGTGTGGACCGGGAAGAAAACGCCACAGCAGGCGCTGGATTCAGCGGTAGAGCGCGGGAATCAGCTGCTGCGCCGCTTTGAGCAGTCGACCAAATCGTAAAAAAAAGCCCGGTAGCGCGTAGCGATCCGGGCCTACGAATTAATGCGGTCTGATGCCCTCACCCCAACCCTCTCCCACAGGGAGAGGGAGAAAACCGAAATCGCCACCCGGCATTGTTCAGGAACCAAATCTCCATGTCATCATCCCGTCCGGTGTTCCGTTCCCGCTGGCTGCCGTACCTGCTGGTCGCGCCGCAGCTGGTCATCACCGTTATTTTCTTTATCTGGCCTGCGGGCGAAGCGCTGTGGTACTCGGTACAAAGCGTCGATCCGTTCGGGCTTTCCAGCCAGTTTGTCGGGCTGGACAACTTCACCGCGCTGTTCCATGACAGCTACTACCTGGATTCCTTCTGGACGACGATCAAGTTCAGCGCCCTGGTGACCGTCAGCGGCCTTTTAGCCTCGCTGTTCTTCGCCGCGCTGGTGGACTACGTGGTGCGCGGCAGTCGTATTTATCAAACGCTGATGCTGCTGCCGTACGCCGTGGCTCCCGCCGTCGCCGCCGTATTGTGGATCTTCCTGTTTAACCCGGGGCGCGGGCTGATTACCCACTTCCTGGCCGAACTGGGCTACGACTGGAACCACGCCCAGAACAGCGGCCAGGCGATGTTCCTGGTGGTGTTTGCCTCGGTGTGGAAGCAGATCAGCTACAACTTCCTGTTCTTCTTTGCCGCGCTGCAGTCCATCCCGCGCTCGCTGGTGGAAGCGGCGGCGATTGACGGTGCAGGGCCCATTCGCCGCTTCTTCAGGCTGTCGCTGCCGCTGATCGCTCCGGTGAGTTTCTTCCTGCTGGTAGTTAACCTCGTGTACGCCTTCTTCGACACCTTCCCGGTGATCGACGCGGCGACCGCAGGCGGACCGGTGCAGGCGACAACGACGCTGATCTACAAGATCTACCGCGAAGGTTTTGCGGGGTTGGATCTCTCCGCTTCTGCCGCGCAGTCGGTGGTGCTGATGTTCCTCGTAATCATCCTCACGGTGGTGCAGTTCCGCTATGTCGAAAGTAAGGTGCGCTACCAATGATTGAGAACCGTCGCGGGCTGACGATTTTCAGCCATACCATGCTGATTTTAGGGATTATCGTCATCCTCTTCCCGCTGTACGTGGCGTTTGTCGCCGCCACACTGGACACCAAAGCGGTGTTCGACACGCCGATGACGCTGATCCCAGGCACTCATCTTTTCGAGAACATGAAGACCATCTGGACACAGGGGGTGGGCGCCAACAGCGCGCCGTTCTGGCTGATGATGCTCAACAGCTTCATCATGGCGTTTGGCATCACCGTCGGCAAAATTACGGTGTCGATGCTCTCGGCCTTCGCCATCGTCTGGTTCCGCTTTCCGCTGCGTAACCTCTTCTTCTGGATGATCTTCATTACCCTGATGCTGCCGGTGGAGGTGCGTATCTTCCCGACGGTGGAGGTGATCGCCAACCTGAAAATGCTCGACAGCTACGCGGGCTTGACCCTGCCGCTGATGGCCTCGGCGACCGCGACCTTCCTGTTCCGCCAGTTCTTTATGACCCTGCCGGACGAGCTGATTGAAGCGGCGCGCATCGACGGCGCGTCGCCGATGCGCTTTTTCCGCGACATCGTGCTGCCGCTGTCGAAAACCAACCTCGCGGCGCTGTTTGTGATCACCTTTATCTACGGCTGGAACCAGTACCTGTGGCCGCTGCTGATTATTCAGGACGTCAACCTCGGCACCGCCGTGGCGGGCATCAAAGGCATGATTGCCACCGGTGAAGGCACCACCCTCTGGAACCAGGTGATGGCGGCGATGCTGCTCACCCTTATCCCACCCGTAGTCATTGTTTTAGCCATGCAGCGTGCGTTTGTCCGTGGCCTGGTCGATAGCGAGAAATAAGATGTCAGGTTTAAAACTTCAGGCAGTAACCAAAAGCTGGGATGGTAAAACCCAGGTGATTCAGCCGCTGACGCTCGACGTGGCGGACGGGGAATTTATCGTGATGGTCGGCCCGTCCGGCTGCGGCAAATCCACGCTGCTGCGCATGGTGGCGGGGCTGGAGCGCGTGACGTCCGGGGATATCTGGATTGACCGCCAGCGCGTCACCGAAATGGAGCCGAAAGACAGAGGCATCGCGATGGTGTTCCAGAACTACGCCCTCTACCCGCACATGAGCGTGGAAGAGAACATGGCCTGGGGGCTGAAAATCCGCGGCATGGGCAAAGGCCATATCGACGAGCGCGTGAAAGAGGCGGCGCGCATTCTCGAGCTGGACGGCCTGCTGAAGCGCCGCCCGCGCGAGCTCTCCGGCGGCCAGCGCCAGCGCGTGGCGATGGGGCGCGCCATCGTGCGCGATCCGGCGGTGTTCCTGTTTGACGAACCGCTTTCTAACCTCGACGCCAAGCTGCGCGTGCAGATGCGCCTCGAACTGCAGCAGCTGCACCGTCGTCTGAAAACCACCTCCCTGTACGTGACCCACGATCAGGTCGAAGCCATGACCCTCGCCCAGCGCGTGATGGTGATGAACAAAGGCATCGCCGAGCAGATTGGCACCCCGGTGGAGGTGTATGAGAAACCGGCTACCCGCTTTGTGGCGAGCTTTATCGGCAGCCCGGCAATGAACCTGCTGGAAGGACGGATCAGCAGCGCGGGCACCCACTTTGAACTGGAAAGCGGGATGGCATTGCCGATCAACTGGTACTATCGTGGCTACGCCGGGCGTAAGATGACGCTCGGTATCCGCCCGGAGCATATCGGTTTAACCTCTCAGGCGGACGGCGGCGTGCCGCTGGTGATGGACACGCTGGAGATGTTGGGTGCAGATAACCTGGCGCACGGACGCTGGGGTGAGCAAAAAATAGTGGTGCGTTTAGCGCATCAGGAACGCCCGAAAGCAGGCAGCACGCTGTGGCTGCACCTGCCGGAAAATCACCTGCACTTCTTTGACGGTGAAACAGGACAACGAGTATGAGCAACTGGCCTTATCCCCACATCGTCGCCCACCGGGGCGGCGGTAAGCTGGCGCCGGAAAATACCCTGGCGGCGATTGACGTTGGCGCGCGCTACGGCCACACGATGATCGAGTTCGACGCCAAGCTGTCGAAAGACGGCGAAATTTTCCTGCTGCATGACGATAACCTCGAACGCACCAGCAACGGCTGGGGCGTGGCGGGTGAACTGCCGTGGCGCGATCTGCTGAAGGTAGATGCCGGAAGCTGGTACAGCGGCGAATTCAAAGGCGAACCGCTACCGCTGCTGGCGGAAGTGGCGGATCGCTGTCGCCAGCACGGTATGATGGCCAATATCGAAATCAAACCGACCACCGGCACCGGGCCGCTTACGGGCAAAGTCATCGCGCTGGCCGCGCGTGAGCTATGGGAAGGGATGACGGCACCGCTACTGTCGTCGTTTGAGATCGACGCGCTGGAAGCGGCACAGGCGGCCGTGCCGGAGCTGCCGCGCGGGCTGCTGCTGGACGAGTGGCGCGAAGACTGGCGCGAGCTGACGACACGCTTAGCGTGTGTCTCTATCCATCTCAATCACAAGCTGCTGGATGAGGCGCGGGTGAAGATGTTGAAAGCGGCGGGTCTGCATATTCTGGTGTATACCGTTAACAAACCCCAGCGTGTAGCCGAACTGCTGCGCTGGGGCGTTGACAGTATTTGTACCGATGCGATTGACCGCATCGGCCCGAACTTTAGTTCTGTGGATTAAGCATACTGCCGTTCGACTGCGGCGGCAGCATATGCTGCTGACCGCTGTTCAGGGTTGACCCTCCGCCTAACATCCCGCCGTTTTTATTCGGCAGCGGCTGCTCGCGCACCTGACCCTGCTGGATGCGCTGGGTGTTGGCGTTCATCTGGTTTTGCAGGCTCTGCTGCTGCATTTGGGTTTGCGTTTTCAACTGTTGATTAAGCATCCCTTTCTGCTGCTGTTGCTGGCTCATCATCTCCGTTTGCATCCGCTGCTGGCTGGGAATGACGTAACCCTGCTGGTTAGGGTTGTTCATCGTATTGAGTGGCTGTGCGAGCGCGGCAAAGGGAAGCAGTGCCGTAAGAATCATCAAGCGTTTCATTGTCATCTCCTCCTTTTGAGGTTTCTCTTAAGTTTACCCCGATTTCACCATGACGATGATTTTTTAGGAGTTGTGAACCAGGCTTAAGCGGGGAGTATGGACCCTATCACCTGGAGAACAATAATGATGAAACCAACGTTTTTGCGCTGGGTAGCGATCGCCGCGCTGATGGCAGGCGGCACATTTAGCGTGGCGGCCAACCCGCCCGCGGCGCCTCCCGTCTCCTACGGCGTGGAGGAAGACGTTTTCCATCCCGTGCGGGCGACGCATGGCATGGTGGCCTCGGTTGACGCGCTGGCAACCCAGGTGGGCGTCGATATTCTCAAACAGGGCGGTAACGCGGTGGATGCGGCGGTTGCGGTGGGGTACGCGCTGGCGGTCACGCATCCGCAGGCGGGTAACCTCGGCGGCGGCGGGTTTATGATGCTGCGTACCAAAGACGGGAAAACCACCGCCATCGACTTCCGTGAGATGGCACCGAATCAGGCCTCCCGCGACATGTTCCTTGACGAGCAGGGCAACCCGGACAGCAAGAAATCCCTGACCTCGCACCTCGCCTCCGGCACGCCGGGCACCGTTGCGGGCTTCTCGCTGGCGCTGGAAAAATACGGCACGCTGCCGCTGAACAAAGTGGTGCAGCCTGCCATCAAGCTGGCGCGCGACGGTTTTGTGGTCAATGACGCGCTTGCGGACGATCTCAAAACCTACGGCAGTGAAGTCATTCCGAATCATGAAAACAGTAAGGCCATCTTCTGGAAAGACGGCGAGCCGCTGAAGAAGGGCGATAAGCTGGTGCAGAAGAACCTGGCGACCAGCCTGGAGCGGATTGCGGAACACGGCCCGGATGCCTTCTATAAAGGCGCGATTGCTGACCAGATTGCCGATGAAATGCAAAAGAACGGTGGGCTAATCACCAAAGCGGATCTGGCGGAGTACAAAGCGGTGGAGCGCGAGCCGATTAGCGGCACCTATCGCGGCTACGAGGTCTTCTCCATGCCGCCGCCGTCTTCCGGGGGCATTCACATCGTGCAGATCCTCAACATTCTAGAAAACTTTGATATGCACAAGTTTGGCTTCGGCAGCGCGGACGCCATGCAGGTGATGGCGGAAGCGGAAAAACGTGCCTACGCCGACCGCTCGGAGTACCTCGGCGACCCGGACTTCGTGAAGGTACCGTGGCAGGCGCTGACCAACAAAGCCTATGCCAAATCCCTGGCCGACCAGATCGACATCAACAAGGCGAAGCCGTCGAGCGAGATCCGCCCCGGCAAGCTGGCGCCTTATGAAAGCAACCAGACCACCCACTTCTCGGTGGTGGATAAAGACGGCAATGCGGTGGCGGTGACCTATACGCTGAATACCACCTTTGGTACCGGGATTGTGGCGGGCAACAGCGGCATTCTGCTGAACAACGAGATGGATGACTTTTCCGCCAAGCCGGGCGTGCCGAACGTTTACGGGCTGGTAGGCGGTGATGCAAACGCCGTCGGGCCGAAGAAGCGTCCGCTCTCGTCCATGTCGCCTACCATCGTGGTGAAAGACGGAAAAACCTGGCTGGTAACCGGCAGCCCGGGCGGGAGTCGAATTATTACCACCGTGCTGCAGATGGTGGTGAACAGCATCGACTTTGGGATGAACGTAGCCGAAGCGACCAACGCCCCGCGTTTCCACCACCAGTGGCTGCCGGACGAGCTGCGCGTCGAGAAGGGCTTTAGCCCAGACACCATTAAGCTGCTTGAACAGCGCGGGCAAAAAGTGGCGGTGAAAGAGGCGATGGGCAGCACCCAGAGCATTATGGTGGGGCCGGACGGGGCGCTGTTTGGGGCATCGGATCCACGTTCGGTGGATGATTTGACGGCGGGATATTAACGTATTGCCCGGTGGCGCTGTGCTTACCGGGCCTACAACTGCACAAACGTAGGCCGGGTAAGGCGAAGCCGCCACCCGGCAAATAACTACTTCATTCTCGCCATATAATACGCATCCACATACTCGCCGTTGCGCAGGGCAAATTTCCTGCCGGTGCCTTCGATTTCAAAACCAAACTTCCGGTACAGCGCCAGTGCAGCAGGGTTATCGGCAAAAACCGTTAGCTCGATACGTTCGATGCGCATCCAGTTATCGCACAGGTTGATCATCTCGCGCATGAGCGCGCTCCCCACGCCGCGCCCCTGGGCGTGCGCCGCAACGCTGATACCAAAGGTTGCCACATGGCTGCGTCGCGGGCTGGCTTCTACCTGCAGCGCCAGGTCACCGACGATGTTTTCATCGATGCAGGCGACCAGACGTTTTTGGCCAGGTTTAGGATGAAGCCGCTCTTGCCAGTGTTCAAGGGAAGGATGAGGTAGCTGTAGCGTGTCGTGATACACCCCAGGATGCATATAGTTCTGGCGTAAAGCTTCGGCATCTTTCGGTTCTGCGTGGCGTATCACTATCTCACTCATTCCTTGTTCCTCAGTCAGTTAACTCTCCCTTCCAACATCAATGACTTTAAAATTTGAGTCAACCGCTATTTTTTGCAAAAAGGAGTGGACAAGTGCGAATGAGAATGATTATTATTGCTCTGCATTCAGGAAGACCGCTACGGGAACCTGAAAGCACGACATTGCTCACATTGCTTCCAGTATTACTTTAGCCAGCGTTTCGCTGGCTTTTTTTTGCTTATTATTTGGCAAGCTCGCACGCTTCAGGAGCGTCAGCGGTGCTGTCCTTGATCAGGCCAACGACGTTGTTCTTTTCGATAGCGGCAGGCAGCATCTCCGCAATACCGGAAAACATCCCCCCTTTTTTGACGGCCAGCGCCCGGTAGGAAAGCGTTCCCGTTACCTCACCGTTTTCGCAGATTTCAATGGCATCGCTGTGGCATTCGCCAATCACGGCCCCGTCAATAATCAGCTCGCGGCAGGTGATATTTCCCTCAACCCGTCCCCCGCGCATGATTTTGATCAGACTCTGTTCAGAGGCAATATTGCCGATAAGCTCACCGTGCACATAGACGTGACCCGTCGATACGATATTACCTTCAACGCGGACGTCGTTGGCAATCACCGTGGTGCCGTGCTTCTCGGTGGCGGTAGGTTCTTTTTCCATGACAGGAGCCGGAGGAAGGGCAGTTGGCACCTTGATTTCATTAATTTTATTCTTTTTAAACATAACATTACCCAGGTTGATAAGCAGGGGAAGAGTGAAAGCCAATAAAGAGAATGCTGCGAAGAGCCATGCGAGTTGACGGGCGGCGAAGCACCAGGCGGCAAGCGAAAGCAACCAGAAGAGAAGCGCACTGTTTAAGGCGAGATATTTCTTTTCCATAGAAATAGGCGCGACTCCATTCGCGAGCATAGATTTGACCTTCACCTTATCGTGGTTTTTAGCGGCAGGGTCAAGGCAAGTGCCGCCATTTTAGGATTCTTTTGGGCAAGTTTATCGCTATAGTGAAAACAGAAACCTGATCAAAAAGGACGGAACCATGACCCTGAACTGTGCGTTTATCGGCTTTGGTAAAAGCACCACCCGCTATCACCTACCCTATATTCTCAACCGTAAAGACAGCTGGCACGTCGCCCATATCTACAGACGCAGTGCGAAGCCGGAAGAGCAGTCTCCGCAGTATTCCCACATTCATTTCACCGGCGATCTGAACGAGGTGCTTCACGATCCGCAGGTGAATCTGATCATTGTCTGCACCCACGCCGACAGCCACTTCGACTACGCGAAGCGCGCGCTGGAAGCGGGCAAAAACGTGCTGGTGGAAAAGCCGTTCACCCCGACCATCGCCGAAGCGAAGGAACTGTTTGCGCTGGCGAAGAGCAAAGGGCTGACCGTTACGCCGTATCAGAACCGCCGTTTTGACAGCTGCTTCCTGACGGCGAAAAAGGCGATTGAGAGCGGCAAGCTCGGCGACATTGTGGAAATTGAAAGCCACTTCGACTACTACCGTCCGGTCGTGGAAACCCAGCCCGGCCTGCCGCAGGACGGCTCGTTCTATGGTCTGGGCGTGCACACTATGGACCAGATCATCTCCCTGTTTGGTCGCCCGGACCATGTGGCGTACGACATCCGCAGCCTGCGCAACAAAGCCAACCCGGACGACACCTTCGAAGCGCAACTGTTCTACGGCGATCTGAAAGCCATCGTCAAAACCAGCCATCTGGTGAAAATCGACTATCCCAGGTTTATCGTTCACGGCACCAAAGGCTCGTTTATCAAGTACGGCATCGACCAGCAGGAGACCAGCCTGAAGGCTAACATCATGCCGGGCGAACCGGGCTTTGCGGCGGATGATTCCGTAGGCGTGCTGGAGTATGTGAAGGCAGATGGCACAACAGTAAAAGAAGAACTCAAGCCGGAACCAGGCGACTATGGCCGCGTTTACGATGCGCTGTATGAAACGCTCACCACGGGTACGCCGAATTACGTCAAGGAATCTGACGTTCTGACCAACCTGGAAATCCTTGAACGGGCCTTTGAGCAGGCTTCTCCTGCCACGGTAACCCTCGCAAAATAAGCAAAAATGGCTCCTCTGCGCTTGTTCATAATTTTTGAACAGAGGAGTCAATTTTCACCCTCTATGATCCCAGGCGGTTTGCGTCCACACTTACTCCATCGAAACGAACTGAGGGTGAAATAAATGATCTACTTACGCAAAGCAAACGAACGTGGTCACGCAAATCATGGCTGGCTGGACTCATGGCATTCATTCTCGTTTGCCGACTACTACGACCCGAACTTTATGGGCTTCTCCGCACTGCGCGTGATTAACGACGACGTGATTGATGCAGGCCAGGGCTTCGGTACCCACCCGCACAAGGACATGGAAATCCTGACTTATGTGCTCGAAGGAGCCGTGGCGCACAAAGACAGCATGGGTAACGAAGAGCAGGTTCCGGCGGGTGAGTTCCAGATTATGAGTGCGGGCACCGGGGTGCGTCACTCTGAGTACAACCCGAGCAAAACGGAAAAACTGCACCTGTATCAAATCTGGATCATTCCAGAAGAGACCGGCATCGCGCCGCGCTACGAGCAGCGCCGCTTCGACGCCAAACAGGGCAAACAGCTGGTGCTGTCCCCGGATGCGCGTGAAGGTTCCCTGAAAGTGCATCAGGATATGGAGCTCTACCGCTGGGCGCTGGCAAAAGACGAACAGTCCGTGCATCAGATTGCCGCCAACCGCCGCGTCTGGATCCAGGTGGTGAAAGGTGACGTGTCCATCAACGGCACCAAAGCAACCACCGCCGATGGTCTGGCCATCTGGGATGAGCAGGCGCTCTCCGTGCATGCCGACAGCGAAAGCGAAATCCTGCTGTTTGACCTGCCGCCGGTATAAATAATTACTCAACCTTCCCTTTAAACGGGGAAGGTTGAGCTTTGTCCGTGATAAACTGAGAAAATCTCTCACTTCAAGATTTCTCAGGACGATGAAAAAGAAACGCCCCGTACTTCAGGATGTCGCCGATCGCGTCGGTGTGACCAAAATGACGGTCAGCCGTTTTTTACGTAACCCGGAACAGGTTTCCGTGGCGTTACGTGGCAAGATTGCCGCTGCCCTTGATGAACTGGGTTATATTCCCAACCGCGCACCCGATATTCTCTCCAATGCGACCAGCCGTGCGGTGGGCGTCCTGCTTCCTTCTTTGACCAACCAGGTTTTCGCCGAAGTATTACGTGGAATCGAAAGCGTGACCGATGCCTTTGGCTATCAGACCATGCTCGCGCACTACGGGTACAAGCCGGAACTGGAAGAGGAACGTCTTGAATCGATGCTTTCCTGGAACATCGACGGCCTGATTTTAACGGAACGTACCCACACTGCCCGCACGCTCAAAATGATTGAAGTGGCCGGTATCCCGGTGGTGGAACTGATGGACAGCCAGTCGCCTTGCCTCGACATCGCCGTTGGGTTCGATAACTTTGAAGCGGCGCGTCAGATGACGGCGGCGATCATTGCGCGCGGTCATCGCCACATTGCCTATCTGGGTGCACGCCTTGATGAACGTACTATCATCAAACAGAAGGGATACGAGCAGGCGATGCTCGACGCCGGTTTAACTCCGTACAGCGTGATGGTGGAGCAATCCTCGTCCTACACCTCGGGTATTGAGCTGATGCGTCAGGCGCGACGCGAGTATCCGCAACTGGACGGTATTTTCTGTACCAACGATGACCTTGCGGTCGGCGCGGCGTTTGAGTGCCAGCGTCTGGGGCTGAAGATCCCCGACGATATGGCGATTGCTGGTTTTCACGGCCACGACATCGGCCAGGTGATGGAGCCGCGTCTGGCGAGCGTCCTGACCCCGCGTGAACGTATGGGCCGCATTGGCGCAGAACGCCTGCTGGCGCGCATTCGTGGTGAGGCAGTTACCCCTAAAATGTTAGATTTAGGTTTCACCTTGTCACCGGGTGGATCTATTTAATCCGACAAATTTGAAGTAGCTCACACTTATTCACTTCGCGCACGTTTGGATATTGCTTCTCTTTTGCCCCGGCAGGACAATGTTACCGATAACTGTTACCCGTAACAATTGACTGAGGGACACCCTTTGAGCACGACTAATCACGATCACCACGTTTACGTCCTGATGGGCGTGTCCGGTAGCGGTAAATCTGCCGTGGCGAGCGAAGTGGCGCATCAACTTCAGGCTGCGTTTCTTGATGGCGACTTCCTCCATCCGCGCAGCAACATCATGAAAATGGCCTCCGGCGAGCCGCTGAACGACGACGACCGCAAACCGTGGCTGCAGGCGCTGAACGATGCCGCCTTTGCGATGCAGCGTACTAACAAAGTCTCCCTGATCGTCTGCTCCGCGCTGAAAAAAACCTACCGCGACCTGCTGCGCGACGGTAACCCGAACCTCTCCTTCATCTATCTGAAGGGCGATTTCGAGGTTATTGAAAGCCGTCTGAAGGCGCGTAAAGGCCACTTCTTCAAAACCCAGATGCTGGTTACGCAGTTCGAAGCGCTGCAGGAGCCGGGTGCGGATGAGCAGGACGTCTTAGTGGTTGATATCGATCAGTCACTGGAAGGTGTTGTCGCCAGCACCATCGAGGTCATTAATAAAAGGCAGTAAGTTTTGAGTACATTAACGCTTGTTTTGACAGCAGTGGGTTCCGTATTACTGCTGCTGTTTCTCGTGATGAAGGCGCGTATGCATGCCTTCGTTGCTTTGATGGTGGTTTCTATTGGTGCAGGTCTCTTTTCCGGTATGCCGCTCGACAAGATCGCCGCGACGATGGAAAAAGGGATGGGTGGCACGCTGGGTTTCCTGGCGATTGTGGTCGCGCTCGGCGCGATGTTTGGCAAGATTTTGCACGAGACGGGCGCGGTCGATCAGATTGCCGTCAAGATGCTGAAATCCTTCGGCCACAGCCGCGCGCACTACGCGATTGGTCTGGCTGGTCTGATTTGCGCGCTGCCGCTGTTCTTCGAAGTGGCGGTAGTGCTGCTGATTAGCGTCGCGTTCTCGATGGCACGCCATACCGGCACTAACCTCGTGAAGCTGGTCATACCGCTGTTTGCGGGCGTGGCGGCGGCCGCGGCGTTCCTGCTGCCGGGGCCTGCGCCGATGCTGCTGGCCTCCCAGATGCACGCTGACTTTGGCTGGATGATCCTCATTGGCCTCTGCGCCGCGATCCCGGGGATGATTATCGCCGGTCCGCTGTGGGGTAACTTCATCAGCCGCTACGTTGAGCTGCACATTCCTGATGACATCACCGAGCCGCACCTGGGCGAGGGCAAAATGCCGTCCTTCGGCTTCAGCCTGTCGCTGATCCTGCTCCCGCTGGTGCTGGTGGGCCTGAAAACCATCGCCGCGCGCTTTGTGCCGGTCGGTTCCAGCGCTTACGAGTGGTTTGAGTTCATCGGCCACCCGTTCACGGCGATTCTGGTGGCCTGTCTGGTGGCGATTTACGGCCTGGCAATGCGTCAGGGGATGCCGAAAGACCGCGTGATGGAGATTTGCGGTGCCGCGCTGCAGCCTGCGGGTATCATCCTGCTGGTGATCGGTGCCGGTGGCGTGTTCAAGCAGGTGCTGGTGGATTCCGGCGTGGGCCCGGCTCTGGGCGAAGCGCTGACCGGAATGGGCCTGCCGATTGCGGTCACCTGCTTCGTGCTGGCGGCGGCGGTGCGTATCATCCAGGGTTCCGCAACCGTGGCGTGCTTAACTGCGGTGGGCCTGGTGATGCCGGTGATTGAACAGCTGAACTACTCCGGTGCGCAGATGGCGGCGCTGTCTATCTGTATCGCGGGCGGTTCGATTGTGGTATCCCACGTGAACGACGCAGGCTTCTGGCTGTTCGGTAAATTTACCGGCGCGACCGAAGCGCAAACCCTGAAAACCTGGACGCTGATGGAAACCATCCTCGGCACGACGGGTGCGATTGTCGGGATGATTGCGTTTACTCTGCTGAGCTAACGGGTTTTCTCCCTCTCCCTGTGGGAGAGGGAGAAAACCGGAGTGACTTGTAGGTCGGGTAAGGCAAAGCCGCCACCCGACAAACATACGGCCTCTGCGGCCTGTTGCCCTCACCCCAACCCTCTCCCACGGGGAGAGGGGGCAAACACTAAAAACGGCAATCGAAGATTGCCGTTTTGCTTTTACCTACCCCTTCATCCATGCCCGGATCCCGTCCAGGAACATTTGCGTCGCCATCATCACCAGAATCAGCCCCATCAGACGCTCCAGGGCGTTCACCCCTTTTTCACCCAGCAGGCGCAGGAACAGCGACGACTGCAGCAGGATGATAAACGTCCCGCCCCAGGCAATCAGCAGGGCAATCACCAGGTGGCTCATCTGATTCGGGTACTGGTGCGACAACAGCATCAGCGTCGCCAGAATCGTTGGCCCGGCAACCAGCGGGATCGCCAGCGGCACGATGAACGGCTCTTCACCCGCTGGCAGGCCGCTGCTGCTGCCTTCCGCGCTCGGGAAAATCATTTTGATGGCAATCAGGAACAGAATAATCCCGCCGGAAATCGAGACCGTTTCGGCGCGCAGGTTCAGGAACGCGAGAATTTTTTCCCCGGCAAACAGGAAGATAAACATCACCAGCAGGGCGATGAGCAGCTCGCGGATCATGATCGCCCGACGGCGCTTCGGCTCGGTGTGCTTTAACACCGACATGAAGATCGGCAGGTTTCCCAGTGGATCCATTATCAGGATCAATAAAACCGCCGCGGAAATGATTTCACTCATGTAAATTATCCCTGAAACTCTCTATGGTTATTATGATAATTAGCTGTATTTCTGATTGCCGGGCAATCATCGATTAATTTCGCTTGCGACTTTGGCAGCATTTTGTAATGTGAAGCATATCCCAGTTCAATACTGGCTTGCACAATCAGCACACACCCTCAGCAGGAAAAAAATGCTATGAAAAACGTTGGTTTTATCGGCTGGCGCGGTATGGTCGGCTCTGTACTCATGCAACGCATGGTTGAAGAGCGCGATTTCGACGCTATCCGCCCGGTCTTCTTCTCCACTTCCCAGCTCGGCCAGGCTGCTCCGTCCTTTGGTGGTACCACAGGCACGTTGCAGGATGCTTACGATCTGGAAGCGCTGAAGGCACTCGACATTATTGTGACGTGCCAGGGCGGCGATTATACCAACGAAATCTATCCAAAGCTGCGTGAAAGCGGCTGGCAGGGCTACTGGATTGACGCGGCCTCTTCACTGCGCATGAAGGACGATGCCATCATCATTCTCGACCCGGTTAACCAGGGCGTGATCACCGACGGCCTGAACAACGGTGTGAAAACCTTTGTTGGCGGCAACTGTACCGTCAGCCTGATGCTGATGTCCCTCGGCGGCCTGTTCGCGCAGGATCTGGTGGAGTGGGTCTCCGTGGCGACCTACCAGGCCGCGTCCGGCGGCGGCGCGCGTCACATGCGCGAGCTGCTGACCCAGATGGGCCAGCTGCACCAGAGCGTAGCGACCGAGCTGGCAAACCCGGCATCCGCGATTCTTGATATCGAGCGTAAGGTCACTCAACTGACCCGCAGCGGCGAGCTGCCAGTGGACAACTTCGGCGTACCGCTGGCCGGTGGCCTGATCCCGTGGATCGACAAACAGCTGGATAACGGCCAGACCCGTGAAGAGTGGAAGGGCCAGGCTGAGACCAACAAAATCCTCGCGACCGCGAACACCATTCCGGTTGACGGCCTCTGCGTGCGTATCGGCGCGCTGCGCTGCCACAGCCAGGCTTTCACCCTTAAACTGAAAAAAGATGTGTCTATTCCGACCGTGGAAGAGCTGCTGGCCGCACACAACCCGTGGGCGAAAGTGGTGCCAAACGATCGCGATATCACCATGCGCGAACTGACCCCGGCAGCCGTCACCGGCACGCTGACCACGCCGGTTGGCCGTCTGCGCAAGCTGAACATGGGGCCGGAGTACCTCTCCGCATTCACCGTCGGCGACCAGCTCCTGTGGGGGGCAGCCGAACCGCTGCGCCGCATGCTGCGCCAGCTGGCGTAATAATTTGTTAAATACCGGGGGTGATTTTCACCCCTTTTTTTTGCGTACTACATGGAGTAACACGCGGATGTCTTATTTTTTATCAGGAGTCATTTAGAGCGTTGGCTATGCTTTAAGGAAGAGTCATTTCTTACCTGAGGTTCGAACGGAGCAGAAAGGATGCACATATTTGTGCTGTCCCGTTCAGGTCACATTAAAAGTCGTCCCGGAGCGCGTAAAAAGGACGACATAAAAAACAGGATGAATACCATGTCCGATCGTGTGGATAGAGACGTGATTAATGCGCTTATTGCGGGTCATTTTGCTGACCCCTTTTCTGTGCTTGGGATGCACCGAACGGAGGCTGGACTGGAAGTTCGGGCGCTGTTGCCGGATGCCACAGAAGTGTGGGTGATTGAACCCAAAACCGGCCGCAAGGTCGGCAATCTGGAATGCCTCGATTCTCGTGGCTTCTTCTCGGGCGTGATGCCCCGTCGTAAAAACCCTTTTCGCTATCAGCTTGCCGTCATCTGGCACGGCCAGCAGAACCTGATTGATGACCCTTACAGCTTCGGCCCGCTCCTGAAAGAGATGGACGCCTGGCTGTTGTCCGAAGGGACTCACCTGCGGCCGTATGAAACGCTGGGCGCGCATGCCGATACCATGGACGGGATCACCGGCACGCGTTTTTCCGTGTGGGCACCGAATGCCCGGCGGGTTTCCGTTGTCGGGCAGTTCAACTATTGGGATGGCCGCCGTCATCCGATGCGCCTGCGCCGTGAAACCGGCATCTGGGAGCTGTTTATCCCCGGCGCGCAAAACGGCCAGCTCTATAAGTTCGAGATGATCGATGCCAACGGCAAGCTGCGCATTAAAGCTGACCCGTATGCCTTTGAAGCGCAGATGCGCCCGGATACCGCGTCGCTGATTTGTGGGCTGCCGGAGAAGATCGTCCAGACGGAAGAACGCAAGCAGGCCAACCGCTTCGACGCGCCAATCTCCGTCTATGAGGTGCATCTCGGCTCCTGGCGTCGCCACACCGATAATAACTTCTGGCTCAGCTATCGTGAATTGGCCGATCAGCTGGTGCCGTACGCCAAATGGATGGGCTTTACTCACCTTGAGCTGCTGCCGGTTAATGAACACCCGTTCGACGGAAGCTGGGGCTACCAGCCTACCGGGTTGTATGCGCCAACGCGCCGCTTCGGCACGCGCGATGATTTCCGCTATTTCGTCAATGCCGCGCATGCCGCCGGGCTGAACGTGATCCTCGACTGGGTGCCCGGCCACTTCCCGTCTGATGATTTCAGTTTGTCGGAATTTGACGGCACGAAGCTGTACGAGCACAGCGACCCGCGCGAAGGCTATCACCAGGACTGGAACACGCTGATCTATAACTACGGTCGCCGTGAAGTGACGAACTTCCTGGTAGGCAACGCGCTGTACTGGATCGAGCGTTTCGGTATTGATGCTCTGCGCGTCGATGCGGTGGCGTCGATGATCTACCGCGACTACAGCCGTAAAGAGGGGGAGTGGATCCCGAACGAGTATGGCGGCCGTGAAAATCTGGAAGCCATTGAGTTCCTGCGCAACACCAACCGCATTCTCGGCGAGCAGGTGGAAGGCGCGGTGACGATGGCGGAAGAGTCCACCGACTTCCCCGGCGTCTCTCGCCCTCCGTCAATGGGGGGCCTGGGCTTCTGGTACAAGTGGAACCTGGGCTGGATGCACGACACGCTCGACTACATGAAGCTCGACCCGGTTCACCGTCAGTATCACCACGACAAGCTCACCTTCGGGCTGCTCTACAACTACACCGAAAACTTCATGCTGCCGCTGTCGCATGATGAAGTGGTGCACGGCAAAAAATCCATTCTTGACCGCATGCCGGGCGACGCGTGGCAGAAGTTTGCCAACCTGCGCGCTTACTACGGCTGGATGTTCGCTTTCCCGGGCAAGAAACTGCTGTTTATGGGCAATGAATTCGCGCAGGGCCGAGAGTGGAACCACGATTCCAGCCTCGACTGGCACCTGCTGGAAGGCGGTGATAACTGGCACCACGGCGTACAGCGTCTGGTGCGTGACCTGAACCTGACCTATCGCCACCACAAAGCGCTGCACGAGCTGGATTTTGACCCGTACGGCTTCGAGTGGCTGGTGGTGGACGATCGTGAACGGTCGGTATTTGTCTTTGTGCGCCGCGATAAAGCGGGCAATGAAATTATCGTTGCCAGCAATTTCACGCCGGTGCCGCGCGAACATTACCGCTTCGGCATTAACCAGGCGGGGAAATGGCGCGAAATACTGAACACCGATTCCATGCATTATCACGGCAGCAACGCGGGTAACGGCGGTCTGGTGCAGAGCGATGCTCTCGAAAGCCACGGGCGTCCTCATTCCCTGAGCCTGACGCTGCCGCCGCTTAGCACCATCTGGCTGGTGCGGGAGGGGGAATGACGCAGCTTACGGCAGGTAATCCCGAACCGCTTGGGGCGCGCTTTGACGGGAAGGGGGTGAACTTCACGCTCTTTTCTGCGCACGCGGAGCGGGTAGAACTCTGTGTGTTTGACGGGGAAGGTAACGAGCACCGTTACGATTTACCGTCCCGCACGGGGGATATCTGGCACGGTTACCTGTCCGGCGGGCGTCCGGGAATGCACTACGGTTTTCGCGTTCACGGCGCATGGGAACCTTCACAGGGACACTGGTTTAACCCGGCGAAGCTGTTGATTGACCCGTGTGCGCACCGTGTGGACGGCGAGTTTAAAGACGACCCGATATTCCACGTCGGCTACGGTGAACCCGACCACCGCGACAGTGCGCCGCTCGCGCCAAAAAGCGTGGTGGTGAACGACCTCTACGACTGGGAAGACGATGCCCCGCCGCGCACGCCGTGGGGCAATACCGTCATTTACGAAGCGCATGTGAAAGGGCTGACGTATCTGCACCCGTCGATTCCCAAAGAGATGCGCGGGACCTATAAAGCGCTCGGGCATCCGACGCTGGTTGCCTACCTGAAGCACTTAGGGATCACCGCGCTGGAGCTACTGCCCGTGGCGCATTTCGCCAGCGAGCCGCGGTTACAGCGCCTTGGTCTGAGCAACTACTGGGGTTACAACCCGCTGGCAATGTTCGCCCTTGAACCCCGCTATGCCGCCCATCCTGAAAAAGCCCGGGACGAGTTCCGCGATGCGGTGAAGGCCCTCCACGCGGCGGGCATTGAGGTCATTCTGGACGTGGTGCTCAACCACAGTGCCGAAAGCGATCTCGACGGCCCGACGCTCTCGCAGCGCGGAATTGATAACCGTAGCTATTATTGGATCAGGGAAGATGGTGATTACGCCAACTGGACCGGCTGCGGTAACACGCTCAATCTTAGCCATCCGGCGGTGACGCATTATGCGTATGAGTGCCTGAAATATTGGGTGGAAACCTTCCATGTTGACGGTTTTCGTTTCGACCTGGCCCCCGTCATGGGGCGCACGCCGGCGTTCAGCCAGCAGGCACCGCTGTTTGAGGCAATCAGAAATTGCCCGGTGTTATCGCAGGTGAAGCTGATTGCCGAGCCGTGGGACATCGGTGAGGGCGGCTATCAGGTGGGAAATTTCCCGCCGCTGTTTGCCGAGTGGAACGATCACTACCGCGATGCCGTCCGCCGCTTCTGGCTGGCGCGCGATCTGTCGTTGGGGGAATTCGCAGGACGTTTTGCCGGTTCCAGCGATCTCTTTAAGCGCGACGGCAAACGTCCGTCGGCCACCATCAACCTGGTAACGGCGCACGACGGTTTCACGCTTCGCGACTGCGTTTGTTTCAATCAGAAACACAATGAGGCAAACGGTGAGGAGAATCGCGATGGGACTAACAATAACCATAGCTTTAACCATGGTATAGAAGGGTTAGGCGGAAGTCTGGACGTGATCGAGCGGCGACGCGCCAGCGTTCACGCGCTGCTCACGACGCTTTTGCTGTCGCAGGGCACGCCGATGCTGCTGGCGGGCGACGAGCACGGCCACAGCCAGCACGGCAACAACAACGCCTATTGCCAGGATAACACCTTAACCTGGCTCGACTGGGGAGAAGCAAACAGCGGGTTGACCCATTTCACCGCGGCGCTGATCCACCTTCGCCAGCAAATCCCGGCGCTTACCGCCGATAGCTGGTGGGAAGAGGGCGACGGCAACGTTCGCTGGCTGAATAAAGACGCGCAACCGCTGAGCGCGCAAGAGTGGCAACACGGCATAACCTGTCTGCAAATCCTGCTGTCGGATACGTGGCTGGTCACGCTGAACGCGACGGATGACGTCGCAGAGATTGTTTTACCTGACGGGGAGTGGCGAGCCGTTCCCCCCTTTGCCGGAGCGGATAATCCGGTTGTTATGGCTGTCTGGCACGGGCCTGCGCACGGAGTGTGCGTATTCCAAAGATGATAAAAAAGGAGTTAGTCATGGTTAGATTAGAGAAGAACGATCCGTTAATGTTGGCGCGCCAGCTACCATTAAAAACTGTTGCCCTGATACTCGCGGGCGGGCGTGGAACCCGTCTGAAAGATTTGACCATCAAGCGCGCCAAACCAGCCGTTCACTTTGGTGGTAAGTTCCGCATTATCGACTTTGCGCTCTCCAACTGCCTGAACTCTGGCATTCGCCGCATTGGCGTCATTACTCAGTATCAGTCGCACACGCTGGTTCAGCATATCCAGCGCGGCTGGTCGTTCTTTAGCGAAGAGATGAACGAGTTTGTCGATCTGCTCCCGGCGCAGCAGCGCGTTCACGGGGAAAACTGGTATCGCGGCACGGCGGATGCGGTGACCCAGAACCTCGACATTATTCGCCGCTACAGCGCGGAATATATCGTCATCCTCGCGGGTGACCACATCTACAAGCAAGACTACTCGCACATGCTCATCGACCACGTCGAAAAAGGGGCGCGCTGCACCGTGGCGTGTCTGCCGGTGCCCGTTGCTGAGGCGACGGCGTTTGGTGTGATGCACGTGGATGCCGACGACAAGATTATCGACTTTGTTGAAAAACCGGCGAACCCGCCGACCATGCCGGGAGATGACACCAAATCGCTCGCCAGCATGGGGATCTATATCTTTGATGCAGAATACCTTTATGAGCTGCTGGAAGAAGACGACAAAGACGAAAACTCCAGCCACGACTTCGGTAAAGACATCATCCCGAAAATCACCAAAGCTGGCATGGCGTATGCACATCCTTTCCCGCTGTCCTGCGTGCAATCAGACCCGAATGCGGAACCTTACTGGCGCGACGTCGGTACGCTGGAAGCCTACTGGAAAGCGAACCTCGACCTGGCGTCTGTTACGCCTGAACTGGATATGTACGACCAGAACTGGCCGATTCGCACCCACATGGAATCGCTGCCGCCCGCGAAGTTCGTGCAGGACCGCTCCGGCAGCCACGGAATGACGCTGAACTCGCTGGTTTCCGGCGGGTGCATTATCTCCGGCTCCGTGGTGGTGCAGTCCGTGCTGTTCCCCCGCGTGCGTGTGAATTCATTCTGTAATATCGACTCGGCAGTCCTGCTGCCGGATGTCTGGGTAGGGCGCTCGTGTCGTCTTCGCCGTTGCGTGATCGACCGTGCCTGCGTCATCCCTGAAGGGATGGTGATTGGTGAAAACGCGGAAGAAGATGCGCGTCGCTTCTACCGTTCTGAAGAGGGGATCGTGTTAGTCACACGGGAAATGTTGCGGAAGCTGCAAATCAAACAGGAGCGATGATGCAGGTTTTACACGTATGTTCTGAGATGTTCCCGTTGCTGAAGACGGGCGGGCTGGCGGACGTTCTTGGCGCATTACCGGCGGCGCAAATCGCCGGTGGGGTGGATACCCGAGTCCTGTTGCCCGCTTTCCCGGATATCCGGCGTGGTATTCCTGATGCAAAGGTCGTTACCCGCCGTGAAACCTTCGCCGGACGCATCACCCTGCTATTTGGACATTACAATGGCGTAGGGATTTACCTGATCGACGCGCCTCACCTGTACGACCGACCAGGCAGTCCGTATCACGATACGAACCTGTTCGCCTATACCGACAACGTGCTGCGCTTTGCGCTGCTCGGCTGGGTGGGGGCGGAGATGGCCGTCGGGCTGGATCCGTTCTGGCGACCGGATGTTGTACACGCGCATGACTGGCATGCTGGCCTGGCGCCTGCGTATCTGGCGGCGAAAGGTCATCCGGCCAAATCGGTCTTTACGGTGCACAACCTGGCGTATCAGGGCATGTACTATGCCCATCATATGAATGACATCGATCTGCCATGGTCGTTCTATAACATGCACGGTCTGGAGTTTAACGGGCAGATCTCGTTCCTGAAGGCGGGGCTGTATTACGCCGATCACATCACGGCGGTGAGCCCAACCTACGCGCGTGAAATCACCCAGCCCGAGTTTGGCTACGGTCTGGAAGGGCTGTTACAACAGCGCCACCGTGAAGGCCGTCTGTCGGGCATTCTGAACGGCGTGGATGAAAAGATCTGGAGTCCGGATACCGATCTCCTTTTGGCTGCGCGCTATGGCCGCGATTCGGTGGAAGACAAAGCCGAAAACAAACGCCAGCTGCAAATTGCGATGGGGCTGAAGGTGAACGACAAAGTGCCGCTGTTCGCCGTGGTCAGCCGCCTGACCAGCCAGAAAGGGCTGGATTTGGTGCTCGAAGCGCTGCCGGGACTACTGGAGCAGGGCGGCCAGCTGGCGCTGCTCGGCGCGGGCGATCCGGTGCTGCAGGAGGGTTTTCTTGCCGCCGCCGCAGAACATCCGGGGCAGGTGGGCGTGCAGATTGGTTATCACGAAGCATTTTCGCACCGCATTATGGGTGGGGCAGACGTCATTCTGGTGCCGAGCCGCTTTGAACCCTGCGGCCTGACGCAGCTTTACGGCCTGAAATACGGCACGCTGCCGCTGGTACGCCGCACGGGCGGGCTGGCGGATACGGTGTCCGACAGCTCTCTGGAAAACCTGGCGGACGGTATCGCCAGCGGTTTTGTTTTTGAGGACAGTAATGCCTGGTCGCTGCTTCGCGCGATTCGGCGTGCGTTCGTCTTGTGGTCCCGTCCATCGCTGTGGCGTTACGTACAACGTCAGGCGATGTCCATGGACTTTAGCTGGCACGTTGCGGCGCAGTCCTACCGTGACCTTTATCAACGCTTGATGTAACGAGGCGAAGTTACTGATATGAACGCTCCATTTAGCTACTCTTCACCCACGCTCAGCGTTGAGGCGTTAAAGCACTCCATCGCCTACAAGCTGATGTTCACCATCGGGAAAGATCCGGTTATCGCCAACAAACACGAGTGGCTGAACGCCACCCTGTTTGCGGTGCGTGACCGTTTAGTCGAACGTTGGCTGCGCTCCAATCGCGCCCAGCTCTCGCAGGAAACGCGTCAGGTTTATTACCTGTCGATGGAATTTTTGATTGGCCGCACCCTCTCCAACGCGCTGCTGTCGCTCGGTATTTATGACGACGTCAAAACCGCGCTGGAAGAGATGGGGCTGGATTTAGAAGAGCTGATCGACGAAGAGAACGACCCCGGCCTCGGAAACGGTGGTCTGGGACGCCTTGCCGCCTGCTTCCTTGACTCGCTGGCGACGCTGGCGCTGCCGGGCCGTGGGTACGGCATCCGCTACGACTACGGCATGTTCAAGCAGAACATCGTTGATGGCCGCCAGAAAGAGTCCCCGGATTACTGGCTGGAATACGGTAACCCGTGGGAGTTCAAGCGTCACAACACGCGCTATAAAGTGCGCTTTGGCGGGCGTATTCAGCAGGAAGGCAAAAAATCCCGCTGGGTCGAAACCGAAGAGATCCTCGCCGTAGCCTATGACCAGATCATCCCCGGCTACGACACCGACGCCACCAACACGCTGCGCCTGTGGAATGCCCAGGCCAGTAGCGAGATCAACCTGGGTAAATTTAATCAGGGCGACTACTTTGCGGCAGTGGAAGATAAAAACCACTCCGAGAACGTGTCCCGCGTACTGTATCCGGACGATTCAACCTACTCGGGCCGCGAGCTGCGCCTGCGTCAGGAGTATTTCCTCGTCTCCTCCACGATTCAGGACATCCTCAGCCGCCACCATCAGCTGCACAAAACCTACGCCAATCTGGCGGAGAAAACGGCGATTCACCTCAACGACACACATCCGGTGCTCTCCATTCCGGAACTGATGCGCCTGCTGATCGACGAACATAAGTTCAGCTGGGATGACGCCTTTGAAGTGACCTGTCAGGTGTTCTCGTACACCAACCACACGCTGATGAGCGAAGCGCTGGAAACCTGGCCGGTGGATATGCTCGGCAAAATTCTGCCGCGCCACCTGCAGATTATCTTTGAAATTAACGACTACTTCCTCAAGACCCTGCAGGAGCAGTACCCGAACGATACCGGCCTGCTGAGCCGTGCGTCGATCATCGATGAATCCAATGGTCGCCGCGTGCGCATGGCCTGGCTGGCGGTGGTGATCAGCCACAAGGTCAACGGGGTATCCGAGCTGCACTCGAACCTGATGGTGCAGTCGCTGTTTGCGGATTTTGCGAAGATCTTCCCGACGCGTTTCTGCAACGTGACCAATGGCGTCACGCCGCGCCGCTGGCTGGCGCTGGCGAACCCGCCGCTGTCTGACGTGCTGGACGAGAATATCGGCCGCACCTGGCGCACCGATTTGAGCCAGCTGAGCGAACTGGAACAGCACATTGATTTCCCGACGGTGAATAAAGCCGTGCGTGAAGCCAAGCTCCTCAACAAAAAGCGTCTGGCGGTCTGGCTGGCGATGCATCTGAACGTGGTGGCGAACCCGAAAGCGCTGTTTGACGTGCAGATCAAACGTATTCACGAGTACAAACGCCAGCTGATGAACGTGCTGCATGTGATCACGCACTACAACCGTATCAAGGCCGACCCTACGGCTGACTGGGTACCGCGCGTGAAGATCTTTGCCGGTAAGGCGGCTTCCGCCTATTACATGGCGAAGCACATCATTCACCTGATTAACGACGTGGCGAAGGTGGTGAATACCGATCCGGACATCGGCGACAAGCTGAAGGTGGTATTCATCCCTAACTACAGCGTGAGCCTGGCGCAGCTGATCATCCCGGCGGCGGATCTCTCAGAGCAGATTTCCACGGCGGGGACGGAAGCGTCCGGCACCAGTAACATGAAATTTGCCCTGAACGGCGCGCTGACCATCGGCACGCTGGACGGCGCGAACGTCGAGATGCTGGAGCATGTGGGGGAGGAGAATATCTTTATTTTCGGTAATACCACGGAGGAGGTGGAGGAACTGCGCAGGCAGGGCTACAAACCGCGTGAGTATTATGAAGAGGATGAAGAGCTACGTCAGGTGCTGACCCAAATCGCGACCGGGTTGTTTAATCCTGAAGAGCCCGGACGCTACCGGGACCTGGTGGATTCGCTGATTAACTTTGGCGATCACTATCAGGTGCTGGCGGATTATCGCAGCTACGTGGATTGTCAGGACCGGGTGGACGAGCTGTATCGTCAGCAGGAGAAGTGGACCATCACTGCGATGCATAACATCGCCAATATGGGGTATTTCTCGTCTGACAGGACCATCAAGGAGTATGCCGAGACGATCTGGCATATTGATCCGGTGCGGTTATAAAAGCAAAACGGCAACCCTGGTTGCCGTTTTTAGTGTTTGTTCCCTCTCCCTGTGGGAGAGGGGCAGGGTGAGGGCATCAGCCCGCACCGATCGCATTACGACGCTAACGACAATTCACGCTTTCCCGCATGCTGCTGCAGCCACTGCGCCACGCGAGACTGCTGCTCGGCGTTGAGCCACATCCCCTCTTTGGTACGACGCCAGATGGCATCATCCAGGCGGCGAACCCACTCGTGCTCCACCAGGTAACGCAGCTCGGCTTCATACAGCTCATGACCGAAATGCTCGCCCAGATCGGCCAGCGCTTTCGCGTCACCCAGGAAAAGCTCGGTGTTACTGCCGTAGGTGCGGGCATAGTGGCGCGCCATGCCTTCGGTGATGAACGGGAAACGACGGCGCAGCTTCGCGGCGTAATCATCGCGGTTATCGCCGATATCACCGCCAGGCAGAACCGCGCCTTTGGTCCATGCCGGGCCAATGCCTTTATAGTACGGTGCCAGTTTTTCCAGCGCGTGCTCGGCCAGCTTGCGATAGGTGGTCAACTTGCCGCCAAACACCGACAGCAGCGGCGCCTGGCCGTCTACGTCGTGAATATCGAGCGTATAGTCGCGGGTGATGGCCTGCGGTGAGTCAGACTCGTCATCGCACAGCGGACGCACGCCGGAGTAGGTCCAGACCACGTCATCGCGCGCCAGCTGCTTCTTAAAGTGCGCGTTATACACTTTCAGCAGGTAGTTCACTTCGCTCTCGTCGATCTCGACGTTTTTCGGATCGCCTTTGTACTCCACGTCGGTGGTGCCGATGATCGAGAACTCGTCCATCCACGGGATGACAAACACGATGCGTTTATCTTCGTTCTGCAGAATGTAGGCCTGCTTCTGGGTATGCACGCGCGGCACCACAATGTGGCTGCCTTTGATCAGGCGGATGCCGTACGGAGAAGGCAGGTGCATGCCGTCATCGAAGAACTGCTTCACCCACGGGCCGGTGGCGTTCACCAGACCGCGCGCTTTCCAGCTGAACTTCTCGCCGGTATCCACGTCTTCCGCTTCCACAATCCACAGACCGTTTTCACGACGCGCGGCGGTGGCGCGGGTACGGGTTTTCACCTCGCCGCCTTTTTTCTCTACCATCTGCGCATTCGCCAGCACCAGACGCGCATCGTCCACCCAGCAGTCGGAATATTCGAAACCGCGCACGATTTCAGGCTTAAGGACCGATTCTGAGCCAAAACGCAAACCGTTCGAACCCGGCAGGCTGGTGCGCTTACCCAGATGATCGTACATAAACAGACCAATTCGGATCATCCACGCCGGACGCAGATGCGGGCGATGGGGCAGGCGGAAGCGCATCGGAATAGCCAGATGCGGGGCCATTTTCAGCAGCACTTCGCGTTCGGCCAGTGCTTCACTGACCAGGCGGAATTCGTAGTGTTCCAGGTAGCGCAGGCCACCGTGGATCAGTTTGGAGCTGGCGGACGAGGTCGCGCAGGCGAGATCGTTAGCTTCCAGCATCAGTACGGATAAACCGCGTCCTGCGGCATCGACCGCAATACCGGCACCGTTGATGCCACCGCCTATCACAATCAGATCTTTGGTTTCCATAACACCCTCACGCACTTTCGTTAAAGCTCAGAAATGTTCGATATCGCTCATAATAGCAAAGGAACGCGCTTTTGGTAACATCAAAAAAACAATTTAGAGTGATATGGATAACATAATGGCGTTTACCCGCCGCCAGGACGTACACTACGGGGTAAAATAGTGCGGTCTGATGCCCTCACCCCAGCCCTCTCCCACGGGGAGAGGGGGATCCGTTTCCCTCTCCCTCAGGGAGAGGGTAGGGTGAGGGGAAAACGCACCACACCCGAATATAAGATGAGAACACCATGGATCAGTTTGAATGTATTAACGTAGAAGAAGCCCACCAGAAGATGCACCAGGGAAAAGCGGTGCTGGTGGACATCCGCGATCCGCAAAGCTTTGCGATGGGCCACACACCGGGCGCGTTCCATCTCACCAACGACACGCTGGGCGCGTTTATGCGCGATAACGACTTCGAGACGCCGGTAATGGTCATGTGCTACCACGGCAACAGCAGCAAAGGCGCGGCGCAGTATCTGCTTCAGCAGGGTTACGACGCGGTGTACAGCGTCGACGGCGGCTTCGATGCCTGGCATCGTCATTTCCCGGCAGAAGTGGAATACGCTTTTGAGCGCTGATCCCGCTATACTGTCCCCTTTTGTGTGGAAATAAGCGACCGTCGCCCATGTTGATGATTACCTCCTTTACCAACCCGCGCGTCGCCCAGGCGTTTGTCGACTATATGGCGACGCAGGGCGTTATCCTGACCATTCAGCAACATAACCAGACCGACGTTTGGCTGGCCGACGAGAGCCAGGCCGCGCGCGTAAATGAAGAACTGGCGCGTTTCCTTGAGAACCCTGGCGATCCGCGCTATCTGGCGGCAAGCTGGCAATCCGGCCACACCGGCAGCGGGTTGCACTACAGTCGTTTTCCTTTTCTTGCCACCATCCGCGAACGCGCAGGGCCGTTTACGCTGCTGCTGATGGCAGCCTGCATTATCGTCTTCATTATCATGAACGTGGTGGGCGACCAGAGCGTAATGATTGCCCTGGCGTGGCCGTACGATCCGTCGCTGCAGTTTGACGTCTGGCGCTACTTTACCCACGCGCTGATGCACTTCTCGGTGATGCACATCCTCTTTAACCTGCTGTGGTGGTGGTATCTCGGCGGTATCGTGGAGAAGCGGCTCGGCAGCGGCAAGCTGATCGTTATCACCATTATTAGCGCCCTGCTGAGCGGCTATGTGCAGCATAAATTCAGCGGCCCGTGGTTTGGCGGATTGTCAGGCGTGGTGTACGCCCTGATGGGCTATGTCTGGCTCAGAGGCGAACGCGACCCTGAAAGCGGCATCTATCTGCAACGCGGTTTGATAACCTTTGCGTTAATATGGCTAATTGCCGGATGGTTTGATCTGTTTGGTATGTCTATCGCCAACGGTGCGCACGTCACCGGGCTGGCCGTGGGGCTGGCGATGGCCTTCGCCGACACGCTCCATGCGCGAAAACGAACATAATTCTCAGGGATAATTGATGAAACAAACACAACGTCATGACGCCATTATCGAACTGGTTAAAAAACAGGGATACGTCAGCACCGAAGAGCTGGTGGAGCAGTTTGCCGTCAGTCCACAAACCATCCGTCGTGACCTGAACGATCTGGCCGATCAGAACCGCATTCTGCGCCACCACGGAGGGGCGGCGCTGCCGTCCAGCTCGGTCAATACCTCCTGGCATGACCGTAAAGCCACGCAGACGGCAGAGAAAGAGCGGATTGCCCGCAAGGTCGCCAGCCAGATCCCAAACGGGGCGACGCTGTTTATTGATATCGGCACCACGCCGGAAGCGGTGGCCCATGCGCTGCTGGATCACGAGAACCTGCGCGTGGTGACGAACAACCTGAACGTCGCCAATACCCTGATGCAGAAAGACGATTTCCGCATTATCCTCGCGGGCGGCGAACTGCGTAGCCGCGACGGCGGGATTATTGGCGAAGCGACGCTCGATTTTATCTCCCAGTTCCGCCTCGACTTCGGCATTCTGGGGATCAGCGGTATCGACAGCGACGGCTCGCTGCTGGAGTTTGATTATCACGAGGTGCGCACCAAGCGCGCGATTATTGAAAACTCACGCCACGTGATGCTGGTGGTAGACCATTCCAAGTTTGGCCGTAACGCGATGGTGAACATGGGCAGCATCAGCATGGTGGATGCGGTTTATACCGACGTGATGCCGCCAGCGGGCGTGATGCAGGTGATTAAAGATAATAATTTGCAGTTAGAGTTGTGTTGAAAAGCCTTTCTCCCTCTCCCTGTGGGAGAGGGGCGGGGTGAGGGCATCAGGCCGCACAAAACCTACACGCCGTACCCCATCATCTTCAACAATTGCTGCGCATGCTGCACCGCATCCTGTCGATGCGCCACACCCAGCTTCTGATACAAATTGCGGATATGCGTTTTGATGGTGGTCGCCGCCACCGCCAGCTCGCCGGCAATCTGCTCGTTGCTGTAGCCGGAATAAATCAGCCCGAGAACCTGCCATTCACGCTGAGTGAGCGGGCTGGTGCGGATAAGTTCCGGGACTTCCGGGTGGTTAAGCAGACGTTCTACAAAGTTCTCATCGAAATGCGCGAACTTATGGCGATGGTGCTGGTTAATCTCGCGCAGAATACGCTGAGCGCGATGCTGATCCAGTTCCGGCAGCGTATTGAGCTGAATAAGCTGGCGCAGCTGCTGCGCCATGACTTCGCCTTCAATGACAAAGTGGCTGACAAACCCGGTGCGGTTAGCCAGCTGTAGCGCTTCCAGCAGCACGCGCTGGGCGTCATTTTTACGCCCGGCCTGCCAGTAGAGCTGGTTCAGCAGCAGCAGGTTGCGGTTCAGGTCGCTCATCAGCCGCAGGCTGCGCGCGTTTTCGTTTAACTCCTCCAGCACGATCTCAGCCGGTTCAAACTCACCCAGCAGGATCTGCGCGCGGGCAATGTTCCGCCACTGGCTCTGCAGGAAGTGGTTG
The DNA here is from genome assembly GCF_019219165.1 of Enterobacter sp. ENT02. Lineage (NCBI taxonomy): Bacteria > Pseudomonadati > Pseudomonadota > Gammaproteobacteria > Enterobacterales > Enterobacteriaceae > Enterobacter > Enterobacter sp. ENT02. The sequence continues at coordinate 132,227 of NZ_JAHUWD010000006.1, forward strand.
TTAGCAAATTCCGGTTTCGGCGTTTGACGCAGCCAGTTGGCGGCGGACTTTTTATCGCCGATCATCTGCCAGTAAATCACCCGAACCTTATCGGCGTTTGACACCCAGTCGCTGTGGTACTGACCGTTGCCGAGCAGGTTCTCCAGGCGGTTAAGGTGGTTGCGGGCATTATCCAGATCCCCACGCGCCAGCGAACACTGGACCAGCAGCGCCAGACACTGTAGCTGCTGCTGCGGCTGGAAGCTGGAGAGTACGTCTACACCCTGACGGGCGCAGCTTTCGGCCTCATCCAGACGTGACCATGCCCACAGCAGCTGAGCGCGAATACGCAACAGGAACTCATGCATCGGCAGCTGTTCCAGATGCTGTTCACGAATCAGCTGGAACGCTTTTTCCTGATTTTCCCAGGCGGCCTGCAGGAACCCCTGCGCAAATAAAATCTCGCTCTGTTGGATCAGGCTCCACAGCGCGTAGTGCCAGACGTCGTGCCGACGTGCCATCTGCTCGGTTTGCTGCATCAGTGAAAGCGAACGGGTGAGGTCGCCTTTGCAGTGCAGCACTTCGCCGTGCACCGAGGTCGCAACGATGCGGCTGTAGAAGTTAGCCAGCGGCAGTTCATCCAGCGCGACCATTGCCAGCCGCTCAGCTTCGTCCGGGTCGCCGTCGTTAATGGCCACCTGAGCGCGCAGGGCGTTGAACTCGCCGTGCAGGGTGGCATCCATTTCGCTTTCCATCTCCTGCTCGGCGCGCGCCAGCAGGGTGTTAACTTCGCTGTAGCGATGCTGGCTCTGCATCAGCCAGGCCTGAAGCAGCACCAGACGCGGGTTCTCCAGAAGGCTTTCCCACGGCAGCGCTTTTAACGACTCTTCAAGCAGCGTCAGCTCGCTGTGGTTGAACAGGCCCCATGCATGGTTGAGGAGGATATCGCGCAGCATGCTGGCATCACCGGCGGCCAGCGCGTGGTGGATGGCCTCGCTCGGGAAGCCTTGTGCCATCCAGCTTTCGGCTGCGGCGCGGTGAATTTCCGGCAGTTCAACCGCCAGTTCCCATTGGCAGCGCTGGCGCAGGAAGCTGCCAAACAGCGGGTGATAGCTAAACCACTCGCCGGGGTCGTCCATGCGCGTCAGAAACAGCCCCTGACGTTCAATCTCTTCAAGCTGTAGCTGGCCGTTCTCACAGCCAGTGACGCGCACGATCAGCGCATCGTTCATGGAACGCAGCAGGGAGCTCTTCAGCAAAAAATTACGGGTGGAGGGATCGACGCTGTCCAGCACCTCATCCACCAGATAATCAGAAAGGTGGCTGGCGTTGATGCCCGCCAAACGCCGCGCAGACTGATGCGCCGGACTGTTGTTTTGCCGGGCAGAGAGCGCGATCAGCTGCAGCGCCGTGGCCCAGCCCGCGACATCATCACACAGGCGGCTGCTTTCGGCGGCCTCAATCGGTGAGGTCAGGCGGCAGTCAAAGAACTGTTTCGCTTCCTGGTGGGTGAAGGCCAGCTGCTGGCTGCCCACTTCGAGAAGCTGATCGCGCACGCGCAGGTTGGCAATACCCAACTGCGGCAGGTTACGCGACAAGACAACTAAGGTCAGGTTTTCCGGCTGATGGCGCAGGAAGAAGCGCATCGACTCGTGGATCACCGGGTTTGTGATCAGATGATAGTCATCAATCACCACATAAAGCGGACGATGCCATTCTGCCAGTTCGATAAACAGCTGTGAGAAAAGGGAAGACAGGCTGGCGTACTGGCGCTTTTGCACCATCACCTCACTGGCGACGCAGTGTCCGTTGGTGGCCTGTTGAATGGCGGCAATCAAATAGCTGGCAAAACGCTCCTGCTGGTTATCGCCCTCATCAAGGGAGTACCAGCCGAGATCGCTCTTACCTGCGGCCCATTGCGAAATGAGCGTTGTTTTTCCATAACCTGCAGGACTCGTAACCAGCGCCAGTCGGAAATTATGCGCGCCGGAAAGTTTAGCCAGCAGACGCTCGCGGACCACTGTATGGTCAAGACGAACCGGGCGACTTAATTTAGACGGAATCAACATAGGTTTCACTTCACTGTGGGGAACGAGAGATTTTATTTTTTTTGCGCTTCGTAATTAATGGATATAAGGTCGGCCAATAAGTTAACTATTGCAAGTTATGTCTGGATTTGGTGGCTGTGAATTTGCACTCTGTCACAAAACATTCAGGCAGATGATGGAACTTTCTGGAAAGGTCTTTGATGCCCCGTCAATGCTGGCTTGTATGGTTGTGTTGCGGCTGCGCTGAAACTGGTTTCAGGAAGGGATAGTGACGTGAAATTTAATATACTGCTGGTAAAGTTAAGGGAAATTAATAATCGCCTTAGTTATTACCCGATTGCAGAAATATTATTGTACGTAAGTAATCATTTCTGCGTGGAATAATTTCTTACGAAACTGCATTTCATTTTTTTGACACTCTTCCAGGATATCTTTTCTCCCGCCGTGCACACTTACAGAGTGGCCTCGATCACACTTTTATGCTCATCCCCGCTACTCCTCCCTGTCTAATCCCCCACAGGAGGAGGAAGAGGCGGAATGAGCCAGGCACACTAGCGCCAACATGTGTTTTCTTTCTACAGGATGCCAATTCCCTATGTCACAGCCTACCTTCAACAAAGCTCAATTCCAGGCTGCCCTGACGCGTCAGTGGCAGCGTTTTGGCCTTCGTGCTGCAAACGAGATGACGCCTCACCAGTGGTGGCAGGCGGTGAGCGGTGCGCTCGCAGAGCAACTGGATGCTCAACCGGTGGCGAAGCCTGTTAAGGGCCAGCGTCACGTGAACTATATCTCGATGGAATTCCTGATTGGCCGCCTGACCGGCAACAACCTGCTGAACCTCGGCTGGTATCAGGACGTCGGCGATGTGCTGAAAGAACACGACATTAACCTGACCGACCTGCTGGAAGAAGAGACCGACCCGGCGCTGGGGAATGGTGGTCTGGGGCGCCTGGCAGCCTGCTTCCTTGACTCTATGGCAACCGTTGGTCAGTCCGCGATTGGCTATGGCCTGAACTATCAGTATGGCCTGTTCCGTCAGTCATTTGCCGACGGCCATCAGATGGAAGCGCCGGACGACTGGCATCGCAACACCTATCCGTGGTTCCGCCACAACGCGCAGCTCGATGTGCAGGTCAGCATTGGCGGGAAAGTCACTAAGCAGGGACTCTGGGAACCGGCGTTCACCCTTACCGGTGAAGCCTGGGATCTGCCAGTGCTCGGCTACCGTAACGGCGTGGCGCAGCCGCTGCGTCTGTGGCAGGCGAAGCATGCGCATCCGTTTAACCTGACCAAATTCAACGACGGCGATTTCCTGCGCGCCGAGCAGCAGGGTATCGACGCCGAGAAGCTGACCAAAGTGCTCTACCCGAACGACAACCACCTGGCGGGTAAAAAGCTGCGTCTGATGCAGCAGTACTTCCAGTGCGCCTGCTCCGTGGCGGACATTCTGCGTCGCCATCACCTGGCGGGCCGCAAGCTGGCGCAGCTGCCGGACTTCGAAGTGATTCAGCTCAACGACACGCACCCGACCATTGCCATCCCGGAACTGCTGCGCGTGCTGCTCGACGAACATCAGCTGAGCTGGGACGACGCCTGGGCCATCACCAGCCGTACCTTTGCCTACACCAACCACACCCTGATGCCGGAAGCGCTGGAGTGCTGGGATGAGAAGCTGGTGAAAACGCTGCTGCCGCGTCATATGCAGATCATCAACAAGATTAACGACCAGTTTAAAACGCTGGTGGATAAAACCTGGCCGGGCGACAAAGCGGTCTGGGCGAAGCTGGCGGTGGTGCACGATAAGCAGGTGCGCATGGCGAACATGTGCGTTGTCAGCGGCTTTGCCGTTAACGGCGTGGCCGCGTTGCACTCGGACCTGGTGGTGAAAGATCTGTTCCCGGAATACCACCAGCTGTGGCCGACCAAATTCCACAACGTGACCAACGGCATCACGCCGCGTCGCTGGATCAAGCAGTGCAACCCGCTGCTGGCTGGCCTGCTGGACAAGACCCTGAAGAAAGAGTGGGCCAACGATCTGGACCAGCTCATCAACCTGGAAAAACAGGCTGACGACGCGAAATTCCGCGAGCAGTACCGCGCGATCAAGCTTGAGAATAAGGTTCGCCTGGCGGAGTTTGTGAAAGTGCGTACCGGGATTGAGATCAACCCGAATGCCATTTTCGATATCCAGATCAAACGTCTGCACGAGTACAAACGTCAGCACCTGAACCTGCTGCACATTCTGGCGCTGTACAAAGAGATCCGCGAGAACCCGCAGGCCGACCGCGTGCCGCGCGTGTTCCTGTTCGGTGCGAAAGCGGCGCCGGGCTACTACCTGGCGAAAAACATTATCCTCGCCATCAACAAAGTGGCGGCGGCGATCAACAGCGATCCAAAAGTGGGCGACAAGCTGAAGGTGGTGTTCCTGCCGGATTACTGCGTCTCGGCGGCTGAAATGCTGATCCCGGCGGCGGATATCTCCGAGCAGATCTCTACCGCAGGGAAAGAAGCGTCCGGTACCGGCAACATGAAGCTGGCGCTGAACGGCGCGCTGACCGTCGGTACGCTCGACGGAGCAAACGTCGAAATCGCCGAGAAGGTCGGTGAAGAGAATATCTTCATCTTCGGCCATACCGTGGAAGAGGTGAAAGCCATCAAGGCCAAAGGCTACGACCCGGTGAAATGGCGTAAGAAAGACAAAGTGCTGGACGCGGTGCTGAAAGAGCTGGAAAGCGGCAAATACAGCGACGGCGACAAGCACGCGTTTGACCAGATGCTGCACAGCATGGACAAACACGGCGGTGACCCGTATCTGGTGATGGCGGACTTCACGGCCTACGTTGAAGCGCAAAAACAGGTCGACGTGCTGTATCGCGACCAGGAAGCGTGGACCCGCGCGTGCATCCTGAACACCGCCCGCTGCGGCATGTTCAGCTCTGACCGTTCAATCCGTGATTATCAGGCCCGTATCTGGCAGGCAAAACGCTAAGGAAGCGCGATGGAGAGTAAACGTCTGGACAGTGCCGCGCAGGCGGCGGGGATCAGCCTCAGTTACATTAATGCGCACGGCAAACCGCAGTCTATTGGCGCCGACACCAAAAGACGTTTGCTGGATGCCATGCACAAAGCCGACGCGAAAGCGTCGGTTGCACCGGTGCCGAACGTGAAGGTCTTCACTGCAGGCAAAAAGATGCCGCTGGCGGTGGAGGGGCGTGGCGAGTTTAGCTGGCTGCTCACCACCGAAGAGGGACATCAGCACAAAGGCCATGCTACCGGTGGCAAAACGCTCAACCTTCCGGCGAAGCTGCCGGAGGGCTATCACACCTTAACGCTCACCCAGGATGACCTGCGTTTCCACTGCCGGGTGATCGTCGCGCCAAAACGCTGCTACGAGCCGCAGGCGTTGCTCGAAGGTAAAAAGCTGTGGGGCGCCTGCGTGCAGCTCTACACCCTGCGTTCGGACAACAACTGGGGCATCGGTGATTTTGGCGACCTGAAAAAGATGCTGGTGGATGTGGGCGAGCGCGGCGGCGCGTTCATCGGCCTCAACCCGATCCATGCGCTTTATCCGGCGAACCCGGAAAGTGCCAGCCCGTACAGCCCGTCGTCCCGTCGCTGGCTGAACGTGATTTACATCGACGTTAACGCGTTAGATGACTTCAAAAACAGCAAAGAGGCGCAAGCGTGGTGGAACCTCAGTACCACGCAGCACGCGCTGAAGCAGGCGCGCGACGCCGACTGGGTGGACTACGCCACCGTCACCGCGTTGAAAATGGCGGCACTGCGTCTGGCATGGAAAGATTTTGCGAAGCGCGATGACGAGCAGATGACGGCCTTCCGTCAGTTTGTCACCCAGGAGGGCGAGAGCCTGTACTGGCAGGCGGCGTTTGATGCGCTGCACGCGTATCAGGTGAAAGAGGACGAAATGCGCTGGGGCTGGCCGGTCTGGCCGGAAGCGTATCAGACCGTCGACACGCCTGAAGTGAAAGCCTTCTGCAAAAAATACGCTGACGAGGTGGACTTCTACCTGTGGCTGCAGTGGCTGGCGTACAGCCAGTTTGCCGCCTGCTGGCAGGTGAGCCAGGGCTACAAGATGCCGATTGGCCTGTATCGTGACCTGGCCGTCGGCGTGGCGGAAGGCGGTGCGGAAACCTGGTGTGACCGCGAGCTTTACTGTCTGAAAGCCTCCGTCGGCGCGCCGCCGGATATCCTTGGCCCGCTCGGCCAGAACTGGGGCTTGCCGCCGATGGATCCGCACGTGATGGCGGCGCGCGCCTACGAGCCGTTTATCGACCTGCTGCGCGCGAACATGCAGAACTGCGGGGCGCTGCGTATCGACCACGTGATGTCCGTGCTGCGCCTGTGGTGGATCCCGTACGGTGAAACGGCCGATCACGGGGCGTACGTGCAGTACCCGGTTGACGATCTGCTGTCGATCCTGGCGCTGGAAAGTAAGCGTCACCAGTGCATGGTGATCGGTGAAGATCTCGGTACCGTGCCGGTGGAAATTGTCAGTAAGCTCCGCGACAGCGGCGTCTACTCCTACAAAGTGCTCTATTTTGAAAACGACCATGAGAAAACCTTCCGCGCGCCGAAAGCGTACCCTGAACAGTCAATGGCAGTCGCGACGACGCATGACCTTCCTACGCTTCGTGGCTATTGGGAAAGCGGCGACCTGACGCTCGGCAAAACGCTGGGACTCTATCCTGATGAAGAGGTTCTGCGCGGCCTGTATCAGGATCGCGAACTCTCCAAACAGGGGCTGCTGGATGCGCTGCACAAGCATGGCTGTCTGCCGAAACGCGCCGGGCATAAGGCGTCGTTGATGTCGATGACCTCCACGCTTAACCGTGGTTTGCAGCGCTATATTGCCGACAGCAACAGCGCTCTGCTGGGCCTGCAGCCTGAAGACTGGATTGATATGGCGGAGCCGGTGAACATCCCGGGCACCAGCTATCAGTACAAGAACTGGCGTCGCAAGCTGTCCACAACGCTTGAGAAGATGTTTGCCGATGACGGGGTGAACAGGCTGATTAAGGATTTGGACAAGCGCAGAAGAGCGGTGGGTAAGAAGCGGTAGTTTCACCCTCACCCTAACCCTCTCCCAGAGGGAGAGGGAATAGAATGTAGGCCGGGTAAGCGCCAGCGCCACCCGGCTTTTTTACATCAGAGCACCATATTCAACAGCAGCACCCCGACCAGACCGCACACCGAAATAATGGTTTCCAGCGCGGACCAGGACTTGATGGTTTCACCGATGGTCAGGTTGAAGTACTCCTTGAACAGCCAGAAGCCCGGATCGTTCACGTGAGAGAAAATCACGCTACCGGAACCGACCGCGATAACCATCAGCTCAGGGCTTACGCCCGTGGTCGCAATCAGCGGGGCAACGATACCGCCTGCGGTGATCGCCGCAACGGTCGCAGAACCCAGCGCAATACGCAGCACGGCAGCGATAGACCAGGCCATCAGGAGCGGCGACACGTTGGTTTCATGCATCATGGCAGCGATGTATTTGTCCACGCCGCTGTCGACCAGAACCTGCTTAAACGCACCGCCACCGCCGATGATCAGGAGCATCATGGCAATGATTTTGATGGAAGAGGTCAGCGTGTCGTTGATCTGATCCATTGAACGACCGCGGTTCAGACCGAAGGTGAACATTGCGATCAGTACCGCAATCAGCGTTGCCATCACCGGGTCACCCAGGAATTCCGCAACCGCCAGGAACGCGTGACCTTTTGGCAGGACCATCTCCGCCACGGCACGCATCGCCATCAGAATGACCGGCACCAGAGAAGTCCAGACGCTGACGCCAAAGCCAGGCATCTCTTCTTCGGTGAAGGTTTTGGCGCTGTACAGACCTTCAGGAATCGGCTTATCAATGCCTTTCAGGAAGCGCGCATAAACCGGGCCCGCCAGAATCACGGTTGGGATTGCCAGAATTGTACCGAACAGCAGGGTTTTACCCATATCTGCGTGGAAAATGGTGGCGATAGCGGTTGGACCCGGATGCGGCGGCAGGAAGCCGTGGGTCACGGACAGCGCCGCAGCCATTGGCACACCGACATACAGCAGCGGGATATTTGCCGCAGCCGCGATGGTGAACACCAGCGGCAGCATCAGCACGAAGCCCACTTCGTAGAACAGCGCGAAACCGACGGTAAAACCGGTTAACACCACCGCCCACTGGATATTCTTCTTACCAAATTTGGCGATCAGCGTGGTGGCGATACGCTGCGCACCCCCGCAGTCAGCCAGCATTTTGCCGAGCATGGCGCCGAAGCCCATGATCAACGCCAGGCTGCCGAGCGTACCGCCGACACCGGCTTTAATCGAGCTGATGACTTTCACCAGCGGCATCCCTTGCATCAGACCGACTGCAAGTGCCACCAGAACCAAAGCGATAAATCCGTTCATTTTGAAACGGATCATCAAGAGCAGTAATAACACAACACCGATAGCGACGATGACTAATGGCATGATTTACCTGGCCTTTGAATTGTTATGGGTAACGTCATTGTTTCAACGACAAATTCCGATTGTCCCAACTGGGAACAGAGCGTTAACGGCACTCATACTGATGCCTGCGAAACCATTAAGTTTAGTCGGCTGTTATAAGGGTGCTGAGTGCCCACGAGAATGATACGGGTAACATGATGTGATTGAGAATCACCCTGGGAGGCTAAATTTGAATTATGAGACGCAGGTCAACATATAGAGGGGAGCTGCAGGAAAACAAAAGCCGGGTGGCGGCTACGCCTTACCCGGCCTACGATTCGGATGCAGTAACTGTTTTGTAGGCCCGGTAAGCGCAGCGCCACCGGGCAAGACAGACGGGTACTGAATTAGTAGTAAGAGTGCTCGCCGCGCTGGTGCTCGGTCAGATCGCGCACGCCTTTCAGTTCCGGGAATTCGTTCAGCAGCTGCTTCTCGATCCCTTCCTTCAGGGTCACATCGACCATAGAACAGCCGTTACAGCCGCCGCCGAACTGCAGGATCGCCAGACCGTCTTCCGTGATTTCCATCAGGGTTACACGGCCACCGTGTCCTGCAAGCTGTGGGTTGATCTGCGATTGCAGCAGATACTCAACGCGCTCCATCAGCGGGGCATCGTCAGACACTTTACGCATTTTCGCGTTCGGTGCTTTCAGGGTCAGCTGAGAGCCCAGCTGGTCGGTGACAAAGTCGATTTCCGCATCGTCAAGATACGGCGCGCTCAGTTCATCGACGTACGCGGTGAGCTGTTCAAATTTAAGGGCGGTGTCAGTTGCTTCCACAGCGTCCGGAGGACAATACGAGACACCACATTCTGCATTCGGTGTGCCTGGATTGATCACAAACACGCGGATCTGCGTCCCTTCTTCCTGATTTGCCAGCAATTTGGCAAAGTGCGCTTGTGCAGAATCGGAAATACGGATCATAGCTTTGGCCTAATAGTTGACTAAATTACCTGGGTATAATCATACGCCCATTGAAGAAGGGCTACAAGGTACGGCACAGACACCATACCTGAACCGACGCGGCGCCGCTTTGCAAAAGCAGTCGGGAAAGTTCAGCAACGGTACTGCCCGTGGTGACGACATCATCCACAAGCGCGATATGGAGGCCGTGAACCGGCAATTCAAGGCGGAAGGCATTTTTCAGGTTCCTTTTGCGAAGCCGCGCGCTGAGCTGATGCTGTATTGCGGTTGCCTGCACGCGACTGAGCGCTGAGGCAGCGTAACGGCATCCGAGCCAGCGGGCGAGCGGACGACAGAGCAGGTCGCTTTGGTTACAGCCGCGCCGCCAGTGGCGACGGTGGTGCAGGGGGACATTCATCAGCATGTCGACCCGCGGCAGCGCACGCGTTCGTCGTGCCTGCAAAACGGCGAGAAGCAGCAAGCGGGCAAGGGGCGTCGCCAGTACGCTTTGGTGGGAAAACTTCAGCGCGTGGATAAGCGAACTGAGCGGCGGAACATAATTATCCACCGCAACAAGCGCTTGCCACGGCGGCGCTTTTTTCAGGCAGCGACCGCAGGGGAGCGCCAGGCTGACCGCCGGTAACCCACACTGCGGACACCCGGCGATCCGTCCTTCCAGCGAGCGGGTACAGACGGAACACATCCCCCACGCGCTGAGCGCAAGCGGCATTCGGCATAGCCAGCACAAGCCGGGCACTGTTAGCATAGGTAACCTCCATGTAAAAAAAGAGAACGATAGCTGATGAAGACGCTGTGGTGGCAGACCGTTGGGACGGGAAATTGTCATCTTGTGCTGCTGCACGGATGGGGACTGAATGCGGAAGTGTGGCGTTGCGTAAGTGAGGAACTCGCCTCGCAATTTACGCTGCATCTGGTGGATTTGCCGGGCTATGGCCGCAGCCGCGGCTTTGGCGCGATGTCGCTTGATGAGATGGCGCAGCAGGTTTTGGATGCCGCGCCGCAAAACGCCGTCTGGCTGGGCTGGAGCCTGGGTGGGCTGGTGGCAAGCAAAATTGCGCTGGATAACCCCGGGCGCGTGAGCGCGCTGGTTACCGTGGCCTCGTCCCCGTGTTTTAGCGCGCAGGACGCGTGGCCGGGTATCAAGCCTGAAGTGCTGGCCGGGTTCCAGCAGCAGCTAAGCGAAGACTTCCAGCGGACGGTGGAACGTTTTCTCGCGCTGCAGACGATGGGAACAGAAACCGCGCGTCAGGATGCGCGTACGCTGAAACAGACCGTGCTCTCGCTGCCGATGCCTGACGTTGAGGTGCTTAACGGGGGGCTTGAGATCCTGAAAACGGTCGATCTGCGTGAACCGCTGGCGTCGCTGGCGGTCCCGCATCTGCGTATTTATGGTTATCTGGACGGGCTGGTGCCGCGCAAGGTGGTTCCGCTGCTGGATGACCTGTGGCCGGAGAGCCAATCGTTGGTGGTCGCTAAAGCGGCACACGCGCCGTTTATTTCGCACCCTGGCGAGTTTTGTTCGGCGCTGTCCGGCTTTATTCGCGCAGTGCCCACCACTCCCTGAGGCAGGCCTTCCCTTCCGGGCAACGTTTACAGCTGCCGGACAAACAACCGTCCGGCTCTTCCTGAATGCGCACGGCTTTTCCCATCGCTTCGAGTCTTTCCAGCATGGCATCGATCATCGGCTGGGGCGTATGCAGGCTGAGGCTTAGCTGCTTTGCCTCCATGCGCCCCTGTAACGCCAGTAAATCACGAACCTGAATCAACGATGCCATCGGTTTGCCCCTTAGTGACAGTCGCCGGTCGGGCTGTTGCAGCAGGAGGTCGGCGTTTTACGCGTCGCCAGCAGGTTGATATCAACGCGGCTCCGCGCCCGGCGTAGCAGGCCCAACACCATCACGTTAAACAGGAGCACCGCCAGGATGCAGACCAGACTGTAACGTGGGTGCTGGCTGAAGTTAACGGTCTGATAGAACACCGTCGCCAGGGAGTAAGCGATATTCAACCCCCACAGAATGGAGAAGCCCATCCAGCCGCGGCTGGACTCACGGGCGATCGCCCCCATTACCGAGATGCACGGAATATACAGCAACACGAAGATGAGGTAGCTGTAGGCCGCTGACGCACTGCCGAATTTCTCGCTCATCACGCCCATGGCGCCAGTTGCCATTTCGCCGTCGCCTTTGCTGGCCTCAATCGGGTTCGCCAGCACGCTCAGGCTGAAGGTGTCTTTCAGGCTCTGCCAGGTTTCCTCAACGGCACCCAGCAGTTCGTCGCCGAGGTGAAACTCTGCCGGATTGAACTCTTGCTCCTGAATGTTCTCTGCGGTGTAGAGCGTGTTCAGCGTCCCGACAACCACCTCTTTCGCCATTGCGCCGGTGAACAGGCCAACGGTCGCCTGCCAGTTATCCTCCTGCACGCCAATCGGTTTGAAGACCGGCGTGATGACGCGGCTGACGGAGGCGAGGGCAGAGTCGTTGATGTTATCTGCCGCCTGACCGCTCAACGTGAAGCTGTTCAGCGCGCTCAGGAAGATACTGACGATGACAATCACTTTACCGGCGCGCAGCACGAAGCCTTTCAGGCGCTGCCAGGTCTGGATCGCCAGGCTCTTCAGATGCGGTACGTGGTAAACCGGCAGCTCCATCACGAACGGTGACGCTTCACCGCGCATAATGGTGTGCTTCAGCATCAGACCGGTCAGGATTGCCATCACGATGCCGAGCACGTACAGCGAGAAGACCGCCAGCGCGCCCTGCTGACCAAAGAAAGCGGCGGCAAAGACCGCAAAGATGGCCAGGCGCGCGCCGCAGGACATAAACGGCGCCATCATGATGGTCATCAGCCGCTCGCGCGGTGCATCAAGCGTACGTGCACCCATCACCGACGGCACGTTGCAGCCGAAGCCAACGATCAGCGGCACGAAGGATTTACCCGGCAGCCCCAGCGCCTGCATCAGGCGATCCATCACGAACGCCGCGCGAGCCATATAGCCGGAGTCTTCGAGGAAGGAGAGGAACAGGTACATCATGCCGATCTGCGGCACCAGCGGCAGCACGGTGTTGATACCGCCGCCAATCCCCTGGGCGAGGAAGATGGTCAGCCATTCCGGGAAGTGCAGGGTGTAGCCCAGCCACTGGATACCGTGCACGAATATCGCGACGGAACCGGCGTCAAAGACAGGCTGGAGCGCGCCGCCGATGTTAATGGCAAGCAGGAACATCAGGTACATCACCAGCAGGAAGATGGGCAAACCGAGGAAGCGGTTGAGCACAATCTTATCTACGGCGGCGGTAAAGCGGCTGGGTTCCGCCGTCAGGGCGTTGCTGACCACGTCGCAAATCGCGGCGATGGCCTGATAGCGTGCGTCCGCGATGTGCAGCGCCGGGTCATCCAGCTCGTCGCTCAGGCGTGCCAGCGCCACGTCGAGTTTATCTGCTGCATCACCGGCATAGGCGCGGCTGTAGATATCGCCTTCCAGCATCTGCAGGCCGAGCCATTGACGCTGTCTGGCAGGCATGGCGGTGTCCATCTCCTGCGCCAACTGGCTGGCTTCACGAAGCAGCGGCTGCGCGTAGTGCACCAGTTCAATGTCGGCGTTACCTGTGTGGCGGTCAACGGCCAGCTTCAGGGCGTCAATGCCGCGCCCGCGGGTAGAGACCAGCGGAACCACCGGGCAGCCCAGGCGGGCAGAGAGGGCATCGACGTCGATGCGCAATTTCTGCTTCTCTGCGATATCGAGCATGTTAAGCGCCACGATGCAGGGAATACCCAGCTCAAGCAGCTGCAGCGTCAGATAGAGATTGCGCTCAAGGTTGGACGCATCCACCACGTTGATGAGCAGATCCGCATCGCCGCTCAGAATATAGTGGCAGGCGATCTGCTCATCGAGCGAGGTCTGGGATGAAATCGTGGTGAGCGAATAGGTGCCCGGCAGGTCAACCAGCGTGACCTGATTGTCCGTCGTCGTGAACTGGCCTTCTTTGCGTTCAACCGTCACGCCTGCCCAGTTGCCGACGCGCTGGCGCGCACCGGTTAACTGATTAAATAAGGTTGTCTTGCCGGAATTAGGATTGCCAATTAAGCCAATAGTTAATTTTTTCATTGTAATAGACTCACTGAACCGCTGGCTTGTTATTGAGATAACGCTTCGACTTCAATTAAGGCGAGGTCTTTCTTACGCAGTACCAGATTGACGCGTCGGGTTTCGATATGAACGGGGTCGCCCAGCGGGGCCACGCGTACAACCTGGAATGACGAGCCGGGTAGCATGCCGAGTGACAAGAGCTTTTGCCGATAGGCGGGGCTAATTTCACGAGTAAAACCGGTAATTTTCCATGCACTGTCTGGAGTGAATTGCATAGCGCCTGATTCCACGAGAGGTTAAATAATCTACACAATGATGATAATGAGAATAGTTTTTATCAGCAATATTAAAACTGTGACGGAATGTTGTTAATCGTATTAATTTGCGGTCTGATTGACCTTGCTCAATATTTGCAGAATTACCGGGAAGGAATAAAAAGCTTATTTGTTAATGGAGTGATAAATAGTGGTTTAAATATGGATGTGCAATCGGTTTCATATATTTCGATATGTTTTTATTCCCCTCACCCCGGCCCTCTCCCCAAAGGGGCGAGGGAGAAAAGACCGCACCGTGCGATCCCCTCTCCCCTTTGGGGAGAGGGTTAGGGTGAGGGGAATTTTGTTACCTTAGCGTTTCTTACCCATTGCCGCTGCCAGCGCATCCATCATCGCGCTGTTGCCCGCAGGCTGCGCGTCACGCCCGCGCGGTTTCGCGGCCTTCGCTGCCGGACGCTGCTGTTCGCGACCGCCGCCGTTCCCGCCGCGGCGCGCGTTGGTTTCGCCCGGCTGCTCGTCCAGACGCATGGTCAGGGCGATACGCTTGCGCTGCAGATCCACTTCCAGCACTTTCACCTTCACGATGTCGCCCGCTTTGACCACGGTATGCGGGTCTTCAACGAACTTGTCGGCGAGGGAAGAGATATGGACCAGACCGTCCTGATGCACGCCGATATCCACAAACGCGCCAAAGTTGGTGACGTTGGTGACCGCACCTTCCAGCACCATGCCGGGCAGCAGGTCGTTCATGGTCTCCACGCCGTCAGCAAAGGTCGCGGTTTTAAACTCAGGGCGCGGATCGCGGCCCGGTTTTTCCAGCTCTTTGATGATGTCGCTAACCGTCGGCACGCCAAACTGCTCGTCGGTGAAATCCGATGCTTTCAGGTTACGCAGCGCGCTGTTGTCGCCCATCAGGTCTTTCAGCGCCTGCTGGGTCGCGGCCAGAATACGCTCCACCACAGGGTAGGCTTCCGGGTGAACGGTAGAGGCATCGAGCGGGTTATCGCCGTGGTTGATACGCAGGAAGCCCGCGCACTGCTCAAAGGCTTTCGGCCCCAGACGGCTCACCTTCAGCAACTGCTGACGGTTCTGGAACTGGCCGTTCTCATCACGCCAGGCGACGATGTTCTGCGCCATCATGCGGGTTAAGCCCGCCACGCGGGTCAGCAAGGGAACGGAGGCGGTGTTCAGGTCAACGCCTACGGCGTTTACGCAGTCTTCCACCACCGCATCCAGCTTGCGCGCCAGCTGCGTCTGGCTCACGTCGTGCTGATACTGGCCCACGCCGATGGATTTCGGGTCGATCTTCACGAGTTCGGCCAGCGGATCCTGTAAACGGCGTGCGATAGAGACCGCGCCGCGCAGGGAAACGTCCAGGTCCGGGAACTCCAGCGCTGCCAGTTCAGACGCGGAATAGACGGATGCGCCCGCTTCGCTGACGATCACTTTCTGCGCCGTCACTTTCGGGAACTGTTTCTGCACGTCGAGGTAGAAACGCTCGGTTTCGCGTGAGGCCGTACCGTTGCCGATGGCGACCAGTTCCACGTTGTACTTCTCGCACAGCGCCGCCACCACGACGGCCGCTTTCGCTGCCTGACCAGTGTGCGGGTAAATAGTGTCGGTGGCGACAAGCTTGCCGGTGCCGTCAACGACGGCAACCTTCACACCGGTACGCAGGCCCGGATCGAGACCCATGGTCGCGCGCAGGCCAGCAGGGGCGGCCATCAGCAGGTCGTGCAGGTTGCGGGCGAAAACGTTAATGGCTTCGTCTTCGGCGCGCTCGCGCACGGTGCCCATCAGCTCGGTTTCGAGGTGCATCAGCACCTTAATGCGCCAGGTCCAGCTCACCACGCCTTTACGCCAGCTGTCCGCCGGGGCGTTGTTCAGGCGCAGGCCGAGGTGATCGGTGATGATCTGCTCGCAGTGGCTCTCTTTCGGCGGCTCGTCAAACTGCGGGTCGGCGTTCAGGGAGAGCTGGAGCACGCCTTCGTTGCGGCCGCGGAACATCGCCAGCGCGCGGTGTGAAGGGGTGGTAGAGATCGGTTCGTGGTGATCGAAGTAGTCGCGGAATTTCGCGCCTTCTTCCTCTTTACCCGCGACGACGGTAGAGACGATGTGGGCGTTTTTCCACAGGTAATCACGCACTTTAGCGAGCAGGGCGGCGTCTTCAGAGAAACGCTCCATCAGAATGTAGCGCGCGCCGTCGAGGGCGGCTTTGGTGTCCACTACGCCTTTGTCAGCGTCGATAAATTTCGCCGCTTCGGTATCGGGATCGTGGGACGGCTCGTTCCACAGCAGGTCGGCCAGCGGCTCAAGACCCGCTTCAATCGCAATCTGCCCACGCGTGCGGCGCTTCGGTTTATACGGCAGATAGAGATCTTCGAGTTCGGTTTTGCTCAGGGTGCCATTGATGGCGTTTTCCAGCTCGCTGGTCAGCTTGCCCTGTTCGCCAATGGATTTGAGGATTGCCTGCCGACGTTCTTCCAGCTCGCGCAAATAACCCAGACGCGTTTCCAGGTTACGCAGCTGCGTGTCATCCAGACCACCGGTGACTTCCTTACGATAGCGTGCAATAAACGGCACGGTGTTCCCTTCATCAAGCAGGCGAACGGCAGCTTCTACCTGTTCGGCTCTGGCCTGAATATCACCCGCAATAATGCGGCAGAGCGAATCTTTCATCATGGCTTTATCATCTGTTGAGTCGAAAAAATCAGGGGATAGTTATACGGGCTGACACGGCAAAATGCCAGCCGTGGAGGGCGCTCTCGGACTATTTAACGTACTCGATTTCGTTCACGTACCAGCTGGCTTCACCGGAAGGGGTCTGAACGACGGCCAGATCGCCCACTTCCTTTTTCAGCAGCGCGCGCGCCATGGGTGAGTCGATGGAGATGTAATCCTTACGACCAAAAATTTCATCGTAGCCAACGATGCGAAACCGCAGGGTGTTGCCGTCATCGTTTTCAATTTCAACCCACGCGCCGAAGAACACTTTGCCCTCCTGCTGCGGGGAGTAATCGACAATTTTCAGGTTCTCGAGGCACTTCGTCAGGTAGCGAACCCGGCGGTCGATCTCACGCAGTCGCTTTTTGTTGTACTGGTAGTCAGCATTTTCGCTGCGATCGCCCAGACTTGCCGCCCAGGTGACTTTTTTGGTCACCTCGGGACGCTCTTCGCGCCACAGGTAATCCATCTCTTTTTTGAGCTTTTCGTACCCTTCGCGGGTGATCAGGGGCGTTTTCATGGTGAAGCCTTTGCTGCCGGTTTACTGTCTTGCGCACAATACGTACCACACAGTGTAACAGACAGGATTAATAATGATTTATGTGATGAAATGAGCAGATAAGCTGCTGTTAAATATGCTTTGTAACAATTTCGACTAGAATTTATACCAGAATTAGCTGGTCGAATACGTGCACTTTTTTAGAATACGCTGTTACAAAGACTATCCGAACCTTTGGGAGTACACACAATGCAAGAAAACTACAAAATTCTGGTCGTGGATGACGACATGCGCCTGCGCGCGCTGCTTGAGCGTTATCTGACCGAGCAGGGCTTCCAGGTTCGTAGCGTCGCGAACGCTGAGCAGATGGACCGTCTGCTGACCCGTGAATCTTTCCACCTGATGGTCCTTGACCTGATGCTACCGGGCGAAGACGGGCTTTCCATCTGCCGCCGTCTGCGCAGTCAGAGCAACCCGATGCCAATCATCATGGTGACGGCGAAGGGCGAAGAGGTTGACCGTATCGTGGGCCTCGAAATTGGCGCAGACGACTACATTCCAAAACCGTTTAACCCGCGTGAACTGCTGGCGCGTATTCGCGCCGTGCTGCGCCGTCAGGCGAACGAACTGCCGGGCGCTCCTTCCCAGGAAGAAGCGGTGATTGCCTTCGGTAAGTTCAAGCTGAACCTCGGCACCCGTGAGATGTTCCGTGAAGACGAGCCAATGCCGCTCACCAGCGGCGAGTTTGCGGTACTGAAAGCGCTGGTCAGCCACCCGCGTGAGCCGCTCTCCCGTGACAAGCTGATGAACCTGGCGCGCGGTCGCGAATACTCCGCAATGGAACGCTCCATCGACGTGCAGATCTCCCGCCTGCGCCGCATGGTGGAAGAAGATCCGGCGCATCCTCGTTATATTCAGACCGTGTGGGGTCTAGGCTACGTGTTTGTCCCGGACGGCTCTAAAGCATGAGGCGAATGCGCTTCTCGCCGCGAAGCTCGTTTGCCCGCACCCTGTTATTGATCGTCACCCTGCTGTTCGTCAGCCTGGTGACGACCTATCTGGTGGTGCTGAACTTTGCGATCCTGCCGAGCCTCCAGCAGTTTAATAAGGTCCTTGCCTACGAAGTCCGTATGCTGATGACCGATAAGCTGCAGCTGGAGGACGGCACGCAGCTGGTTGTTCCCCCGGCGTTTCGCCGTGAAATCTACCGTGAGCTGGGCATTTCGCTCTACTCCAACGAAGCGGCGGAAGACGCTGGCCTGCGCTGGGCGCAGCACTACGAATTCCTTAGCCAGCAGATGGCGCAGCAGCTGGGTGGCCCAACGGAAGTGCGCGTTGAGGTCAACAAAAGCTCGCCGGTCGTCTGGCTGAAAACCTGGCTCTCACCCAACATATGGGTGCGCGTCCCGCTGACCGAAATCCATCAGGGCGACTTCTCGCCGCTGTTCCGCTACACCCTGGCCATCATGCTGCTGGCGATAGGCGGCGCGTGGCTGTTTATCCGTATACAGAACCGACCGCTGGTCGACCTGGAGCACGCGGCGCTGCAGGTCGGTAAAGGGATTATTCCTCCACCGCTGCGCGAGTATGGCGCCTCAGAAGTGCGTTCGGTGACGCGTGCGTTTAACCATATGGCGGCAGGTGTGAAGCAGCTGGCGGATGACCGTACGCTGCTGATGGCGGGCGTTAGCCATGACCTGCGTACGCCGCTGACGCGTATTCGCCTGGCGACGGAGATGATGGGGGAAGAGGACGGTTACCTTGCCGAGTCCATCAACAAGGACATCGAAGAGTGTAACGCCATCATCGAGCAGTTCATCGATTACCTGCGCACCGGGCAGGAGATGCCGATGGAAATGGCTGACCTGAACGCGGTGCTGGGCGAGGTGGTGGCGGCGGAAAGCGGCTACGAGCGTGAGATTGATACCGACCTGCAGGCGGGGGAGATCCAGGTGCGCATGCATCCGCTCTCCATCAAACGTGCAGTGGCGAACATGGTGGTCAACGCGGCTCGCTACGGTAATGGCTGGATTAAAGTCAGCAGCGGGTCTGAACTCAACCGCGCCTGGTTCCAGGTGGAAGACGATGGCCCTGGCATTAAGCCTGAGCAGCGTAAGCATCTGTTCCAGCCGTTTGTGCGTGGCGACAGCGCGCGCAGCACCAGCGGAACCGGTTTAGGCCTGGCGATTGTGCAGCGTATTATCGATAACCATAACGGATTGCTGGAGATTGGCACCAGCGAACGGGGTGGGCTGAGCATTCGCGCCTGGCTGCCGGTACCGGTGACGCGGGGGCAGGTGAAAGAGGGTTCATCATTAAAAGGTGCGGTTTGATGCCCTCACCCCGGCCCTCTCCCACGGGGAGAGGGAGAAAACATTAAAAAAGGCAACTTGCGTTGCCTTTTTGCTTTTAACTACAGCTTCGGACCCGCGCTCACCAGC
Source organism: Enterobacter sp. ENT02 (assembly GCF_019219165.1). NCBI lineage: Bacteria > Pseudomonadati > Pseudomonadota > Gammaproteobacteria > Enterobacterales > Enterobacteriaceae > Enterobacter > Enterobacter sp. ENT02. The sequence continues at coordinate 151,704 of NZ_JAHUWD010000006.1, forward strand.
GCTTCGCCTGCCGGGGTATCGGTATACTTCTCGAAGTTCTCAATAAACAGCTTCGCCAGCGATTCCGCCTTCTCGCGCCACTGCTCCGGTGAGCCGTACGTATTGCGCGGGTCGAGGATATGCGTATCCACGCCCGGCAGAGACGTTGGGATCGCCAGGTCAAACATTGGCAGCGTGAAGGTTTCAGCGTCGTCCAGAGAACCATCCAGAATGGCGTCGATAATCGCGCGGGTATCCTTGATGGAGATACGCTTGCCGGTGCCGTTCCAGCCGGTGTTCACCAGGTAGGCCTGCGCGCCGGATGCCTGCATGCGTTTTACCAGCACTTCAGCGTACTGCGTCGGATGCAGCGACAGGAAGGCCGCGCCGAAGCAGGCGGAGAAGGTCGGAGTTGGCTCCGTCACACCGCGCTCGGTACCCGCCAGCTTGGCGGTAAAGCCCGAGAGGAAGTGGTACTGCGTCTGGCTGGCGGTCAGGCGAGATACCGGAGGCAGTACGCCGAACGCATCCGCCGTCAGGAAAATTACCTTCGTAGCATGACCCGCTTTTGACACCGGCTTCACGATATTGTCGATGTGGTAAATCGGATACGACACACGGGTGTTTTCGGTTTTCGACGCATCGTCGAAGTCGATGGAGCCGTCGGCACGCACGGTGACGTTTTCGAGCAGCGCGTCGCGGCGGATCGCGTGGAAGATATCCGGTTCGGCCTCTTCAGACAGGCGAATGGTCTTCGCGTAGCAGCCGCCTTCGAAGTTAAACACGCCGTCGTCGTCCCAGCCATGTTCGTCATCGCCAATCAGGCGGCGTTTCGGGTCGGTAGAGAGGGTTGTTTTCCCAGTGCCGGACAGGCCGAAGAATACCGCCACGTCGCCTTTCTCGCCGACGTTCGCCGAGCAGTGCATGGAGGCGATACCGCGCAGCGGCAGCAGGTAGTTCATGACCGAGAACATCCCTTTCTTCATCTCGCCGCCGTACCAGGTACCGCCAATCAGCTGGATACGCTCGGTCAGGTTGAAGGCAACAAAGTTCTCGGAGTTCAGACCCTGCTCTTTCCACTGTGGATTCGTGCATTTTGCACCGTTCATCACGATGAAATCTGGGGTGAAGTCCTGTAGCTCTTCGTCGGTAGGACGAATAAACATATTTTTCACGAAATGCGCCTGCCAGGCCACTTCGGTAATGAAACGCACGGAAAGTCGGGTGTCGGCGTTAGCGCCGCAGAAAGCGTCGATAATGAACAGGCGCTTGCCGGAGAGTTGGTGAGTGACGAGCCCTTTCAGATGCTGCCAGGTCTCCGGGGAGAGCGGTTTGTTGTCGTTCTTCCCTTTGCCCTTATCAGCCCACCACAGCGTATCGCGGGTGGTTTCGTCTCGGACGATATACTTATCTTTCGGCGAACGACCGGTAAAAATACCGGTATCGACGGCGATAGCACCAAGGTTTGTCAACACACCTCGCTCGTATCCTTCCAGTGCTGGATTGAGCTCTTCCTGATACAGCGTATCGTAATCGGGGTTGTAGACGATTTCCTGGACGTCGTGAATACCATAAGCCATGAGATCTTGCGGGGTTAAACCAGTAACACGCATATCACTGCTCCTTAGCCAATATGTACTGCCTGAAATTGTAGGGTTTTTCTGAGGTTGTTAACCGCGACGGGGCTCATAGATTTACGTATCTGGACAAAACCCTTACTAACGGAAAACGCTGCGACTCCAGTCACAGCGCAGGCGGATTATCGCAGGAATCGCTTTTTGGTTGTGGAAAATGTTCCTAAAAGGTTAAGGGCTGGTGAATTTAACCGAAGGAATGTGAATGTAATCGCATACACGTAAGAAAATTACGTAAGAGTTACATAGGGAAAACGATTCAGCTTGGGGGGGGTTTTTACCCCTCTCCCCAAAGGGGAGAGGGTTAGGATGAGGGGAAAGAGGTTTAGTGGACCTGCGGATCCGCCGGGGAGGCGTTATTGCGGATCTCGGCGATATCCATCGAATTGAACACGTAGTGCGTACCGCAGTAGTCACAGTGCATGTCGATTTCACCGTCTTCCGCCATGATGCTGTCGATCTCTTCGTCAGGCAGCGTTTTCAGGGCGCCCGCGCAGCGCTCGCGGGAGCAGGTGCACTTAAACTCCACCGCCTGCGGGTCGTATACCGTCACTTCTTCTTCGTGGTACAGACGCCACAGCACGTCGGTCGCCGACAGGTTGAAGAGCTCTTCTGCTTTGACGGTTTCGGTCAGCGTCGCCAGGTGCTCAAAATCATTAGTCTGCGCATCCTGTGCAGGCAGAACCTGCAGCAGCATACCGCCAGCAGCAGGCTGACCGTCAACTTCACCGGTGCGGATGAACAGACGGGTTGGCAGCTGTTCAGACCGCATGAAGTAGTCTTCCAGGCAGGCTGCCAGGGTATCGCCTTCCAGCCCGACCACGCCCTGATAGCGCTCGCCTTCCTCCGGAGAGATGGTGATCACCAGATAGCCATTGCCAACCAGCGTTTTCAGATCCGCATTTTCAGGGACTTCGCCCTGAACGCGTGCAACGCCGCGCATCTGCTGCTGGTTGTTGCCGTTGATCACCGCCAGCGTCATCGGGCCGTCACCCTGCAGCTGCACGGTGATATCACCAGCGAATTTTAGCGTGGCGGTCAGCAGGCTGGTGGCAACCAGCAGTTCGCCCAACAGGGTTTTCACCGGCAGCGGGTAGTTGTGGTTTTCCAGAATCTGTTTCCAGGTTTCGGATACGGTGACCAGCTCGCCGCGCACGGCGAATTGTTCAAACAGATAGCGGTGTAATTGGTCGTGTTGGGCCATTTTCATCTCTCGTGCAGGTGAGGGTTACTCGGTCTCACCGTGTTTAAATTTCATCAGATCGCGGCGCTCTTTTTTATCCGGTCGCCGGTCCGGGTGAGGCATCGTCAGCGCGTTCATTTTGCGCGCCAGCGCGGTTTTCTCACGCTTTTCAATGCTTTCAACTGTCTCTTCATAAAGCTGTGTGGCTTCGGTTGCGGGACGTCGCTGTTCGGTAATGGCTTTAATCACTACCGTTTTTTCATCATTACCCTGGCGCAGCGTTAAGGTGGCATTCAGCTCAACCATCTTGCTCGGCTTGCTGCGCTGACCGTTGTAATGCACTTTGCCACCATCAACCATTTCGCGGGCAAGGGCGCGCGTTTTATAAAACCGGGCCGCCCATAGCCATTTATCCAGTCTTACCCCATCAGAGGGTTTTTCTTTCATGGCGTCTCCTTCACGGTGAGTGAGGGGATCATCCGGCGATAGTCGTTCAGCCCCGGATGCCGCAGGTAGCTTTTTTCAGCCAGTCCGGAATCAGGATTGGTCACGCCCAGACAATAGCGAATGCCAAACGTCGCGGCAGCATCCAGAATCGGCTCGCTGTCGTCAATAAACAGCGTACGTTCTGGCTGTAAACCGGTCTCTTCCGCCACCGCATGCCACAACCGCTGATCCTCTTTCGGATAACCAAATGTGTGGGTGGAAAGTAATAAATCAAGGTGTGACGCCAGACCCGTATGTTCCAGCTTCACGGCCAGATTATGAGGATGCGCGTTAGTCAGCAAAATGCGGCGCTTACCGCTGGCTTGCAGGGCATCCAGGAACGGCACCGTATCGTCGCGCAGTACCGCGCGTGGCCCTTGGGCGGTGGTCATGGCACAAATATCCAAACCGAGGCGCTCGCTCCAGTAGTCCAGACAGTACCAGTTTAGCGTATGCTGCACGGCGCTATATTGCGAACGAATGAATTCCTGCGCTTCTGCCGGAGAGATACCCTGCTGTTTACCGTATGTTTCGGGCACCAGTTGTTGCCAGAAAAAGTTATCAAAGGCGAGATCAAGCAGCGTGCCGTCCATATCCAGCAGGACGGTATCGACCTCCTGCCAGGCAATATCAAGATGCATTTAGGGGAACTCCAGCCAGAAGAAACGTGCGCGACAGGGTAGCACAACTTGCCGCGCAGTGACGTTATCCGATCAGGCTCTCAGAGGATGAGATGAGTTTAGGATTGAGGCAATTTTCGTAATACTGCTGAATCTCAGCAAGCCGGGTGCGCGAACGCTGATAGCGGCGCAAGGCCATAAAGCCGTTCCAGAAAATGCATGCCAGCATCGCGATCATCAGCAGGGATGTGCCGATATAACGCCACAATCCTGCGCTATCCGGCATTCGGTGCAGGTCGACATGGCGCGTGCCATTGGCGTCTGTGAAGATACGTGTGACGATCCCTTCCGCGCTGAACGGCGTTTGCATCAGCATTTGAGCAAGCCGCTGGAACTCTCCCCACTGCTCCTGAGCCGGGTAGTCATATAACGCAACTTGCGGATAAGGCTGATCAACCAGATCGCTCCCCTCATCGCTGACAATCACAAAGCCGCCCGGAGCCGGGCTGTTTAACGCCTGGGCTGCTCGGGTGGTTTCGCGCATCACAAACGGCGCGGTGGAGGTGGCGACCAGGTTATCCAGAGATTCAGCGCTGACCGGACGCAGCAGCACGTTGACGCCGTCCAGGCGTCCTGCTTCCGCGCGTTTCACCAGTGCATCCCAGTCCTTGCTGTTCCCGAGATTCACCAGTGCATTTTTAAGCCGCACGCACTCGTCCTGGGCAGAACAGAGATCCTCTGTTTTCAGGACGATTTCACCAAAGTCATCCAGCAGTACCATGCCCGATTTCTGAATTGCCGAACGCAGGGCAGGGCTAACGCGGGAATCGTCATCCGGTTTCGGATGCAACTGGCGGCTGACCGTTTCGGTGAGCGCCGTAGCTTTATTCACGACATCGGATTCAGGCAGCGGCAGCGGAGGCGCATCGTTCCAGATAATTTGCGAACAATCAAACGGCATAAACGGCGAATTCTGACGTGTGTTCCATGCGCCAGGCGCATGGATGTTACACATTCCGGTCCCTTGCAGACGCAGCGTATCACCCACGCGTATGCCGGCGTCTTCCAGTTGCTTCACGCTGGTGGCTTCCACCGTCTGCGCCCCTTTAATCCATGACAGGGTGAACTTAATGGGCATATCCAGCGGCACGAAAAGTAGCAGCATCAAAAAGACCAGCGCTGCACCGCCAGCAATGACCGTGCTGCGAAGCCAGTGCTGAAGCGGGAAGTTTTTCACTTCATCGTGCAGGGACAGATAACGCCCCTGACGCACCACGTGGCGGTCGAGGTAGATATCGATATCGGTTTTATGCCCTAAATCCTGGGCGATCCACGGCTGCCAGTGGCGCGGATAGATAAGGTCGATAATACCGAGCGAGATATTATTGAGATGCTCCTGATCGTTCTCGCCGAAGAGACCCCAGCGCTTTGGCGTTCCACGCAGGCAGTGAATTTCACGCAGCGACGTTTTCGTCGGAGGGGCAAACAGACCCCACAATCCGGCCGCCAGGAGCAGAACTGCGCCGCCCGCAAGCCAGGGAACGAAAACATCTGGCGTGAGCAGACAGAAGAAAAAGAGCAGAAATGCCGCAACAATCAGCACCGCTTCACGAATACCATCCGGGCGGCTTAAGGCGTACTCTTCATGCGTCTCCTGACGAATGTTCAGCAGTTCAATCTGCTCTGTCTCTTCACCGCGAATGCTGGCCTGCGTTGAACTTGCCCGTTCCAGCGCGAAGCGCGGCGCTTCATGCACGTACTCATTGAGGTGATGACCGTTTAGCGAGATAACCAGCGGCAGGGAGTCGGTATGAATCAGCTCTACGCTGTTTTCATCATTAATGTACTGTTCCCAGAATGGCGGGAGATGGACCTCGACAGAATCCAGGTAATAACGCCATTTGTTAGGGTCGTCAGTCGTAATGCCGTAACGGGTGATCGAGCGCGTCACGCAGAGCACGGTGTCGCTTTGTGCGTTAAGATTGAGGGAGACCGGCGCAGTACTGGCACCCGTTGGCCCAGGCGACTGCTGAGCGCGGTTCAGATTATCGAGGTAGTGTTCAATGGCGCTGCGTTCTTCAGGCGCGAGCTTACGTGTCGTCGCACCCGCAAAAGCGTTTAAAAAGGGCAGTCGATATCGACGCTGTACGCGACGCCTGTACGCCCACCCTGCAACCAGCGCGGCGGCCAGCATAGCAGTGAGAACAATCAAAATGGTGCTCATGCTTTCCCCATCTTACTTATCTTACAGGTGTAGTCAGTAGCACCTTTAACATGAATGAGAGTCTGTGGTTGGCTATCGGCAAGTATGGAGTCGAACTTGAGCATTCTGAAGCGCATCCCAGTGACCGATGATAATAGCAAAGCCTGTGATGGCGCGATATCAGCAAATTCCTGGAAACATTTCAACCTCTTGACATTTGTTTTGAATTAAGGATTGATTCCAGTTACGTTGCACAAATGTAAATAAAGTACAATTGACATTGCCCAAACCGTGCGGCATATCGCACAATAACGCCAGTTCACACAGCAAAGACCCGTCAAGATGAGCAAACCACTACAAAAACCCACCATTCTGAGCGTTGAAACCGTCGCTAAATCGCGCCTGTTTAATGTGGAAAGTGTGGACCTGGAGTTCAGCAACGGTGTGCGTCGCGTTTACGAACGTATGCGCCCCTCTTCGCGTGAAGCAGTGATGATTGTCCCCATCGTTGACGATCACCTGATCTTGATCCGTGAATACGCGGTAGGAACTGAATCTTACGAACTTGGATTCTCCAAGGGACTGATCGATCCTGGCGAGACGGTTTTCGAAGCCGCCAATCGTGAACTGAAAGAAGAGGTCGGTTTTGGCGCGAATGAGCTGTCGTTCCTGAAAAAACTGAGCATGGCACCGTCCTATTTTTCCAGCAAAATGAATATCGTGGTGGCGGAAGATCTCTATCCAGAATCGCTGGAAGGAGACGAGCCGGAGCCGCTGCCGCAGGTTCGCTGGCCGCTGGCGCATCTGATGGATTTACTGGAAGATCCGGACTTTAACGAAGCGCGTAACGTGAGCGCCCTATTCCTGGTACGCGAGTGGTTGAAAGGGCTGGGGCGACTGTAGGCCATAAAAAAGCCGGGTGGCAGCTTCGCCTTACCCGGCCTACAATTCTTTGCCCGGTTTTTACCGGGCATTTTTATGCTTAAAACAACTCGTGCGTTTCGCCGTTATCGATAATTTCTGTTCCCACCTCATGCACCGCCTGCCTGGTTGGCTGCGTGCCTTCGATGAAATACTCTTCACGGCTATTTCCGCCATTGGCGAGCTGCCCGGTGTTGCGGTCAATGTTGACCGTCACAATGCCCGGCGGAGGCGTTAGCGGCTGCTCAGGCACGCCTTCCAGAACGGATTTCATGTACGCATCCCACGCCGGTTGCGCACTCTTCGCGCCGCCTTCGTAACCAGAGATCTGATCTTTAATCGCGCCGGAGGCGGTGGTACGACCCAAATCGCGGCGGTGATCGTCAAAGCCGATCCAGACAGAAGTGACCACACCCGGCCCGTAACCGGAGAACCACGCATCTTTCGAGCTGTTGGTGGTTCCCGTTTTCCCGCCGATGTCGCGGCGCTGCAGATCACGTCCGGCACGCCAGCCGGTGCCTTGCCAGCCCGGTTCACCAAAGATATTGGTATTCAGCGCGCTCTTAATCAGGAACGACAGCGGTGTGTTGATTACGTGCGGGGCATACTCCTGCGCACCGGTCTGGGCAACTAGGGCCTGGTTAGCCTGCTCCAGCTGAGGCTGTGGTACCGCTGAGTTCTGCTGTTCCTGAGAAATGGCGACATCTTCCATGTCTTTGTTTTCAAGTACGTTAGACTTCTGCGTATCGCCGTAAATGACCGGAATATCGCACTCTGCACAGGCGATTTTTGGTTTCGCCTCGAACAGCACGCCGCCCTGGTCGTTCTCAATTTTACTGATGAAGTACGGATCGATCAGGAACCCGCCGTTCGTCATTACCGCATAACCGCGCGCGACCTGAAGCGGCGTAAAGGACGCGGAGCCCAGCGCCAGCGATTCGGTATGGACGATATTCTGCGCCGGGAAGCCGAAGCGCTGCAGATACTCTGCCGCATAGTCAACGCCCATGGCGCGCATGGCGCGAACCATCACCACGTTTTTCGACTGCCCCAGACCCTGACGAAGACGGATTGGGCCCGCATATTGCGGTGGAGAGTTTTTCGGCTGCCAGTCAGAACCCGCACCGGCATCCCAGCGCGAAATCGGTACGTCGTTGAGAATACTGGCGAGCGTCAGCCCTTTATCCATCGCGGCGGTGTAGAGGAACGGCTTGATGTTAGAGCCAACCTGACGCAGCGCCTGAGTGGCACGGTTAAATTTGCTCTGGTTGAAATCAAACCCGCCGACCAGCGCCATCACCGCACCGTTTTGCGGATTAATGGAGACGAGCGCGGAGTTCACGTCTGGCACCTGTGCCAGCCACCACGTATCGCCCACCTGGCGAACCCAGATTTGCTGACCCGTCTGCACCGCGTCCGTCACTTTGCGCGGCGTTGGGCCTTGCAGCGTGTCAGAGCGGTACGGACGGGCCCAGCGGATCCCGTCCATTCGCAGCGAGACGGAGGTGCCGTCTGCCAGCAGTGCGACGGCCTCCTGCGGATCGGCCTGTGTGACAACGGCTGGCAGCAGCGGGCCATAGGTTGGAAGTGTTTTCAGCGAGTCGGTGATTTTCTTGCTGTCCCATGCGCTTTCGCCCACTTTCCACAACACGTTCGACGGGCCGCGGTAGCCGTGGCGCATGTCGTAATCCATCACGTTGTTACGCACGGCCTGCTGTGCCGCCTGCTGAACTTTGCGGGTTACTGTGGTGTATACGCGATAGCCGTCTTCATAGGCCTTCTCGCCATAACGGCTCACCATCTCCTGACGAACCATCTCGGTGAGATACGGTGAGGAGAAGGCGATTTCCGGCGCATGGTAGTTGGCGTCGATAACATCGCTGCGTGCCTGGTCGTACTCGGTCTGGCTGATGTAGCCTTCGCTCAGCATACGCGACAGCACCACGTTACGACGCGCAGTCGCACGGTCCATGGAGTAGAGCGGGTTGAACGTGGATGGCGCTTTCGGCAGACCGGCGATGGTCGCCATTTCGCTCAGCGTGAGTTGTTCTACTGGCTTACCGAAGTACACCTGCGCCGCAGCGCCAACGCCATAGGCGCGGTAACCGAGATAGATTTTGTTGAGGTAAAGCTCAAGGATCTCGTCTTTACTCAGCAGCTGCTCGATGCGGATCGCGAGGAACACCTCTTTGATCTTACGCGTCAGCGTCTTTTCAGGGCTGAGGAAGAAGTTACGCGCCAGCTGCTGCGTAATGGTACTGGCCCCCTGAGAGGCATGACCGGAGAACAACGCAATGCTGGCGGCGCGGAAAATCCCCACCGGATCGACGCCGTGGTGCTCGTAAAAACGGCTGTCCTCGGTGGCGATAAAAGCGTTCACCATCACGGGAGGAATTTGCTTTAAGGTCAGCGGGATACGGCGTTTTTCGCCATATTGCGCCATAAGCTCGCCATCGGCGCTATAGACCTGCATTGGGATCTGGAGTCGCACATCACGAAGCGTGGCGACATCAGGTAGCTGCGGCTCAATATATTTGTACAAACCATAAATCGAGCCTGCTCCCAGCAGAATGCAACAGACTGCAAGGATCAATAAATACTTTACGAACTTCACCGGAGATTTCCCATCTGGTTTCACTTGGGCAGTTTCTAAACAATCGCGCGGTAGTATAAAGGCAAGCCTGATTCATTGATATAGCCGTCACTCTGACGGGCGATAAGGAGATCGTGAAGTATGGCTTTCAAAACCTGGCAAACGGGCATTCATATTCAACAAGATAGGGTGCTCATTGTAGCGCTGACCAAAGAGAAGCCTGGGTGGCGTTTACGGCGCTGGTGGGCTGTTTCCCTGGCAGACGGGATTATCCGCGACGGGAAAATTCTCAAGCCAGAACATCTGGTTGCCGCGTTACGCGACTGGCGGCGGGCGTTGCCCCATTACCACCGGGTATTCCTCTCATTTCCCGCTGCGCGCACGTTACAACGCTCGCTGCCGCGCCCGTCCATGGCCCTTCGTGACAGCGAGCAGGTTTCCTGGGTGGGTTCCACGCTGTCCCGGGAGCTGGAGATGTCCACAGACGGGCTGTGCTTTGACTATGTGGAGGACACGTTCAGCAACACATTTCATGTTACGGCGGCGCAAAACAACGAAGTCGATGCCCTTTTGTTGTTGGCAAAAACGCTGCGCTTGCGGTTAGCGGCTATCACGCCGGATGCAGGCGCGTTAGGGAATCTCCTTCCTGCCATTGCCCCTGCTCAGTGCGTCGCCTGGCGGGATCGGCACCAGTGGCTGTGGGCGATGCGCCACCAGTGGGGACGGCGCTACGCCACAGAAGCGAAAGATGTCACCGAGCTGGCGGCCCTGCTTGCGCTCTCTTTTGATGACATCGTTCAGTTCGATGCCACACGTGACCCCTGGAAACTGCTGGTCAGTTGCCAGCCTCCCTTACCCGAGCGCGGTGCTGATTTTACCGTCGCGCTGGCGTTGGCCATGAGTGAGGTGCCTGAATGAGCACGGCGAATTTTTTACCGTGGCGACAGCAGCGCCGGATGCGCTGCCTGCGCTTCTGGGGCGTGCTGTTTATCGCTTCATTGCTGGTGACGCTGACCCTCGGGCTTGGCCTGCGGATGAATCATGACGTGAAGCTGCGTGGGCTACAGAGTGAACTGGCGGGAATCAACGCGGTGCAGCAAATACTGAAAACACGTCAGCGCCCCTCTGCACCCCCAGCAACGACTGAGGTGGAATCTCGTCCCGTCGCATGGCAACCGGCACTGGAGTCACTCTCTGCCGTGATGCCAGCGCAAGCCTGGCTTTCAGCGTTACGTTATCAACCGCCTGTGCTTACGGTGAGCGGGTATGCCTCCGCCCTCCCGGCGCTTGCGGCCATGACGGATGCGCTGAAACAGGTGGCAGGGTTTAGCTTCGGGTCTGCTGGTGAACTGCAGCAGGATAGCCAGGGCCGCTGGGTGTTCACTTTTCAGCTTAAGCGCCGGGGGTAGGCCGTGGAACAACGTCTGCAACGCTGGGTAGAAATCCGCTCTTCTGTGCGGGTGATCTGCTGGTGCGTGGTGTCCGGGGTTATTGCCATAGCCGTATGGGGGCTTCTGGTCCGGCCCGTTGGGGTGAAGTGTGCAGAACTCGAGGCGTTATCCATTCGCGCCAGGCAATTGAATGCCGCGTTGTGGCCCGGGGCCGGACGGCAACCCGTGGCGCCAGCCCGGCGCGAGATGCCGCCCGTTCAGCCCTTCTCGCCGCTGGATTTTCATGACAAGAGAACCGCACTGGTGCACTGGAAACCGCAGACGAACGGCGGGGAACTGGTGCTGGATACGCTATGGTCAGATGTCCCTGCGCTGTTTTCCCGTCTGGCGCAGCAGGCGGTGAGCATCAGCGCATTTAACCTTGCCCCTGAAGGCACAACGCTACGCCTGAGCCTGCAGCTGGAGAGCGATCATGCGCAGTAAGGTGCGCTACCTGATTCTCTTTTCGCTGCTGTTTCTGACTGGAATGCGCGATCCCTTCCAGCCTCCGGAGGATAGCTGTGCGGTTGGGCAGCTCGCCCAGTGGCGATATCAGGGAATGGTGGGTGGCAGCATGGAAACCGGCATTTTGCGCGACGGGCAACAGCGCTGGCACCGCGTGAAAAAGGATGAACGTTTACCGCCAGGCTGGCGGGTGAGCAAGATGGATCAACAACAGCTGACCGTGGATGTCGGTGACCTGTGTGAACCGACGCAATGGACATGGCAACGAGAAGGAACGCATAAAAGTGACGTTAAGGATACTGCTGTTACTGCTGGCGATCAGCCAGCCCCTGTGGGCCGCCGCGCCAAAACCCGTCACCCTCGTGGTGGATGATGTCCCTGTCGTACAGGTGCTGCAGGCGCTGGTGGCGCAGGAGAACCGTAATCTGGTGGTATCGCCGGATGTGACGGGCTCGCTTTCGTTGAATTTAACGCGCGTGCCCTGGCGACAGGCGCTGCAGACGGTGGTGACCAGTGCCGGGCTGGTCCTTCAGGAAGATGGCGGCATCTTTTATGTCCATACTGCCGCCTGGCAGCGCGAGCAGCAGGCACGGCGGTTGCTTGAGGCACCGCTCGTCTCACATAGCATTCCGTTCACCTGGGCGGATGCCGGAGACGTGCAAAAAAACGCCGAAAGGCTCCTGAGCCCGAAGGGCAGTTTATCCGTCGATAAGCGCACAAATCGACTGTGGGTGCGGGATAATCAGAGCGTCGTGGACGTGCTAAAGCGTTGGGCGGAGCAGATGGACCTGCCCGTTGAGCAAGTGGAGCTTTCGGCCCATATCGTCACCATTAACGAAAAAAGCCTGCGTGAACTGGGGGTGAAATGGAATCTCGCAGAGGCTACAGAGGCCGGTAAAGTGGGGCAGGTCACGACGCTCGGGGCAGATCTGTCGGTCGCCAGTGCGACCACGCACGTCGGGTTTAACATTGGGCGCATCAACGGCAGGCTGCTGGATCTGGAACTGTCGGCTCTGGAGCAAAAACAGCAGGTGGATATTATCGCCAGTCCACGGCTGTTGGCGTCCCATATGCAACCGGCCAGCATCAAGCAGGGCAGCGAAATTCCGTATCAGGTCTCCAGCGGCGAGAGCGGCGCGACCTCCGTGGAATTTAAAGAGGCCGTGCTTGGGATGGAGGTCACGCCGGTGGTGCTGCCGGGAGGGCGCGTGCGTCTGAAGCTTCACATCAGCGAAAACATGCCGGGCCAGGTGCTTCAGCAGGCCGATGGCGAAACGCTGGCAATTGATAAGCAAGAGATAGAAACGCAGGTGGAGGTAAAAAGCGGAGAAACGCTGGCGCTGGGCGGCATTTTCTCGCAAAAGAATAAAACCGGGAGTGATAGCGTGCCGGGGCTGGGGAAAATCCCCTGGATTGGGCAACTGTTCCGTCACGACGGTAAAGATAACGAGCGGCGCGAGCTGGTGGTGTTTATTACGCCACGCCTGGTCGATATTCATTAACGGGTAACGATCCCCGCAATGATTTTGCATTCAGTTTGTTGCAGATGTTTGACGTGGGGCATGAATTAGCATACAAGGAGTACCGATTTGAGTTGGACTTACGTCTTATTACCTTATGCGTCTGGTGCGGTGATTTAATCAGTTGCCAAACAAGCCGGAGTATTGAGATAATTTTTAGTCTGACTCTCGCTCTATTGCATATGAGGTTTCAGTTCATGTCCTGCTACGCTGGGTGTCTGCGAAGCGGGGATTACCATTAACGAATAGTCTTAGTAGTACCGAAAAAATGGCAGAGAAACGCAATATCTTTCTGGTTGGGCCTATGGGTGCCGGCAAAAGCACTATTGGGCGTCAGTTAGCTCAACAACTCAATATGGAATTTTACGATTCTGATCAAGAGATTGAGAAACGAACCGGAGCGGATGTGGGCTGGGTCTTCGATGTAGAAGGCGAAGAAGGTTTCCGTGACCGAGAAGAAAAAGTGATCAACGAACTCACGGAAAAACAGGGCATTGTGCTGGCAACTGGCGGCGGCTCTGTTAAATCTCGCGAAACCCGCAACCGTCTCTCCGCCCGTGGTGTAGTGGTCTATCTTGAGACAACTATCGAAAAACAACTGGCACGTACGCAGCGCGATAAAAAGCGCCCGCTGCTGCAGGTTGAAACGCCACCACGTGAAGTTCTGGAAGCCCTGGCAGGCGAACGCAATCCTCTGTACGAAGAGATTGCTGATGTGACCATTCGTACTGACGATCAGAGCGCTAAAGTGGTTGCAAACCAGATTATTCATATGCTGGAAAGCAACTGATTCTGGCTTTATATACACTCGCCTGCGGGTAAAAGCATTTAAGGTGGATGTCGCGTCATGGAGAGGATTACAGTTACTCTCGGGGAACGTAGTTACCCTATCACCATCGCGGCTGGTTTGTTTAACGACCCAGCTTCCTTCTTACCACTGAAAGCGGGTGATCAGGCGATGCTGGTCACCAATGAGACACTGGCTCCGCTTTATCTTGACCGCGTGCGCCACCTGCTTGAGCAGGCGGGCGTGAAGGTCGACAGTGTGATTCTGCCCGATGGCGAGCAGTATAAAAGCCTGACGGTGCTTGATACCGTCTTTACCGCACTTCTGCAAAAACCGCACGGTCGCGATACGACACTGCTCGCCCTCGGCGGCGGTGTTGTAGGCGATCTTACAGGCTTTGCTGCCGCCAGCTATCAACGTGGCGTGCGCTTTATTCAGATCCCAACGACCTTGCTGTCACAGGTCGACTCTTCTGTTGGTGGCAAAACCGCCGTCAACCATCCGCTCGGTAAAAACATGATTGGCGCGTTCTACCAGCCGGCATCGGTGGTGGTGGATCTCGACTGTCTGAAAACCTTACCTGAGCGTGAGCTGGCGTCTGGTCTTGCAGAAGTGATCAAATACGGCATTATTCTTGACGGTGAGTTCTTCACCTGGCTGGAAGAGAATATGGATGCCCTGCTGCGCCTTGACGGGCCAGCGTTGGCGTACTGTATTCGTCGTTGTTGTGAGCTGAAAGCAGAAGTCGTTGCAGCAGACGAGCGCGAAACGGGCTTACGTGCTTTACTGAATCTGGGGCATACGTTTGGTCACGCGATCGAAGCGGAAATGGGCTACGGCAACTGGCTTCATGGCGAAGCGGTCGCGGCCGGTATGGTCATGGCTGCGCGTGCGTCTGAGCGCCTGGGTCAGTTCAAACCGGAAGAGACAGCGCGCATTATTGCGCTGCTTGAACGTGCCGGGTTACCAGTGACAGGGCCGCAGGAGATGTCTGCGCAGGCGTATCTACCCCACATGATGCGCGATAAAAAAGTATTGGCAGGTGAGATGCGTTTGGTACTCCCGCTTGCAATAGGGAAGAGTGAAATGCGCGGCGGAGTGCCGCACGATGTCGTTCTTGGCGCTATCGCTGATTGTCAGCAGGCGTAACAACTAGAAAGGTCAGGCCACTGTTACCGGTGGTCGTTTAGCTTCAGGTGAAATGCAAAGTCGTTGGCATAAGCCTTTGAGTGGGGTGTTAAATGGATGAATTCAAACCAGAAGACGAGCTGAAACCCGATCCCAGCGATCGTCGTACTGGTCGTTCTCGTCAATCTTCAGAACGTGATAACGAGCCGCAGATCAACTTTGACGATGTTGATCTGGATGCAGACGATCGTCGCCCTTCACGCAGCCGTAACGCGCGTGATGAGCGAGAAGAAGAGGATTATGAGTCCGAAGAAGATTCAATGGACGAAGAGCCTGTAGAGCGTCGCCCGCGTAAACGTAAAAAAGCGGTAGCGGCGAAACCGGCTTCCCGCCAGTACATCATGATGGGGCTGGGCGTTCTGGTACTGCTGCTGCTGATTGTCGGCATTGGTTCCGCGCTGAAAGCACCCTCAACGAATTCAGCCGATCAGACGGCTTCTACCGAGAAGAGCATCAACCTGTCAGGTAACGATGCGACCGACCAGGCAAACGGTGCGCAGCCTGCACCGGGTACCACGTCTGCAGAGCAGACTGCGGGTAATACAACGACTCCGCAGGATGTGTCTTTGCCGCCAGTCTCTTCTACCCCGACCGAAGGGCAGGCACCTGCTACGCCAGAGGGCCAGCAGCGTGTAGAGGTTCAGGGCGATCTGAACAACGCACTGACGCAGCCTCAGAACCAGGATCAGATGAACAACGTGGTGGTCAACTCTACGCTGCCAACTGAACCTGCAACCGTCGCGCCGATTCGCGGTAGCAATGCACAATCGCAAGCAACGGCAACCGCGCCGACAACGGAAACCAAACCGCGCCAGACGCAGACTGCACCGCGTCAGGAACGTAAACAGGCCGTGATTGAGCCGAAGCGTGAAAGCAAGCCGCAGACTGTGGCTAAAGCGCCTGAAGTGAAAGCGCCAGCGCAGACCAAACCTGCAGTGAGCGAGCCGGTGAAAGCGCCAGCGGCAACAGCAGCGCCAAAAGCGACAGCAACCACAACGGCACCTGCAGCGACGGCAGCACCAACTGCAACGGCAACCACTTCCAGCGCAGCAGCAGGTAAAACGGCAGGCAACGTGGGTTCTCTGAAATCTGCGCCATCCAGCAATTACACCCTGCAGCTGAGCAGTTCGTCTAACTATGACAATCTCAACGGTTGGGCGAAGAAATCAAATCTGAAAAACTACGTTGTTTATCAGACGACCCGCAACGGGCAGCCGTGGTATGTGCTGGTGAGCGGTGTGTATGCTTCTAAAGATGAAGCGAAACGCGCCGTTGCAACGCTGCCCGCTGATGTCCAGGCGAAGAACCCGTGGGCGAAGCCGATTCATCAGGTGCAGGCCGATCTGAAGTAATGTTTAAAGCGCAGGATGCTGTCGGAGCTTTCTCCACAGCCGGAGAAGGTGTAATCAGTTAGTCAGCATGAAAAAAAATCGCGCTTTTCTGAAATGGGCAGGGGGGAAATACCCCCTGCTCGACGATATTAAAAAGCACCTGCCGAAAGGCGAGTGTCTTATCGAGCCCTTCGTGGGCGCTGGATCGGTATTCCTGAATACCGATTTTTCTCGTTATATCCTGGCGGATATCAACAGCGACCTTATCAGCCTCTATAACATTGTTAAGCTGCGTACCGATGAGTATGTGGAAGAGGCGCGGAAGCTGTTTACCCCTGAGAACAACCATCCTGACGTTTACTACCAGTTCCGCACTGAGTTTAATCAGAGCCAGGATCCGTTCCGTCGTGCACTGTTGTTCCTCTACCTCAACCGCCATGGCTACAACGGCCTGTGCCGGTATAACCTGCGCGGTGAATTTAACGTGCCGTTTGGTCGCTACAAGCGTCCTTACTTCCCGCAGGATGAGTTGTACCACTTTGCTGAAAAAGCGCAGAATGCAGAATTCCACTGTCTCTCCTATGAGGAGTGCATGGAGCTGGCTGGCGTAAACTCGGTCGTCTACTGCGACCCGCCTTACGCCCCGCTCTCTGCGACGGCGAATTTTACCGCTTATCACACCAATAGCTTCAGCCCTGCCGAGCAGGCGCGTCTGGCGGAGATGGCGGAAAAGCTGGTCAGCAAAAGAATTCCGGTGTTAATTTCGAATCACGATACCCCTGATACGCGCGAATGGTACAAAGCCGCGAAGCATTTTCAGGTCAAGGTGCGGCGTAGCATTAGCAGCAACGGCGGCACACGTAAAAAGGTGGACGAACTCCTGGCTCTTTATCGCCCCTGAGCCGTTTTGCCCGCCGGTAAATACATTTCAAGGAGATGCGGATGAAACAGTTTTTGATTGCTCCCTCAATTCTGTCGGCCGATTTTGCCCGCCTGGGTGAAGACACCGCCAACGCACTGGCGGCTGGCGCGGATGTCGTCCATTTTGACGTTATGGATAACCACTACGTTCCCAATCTGACCATCGGTCCTATGGTGCTCAAGGCGCTGCGTAGCTACGGTATTACCGCACCGATTGACGTGCACCTGATGGTTAAACCGGTTGATCGCATCGTGCCTGATTTCGCCGCTGCGGGCGCCAGTATCATCACTTTCCACCCGGAAGCCTCCGAACATGTTGACCGCACGCTGCAGCTGATCAAAGAGAACGGCTGTAAAGCGGGCCTGGTCTTTAACCCGGCTACGCCGCTGAGCTATCTCGACTACGTGATGGATAAGCTGGACGTGATCCTGCTGATGTCCGTTAACCCGGGCTTTGGCGGCCAGTCGTTCATTCCTCAGACGCTCGATAAACTGCGTGAAGTGCGCCGTCGTATTGACGAGTCAGGTTACGATATTCGTCTGGAAGTGGATGGTGGCGTGAAAGTAAATAACATTGGTGAAATTGCGGCTGCGGGCGCGGATATGTTCGTTGCAGGCTCAGCGATTTTCGACCAACCGGATTACAAAAAAGTCATTGATGAAATGCGCCGTGAACTGGCGAAGGTAAGTCATGGATAAATTGCAGGCAACCCGGGGTATCGCATTTGACCTCGACGGCACGCTGGTCGACAGCGCGCCTGGCTTAACGAGCGCCGTCGATCAGGCGCTGTATGCTCTCGAATTACCCGTTGCGGGCGAAGAGCGCGTGGTGACGTGGATTGGCAACGGCGCAGATGTGCTGATGGATCGCGCCCTGACCTGGGCTCGTCAGGAACGCGCATCGCAGCGTGCTGCGCAGGGTAAACCGAGCGTCGATCACGCCGACATTCCTAAAGATGAGCAGCTGCGTATTCTGCGTAAACTGTTCGATCGTTTCTACGAAGAGACCGTTGAAGAGGGCAGCTTCCTGTTCCCGGATGTAGAACAAACGCTGAGCGCACTTCACGCCAAAGGCATCCCGCTGGGTCTGGTGACGAACAAGCCGACGCCGTTTGTCGCACCGCTTCTGGAAGCGCTGGATATCGCGAAGTATTTCTCCGTGATTGTGGGCGGCGACGACGTGCAGAACAAAAAGCCGCACCCGGAACCGCTTCTGCTGGTGGCAGGAAAATTATCCTTAACGCCTGCGGAGCTGCTCTTTGTCGGTGATTCCCGTAATGATATTCTGGCTGCCAGAGCGGCAGGCTGTCCTTCCGTGGGATTAACCTATGGCTACAACTACGGTGAGGCCATCACGTTGAGTGAGCCGGATGTCGTGTTCGACCACTTCAAAGATTTGTTGCCCGCACTCGGGCTTTCGCACAGTGAACATCAGGAATTGAAAAATGACTAAGCCCATCGTTTTTAGTGGCGCACAGCCGTCAGGTGAATTGACCATTGGTAACTACATGGGTGCGTTACGTCAGTGGGTCAGCATGCAGGATGACTACCATTGCATTTACTGCATCGTCGACCTGCATGCGATTACCGCGCGTCAGGATCCTGAGAAGCTGCGCAAAGCCACGCTGGATACCCTGGCTTTATATCTGGCCTGCGGTATCGATCCAGAGAAGAGCACCATCTTCGTTCAGTCTCACGTGCCAGAGCACGCACAGCTGGGCTGGGCGCTGAACTGCTACACCTATTTCGGCGAGCTGAGCCGCATGACCCAGTTCAAGGATAAATCCGCGCGCTACTCTGAAAACATCAACGCCGGTCTGTTTGACTATCCGGTGCTGATGGCGGCTGACATCCTGCTGTATCAAACCAACCAGGTGCCGGTGGGTGAAGACCAGAAGCAGCACCTTGAGCTGAGCCGTGATATCGCCCAGCGCTTCAACGCGATTTACGGCGATGTGTTTAAAGTGCCAGAGCCGTTCATTCCAAAATCCGGTGCGCGCGTGATGTCGCTGCTGGAGCCGACCAAGAAGATGTCCAAGTCAGATGATAACCGCAACAACGTTATCGGCCTGCTGGAAGACCCGAAATCGGTGGTTAAAAAGCTCAAGCGTGCTGTGACCGATTCCGACGAGCCGCCTGTTGTGCGCTACGACGTGCAGAACAAAGCGGGCGTCTCCAACCTGCTGGATATTCTCTCCGGTGTCACCGGCCAGAGCATTCCTGAGCTGGAGCAGCACTTCGAAGGCAAAATGTACGGTCACCTGAAAGGTGAAGTGGCAGACGCCGTTTCCGGCATGCTGACCGAGCTTCAGGAGCGCTACAACCGCTATCGCAACGACGAAGCCTTCCTGCAGAAGGTGATGAAAGACGGCGCGGAAAAAGCCAGCGCGCGCGCGTCCGAAACCCTGAAAGCGGTGTACGAAGCAATTGGGTTTGTGGCGAAACCTTAGGTAAAAGCAAAACGGTAACCACGTTACCGTTTTTAGGGTTTATTCCCACTCCCTGTGGGAGAGGGCCAGGGTGAGGGCATCAGGCCGCACCACCAAAACTAAAAAACCGGGAAATCCCCGGTTTTTTTACGCCTGAAAATCGCTTACTGCTGCGCCGCCGGGCCGCAGCCACCGATGATCTTCGAAATGGAGATCGCCGGGTGCAGCAGGTAATCGTAGCTGCAGTTATTTTTGGTGTTTTGCACGTGACCGGTGCAGGCGGTCAGAGTCGATAACAGGCCAACCAGAACGGCGGCTTTTGCCAGTTTGAACATACGCATTCCTTGTCTTGAAACTTAAATTGGATGTAACACGAGGGAATAAATGGAAAAGTTCCATTTCAGGGCGGTATGTTATCGACAGCGGTAACAGGGGAGTAGTCCGGTTAAGGACTACTCGAAGTAGGGCGGATATGCGTTAGTGATTAGAGAACCAGTTGAGTTTTTCGCGCAGTTCAACCACACGGCCAACAATAATCAGCGCCGGACTCTCTACCTGCTGCGCCAGTTCACCAAGCTGCGTCAGCACACCATCCACCACGCGCTGCGTAATGGCGGTACCGTTTTCTACCAGCGCGACGGGCATATCAGCCTCCATGCCGTGTTCCAGCAGTTTCGCCTGAATAGTCGCGGCCTGGTTAAGCCCCATATAGAACACCAGCGTCTGCTTTTCGGCAGCCAGGTTGTGCCAGTCCAGCTCGCTGCCGGTTTTCAGGTGCCCCGTCACCAGACGCACGCTCTGGGCGTAATCACGGTGGGTCAGCGGAATGCCAGAGTAGGCTGAACACCCGGACGCCGCCGTAATGCCCGGCACGACAGAGAACGGAATGCCCGCGTTACACAGGGTTTCCAGCTCTTCGCCGCCGCGGCCAAAGATAAACGGATCGCCGCCCTTAAGGCGCACCACACGCTTACCTTTTTGCGCTTCACGCAGCAGGATCTGGTTGATCTCCTCCTGGGGCACGCAGTGGTAGCCCGCGCGTTTGCCGACGAACACGCGGTCGGCGTCGCGGCGCACCAGATTCATGATGTCATCGGAGACCAGGCGATCGTAAACCACGATATCGGCCTGCTGGATCTGCTGTAGCCCTTTCAGCGTCAGCAAACCTGCATCGCCGGGACCTGCGCCCACCAGCACCACTTCACCGCGGTGATCCAGCGGTTCGCTTAGCAGCTGTTCGGTCGTCTCTTCAACGGCTTTCGCGTCCTGATTCGCCAGAGACTGTGCCAGCCTGTCGTTAACAAAGAATTTCTCCCAGAAGCGGCGACGCTCGCCCACGGTGGAGAAAGTTTGCTTCACGCGGGTACGAAGCTGCCCGGCGTAATGGGCTATCTGACCAAGATGCTGGGGCAGCACGGCCTCCAGCTTTTCCCGCAGCAGGCGGGCGAGAACCGGCGAGCGACCGCCGGATGACACTGCGATCATCAGCGGCGAACGGTCGATAATCGACGGCATGATGAAGCTGGCCTCTTTCGGCGCATCCACCACGTTACAGAAGATACGTCGCGCTTCGCAGGCGTCACTGACGCGCTGGTTCACTTCATCGTTATCCGTCGCAGCGATGGTCAGCCAGCAGGTATCCAGTAGGGATTCATTAAACTCACCCTGTTCCAGCGTGAGCATCCCTTCCTGAGCCCAGACCTCAAACTGTGGGGCGAAGTCGAGGGCGTTGACGGTGAGTCGGGCGCCAGCCTCTAACAGCAGGCGCGCTTTGCGTTCAGCCACGTCGCCGCCGCCCACGAGCAGGCAGTCGCGGTTGCGTAATTGACAAAAAATCGGCAGGTGATCCACGACGTTACCTCGCAGCATTCATGGAGGGGGTAATAATTGACGTCAGGATAACAGCAGGAATCGCACAGAACATACGGTTTTTCCTGCCGTTACCCATAAGGGGTCATAAGCTTTTCGTATTGAAAAGGCGGGGGATTAGCCTTTCAGCTGCACCTTGCCGTCCTTCACGCGGGCGTCGTAGTGCTTCACGGAGACACTTTCATCTTCCATGCAGCGTCCGTCAGTTAAGCTGAAGCGCTGCTTTTTCAGCGGGCTGGCAACCCACAGTTCACCCTGATGCTCGGCAATCAATCCACGGGAGAGCACGCTGGCCTCGAAGAACGGGTCAATATTGCTGATGGCATAAACCTGTTCATCGTGGCGAGGGCGGAAAATCGCGACCTGCTCGCTGCCCAGCAGCGCACATACGCCGGAGGCGGGGATAATGTCGTTAATATCGCAAATGTTTATCCACTGGCTCATGCGTTTTCCTCCACCAGCGTCACTGGGATGCGTTCATATGGCGTTGCCGGGCGATGCTGTTCACGCTCCGGCACTACCTGCACGTTCGGGTCGCGCTGGGTGCTGTTGATAAAGTGTTTGAAGCGCGTCTGCGCCGCAGGCGTGTTCACGGTTTCAGTCCACTCGCAGATTACCGCCTCGCGCAGGCGAGCCATTTCGGCTTCCAGCTGTTCGTTCAGGCCCAGCTTATCGTCGATGATGACGGACTTCAGGTAGTCGATGCCGCCTTCCAGGTTATCCAGCCAGGAAGCGGTACGGGTCAGCTTATCGGCGGTGCGGATGTAGAACATCATGAAGCGGTCGAGATACTGAATCAGCGTGTCGCGGTCAAGATCCGCGGCCAGCAGGTCCGCGTGGCGTGGCTTCATCCCGCCGTTGCCGCAGACGTACAGGTTCCAGCCTTTCTCGGTGGCGATGATCCCCACGTCTTTACCCTGCGCTTCCGCACATTCACGGGTACAGCCGGAGACGCCAAACTTCATTTTGTGCGGGGTGCGGATGCCTTTGTAGCGGTTCTCCAGCTCCACGCCGAAGCCCACGCTGTCGCCCACGCCGTAGCGGCACCAGGTGCTGCCCACGCAGGTTTTCGCCATACGCAGCGCTTTGGCATACGCGTGGCCAGTTTCAAAGCCCGCTTCAATCAGCTGACGCCAGATTTCCGGCAGGTCGTCCTTCTGCGCACCAAACAGGCCGATACGCTGGGAGCCGGTGATTTTGGTGTACAGGTTAAATTCACGGGCGATACGGCCCACGGCCACCAGCCCTTCTGGCGTGATTTCGCCACCGGCGGAACGTGGGATAACGGAATAGGTCCCGTCTTTCTGGATGTTCGCCAGGAAGTTGTCGTTAGTGTCCTGCAGCGGCGTGTGTTCCGGCTTGAGCACGTACTCGTTCCAGCAGGAGGCCAGCAGGGAGCCGACGGTCGGTTTACACACTTCACAGCCGTAGCCCTGGCCATGCTTCGCCAGCAGTTCGTCGAAGGACTTGATGCCTTCCACGCGGATCAGGTGGTACAGCTCCTGGCGAGAATACGCGAAGTGCTCGCACAGGTTGTTGTTCACTTCGATGCCTTGTTTCGCCAGCTCGGCGTTCAGCACCTGAGTGACCAGCGGAATACAGCCGCCGCAGCCGGTACCGGCTTTGGTTTCCGCTTTCAGCGCCGCCACGGTGTGGCAGCCCTTATTGATGGCGGAAATCAGCATGCCTTTGGTGACGTCGAAGCAGGAGCAAATCTGCGCGCTGTCGGGCAGTTTATCCACCCCGATAGACGGCTTGCCGCTGGAGGCATGCGCCGGGAGGATCAGTGCGTCCGGGTTCTCCGGCAGCTCGATGGCGTTCAGCACCAGCTGGAGCAGGTTACCGAAGTCGCTGGTATCGCCCACCAGTACCGCTCCGAGCAGGGTTTTGTTGTCCTGGCTGACGATGAGGCGTTTGTAGACTTCTTTGCTTTCGTCGAGGTAGACGTAGCTGCGGGAGTTCGGGGTACGACCGTGCGCATCGCCAATACCGCCTACGTCCACACCCAGCAGCTTCAGCTTGGCGCTCATGTCTGCGCCGGTAAACGCGTTTTCGGTGCCGAGAATGTGGTCAACGGCGACCTGCGCCATTTTGTAACCCGGCGCGACCAGACCGTAAACGCGGTTGTTCCAGCTGGCGCATTCGCCGATGGCGTAGATATCCGGATCGGAGGTTTGGCAGGCATCGTTAATCATGATCCCGCCGCGCTGCGCCACGGCAAGGCCGCACTGGGTCGCCAGCTTGTCGCGCGGACGAATACCGGTGGAAAAGACGATAAAGTCCACTTCCAGCTCGCTGCCGTCGGCAAAGCGCATGGTTTTGCGCGCCTCTGTGCCTTCCTGCACGATCTCTTTGGTGTTCTTGCTGGTGTGAACCTTCACGCCCATGCTTTCGATTTTACGGCGCAACTGGTCACCACCCATGTGGTCCAGCTGTTCGGCCATCAGCATCGGGGCAAATTCGATAACGTGGGTTTCAACGCCGAGGTTTTTGAGCGCGCCAGCCGCTTCCAGACCCAGCAGGCCGCCGCCGACCACCGCGCCGCGTTTGCTTCGACGGGCGCAGGATTCGATGGCGTTGAGGTCTTCAATGGTACGATAAACGAAGCAATCCTGCGTTTCCGAGCCTTTGATAGGCGGGATCCACGGATAGGAGCCCGTCGCCATGATCAGCTTGTCGTAAAAAACCGTACGCCCGGCGCTGGAGTGGATCACTTTTTCCTGACGGTTGATGGTGATAGCGCGTTCGCCCACCAGCACTTTTACGCCATGCTTCTCGTAGAAACCTTCACGCACCAGAGAGAGCTCTTCGGCGGTATGATGGGAGAAGTAGGAAGACAAGTGCACGCGGTCGTACGCCTTGCGGGGTTCTTCACAGAACACGGTAATATCGAAACGGTCGGCGTCGGCTTTATCGAGAAGATCCTCAATAAAGCGGTGGCCGACCATGCCGTTACCGATGATAGCGAGTCTGACTTTGCTCATTTTTGCCTCGATTTCTTTTCTATTACTGCCTACCTTAACGATTCAGCAGGGGCACTTATTGATGCAAATCAAATACGCCTTCACCTACCCACAAGGTGGTATATGACTGATTTGTCAGGATTTTTATAAGTTATGGAATTTGCTGGCTTTTCGTATTCGTCGATTTTGTGTACAAAATAGAGTGCGTTTTTTGAAAATGCGTACTCCTAAATATCAGCCGTGTTTTTCGGGAGAAAGGTATGTCTACAACACCGCTTTGGCTTGTCCAGAATGTTCGCTTACCGGGTCGGGAAGGGCTGTGGCAAATCGCCATCGAGAACGGTCGTTTTGGTGATATCACACCAATGGATGATACCCATGCCGAAAGTTACGAAATCCTGAATGCGCGCGGCGGGCTTGCGATCCCGCCGTTTATCGAGCCGCATATTCATCTCGATACCACCCAGACGGCGGGGGAGCCAAACTGGAACCAGTCCGGCACTCTGTTCGAAGGTATCGAGCGCTGGGCCGAGCGCAAGGCGCTGCTCAGCCATGAGGATGTGAAAGCGCGCGCCTGGAAAACGCTGAAGTGGCAAATCGCCAACGGCATCCAGTTTGTCCGCACCCATGTGGATGTCTCTGATCCGACGCTCACCGCCCTGAAGGCGATGCTGGAGGTGAAGCAGGAGGTCGCGCCGTGGGTGACGCTGCAAATCGTCGCATTCCCGCAGGAGGGGATCCTCTCCTATCCGAACGGCGCGGCGCTGCTGGAAGAGGCGTTAACGCTGGGGGCCGACGTGGTGGGGGCGATCCCGCACTTCGAGTTCACCCGTGAGTATGGCGTCCAGTCGCTGCATATCGCTTTTGATCTGGCGAAGAAATATGACCGCCCGCTGGATATTCACTGCGACGAAATTGACGACGAACAGTCGCGGTTTGTCGAGACGGTGGCGACGCTGGCATATGAAGCAGGCATCGGTCCGCGCGTGACGGCCAGCCATACTACCGCCATGCACTCCTACAACGGCGCGTACACCTCGCGGCTCTTCCGCCTGCTGAAAATGTCAGGGATTAACTTCGTCGCTAACCCGCTGGTGAACATCCACCTGCAGGGGCGCTTTGATGACTACCCGAAACGCCGCGGCATCACCCGAGTGAAAGAGCTGCAGGACGCGGGCATTAACGTCTGCTTTGGTCACGATGATGTGTTTGACCCGTGGTATCCGCTCGGGACTGGCAATATGCTGCAGGTACTGCATATGGGACTGCACGTCTGTCAGATGATGGGCTATCCGCAAATCGACAACGGCCTGAACCTGATCACCCATAACAGCGCCCGGACCTTTGGCCTGAGCGATTACGGCATTGAAACGGGAAACCCGGCGAATCTGATTATTCTGCCTGCGGAGAGCGGGTTTGAAGCGGTACGCTGTCAGGTGCCGGTGCGCTGGTCGATTCGTCAGGGACGCGTGATTGCCACGACGCAGCTGGCGCAGACGTGGATCCAGATGGATGTCGGGGGAGAAGAGGTGAGCTTTGCCAGAAACAGCCCCTCTGCCGAGCGCAAAGGGGCGTAGACGTTAGTGAGACGCCGCTGCGACGTTGTGCTGGCGGTGGCGGGTCACGAAGCCCAGGATGAAGCACATGATGAACACCACGGCATACAGACCGTTCGCGGTGTGCAGCGCCGCCAGCGGACCGCTGTGGGCGACAATCGGACCCGTCACCACGAAGGTTAGCATGGTGCCGATGGTACCGCAGGTCAGGACGAAGTTAACCAGCTTCGGCGAGGCCACTTTGGTCTGCAGAGAGCCCAGGGTAATGATCGAGGTGTAGATTGCGCTTGAGAAGAAGCCCAGGGTCAGAATGAACCACGGCATATGCTCCGGCGAACCGTTGATGAACAGATACATAAGCACGGTTGCCAGGCCCGCCAGCACGGTCAAAATGCGCTGCAGGTCGAAGAAGCGCAGGATGAAGCTAAACGCCCACATGCCGAACATGTAAGACATCCAGAAATCGCTCACCAGCTTACCCGCGTCGTTCAGGCTCATGCCCAGGCCTTTCGCATACTCCGGTACCCAGGAGATAAAGCCCAGCTGGCCCAGGATGTAGCACAGGGCGGCAATGGAGAGGAACAGCACGCCGATGCCCCATTTCTCTTTCGCGACAGGTTCTGCGGTAGTCTGCGCTTTTTTGCCCAGCACCGGGAACTCACAGCCGAAGGTCAGAATAAAGATTGCCACGTAGACCAGGCCGATGCAGGCATAAACCCAGTACCACTCAATGCTGCGGGCCAGCAGAACGGCGGCGACCATCGGGAAGATCATTCCGGCCATGCTGAAGAAAGAGTCGGTAAACAGCAGTCGCGCGCCGCGCTGACGGCCTTCATACATATGGGTAATCAGAAAGGTCCCGATCGACATGGTGATACCGCTGACCAGACCGAGCACGAACATGGCGGCGGAGAACAGCGCGATGCTGTGGCTCAGCATCAGGCCCGCCACGGCGGCGACCATCAGCACAAAACCAAAGCGCAGCTGGGTTTTCAGTGGCACAATTTCCATCAGCCAGGCATTCAGGAAGATAGAGATCAGGATCCCCGCGTTGAGGAAGGTAAAGGTGTTACTCATGCTGGAAACGGGCAGCTGGAAGTAGTCTGCGATATTTCCCATCACCATCCCGGTGACGATCACCAACGCGCCGGTCAGGGCGTAGGAGAAGAAGCTGATCCATGTGAGCTTGATGCGATTGCTGTTAGTCATGTCTGGCCTGTTCAGAAAAAGAAAAGCGCCGGGAAGGCGCTGAGAGCGGGCAGATTTTAGACTCGAAAGTGATCTAATTAAATCTTTTCAGAAAATATTGATCACATTTGCATATTTTTGTGTGATGCAGATCACGTAAAATGGCGCCATTACCAATCGTTTGCGCGGTAACAACTGTTTCAATTTCGTAAAATTAGGTAAAAGGCTGGTCTCCGTTCATACTGCTCTTTAGAATCAAGCCATTCGCTTTTTATACTGCGCTTTGTTAAGGAATTCTCATGCTCAAATCAACACTGGCGGCTGTTGCAGCTGTGTTTGCTCTTTCTGCCGTTTCCCCTGCTGCGCTGGCAGCCAAGGGTGACCCTCACGTCCTGCTGACCACCTCTGCCGGGAATATTGAGCTGGAACTGAACAGCCAGAAAGCCCCTGTTTCTGTGAAAAACTTCCTCGACTACGTGAACAGTGGGTTCTACAACAACACCACTTTCCACCGCGTGATCCCGGGCTTTATGGTGCAGGGCGGCGGTTTCAACGAGCAGATGCAGCAGAAGCAGCCCAACCCGCCGATTAAAAACGAAGCGGACAACGGCCTGCTGAACAAGCGCGGCACTATCTCCATGGCGCGTACCGCAGATAAAGACAGCGCGACCAGCCAGTTCTTCCTCAACGTGGCGGATAACGCCTTCCTTGACCACGGCCAGCGCGACTTTGGCTATGCCGTCTTCGGTAAAATCGTGAAAGGGATGGACGTGGCCGACAAGATTTCTCAGGTGCCTACTCACGACGTCGGCCCGTATCAGAATGTCCCGTCAAAACCGATCGTTATCCTTTCCGCAAAAGTTCTGCCGTAACTCTTCTGAACGCGGGTTTCTTCTGCCCGCGTTATGTAGCCCTCCCTGCGAAAGCGCGTTTTGCTGCTTATACTTGTGGCAAACGGACTATTCAGGGAGGCGTTAAGTGAAAAAACTCACCGACAAGCAAAAATCCCGTCTCTGGGAACAGCAGCGTAGCGTCAATTTGCAGGCCAGTTGTCTCCTTGAAAAAGGTCATGGTCCTTCAGCGCCCCACATCGAAACGCTGGAGCTTGGGCCATCCGCGCCCGGGTTGCCCCATCTGTGCCTGATTCACCGCCATCTGTATCACAGCGAGTTGAAACGGGCAGGCGAATTCCGTACCGACGATATTTTTAAGGGTGACATTCCCTTCTGCCATTTCGAGTACATCGAGAAGATGGGCAACGAGCTGATGGCGGCGCTTGAAAGTGAAAAGTATCTTGTGGGTCTTGAGAGGGCGGCTTTTGTTGACAAAGTTAGTCATTACTACTGTGAAATCAATATGTTGCATCCTTTTATGCACGGCAACGGCATTGCCCAACGCGTCTTCTTCGAGCAGCTGGCGCTCCACGCGGGTTACGCGCTGGACTGGCGGGATATCGATCCCGAGCAGTGGGTGGCGGCTAACCGAAGCGGCGCGATGGGCGATTTGACCGCGCTGAGTGCTATCTTTGCCAAAGTAGTGAGCGAAGCACGGGAATCTGAGTAGAATAGGGCGGCATTTTTTTCGGGAGCCGCCATGATTCTGCTGATTGATAACTACGATTCCTTCACCTGGAACCTTTACCAGTATTTTTGTGAACTGGGTGCAGAGGTGGTTGTCCGCCGTAATGATGACCTCACCCTGGCCGATATCGACACGCTGGCCCCGCAGAAAATCGTGATTTCGCCGGGGCCGTGTACGCCCTCGGAATCAGGCATTTCTCTGGATGTTATCCGCCACTATGCAGGTAAACTGCCGATTCTGGGCGTCTGCCTGGGCCATCAGGCTATTGCCCAGGCGTTTGGTGCCACCATCGTGCGCGCTGCGAAAGTGATGCACGGGAAAACCTCTCCGGTCACCCACACCGGCACGGGCGTATTCGCAGGGTTAAATAATCCGTTAACCGTGACGCGCTACCATTCTCTGGTCATTGACCCGCCGACGCTACCCGCCTGCTTTGAGGTCACCGCCTGGAGCGAGACGCAGGAGATCATGGGTATCCGTCACCGCGAGTGGGATCTCGAAGGCGTGCAATTCCATCCGGAAAGCATCCTCAGCGAGCAGGGACACGCGCTGCTGGCAAATTTCCTCAATCGCTGAATATCTGTTGCCTTGCTGTGATTTTTTATGCATATTTTGTGATTATATTTTCACAATCACTGTGACATAAAAATGGATGGTCATGACATGGCAACTGAACAACCAGCAATTACCCGTGCAACATTTGATGAAGTGATTCTGCCGATTTATGCACCGGCTGAGTTTATCCCTGTGAAGGGGAAAGGCAGCCGCGTCTGGGATCAGCAGGGCAAAGAGTATGTTGATTTCGCGGGCGGGATTGCGGTGACGGCGCTGGGCCATTGCCATCCCGCGCTGGTGGAGGCGCTGAAAACCCAGGGCGAAACCCTGTGGCACACCAGCAACGTGTTCACCAACGAACCGGCGCTGCGTCTGGGGCGTAAGATCATCGATGCCACCTTCGCGGAACGCGTGCTGTTTATGAACTCCGGCACCGAAGCCAACGAAACCGCCTTTAAGCTGGCGCGCTACTACGCCACCACGCGCCACAGCCCGTACAAAACCAAAATTATCGCCTTCCACAATGCCTTCCACGGACGCTCCTTCTTTACCGTCTCCGTTGGCGGCCAGCCGAAGTATTCAGACGGCTTTGGCCCGAAACCGGCAGACATTGTCCACGTGCCGTTTAACGATCTGCATGCCGTGAAAGCGGTAATGGACGACCACACCTGCGCGGTGGTGGTCGAGCCTATTCAGGGCGAAGGCGGCGTGACCGCAGCGACGCCGGAATTCCTGAAAGGGCTGCGCGAACTGTGTGACGAGCATCAGGCGCTGCTGGTCTTTGATGAAGTGCAGTGCGGCATGGGGCGCACCGGGGATCTGTTTGCCTACATGCATTACGGCGTGACGCCGGACATCCTGACCAGCGCCAAAGCGCTCGGCGGCGGTTTCCCGGTGAGTGCGGTACTGACGACGCAGGATATTGCCTCTGCGTTCCACGTCGGCTCTCACGGCTCTACCTACGGCGGCAACCCGCTGGCGAGCGCTGTGGCGGGAGCCGCGTTTGATATTATCAATACGCCTGAGGTGCTGAACGGCGTTAGCGCGAAGCGCGAGCTGTTCGTGAAGCATCTCCAGCAGATTAACGATGAATATGACGTTTTCAGCGAGATCCGCGGCATGGGGCTGCTGATTGGTGCCGAGCTGAAGCCGCAGTTCAAAGGCCGCGCGCGTGATTTCCTGCACGCCGCCGCGCACGAAGGGGTGATGGTGCTCAATGCCGGACCTGACGTGATGCGCTTTGCGCCGTCGCTGGTGGTGGAAGATAAAGATATTGAAGATGGATTAACCCGCTTTGCTGCGGCGGTTGCGAAGATCGTTAAAGGCTAATACTCGGTTCGCTTTAACCGGCGCGTTAACCAAATCCCGTGATGCGGGCGCTGACGCCATGCCACCGATGAAATGGTGTGCATGGTGTTCAAATGCCCCAGAACGCGCTGCAGATGCTGCTCAAGGGTGCTCATCGGCCCGTGGGTCAGCGTTTCAGGCGCTTCCAGAATATTCGAATCTCCCGATTCACCTGGCGAGTCATACTCCAGACGCTGCTGACACCTCTGCAACGCAATTTCACACGACTGCAAATAGCGCTGCGCCAGATCCGGCGTCAGCATCGTGTGCTCGCGCGCCAGCGTGGTCATGGCGTTAATGTGCTCGACGATAAACTGGCTGTGTGTCACCCACAGCTTCATGTCTGCAAGATAGTGTGAGTTAAACCCCGGCTCCTGCATCGCCTGATTGAGCGAGTTAAACAGCGCGTTGTGCGCCTGGTTGACCTTCATCCGCTGATACGCCAGCGGGGAGGGCTGCGGATCGTCGCTGAGGATCAGGCGAATGGCCTGCTGGTCGGCTTCCAGCGCGTCATGGGCGTTCTGCCTGAGCAATCCGCTCTGCCACTGCGGCCACAGCCAGACCATACCGCCGAAGGCAATCAGGCAGCCAATCAGCGTATCGACCAGGCGAGCCACGATAAACTGCTCGCCGTTGAGCGTGAGCAGCTGCAGGGTGTACACCGCGGTGACCGTAAAGCCCACCATCGCCCAGCCGTAATTTTTACGGATGATCAGATAGCTCACCATGGTGATCGCCAGCATCCCGACCAGCGTATAGCCTTCCGGCACGTGGAAGTGAAGCGTCACGCCCGCAATAATCAGCCCGGCTAGCGTTCCGCCAGCCCGGTGGAAGATACGCACTCGCGTGGCCCCGTAGCCGTTCTGCGTGACAAACAGCACGGTCATTAAGATCCAGTAGGGTTTAGGCAGGTGCAGCGCCATGCCCATCAGGCTTGCAATGCTAAGCATCACGCTTATCCGCGCCGCGTTGCGCAGGGCGGCGGATTTCAGTGACAGATAGCTTTTGAGCGCAGGCAGCAGCGGCAGACGTTTCTGCTTATCCGCCATCAGGTCGCGCGGATAAAGCGGGCGCTGCGTACGCAACACGCGGGCGATACGGCTGAAGTGCCAGGCGGCAAACTGGCCTACCGGGTTATCCGGATGCTGACGGGCGATTTTCTCCAGCGCGCCGAGCTGTTTTTCCATGTTAAAACGCGTGGGGTAGCGGTGATAGAGAATATCGTCAGCCAGTACCCTAAGCCGCGCGGCGACGGTCTGGGCGTTCCAGCGGATCACTGCTTCTGCATGGCTGCGCTCTACCAGCTTTTGTACCTCCTGCGGGTGGTGAAGGCTAACGGAGATATGCTCCTGCAGGTCCAGCCCCACCTGGAAAGTGCGCAGCAGCCGTTTGTATTCGTGGTTCTTGTTGGCGGCAAGCATGTGCAGCTGCTGGTAGCACTGGCTAATCAGGTCGACAACCTTTTGCTGGCGCGTCAGCAGCGGCGGCAGGGATTTCTCCGGGTCGGTATGTTGGGTGAGCAGGGTGTATTTGGCTTCACAGTAATCCGCAAGCTGCACATAGAGCAGGCTCAGGGATTCACGCAGCGGCTGTTCCCGCCAGAGCCAAAACCAGAACCAGTTAAACACCCCGTACCAGAGCGTGCCAAGGGCGTAGATCAGCAGCGGCTCCCACACCGGCATATTCCCGGCGAGGCTCAGGGTGAAGATAGCCGCAATCAGCGAAGCGGGCAGCAGGCGCGCGTGCAGCGAACTGATTTCCGCCGTCACGCCAAGCGTCATCGCCAGCACGGTCAGGATCAGGGGCAGAGGGATATCATGGGCAAGCAGGAGCTGTACGGCGAGACTACAGCCAGCAAACAGACAGCCACCGATAATCAGGCGTTTGAAAAAGCGCTTATGCGGCGTGTCCAGACCGGCAATGTTGCAGCAGGCGGGCACGAGGGAAAACAGCAGACCTTGCTGGAGGTGTCCGAGGATCAGGCCCACGGCCACAGGAAGGCACAACACCAGCGTTTGTCGCAGTGCGTAGTTAACTTCCGGGTGATAGATCAGCCTGCGCCACATGAGGAGTAGAGACAAAAACGGCGTGACACCTTGCGATGGCACGCCGTTTGAGCGGAATTAACGCGTTCCGTAAACCACGATGGTTTTACCGTGGGCGGAGATCAGGTTCTGGTCTTCCAGCATTTTCAGGATACGGCCCACTGTTTCACGGGAGCAACCGACGATCTGACCAATTTCCTGGCGGGTAATTTTAATTTGCATGCCGTCAGGGTGGGTCATGGCGTCTGGCTGTTTCGCCAGGTTCAGCAGGGTCTGCGCGATACGGCCGGTTACGTCCAGGAAGGCGAGGTTACCCACTTTCTCAGATGTCACCTGCAGACGGCGCGCCATCTGGGAAGAAAGACGCATCAGGATGTCAGGATTAACCTGAATCAGCTGACGGAATTTCTTGTAAGAAATTTCAGCCACTTCACATGCTGTCTTTGCACGAACCCAGGCGCTACGTTCCTGGCCCTCTTCAAACAGGCCCAGTTCACCGATGAAATCGCCCTGGTTCAGATAAGAAAGGATCATCTCTTTCCCTTCTTCATCTTTGATCAGCACTGCCACCGAGCCTTTAACGATGTAATACAACGTTTCCGCTTTTTCACCCTGGTGAATCAGCGTGCTCTTCGATGGGTACTTATGAATGTGGCAATGAGACAAGAACCATTCGAGAGTCGGGTCTGTTTGCGGTTTGCCAAGCACCATGCGCTGTTATCCTCTGTTATAAGCTGTCACCAGAGTCATAAGATGCATCCGGACTCTGGGGTTGCAATCGAATTCTTACCCATACCCTGGGAAGTCGGCTGTCGTAACGTTTCGCAGCCAGTAAAGTTTGATGTCCTCTGCATACATGTGTAACGTCAATGTATTACTGTAGCATCCAGAGTGTTTTAGCATAGCTTTTGCCGCGTGTCTCCTGGTGTCTCGCTTCAGCATGATGCAGGTCGCCTTCCGTTGCGAGAAATGTAATGCACGCGTAATCTGTCACCAAAAATGCAACGTTGGAGTTAATGAATATGCAAGCGCGTGTGAAATGGGTTGAAGGTTTAACGTTCCTGGGCGAATCCGCTTCTGGACATCAGATTTTGATGGACGGTAACTCCGGCGACAAAGCCCCAAGCCCGATGGAGATGGTGCTGATGGCGGCGGGCGGATGCAGCGCAATTGACGTGGTGTCGATTTTGCAAAAAGGTCGTCATGATGTGACCGATTGCGAAGTGAAGCTTACTTCCGAACGTCGCGAAGAGGCGCCACGCCTGTTCACGCACATTAATCTGCACTTTATCGTGACCGGTAAAGAACTGAAGGATGCCGCAGTATCACGCGCCGTAGACCTTTCTGCGGAGAAATACTGCTCTGTGGCGTTAATGCTGGAGAAAGCGGTAAAAATCACGCATTCGTATGAAGTGATCGAGGCTTAATTATTGAGGCATCGTGCGTGTTGATGCCCTCACCCTAACCCTCTCCCACAGGGAGAGGGAACATGTTCACGCGATCTGCTTCCCTTCCATCAGTCGCTGGACCAGCGGCGTCATAATTAACTCCATCGCCAGCCCCATTTTTCCGCCCGGCACCACCAACGTATTCATGTGCGAAATAAACGAGCCCTGCAGCATCGCCAGCAGCCAGGGGTAATCAATGCCTTCGAGATTGCGGAAATGGATGACGACAAAGCTCTCATCCAGCGACGGGATCGTTTTGGCCGCAAACGGGTTGGAGGTATCCACCGTCGGCACGCGCTGGAAGTTGATGTGGGTGCGGGAGAACTGCGGCGTCAGGAAGTTGATGTAATCCTCCATGGAGCGCACGACGGAATCCATCACCGCTTCGCGAGAATGCCCGCGCTCGCTCATGTCACGCGTCAGCTTCTGAATCCATTCAAGGTTAACAATCGGCACCACGCCGACCAGCAGATCCACGTGACGCGCGACGTCGTGTTGAGGCGTGACCACGCCGCCGTGTAGCCCTTCGTAAAACAGCACGTCGGTCGGCTCCGGCAGCGGCTGCCACGGGGTGAACGTCCCCGGCACCTGATTCCAGGGAACCGCTTCGTCGTAGGTGTGCAGGTATTTGCGGGACTGCCCGGTCCCGCTCTGCCCGTATTCGCGGAAGGTTTGTTCCAGCAGGCTGAAATCGTTGGCTTCCGGCCCGAAATAGCTGATGTGTTTGCCCAGATCGCGCGCCTTGCGGATGGCCATGTCCATTTCCGGGCGCGTATAGCGGTGAAAGCTATCGCCCTCCACTTCTGCCGCCCGGAGATTCAGCTGTGCGAAAATCTTGCGAAAGGCGAGGCTGGTGGTGGTGGTACCCGCACCACTTGAGCCCGTTACGGCAATAACCGGATGTCTGGCAGACATAGCAACTCCCTGACTGGAAAGGTTTACAGATCAGCCGTGAAACGCGTTGCGGTGCATGATATTGATCGTCTCATGCAGTTCGGACCACACCAGCACCACGTCGCCACTTTTCAGCTGGCGCTTAACATCGCTGACCTTTTGTTCGAGCGAACGTTCTTGTTCACCATAATCGGTGCCTTCACGTAATACAAAGCTTTCAATCAGATTATCGAGCGTTTCGGGAGCGAGATCCTGCCAGGGGATAATCATTTTTTACCGTCCAGAAAAGAGGTGAGCCAGTCAGGGATGCGGGTTTCCAGCCACATTTTCGGCCTGCGTAGCGTGCCGCCAACAAAGCCGACGTGCCCACCGTACTCGGTGAGCTGATACTGCACGTTAGCCGGTAAATGCTCCGGTGCCGGAATGGAGTGATGATCCATAAACGGATCGTCTTTGGCGTGGATAATCAGCGTCGGCGTGGTGATTTGATTCAACAGCGGCATGGCGCTGCACTGACGGTAATAGTCAATCGCATCGGCAAAACCGTGGATCTTCGAGGTAATCAGATCGTCAAACTCGCGCAGACGCTTCACGCGCTTGAGCTGCTGCAGGCTAACCGGCAGGGTATCAGGGTAGGCCTTCAGCTTGCGCGCGGCGTTGGCCTTCAGCAGGTTGAGCAGGTAGCGCTGATAGACGCGGGAAAACCCTTTCTCCATATGGTAGCTGCACTGCTCGAGCATAAAGGGAGCGGAGACAATAACAGCGGCATCCAGCGGGACTGCATCACCTTCTTTAGCCAGCAGGCAGGCCAGCATATTGCCGCCCAGCGAATAGCCCACCGCCGCCGTTGGCACCGTGCCAAAATTTTCTCTCAGCCAGTGTAAGAACCAGGTGCCGTCTTCGGTTTCGCCGGAATGGTAAATGCGCTTCTGGCGATTCGGCTCGCCGCTGCAGCCGCGAAAATGCATCACCACCGCCAGCCAGCCGCGGGCTTTCGCCGCCTCGATTAAACCGTGGGCGTAGGGACTGTGCAGGCTGCCTTCCAGACCATGAAACACCACCAGGCGAGGTTTGTGTCGGGCCAGCTCCGGCGCTTCGCTCCAGGCGAGATCTAAAAAGTCGCCGTCCGGCAAATCCAGGCGCTGCCAGTGCGGGGTGAACTGCACCTTGCGGCGGATCAGGCGCGGCAGCATGGTTTGCAGGTGGGGGTTAGCCACGCCGCGCATGGGCACGAACTCTGCGCTCTCTTCGGCTGTAATGTCGAAGTCTGATGGAATGATTTGGGTCATAAGGGCGATGCTGATTCTTGTCAGAAATTTACTATACCTTCCGAATTGTACCCCGTTTAGCCTGGATTTCCGAACCATGAACTGATCCCGATCACAAATCTTTACCTTGATTATTACTCTCAGGCTAATGATTCAGCTCTACGCTTAATTGATGCCTTTCTCGCCAGAGCGCAGACTTTACTCAACGTTAGGCAAATCAGAATGATGTGCTGAATCAGGAGGTTAATAATGTTATCTGGGCAAACACCCACCCGGCAATGGAACACACGACGCAGCGAGAAAGCGCGTCGTCTGGCGTCCGTACCGGTGCAGGGCAAGGTACTGCCAACCGGCGATCTTGTCGCCATGCTGGAAAAACTGATCGCCCCGGGCGATAAAGTCGTGCTGGAAGGCAACAACCAGAAGCAGGCGGATTTCCTTTCCCGCTCGCTCGCTGAAGTGAACCCGCAAATCGTTCACGACCTGCATATGATCATGCCGAGCGTTGGCCGCAGCGAGCATCTGGATATCTTTGAAAAAGGCATCGCCCGCAAGCTGGACTTCTCCTTCTCCGGGACACAGAGCCTGCGTATCTCGCAGCTGCTGGAAGACGGTCAGCTCGAAATCGGTGCAATTCACACCTACATCGAACTCTACTCGCGCCTCTATGTCGACCTGTCCCCCAACGTGGCGCTGATTGCCGGTTTTAAAGCCGACCGCAAAGGCAACCTCTACACCGGGGCGAGTACCGAAGATACCCCGGCGCTGGTGGAAGCCGCCGCGTTCCACGACGGCATCGTCATCGCGCAGGTGAACGAGCTGGTGGACGACGAGTGCGATCTGCCGCGCGTCGATATTCCGG
Organism: Enterobacter sp. ENT02; assembly: GCF_019219165.1. Taxonomy (NCBI): domain Bacteria; kingdom Pseudomonadati; phylum Pseudomonadota; class Gammaproteobacteria; order Enterobacterales; family Enterobacteriaceae; genus Enterobacter; species Enterobacter sp. ENT02. The sequence goes on from NZ_JAHUWD010000006.1 coordinate 188,970, forward strand.
GCTCCTGGATCGACTACGTGGTCGTTGCGGACAAGCCGTTCTTTATTGAACCGCTGTTCACCCGCGACCCGCGCCTGATCAAACAGGAACATATCCTGATGGCGATGATGGCGATCAAAGGCATCTATGCGGAACACCAGGTGCAGTCCCTGAACCACGGTATCGGCTTTAACACCGCGGCGATTGAGCTGCTGCTGCCCACCTACGGCGAACAGCTCGGCCTGAAGGGCAAAATCTGTAAACACTGGACGCTGAACCCGCATCCGACGCTGATCCCCGCCATTGAAAGCGGCTGGGTGGAAAGCGTGCACTGCTTCGGCGGCGAGCTGGGGATGGAAGAGTACATCCGCGCCCGTCCTGATGTCTTCTTTACCGGTGCCGATGGCTCGATGCGTTCCAACCGCGCCTTCTGCCAGCTGGCAGGCCAGTACGCGGTGGATATGTTCATCGGCTCTACGCTGCAGGTTGACGGCTACGCCAACTCCTCAACCGTGACCCGCGGTCGTCTTTCCGGCTTCGGCGGTGCGCCAAACATGGGCCATGACCCGCACGGTCGTCGTCATGCGACCCCGGCCTGGCTGAACATGATCACCGAGCCGGATCCGATGCAGCGCGGTAAAAAGCTGGTCGTGCAGATGGTGGAAACCTTCCAGGCAGGCGTGAAGCCGACCTTCGTGGAAAAACTCGATGCCGTCGACGTGGCGAAAGCCTCCGGCATGCCGCTGGCACCGGTGATGATTTACGGCGACGACGTGACGCACGTGCTGACGGAAGAGGGCATTGCCTACCTCTACCGGGCGAAAGATCTGGAAGAGCGTCGTGCCATGGTTGCCGCCGTCGCGGGGATCACCGATATCGGCCTGGGCGTTGACGCCAAACGCGTGGCGGAACTGCGCCAGAGCGGCAAAGTGGTGTATCCGGAAGATATGGGGATTCGTCGCACCGACGCCACCCGCTCTCTTCTGGCAGCCGGGAGCGTGTCTGACCTCGTTGAGTGGTCCGGCGGTCTGTATAACCCACCTGCGAAATTCCGGAGCTGGTAATGAAACTTCTGCCCCAGATTCAGGTTGAAGGCGGTGCCGAATGGCTGGCGCGAACCGCCACGCAGTGTCTGATTGACGAAGCACGTTTAAGCCCGAAACCCGGTCTGGTGGACAGTCGGGGGAACGGCGCGCACCACGATTTATCCCTTGCGCTGATGGAGCGCTCCGCGCACAGCCTGACCCCCACGTTTCAGGCGCTGGCGCAGCAGAGCTGGCAGCGTCCGGCGGACATTGCGCTTCGGCAAACCGTTGGCCGTCTTGGCCGCGAAGGCGAGCAGCAGATGATGGCTGCCACCGACGGGGTTAATACCCACCGTGGTGCGATCTGGGCGCTGGGATTGCTGGTGAGCGCGGTGGCGATGCTGGGCGGTGAGGCGACTGCGCAGGCCGTCGCGAATACCGCCGCTCAGCTGGCGAAACTCCCGGACGATGCGGCGCCGAAAGTGTTCAGCAAAGGGCTGCGCGCCACGCACCGCTACCGCGTGCCGGGCGCACGCGAAGAGGCGCAGCAGGCGTTCCCGCACGTTATGCAGCGCGCGCTGCCGCAGCTTCGCCTCAGCCGTCTCAACGGCAGCAGTGAAACGCATGCGAGGCTCGACGCGCTGATGGCGATCATGACGTCACTCACCGACACCTGCGTGCTGTCGCGCGCCGGAATGGAGGGACTGGACGCCATGCAGAACGGTGCTCGTGGGGTACTGAACGCCGGAGGATGCGCAACGCTTTCAGGGCAGCAGGCGCTGGCGAGCTTAGACCGCCAGATGCTCTCGCTCAACGCTTCACCGGGCGGCGCTGCCGACCTGCTTGCCGCTACGCTGTTTCTCGACCGCGTCGAAACGCCTTATTCAAAGCATTAAGAGGATGTTATGGAAAAAATTACATTGACCGTGCCCGCCAGCCGCGAAGTAAGCGGCAGGGCGCTGGCAGGCGTCGTCGGCTCCGGGGATATGGAGGTGTTGTTCGCCGCCGAACCGGGCCAGACCTTAACCGTTGATATCACCACTTCAGTCGACAACAGCCGTGGTCGTTGGGAGGCGCTGTTCAACCGTCTGCACACCGTCAGCAGCCTGCCCGCAGGCAAACTGACCATCCACGACTTCGGCGCGACGCCGGGCGTGGCGCGCATTCGCATCGAACAGGTCTTTGAGGGGGTGAGCCATGCGTAATGACAGCAGCTTTATCGAACTAAAAGCACGCCAGCGCGCGCAGGCGCTGCTGGATGACGGCAGCTACCGCGAACTGCTGGATCCGTTTGAAGGCATTATCTCTCCGTGGCTTGGGCCGCAGGGGATTGTTCCGCAGGCCGATGACGGCATGGTCGTCGCAAAAGGCACCATCAACGGTCAGCCTGCGGTCGTCGTCGCGATTGAAGGCGCGTTCCAGGGCGGCAGCATGGGCGAAGTGTCCGGCGCCAAAATGGCGGCGGCGCTGGAGCTGGCGGCAGAAGATAACCGCAACGGCATTCCGACGCAGGCGGTGCTGTGCCTCGAAACCGGCGGCGTGCGTCTGCAGGAAGCTAACCTCGGCCTGGCGGCGATTGCCGATATCCACGCCGCGATTGTTGACCTGCGCCGGTATACCCCGGTGGTCGGGATTGTTGCCGGGACCGTGGGCTGCTTCGGCGGGATGTCCATCGCCGCGGCGCTGTGCAGCTACCTGATCGTGACCCGTGAAGCGCGTCTCGGCCTCAACGGCCCGCAGGTTATCGAGCAGGAGGCGGGGATTGAAGAGTACGACTCCCGCGACCGTCCGTTTATCTGGAGCATGACCGGCGGCGAAGTGCGTTATCAAAGCGGTCTGGTGGATGCGCTGGTAGGCGACGGCGTAAACGCGGTGAAAGCGGCGGTGAACGAGGCGATAGCGAAAGGCGTACCGGCGAAACACCGCACCGATAACTACGACGATTACCTGAACCGTCTGACCCATTTCGACACCCGCAAACAGGCCGATGCCGAACAGATTAACGCACTTTTTGCCCGGGAGGTGAAATGATGACTAACTCAATGAGCCGTGGTGAACTCTGGCTGGACATTCTTGCCCCGAATGCAAAACGTGTGGAAGGGTTATGCCCGTCCGTGCAGGCGGCAGACGGCGAGCTTAATGGTGAAGCGGTGCGCTTTGTGGCCGTGGTTCCGGATGCCAACAACCACTTCCCGCGCGCCGCGAAAGGTGAAGTCGGTCTGCTGGAAGGCTGGACGCTGGCGAAAGTGGTCAGCGAAACCGTCGCGGCGGATGCCGATAAGGACGTTAAGCGCCCGATTGTGGCGGTGATTGACGTCCCAAGCCAGGCCTATGGCCGTCGTGAAGAGGCTTTTGGTATCCATCAGGCGCTGGCGGGAGCCGCTGCCGCGTATGCGAACGCGCGCCTGGCCGGTCATCCGGTGATTGGGCTTATCGTCGGCAAGGCGATGTCCGGCGCGTTTCTGGCGCACGGCTACCAGGCCAACCGCCTGATTGCCTTTAACGACAAAGGGGTGCTGATTCACGCGATGGGCAAAGAGTCTGCGGCGCGCATTACGCTGCGTACCGTGGAGGCCCTGGAAAAACTGGCGGCAACCATTCCACCAATGGCGTATGACATCAGCAACTACGCCACGCTGGGGCTGCTTTCTGACCTGCTGGACATCAGCAACCCGGATGCCCCATCCGATAACGATCTGGCACAGGTGAAAACCACCCTGCAGCAGGCCATCAGTGACGCACGTCAGGATATCACCTTGAAAAACCGTCTGGGTGCTGACAACCGCCGCAGCTCGGCGCTCGTACGCGAACGTATGCGAGCCAGCTGGTAAGTAAAAAAGAGACCTGCCAGAGATGCAACCCCCCGTGGGCGCGCCCGCTGCGCCCGCGTGGGAGCCTGCATCCTGAAAAATAATAAACATCGCACCAGTGCTAAAACTTTTTTTACTACAGGTGATTTATGACTTACGTAATTGTTCATGCTCTTGCACCGATTTTCGTCATCATGCTGCTGGGATTCTGGGCCGGTAAGGCAAAGATGGTCGATAACAAAAACGTTTCCCTGCTCAATATCTTCGTGATGGATTTTGCACTGCCTGCCGCGCTGTTTAGCGCCACCGTGCAAACGCCGTGGACCGGCATCGTGGCGCAGTCGCCGCTGATCCTGGTGCTGACCCTGGCGATGTGGATCACCTATGCGGTCATCTACTTCCTTGCCACCAAAATCTTTAAGAAATCCCCGCAGGACGCGGCGGTGCTGACGCTTACCGTTGCCCTGCCGAACTACGCGGCGCTCGGTCTGCCGATTCTGGGCAGCGTGCTGGGTGAAGGATCTTCCACGTCGCTTTCCGTTGCGGTCTCTATTGCCTGCGGTTCGGTGCTGATGACCCCGTTCTGCCTGCTGATCCTGGAGCGCGAGAAAGCGCGCGCCGAGGGGAATAATTCCGGCTCAACGCTCTCCATGCTGCCGGTGCTGATGTGGCGTTCCATTAAAAAACCGATCGTGATGGGCCCGCTGCTGGGCGTGATTCTCTCCGCCATCGGCATCAAAATGCCGGAACTGGTGCTTGCGGCGATTAAACCGCTGGGGCTGTCCGCCACCGCTGCGGCACTGTTCCTGACCGGGGTGATCCTCTCTGCCCGCAAGCTGCAGATCAACACCATGGTGATTACCGCAACCATCGCCAAGCTGCTGATTCAGCCCGCGATTGCCTGGGGTATCGTGCTGATCTTCGGTCTGCACGGCTCGGTGGCGATTACCGCTATCCTGATGATTGCGCTCTCCGCGGGCTTCTTCGGCGTGGTGTTCGGTAACCGCTTTGGCGTGCAGTCGCCGGATGCTGAAGCCGTGCTGCTGTTAAGCTCCGTACTGTGTATCCTGTCGCTTCCGCTGTTTATCTCGCTGACTTCAGGAATGTAATCATGACCACAACATTACGCCCGCACGACCTCATCTGGCTTACCGCGCGCGACGCGCTGGAAGGCATCACCGAATCCTGGGTTGAGGCAGCCTGGCATATTGGCCTGCCGGTAGTGGTGCGGCGTGATGTTGATAATGAAGGCCGTATTCCCGTTGGCGTGCGCGGCCTGCGTCGCGACCAGCGTGCGGCCGGATGGGTGAAGCCCGAAAACGTGCAGCGCGTGGTGTCACCTGAAGACCTGTGCACCACCGCCGATCTGCTGCGCTCGCCCTTTGTGACCCAGCCGCCGGTTCAGGTGGCGCTGCAGCTGGCTCAGCAGGCGTGGCCGTGGACGTGGGGCATTACCGGCAGCGCCGGCTACGCGCTGGCGACCGGTATTCCGGTGATCCATGCCGACAGCGATCTTGATCTGCTGATCCGCGCCCCTGAGCCGATTTCCCCGGATGCTTTTACCGCATGGCAGTCGCAGCTGAGCCGCGCACTGTGTCGGGCGGATACGCAGGTCGATACCCCCGAAGGGGGCTTTGCGTTGGCGGAGTGGCTGCGCGACGGCAAAACGCTGCTAAAAACTCAATGTGGACCGCGCCTGGTGGCGGATCCGTGGCGCAGGGAGGAGTGATGAAAATACTGTTTACCTTTCCGGGGCAGGGTACGCAGCACGAAGGCATGCTGCAAAACCTGCCGGGAACGGAGCTTGCACAGGCACGCGAGGTGCTGGGCAGCGAAGTCGATACGCTGGACAGTGCAGCCTCGCTAACTCACACCCGCGCGGTTCAGCTGTGTCTCCTGATTTCAGGCGTGGCCTGGGCGCGCGAGCTGGAGCGTCGCGGCGTGACGCCGGATATCGTCAGCGGGCTGTCCATCGGCGCTTATCCGGCGGCGGTTATCGCGGGCGCGCTGGATTTTTCGGACGCGCTGAGGCTGGTGGCGCTGCGTGGTGACCTGATGGAGCAGGCGTACCCGCACGGCTACGGCCTGACGGCGATTATGGGGCTGACCCTGCCGCAGGTGGAGCAGCTTATCGAGGGTACCGGAACGTATATTGCTAACCTGAATGCCGAAACGCAGATCGTCATCGCCGGAACCGATGAGGGGATGGCGCAGGTGGCAGAACGCGCGCTGGCAAAAGGGGCGAGCAAGGCCAGGCGGCTGGCGGTTAGCGTGCCGTCGCACTGCGCGCTGTTGGCGGAACCGGCGAAAAAGCTGGCGTCGGCGTTTGAGCCCGTTACGCTGGCTCGTCCACGCTGCGCCTACCTGAGCGGCAGTACAGGCCGCGTGCTCTGGCAGCCGGAAAAGATTGCCGACGATCTGGCGATGAACATGGCGCGAACCGTGCGCTGGCAGGAGGCGATGATTTCCGCTAACGAACGCGAAGCGCGGCTGGCGATTGAAATGCCGCCCGGCGGCATATTGACCTGCCTGACGCGTCAGGCTGCGTGGGAAGGGGAAACCATTTCGCTGGAGCGCAGCGGGGTGGACGTGGCGGTGCATCTGGCGGGTCGGCTTCAGCGATGAGTTTTTTGCCCGGTGGCGGCTGCGCCTTACCGGGCCTACGTGTTCGGTTGCTTTGTTTTGTATCACACACTTTCCTGCAGGCTGCGCGCATACATCCGCCCTTCGGCGGCTAATGCCCGCAGGCTTGGGTCCTGCTCGCGGTTACGGGCAAAGACAATCGCGATCAGCTGCTGCATCTGGTACGGCTCCGCCAGCTTCAACAGCTGCACGGAATTCTCGTAGACCTTCTTCATCCTGCCCGGCATCAGCGTAAATCCAACGCCTGCCTGCACCAGGCTCAGCATCGAGAAAATGTCATTAACGCGCGTGACGATTTCCGGCTCGAACCCGGCGATATGAAACGCTTCCTGAAACCCTGCATACGTGGCGAACCCTTCCGCCAGGGCGACAAATTTCTGGTCTTTATAATCACGCAGATCCGCAGGGCCGCGGGTATTCAGCGTGGCGGAAGCCGGTGCGGCAAGGAAAATATCGTCGTGGAACAGGGGCAGCACTTCGAGGCTGTTACGGTCGATGTCGCTTTCGGAGATGGAGATAAGAATCGCGTCCAGCGAGCCTTCATCCAGCATGTGCAGCAGGGTGTCGTTGGAGCCCATCGTCAGATCCATCTCCAGATCCGGACGGCGCAGCTTCATGCCCATAATCAGACGCGGTACGGTTTCCAGGGTGAGCGAGTAGAGCGTGCCCACGCGCAGCCGCCCCTGGCCGATACCGGCGATTTTGCGGGACGCCTCCAGGCCGCGCTCCATCACCTGCATTACCTCCTGGCAATACTCCAGCAGCGTCCACGCGGAGGGGAGCGCAATCAGGTTACGCCCCTTGTGTGTAAAGAGCGGGCAGCGCACGTTCTCTTCCAGCGTGTGCAGCGCACGGTGCACGCTGACGCCGCTCAGGCCCAGCGTTTCGGCGGTACGCGCGATATTCCCCTTCTCCATAAACGTCATGAAGATGCTGAGCTTGCGGAATGTAATATCGCTCGTGGTATCGAAACGCATAACCCTCCCGATGGTTTAGTCGGCCTGAAGCATGGCTTCCAGCTGTTCCTGCGCGTCCAGCCACGCCATTTCGCACTCTTCGAGGCTGGATTTGGTTTTCGCCTGGGTTTGCAGACAGTCGGTCAGTTCCGCTTTGCGGCTCTGGTCGTACAGCTCGCTGTCGCCCAGCTTCTCTTCAACGGTAGCCAGCGTGGCGTTGAGCTTTTCCATCTCTTTTTCAAGACGGGCAATCTCTTTACGCAGCGGCTGCGTCTGGGTGCGCAACTCCGCTTCACGGCGCTTCTGGTCTTTACGCGACTGCGCGCTGTTGGCGTTGTCTTTCGCTGACTCTTCCGGCTGGTTCTCCTGCTTCTGCACGTCCGTCAGCCACTGCTGGTAGTCTTCCAGATCGCCGTCGAACGGTTCAACTTTGCCGCCGTGCACCAGGTAGAGATCGTCCGTGGTAGAGCGGATCAGGTGGCGGTCGTGCGAAACCACAACCAGCGCGCCTTCGAACTCGATCAGCGCTTCGGTCAGCGCCTGTCGCATGTCGAGATCCAGGTGGTTGGTCGGTTCATCGAGCAGCAGCAGGTTCGGGCGCTGCCAGACGATCAGCGCCAGCACCAGACGGGCTTTTTCGCCCCCGGAGAAGCGCTCGGTGTTTTCCGTCACCTTATCGCCCTGGAAGCCGAAGCCGCCGAGGTAGTCGCGCAGCTTTTGCTCCATCTCCTGCGGCGCCAGACGCGCCAGGTGCTGAATCGGCGATTCATCCGCGCGTAAAAATTCCAGCTGATGCTGGGCGAAGTAGCCCAGCTTAATGCCCTTCGCCAGGCCGATTTCACCGCTGACCGGGTTAAGCTCGCCCGCCAGCAGTTTGATCAGCGTCGACTTACCGGCGCCGTTACGCCCCAGCAGGCCAATGCGCGAACCCGGCACCAGGTTGAGCTTGATGGAATCGAGAATAATGCGCTCGGCATAGCCCGCGCTGACCTTCTCCATCTTCAGCAGCGGGTTCGGCAGGCTTTCAGGCTCGCGGAAGCTGAAGTGGAACGGGTTATCAACGTGCGCTGGGGCAATCATCTCCATGCGCTCCAGCATCTTGATGCGGCTCTGGGCCTGCTTGGCTTTTGAGGCTTTGGCCTTGAAGCGATCCACAAAGCTCTGCAGGTGCGCCACGCGCTGCTGCTGGCTTTCGTACATGGACTGCTGCTGGGCAAGGCGCGTCGCGCGCTGGCGCTCGAAGGAGCTGTAGTTGCCGGTGTACTCGAACATCGTTTGCTGTTCGATGTGAATGATTTTATCCACCACCGGATCGAGGAAGTCACGGTCGTGGGAGATCAGAATCAGAGTGCCCTGATAGCTCTTCAGCCACTTCTCCAGCCAAATAACGGCATCAAGATCGAGGTGGTTGGTCGGTTCATCGAGCAGCAGCAGGTCAGAGCGGCAGATCAGCGCCTGCGCCAGGTTGAGGCGCATGCGCCAGCCGCCCGAGAAGTCACTGACCGGGCGTTCCAGCTGTTCATTGCTGAAGCCCAGGCCGTGTAGCAGGCTGGAGGCGCGGGAGCGAATGGTCCAGGCGTCGATGGCGTCTAGCTTGCCGTGAACGGTGGCGATGGCGTGACCGTCGTTGCGCTCGTTCGCGGCGTTGAGTTCTGCCTCGAGCTTGCGGTATTCACGGTCGCCGTCGATAACATAGTCGAGCGCCGGCTCACTCAGCGCAGGCGTCTCCTGGTTTACCCAGGCAAGCTGCCAGTTCCCCGGGAAGGTAAAGTTACCGCCATCCGCGCTAATCTCGTTTTTCAGCAACGCCAGCAGGGTGGATTTACCGCAGCCGTTTTTGCCGACCAGACCCACTTTTTGGCCCGGGTTGATGGTAGCAGTGGCGTTATCCAGCAGGACGCGCACGCCGCGACGAATTTGTAACGAGGAGAAAACAATCATAGAAGCGCCGTATGTTCCGACTATGTTAATTTGTCATTATGATAATGTAAGGTGTGCGCCATTTTCCGCACCGGGCCGCCATGGTAGCCCAAAACAACGACGATACACAAAAACAGAAACAAGACCGGGAGGGGAATGATGTCTCAGACAGCAAAGGTGCTGCTGCTGTATGCCCATCCGGAATCTCAGGACTCGGTGGCGAACCGGGTGCTGCTTAAGCCGGCTACACAGCTCAGTAACGTAACAGTGCACGATCTCTACGCGCACTATCCTGATTTCTTTATTGATATTCCTTACGAGCAGGAACTGCTGCGTCAGCATGACGTCATTGTGTTCCAGCATCCGCTTTATACCTATAGCTGTCCGGCGCTGCTTAAAGAGTGGCTGGACCGCGTGCTGAGCCGGGGCTTCTCCAGCGGGGTGGGGGGAAACCAGCTGGCGGGAAAGTACTGGCGTAGCGTCATCACGACCGGTGAGCCTGAAAGCGCTTACCGTCACGACGGGCTGAACCGCTATCCGATGAGCGATATCCTGCGTCCCTTCGAGCTGACGGCGGCAATGTGCCGTATGCACTGGATGAGCCCGATTATTGTCTACTGGGCGCGACGCCAGCAGCCACAAGAGCTGGCGAGCCACGCCAGAGCCTACGGTGAATGGCTGGCCTCACCGATTCCGGCAGGAGGTCGTTGATGGAAGGATCGAATTTACTCCTCGCCGGGGTGCTGTTTTTATTTGCGGCGGTTGTTGCGGTGCCGCTTGCGGCACGTATCGGGATCGGTGCAGTGCTGGGGTATTTGTTGGCGGGGATCGCCATCGGCCCCTGGGGGCTGGGATTCATCAGCGATGTGGATGAGATCCTCCACTTCTCTGAACTGGGCGTCGTGTTCCTGATGTTCATCATCGGCCTTGAACTGAACCCGTCCAAGCTGTGGCAGCTTCGCCGCTCCATCTTCGGCGTGGGGGCGGCACAGGTGCTGTTCAGCGCCGCGATTCTGGGCGGGCTGCTCATGTTGACGCAGTTTTCCTGGCAGGCGGCGGTGATCGGCGGGATTGGCCTCGCGATGTCCTCCACGGCGATGGCGCTGCAGTTGATGCGCGACAAAGGGATGAATCGCAACGAAGCCGGACAGCTGGGCTTTTCGGTGCTGCTGTTCCAGGATTTGGCCGTTATCCCGGCGCTGGCGCTGGTGCCGCTGCTGGCAGGATCCGGTGACGATCATTTTGACTGGGTAAAAATCTCCATGAAGGTGCTGGCCTTCGCGGGGATGCTGATTGGCGGGCGTTTCTTACTGCGTCCGGTGTTCCGCTTTATTGCCGCCTCGGGCGTTCGTGAAGTGTTTACCGCCGCGACGCTGCTGCTGGTGCTTGGCTCTGCGCTGTTTATGGATGCGCTGGGGCTGTCGATGGCGCTGGGGACGTTCATCGCCGGGGTGCTGCTGGCGGAGAGCGAATATCGTCACGAACTGGAAATTGCCATCGATCCGTTTAAGGGGCTGCTGTTAGGGCTGTTCTTTATTTCGGTCGGCATGGCGCTGAACCTTGGCGTGCTTTATACCCATCTGCTGTGGGTGGCCGTGAGCGTGGCGGTGCTGGTGGCGGTGAAAACGCTGGTGCTCTACGTACTGGCCCGTATTTACGGGCTGCGTAGCTCGGAACGCATGCAGTTTGCCAGCGTGCTAAGCCAGGGAGGAGAGTTCGCGTTTGTGCTGTTCTCTACCGCATCTTCCCAAAAACTCTTCAAAGATGACCAGATGGCGCTGCTGCTGGTGACGGTCACGCTGTCGATGATGACCACGCCGCTGCTGATGAAGCTGGTGGATAAACTGCTGTCGCGCCGGTTTAACCCGGCTGATGATGAAGATGAAGCGCCCTGGGTGGAAGATGATAAGCCACAGGTTATCGTCGTGGGTTTTGGCCGTTTCGGACAGGTGATTGGGCGTTTGCTGATGGCGAACAAAATGCGCATCACGGTACTGGAGCGCGATATCAGTGCGGTCAACCTGATGCGCAAATATGGCTATAAGGTTTACTACGGCGACGCGACCCAGCTTGAGCTGCTGCGCTCGGCGGGGGCGGAAGCGGCAGAGTCCATCGTGATTACCTGCAATGACCCGGAAGATACCATGAAGCTGGTGGAGCTGTGTCAGCAGCATTTCCCGCATCTGCATATTCTGGCGCGTGCGCGGGGACGTGTTGAAGCTCACGAATTGTTGCAGGCGGGTGTGAAACACTTCTCCCGTGAGACGTTCTCCAGTGCGCTGGAGTTGGGCCGTAAGGCGCTGATCTCGCTCGGCATGCATCCGCATCAGGCGCAGCGCGCCCAGATGCACTTCCGCCGGCTGGATATGCGGATGCTGCGCGAGCTGATGCCGGTCCATACCGATACGGCGCAAATATCCCGCGTGCGGGAAGCGCGTCGCGAGCTGGAGGAGATCTTCCAGAGAGAGATGCAACAGGAACGACGCCAACTGGACGGCTGGGACGAATTTGAATAAAGGGTAACGAAAGATGGCTGTACGTAAACGCTTTATCGCGGGGGCAAAATGCCCGACCTGCCAGGCGCAAGATACCCTGGCTATGTGGCGTGAGAATAATATTGATGTAGTTGAGTGTGTTAAGTGCGGTCACCAGATGCGTGAGGCTGATAAAGAGGCCCGCGATCACGTTCGCAAAGAAGAGCAAGTGATCGGCATTTTTCATCCGGACTAGCGATATGCCCTGAGTTTTTTTAAGCTAAAGGGTACACGGGTGCAGATTTCCGCTACAATCTGCGCCAGCAATTTTCCCACGCTCAGGAGATATCATGAAAGTAGCAAAAGACCTGGTGGTCAGCCTGGCCTATCAGGTACGTACAGAAGACGGTGTGTTGGTTGATGAGTCTCCGGTGAGTGCGCCGCTGGACTACCTGCATGGTCACGGCTCCCTGATTTCTGGCCTGGAAACAGCGCTGGAAGGTCATGACGTTGGCGACAAATTTGACGTTGCTGTAGGCGCGAACGACGCTTACGGTCAGTATGACGACAACCTGGTTCAGCGCGTTCCTAAAGACGTGTTCATGGGCGTTGACGAACTGCAGGTTGGCATGCGCTTCCTGGCGGAAACCGACCAGGGCCCGGTGCCGGTTGAAATCACTGAAGTTGAAGACGACCACGTTGTGGTTGACGGCAACCACATGCTGGCTGGCCAGAACCTGAAATTCAACGTAGAAGTTGTTGCGATCCGTGAAGCAACCGAAGAAGAACTGGCTCATGGCCACGTTCACGGTGCACACGGTCACGACCATGACCACGATCACGGCCACGACGGCTGCTGCGGTGGTCACGGCCACGATCACGACCATGGTCACGACCACGGTAAAGGTGGTTGCGGCAACGGCGGCTGCGGCTGCCACTAATACCGTCATGCGGAAAATAAAAAAGCGGGATAATCCCGCTTTTTTTACGTCTCAATAATGAGGTGGTGGTGTCTCTTCTGACTGAGAGGCGATGTGCGACGACTGGGTTGCCTTCACTTTTTCAGTGAGCAGGCGCATCAGATCGCGCAGCTTTGCCATTTCAAGTTCATGGGCGGTTACGGTCTGGTTAAGTTCTTCGATGGTGATGTCCTGAAAAGCCAGTCGGCTTTCCAGCTCAGCCAGTCTCGCTTCAATCAATGTGTCCTTCATGGTTCACCTCGTCAATTTCACACTCGCCATAATGGGCCTGCGGCGGCGAAGTTTAACTGAGTTTATCCTCAAGTGCAGTATCCATCCCTTTGGCAAGAAACTTATTTAAACAAAAATAGTCTGAAAAGAGACGAGAATCGGGAGAGTCTGTCTGTAGATTTCTTCCGCAACGATTTATAGTACGTCACTCATTTACGTTTAATGCTGGGGTGAGAGTCCCCAGGCCCTGGAGATATGGATGAAATCACTGTTCAAAGTAACGCTGCTGGCGACGACAATGGCTGTCGCACTGAATGCACCGCTGTCTTTCGCTGCTGACACTGCAGCGAAGCCTGCTGCAACTGCAGACAGCAAAGCGGCGTTCAAAAATGACGACCAGAAATCCGCCTACGCACTTGGCGCATCTCTGGGTCGTTACATGGAAAACTCTCTGAAAGAGCAAGAGAAACTGGGCATCAAACTGGACAAAGCTCAGCTGATCGCGGGTGTTCAGGATGCGTTTGCAGATAAGAGCAAACTGTCTGACCAGGAAATCGAACAGACTCTGCAGGCGTTTGAAGCGCGTGTGAAAGGTGCTGCTCAGACCAAAATGGAAGCAGATGCCAAAGACAACGAAGCGAAAGGCAAAGCTTACCGCGATACCTTTGCTAAAGAAAAAGGTGTAAAAACCTCCTCTACTGGCCTGGTGTACAAAGTTGAGAAAGAAGGTACCGGTGATGCGCCTAAAGACAGCGACACCGTTGTGGTTAACTACAAAGGTACGTTGATCGACGGTAAAGAGTTCGACAACTCTTACACCCGTGGTGAGCCTCTTTCCTTCCGTCTGGACGGTGTGATCCCGGGCTGGACCGAAGGCCTGAAAAACATCAAGAAAGGCGGCAAGATCAAGATGGTCATCCCACCGGATCTGGCTTACGGCAAAACCGGTGTGCCGGGTATCCCAGCGAACTCTACGCTGGTCTTTGACGTAGAACTGCTGGACATCAAACCGGCACCTAAAGCGGATGCCAAGGCAGATGCTCCGGCTGACGATAAAGCCGCTGCTGCTAAGAAGTAATGCTGAAAAAAAACCGCCGCCTTCGAGGCGGCGGTTTTTTTTATTGTAGGGCAGATATAATTAACACTGGAAAGCGCTATACACGCTGTATTAATTTAGTTGTCCGTGTAGATAATGAGCCTGCCCTGAAAACCTAACGACAGGCTCCTGAAAAGGAGTGTTTTTTTCATGTCCAGGTCGCTTTTAACCAACGAAACCAGTGAACTCGATTTGCTGGATCAACGTCCTTTTGACCAGACCGACTTCGATATTCTGAAATCCTACGAGGCGGTGGTGGACGGGTTAGCGATGCTCATTGGCTCCCACTGCGAAATCGTATTGCACTCCCTGCAAGATCTGAAGTGTTCCGCCATCCGCATTGCGAATGGTGAACATACTGGCCGTAAAATTGGTTCGCCAATCACCGACCTTGCATTGCGTATGTTGCATGACATGACCGGCGCGGACAGCAGCGTCTCCAAATGTTACTTCACCCGCGCCAAAAGCGGTGTGTTGATGAAATCAGAAACTATCGCCATTCGAAACCGTGACCATCGTGTCATCGGTTTGCTGTGCATCAACATGAACCTTGATGTACCGTTCTCCCAAATCATGAGCACCTTTATCCCACCTGAAACCCCAGATGTAGGCTCTTCTGTGAATTTTGCCTCCTCTGTTGAGGATCTGGTGACCCAAACGCTGGAGTTCACCATTGAAGAGGTGAATGCCGACCGCAACGTATCGAACAACGCCAAGAACCGTCAGATCGTACTTAACCTCTACGAGAAAGGGATTTTTGACATCAAAGACGCCATTAACCAGGTGGCCGATCGTCTGAATATCTCCAAGCACACGGTTTACCTCTACATTCGCCAGTTCAAAAGCGGCGATTTCCTGGGGCAAGACAAGTAATGCGTTTTGCGTTAATGGTGACAGGCCCGGCGTATGGCACTCAGCAGGCCAGCAGTGCGCTGCAGTTTGCTCATGCGCTACTTGAGGCTGGACACGAACTGGCGAGCGTCTTCTTCTATCGGGAAGGGGTCTATAACGCGAACCAGTTTACGTCACCGGCGAGCGATGAATTTGACCTTGTCCGCGCCTGGCAGGCATTAAACGAAAAGCAGGGCGTTGAGCTGCATATCTGCGTGGCAGCGGCATTGCGTCGCGGCGTGACGGATGCGGCCGAAGCGGAGCGTCTCGGCTTGCCAGGGGCTAACCTTCAGCCCGGTTTTTCGTTGAGTGGCCTGGGGGCGCTGGCCCGGGCCGCGCTAACCTGCGACAGAGTGGTGCAGTTTTAATGAAGCGTGTCGCGTTTGTTTTTTCGTCTGCTCCCCATGGGAGTGCGTCTGGCAGAGAAGGGCTGGACGCGTTGCTTGCAACCTCCGCATTAACCGAAGATATTGGCGTATTCTTTCTGGGAGACGGCGTATTCCAGCTGCTGGCGGGCCAGCAACCGCAGGCAATTCTGGCGCGAGACTACATCGCTACCTTCAAAGTTTTACCGCTTTACGACATTGAAACCTTCTATGTGTGTGCTGACTCTTTGGCTGCACGCGGTCTCAATGATAAGACGCCTTTCGTGCTGGATGTCACGCTCCTCCCCGCGGGTGCGCTGCGCGAACAACTCTCTCAATATGATACTGTTCTGACTTTCTGAGGCTGACATGCTGCACACCCTGAGCCATTCCCCGTGGCAATGTGATATCGACGCGTTACTGAGCATGTTGCGCGAAGGGGATGATTTGCTGCTGATTCAGGACGGTGTGCTTGCGGCGCTTGATGGTAGTCAGTTCGTTGAAATCCTCAGCAGTGCCCCCATATCCATCTCTGCGCTGAAAGACGATCTTGAAGCGCGAGGTCTTACTGGTCAAATTTCAGCCAAAATTGACGTGGTTGGCTATACTGATTTCGTCAATCTTACTGTGACACACCCCAGTCAAATGAACTGGTGATTTGAGATCGCTGTATATTTCTTGACACCTTTTCGACGTAGCCCTAAAATTTCGCGTCCTCATATTGTATGAGGTCGATTTATTACGTGTTTACGAAGCAAAAGCTAAAACCAGGAGCTATTTAATGGCAACAGTTAACCAGCTGGTACGCAAACCACGTGCACGCAAAGTTGCAAAAAGCAACGTGCCTGCACTGGAAGCCTGCCCGCAGAAACGTGGCGTATGTACTCGTGTATATACCACCACTCCTAAAAAACCAAACTCCGCACTGCGTAAAGTATGCCGTGTGCGTTTGACTAACGGTTTCGAAGTGACTTCCTACATCGGTGGTGAAGGTCACAACCTGCAGGAGCACTCCGTGATCCTGATCCGTGGCGGTCGTGTTAAAGACCTTCCGGGTGTTCGTTACCACACCGTTCGTGGTGCGCTCGACTGCTCAGGTGTTAAAGACCGTAAGCAGGCTCGCTCCAAGTACGGCGTGAAGCGTCCTAAGGCTTAATGGTTCTCCGTTAAGTAAGGCCAAACTGATTTATCTTAATGTCACACTAAACTCTTTGAGTTTTGGACAATCCTGAATTAACAACGGAGTATTCCCATGCCACGTCGTCGCGTCATTGGTCAGCGTAAAATCCTTCCAGATCCGAAATTCGGATCAGAACTGCTGGCAAAATTTGTAAATATCCTGATGGTAGATGGTAAAAAATCTACTGCAGAAGCAATCGTATACAGCGCGCTTGAGACCCTGGCTCAGCGTTCTGGTAAAAATGAACTGGAAGCTTTCGAAGTCGCTCTCGACAACGTTCGCCCAACTGTAGAAGTTAAGTCCCGCCGTGTTGGTGGTTCTACTTATCAGGTTCCAGTTGAAGTTCGTCCGGTTCGTCGTAATGCTCTGGCAATGCGTTGGATCGTTGAAGCTGCTCGTAAACGCGGTGATAAATCCATGGCTCTGCGTCTGGCGAACGAACTTTCTGATGCTGCAGAAAACAAAGGTACTGCAGTTAAGAAACGTGAAGACGTTCACCGTATGGCAGAAGCCAACAAGGCGTTCGCACACTACCGTTGGTAATCCCTTCGGAGTATTAGTCACCAGGCGGGCGCTTCAGAGAAGCCGCCCGCTCTGGGTAACTTAACTGAACGCCTAAAGAAACAAACGAGGAATCAAATGGCTCGTACAACACCCATCGCACGCTACCGTAACATCGGTATCAGTGCGCACATCGACGCCGGTAAGACCACTACTACCGAACGTATTCTGTTCTACACCGGTGTAAACCACAAAATCGGTGAAGTTCATGACGGCGCAGCCACCATGGACTGGATGGAACAGGAGCAGGAGCGTGGTATTACTATCACCTCCGCAGCGACTACTGCATTCTGGTCAGGTATGGCTAAGCAGTACGAACCGCATCGCGTAAACATCATCGACACCCCAGGCCACGTTGACTTCACCATCGAAGTAGAACGTTCCATGCGTGTTCTTGACGGCGCGGTAATGGTTTATTGCGCAGTTGGTGGTGTTCAGCCACAGTCTGAAACCGTATGGCGTCAGGCGAACAAATATAAAGTTCCACGCATCGCGTTCGTTAACAAAATGGACCGTATGGGTGCTAACTTCCTGAAAGTTGTTGGTCAGATCAAAACCCGTCTGGGCGCGAACCCTGTTCCGCTGCAGCTGGCAATTGGTGCTGAAGAAGGTTTCACCGGTGTTATCGACCTGGTGAAAATGAAAGCCATCAACTGGAACGAAGAAGACGCAGGCGTTACCTTCACTTACGAAGATATCCCAGCAGACATGCAGGACCTGGCTGACGAATGGCACCAGAACCTGATCGAGTCCGCTGCTGAAGCTTCTGAAGAGCTGATGGAGAAATACCTGGGTGGTGAAGAACTGACTGAAGAAGAGATCAAGAAAGCTCTGCGTCAGCGCGTTCTGAACAACGAAATCATCCTGGTAACCTGTGGTTCTGCGTTCAAGAACAAAGGTGTTCAGGCGATGCTGGATGCGGTAGTTGACTACCTGCCATCCCCAGTTGACGTACCTGCGATCAACGGCATCCTGGACGACGGTAAAGATACTCCGGCTGAGCGTCACGCAAGTGATGACGAGCCGTTCTCTGCACTGGCGTTCAAAATTGCTACCGACCCATTCGTGGGTAACCTGACCTTCTTCCGCGTTTACTCTGGTGTGGTTAACTCCGGTGACACCATCCTGAACTCCGTGAAAGCGGCGCGTGAGCGTTTTGGCCGTATCGTACAGATGCACGCTAACAAACGTGAAGAGATCAAAGAAGTTCGTGCGGGCGACATCGCTGCAGCTATCGGTCTGAAAGACGTGACTACTGGTGACACCCTGTGTAACCCAGATCACCCGATCATTCTGGAGCGTATGGAATTCCCTGAGCCGGTAATCTCCATCGCGGTTGAACCAAAAACCAAAGCTGACCAGGAAAAAATGGGTCTGGCTCTGGGCCGTCTGGCGAAAGAAGACCCATCATTCCGCGTATGGACTGATGAAGAATCTAACCAGACCATCATCGCTGGTATGGGTGAGCTGCACCTGGACATCATCGTTGACCGTATGAAGCGTGAATTCAACGTTGAAGCGAACGTGGGTAAACCTCAGGTTGCTTACCGCGAAGCGATTCGTGCGAAAGTTACCGATGTTGAAGGTAAACACGCTAAGCAGTCTGGTGGTCGCGGTCAGTACGGTCACGTTGTGATCGACATGTACCCACTGGAGCCGGGCTCTAACCCTAAAGGTTACGAGTTCATCAACGACATCAAAGGTGGTGTAATTCCTGGCGAATACATCCCAGCCGTTGATAAAGGCATCCAAGAGCAGCTGAAAGCGGGCCCTCTGGCTGGCTATCCAGTTGTTGACATGGGTGTTCGTCTGCACTTCGGTTCTTACCATGACGTTGACTCCTCTGAACTGGCGTTTAAACTGGCTGCGTCTATTGCCTTTAAAGAAGGCTTTAAGAAAGCAAAACCAGTTCTGCTTGAGCCGATCATGAAGGTTGAAGTAGAAACTCCTGAAGAGAACACCGGTGACGTTATCGGTGACTTGAGCCGTCGTCGCGGTATGCTGCGTGGTCAGGAATCTGAAGTAACTGGCGTTAAGATCCACGCTGAAGTTCCGCTGTCTGAAATGTTCGGATATGCAACTCAGCTGCGTTCTCTGACCAAAGGTCGTGCATCATACACCATGGAATTCCTGAAGTATGATGATGCGCCTAACAACGTTGCTCAGGCCGTTATTGAAGCCCGTGGTAAGTAATCCACAGGATTAAAACCTAAGTCCCGTGCTCTCTCCAAAGGGGAGAGCACTATAGTAAGGAATATAGCCGTGTCTAAAGAAAAATTTGAACGTACAAAACCGCACGTCAACGTTGGTACTATCGGCCACGTTGACCATGGTAAAACTACCCTGACTGCTGCAATCACTACCGTTCTGGCTAAAACCTACGGTGGTTCTGCTCGTGCATTCGACCAGATCGATAACGCACCAGAAGAAAAAGCTCGTGGTATCACCATCAACACTTCCCACGTTGAATACGACACCCCGACTCGCCACTACGCACACGTAGACTGCCCAGGCCACGCCGACTATGTTAAAAACATGATCACCGGTGCTGCGCAGATGGACGGCGCGATCCTGGTTGTTGCTGCGACTGACGGCCCAATGCCTCAGACTCGTGAGCACATCCTGCTGGGTCGTCAGGTAGGCGTTCCTTTCATCATCGTGTTCCTGAACAAATGCGACATGGTTGATGACGAAGAGCTGCTGGAACTGGTAGAGATGGAAGTTCGTGAACTGCTGTCTCAGTACGATTTCCCAGGCGACGACACCCCAATCGTTCGTGGTTCCGCGCTGAAAGCGCTGGAAGGCGAAGCAGAGTGGGAAGCGAAAATCATCGAACTGGCTGGCTTCCTGGATTCTTACATCCCAGAACCAGAGCGTGCGATTGACAAGCCATTCCTGCTGCCAATCGAAGACGTATTCTCCATCTCCGGTCGTGGTACCGTTGTTACCGGTCGTGTAGAGCGCGGTATCATCAAAGTTGGCGAAGAAGTTGAAATCGTTGGTATCAAAGAGACTGCTAAGTCTACCTGTACTGGCGTTGAAATGTTCCGCAAACTGCTGGACGAAGGCCGTGCTGGTGAGAACGTTGGTGTTCTGCTGCGTGGTATCAAACGTGAAGAAATCGAACGTGGTCAGGTTCTGGCGAAGCCAGGCTCAATCAAGCCGCACACCAAGTTCGAATCTGAAGTGTACATCCTGTCCAAAGACGAAGGCGGCCGTCATACTCCGTTCTTCAAAGGCTACCGTCCACAGTTCTACTTCCGTACAACTGACGTGACCGGTACCATCGAACTGCCAGAAGGCGTTGAGATGGTAATGCCAGGCGACAACATCAAGATGGTTGTGACTCTGATCCACCCAATCGCGATGGACGACGGTCTGCGTTTCGCAATCCGTGAAGGCGGCCGTACCGTTGGCGCGGGCGTTGTTGCTAAAGTTCTGGGCTAATTAATTATCCCTGAATGAAAAAAGGACGCTTCGGCGTCCTTTTTTGTTTTCTGGCGTTTTGAACCTGTCACAAATTTTCGCATTTTTTGCGTGCTTCCGTCTCGCATCCCGGCGTTTGTGCTATTGTAATCATAACCATTCTCACTTACACTTTGCGCATATTTTGAACGGGAGTTTTTATGTACGTTTGTTTATGTAATGGTGTGAGTGACAAAAAAATACGTCAGGCCGTTCGCCAGTTTCAGCCACAGTCTTTCCAGCAGCTTCGCAAGTTTGTTCCGGTGGGAAATCAATGCGGTAAATGCGTTCGCGCAGCGCGTGAGATTATGCAGGACGAATTGATGCAGATCCCGGAATTCAAAGAGATCGCGTAAGCCCGTATCTTTTTTTTGACATCCCTGTAGCCCGATCTACGCTTCAATGAGTGGAAGCGGAGGGACTATATAATGAAAGGTGATGTTAAAATCATAAGTTATCTCAATAAATTATTGGGAAATGAGCTTGTCGCAATCAATCAGTATTTTCTCCATGCAAGAATGTTCAAAAACTGGGGACTGACTCGCCTCAATGATGTCGAATACCATGAGTCCATCGATGAGATGAAGCACGCCGATAAATATATTGAGCGTATTTTATTCCTCGAAGGCATTCCAAACTTGCAGGATCTTGGCAAACTGGGCATTGGTGAAGATGTTGAGGAGATGCTGCGTTCCGATCTCAGACTGGAACTCGAAGGCGCAAGAGATCTTCGTGAAGCCATCGCCTATGCTGACAGCGTCCATGATTATGTTAGTCGTGACATGATGATCCAGATCCTCGCCGATGAAGAAGGCCATATTGACTGGCTGGAGACTGAACTGGATCTCATTACCAAAATTGGTCTACAGAACTACCTTCAGTCGCAGATCAAAGTGGAAAGCTAATAAGGTTTTCCCAGCCAACGCATAAACCCGCTGCCGCCAGAAATGGCCCAAAAGGCAGTGGGTTTTTTAATGTCTGTTTATCAGGGTGCACTAAAGAGAGGATGAGAAGGCACAAAAGTGCCATCAGCGCGGCGACCAACGCCAGCAGCGGTAATACGCACCAGCCATGCCAGGCGCCCAGCGCTGCCAGATATTTAACATCGCCATAGCCCATCCCTTCGCGGCGAAAGAAAAAACGATAGCCCCAGTAAATAACGGCAAAGCCAACATATCCTGCCATCGCACCCACCACCGCACTCGGCAGAAAATCAGGATGGATACAGAGCTGAAAGAGCAGGCCCACCCACAGCAGTGGGCAGAGAAATTTATCGGGAAGTAGGCCGCAGCGGATATCTGCATAGACAAGAAAGGCAGTTAGCGAAAAATAGAACAGCAGAAAGGGGAGGGTAGTTAACATGGAAAAGGCCTCAACAGGGTTTGAGCGCATCCTCGTTATAATCGGCCTGTCCGACAATCTACAAAAACCACAATTGCGTAGGGGCTCCAGACAAAGATTCGAGAAGGGATACATTGCGTAAAAAGTTGCGAGTCCCTACGCATACCGCGCCTTTAGCGCTTAATTTCTAAACGGCACTTGCGTCTTTCTCTGATTTACGTATAATGCGCGGGCTTGTCGTAATTGACGGCTGGTTCGAACTGAACCGGAGTAACTCATTTTGTTACTCAACAATGCTCCCAATTGGGGAGCTACGTAAGAACGGTTACACTCTCCCATCAATCGTAATGGGTTTGAGGAGTAATCATTTTCGTTTATAAAATAATTGGAGCTCTGGTCTCATGCAGAACCAAAGAATCCGTATCCGCCTTAAAGCGTTTGATCATCGTCTGATCGATCAATCAACCGCGGAAATCGTCGAGACTGCTAAGCGCACTGGTGCGCAAGTCCGTGGTCCGATCCCGCTGCCGACCCGCAAAGAGCGCTTCACCGTTCTGATCTCTCCGCACGTCAACAAAGACGCGCGTGATCAGTACGAAATCCGCACTCACAAGCGTCTGGTTGACATCGTTGAGCCAACTGAGAAAACCGTTGATGCTCTGATGCGTCTGGATCTGGCTGCCGGTGTAGACGTGCAGATCAGCCTGGGTTGATCAGGTCATCGAGCGATTGAGAGGTTGATACAATGATTGGTTTAGTCGGTAAAAAAGTGGGTATGACCCGCATCTTCACAGAAGATGGCGTTTCTATCCCAGTAACCGTAATCGAAGTTGAAGCAAACCGCGTTACTCAGATCAAAGATCTGGCTAACGATGGCTACCGCGCTGTTCAGGTGACCACTGGTGCTAAAAAAGCTAACCGTGTAACCAAACCAGAAGCGGGTCACTTCGCTAAAGCTGGCGTTGAAGCTGGCCGTGGTCTGTGGGAATTCCGTCTTGCTGAAGGCGAAGAGTTCACCGTAGGTCAAGACATTAGCGTTGAGCTGTTTGCTGACGTTAAAAAAGTTGACGTAACCGGTACCTCTAAAGGTAAAGGTTTTGCTGGTACCGTTAAGCGCTGGAACTTCCGTACCCAGGACGCTACTCACGGTAACTCCTTGTCTCACCGCGTTCCAGGTTCTATCGGTCAGAACCAGACTCCGGGCAAAGTGTTCAAAGGCAAGAAAATGGCAGGTCAGCTGGGTAACGAACGTGTAACCGTTCAGAGCCTGGACGTAGTACGTGTTGACGCTGAGCGCAACCTGCTGCTGGTTAAAGGTGCAGTTCCGGGTGCAACCGGTAGCGACCTGATCGTTAAACCAGCTGTGAAGGCGTAAGGGGATAGCAATGGAATTAGTATTGAAAGACGCGCAGAGCGCGCTGACTGTTTCCGAAACTACCTTCGGTCGTGATTTCAACGAAGCGCTGGTTCACCAGGTTGTTGTTGCTTATGCAGCTGGTGCTCGTCAGGGTACTCGTGCTCAGAAGACTCGTGCTGAAGTAACTGGTTCTGGCAAAAAGCCATGGCGCCAGAAAGGTACCGGCCGTGCGCGTTCAGGTTCTATCAAGAGCCCGATCTGGCGTTCAGGTGGCGTGACCTTCGCTGCGCGTCCACAGGACCACAGTCAAAAAGTTAACAAAAAGATGTACCGCGGCGCGCTGAAAAGCATCCTGTCCGAACTGGTACGTCAGGATCGTCTGATCGTTGTCGAATCATTCTCTGTAGAAGCGCCTAAAACTAAGCTGCTGGCACAGAAACTGAAAGACATGGCTCTGGAAGATGTGCTGATCATCACCGGTGAGCTGGACGAGAACCTGTTCCTGGCCGCACGTAACCTGCACAAGGTTGACGTACGCGATGCGACTGGTATCGACCCGGTTAGCCTGATCGCCTTCGACAAAGTCGTAATGACTGCTGATGCTGTTAAGCAAGTTGAGGAGATGCTGGCATGATTCGTGAAGAACGTCTGCTGAAGGTGCTTCGCGCACCGCACGTTTCTGAAAAAGCGTCTACTGCGATGGAAAAAACAAACACCATCGTTCTCAAAGTTGCTAAAGACGCGACCAAAGCAGAAATCAAAGCTGCTGTGCAGAAACTGTTTGAAGTCGAAGTCGAAGTCGTTAACACCCTGGTTGTTAAAGGGAAAGTTAAACGTCACGGACAGCGTATCGGTCGTCGTAGCGACTGGAAAAAAGCTTACGTCACCCTGAAAGAAGGCCAGAATCTGGACTTCGTTGGCGGCGCTGAGTAAGTCGGAGGAGTAATACAATGGCAGTTGTTAAATGTAAACCGACATCTCCGGGTCGTCGCCACGTAGTTAAAGTGGTTAACCCTGAGCTGCACAAGGGCAAACCTTTTGCTCCGTTGCTGGAAAAAAACAGCAAATCCGGTGGTCGTAACAACAATGGCCGTATCACCACTCGTCACATCGGTGGTGGCCACAAGCAGGCTTATCGTATTGTTGACTTCAAACGCAACAAAGACGGTATCCCAGCAGTTGTTGAGCGTCTTGAGTACGATCCGAACCGTTCCGCGAACATCGCGCTGGTTCTGTACAAAGATGGCGAACGCCGTTACATCCTGGCCCCTAAAGGCCTGAAAGCTGGCGACCAGATTCAGTCTGGCGTTGATGCTGCAATCAAAGCAGGTAACACCCTGCCGATGCGCAATATCCCGGTTGGTTCTACCGTTCATAACGTAGAAATGAAACCAGGTAAAGGCGGTCAGCTGGCACGTTCCGCTGGTACTTACGTTCAGATCGTTGCGCGCGACGGTGCTTATGTCACCCTGCGTCTGCGTTCTGGTGAAATGCGTAAAGTCGAAGCAGACTGCCGCGCTACTCTGGGCGAAGTTGGCAATGCTGAGCATATGCTGCGCGTTCTGGGTAAAGCAGGTGCTGCACGCTGGCGTGGTGTTCGTCCTACCGTTCGCGGTACTGCGATGAACCCAGTCGACCACCCACATGGTGGTGGTGAAGGTCGTAACTTTGGTAAGCACCCGGTATCTCCGTGGGGCGTTCAGACCAAAGGTAAGAAGACCCGCAGCAACAAGCGTACTGATAAATTTATCGTACGTCGCCGTAGCAAATAATTTTAGAGGATAAGCCATGCCACGTTCTCTCAAGAAAGGTCCTTTTATTGACCTGCACTTGCTGAAGAAGGTAGAGAAAGCGGTGGAAAGCGGAGACAAGAAGCCCCTGCGCACTTGGTCCCGTCGTTCAACGATCTTTCCTAACATGATCGGTTTGACCATCGCTGTCCATAATGGTCGTCAGCACGTTCCAGTCTTTGTTACCGACGAAATGGTTGGTCACAAACTGGGTGAATTCGCACCGACTCGTACTTATCGCGGCCACGCTGCTGATAAAAAAGCGAAGAAGAAATAAGGTAGGAGGAAGAGATGGAAACTTTAGCTCAACATCGCCATGCTCGTTCTTCTGCACAGAAGGTTCGCCTTGTTGCTGACCTGATTCGCGGTAAGAAAGTGTCGCAGGCCCTGGACATCCTGACCTATACCAACAAGAAAGCTGCGGTATTGGTCAAGAAAGTACTGGAATCTGCCATTGCTAACGCTGAACACAACGATGGCGCTGACATCGACGATCTGAAAGTCGCGAAAATTTTCGTAGATGAAGGCCCAAGCATGAAGCGCATTATGCCGCGTGCGAAAGGTCGTGCAGATCGCATCCTGAAGCGCACCAGCCACATTACTGTGGTTGTGTCCGATCGCTGAGACTCTGGAGACTAGCAATGGGTCAGAAAGTACATCCTAATGGTATTCGCCTGGGTATTGTAAAACCATGGAACTCTACCTGGTTTGCGAACACCAAAGAATTCGCTGACAACCTGGACAGCGATTTTAAAGTACGTCAGTACCTGACTAAGGAACTGGCTAAAGCGTCTGTATCTCGTATCGTTATCGAGCGTCCAGCTAAGAGCATCCGTGTGACTATTCACACTGCTCGTCCTGGCATCGTTATCGGTAAGAAAGGCGAAGACGTAGAAAAACTGCGCAAGGTCGTAGCGGATATCGCTGGCGTTCCTGCACAGATCAATATCGCTGAAGTTCGTAAGCCTGAACTGGACGCTAAATTGGTTGCTGACAGCATCACTTCACAGCTGGAACGTCGCGTTATGTTCCGTCGTGCTATGAAGCGTGCTGTACAGAACGCAATGCGTCTGGGCGCTAAAGGTATCAAAGTTGAAGTTAGCGGCCGTCTGGGCGGCGCGGAAATCGCACGTACCGAATGGTACCGCGAAGGTCGCGTACCGCTGCACACTCTGCGTGCTGACATTGACTACAACACCTCTGAAGCGCACACCACTTACGGTGTAATCGGCGTTAAGGTATGGATCTTCAAAGGTGAGATCCTGGGTGGTATGGCTGCTGTTGAACAACCGGAAAAACCGGCTGCTCAACCTAAAAAGCAGCAGCGTAAAGGCCGTAAATAAGGAGCGTCGCTGATGTTACAACCAAAGCGTACAAAATTCCGTAAAGTGCACAAAGGCCGCAACCGTGGTCTGGCGCAGGGTACGGATGTTAGCTTCGGCACTTTCGGTCTGAAAGCTGTTGGCCGTGGTCGTCTGACTGCACGTCAGATCGAAGCAGCACGTCGTGCAATGACCCGTGCAGTTAAGCGTCAAGGTAAGATCTGGATCCGTGTATTCCCGGACAAACCGATCACCGAGAAGCCACTGGAAGTTCGTATGGGTAAAGGTAAAGGTAACGTGGAGTACTGGGTTGCCTTGATCCAACCGGGCAAAGTCCTTTATGAAATGGACGGTGTTCCGGAAGAGCTGGCCCGTGAAGCCTTCGGCCTGGCAGCAGCGAAACTGCCTATCAAAACCACCTTTGTAACTAAGACGGTGATGTAATGAAAGCAAAAGAGCTGCGTGAAAAAAGCGTTGAAGAGCTGAACGCTGAGCTGCTGAACCTGCTGCGTGAGCAGTTCAACCTGCGTATGCAGGCTGCAAGTGGCCAGCTGCAACAGACTCACCTGCTGAAGCAAGTGCGTCGCAATGTTGCACGCGTTAAGACTTTACTGACTCAGAAGGCGGGTGCGTAATGACCGATAAAATCCGTACTCTGCAAGGTCGTGTTGTTAGCGACAAAATGGAGAAATCCATTGTTGTAGCTATCGAACGTATTGTGAAACACCCGATCTACGGTAAATTCATCAAACGTACGACCAAACTGCACGTACATGACGAGAACAACGAATGTGGTATCGGCGACAAGGTTGAAATCCGTGAATGCCGTCCACTGTCCAAGACTAAGTCCTGGACGCTGGTTCGCGTTGTAGAGAAAGCGGTTCTGTAATACAGTACGCATTCTCAATACGAATAAACGGCTCAGCGATGAGCCGTTTATTTTTTCTACCCATATTGTAGAAGCGGTGTTATAATGCCGCGCCCTCGATATGGGGCTTTTTAACGGCTCTGATTTTAGAGTCTCAGGTAGTAGTTGACATTAGCGGAGCACTGAAATGATCCAAGAACAGACTATGCTGAACGTCGCCGACAACTCCGGTGCACGTCGCGTAATGTGTATCAAGGTTCTGGGTGGCTCGCACCGTCGCTACGCAGGCGTAGGCGACATCATCAAGATCACCATCAAGGAAGCAATTCCACGTGGTAAGGTCAAAAAAGGTGATGTGCTGAAAGCGGTAGTGGTGCGCACCAGGAAGGGTGTTCGTCGCCCTGACGGTTCTGTCATTCGCTTCGATGGTAATGCATGCGTTATTTTAAACAATAACAGCGAGCAGCCTATCGGCACGCGTATCTTTGGGCCGGTAACTCGTGAACTTCGTACTGAAAAGTTCATGAAAATTATCTCTCTGGCACCAGAAGTACTCTAAGGAGCGAATCATGGCAGCGAAAATCCGTCGTGATGACGAAGTTATCGTGTTAACCGGTAAAGATAAAGGTAAACGCGGTAAAGTAAAAAATGTTCTGTCTTCCGGCAAACTCGTCGTTGAAGGTATCAACCTGGTTAAGAAACATCAGAAGCCGGTTCCGGCCCTGAACCAACCAGGCGGCATCGTTGAAAAAGAAGCTGCAATTCAGGTTTCTAACGTTGCAATCTTCAATGCGGCTACCGGCAAGGCTGACCGTGTAGGCTTTAGATTCGAAGACGGCAAAAAAGTCCGTTTCTTCAAGTCTAACAGCGAAACTATCAAGTAATTTGGAGTAGTACGATGGCGAAACTGCATGATTACTACAAAGACGAAGTAGTTAACAAACTCATGACTGAGTTTAACTACAATTCTGTCATGCAAGTCCCTCGGGTCGAGAAGATCACCCTGAACATGGGTGTTGGTGAAGCGATCGCTGACAAGAAACTGCTGGATAACGCAGCAGCTGACCTGACAGCAATCTCCGGTCAAAAGCCGTTGATCACCAAAGCACGCAAATCAGTTGCAGGCTTCAAAATCCGTCAGGGCTATCCGATCGGCTGTAAAGTAACTCTGCGTGGCGAACGCATGTGGGAGTTCTTTGAGCGCCTGATCACTATTGCTGTTCCACGTATCCGTGACTTCCGTGGTTTGTCCGCTAAGTCTTTCGACGGTCGTGGTAACTACAGCATGGGTGTCCGTGAGCAGATCATCTTCCCAGAAATCGACTACGATAAAGTCGACCGCGTGCGTGGTTTGGATATTACCATTACCACTACTGCGAAATCTGACGAAGAAGGCCGTGCTCTGCTGGCTGCCTTTGACTTCCCGTTCCGCAAGTAAGGTAGGGTTACTGAATGGCTAAGCAATCAATGAAAGCACGCGAAGTAAAGCGCGTAGCTTTAGCTGATAAATTCTTCGCTAAACGCGCTGAACTGAAAGCGATCATTTCTGATGTGAACGCTTCCGACGAAGATCGTTGGAATGCGGTTCTCAAGCTGCAGTCTCTGCCGCGTGATTCCAGCCCGTCTCGTCAGCGTAACCGCTGTCGTCAAACAGGTCGTCCACATGGTTATGTGGGCAAGTTTGGGTTGAGCCGTATCAAACTGCGTGAAGCCGCCATGCGCGGTGAAGTACCAGGCTTGAAAAAGGCTAGCTGGTAATTACCAATTGAATCACGGGAGTAAAGACAGATGAGCATGCAAGATCCGATCGCGGATATGCTGACCCGTATCCGTAACGGTCAGGCCGCGAACAAAGTTGCGGTCACCATGCCTTCCGCCAAGCTGAAAGTGGCAATTGCCAACGTGCTGAAGGAAGAAGGTTTTATCGAAGATTTTAAAGTTGAAGGCGACACCAAGCCGGAACTGGAACTTACTCTCAAGTATTTCCAGGGTAAAGCTGTTGTAGAAAGCATTCAGCGTGTCAGCCGCCCAGGTCTGCGCATCTATAAGAAAAAAGATGAGCTGCCGAAAGTTATGGCTGGCCTTGGTATCGCAGTTGTTTCTACCTCAAAAGGTGTTATGACTGATCGTGCAGCGCGCCAGGCTGGTCTTGGTGGCGAAATTATCTGCTACGTAGCCTAATCGGAGGAAAGAATGTCTCGTGTTGCTAAAGCACCGGTCGTTATTCCTGCCGGCGTTGATGTAAAAATCGACGGTCAGGTTATTACGATCAAAGGTAAAAACGGCGAGCTGACTCGTACCCTCAACAAAGCTGTTGAAGTTAAACATGCAGATAACGCTCTGACCTTCGGTCCACGTGATGGTTTCGTGGATGGATGGGCTCAGGCTGGTACCGCGCGTGCCCTGCTGAACTCAATGGTTGTTGGTGTTACCGAAGGCTTCACTAAAAAGCTTCAGCTGGTTGGTGTAGGTTATCGTGCAGCTATCAAAGGGAATGCAGTAGGCCTGTCTCTGGGCTTCTCACACCCTGTTGAGCATCCGCTGCCGGCCGGTATCACTGCAGAATGTCCGACTCAAACTGAAATCGTGCTGAAAGGCGCTGATAAACAGCTGATCGGTCAGGTTGCAGCAGATCTGCGCGCCTACCGTCGTCCTGAGCCTTATAAAGGTAAGGGTGTTCGTTACGCCGACGAAGTCGTGCGTACCAAAGAGGCTAAGAAGAAGTAAGGTAACACTATGGATAAGAAATCTGCTCGTATCCGTCGTGCGACCCGCGCACGCCGCAAGCTCAAAGAGCTGGGTGCAACTCGCCTGGTGGTACATCGTACCCCGCGTCATATTTACGCACAGGTAATTGCACCGAACGGTTCTGAAGTTCTGGTAGCTGCTTCTACTGTAGAAAAAGCTATCTCAGAACAATTGAAGTACACCGGTAACAAAGACGCCGCTGCAGCTGTAGGTAAAGCTGTTGCTGAACGCGCTCTGGAAAAAGGCATCAGCAATGTTTCCTTTGACCGTTCCGGGTTCCAATATCATGGTCGTGTCCAGGCACTGGCAGATGCTGCCCGTGAAGCTGGCCTTCAGTTCTAAGGTAGAGGTGTAAGATGGCTCACATCGAAAAACAGGCTGGCGAACTGCAGGAAAAGCTGATCGCGGTTAACCGCGTATCTAAAACCGTAAAAGGTGGTCGTATTTTCTCCTTCACAGCTCTGACTGTAGTTGGTGATGGTAACGGTCGCGTTGGTTTTGGTTACGGTAAAGCGCGTGAAGTTCCAGCAGCGATCCAGAAAGCGATGGAAAAAGCCCGTCGCAATATGATTAACGTCGCGCTGAACAACGGCACCCTGCAACACCCAGTTAAAGGTGTTCACACGGGTTCTCGTGTATTCATGCAGCCAGCTTCAGAAGGTACCGGTATCATCGCCGGTGGTGCAATGCGCGCCGTTCTGGAAGTTGCTGGAGTTCATAACGTTCTGGCTAAAGCATATGGTTCCACCAACCCGATCAACGTGGTTCGTGCAACTATTGATGGCCTGGAAAATATGAATTCTCCAGAAATGGTCGCTGCCAAGCGTGGTAAATCCGTTGAAGAAATTCTGGGGTAATTGACCATGGCAAAGACTATTAAAATCACTCAAACCCGCAGTGCAATCGGTCGTCTGCCGAAACACAAGGCAACGCTGCTTGGCCTGGGTCTGCGTCGTATTGGTCATACCGTTGAGCGCGAGGATACTCCTGCTGTTCGTGGTATGGTCAACGCGGTTTACTTCATGGTTAAAGTTGAGGAGTAAGAGATGCGTTTAAATACTCTGTCTCCGGCCGAAGGCTCTAAAAAGGCGGGTAAACGCCTGGGTCGTGGTATCGGTTCTGGCCTCGGCAAAACCGGTGGTCGTGGTCACAAAGGTCAGAACTCTCGTTCTGGCGGTGGCGTACGTCGCGGTTTCGAGGGTGGCCAGATGCCACTGTACCGTCGTCTGCCGAAGTTCGGCTTCACCTCTCGCAAAGCAGCGATCACAGCGGAAATCCGTCTGTCTGACCTGGCGAAAGTTGAAGGCGGCGTTGTAGACCTGAACACGCTGAAAGCAGCAAACATTATCGGTATCCAGATCGAGTTCGCGAAAGTGATCCTGGCTGGTGAAGTTTCTACTCCGGTAACTGTTCGTGGCCTGCGTGTTACTAAAGGTGCTCGTGCTGCTATCGAAGCTGCTGGCGGTAAAATTGAGGAATAAGTAGCAGATGGCTAAGCAACCGGGATTAGATTTTCAAAGTGCCAAAGGTGGATTTGGCGAGCTGAAACGCAGACTGCTGTTTGTTATCGGCGCGCTGATTGTGTTCCGTATTGGCTCTTTTATTCCGATCCCTGGTATCGATGCCGCTGTACTTGCCAAACTGCTTGAGCAACAGCGAGGCACCATCATTGAAATGTTCAACATGTTCTCTGGTGGTGCTCTCAGCCGTGCTTCTATCTTTGCACTGGGTATTATGCCGTACATTTCGGCATCAATTATTATCCAGCTGCTGACGGTCGTTCATCCGGCCCTGGCAGAGCTGAAGAAAGAAGGGGAGTCTGGACGTCGTAAGATTAGCCAGTACACCCGTTACGGCACTCTGGTGCTGGCAATATTCCAGTCGATCGGTATTGCTACCGGTCTTCCGAATATGCCTGGTATGCAGGGCCTGGTGTTAAACCCGGGCTTTGCATTCTATTTCACCGCTGTTGTAAGTCTGGTCACAGGGACGATGTTCCTGATGTGGCTCGGCGAACAGATTACTGAGCGTGGTATCGGTAACGGTATCTCAATCATCATCTTCGCCGGTATTGTTGCGGGTCTCCCGCCAGCCATCGCCCATACTATCGAGCAAGCGCGTCAAGGCGACCTGCACTTCCTCCTGTTGCTGTTGGTTGCAGTATTAGTATTTGCAGTGACGTTCTTTGTTGTCTTCGTTGAACGTGGTCAGCGCCGCATTGTGGTGAACTACGCTAAACGTCAGCAGGGTCGTCGTGTCTATGCTGCACAGAGCACACATTTACCGCTGAAAGTGAATATGGCGGGGGTTATCCCGGCTATCTTCGCTTCCAGTATTATTCTGTTCCCGGCAACCATCGCGTCATGGTTCGGGGGCGGTACTGGTTGGAACTGGCTGACAACAATTTCGCTGTATTTGCAGCCTGGGCAACCACTTTATGTGTTACTCTATGCGTCTGCGATCATCTTCTTCTGTTTCTTCTACACGGCGTTGGTCTTCAACCCGCGTGAAACAGCAGATAACCTGAAGAAGTCCGGTGCATTTGTACCAGGAATTCGTCCGGGAGAGCAAACGGCGAAGTATATCGATAAAGTAATGACTCGCCTGACTTTGGTTGGTGCGCTTTATATTACTTTTATCTGCCTGATCCCGGAGTTCATGCGTGATGCAATGAAAGTACCGTTCTACTTCGGTGGGACCTCACTGCTTATCGTTGTTGTCGTGATTATGGACTTTATGGCTCAAGTGCAAACTCTGATGATGTCCAGTCAGTATGAGTCTGCATTGAAGAAGGCGAACCTGAAAGGCTACGGCCGCTAAATGGTCGCCTGAGAAGTTACGGAGAGTAAAAATGAAAGTTCGTGCTTCCGTCAAGAAATTATGCCGTAACTGCAAAATCGTTAAGCGTGATGGTGTCATCCGTGTGATTTGCAGTGCCGAGCCGAAGCATAAACAGCGCCAAGGCTGATTATTTCGCATATTTTTCTTGCAAAGTTGGGTTGAGCTGGCTAGATTAGCCAGCCAATCTTTTGTATGTCTGTACGTTTCCATTTGAGTATCCTGAAAACGGGCTTTTCAGCATGGTGCGTACATATTAAATAGTAGGAGTGCATAGTGGCCCGTATAGCAGGCATTAACATTCCTGATCAGAAACATGCTGTGATCGCATTAACTTCGATCTACGGCGTCGGCAAGACCCGTTCTAAAGCCATTCTGGCTGCAGCGGGTATCGCTGAAGATGTTAAGATCAGTGAGCTGTCTGAAGAACAAATCGACACGCTGCGTGACGAAGTTGCCAAATTTGTCGTTGAAGGTGATCTGCGCCGTGAAATCAGCATGAGCATCAAGCGCCTGATGGATCTTGGTTGCTATCGCGGTTTGCGTCATCGTCGTGGTCTGCCAGTGCGCGGTCAGCGTACTAAGACCAACGCACGTACCCGTAAGGGTCCGCGCAAACCGATCAAGAAATAATCGGGGTGATTGAATAATGGCAAAGGCACCAGTTCGTGCACGTAAACGTGTAAGAAAACAAGTCTCTGACGGCGTGGCTCATATCCATGCTTCTTTCAACAACACCATCGTTACTATTACTGATCGTCAGGGTAACGCATTGGGTTGGGCAACAGCCGGTGGTTCCGGTTTCCGTGGTTCTCGCAAATCCACTCCGTTCGCAGCTCAGGTTGCAGCAGAGCGTTGCGCTGAAGCCGTAAAAGAATACGGCATCAAGAATCTGGAAGTTATGGTTAAAGGTCCGGGTCCGGGTCGTGAATCTACTGTTCGCGCTCTGAACGCCGCTGGTTTCCGCATCACTAATATTACTGATGTGACTCCGATCCCTCATAACGGTTGTCGTCCGCCGAAAAAACGTCGCGTATAACGCTCCGTTTTTTAGGTTAGTTGGAGATAGAAAATGGCAAGATATTTGGGTCCTAAGCTCAAGCTGAGCCGTCGTGAGGGCACCGACTTATTCCTTAAGTCTGGCGTTCGCGCGATCGATACCAAGTGTAAAATTGAACAAGCTCCTGGCCAGCACGGTGCGCGTAAACCGCGTCTGTCTGACTATGGTGTGCAGTTGCGTGAAAAGCAAAAAGTTCGCCGTACCTACGGTGTGCTGGAGCGTCAGTTCCGTAACTACTATAAAGAAGCAGCACGTCTGAAAGGCAACACAGGTGAAAACCTGCTGGCTCTGCTGGAAGGTCGTCTGGACAACGTTGTATACCGTATGGGCTTCGGCGCTACTCGTGCTGAATCACGTCAGCTGGTTAGCCACAAAGCAATCATGGTAAACGGTCGTGTTGTTAACATCGCTTCTTATCAGGTTAAAGCGAATGACGTTGTTAGCATTCGTGAGAAAGCGAAAAAGCAATCTCGCGTGAAGGCCGCTCTGGAGCTGGCTGAGCAGCGTGAAAAGCCAACCTGGCTGGAAGTTGATGCTGGCAAGATGGAAGGTACGTTCAAGCGTCAGCCAGAACGTTCTGATCTGTCTGCGGACATTAACGAACACCTGATCGTCGAGCTTTACTCCAAGTAAAGCTTAGTACCAAAGAGAGGACACAATGCAGGGTTCTGTGACAGAGTTTCTAAAACCGCGCCTGGTAGATATCGAGCAAGTGAGTTCGACGCACGCCAAGGTGACCCTTGAGCCTTTAGAGCGTGGCTTTGGCCATACTCTGGGTAACGCACTGCGCCGTATTCTGCTCTCATCGATGCCGGGTTGCGCGGTGACCGAGGTTGAGATTGATGGTGTACTTCATGAGTACAGCACCAAAGAAGGCGTTCAGGAAGATATCCTTGAAATCCTGCTCAACCTGAAAGGGCTGGCGGTGAGAGTTCAGGGTAAAGATGAAGTTATTCTTACTCTGAATAAATCTGGCATTGGCCCTGTGACTGCAGCCGACATCACCCACGACGGTGATGTTGAAATCGTCAAGCCGCAGCACGTGATCTGCCACCTGACCGATGAGAACGCAGCTATTAGCATGCGTATCAAAGTTCAGCGCGGTCGTGGTTATGTGCCGGCTTCTGCCCGAATTCATTCGGAAGAAGATGAGCGCCCAATCGGCCGTCTGCTGGTCGACGCATGCTACAGCCCTGTAGAGCGTATTGCCTACAATGTTGAAGCAGCGCGTGTAGAACAGCGTACCGACCTGGACAAGCTGGTCATCGAAATGGAAACCAACGGCACAATCGATCCTGAAGAGGCGATTCGTCGTGCGGCAACCATCCTGGCAGAACAACTGGAAGCTTTCGTTGACTTACGTGATGTACGTCAGCCGGAAGTGAAAGAAGAGAAACCAGAATTCGATCCGATCCTGCTGCGCCCTGTTGACGATCTGGAATTGACTGTCCGCTCTGCTAACTGCCTTAAGGCAGAAGCTATCCACTATATCGGTGATCTGGTACAGCGTACCGAGGTTGAGTTGCTGAAAACGCCGAACCTGGGTAAAAAATCTCTTACTGAGATTAAAGACGTGCTGGCTTCACGTGGTCTGTCTCTGGGCATGCGCCTGGAAAACTGGCCACCGGCAAGCATTGCTGACGAGTAACCGGATCACAGGTTAAGGTTTTACTGAGAAGGATAAGGTCATGCGCCATCGTAAGAGTGGTCGTCAACTGAACCGCAACAGCAGCCATCGCCAGGCTATGTTCCGCAACATGGCAGGTTCACTGGTTCGTCATGAGATCATCAAGACGACCCTGCCTAAAGCGAAAGAGCTGCGTCGCGTAGTTGAGCCGCTGATTACTCTTGCCAAGACTGACAGCGTTGCTAATCGTCGTCTGGCATTCGCCCGTACTCGTGATAACGAGATCGTGGCAAAACTGTTTAACGAACTGGGCCCGCGTTTCGCGAGCCGTGCAGGTGGTTACACTCGTATTCTGAAGTGTGGCTTCCGTGCAGGCGACAACGCGCCGATGGCTTACATCGAGCTGGTTGATCGTTCAGAGAAAGCAGAAGCTGCTGCAGAGTAATCTGTAGTAACGTAAAAAAACCCGCTCCGGCGGGTTTTTTTATATCCTCAGTATCATCACCTCTCTACACTATCTGTATCTTTTCTGTTCATCCGCGGAGATCATCATGTGGTTACTCGATGAATGGGTAGAGCGCCATATCAGCGATGCCCAACGCAAAGGTGAATTCGATAATCTTCCAGGAAGCGGCGAACCGCTCGTGTTGGAGGATGATTCGCACATCGCACCTGAATTACGTGCTGGATACCGCTTACTTAAAAATGCGGGCTGTTTGCCTCCGGAACTTGAACAGCGAAGAGAGGCAATTGAACTTGTTGATCTACTTAAAAGTGTTCGCAAAGATGACCCACGACATAATGAGCTCAGCCGCCGACTGACGCTGATTGAGCTTAAACTCCGCCAGGCTGGTGTGAGCACTGACTTTTTGCGCGGTGAATATTGTGAAAGGTTAATGCAGAAAATCGATGAGGAATAACTATGTATCGTATTGGTGAACTTGCAAAGCTCGCTAACGTAACGCCAGATACCATCCGTTACTACGAGAAACAGCAAATGATAGATCATGAGGTGAGAACGGAAGGTGGATTCCGTCTTTATACCGACAACGATCTCCAGCGTCTTCGGTTTATCCGCTATGCACGGCAGCTTGGTTTCACTCTGGAGTCGATCCGTGAGTTACTGTCGATCCGCATCGATCCGGCGCACCACACTTGCCAGGAATCAAAAAGCATCGTCCAGGCCCGACTGGATGAAGTTGAGGCCCGAATTCAGGAATTGCAGACAATGCAGCGTTCCCTGCAAAGATTGAATGACGCATGCTGTGGTACTGCGCACAGCAGCATTTATTGCTCTATTCTTGAAGCCCTTGAACAGGGCGCCAGTGGCGAAACGGAAACGCAGGGGTGTTGATTTTCCCTCTGTCCGGGCCTACACTCGCGTCAACATAAACCATGCTCAGGAGAAATTATGAGCCGCTATCAGCATACGAAGGGACAAATTAAGGATAACGCCATTGAGGCATTACTTCACGACCCGCTTTTCAGACAGCGCGTTGAGAAGAATAAAAAAGGGAAAGGGAGTTATCTGCGTAAAGGGAAACATGGGAATCGGGGTAACTGGGAGGCCAGTGGCAAAAAAGCGAATCGCTTATTTACCACTGGCCTTCCTGCTTTTAGTGTTCTGTCAGGAGCGGTTATTCTGCTCTTTTAACAGATCGCGAATTTCAGTCAGTAAAACTTCTTCTTTAGAAGGGGCTGGCGGTGCCGCTGCCGGTTCTTCTTTTTTACGGTTGAGCTTGTTGATGAGCTTGATCGCCATAAAAATCGCAAACGCCACGATCACGAAATCAAAAATATTCTGAATAAATACGCCATAGTGCATAACGACTGCCGGGATATCTCCCTGTGCATCTCTGAGCGTGACGGCGAACTGTTTGAAGTCAATGCCCCCAATTAATAGCCCCAACGGCGGCATAATTATGTCGGCAACCAGTGATGAAACGATCTTACCGAACGCAGCACCAATAATGACACCCACAGCTAAATCTACCACATTCCCGCGCATCGCAAATTCGCGAAATTCTTTCATGAAACTCATTATGTTCTCCTTGTGCCAGCTGACGACTATAAGTTTAACAAATGATTAGCTAATTGCCATCGAGGATAAATAAAGGTTATGAAAAATAAAAGTCTTATAAATTTAAAGGTTAATAATCAGGTGCTCTAACCCGAGCACCTGAATCATTACAGGAAGAATGGACTTGGCTGGAATAAGCGTTCGACGTCTGTAATAAACTTTTTATCGGTAAGGAACATAATTACGTGGTCCCCTTGCTCGATGCGTAAATTATCATTGGCGATCATGACATCGTTCCCGCGCACCACAGCCCCAATGATTGTGCCCGGGGGTAATTTGATTTCATCAATTGAACGACCCACAACGCGTGATGTGGTTTCATCACCGTGCGCCACGGCCTCAATGGCTTCAGCAACACCGCGACGAAGCGAAGAAACACCGACGATATCCGCTTTACGGACATGACTTAGCAGGGCTGAAATTGTCGCTTGCTGTGGCGAAATGGCGATATCAATGACGCTTCCCTGAACGAGGTCAACATAGGCGCGGCGCTGGATAAGTACCATAACCTTTTTTGCTCCCATTCGTTTGGCGAGCATCGCAGACATAATATTCGCTTCGTCGTCGTTGGTGACGGCAATAAACAGATCAACTTGATCGATATGCTCTTCGGCCAGCAATTCTTGATCGGACGCATCACCATAAAATACGATCGTATTCTGCAGCTTTTCAGCGAGTTCAGAAGCGCGCTGTTGATCGCGTTCGATCAACTTCACGCTATAGTCTTTTTCCAGTCGTCTCGCCAGACCTGCGCCAATATTCCCACCGCCGACCAGCATGATGCGTTTATAAGGCTTTTCAAGACGCTGAAGCTCGCTCATCACCGCACGGATATGCTGAGATGCGGCAATAAAGAAAACCTCATCACCGGCTTCAACAATCGTTGAGCCTTGCGGCCGAATAGGCCTGT
Source organism: Enterobacter sp. ENT02 (assembly GCF_019219165.1). NCBI lineage: Bacteria > Pseudomonadati > Pseudomonadota > Gammaproteobacteria > Enterobacterales > Enterobacteriaceae > Enterobacter > Enterobacter sp. ENT02. Next base: position 227,466 of record NZ_JAHUWD010000006.1, read on the forward strand.
CGTGGCGGAAAATGGCAGCGACGCGAGTATCGATATGTGGCATGTGCTCACGCATCGTAGACAAGGCATTACCAATGAGTGGGCCGCCGTAATAGGCTTTCACCACTGCCAGGCTTACTTTACCTTCCGCAAAATTCACAACCTGCAAAGCGCCCGGATATTCAATCAGGCGATAGATATTGTCGATAACGAGTTGTTCTGGCGCGATCAGGTGATCAATCGGTACCGCTTCAGAATTAAACAGTTTTTCTGCATCGCGAACATAGTCCGGAGAACGGATACGGGCAATTCTGTTCGGGGTGTTGAAAAGCGAGTAGGCAACCTGGCATGCCACCATATTGGTTTCATCAGAGCTGGTGACGGCAACCAGCATATCGGCATCGTCAGCGCCTGCCTCACGCAGAACGCGAGGATGTGAACCATGACCCTGCACGACGCGAAGGTCAAACTTGTCCTGCAAAACGCGCAGCCGATCGCCATTGGTATCAACAATCGTGATGTCATTGTTTTCGCCAACAAGATTTTCAGCTAACGTTCCGCCAACCTGTCCTGCACCCAGAATGATAATTTTCATATCTCGTGACCTGTTCTCAACATCACTCTTTGATTAGCTTAGCGTAAAAAAAACCATCGCCCTCTTCGGCGCCAGGGAGATTCTGCTGGCCAGGTCGTTCCGGCGTGCCTGTATCGCGTAATGTTGCATCAGGGGTTCGCTTAAGGAAGGCCGCAATTTGCTGGCTGTTTTCTTCCGGAAGTACGGAGCAGGTTGCATAGACCAACGTTCCGCCTGGTTTAAGATGTGGCCAGATAGCATCGAGAATGTCGGATTGCAGTTGGGCCAGCTCTGTAATATCGCGATCCCGGCGTAGCCATTTAATGTCTGGATGACGACGAATCACGCCCGTCGCCGAGCAGGGAGCATCCAGTAAAATGCGATCAAACTGCGATTCGCCACACCATTCTGCAGGTTTACGTCCGTCGCCTTGCTTGACCTGAGCCTTCATTCCAAGACGCTTCAGGTTATCGTAGACGCGAGAAAGACGCTGTTCATCAACATCAACTGCCATTACGCTCGCCTGCGGAGCAACTTCCAGAATATGTGTCGTTTTACCGCCAGGGGCTGCGCAGAGATCGAGGATCTGCTCACCATTTTGTGGCTCAAGCCAGGTCATACACCCTTGAGCTGAAGCATCCTGAACGGTGACCCAGCCATTTTCAAACCCGGGAAGCACGTGTACCGGTGCCGGAGAGGCTAAACGCACGGCATCCGGGTAGGCTTCATGTGTGAATCCATTCATTCCGGCTTCTTCCAGCATAGCCAGCCATGCGTCGCGAGTATGGTGATTACGGTTGACGCGTAGCCACATCGGCGGGCGCTGGTTATTGGCGTCAGCAATATCCTGCCACTGCTGTGGCCAGGCTTTTTTCAGGCGCTTCAACAGCCATTCCGGATGCAGGAAACGTGCTTCGCTGCGGGAAAATTCAGCCAGAAGCTCTTCCTGCTGTCGCTGGAATTGACGTAGTACGCCGTTGATCAAACCCTTAAGTTGAGGGCGTTTAACCGCAACGGCACCTTCCACCGTTTCAGCCAGCGCGGCATGAGGAGGAATGCGTGTATGAAGCAACTGGTAGAAGCCCACCATGATCAAATAATGAATGGTGCGTTGCTTGCCGGTCATAGGGCGTGACATTAGCTTGCTAATTAACCACTCAAGCTGAGAAAGGGTGCGTAGAACGCCAAAGCACAGCTCCTGAAGCAGTGCTTTGTCTTTATCGGACACCTTCTGCTGCAGTGGGGGCAGGACATTACTGAGTGACTGGCCCTGTTCGACAACTTGCTCAACGGCCTGTGCCGCCATACTGCGTAGATTTTGTTTTTTCATAGCCGTAAAAATAAAAATGCCCGGAAACACCGGGCCTTAAAAATGAAAGGGGTCAGGCAAGACGGTTGCCAGGAATAAACCATTCGCGACGGGAATTTAACAAATCCTGGGCGCTCATTGCTTTCTTACCCGCAGGTTGCAGAGACTCAAGATTTAGAATGCCTTTCGCGGTTGCGACCTGAATACCTTGCTTGCTGGCTTCAATAATTGTGCCGGGTTCTTCAGAGGTAACGCCATCAATAACGGAGGCTTTCCAGACTTTCACCGGCTGATCGTCAATCATCATCCAGCTCATTGGCCACGGATTAAAAGCGCGGATGCAGCGTTCAAGCTGAGCGGCAGACAGTGACCAGTCGAGCTGAGCTTCTTCTTTGCTGAGTTTCTCGGCATAGGTTACCAGCGCTTCGTCCTGAACTTCAGGTGTCGCCGTATTATCAGCAAGCTGTTGCAGCGTCTCAATGAGACCCTGCGGGCCCAAATCTGCCAGCTTGTCGTAAAGTGTGGCACTGGTATCTTCGTTAGTAATTGGACAGGCCAGCTTAAACAGCATGTCACCGGTGTCTAAACCTACGTCCATCTTCATGATGGTGACGCCAGTTTCAGCATCGCCAGCCCACAGAGAGCGTTGAATAGGTGCCGCCCCGCGCCAGCGTGGAAGAAGAGAACCATGCACGTTGACACAGCCCAGGCGTGGCATATCCAGCACGGCTTTTGGCAAGATTAAACCGTAAGCCACTACCACCATGACATCCGCGTTCAGGTCTGCCACTAACTGCTGATTTTCCTGAGGGCGCAAGGATGCAGGCTGGTAAATGGGTAATCCATGTTCTTCGGCCAGCACTTTAACCGGGCTCGGCATGAGCTTTTTCCCACGACCAGCCGGACGGTCCGGTTGTGTAAAGACGCCAACAACCTTGTGACCAGAAGATAACAGCGCGTCGAGATGACGCGCTGCAAAATCAGGGGTACCCGCGAAGATAATACGTAGTGTTTTAGACACGTTGATCCTTGTATCCGGGGGGATCTTAGGCGCGAGAACGCAAGCGATCCAGTTTCTCTACTTTCTGACGAATACGCTGCTGCTTGAGTGGCGAGAGGTAATCGATAAACAGTTTACCGACCAGGTGATCCATCTCATGCTGAATACAAATTGCCAGCAGGTCGTCTGCTTCCAGCTCGAACGGATTACCGTCACGATCCAGAGCGCGAATCTTCACTTTTTCTGCTCGCGGTACTAAAGCACGCTGTTCCGGAATGGAGAGGCAGCCTTCTTCAATACCCGTTTCACCGCTCTTTTCAAGCAGTTCCGGGTTGATCAGCACCAGGCGGCCATCGCGATTCTCAGAGACATCAATCACGATAATACGCTTGTGAATGTCTACCTGAGTCGCCGCCAGCCCAATACCTTCTTCGGCGTACATGGTATCGAACATATCATCGACGATACGCTGAATTTCTGCATTCACTTCTTTAACCGGTTCAGCGACGATGCGAAGGCGCTCGTCCGGAATATGTAACACTTGCAAAACTGCCATAAATTTCCAGAGTCGTGTTCAGGAGTTGATAAGAATACTACCTCTATTCTAGACAAATCCCTCATCGATTGACAGCATCAGTGACCAATCGCAATGATTGCGGAGGCTGCTTGTGGCAGGGGAAAGGATGACGTCGACAGAGATATGGTTACGGTTAATTCACATAGGTTCTCTATGTGGTGATGCAATGCTGGAAGCCGCATCACAGCTCAGTAAACAGACAACGATTGATGGCGTGACGCTTCGAGAAGCCGGATTGTCAGCAACGCAGGCTGGGCGATTTCTTGCTCTAAGTGTAGGTGAGCTTGAGCGTAGCCAGGTGTGGCTGGAACAGCCGGGGAACCATCTCTTAACTGCCGACCATCCCCTTTATCCTCCTTTGCTTCGCACTTTTCCTGATTATCCCGGGGCATTATTCGTGACGGGGAACCTTGAGGCCCTTAATGCCGTTCAACTTGCTGTTGTCGGAAGTCGCGCGCCCTCCTGGTATGGTGAGCGATGGGGAAGGATCCTGAGTGAACAGCTCTCACAATGCGGTTTCACGATTACCAGCGGCCTGGCCTGTGGCATTGACGGTGTGGCCCACAACGCTGCATTGTCAGTACAAGGCACAAGCGTGGCGGTGTTGGGTAATGGACTCTTTAGCATCTATCCCCGTCGCCATCAGACCCTGGCCAGGCGGCTTATTCATTCGGAGGGGGCGCTCGTGTCTGAATTCTCACTTTCTACGCCCCCCAGACCGGCGAATTTCCCTCGACGTAACAGGATTATTAGTGGGTTAAGTCAGGGCGTGCTGGTCGTTGAGGCTGCTTTGCGAAGCGGTTCGTTGGTTACGGCAAGATGTGCGCTAGAACAGGGGCGAGAGGTCTTTGCTTTACCCGGTCCGATCGGAAATCCAGGATGTGAGGGGCCGCACTGGCTAATAAAGCAAGGCGCAACGCCTGTGACTTGCATAGAGGATATCCTGGAAAATTTACGGTATGGCTTGCACTGGTTAACAGATGAACCTAAAAAGCAACATTATTCGTCAGATCAGGAGAAGGTGGCATTGCCATTTCCCAAGCTCCTGGCTAACGTAGGAGATGAGGTAACACCTGTTGACGTTGTCGCTGAACGTGCCGGCCAACCTGTGCCAGTAACGGTAGCACAGCTACTTGAACTGGAGTTAGCAGGGTGGATCGCAGCTGTACCCGGCGGCTATGTCCGATTAAGGAGGGCATGCCATGTTCGACGTACTGATGTATTTGTTTGAGACTTACATCCACAACGAAGCAGAAATGCGCGTGGATCAGGACAAATTGACACGGGATCTTACCGAAGCAGGATTTGAGCGGGAAGATATTTACAATGCGTTGATGTGGTTGGATAAACTGGCTGATTATCAGGACGGCCTCGCCGAACCGATGCAGCTTGCTTCCGATCCCTTATCTGTACGCATTTACACCGCTGAAGAGTGTGAAAGGCTGGATGCCAGCTGCCGGGGATTCATCTTATTCCTTGAGCAGATTCAGGTGCTAAACCTCGAAACGCGAGAAATGGTGATAGAGCGCGTCATGGCGCTGGATACGGCAGAATTCGAGCTGGAAGACCTCAAGTGGGTGATCCTGATGGTTCTGTTCAATATCCCAGGCTGTGAAAATGCCTATCAGCAAATGGAAGAATTACTCTTTGAAGTGAATGAAGGTATGCTGCACTAATTCAATGTGCGGGACCAAGAGTTGTTATGGCCAAATCAGCACTATTCACGGTGCACAAAAACGAGCCCTGCCCACAGTGCGGGGCTGAGCTCGTCATTCGGTCCGGGAAACACGGCCCGTTTCTCGGTTGTTCACAGTATCCGGAATGTGATTATGTCCGTCCCCTGAAGAGCCAGGCGGATGGACATATCGTGAAAATTCTGGAGGGTCAGTATTGCCCACTCTGCGGTGGCGAATTAGCTCTGCGGCAGGGACGTTTCGGCATGTTTATTGGATGTAGCCGCTACCCCGAATGTGAGCATACGGAACAAATTGATAAGCCAGATGAAACGGCGATTGCGTGTCCTCAGTGTCAGCGCGGTCAACTGGTACAACGCCGCTCCCGTTATGGTAAGAACTTCCATTCGTGCGATCGCTACCCTGAATGCCAGTTCGTTATCAATTTTAAACCGGTAGCGGGAACCTGCCCTCATTGCAATTATCCGCTACTTATAGAAAAGAAAACCGCGCAAGGCATGAAACGCTTCTGCGCCAGTAAACAATGTGGAAAGCCGGTTTCGGCGGATCAAAACAGTGAATAATAACCTGCCATCAGGCTCCATTGCCCATGCCGTGGACGTACTGAAAAATGAAGAAGTCATCGCCTATCCAACAGAAGCTGTTTTTGGGGTCGGTTGCGATCCTGACAGCGAGACCGCTGTGAGCCGATTGCTCACCCTAAAGCAAAGACCCGTCGAGAAAGGGCTAATTTTGATCGCTGCTAATTACGAGCAGCTTAAACCCTACATCGATGATTCCATGCTGACGCCGGCGCAGCGCGAGAGTATCTTCTCCGCGTGGCCTGGACCGGTGACTTTCGTTTTCCCGGCGCAGCCGACAACGCCGCGCTGGTTAACCGGACGCTTTGATTCCCTCGCCGTTCGCGTAACTGACCATCCGCTGGTGGTTGAGCTTTGTCTGGCATTTGGTAAACCGCTGGTCTCAACCAGCGCCAACCTGACCGGATTGCCACCTTGCCGGACAACCGAAGAAGTACTGGCGCAGTTCGGGAATGACTTTCCTGTCGCTGTCGGTGAAACGGGAGGGCGCCTGAATCCGTCTGAAATTCGCGACGCTTTGACCGGCGAACGTTTTCGCCAGGGGTAATCTCATGGAAACCTATGCTGTTTTTGGTAACCCGATCGCTCACAGTAAATCGCCGTTAATCCATCAGCTATTTGCTGAACAACTGCAGATAGAGCATCCGTATGGTCGTGTGCTGGCCCCTGTTGATGCATTTGTGACGACGCTGAATGCTTTTTTCGAGGCGGGTGGAAAAGGTGCGAATGTAACAGTCCCCTTTAAGGAAGACGCTTTTGAACGCGCGGATGAATTGACCGAGCGCGCGGCGCTTGCTGGTGCGGTAAATACGCTAAAACAGCTCAAGGACGGCCGACTTCTGGGTGATAACACTGATGGGATTGGTTTACTCAGCGATTTAGAAAGACTCTCATTTATTAAGCCTGGTTTCCGCATCCTGCTGATTGGCGCGGGCGGGGCATCACGGGGCGTGCTGCTTCCTCTTCTTTCAATGGATTGTGCGGTAACGATTACCAACCGAACATTCTCCCGTGCAGAAGAGCTGGCTGCGCTGTTCGCCCATACCGGGAGCGTCAGTGCCATTGCGCTTGATGACCTTGCCGACCATGAGTTCGATCTTGTCATTAATGCGACCTCCAGCGGTATTGGCGGTGAAGTGCCCGCGATCCCTGCTTCGTTGGTAAGTGCCCACGTTTATTGCTACGACATGTTCTATCAGAAAGGCAAAACACCTTTTCTGACCTGGTGTGAACAACACGGCGCGAAGCATCTGGCTGATGGTCTGGGCATGCTGGTGGGCCAGGCAGCTCATGCAGTACTGCTCTGGCACGGTGTGTTGCCTGCAGTGGAACCCGTGATCGAAAAACTGAAACAGGAACTGATGGCGTGAATCAGGCGATCCACTTTCCTGACAGAGAAATCTGGGATGAAAATCAGCAAGCGGTTTGTTTCCCGGTGCTGGTGCACGGAATGCAGCTGACCTGTGCAATTACTGGGGAAACGCTACTGCGTCGTTTTGGCGGTTCAGACCCGTTAGCGGTATTTTGCGAAAATCGCTGGGATCTTGAAGAGGAAGCCAGCGATTTAATCCGCGATCAGCAGGAAGACGATCAAGGCTGGGTCTGGTTGTCTTGATCCAGATATTCATTCTTCCATTTGACGTAGTTATTTGCTGAGTATTTTAATCCTTCGATCTCCGCCTCTTTTAAGGGGCGGATCTGTTTTACCGGGCTGCCTAAATAGAGATAGCCGCTTTCCAGACGTTTGTTTTGCGGGACCAGGCTACCGGCTCCAATCATCACGTCATCTTCTACTGTTACGCCATCCAGTAAAATTGAACCCATACCAACAAGTACCCTGTTACCTATCGTGCAGCCGTGGAGCATCACTTTGTGGCCGACGGTAACGTCTTCCCCGACGATTAAAGGATTACCTTCCGGGTTATAAGAAGATTTATGCGTCACATGAAGAACGCTGCCGTCCTGAATGTTGGTGCGTGCGCCGATAGACACAAAGTTAACATCTCCCCTGATCGCAACCAGTGGCCAGATACTCACATCATCGGCCATTCGGACATCGCCAATCACGACGCTACTGGCGTCGATCATCACGCGATCGCCTTTTTGGGGGAACAGATCTTTATAAGGACGTAGTACTGCAGACATATCTACCTCGACAGATGGACGCTATACAGAAGACTTTGATCATATTTTGGGATCGTGGCAAGGCAAAATACGTCAATATTTAAGCAGATCGGGCGGGATTTCAGCGAAAAGCGCGGAAAATCAGCAGTCGGAAAAAAAGATCTAAAAAACACTTGTGCTAAAAAATGGGATCCCTATAATGCGCCTCCATCGACACGGCAGATGTGAATCACTTCACAAACAATCGGGTCGGTTGAAGAGAAAAAATCCTGAAATAACGGGTTGACTCTGAAAGAGGAAAGCGTAATATACGCCACCTCGCAACGGTGAGCGAAAGCCGCGTTGCACTGCTCTTTAACAATTTATCAGACA
>NZ_JAHUWD010000007.1:0-227473 GCF_019219165.1 Enterobacter sp. ENT02
AGCTTATTCCTTCAGGCTATCGGGTCGGGCATGAGCCTGCATCCCTGCAGGCCACGCCCTCTCGGCGCATCCCTGCGCCTCGCCCCGGCCTTACGGAAACGCTTCGGCGATTTACAGCCGGACCAGGGCATCGCTATAAGCCATTCATTTTCCTGAAACCACATGCATCGCTTCAGGTAAAAAATTACTGGGAATTCCTCAGCCTGTGGGAGAAGGTCGGGGTAAGGGCATCAACCCGCAGCGGAAGTTAACGGCTAAAATATCTGGTAATGGCGCCCTTCCCCGAAGCCGTCACCACCACCTCCCGGTACCCCGCCACCCGCTGGATCCAGCCTTTACTTTCCAGATAAATCAACAGCGCCGCGCCGGCTTCGCCGCCAAGATGAAACCGCCGCTCGCTCCAGTCCAGACAGGCACAGCAGGCCTTGCGACGGGGATTGGAATTTAACGCAATACCGAGCGTCAGGAACTGCTCGCGGCCATGTAGCGTGAGCGCTGAACCGCCTGCCTCAAGCCAGCCTTCCGCCTGCATGAATTCATAAATCTGCACCGCCACCGTTCCGGCAAGATGGTCGTAGCAGGTCCGGGCTTCACGCAGGGCTTTCGGCGCGGTGGTTTCCGGCGGCGTGATGCGGCTCGAGGAGAGCCCCATCATCTGCTCGACCAGCGCCGCCACGTCGTGTCCCGCCAGGCGATAGTAGCGATGCCGTCCCTGAGACAGGCAGGTAATCAGCTTTCCCTCCACCAGCCGCGCGAGATGCCCGCTGGCGGTCGACGGCGCAACGTCTGCCGCCGCGCTCAGTTCGGTAGCCGTCCACGCCCGCCCGTCCATTAGTGCGCAGAGCATCTTCACGCGCGACGGATCGGCCATTGCCGCCGCCACAGCCGCAACGGCCTGCTCCAGCGCCGCACTGTTATCAGGGGGTAAGCTCGTCTTTAACATACGTCGCCCAGGGTTCGGTGATCTCTGCAGCCAGCTTATCATCATCCGTCAGCAGAATAAGGTGATTCGCATGGTCGCTGTACTGGGTCAGGATTGACACGCCCTTTGCGGCCAGCGCCGCCGCAATTTCACCCAGCTCACCGGGACGTTCCTGCTTGAGTTTTCTAATGACCGGCCTGCGTACGGCCTGCACGTTGAACCCGCCATCGGTCAGCACGCGACGGGCTTTTTCCCCCTCTTCCACCAGGAAATGGGCATGCGTTCCAAATACGCCGCCGCCTTCCAGCCCCACGCCGCTGCGGCCCAGCAGCTGTCCAAAGCGCGCCAGTTCACCGGGGATATCGCTAAAAATCACATGAACGTCATACATCGCTATGCCCCCCGGTTTCAGAAGTATATTCCCGCACCACCTGCGCCACGCGAATGCGGTAGTACGCGAAAATCGACTCCCGCCCTTCGGCCTGCGCCGCCTGATGGAAAACGTTCTGCTTCCAGCGACGGACGGCCTCTTCGTCGCGCCACCAGGAAAGGGAAAGGATTTTGCCGTCGGTGGTCAGGCTCTGAAAACGTTCGATATCAATAAAGCCGTCGATGTCCGCCAGCAAAGGTTTGAGTTCGGCGGCAAGCTGCAGGTAGCGCGCCTGATGATGAGGCTCCGCTTTGGCTTCAAAAAGGACTGCAATCATAGGTGTCTCTCCGTTGTGAGGGTGAGGAGAGAATGCGGGAGGAAAAAGCACAATGCTTCGGTAAGGAGCGAAGTGTTGTGCCGGATGGCGCTGCGCTTATCCGGCCTACGGGCTCATGTAGGCCCGGTAAGCGCAGCGCCACTGGGCAGGGTTTAACCCAGAACCGACCTCGGTTCCATAAATGCCCGAATTCCCCACTCACCCATCTCGCGCCCCACGCCGGAGTGCTTGAACCCGCCGAACGGCGCTTTCGGTTCATGGGCAAGCGTGTTCACCAGCACGCGACCGGAAACAATCTGCTGCGCCACGCGTCGCGCGCGGTCCGTATCGCCGCCCAGCACCATCGCGCTCAGTCCATATTCTGTGTCATTGGCAATGGCGACAGCCTCCGCCTCGTCCTGGTACGGGATTACGCACAGCACCGGGCCGAAGATCTCGTCGCGGGCAACCGTCATCTGGTTGTTCACGTCGGCAAACAGCGTCGGGCGCACAAACCAGCCGTCTCGCGTTCCGTCCGGTCGCCCTTCGCCGCCCGCCAGCAGGCGCGCCCCCTCTTCGATCCCTTTGCGGATATACCCCTGCACCCGCAGCCACTGCTTCTCGCTGACCATCGGTCCGATCTCTGTCGCGCTATCGCGCGGGTCGCCGGATTTCACCGCCGCCACGGCCTGCGCCAGCGCGGCTTCAATTTCGGCCTGGCGCGACTGGGGCACCAGAATACGCGTCCCGGCTACGCACGCCTGCCCGCTGTTCATAAACCCGGCCAGGATCGCCAGCGGGATCGCCTGAGCCAGATCCACATCATTCAGCAGGATCGTCGGCGATTTACCGCCTAACTCCAGCGTCACGCGCTTAAAGCTCTCCGCCGCGTTGCGCAGGATCGCCTTGCCGGTATTCGTGGAGCCGGTAAACGAGATTTTTGCCACGTCCGGATGGCGGCTGATGGTTTCACCTACCGTCTCGCCGCGCCCGGTGACGATGTTAAACACGCCCGGCGGCAGCGCGGCATCGCGCAGCGCTTCGGTGACGATCTGCGTTTGCAGAGCGCTCATTTCGCTCGGCTTGATGACTGCCGTACAGCCCGCCGCCAGCGCGGCCGCCAGCTTGCCACAGATAAAGCCCGCGTCGCTGTTCCACGGCGTGATAAGCCCGGCCACGCCAAGCGGCGTCATCTGCACCGTGGCTGCGCCTGCGGAGATGACGAATGCAAACGCCTCCAGCGCCTCAATGGCCTGAGCAATCACCTCCGCCGGATAGCTGGCCATCCACGCCGAGCGCGAGGCGGGGGCACCGTACTCTTCAATGACCGCTTCCAGTAGATCGTCGTGGCGAGCGGCCACGGCGGCGTGCATACGTTTCAGCGCTGCGATGCGTTCCTGCTTTGTGGTCTGCGACCACGCCGGAAACGCAGCTTTTGCCGCCGCAATGGCGCGCTCTGCGTCGACCTCATCCGCCAGACGAACCTGGCCGATGACCCGCGCCGTCGCCGGGTTGTACAAATCAAACCACTCGGTGCCGTGCGGGGTAACAAATTCGCCGTTAATAAAGATCTGTTCGATGGTGTGCATATAAACCTCCTCAGGCTGTGTGAGCACAGTCTGGCACGGCTTCTCCGTTGCGATAATCCACGCTATGCTGCAAAGGTTGTTTCGATTTTCAGGATAATCTATGCATCGTTCAGGTCTGACAGAGCTGGAAGTAGTGATGGCCGTCGTGCGGCGCGGCAGCTTTCGCGCCGCGGCGCAGGAGCTGGGCATGTCCGCCACGGCGGTAAGCAACGCCATCGCCGGGCTGGAGAGCCGCCTTGATACCCGCCTCTTTCACCGCACCACCCGCAGCGTGGCGCTCACCGACGCCGGACAGCGCTACGTGGCGCGTATCGGCCCGGCTCTGCAGGAGATCCGTCTCGCCGGGGAGGAGATCCACAGTGACGCCGGGGAACTTACTGGCACGCTGCGCCTGAACGTGCCGAACCATATCGGCACCCTGTTTCTGGACCAGCTGCTGATCGACTTTATGATCCGCTACCCGAAGATGCGCGTAGAGACCGCCAGCGAAGCGCGAATGATCGACATCGTCGCGGAAGGCTATGACGCGGGGATCCGCCTCGAGGAGTCCGTGCCGCAGGACATGATCGCCGTGCCGCTGACCGGGGAGATCCGCCAGCTTGTTACCGCCACGCCGGACTATTTTGCACGTCACGGCATTCCGCAGACGCCGGACGATCTGCTTTCACATCAGGGGATCGGCATGCGCATGGCCCACGGCGGGATCTACCGCTGGGAGCTGGCGCGTCGGGGTGAAACGTATGCCCTTGCCGTGCCGCCGCGCTTTGCGACGTCCGATCTTTTTGCCTCGATCCGCGCCGTGAAAGCAGGGTTAGGGGTGGGATTTTTGCCAGAACTGTATATCCGGGAAGAGCTTGAGCGGGGAGAACTGGTGAGCGTCTTAAACGACTGGGCGCAGCCCTTTGCCGGGCTGCGCCTGTATTACCCCGGCCATCGCCACGTTCCGCCAGGGCTACGGGCGCTGGTGGCGATGATCCGCGAGCGCGGGATTATTCCAGGTTAGCCTTATTCAGCCCGTAAGCCGCATCCAGCGAGCCGGGTTCCATGCGGGAGGTGATCCCCAGACGGTTCCAGGCGTTGATCGCCACGATGGCGAAGTTCAGCTCTGAAATCTCAACGTCCGAGAAGTGCTCCGCCACGCTGCGGTACAGCGCGTCGCTCACGCCGTGAACGCCAATCTGGGTCAGCGCTTCGGTGAAGGCCAGCGCGGCTTTCTCGCGGGCGCTGAACAGCGGAGACTCGCGCCAGGCCGCCAGATGGTACAGGCGCAGCTCGCGCTCACCGGCGATTTTGGCCTCTTTCGAGTGCATATCCAGGCAGAAGGTGCAGCCGTTGAGCTGCGATACGCGAATGTCGATCAGGTGCTTCAGCGCCGGGTCAATGGAGGTTTTTGCCACTTCCATGCTCAGGGCAGACAGCGCGTTAGCGAGGGCAGGTGTAGCTTTATGGTGGTTGACGCGAGTGCTCATTGTCTTTCCTCTTTTTATGTGCGGCATGTGTCATGCGATGAGGCAAATCTACGCCGTTCATGACATAGTAAAAAGATACAAAAAGCGTGAAACGAGGTAGGACATGAAGCCGGGCTATCACGAGATTTATTCCCGCTATCGCGACAACATCACGCGCGGCGTGCTGAAGCCGGGCGATAAGGTGCCAGCCATCCGCGTACTGGCGGAAGAGCTGAAGGTGGCGCGTAAAACCGTCGAAACGGCGTATGCCATTCTGACGGGCGAAGGGTATCTGGTGAGCCAGGGCGCGCGCGGCACGCGGGTGAATCCGGATCTTCTGCTGCCCGCGCAGAACGCCTCCGCGGAACAGCCCACCGGCACGCTCCCGGCATCGCTCATCAGTCAGCGGGAACGGGCTGGGTTTCTGCGTCCCGGCATCCCTGCCCTCGACAGTTTTCCGTATAAAAAATGGCTGCTGCTGGCAGGCCAGGCGACGCGCGCCATGCGTCAGGAGGAGATGCTCAACCCGCCGGTGCTGGGCTGGTATCCGCTGCGCCAGGCGATCGCCAGCTATCTGAACATCTCGCGCGGGCTCTCCTGCACCGCCGAGCAGGTGCTGATCACCAGCGGCTACAGCGGCAGCCTGCGGTTGATCCTCGACACGCTTGCCAGCCGCAGCGACAAGGTGGTGTTTGAAGATCCGGGCTATTTTATGGGCCAGCAGCTGCTCAAGCGGATCGTGTCTCGCCTGCACACCGTGCCGGTCGATCGCTGCGGCATCGACACGGAATACCTGCTCCGTCACCATCGCGACGCCCGTTTCGCCATCGTGACCCCGTCGCACCAGAGCCCGCTGGCGGTCACGCTCTCCCTGCCGCGCAAACAGCAGTTGCTCGACTGGGCAAGCCAGAACGCGGCGTGGATTATTGAAGACGATTACGACGGGGAGTTTCACTACACCCGCAAGGTCCTGCCGTCGCTGAAAAGCCTCGACCAGCATGACCGAGTGATTTTTATGGGGACCTTCAGTAAAACCATCATGCCGTCGCTGCGCATGGGCTACGTGGTGATGCCAGCCAGCACCGTTGGGGCTTTTACCGACTGCGCGGATATTACCACCAGCGGCCAGCCGGTGCTGACGCAAAAGATCCTCACCGCGTTTCTCAACGAGGGGCATTTTTTCCGTCACCTGAAGAAGATGCGCGCGCTTTATCAGACCCGCCGCGACTGGATGATTGCCGCCCTGCGCGAGGTGTATGGCGATCTGTTTTTCACCGAGCAAAACGACGGCGGGATGCATATCGTGGCGTTCCTGACCAGAGGAAGCGGTGACCGGGAGATCGCCCGCTGCTGGCAGGAACAGCAGCTGCAGGTCAATGCGCTGTCGGAGTGGTATCGTGGTTCGGGCAAACGCTACGGGCTGGTGATGGGCTATAACAACGTGCGGTCGTATAAAGAGGCGGTGGAATTGCTGGAAAGGCCGAAGCGGCAGACGCTTGCGCTGTTGAGCTGAAAATCGCCGGGTGGCGGCTTCGCCTTACCGGGCCTACTCGAGCTCGTAGGCCCGGTAAGCGTAGCGCCACCGGGCGATGACGCGCCTCATACATCATGCCGCGACAACCCAACGTCCTTAAGCTGCTCGTCGCTCATCTGGCTCAATATGCGGCGAGTACGATTGATGCGATACCAGTTGCAGATCGTTTTGCCGATCCAGATAAACACGACGAACGGACGTTTTGAACGATTCTCATAGAATTCCATGATGCTCTCCTCACTGTACCAGTGGGGTTATCATCGCGGAAAACGGCCTGTACAATACAGATTCAAAAACTGCTTTTGTTTACCATACAGATCCGCTAAAACGGTATCTGCATGGCGTTTTACCCATCAATCTGTACTGGTTTAACAATCTGTATGGTGAAAACAAAGGATACAGCATGACGCGCTACCAACATCTGGCCAACCTTCTGGCGGAACGTATCGAACAAGGGCTGTATCGCAGCGGCGAACGTCTGCCGTCGGTGCGCACGCTGAGCCAGGAGCACGGCGTGAGTATCAGCACCATACAGCAGGCCTATCAGATCCTTGAAAATCTCCAGCTGATCACCCCTCAGCCGCGCTCCGGCTATTTTGTCTCGCAGCGCAAAGCCCAGCCGCCGGTACCGGCCATGACGCGCCCGGTGCAGCGTCCCGTGGACGTCACCCAGTGGGACGAGGTGATGATGCTGCTGGACGCCCGTGCCGACAAAGAGATGATCTCCTTCGGCGGCGGCTCGCCGGACATTAACCAGCCGAGCCTGAAGCCCCTGTGGCGCGAGATGAGCCGCATAGCGCAGCATAACTCTGCCGAGATGCTGAGCTATGACGTGCTCGACGGCCGCCTGGAGCTGCGCGAGCAGATCGCCCGCCTGATGCTGGACGGCGGCTCCACCGTCGCGGCAAACGAGATTGTGATCACCAACGGCTGCCACGGCGCGCTGTCGATCGCCCTGCTGTCGGTGTGCAAACCGGGGGATATCGTGGCGGTAGAATCGCCGTCGTTTCACGGCACCATGCAGATGCTGCGCGGCTTCGACATCAAGGCGATTGAAATTCCCACCGATCCTGAAACCGGGATCAGCATCGAGGCGCTCGAACTGGCGCTGGAGCAGTGGCCGATCAAGGCGGTGATCCTGGTGCCCAACTGCAATAACCCGCTCGGGTTTATCATGCCGGAAGCGCGCAAAAAGCAGGTTTTAGCCCTCGCCCAGCGGCACGACATCGTGATTGTTGAGGATGATATTTACGGCGAGCTGGCGGCGGAGTACCCGCGCCCGCGCACTATTCATTCGATGGATATCGACGGCCGCGTGATCCTCTGCAGCTCGTTTACCAAAACCGTGGCGCCGGGCCTGCGCGTCGGCTGGATCGTGCCGGGGCGCTATTACGACCGGGTGATGCACATGAAATACGCTGCGGGCGGGTTTAACGTGCCGGGCACGCAGATGGCGGTGGCGGCGTTTATTCGCGACGGCCATTACCATCGCCACGTGCGCCGTATGCGTCAGATTTATCAGCAGAATATGGAAACCTACACCTGCTGGGTGCGGCAGTATTTTCCGGCAGAGATTTGCGTCACGCGCCCGCAGGGAAGCTTCCTGCTGTGGATTGAGCTGCCGGAGAAGGTCGACATGGTGTGCGTCAGCAAGCAGCTGTGTCGGCTAAAGATTCAGGCCGCGGCCGGGTCGCTTTTTTCCGCCTCCGGGAAGTACCGCAACTGTCTGCGGATCAACGTGGCACTGCCGCCGACGGACAAAAATCGCGAGGCGTTGAAGAAGATGGGGGAAGCGATTGTGATTGCGATGGAGGAGTAGTGCGGCCCGATGCCCTCACCCCGCCCCTCTCCCACAGGGAGAGGGCGAAAACCGCACCGGGCGCTGGCTAACGGTTCAGAACGTCCACGAAACGCTGCCCACAATGCTGCGTTCTGCGCCAAAGTAGCAGTAGGAAAGCGAGTTACACGCCGCCACGTAGCGCTTGTCCGTCAGGTTGTTAACGTTCAGCTGCGCGCTGATCCCCGTCAGCCCAATCTTAGACAGGTCGTACCCCACCACCATATCCATCAGCGTGTACGACGGCAGCGTATGGGTGTTCTGACGATCGCTGGTGACGCCGTTCACATAGCGTACGCCCGAACCCACAGTCAGGCCGTCAAGCGGACCCGTTTTGACGTCGTAGCTCAACCAGGCGCTGGCCATGTTACGCGGGGCATAAACCGCGCGTTTGCCCTGCTCTTCCGGGCTACTTTTCTTATAGCGAATGTCGGTATAGGTATACGCGGCCTGCATGCGCAGGCTGTCCGTCAACTGTCCAATCGCTTCCAGCTCAACCCCTTCGGACTCAATTTCGCCGATCGAACGGTACGGATCGGTTGGCTCCTCCTTGGTGGCGATGTTCTTCTGATTGATACGGAACACCGCGGCGCTGAACTGGCTGTTCATCCCCTCAGGCTCATATTTCACCCCGGCTTCCCACTGCTTACCCTTCATCGGCTCCAGGATATTGCCCTGCTCGTCTGCAAAGCTGGTCGGCGTAAAGGCGGTTGAGTAGCTCACGTAGGGTGCCACGCCGTTATCAAACAGATACAGCAGCGCCGCGCGACTGCTGACGTTGTGCTTATCCAGATCGCTGCGGGTATGGTTAAAGCTGTCGATATTCGACACGCTGACCCGGTCGTAACGCCCGCCTAGCGTCAGACGCCAGCGATCCAGGGACATCTGATCCTGCAGGTAATACCCCGTCTGGCGCAGCTTGTGCTTTTCCTGGCTGTACTGCGTAATGTAATCCGGCTTCGCGCCGTAGACCGGATTGAAGGCGTCGATCGGCGGAAATCCGCCGTAATAACCCGTCACGTTATTCGTGCGATCCTGGTAGTCCATCCCGATCAGCACGCGGTGGTTCACCGCCCAGGTGTCAAAGCTGCCGTCGATCTGGTTATCCAGCGTGATGGCATTCATCTTCTCGTCGGATCCCGAATAGCCGCGGTTAAGCTCGGTTTCATTCAGCCAGCCTGCGGCATAAACCTGGTTCAATTCCACTTTGGTATGCGCATAGCGCAGCTTCTGACGCACCGACCAGCCGCTGTCAAACATGTGCTCAATGTTGTAGCCCACCATGTTTTCACGACGATCATATTTGTCATAATCATCCTCGCCTTCAAAGAAGGTGTTGGAGATTTTCTTGCCGTAGTGCGGTACGACGGTCCCTTCATACGGCAGGCCCGAGTGGCTGCCGCCTTCCGGATCGCGGTGCAGATAGGCCATCAGTTCCAGACGGGTATTGTCAGTGATGCGCCAGGTCAGGCTCGGCATCAGCGCGTAACGCTCTTCCTTCAGCGGATCGAATTGGGAATCGGCGTAGCGGGTCATCCCGCTGAGGCGCACCGCCACGCGGTCGTTATCGTCAACCGCACCGGTGACGTCGAACATCGCCCCGCGCTGGTTATTGTTCCCGGCGAACAGCTTGATCTCCCCGCCCGGATCGAACGACGGTTTACGGGACGTAAGAGCCACAATCCCACCCGGCGATGAGCGCCCGTACAGTACGGAGGCCGGGCCGCGCACCACTTCTACGCTCTCAAGGAACCAAGGATCGATCACCAGCGAGCTGTGGGAGTTGGTGTCTCCCATCATCTTCAGGCCATCGAGATAGATGTTATCCAGGCTGCCGTCGGAGAAGCCGCGCAGCACGATATAGTCGAAGCGGTGTGAGGCACCGATCTGATTACTGTAGACCCCCGGCGTGTAGCTCACCGCCTGACGCACGCTGGTTGCGCCCTGCTCCTCGAACTGCTCGCGCGTAACGATAGAGACCGACTGCGGGGTTTCGATATCAGGGGTTTCAAGCTTAGTGGCCGCAGACTGCATCTGCGACGTCACCACCACGGTATCCGTTTTTTGGGCATCCTGCGCCAGCGCAGGAAAAACGGCACTTCCAGTAACCCATCCCACCAGCAGTGCCAGACGCGTTTTAGCAAACATAACTCTCTCCAGAGATAATTCTTATTGTTAATAAGAATTATTACCTTTTTGAGAGAGCAAACGGCTATGCGTGCCGCCAGGTTACCTATGCGCGATGACAAACCGCACGGGAAACGTTAGCAGGAAAGGGAAAAGTGCATTACTGCGTTTTACGTACCTCACCGGGCGAAATACCGTAGCGGCGACGATATGCGGTAGAGAAATTTGTGGCATGCTGGTAGCCGCACATCCACGCCGCCTGCTGTACGCTATAGCCTTCCAGCAGATAGCGCCGGGCCAGCGCGAGCCGACAGTCGCGGAGATAATCAAACAGCGTGCAGCCATAGCGCTGGCGGAACTTGCTGCGCAGGCTGCTTTGGCTCATTGCCGCGAGGGCGGCCAGTTCGGCAAGGGAGTGATTCTGGTCAGGCGACTGTTCCAGCATGCACCGTACGCGTTCCAGACGCGCATGCTCCGGTCGACAGGGACGGTGTTGCTGGTACTGATTCAGGCCATGGCCAAGCAGCTGATACATCAGCCCCTCCAGCAGCAGTCTGCGTGATAACGCGCATACGCCCTGCTGCTGTGCATGCTGAATGCCGGAGAGCACGAATCCGGGAACATGCCAGACAACGGCAGGCGCATTCCGGCTTTGCCACTCCAGCAGCAATGTTTCCAGCAGGCTTTCACGCCTGGCGTCATTGGGGTACACGCCAAACGAGAGCGTCTTCAGGGTACTGTCCGCATCGTGCCGCGCGCTCATAATCTGCTCTTCACTGAGGCAGGCGCTGAAGGCCATACCCGACCGCACTACATACTCGTTACCGCGGAGCGTTAGCGTGACGCACCCTTCCAGCACGACCAGCATATAGAGCGGGCTGCTGTGGCGAGAGGTCGTTTCGTAAGGCTGTAACACGCGAACGTCGGAGTGGGTCAGGGAAATACCCGAGGAGAGAGTCATCTCTTCCACGTCCCCCTGCAGAACGGGAGTGCGGGTGGCGACTGCGTCTTTTAGCTGGGGAAAACGATAGTCGATGCCATAGCGCTCGCCGAATAGCTGAAAATCCTCAACAAAAAACAGGCGTTTCGCTGATGTATTTTCACTCTGAAGCATAATGCCACGCCTGCATGGGGAAAAGGACAGGTCAAACAGTACCATTCACCGGGGATGGCGGCAATCTCTGGGCTTAACGGGATTATGCACCCGTATGAGTCGAAAGATTATTACTGCCCATAAGGAAGAAAATATCCCCTTTTCATTTTCGTACCCGTTGAAAATGAGAGAAATAAAAAATTAAGAATGAGATGAATTATTACCGGATGGTTATTTCTCTTTCATAATTAAATTAACGCAACCAACGAGGAGGTATTTATGACGATTCGCAATAATCGGACAGAAATTTCACTGGCTCTTGGTGAAGCGGTATTAGACATCGTCCAGAAAGGACATGAAGTGTCGCGAGAAAATCTGGCGCAGGCGATGAAAATAAAAGCGGAAAAAGAGCGCAATGACGAACGACTTCTGAACTACTGGAAGGCGTGTAATATGCTGGTCTAAACGAGGCGGCGTTGAGCCTCACTCAACGCCGCCCTCCACTACTCGTCGAAGTACCAGTATCCCTGGTTAATCAGGCCGGTAAGCTCCTCGACAAACGCTGGGTTATTCAGCGCATCGCCGAGCTCCGCCTGGCCGAGTTCGGTGTAGCGGCACAGCGCATCCGCCGCCTTCGCGTCTACCGTCTCCAGCTGTTCGCTGTTGATGAAGAAGCTGCCGTTGATGTTCAGCACGCGCAGGCCGCTCAGGCGAGACAGCGTTTCGCCGCCCTGCAGCGCGTCCAGCACCTCTTCCGGCGCATACGGCGGCTCGGCGGCGGCGATATCCAGCTCGTGGCGCGGCGTCGAAACAAAGCTGCCGAACCACTTCGTGAAATCATCTGGTTTGCTAATCATGTCGATCATCATCTGACGAATGCGATCGAGCTCGTACTGCTCCACGCGGCCAGGGTGCTCGCGGCAGGTTAGATCCGGATCGCTGTAGTGCTCTCCGCCCAGATCGTTTTCCAGCGCGTAATCGGCGAAGCTGCTGATCAGATCGCGGCCGTTTGGCCCGCGGAAGCCGACGGAGTAATTTAGCGCGGTCTCATGGGTAAAGCCGTCGTGCGGGAATCCAGGCGGGATGTAGAGGATATCCCCCGGGGCCAGATCTTCGTCGATGATCGGCTCGAACGGATCCACATGCAGCAGCGCCGGGTGTGGGCAGAACTGACGCATCGGCAGCTTGTCGCCCACGCGCCAGCGGCGGCTGCCCATCCCCTGAATGATAAACACGTCGTACTGATCGATATGCGGACCCACGCCGCCGCCCGGCACGGAGAAGGAGATCATCAGGTCATCCAGACGCCAGTCCGGCAGGACGCGGAACGGACGCACCAGCTCCGCCGCGGGCATATGCCAGTGGTTCACCGCCTGCGCCAGCAGCGACCAGCCGGTTTCGCCCAGATCGTCAAAGTGCTCAAACGGACCATTGCTGGCCTGCCATTTGCCGTTGAAATGACTCACCAGGCGGCTATCGACTTCCGGCTCCATCGCCAGGCCTGCCAGCTCGTCCGGGGTAATCGGGTCGACAAAATTCGGGAAGGCATTTTTCAGCACAACGGGTTTTTTTTGCCAGTATTTTTCGAGAAATTCCGGCCAGTTCAGGTTCAGTTGATACGCCATGGATAGCACCAGTGAGAGGGGAAACAGGCGCGATTATAGGCAAGAAGGCAGAGGGGGAACTTGTCATGGGTCAAACGAGGACGTGTAGGTCGGGTAAGGCGAAGCCGCCACCCGACACGTACACGGCGAAACCTTAATCCAGCTTCAGCTCGTCATAATGGGTAATCAGTTTACCCACGATGCCGTAGTCCAACGCTTCTGCCGGAGACATCCAGAAGTTGCGGTCCGTGTCTTTTTTCACTTTTTCCAGCGGCTGGCCGGTGGCATCAGCGATCAGCTTGTTCACGCGATCCAGCATGCGGATGATCTCGCGCGCTTCGATCTCAATATCCGTCGCCTGACCGCGCACGCCGCCCAGCGGCTGGTGGATCATAAAGCGGGTATTTGGCAGCGAGTAGCGGTGCTCTTTCTTCGCCGCCAGGAAGATGGTGATCCCGGCGCTCGCCACCCAGCCGGTGCCGATGACGTGCACTTCCGGGCGGATGAATTTGATAAAGTCGTGGATGGTATCGCCCGCTTCCACGTGGCCGCCCTGGCTGTTGATGTACAGCTTGATCGGATCGTTGCTGACGCTTTGCAGCAGGATCATCTGGGTGATGACTTTCTGCGCCAGCTCCTGGTTGATCTCACCGGAGATCACAATCGAACGGGACTCCAGCAGTTTTTGCTGCAGAGCGCCCGCGCCGTTTGACCCTTCCGCTTTATCCTTGTCGCTTTCTTTCAGTGTGTAGTGCATTGTTATTTCCTCAGCTTGTAGCGCTCAAAACCAGAGTGTAGCCTGTTTTACCGATCAAAGTCCTCACAGACAAATAACGAGGGAGCATATGAATATTGCCCATGTCGCACTCTGGACCCGCAGCCTCGAGGCGCAGGTTCAGTTCTGGGAAACGGTTTTTAATGGCCGCAGTAACGAACGCTACGTCAGTAAAAATCGTCCCGGTTTCGAATCTCACTTTATTACGCTGGATAACGGGCCGACCATCGAGCTGATGACGCTGCCGGATCTGCCCGACGCCCCTGCCCACCCGGAGTTTATCGGCTGGGCGCATATCGCCATCAACGTCGGCAGCAAAGCGCAGGTCGACGGCATGGCCGAGCGGGCACAGGCAAACGGCACGCTGCTCAGCGCCCCGCGCATGACCGGGGACGGCTTCTATGAAGCAGTGATCGCGGATCCGGACGGCAATCGCATCGAGCTTGTTGGGGCATAAAATCAGCTTTTGGTTGCTTAACCGCCCCGGTCACGTATCGCTATACTTCATCTTCATACGGTTATCATATTGTGAAATGATAATGATAGTTAATGTGTTAAGATGAAAGTCAGCATAAACAGTCTCTTACGTAAGCGTCGGGACTGTTTGCATCCTCGACATGTCAATCAGCACCGGGGCGGTGAATGGAACACATTGTGTATGTGGTAGATGACGATGACGCAGTCAGACAGTCCGTAATCGGGCTGTTGGACTCGGCAGACCTGAACGCCGTCGGCTTTTCATCGGCAGAAGCGTTTCTTCAACACCGCTTTGAAGAGCTACCGTCGTGCGTGGTCCTCGATATGCAAATGCCCACCATCTCGGGCTTTGAGGTGGCTGACGCCCTAAAGGACAGCGGGCGCGAGATCCCGATTATTTTTCTTACCGGCCACGGCACTATCCCGATGTCGGTGCGCGCCATTAAAGGCGGCGCGTACGAATTTCTCACCAAGCCCGTCGAATCCACCGCGCTGATCGACGCCATCGAGTCCGCGCTTCAGCTGGCGGAACACAACGCCGAGCGCAATAAAGAGCACTACGCCCTGAAGCAGCGCCATCTGTCCCTCACCCCGCGTGAACATGAGGTGCTGACGCTGGCGATAAGCGGCATGCTGAACAAGCAGATTGCCGCCGAGCTTGGCGTCAGCGAGATCACGGTTAAGGTGCACCGTCGCCGCGTGATGGAGAAAATGCAGGTGCGCTCCGTGGCGGAGCTGGTCAGGGCCGTTGAGCGCCTGACCTAAAGCCTGTCTGCGGAGTAAACTTTACCCTTCCTGTGCCGCCAGCGGCAGCGCAAACGCAAACACCGTGCCGAACGGCTCCCGGCGGCGCGCGCTCAGCTTCCCGCAGTGGCGCTCGATGATGCTGGCGCTGATGGTCAGCCCCATCCCCATCCCCTGCGCTTTGGTGGAGTAGAACGAGTCAAAAATCTGCTCCAGCCGTTCGGGCTCAATGCCGCTCCCGGTATCGGCGATCTCGACGATCACTTTCCCGTCCGCGTTGGCGGTGCTGAGGGTAATGGTGCTGGCGCGATCCTTGACCTCGGCCATCGCCTCTACCGCATTCATCACCAGATTCAACAGCACCTGCTGGATCTGCACGCTGTCGCCGGTGATAAAACTGTCCTGCGCCCTTAACAGATAATCAACGCTAATGTGTCGCTGCTCCAGCTCGCTGCGCGAAAGCGTGATGATATGGTGGATCAGGTAGTGCATGTCGATGCGCGAGAAGGTGGGATCCTGCTTTCGCGTCAGGGACTGGATGCTGCGAATGATCTCCCCCGCCCGCGCGCCTTCCGCGGCGATCTCCTCCAGCCCTTCGCGGACCTTGTCCAGCCGGGCGGGCTCGCGGTTGAGCCAGCGCAGGCTCGCCCCGGCGTTCGAGACGATCGACATCAGCGGCTGGTTGATCTCGTGGGCGATGGAGGAGGTCAGTTGCCCGACGGTGGTGGCGCGGGACACCCGCGCCAGATCCGCCTGCGCCACCCGCATGGCATCCTCCGCGGCGCGCTGGCTGGTGATATCGGTGATGATGCCGTAATACTCGTTCACCTCGCTGCCCACGCCCACCGGATCGCCAATCCCGAGGATGTAGCGGGTTGAGCCGTCGGTACGCTTAACGCGAAACTCCGCGCGCATGGAGAGCCCGTCGCGCACGCTCCGGGTGACGATGGCGCTGATGCGGGCGTAATCGTCCTCATGAACGAAAGTCAAAAACTCCGCCATGGAGATCATCTTTTGCTGCTCGGGCAGGCCGAGAA
This sequence comes from Enterobacter sp. ENT02, assembly GCF_019219165.1. Classification (NCBI taxonomy): domain Bacteria; kingdom Pseudomonadati; phylum Pseudomonadota; class Gammaproteobacteria; order Enterobacterales; family Enterobacteriaceae; genus Enterobacter; species Enterobacter sp. ENT02. Next base: position 15,874 of record NZ_JAHUWD010000007.1, read on the forward strand.
TGCGGGCGTACTCTTCCGAGACAAACATCAGATCCTGCTCCAGCTCCCAGCGCCAGCTGCCGGTGTGGCTGATCTGCTCGCCGAGCATCAGCGAGGTCTGGCTGGATCGCAGCTCTTTCTCCACCCGTCGGCGCTGGATGTTCTCCGCCAGCAGCTCGGCGTACAGCCGCGCCGTCTCCAGGGATACCGCGGCCTGCGCGCCCAGCAGGCTCACCACGCGCGAGTGCTCGGCGGTGAAGACCTCCGGCATCAGGCGGTTTTCCAGGTACAGCACACCCACCAGCCGTGCCTGTTTGAACATCGGGACGCACATGACCGCCGCCCCCGAGGTCACCAGATAGGGGTCCTGACTGAAGGGATGGAACTCCTCCGGCCTGCCGGTGCGGATCTCCTGCCCGGTGCGGATCACCGCCGCCAGCACCGACAGCGGCAGGTCGGTCGCCGTCGGCACATCTTTCAGGATCCGCACCCGCACGCCCTCGGTGCTGGTCCAGGCGCTGGCCTCGATCTCCGGGATGAGGCTCTCGCTCACGCGCAGCAGCAGGCCGCGCTGCGCCCCGGCGCGTTCGAGCAGGATGGTCATCAGGTTTTCGATTAAGCGCTCAAGGTTAATCTCTTCCGACAGCGCGCGGGAGGCTTTGATGACGCTTTGCAGATCGCGGATGGTCTCGTTCTGAGCGAAGGCCACCGTGTCGTAGGCGCTGGCCTGCCCGGAGGCCAGCAGGTGCGGGAAATCCTGCTCCAGCTGGCGTACCTTGGCCTGCGCACCCGCGCGTCCCCAGGCGGCAATCGAGCCGCGGAAGTGCGCATCCGAGGCGGTCGGGTAGCCGCAGGCCAGCGCAAAGCGCCCCGCCAGCTCGTGGGCCAGGGCGTTGATCGGGTTAAACCCGCCCTCGCGGGAGAGCCGGACCGCCTTCTCATACTGCTCCAGCGCAATACTGTTCATCCCGTCCAGACGCACGATTTCGGCGTAGATCAGCGCCTCTTTATCCGCGAACGTGCCGGGATTAATGCGCGCCCAGAGGGCAATTTTGTCGTAGTGGGCGTGAATGCTGCGGCGGTGATTTGCCGAGAAGGTCTCCGGCGTCAGCTGACGCGACAGCGCCAGAGCGCTGTAAAGATGGTAGTCCAGCAGATGGATATGCCCCGGCGCAGACCACGCGTACCAGCCCGCCATCTCGAGATCCGCCTGCGCGTCGGCATACTCCCCGCAGGTAAAATGCGCCATGCCGCGGTAGAGCCAGTACCAGAACAGCATGGTGGCGTTCTTCTCCGGCGCCTGCTCCGGCGACGCGGGAAGCAGCGCCTCGGGCAATACCTGCGACGCGGTCCAGGTGCCGATGACCGGCGTGCGCAGGAACTCAACGTAGCCGCGCTGAACCATCAAAATGGTTTCCACGTCCTGGAAGTGGGTTTTACGCACGAACGCCAGGCCGCGATCGATGCTGGTCAGCACCCCGTCCAGGTGATCGCCCCGCGAGAGGAAGTTAATCACCTGGTGGCAGGCCGCAAAGCAGGCCATCGTCATATCCCCGTGGGTCACCGCCGAGGTGAAGCAGGCCTTCGCGCACTCGATGGTAAACGATAAAGGCTGGGTCCAGACGCTGAGCTGGTCGAGCGGCAGCAGGGTTTTGGCTTCGAAGGCATCGTAGCCGTGGCGATTGACCAGCTCGCGGGCCAGGGTGCCGTACTGGAACCCGAGGCGGTACTCGGCGTAGCGGTGGCCCATCAGCACGCCAAACCAGGCCATCGCCGTGGTGGATGCGCCTGTAATGCCGTGGTCGAGGGTCAGGTGCATCATGCGGCAGAGCAGCAAAAAGTGCAGGCGCGGGCAGATGAAGCTGGCGCAGATGCTGGCGCTGTAGAGCAGGTTCATCACCGCTTCGGTTTCCGGGTTATCCATCCGCGACAGCTGGGCAAACAGGTTTTGCGGCGCGTCGGCCGTGCGGTTGCAAAACAGCGCCCATGCCTCGTCGCAGTCGGCATCTTCCGGATGGCGGCTAATCTGGATCCCGAAAATCCCCAGCCAGCAGAGCGCCGCCTCCAGCGCCAGACGGCTATCCGACTGGCGAATGTAGACTTCCACCAGCAGGTTGGCCGCCAGCGCCTTTTCGGTCAGCCCGCCGGGGCAGCCGAGAATGGCATCACACAGCTCGCGAGTGCGCTCCAGATGCCCCAGCGCAAACTCGCAGCCCGCCTCTTCGATATCGAGCATAAAGTCTGACACCGTCCCGGCGTTGCCCAGCGCTCTGGCGGTCTGGATATAGCCGAGCGCCGAAAGGTAATCTCCCGAACGCTTCGCGCGTCGCGCGGCCAGCAGGCTCAGCTCGCGGAACATCTGGCGCTGCGGCGCGGGCTGGATGCTGTCCAGCGCGGCCGTGACGTGGTGAACGGCGCGGAACAGCAGCTCGTTCCCCGCCGCCTGACGCGCGGCGTCGGCCAGCAGGCTGGCGGTGGTCAGGTGAATATGGCTTTTCTCATGCCGATCCAGCAGCGCAAAGGCCGCCTCCTGCACCCGGTCGTGGGTGAAGGCGTACTTTTTTTCCGTCAGCACGATGAGCTGGGCCATCACCGCCGGGTGTAGCGCATAGCGCATTTCCGCCATCGACAGGCCAACCACGCGGCAGATCATCTCCATCTCGCCCGTGCCGCCGAGGCAGGCGATGCTGCCCAGCAGGCGGCGCGTCTCGTCGGGCAGCTCTTCGAGCTGCTCCAGCACCAGAGTGACGACGTTTTCGGTGTAATGCCTGGCGCGGATCGCCTGCAGATCGTAGTGCCACTTGTCCTGATATTTGTTGTGCACCACCAGGCCGTCATCGACGATGCGGCGGAAAAACTCGTGCACAAAGAGCGGGTTGCCGCCCGTCTTTTCGTGGATCAGCGTGGCGAGGTCGGTCGTCGCCGCGCTGCGGGTGCGAAATACTGTCGCCAGCCAGCGCGCCACCGCTTTCACGGAAAGCGCCTGCGGGACAATCTCGCTCGCGTTTTGCGCCGCCTCCGGCAGGCCTGCCAGCAGCGCCTGCAGGGCGGCGTCGGACACGGAACTGATATCCCGGTGGGCCGCGACCACCAGCAGCGGAACAGCGCCGCAGTTCATCAGCAGATATTTGAGCGTATGCAGGCTGACGGTGTCGCTCCACTGGAGATCGTCGAGCACCAGCACCAGCGGACAGCCCTGCGAGGCAAAGGTTTTTACCAGCGCCAGCACCATATGGCTGAAACGCGCCCGGGCATCAATGGAAAACGTATCCGCCGAGAAGCGCGGCTTGCTCTCCAGCAGCAGGCCCAGCTCGGGCACCAGGCTAACGGCCAGCGCCTCGTGCCCCTCCAGGGCGCGGGAGAGGCGGATTTTCCACTTCGCCACGTCCTCTGCGGGCAGCCCCAGCAGGTGCAGCGTCAGGATACGGAACGCGGAGCTTAATACGCCGTAGGGCAGCGACGGTGAAAACTGGTCGACTTTGCCCACCGCCAGCAGCACCGTGCGCTGCTGCAGCGTTTTGAGCGCCGTCGCGATGATCGACGATTTGCCGATCCCCGACGGCCCGCCGATCGTTACCAGCTCCGGCACCAGTTTCTGCCCCACCCGCTTAAACGCGGCAATGACGTCGTTCGCCTGCGGATGGGTCGCGAACAGGGAGTCCGCCAGATGGATCGCCGGGGTGCGATCCTGCTGGCCGGGGGTAAAGGCGACGATCTCGCCCTCGCAGGTCAGCGTTGCCTGGCAGCGGCGGAGGTCGGCAATCAGCCCGTCGACCGTCTGGTAGCGGTTATCGGGGTGCTTTTCCAGCAGCTTCAGGATGATGGTCGACAGCATTTCCGGCACGTCCGGGCGGATCGCGTCCGGGGCCAGCGGCGCCGAGGCAATATGGTAGTGCGCCCAGTTGGCCCGATCGTCCTCCCCCAGCTCAAACGGCAGGCGTCCGGTCAGGAGTTCATACAGCACCATGCCGAGACTGTAAAGATCGCTGCGGCCGTCGACGGGGCGCTGGGTGCGGGTGGTGTGCTCCGGCGACATATACGCGGGCGTACCGCCTGAAACGGCAAGCCGGGTCTGGGTGATGGCATCGGAGAGGCTGCTGGAAAGGCCAAAGCTGCCCAGACGGCAGGTAGCATCGTGCTGAACAAAAATACTGCCGGGTTTGATATCGCCGTGGATCAGGTTTTGCAGATGCATCTGGCGCAGGGGAACGCAGATCTGGATCGCCATTTCGATAAAGCGCGCAATGCCCGAGATCGCCCTGCCCGCGCGCCGCGCCAGCAGCTCAAGCGCAAACGGGGCATACACCAGCGCGAAGCGCCCCCGGTACTGGGTGGAAGCAACGGCGCGGATGGCCCAACTGTCCTGCAGCACGTCGCGCAGCGCAAACTCGTTTTTGAGCAGCCGGGTGGCGCGCTCTTCCTCTTCATCGCTTACCGCGGTGGCGATAATGAACGAGCCGCCGGAATGGGGATGTCGCGCGTGCATCCAGGCGATACCGCCCTCCTGCGCCAGCACGGTAAAAATCACATCCTCTTTAAGGACAAAAACCCGCCCCTGGTGAAGATTCCCCTGGGCGGGCCAGAATGCAGGCTGCTCGTGTTCGTTCATCCGCGATCCTTATTGTCGGCGGGCCAGCTCCCGCTGAATATGATCCAGCAGAATATCGATGTTAATGGGCTTACGCAAAAATGCAGCGGCGCCCAGACCGAGAGCGTACCGCTGCATATTTTCATCAGCATGACCGGAGATAAAGATCACGGGCGGAGGCGGTACGGCCAGCAGCCGCAGCTTTTCAAACAGCTCCAGGCCGCTCATGCCCCGCAGCTTGATATCGGCGATCACCAGCGCCGCGCCGGACAGGGCGAGCGGATGGCTAAGAAACACCTCTGCCGAATCAAACGTATCGGCGGCATAGCCTTCCGACTCCAGGAGATTACTCAGCCCGCTGCGGACGGATCGTTCGTCATCAATGATGGCAATGCGCCACGGCAGCGTCATGCTGTCTTTCCTCTCACAAATCATTAAACGTCGCGATCGTCCTTCGTGGGCGCAGGGGGCGCCGTGCCGCTGATTTTCGGCACGCATTCGTGACGAAACCAGGCGAGGGTAAGCGGTTCGCGACTCAGTAAACGCCGTCCCACCGGAATGAGCTGTTCGCCCACCAGCATGCCAAACAGGCCAAGCAGGGCAACAACCGGCGGCGCCGGGGAATGGACGTCGAGCAGGGCGTAAATTACCCCAGCAACCACGCCGCACACCAGCGAAATTATCCATGCTTTCATGACGACGCTCCCGTCTGCGAGTTGGCCTGCGGAACGGTTACCTGAGGAGGGGGCGCGCCGTCGCGGGATAACAGATGCCGCGTCGCCTGTTCACCTGCCAGCATCCCCAGCAGGCCAATCAGCGCCAGCGCGGGCGGTGCGGGAGAGCGCACCTTCAGTACGGCATACATCAGGCCAATCAACACGCCTGCGGCAAGGGATATCAGCCCAGTACTCATTGTGAACTCCAGAGAAAGAGGCAGCGGCGAGCCGGATGAGGGACCAGCCCGCCAGCGGGGCTTAGCGAGCCGGAACCGGCGCTAAGGTGCGGTGCTCGCTCTTCTGGCGAGACGGCGCTTTGTGCACCATGGTGTAGGCGTAATCCACGCCCATGCCGTACGCGCCGGAGTGCTCGCGCACGATATCCATCACCGCGGTGTAGGTCTCTTTACGCGCCCAATCGCGCTGCCACTCCAGCATCACCTGCTGCCAGGTCACCGGGATCACGCCCGCCTGGATCATACGCTGCATCGCGTAGTCGTGGGCTTCTTTGGAGGTGCCGCCAGACGCGTCCGCCACCATATAAATTTCGTAATCGCCTTCCAGCATCGCGCACAGGGCGAAGCTGTTGTTGCACACTTCTGTCCACAGGCCGGCAACCACCACCTTCTTCTTGCCGTTGGCCTTCAGCGCGTCGCGCACCTTCTGGTCGTCCCAGGAGTTCATGGAGGTACGCTCCAGAATGTCCTGGCCCGGGAACACGTCCAGCAGCTCAGGATAGGTGTTACCGGAGAAGCTTTCGGTCTCAACGGTGGTGATGATGGTCGGGATGTTGAACACCTTAGCCGCTTTCGCCAGCGCCACGGTGTTGTTTTTCAGCACCTGGCGGTCAATAGACTGCACGCCAAACGCCATCTGTGGCTGGTGATCGATAAAGATGATCTGACAGTTCGCAGGGGTTAACACTTCGAGCTTTGAAGAGGTCATAGCATTTTCCAGTGGTTAAGGGTGAAATCGCCGCGAGCGCCGCGACGATAAAGTCACCCTCATCCTGCGGTTTTCCGTCCCTGCGCGTAATTATCTCTTCGTATAGTTAACCTTAGGTATAGTTATACTTTGGTATACCTATCCTATTGTATAACTGGATCTTTGCCGAAACCGGTTCCCATAATCCTGACCATTCCCCCTCTCAGTCAGGAGCAGTTTATGGTTACCCTCGGTAAAGCCGATCTCATTCTGGTTAACGGCCAGTTTCACACCGTCGATCGCGAGAACCCCGTCGCGGAAGCCGTTGCCGTGCGCGACGGAAAATTTCTGGAAGTGGGTACCGTCGCCGAGGTGATGCAACACCACTGCGACGCCACCTTAGTGGTGGACTTAAAAGGCCACACCGCCATCCCCGGCCTGAACGACTCGCACCTGCACCTGATTCGCGGCGGGCTGAACTACAACCTCGAGCTGCGCTGGGAGGGCGTGCCGTCCCTGGCCGACGCCCTGCGGATGCTGAAAGAGCAGGCCCTGCGCACGCCGTCGCCCCAGTGGGTGCGCGTGGTGGGCGGCTGGACCGAGTTTCAGTTTGCCGAGCGCCGCATGCCGACCCTCGACGAAATTAACGACGCCGCGCCGGACACCCCGGTCTTTATCCTGCACCTGTACGACCGCGCCCTGCTCAACCGCGCCGCGCTGAAGGTGGTCGGCTACACCAAAGACACGCCAAACCCGCCGGGCGGGGAGATCCAGCGCGACGCCAACGGCAACCCGACCGGGATGCTGATTGCCCGTCCGAACGCCATGATCCTCTACGCCACGCTGGCCAAAGGGCCGAAGCTGCCGCTGGAGCAGCAGGTCAACTCCACGCGCCAGTTCATGCGCGAGCTGAACCGCCTGGGGCTGACCAGCGCCATCGACGCGGGCGGCGGCTTCCAGAACTACCCGGAAGATTACGAGGTGATCGCCGAGCTGCACGAGAAAAAGCAGATGACCATCCGCATCGCCTACAACCTGTTTACCCAGCGTCCGGGCCACGAGCTGGAAGACTTTGAAAAATGGACCGACATGCTCACGCCGGGCCAGGGCAGCGATTTCTTCCGCCACAACGGCGCGGGCGAGATGCTGGTCTTCTCCGCCGCCGATTTTGAAGACTTCCTCGAACCGCGCCCGGACCTCGCGCCGGGCATGGAGGACGAGCTGGAGCGCGTGGTGCGCCACCTGGTGGAGCACCGCTGGCCGTTCCGTCTGCACGCCACCTACAACGAATCCATCAGCCGCATGCTGGACGTGTTCGAGAAGGTGAACAGGGACATTCCGTTCAACGGCTTGCACTGGTTCTTCGACCACGCTGAAACTGTTACCCAGGCCAACATCGACCGCATCAAAGAACTGGGCGGCGGCATTGCCGTCCAGCACCGCATGGCCTTCCAGGGCGAATACTTCGCCGAGCGTTACGGCATCGAAGCCACCCGCCATACGCCGCCGGTGGCGAAAATGCTCGAGACCGGCGTGCCGGTAGGCTTAGGGACGGACGCCACCCGCGTGGCGAGCTACAACCCGTGGACCGCGCTCTACTGGCTGGTCTCCGGCCGCACCGTCGGCGGGATGCAGATGTACGACCACAGCGCCCGTCTGGACCGCGATACCGCCCTGATGCTCTGGACCCAGGGCAGCGCGTGGTTCTCCAGCGAGCAGAATCAGAAGGGGCAGATCAAGGTCGGCCAGCTCGCCGATCTGGCGGTGCTGAGCAAAGACTTCTTCCGCGTGCCGGAAGAGGAGATCAAGGGCATCGAGTCCGTCCTGACGGTGGTAAACGGCGACATCGTCTACGCCGCAGGCAGCTTTGGCCCGCTTTCACCGCCTGCCATTCCGGTCCTGCCCGAGTGGTCCCCGGTGGTGAAGGTGCCGGGCCACTACCGCAGCGCGCCGCCGCAGGCTGCACGCGTCGGCATGAGTGTGGTCCACCACTGCAGCGGCCCGTGCGGGGTTCACAGCCATCAGCATGATTTCGCCCGCACCTCAGAGATGCCGGTGTCCGACGATAACGCTTTCTGGGGGGCGCTGGGCTGCAGCTGCTTTGCATTCTGATGAAAAACACCGTTACCCCGCCCCGGGTCGACCTGGGGCTGTTCTTCCTGCGCATCACCGGCAGCCTGCTGCTGCTGTACGTGCACGGCCTGCCGAAGGTGCTGCACTTCAGCGAAGAGCTGACGCGCATTGAAGATCCGTTCGGCCTCGGGCCTTACGCCAGCCTGATCCCGGCAATTGTCGCCGAGGTGATTTGCCCGCTGTTTATCATCGCGGGGGTTTACACCCGCCTGGCGTGCCTGCCGATTATCGCCGTGCTGCTGGTGGCGATGCTGGCGGTCCACCCGAACTGGTCGATTGCCGAAGGGCAGTTTGGCTGGCTGCTGCTGATTATCTTCACCACCCTTGCCTTCACCGGGCCGGGCCAGTGGCGGCTGCAGCGTAAGGCAACGGAGAGGTTCGCATGACCCAGGTTAACGACGTTCGCGACGCCCACGTCGAGACGACGTCCGCACCGACGGTTTCGCCCTGGCAGCCGCTGAGCCAGCCGGTGTTCCGCATGCTGTGGATCGCCACGGTGGTCTCTAACGTCGGCTCATGGATGAGCGACGTCGGCATCAACTGGAGCATGCTGACCCTGAGCGCCGATCCTCTGGATATCGCGCTGGTACAGGCGGCCAGCAGCCTGCCGATGTTCCTCTTCGCCCTGCCGTCCGGGGTGATGGCGGACATCGTCGACCGACGTAAATACCTGCTCTTCTCCCAGCTGTGGGTGTTCATCGCCGCCGCCGGGCTGACGGTGCTCTCCTTCACCGGACACGTCACCCCCACCGTTCTGCTGGTGGCGACGTTTCTGCTGAGCGTGGGCGCGGCGATGAGCTCGCCGCCGTTCCAGGCCGTGGTGCCCGATCTGGTGAGCAAGCCCGAGCTGGGCGCCGCCGTGGCGCTCAACTCGCTCGGGGTGAACATCAGCCGGGCGATTGGCCCCGCTCTGGGTGGTTTCCTGCTCTCGCTCGCCGGGCCGTGGATGGTGTTTGCCCTGAACGCGCTCTCCGTGGTCGGCGTGGCGTGGGTGCTGTGGCGCTGGCGTCCGGCCCCGTCCATACAGCGCCTGCCGCCGGAGCACTTCTTCTCTGCGGTGCGCTCCGGGATTCGCTACGTGCACGCCGCGCCGGTACTGCGCAACGTGCTGGTGCGCACCGTGGCCTTCTTCGTTTTCGGCAGCGCGGGCTGGGCCCTGCTGCCGCTGGTGGCGCGCCGCGAGCTGGGCTTAGGCCCGGCGGGCTACGGCGTGATGCTGGCGTGCATTGGTCTGGGGGCGATTGCCGGGGCCATCCTGCTGCCGCGTCTGCGCCAGCGGCTGAACGCCGACCGCCTGATGGTGGCCGCCAGCCTGACGTTTGCTCTCACCATGCTGGCGCTGGCGTTCGTACGCCACTTCTGGCTGCTCAACCTGTTTGAGTTTTTCACCGGCTTCGCGTGGATTGCGGTGCTGTCGACCCTCAACCTCGGCGCGCAGCGCAGCGCCGCCCGTTGGGTGAAGGCCCGCGCGCTGGCGGTTTACCTGACGGTGTTCTTCGGCTCGATGACCACGGGCAGCGCCATCTGGGGGCAGATCGCGTCGCAGTTCGGCACCCCGACCTCGCTGGTGGTCGCCACGCTGGGGATGGTGCTGGCGAGCGCGACGGTGTTCCGCTGGAAGCTGGGCAAAGATCCTGACCTGAACCTCGACCTGAGCGGCCAGCCGCTGGACGGCGTGGAGATTGACCTGCCGAACGAGCGCGGTCCGGTACTGGTGTCGCACGAGTACATCATCGACCCGCAGAACACCAAGGCCTTCCTCGAGGCGGTCCACGAGCTGCGCCGTGTGCGCCGCCGCGCCGGGGCGATGAGCTGGGCGGTATACGAAGATATCGAGCGTCCCGGCCTGTTTATCGAGACCTTCCTGATGGGCTCGTGGATTGAGCATCTGCGCCAGCAGGAGCGCCACACCATGAATGACCTCCTGCTGCAGAGCCGCGTTCTGGCTTTTCATCAGGGCACAACATCACCGGCAATTCGCTACCTGGTCGCGCCGGTATAACCATAATCATCACCTGCACAGGAACACACTATGGCAACGTTTAAGGCAAAAGACGGCACGCAGATTTACTACAAAGATTGCGGCGCGGGCAAACCGGTTCTCTTCAGCCACGGCTGGCCACTGGACGGCGACATGTGGGACAGCCAGCTGAACTACCTGGCCGAGCGCGGCTTCCGCGCCATCGCCTTTGACCGTCGCGGGTTTGGCCGCTCGGATCAGCCGTGGAACGGCTACGACTACGACACCTTTGCGTCCGACATCAACGACCTGATTACCACCCTGGACCTGCAGGACGTGACGCTGGTGGGCTTCTCCATGGGCGGCGGCGACGTGACGCGCTACATTAACAACTACGGCAGCGCGCGCGTCGCCGGTCTGGCGCTGCTGGGCGCGGTGACGCCGATCTTCGGCAAATCCGATACCTTCCCGCAGGGTGTGGATCAGAGCGTATTCGACGGCATTCGCGACGGGCTGCGTAAAGATCGCGCCCAGTTCATCAGCGATTTCGCGACGCCGTTCTACGGCATCAACGCCGGGCAGACCGTCTCTGCCGGTGCCCTGACCCAGACCCTGAACATCGCCCTGCTGGCGTCGCTAAAAGGCACCATCGACTGCGTGACCGCGTTCGGCGAAACCGACTTCCGCCCGGATATGGCGAAAATCGACGTGCCGACGCTGGTGATCCACGGCAGCAACGACCAGATCGTGCCGTTTGAAAGCACTGGCAAGCTGGCGGCAGAGATGATCAAAAACGCCACGCTGAAGGTGTACGACAACGCGCCGCACGGCTTCGCGCTGACCCACCAGGACCAGCTCAACGAAGATCTGCTGGCGTTTGTGAAGTCGCTGTAATGCTTTAAATGCGAAGCCTGATGGCGCTTCGCTTATCAGGCCTACAAGGGCTGGTCCTGTAGGCCGGGTAAGGCGCAGCCGCCACCCGGCGCTTTCGCAGACGCGTTCCGCTCCGCCAGCAGCCGACAAATCTCGGCATGCTTCTCCTCGGTGAAGGTAAAGCGCGACATAAACACGATTCGGATCAGCGACCCAATCGCCGGCAGCAGGCAAATCCCGAAGAACAGCCCCGACAGCACGCCCTCGCTCTGGATTTGCGCCTGCGGCACGTAGCCGATCATCGTCAGAAACACGCCGATTAACCCGCCGCCCACCGCCACCGACATCTTGCCGGTAAAGGTCTGCCCGGAGAAGGTGATCGCCGCGCAGCGCTTGTGGGTGTGGTACTCCGCGTACTCGATGGTGTCGGCAATCATCGACGAGGTGAGGATGTTGGTCATCATCACGAACAGCGTGCTCAGGCCGAGCAGAATAAACAGCATCGTCACCTGCTGATACCCGACAAACCACATCACCACGCGCACCGCTACGTCCAGCCCGCAGAGGATCATAAACAGCTTTCGCTTCTGCATCCGGCGCGTCAGCATCGGCGCGACCAGGCACAGCACCGCCGCCACAATTCCCATCACGCCAATCGCCATCTGCAGGCTGCCGTCGCCCAGGTTGTTGATAAAGAAGTAGATATACAGCCCGCCCGCCACGTTGTGAAACACGCAGAAGAAGAACGACAGCAGGACGATAAACAGCGGCTTGTTCTGGCGCAGGTTGTGGAAGGTGTCGCGGATGGTCACCTTCTCCGGGCTCGGCGGCACGCGCTCTTTGATCTGCATAAAGCCGTTGAGCATCAGCGGCAGGCCCACCAGCATCATCACCAGCGCCGCCATAAAGTAGCCTTTATCGTTGCTGTACTGGGCGAAGAACGCCGCCAGCTTCGGGAAGAAGATATTGGCGCAGGCAATCCCCGCGTTCACCCCGAGCATCGCCGCCGTCACCGCGCGGGTGCGCTGGGCGGAGTCGTTGGTCATCACCGACGACATCGACCAGAACGGGATATCGGAGATGGCGTACAGCGTCCCCCACAGGATGTAGGTCACCCCGGCGTAGAGGATTTTGGTGGTCATGTCCGCTTCGATTTTATAGAACGACAGCAGCGTGACGCCGGTGATCAGCAGCGGGGCGATCAGCAAAAAGTGGCGAAACTTGCCGAACCGGCTGTTAATGGTATCCATAATGCTGGCAAACAGCGGATCGTGAACCGCGTCCCACGCTCGGGCAATCAGGAAGATGGTGCTCGCCGCCAGCGCCGAGATCCCCAGCACGTCGGTGTAAAAATAGTTAATAAACGAACCCACTAAACCAAAGCTAAAACACTGACCTAATCCATAACCAAAATAAGACCACAGCTCGCGAGACGGTATTTTCATTGTCGTTGCCATTGATATATGCCTGCCTGGTTGCCCGGCGGTCGGCCGCCGGGTCGATATTATTAGCCTTGTGCCTTCGGGGCGATCTTGCGCAGCTGCTGCATCAGGGCGATTTCACGGCGCGAGAACGGAATGCCGTTCTCCTCGAACACGTCGTGGAACCAGAGGCGGCAGTAGTCCGTGGACTCCTTCATCACCACCGGCCACGGCAGCCACGTCTGGGTTTTGCCGCGCACCAGCCCCCACTGGTACGGCGCGACCTTCGCCGCGTACATCAGCGGGAGCTGCTCTTCAATGGTGCTGCCCACGTGGCGCGCCAGCCATTCGGTGCAGAACAGCGGGCGGCCGAGCTGTTGCAGCTGCTGGGTAATCGCCGTCATGCGCCCGGTGTGGGTGTAGGCGTGGAAGCTCACCACGTCCGAGAGCGCCAGCGCGGTCTGGTCCAGCGGATGCTGAAAGAACGTCTCGCCTTCCTCTTCCGGCGGCAGGCGCCACGCGCAGACGGTGAGCGGCTGGGTCGGATCTTCTTCACGCACCCACTTGAACGCCAGCTTCATTAACTCGTGAGCGCAGGTCTCCAGCTTCGCGTCGTACTGCACCTCCTGCGTGCCCGTCGCGAAAATGCCGCGGTTGCCCGGCTCGTTGTAGAGATCCCACAGCAGCACGCGCTTATCGTCGCGGAACTGGCGAACAACGTCGCGGATATAGCGTTCAATGTCTGCCCAGCAGTCGGGATCGCACACCTTATCGCGCCCCGGGCTCGCCGCCGCCTGGCTGTTGTGCTTGCCCGGCACCGGCGGCTTTTGCGGGCCAAGGTACGGCTCGTCGCCGGAGAAACCGCAGTCGTCCATCAGGGTCAGCATGGTGCTGAAGCCGCGGCCGTCGGCAATCGTCAAAAACCGGTCGATGCGCGCCATCAGCCCGTCGCGGTCGTGCTCCCAGACGATAAACGGCAGGTTGATGCGCAGGGTGTTATAGCCCGCCTCCGCCGCCCAGCCCAGCTCGCGCTCGATGGTTGCGGCATCGAAGGTTTCCTTCTGCCAGATATCGGTCCAGTTCACCGCCGTCGACGGCAGATAGTTAAACCCGCACAGCCAGCCTTTTTGCTGATACCACGCCTGTGCCTGCTCCCTGCTCCACTGCTCTTTCATTACGCGTCCTCTTACTGATAATATTTAGCTAATAAATATTAGTTGCGGGATAAATGCGCAAATCACGGCGTTGAGAAAAGCGATGCCCCTCACAAAGTTCACGCTTCGATGAATGAGAAACGTGATCGACGGCGCTAAAGCGTGCGGTTAGGGTATGATGCGAAGTCGCGAAAGGGAGAGGACGGATGAAGCGAAAAACGAAAGTGACGATGAACGATATTGCGCGGGCTGCGGGCGTGTCGCAGGCGACGGTATCGCTGGTGCTTAACCAGTCCCGCAACATCAAGCTCAGCGACGACACCCGCCAGCGGGTGATTAATGTGGCTACCGAGCTCGGCTATGACCGCCTCCCCGCCGTACACGCCCCGCGCAACCAGGAAGAGATCGCCCTGCTGGTGAGCTCCATGCAGAGCTTCGACCCGTTTATCGACGCCATCAGCCAGGCGCGGGAAGCGGCGTGGCGCAACGAGACGTTGCTCACCGTGTACGACTACGGCGACGATATCGAGCTGGCGCTGAACATCATCCGCCAACTGGAGAAGCGTAACTGCATTGGGATTATTCTCGCGTCTCCGGTCACCACGCTGGTGGACATGACGGCCTTCCAGGACTGCACCCGCATCCCGCTGGTGCTGCTCAACCAGCGCGACCCCGGCTCGCCGCTGCTGCCGTCGTTTATCCCGGACGACTACGCCAACGCTTTCCAGGTGACTAAACACCTCATCGCCTGCGGGGCCACGCGCATCGCCCACATCACCGGCGAGAGCTGGATGGAGGCCTCCCGCCAGCGTCTGGCAGGCTACCGGGCGGCGCTGCAGCAGGCCGGACTCGCGTGCGACGACGGCCTGGTGCGCCAGACCAACTGGCAGTTCAGCGAGTCCTTTACCGCCACCACCTCCCTGCTGGAACTGGCCGAGCGCCCGGACGCCATCTTCTGCGCCAGCGACTGGCTGGCGATTGGCTGCTATCAGGCGCTGGCGGTGAACGGCGTGCGCATCCCGCAGGACATGCTGCTGGCGGGCTACGACGACCAGAAGATTTCCGAGCAGCTCACCCCGCCGCTGACCAGTATCCAGCTACCCTACAGCGAGCTGGGACGGCTGGCGGTGGAGTACCTGTGCAATCAGGAAGATGCCGCCACGCACGTGACGCTGGCGGGCAGGCTGAAGGTACGCGCCTCAAGCCTCGTCTGAGCTAAACACCATGCCCGCATAGGGCTTCTCGCGACACGCCGCCAGCCGCGCGGCGAGGCTGCCCACGTGCAGCTCCAGCTTGTGCCCGTCCGGGTCGAGAAAATAGAACGACGCCCCCTCGCTTTTGTTCTGCTTCCAGACGGTGACGCCCGCCTGCTCCAGCCTGTGCGAGAACGGCTCAAAATCCTCTTCCGCGACGGTAAACGCGTAGTGGGTGTAGTCGCTCTCCTGCGGCGGCACATACTGGCGCGCCTCGTCGTACGACAGGCAGACCCACAGATCGCCACAGGAGAGATAGGCCCCGGTATTCCAGCGGGCGTGCAGCGCAAGCCCCAGCAGCTCGTGCCAGAAGGTGACGCTTTTTTGCAGGTCGCTGACCGCGAAGGTCAGGTGGTTGAGTGATTGCAGCATGACGTGCCCTTTTGTTTTTCGCGCCGGACGTGATACGGTAAAGAGATGAACATAAACCACGCCGTGCTCACCGTAAACCGCTGGTGGCTGCCTTCTTAAAGGCGGCACGGAGTAGTTTTCCCCATTTTCAGATAGCCGCCGAAAGGCGGCTTTCACATTTCCAAGACCCCTTTCGGCATTACAACGTTAAGGAGTCTTTATGAACCCGCAAACCATCCTCACCGGCGACCGCCCAACCGGCCCGCTGCACCTCGGCCACTTCGTCGGATCGCTGCGCCAGCGCGTGGCGCTCCAGCACACCCACAACCAGTTTGTGCTGATTGCCGACCTGCAGGGGCTGACCGACAACGGCAGCAACCCGCAGAAAATTCGCGACAACATCCCCGAAGTGCTGGCCGACTACCTCGCCGCCGGCATCGACCCGAACCTGACCACTATCTGCCTGCAGTCCGCCCTGCCCGCCCTCGCCGAGCTGACGATGCTGTATATGAACATCGTCACCGTCGCCCGCGTGGAGCGTAACCCGACGGTGAAAAACGAGATTGCGCAGAAGGGCTTCGCCCGCTCGCTGCCGGTCGGGTTTATGGCCTACCCCATCAGCCAGGCGGCGGACATCACCGCGTTTAAGGCCGAGTGCGTGCCCGTCGGCGACGACCAGCTGCCGATGATTGAGCAGACCAACGAGATTGTGCACAAGATGAACAGCCTGCTGCCCGACCCGGTGCTGCGCCACTGTAAGGCGATGCTGAGCGACACCAGCCGCCTGCCCGGCATCGACGGCAGCGCCAAGATGTCGAAATCGCTCGGCAACACGCTGCACCTTTCGGCCAGCGAAGAGACGATCCACCGTGCGGTCAGCGCCATGTACACCGATCCGAACCACCTGAAGGTGAGCGACCCGGGGCAGATTGAGGGGAACGTGGTGTTTACGTATCTCGACGCGCTTCATCCTGATAAGGAGAAAGTGGCGGCAATGAAGGCGCATTATCAGGCGGGCGGACTGGGGGATCGGGTTTGTAAGAACGAGCTGGAGGCGTGCTTGCAGGAGCTGATTGCGCCGATGCGGGAGCGTCGGGCGATGTATATGCAGGATAAAGGCGAGCTGATGGCGATGCTGAAGCGCGGGACGGAACGGGCGCAGGGGGTGACGCAGGCGACGTTGATGGAGGTGAAAGTTGGGCTGGGGGTGCCGGTGTTTTGATGAGGTGAGTTGATTGAGGTTGGGCGGAGGAGTGTGGGATTGGCATGACGCCGCTTAATTGTTTTAGAAAGCGGCTATGAAATATTTCATCCCTGCTTCAGGTTGCATATCTTTCTGATGATGCTCATCAGTAATACGGTAACGACGACCATCATCCCCCCCAACACCCACAGGAATGATGGGTCTGCTTCACCATCAGCAAACCCCAAACCGGTGCGATTTAAAAAATCATTGCTGGCTTGAGATAAGTAATCGAGCAAGCCTCCCAGAGGAAACAGGACGATAAAGAAGGAAGCAATGAGGCATGCCAGACCAATCAGGATATTATTTTTTAACTTTGCATGAAGCATAATCAGCCCTGCCTGTCACATCAATACGTCCATATGCCATCAACCCTTTACCACCAGGAACACGAATCTTCTTACGTGCAAGCAAAGATTGTCTGACCAGTTGAAAATCAGGGATATTATAGAACGTTATGCATCCCCACGACTCTCCCTCGCCATTCGGCCTCAATGGATGAAGTCGAAATGAGCCTCTGTCGACCCCATTCACAAATACGTTATCAGCCATGGTCGATGCATTAAACAAGCCGAACCATTCAGAATGATCGGTCCCGTTCTTGAAGTCTTTTACAAACCGCTCGACCCGATTAGCAATACTGCCTTCCGGTGCATCAACGATCCAGTACGTACCCACTGGTAACGCAGCATTCCTGATAAAGGCGCACTCAGCAATATTGGTTACAGGTTCAATCCCTGAAAAAACGGGAAACGTCCCAACGCCATAAACGTGTAGTTTCAGCCTTCTTCCATCTACGGAGACATCGTTGTAATCCATCCTACAAATCTGCATAGCAATCCTCCCTGTTGCTTTGCGGAGAATGTTACAACCGATTTATTGGGTGCACCAGCGTAGACAGATAATTAATTTAAAAAAGAAAAAATACGGACATGTATATTCACATCCGTATTAACTTATCCTTTTACAGGATTAATGAAGGGAGACTTTAGATATTATTCTTATTCTGCCAGACCAGTTCCGCGCTTCACCATAGGTATATCTCCCGTATCATTCAACGCCCCTGGAAATGTTTTTAACCACTGCGCGACTTTCTGTTTATTTATATTCACCACGCTCATACCTTCCAGGCATCCCCATAATTCTCTTGTATGCTGTGGCGTAATCACGATGCAGTCTTTCATGGCGCGGATTTTCACGGGCATGCCGTTGATAAAGCCTGCACGGGTTAACCAGTCGCCGCCCAGAAGAAGGTATTTCATGTCTATGCGCGCATAGAGTTCGCAGCAGGCTGCACTGTCCTGCGGCGTTTCCGCGCGTGGATGGACGGGTGCCGCATTGGTCTGGTTGCCGTGCAGACGGCGGGCGCTGTTTTTGCGTACCAGCTCGCGGTTTTCAATCATGCCAGTGAAAGCGTCTGATTCTGTTTTGCAAACAGTAAACTCTGGCTTAAAATTCGTTACAGCCATTTTCAACTCCTGATTAGTTGTTTGTGGTTAGCGGTATGGGGGTGTTGCAGCACCTTCATATCGCGAATTCCTCGTTAAATTCTCTTTGATACTTCCTTTGCCGTTCGGCGTAATTTCTGGTGCTCATTATACAGGACTGAATATAAATACAGTGGTTTGGTATAAAGGAAATTTGGAATTTGCGAGGGGGATTCAGGAAATAAGGTTGGATGCGGTAAGGTCATGTTTTGTTGATTGCGGGTTGATTGGTCTGGGTTTTACGAGCATCATCGCAATTATTTACCTTCTTCCGTAACGCGATGGCTTCCAGCAAAACTCTCGAACAGGCAATTGCCGACATCACTATCTGGCGCAAAGGCGAACAGCGTGCGCCGCATAAGCCTTTATTGCTTCTGTACGTGCTGGCGAACTATCAGCAGGGGCATGCGCGACTGTTTGATTACGGTACTGAGGTCCACGAACAGTTGCTTAGCCTGCTAGAACGCTTTGGCCCACAGAGGAAGGCGTATTACCCAAATATGCCCTTCTGGCGGCTCAAAGGGGACGGTTTTTGGGATCTGAAGAATACTGAGTTCTGTTCGACCACTGGCAGTAAGCAACCGCCTGTTAAAGAACTTGTGGAACATAACGTCGCAGGCGGGTTTGATGAAGAACACTTTGCGCTGCTGAATAAGAACAAAAATCTGATCGGCTCGCTGGCGCAGCAGATTCTTGAAGCGCACTTTCCTGAAAGCATTCAGGAAGAGATCGCGGATGAGTTGGGTTTTGATATTCAACAGATCCGTAAGGTTCGCGATCCGCTGTTCCGCCAGCAGGTGCTGCGAGCTTATAACTATGGGTGTGCAATCTGCGGGTTTAACATGCGACATGATAACGCTTCTGTTGGACTTGAAGCCGCGCATATCAAGTGGAAGCAGTTTGGCGGGCCGTGTGAGATTACCAACGGGCTGGCGCTGTGTGCAATTCATCATAAGGCGTTTGATAAGGGATCGATTGGACTAGATGAGAGTATGCGGGTGTTGGTGTCTGAGGCGGTGAATGGGGGCGGAATTGTTGGGCGGCTGTTCTGGGATTTTGCTGGTAAGCAGATTGCTTTGCCGATGGTCAAAGGGAATTATCCAGGGGAAGGGTTTGTGGAGTGGCATCGGAGGGAGGTGTTTAGAGGATGAGTGCGAAGGCCGGACTCGAATTTCACACCTAATATACTGATATCATTGTGGTTTATAAGCATGGATAAATAGCTACACCCGCACTTGTACCCACAAGTTAAAATCCGTACAAAAAACAGACATTGCAAGTAGGTATAAAGCCACACCAGTAGAACACCGATATGGCTATCAAGGCAAGGTTTGGGATGGAGGAGACAATAGTGTCAAGATCAACCCATGTTTCGCTATATAAGCTATTGGAAAGGCGAAAAGAAAGGTAACTGCTGTATTTCCTAGCAACATGTCTTTAATCGTATTTTCAACAAGTTTCATTGCATTTTCGTTCATTTCATTCCTCTGCTATAGATTTTTTGAATACTCCCAAGAATCTCTAGACGCATGATACAAATCAACTAACTTATTGTTTATAAAATAATATCCCTTCATAGGGTTGATCCTCTCCCGCAAGTGGATTTTGTTGAGAAAATATTGATAGGCTATGCTGCCCTCCTGCTGGTTAAAGTACAGGTAAATATCAAATGCGCCCACCTTGAGTTGGAAGGCGCATCACGTAGAGTGGATAAACAGATGAGAGGGCAGAAATATAACTTGGGAAATCAAGGCTCAGGGAAACCTTCACATTTATATTTATTCCGTTATCAATGCGTGCCCCCTTCCTGAATTTGTGACAGAGCCAATTTGCAAGCATGCCGGGCACGGAATACATCCAGCGGCGTGAGATACGGCTCCTGCTGTTCAGCGTTGAAACCATTCCGATCTATGCGCACCAGAGCACAGCGCTCAACAATGAAGTTCACGGCGTCCATCGGCGATAAAGAACGGTCGATGTGCTCCTGAATGACGTCTTCATCACCAAAGGGGGTGTCATTCAGTGCAAGACCATAGTGATGTTCCAACAGATACGTCAGCAGCTTTTGCCATGCTGCCAGCGGCGGTAGACGTGATGAAGCTGCTGCCAGTGAAGGCAGTACGGGGAAAGTTTGCATAGGGCTATCCTGAGGTTAAGAGAAAACGTTTTGTGAGGAGCAGATATAGATAACGATATAGACGTAACCGCAGCTTCCCTGCGTGTCTGACTCACAGGTAAAACCGTTTCGGCTACAGGTGTATTGTCTGACCTCACGTGGGGTAAGTTTGCCGCTAAGCAGCGCGATTTCCATATCCCGGATAAACGCCGGGAATACCGCATCCAGTGCTGCGGATTGTTCCGGGCTGAATGCGCCGAGAAGTGTGGCGCGGTCGGCCAGAAAATGCAGCCGTCGACCTTCCTGAACTAACCGGGCGCTGAGTGATGGAACGGTTTGACTGTGCAAACCCCAAACGTGTTCCTGAACAGGTTCTTTAGTCATCGTGATATTCCAGACTTATCGTAGCGTCACGCTACGCAGGATGGCATACGGGCCGTCGCGGTCCTGACGACGTTCAGCAAAAACGGCTAGTACGCCGCTGATATCCTGGACGTGGCGACCGGTGTAATGGCAGACGCTACCGGTCCAGCGGTAACGACCTTTACAGTACGTTGCCAGACGTGAACCGGGCGTTTGGCGGTAAAGCATCATCGCTTGGCGCTTGCTGATGATTTTCATAGCCATCCCCGCTCGGCAAACGAGACGATCTCTCGGTGGCCGATGATGAGATGGTCGAGAACCCGCACATCAACCAGTAACAGCGTGTTTTGCAGGTTGCTGGTGAGCAGTCGGTCTGCCCTGCTGGGCTCTGCCATGCCGGAGGGATGGTTATGCGCGAGGATCACCGCTGCTGCGTTATGCCGCAGAGCTGCCTTTACGATTTCGCGAGGATGGACCTCAGTATGGTTGATGGTGCCGGTGAACAGAGTTTCGCAGGCCAGCAACTGATGCTGGTTATCCAAAAACAGAGCGACAAACTCTTCCCGCTCCAGCACAGCCATCTTTAACCGCAACCAGTCACGGGTTTCGGTTGCGGAGAGGAATGACACGCCGGGCTGTCGCAGGTGTTTATCCAGCAGGTTCAAGGCCCTTTGAATTGTTCGCTGTGCATATGGCGTTAAGGCTAGTGGTACGGCGGGAGCGGATGCGGGTATCAGTGATATTACAGTGCTCATTTATCCTCCTTTTTCAGTCGGCAGTCTCTTCAGCCCAGCGCCTGCTGCATTTGCTCAGCCATCACCCACAAAGCACGGTTAAGCTTCAGATCGCCATCGATCCCTTTCACTGCGCGGGTATGGCTACGCTTGCCTTGGGCAGTACGAGCGCTCAAACCACCTTTTATCAGGTTTTCCTGTAGCCGATTGAACACGGTCCACAGATCGCTGGATTCGTCCTGCCAGCGACGTGGCGCAAGGATTTGCTCTTCTGTTACTGGCTGATGCTCCTCTCCAAAACGATAGGTCAACGCAGCTTTCGCAAATGCTTGTTGAGCCGGAGGGGGAAGCATGAGGCTTTGCATTGAGTCACGCTTTTCTTCAATTCGGTCAAAAACCCCAAGCACTTCATAAGCTCCTTCAATCACTTTCTCTACCACGTTTCCTTTATGCGGTACTCGCACCTCGCCAAAACTCTCACCGCATATCAGCCCGTTCTGGCAAACCGCACGAAATAATCCCGGCAGCATCTGGTAAGAACTTGAACCATCGTGGCTGTTTAGTAGGATGATTTCTGGCACCTGCTTACCCGTGATTTGGCCTTCCCGACGCAGACGAAGCATGTGTTTGGTGTGCTCACGTTTACCGGGATCGCGGACACGGGCCTGACAGGCGAAGAACGGCTGAAAACCTTCCCGTTGCAGGCTTTCAAGTAGAGTAATAGTTGGAATGCAGGTATATCGTTCACTACGGGATTCATGCTTTTCAGCGCTGAATACACTGGGAACGTGGTTCATCATTTCATCGTGCGTTAATGGGCGGTCGCGACGGATAAGATTGACCCTGCCAAAGCGGGAAGCTAAGCGCATAGATAACTCCTTTTCTGAATTCATCGGCATAAAAAGAAAAAGGCCATGCTCCCGAAAGAACATGACCTCTGATACTGCTAACGGCGTTATTCGAATATGTTAACGACCCATATATTCCACTTTTGCACTGGTGGCCTTGCCATCATTGCCTACAGTGACCACTACCTTGTCGTAGGTTCGATATCCAGCATTGTAGACTTCAAATACCACTGTATTTCCCTTCACTTCATAGCTGCCAAAATCAGCGGCCTCAGCGGTTTCGCTGTCATACTCTTTTGTATACGCCTGTTTGGCTGCTTTCATTACTGAACCTTTATTTATCTCTGGTGAACTGCTCCCAGTGCTGGTGGGAAGAGCAGAGACGTATTTCGGGCAGACGCTCATCATGTCGCCACGAGTGAAAGTCATTTGTCCGCCAAAAACTTGCAGGGTTGAAACCTCCTGGCTGGCAATGGAGACAATCGCCTTTTTAGCTGCCGTAGTAGACTGGCCCCCTTCGACTTCAACTGCTTTAAATCCTGTTTGCTGATTGCACATCTGGGAAGTGGGAACCATATTGCCGTTGACACTAATGCGGCTCCCCATTAATTCCTGCGGACCATTAGGGCAACCCTGAAGCTGTCCGAATATGCCAATAGTGTCATTTTTCAGCATTACCAGCGCCTGACCGTTTTCGGTCATGGTCTGACACCAGCCGTTTTTCACTGACCAATTACCAGCCTGAGCCGATACCGAAGCGGCAGATAACACAATTGCTATTACTGTCTGAATTTTCATATATCACCTTGTGGATTAATCAGGAATAGTCCGAGGGGATAACAAGCGGATAAAGCGCTGATGTGTGGTTAGCGTCCATGTCGTTATTCCTGTTTCCCTGCCTGTCAGACTCCTGTGAGGAAAATACCCTTGTTTTTGATAGGTAAAAGCGATCAATAGAGGGATGATTTATCGATATTTTAATAGATAAAAACGATCGATATTTCATTATTGATCGTTTTTATAGATCAATATACTGCTTTTTGAACAGCGGTTTTTGGCTATGAATTACCGGTTTCAACTGAAAAACTTGTCCCAAAGACCGGTTGCTAGCTGCACCAGTTTTTCACGTAACTGCCATAGCAAAGCCCGCCAGCCTGACGGCAGCGAGTTTGGGCCAATCACGGAATCAAAGGCGCTACCAGCCATTTCACCAAACCGTTGTCGTACGGACGAGTCGCTTTCAGCGCTTTTATGCTCGGATTTCAGTTGCCGATAGACCGCGCTACTGGCCTGTGCAGGTAAGGCATGCACCATCAGCTCCACCAGAGATGACAGGTTGTAGCCGGTATGTGAGGATACAGCCATTACCGGGAAAGAAGACGGTAGCTGTCCGGCAACCAGCGAGCTAATAACGGCAAGAGAAAGGCATTGCTCTGTATCAGGAAGTGCCTGCCATTCATCGCTATCAGGTACTGGCGGTACCCGGTCTGCCTGGGACAGTACAAGCAGAAATCTCGATGGGTCGGCACCGGCGTTTAGCAGAGCCCGATGTGTGGCGATATCCGTTGCCCGTGCACGGTCGTCGGCCCTGAGCACCCAGATAATCAAATCCAGCTCAGCAAGCAGTTGCTGGTACAGTGAGAGATAGGTTTCATCCTTCTCAGGTGTCTCTCCCACTCCCGGTAAATCAACCAGCGTCATGCTACGTTCGCCAACGGTCAGTACCAGACGTTGCGGTTCGCGGGTGCAGGCCATGAGATCACTGGTCAGACATACCGGCTGCTGAAACAGCGCATTGCAGAGAGAAGATTTACCAGCACCGGTTTTACCCATGATGCCGATTACGGGTTCGTAATGAATAGCGTGCTGGAGTCTGGAAAGAATACGGTCACAAGCGTGTTGGGGTAAGAATGAAAGATGTGATCGAAATGCTTCAGTGCTGGCTAGTGTATCGGGGGAATCAGACATGGTTACTCCTGTGAAATGATAGAGCCGAAAAGGTCCCCTTCCGGCTGTTCACAGAGGTAATGTGGGCGTGAGATTTTCTGGAATAAGTTTTGTTAGTATTTCAAAAAATTGTATTCAGGGACCAGTTTTATCGCTCCAGCCCTCCCCAAAATCCTATTACTCAAAAGTCAGATCGTCCCCCATAAGAAGCCATAAATCGGCTGGCGTTTTCTTCCATGGTGGTACATAGAAAAAGGCAGCGGCAGAACGTTTGATGCCTGTGAAATAGCGATAACACAGAACTTCATCTTCAGCGTCTCCAGGCGCGATTATCTCCTGTGAGTAAAATCCATTGTAAAACGTCACCACGGACTCCCTGTTGTCTATTGCCACGCTGAAGTAGCGATGAAGGTATTTACGCAAGAAGCAATACATCAGAGAGAGATATTTTTTGTGTGGTTCATTCATTAACGATGCACTATTAAAGCATTTATTAAAAACACGGCATAAAAGCGCCATGATGCGATCGGGGTCACCGGATAACACCGCATAGAAGCCCACAATCGCCAGTAACTCCAGATAAAGTGGATAGCAGTGAAATAGTTGTTTTATTTCCATCAGACATTCTGAAACCTTGTGATGTCCAAGACGCCATAGTTCCTCATAAAGCAGAGTGAACAATGGAAGCTGTTGCTCAATGCCACCAAACTCAATCTCTTTTGGGGCATTACCATGAAACCGTCTGACAGGCGTGATTCTGCTTAATTCTTCGTTAACCGTTAATACGCCATATTGCTCTACCAGCCCATCATACAAACTTCCGTTAAATGGAATACATTCACCCGTTGATTTAATCCCAGGAAAACCATGGTGCTGATGAGGGATCGTATCATTAAGCCTATGGTTAATCAGTTCAGGGGCAATCATCAGATTATTGCTCGTATTAGCTCCTCCTTTACTGTTAGGGTATTGATGACAAATAGCAAGCTGAAGAAGAGGTGTCGGTTTTAATATGCCTTTATCTCCTTCATCAGAAGTAATAGCATAACTTCGCTGATGGCGGGATTTAATAATGTATAAATGATGATAATCCAAAACATCCTCCAGGCCTGTTATGGAATCTAATAAATGAGGGTTGCGTTTCATGGTTTTTTCTATATGTCGCCAGTATGATGAATCCAGAATGCTTACTGTGTTATCAGAAGATACTTTACGAGAATCTTTCTGACGGCATGCTGCGCTACAATACTGTTTATTTTTTGTTTCTGCCAAAGACTGCCCACAATACTGACAGGTACTTAATAATCGCCTCTCTTTGTTTTGCTGGTTAGACTTAAATCTCTGGTAATGGTATTCACAAAGACCTGCATTACCGGCTTCTGTACGTCTAAGTATGTCTTTTTTACAATTACTCCGATCACATTGTGTCATGGTAATAATCTTGATGGTTATGATCTACAGATAGAATAGGTAGTGATGATTAATAGCAATAAGATAATGTATAATGGGTTAAATGAGACAGAAGACACCTAGAGACTATTTCATTAACTCACCTTCAATATTCACTCATGGTTAATCGTATACCTCCTCCTCTGACAGATATATTTAATGAGGCCCTTCGATAATTATTGGTAATCCCACGGTCACCATGAAGGGCCTTCCTGAATGCTGATCTTGTGACTAACCATTCAATCGTGAAGCCTTTGCCTATCATGCTACATCACCACCCAAATGGCTCGCCCGCTCAAACTTCGACCATAAACAAAAATTTCAGGCATAACTACAGCCGCGATTCTGCGAAAATTCGCAAGAATCAGGGCTCATGAAGCCATGGTAGATCACATTTTGATGAAAAAACACTCAGTCATCTTTATAAGCACTGGCATACGGAATGAATAAATAATCATATCGAATATCCGATAATGAGCACCGACTTCACCAGGTGAAGGTCAGATTAGGTAAGTTCAGTGCTACCCTTTCAGGCACATAACTGGGCTCAAGACATCTGACTCCATGAGGGAATAAGTCTAGCCGCACACCTGGATTCTGAAAAACACCGAGTGAATTAGGCAGGATGATATGAACAGGACCTCCTCTATAATTCTGAATCAAATAAATTCTCTTTTGCCATGCCAGTTGTTCCAATATGGGTTCCAGTTTACTGGCTAACCGGAGGTTATTATCCTTATGAGTTGGTCCCAGTCGCATAATTTCTGACTTTGCAATTATCGCTCTTCCCTCTATCGTCATTTTGTTGTGAATCCAGTGGTATACTTCCAGCACATCTTTTTCAAAAAGGAAAAGACGTGAATTTTTATAGAACACCATTCCAGCCTGTTGCATATACCAGTCAATGACTCTATGAGCACATTCAATAACTGAAAGCGATATTTCATTTCCTGACTGCTCATCAAAGCAGTGAAGTATTGCAGCCAACCGTATCGCGTTAGAACCAGATTTAAGAGCAATATCATTAATATGTTCCCATGGGCCTCCTTCACTTATTTTCTGCTTCATTTCAGCGCGTTTCTCGCCCATGAATGCAATGGCCTGAGGTGACAGAATGAGTTGTTGCTTATCAGTGCTGCCATCATAAAAGCGTTGCTTTGCCTGTTCCAATAGCTCCTGGACTCTGTTATCAAATTCGTCAAGGGCGCGATTCATATGACTAAAATCGCCATCCTGATATTTACATTCTCCATCGACTTTGACTGCCAGAAAACGGGCAAGGAAACCGCTCCCTCGCCCTGTTGTCTGGTTCCTGGTGATGTACTCATCGAAAATATCGGGCTGCACCATTAGGCAAAACATCAGGCGAAGGTTGATTTCACAATCCACGCCGTCACGTTGATATGAATATGGAGCACCATCCCATCCGAGGTTAAATATACCCGGATCGTTTTTAGCCCTGGATTTGAAAAATGTCACCGCTTCTTCGGAGAAAATACCAGCATCAGGATTATCACCAAGACTTTTGATAAGTTCGCTATTAGATATGTCCTGATATAAGAATTTAAACCGGACAGGTTTCTGCGGTTTATCATTCAGGTGCTCCTCCATGACCCTTTCTGCATCTTCACGACCATAGTTGCTGGACGTCGCCTGTCGTAAATTTCTGGCCAGTGCTTTTTTATTTTCCTCCCACAGTTCTTTATCTACATGGAATTGGTTCAATAGATTTTTATATTCATCATTCACCTCTGATGAAAAATCATGAAAGACCTGCATAACTGCTCTCAACACCGTAGACTTTCCGCTGCCGGACCCGGCAATAACCAGAAAATTGAGCAGGGCGGGCTCAGGGATCTTCGTATGTACAGGTATCACTTCAACCAGCGGGAGGCAGGCAAGAGAAGCAGCAGCCAGAAACGAACTGGCAGCAATCTCTACAGAGACTTTTTTATTTATACTCGTGGCGATGACTGCATTACAGATTTTTTTGGGAAGAGACTTTATTGGAAATAGCGATAATTCATAGGAATTATTGGGTGAGGCTTGTTGATCAGGAGTTGCCCCCTGATAATTCTGCTGAGGCAGGTTCATGATAATGTTCCCTTATTTTTAAAGAGCATATAACAATTGCCTGTTGCTCAGCAGCAGGCATGGCGATCCCCTCACGAGGTTAATGTGATAAACGGACTGATACAGATAGCTTACTTTTCAATTATGGGGTTTCGTATTTTTCTCGTGTTTTAGATAATCCTCTTTATGCTATTCATTTCAATAAACAACATGATATCCTGGATTACTTGCAATTGGTGTCTCGCTCATTTAGCCATGCTTCATAGTCGCTCTTTCTCCAGCGGCTTGAACGCCCTATTTTCAGTGGCCGGGGAAACAGTTTACGGGCTATAAGGGAATAGTAATACTTATCACTAAGGCCACTGTGAGCGGTGATGTCTTTCATGCTGAGCAGGATGTCATCGCCCATTGCAAAGCGGGTTCGTTTTTCAACGTCATTTGGAAGTGGGATTCCAATTTGTACGTTCTCATGCCGGTTTTCGTAAACCGGATATTCTACTTGTGGCGGGTTGGCCATGGTTAGTTCCTCTGTGTTGATCACCGGAGCACTCTGCTCCGGAACCAAGAGTACAAAAGTGAAAAAGGGTGGGTAAACGTTAGCAGTCAATTTTATTTTTTTCCTCGTTTTTCCCCACCATCCCACCTTCGATACATCAACTATTGACGAAAGTTCTGGTCTGGCAGTAACGTCATTCTTAAGTCGAACCAAACTGAGAATGAAGGGATATGCGAAAAAAAAAGATGTTCAGGGACGTAACAGGAGCCGAGCCTGCCGATTATTTTCTTAACCATTTTCGAAAGATTTATCCGTCTCCTCCAGTTAATCTCGAAGGGGAAACATTGAGTGAAATCTGGCTTGGGTTTACGCCAGTTGAGCAACGTTTTATACATCACTTGACGCGGGCATATACCCCATGGCAGATAGAGTTGTTGTCTAGGTTTCAGGATAATATTATTGCCACAGAGGAAATGACTGAGCTCCAGCAGTGGATCGTGGAGAAGAAGCCCGATTTCAGCCTGTTTTTGGAGAAATTAAACACGCATTTTGCCGCGGAAGAGAAGATCCTTGATGGGATCAATCTACTGCATGGCATATTTGACGAGCCAAGGTACATTAATGCCTTCGAGCTTGCATGTTACTTTTTTCTTCTTGCCCGCTACTGCATCACACCGGAAAAGTCGTATCCGTATTACAACGCGTTAATCAAAGCAAATGAGTTTTATGGACAGTTCAGGGCCTGGTATGACATTGCAATGTACGAAGGATTGCGTTTAGAAAAGAAGGAACAATCAAGTCAGGGAGGGAAGAACACGGCGCAAAAAAGCGGAGCTGCTCTTATCAGAAATGAGCTTATCAGAATACTGACGAAGAAAGTGGAAAGCAGCGAGACATTTACCAGTAAAGTTACATTATCCGAAGCTGTCGCACCGGCGCTTTATGCCTTTATACTCGAACATGAAAGTCAGATATCCATTAAATCCAGGGCATGCAGCGCAGAAGAGTTAGCTTACCGCATTAATGACTGGTTAAAACGTAAGAGTAGTCCCTATGAAGAGATCTATGCACTGACGGGTAAGTTGATTGGCTAACTTACTGAGCCAGTAGGAATTTACCAAGCTCAGTGAGACTTCAGGCTGATCATGTATTCGCGTCACCCAACCAACCTAGAAAGCTGTGGATCGTTGCGCACCAGCAAACACCAACGAGCTACAGCTGATAATTCAGCTGTTGTGCTGGTCATTTCGCGCACTCTAGCTCGAACCTCGGTCAACTTCGCTTTGGCTACTGGATTATTGCCTGTTCTGCAGCGAGCTTTGGCTTTTGTATAATCATCGATTAGCCTGTCCACTTGCTGCCAGACTTTGCGGCGAGCTTCTGCCAGGGGGGGATGTTCATTGAGTTTGAGTCGCTTTACCGTCTCATTGACTCGCTCCTGTTCCCAAGCAGAGGAACCTGGCATAGGGATGACCTTCCCTTCTTCGTCGAAGGCGATAAGTGCAACGTCATCGTCATCAATCGGATCGAGTAGATAACGCGTTTCGGATTCCTCACAAGGCTCTAAGTAGGTAGAACAAAGTGAGCCGTCCTTGAGTGGAAACCACCCACCTTTTTTACGGTTGCCGACATTGCCGCACACGCGGAAATTCATGTAGTCAAACGCCAGCCACCAGTAACCATCACGCAGGCTTGTGTCCAATGCCTTAGCTTCTTTCTTAGGCCGAAAATGCTCCACATCGTAATGTGAGTACAGCTCGCGTACCTCTGAAAACCAGCATTTACCCGCTGACAAGGCCAATAACCATTCCTTCAGTATACCCCAGTGCGCACTGTTGGCATCTATCAATGCGTTGCGTTCGTTTCGTTCACCTTCTGCGTCCAAGGCAGCCAAGGCAGCTACTAGTTGGGCCGATTTCGCCAACCAAGCATCCCATTTTGCTTGGGTCCATGGTACCCAGTTCGGGATGTTTGCATCGGTAGGTCGCTTGTGCTCCAAGTCAATCCAGATCATTGGTCACCTTCCTCTCGCAAAATCTCATCAATGATCAAATCGGCGATGGTATCCTGCTCGGCCTGTTCCTCTGGTGTGAGTACTGGTTTGCGGAAACGGCGATGTTGCGCCATCTTGCGCACAAACATTGCGTAATCGGGATCTCGGAAGTCGGCGGTCGAAAAGCCCAAGTCAGCCAGCTCTGCTGACAAACGGCTCAGTTCCTCATCCTCTTCGAGGGAGCGAGGTGAGAGGACGAACAGTTCATTCCGACGGAACAAACGGCGCTCGGTTTCGATATCCAGGGTGGACGACAAACCAAACAAGTCGCTCTTGAGTAGCCCTGTGACGCCCATACCTTGCGGGTGCTCATCCGGGGTATCAACTAATGTACGGTTACTATCACGACGCATTATATAAACTTGCTCACGCTTCAGACTACCCACCATCATGGGGTCATGGGTTGTTATGATTATCTGCGACTCGCTCCTTACTGGTACTGCAGTATCAGAACTCATTACGCCTTCGATATCGTCGAAATAGCGCAACTTCCAGATAGGATTTAGGTGGGTGTCAGGTTCATCAAGCAGGAACAAGCACTGGTCTTCACGGGTAATGCGCATCAGGCCTAACACGGTGAGCATTTGCAGCTCGCCTTCAGATAAATGTGTGAAGCTTACCTTGCCGCCATGTTCATCGCGCTTCTTCACCGTAATGCGCACTTCTTCGATTAGGTCACCAATATAGGCACCTTCAGCGTAGCGGAAGAAGCTATCGGCACTGCCTACAAGTTCACCAAGTTGTTTAAGTTTCTCCTGATTTGGTACGAACAGGTACAGCTGCTTCTGTTTTTCGGTACGACCACGGAAGTCGATCTGTTTGGTCGCCTCTTGCTCAATAGGAGCCCAAGCTACTTGCCACAGTTTATCGAGGAATTCACTCACCACATTGCCACGAGCATACCAAAAGCGCGGGTCTCCCTCGTTCAGTTCCTGCTGGTCGAATTTGCCGCTACGGCGCTTTTCACGCAGGCGGTATGGTTCTTTCAGCACAAACAGTGCGGACTCCAGCGACTCGATATGCAGGTTCTTTAGCACCTTTTGAAACACCGGATCGTCAGACAGCAGGCAGGCCAGCAGCACCAGTTGGCTATGGCCACCGCGACAATAAAACAGGCGGCGCAGGCGGTCATCTCCCGCTTGCTTCAACCGCGACTCGTGACGACGCTTGGCTTCTTCGACGGCGCGAATATCTGACTCCGAGCCGGTAAAGTTCTCCAGCAGTTGCTCAGACAGCACTTCATCTGTAGTGATTTCTTGGCGCTGGTTGAATCGGCGCTGGTGCTCTTGAAACAAGGCTTCGATACGCTCGTTACGGCCCGAGTAATAAGCAAAAATATGCGCAGGCAGCAGCTCACGGTTTTTCAGCAAATAACCTTGTGATTCAGCTTTACCATCCACCCACACATAGGGGCGTTTTTGCTTGGCGGTATTAGCCTCAATGCGTACTCCATGACCACGAATACTATATTCCAGCGTGTAATCAAAAGCCGCTTCGCGGTCCAGATCCACATCACGAAAGAGGGTTATCAGTGCCTCGATCAGGTTGGACTTGCCTGTGCCGTTCTGACCAATTAGGGCGTGGCTACGGATAGGTTTGGGTGGTGCATCTGTTGCACTTGTTGTTGGTTGCAAATGCGTCGCGAAAGTGATGTCAAGTTCGCGCAGATTGCGAAAAGTTGGGATAAAGATACGCCGTAGTTGCATATCAGGCGGTCTCCGCTTTGGTTGGTTTTTCGCGCACCTCAGCTGGCGTGGGCTCAAGAATCCAGCCGTGCGCTACTTCTGTTTTCAACTGCGTGTAGAAGTCATCAATCTCACCGCCGAAGCGCTGCCACAAATCCTTGGCGCTCAATTCGCCGTGGTGGCGGGCAAGAATGGTGGCCAGCGGTGCTTGGGCTTTGATGTCGGGTGCTGCGCCCAAACGTAGTGGGGCGATCAGCTCGGTTTGAGGGGCTTTCATGGGTTCCTCTTGTTGTTCGATGGTGAGACCAGCGAGACCCGAGATGGTGCATGCCGCAAGTTGGGTACTCAGTTCGATGCGAGAAGCCGCTTGTTTTTCTAATGAGTCGCAATGGTGAAGCAAACGATTTAATGCGAGCAAAATACGCTCCTGCTCTTTCAGAGAAGGAAGCGGAATCGGTAACTCATGAATAACTTGGCGTGATACGTTGCGCATCGAGTCACTAGTTCCAGTTGCTCGTTCTTTATAGTACACACGAGAATAAACCGAGTTGTTAACCAAATTCACCCATGGTTTTAAATCATTGTCTAGGAAATTTAGACGGACAATTTTGTCGCTCATTAAAAGTTTTTCTGGGCAGTCATCAGGCGCGATAACACTCCGCGCAACTAATTCAGCAGTGTTTGCGCGAGATAGAATGAAGTCACCAGGCCTTACTGTACACTCAGGTCTAGCCTCAAGCGAAAGTGGAAGACGTTTGTTTTCGTTCGGATCGAAGATTCCCCATGTTACGGCACTAACTTTAAGTACCCCCCATTCACCTTCACGCCGAGGCTCTGCTTCACATTTAGGACTCCAACCTGATTCTGAGTCAGACAACAAATCTTCTAAAAGAACCCAGCGCCATCCGTTTGGCAGTGAAAATTCCTCATCTGGCTGAACAGATTTTGCGAATCGTTTGCCTGACTTCTTTCTCCTTAGTTCTGCCAAATAGTCATCAACTGTTGATGCGTCGGTTGGCTCGTTGTAAATATCAAGTACACCGCGAATAGCAAGTTCTGAAACCAATTTTCTGAGGTCGGCAACATCCTCCGGCGCATGAAACAGCCTATCAAAATTGTCGGCCAAGCGCGTCCAATTGGCATGCAGTTCGTTCGGGTTGGGGGCACTGGAGACGGCTTGCAGGATGGACTGGCGCAGTGAGTTTTGTAGTTTGCGGCGTGCTTGCTGCTGTGTTTCCAGTTTGTCGCACAAGGCCATCAGCTCATTGACTTTGGCGACGATGCAGGCTTGCTCTTTTAAGGGGGGAAAAGCAAATAGTGCATCTCGCGCCGCGTCCGTTCCTAACCGAGGGAGGTTCATTCCATGGGTTGAACCATTCGCATATGCAATGAAGAAAGGTGACTTTAAATACCAACGTAAGTAGCCCGCATCAATATTTGCAAAGAATGAAATTGGATTGATCTCTGTCGTACATACGCCCGATGAATCTGCAATCAAGACTTTATCGAGATAAGGGCGAAGTTTTCCGTACAGAACAGCACCCTTGGGGAACCCATTTTTAATACTTTTGAACTGGCGATCGCGGGCAAAAACCTTAGCCAGAAGCTTTGAAGTATTTTTTTCAATATCTTCAAGCTCAAGAACCCATGTGTCTTCGCTAACATCCTTCAGTTCTACTTTGGGGGCGTCACCATAATTGGTCACTGAACCCAGACGCGTCCAAGCCCAACCCTTGGGCAGAATCCATGGCTGTTCGCTTGTCGTGACGGCCCCTGGGAATGGTCTCCGTTTGAGTTTTTTTTGTTCAAGTAAGATTTTCTGACAGTTCTGGTTATCTTCTATCAACTCAAGTGCGCTAGTGTCATTGGCAACGCGTTCAGTAAGTCGCCCTGAAATTGCAAGCTGAAGAACTAGCTCACGTAACTTAACTACTCCCCCTGGCGCATTGGCAATATGCCCAAACTCTGCCAAAAACTGTTGAGCATCCATCAGGCATCCTCACCGACAAAGTGATGCGCCAACG
Source organism: Enterobacter sp. ENT02 (assembly GCF_019219165.1). Taxonomy (NCBI): domain Bacteria; kingdom Pseudomonadati; phylum Pseudomonadota; class Gammaproteobacteria; order Enterobacterales; family Enterobacteriaceae; genus Enterobacter; species Enterobacter sp. ENT02. The sequence continues at coordinate 49,744 of NZ_JAHUWD010000007.1, forward strand.
CGGCGGCCAATTCACTTTTAAGCTGATTTTCGGTTTCTTCAATTTCACCCAGTAGTTTTTTGTACTTCTCCAACAGCAGGTCTGGGTCGAGGTTTTCTTCTTCCGGCGAGTTGGGATTTTTCAGGTCAAGGTTGAAGATAGGCCAGTAGAGGCGATCTCCAGCAACTTGAGCCTCCCGCGCTTGCAGGCGCAGTAGTTCGGCCTTTGTGCGAAGTTCGGCAATCTGCGAGTCAATTTTTTCACGGTAGGTAGCATCAATGGTGCCTACCAAACTCCTGCGTAAATCGCCTGCTTCGGTTTCCAGCACGACAGCTTGATTGTTTAGCTCTTCGGCGCGTTGCCAGTGCGGTTGTGCGGCGGCTTCAGCTTGTTCACGCTTGGTTTTGAAATCAACCTTCCAGGCGAATTCATTTTCTTCGCGGTCGGCAAAATCGTTTTCCTCCGAGCCCCACCAGTCTCGCTCGGGTTCAAATTCTTCTAGCCGGATGGGTTTGGTTTTGGAGTAGCTTTTGTAGCCCGTTGGGTAGGGATGTTCATAAAACCAGATGGTGTCAGTGTGGAAGTGTTCGGTGCCATCGTCAACAGTGCTGCCTTTGGTGAAAAACAGCAGGTTGGTCTTGATGGTGGTGTACGGTGCAAAAACGCCTTTGGGTAAACGTATGATGGTGTGCAATTTGCAGTCGCGCAGCAGCATTTTTTTCAGCGTGCCTTTGATGCCATCGCCAAATAAAAATCCATCGGGTAATACCACTGCGGCGCGGCCTTTTTCCTTCAACAGTTTCTTGATGATTAGCGCCATAAACATGTCAGCAGTTTCACGGGTGCGCAGATCAGCCGGATAGTCGCTGCCCACGCCATCATCTTCATACCCTCCGAATGGAGGATTGGTGATGATGCAGTCAACCTTGCCACTGGCCTTCCACTCGTTCCAGCCGATACCTAGGGTATTTTTATGCTCGATCTGGCTGGGAACGTCAATTCCATGCAATAGCATGTTGGTTGTGCAGAGCAGATGCGGCAACTGTTTCTTTTCGATACCGAGGATTAGCGCTTCGATGGCGCGTTTGTCTTCAGGACGCGGTGATTTCATTGTCGCGAGTTGGTTGCGGAAATGCTCTATGGCAGCGGTCAAAAAACCGCCTGTTCCACAGGCCGGGTCCATAACCGTCTCACGCTTATCTAAACGCGGGTTGATCCTATCAACCATAAAAGCGGTGATGGCGCGCGGAGTGTAGAATTCTCCTGCGTTACCCGCGCCGCGCAAATCGTTGAGTAATTGCTCGTACACATCGCCAATGTTTGCGCGGATAGTAAAATCGTGGAAATTTATAGCATCTTCCAGCTTCTCGATCACAGCTAGCATCTGCGGGCCGGATTTCATGTAGTTATTCGCATCTTCAAAGACACTACGGATGACTTTGTGCTGAGGGCTTTTGTTTGCATCTATCTCTTTGAGCGTCGGGAATAACTCGTTGTTGACGAAGCTGATCAATTCACTACCGGCAATTTGTGGCTTCTTTTTGCCATCAGCCCCCGGTATATAAGCTGCCCAGTTACGCCAACGGTACTCTTTGGGCAAGGGAGATATATACGCCGGATTATCATCGGCCCATTCCTCCTCGCGCTGGTCAAACACTTTGAGGAACAACATCCATGTGAGCTGGCCGAGACGCTGTGCATCACCATCGACGCCGTCATCTTTACGCATGATGTCTTGAATGGATTTAATGGTACTGCTGAGATTCATCTTTTTATTCGCTGTTGAAGGCTGCTGTTTAATCAAGCCTGTTTTTGTTCGGATATGTCGTAGAGAGCCAACTCAAGCTCCTTCACGGCTTGGGTGTACTGCTCTACGCCACCAAAAATACCCCGACGGATTTGTGTCTTGCTACCAAATAGGTCAAATGGAGGTAATTCCAGCACATTGGCATCCTCTATGTCTTGTACACCATGATCGGCAAATTTTTCGAGCAAAGCTTCCAATACGGCCTTGGCTTGCCCACTATATTTGCCGAACACATCACGCTTTTTCACGTTGTTAGCCCGTTCACGCCGAGTGAGTGGCTTCTGATCAAAGGCGACGTGGGTTACCAGATCAAAAGCATCCAGTTCGCTGCCGTTAGCGACTGCCTGTTGCAGGATCGCGAATGGTACGCCATGTTCGGTTAATTCCTCTATCACAGCTTGTTTACGTTCGGCGCTACTCCAGCGCCGTAGAAAGTTGGTTAGGTTACCAAATTTAGCCTGCAAGGTGCTTTTAATCTCACTTTTGAGCAGGACTCGGTAGTCCTCAGTGATGAGCTTGCCATCGGCATCAAGGTATTGCGAGCGTTCAACCGCTAAACATACATTGACGTCATCAATCACATACTTTACTCGGCCTAAATTGCTTCCAGCCTTATCTGTGACACTAGAGTCATAGGGTAGAGGTTCTAGTTCATCTATGCTGGGGGGCGTGACGACATCTGGCGGTACCACAGTATCTTCAGGGCCAGGTTCGTATATCACCACGGGTTCGCCGTCAAAATCGGGATCAGCAAACAGTCGCGTAGCACCTTTAAAGTCCATGATGGTGAAGTAGAGTTTTTGGTAGTCCTCGCGCAGGCGGGTGCCGCGGCCAATGATCTGTTTGAACTCCGTCATCGAGTTGATGCTCTGGTCCAAGACAATCAGCTTGCAGGTTTTAGCATCAACGCCCGTGGTAAGTAACTTAGAGGTAGTTGCAATAACCGGGTAAGGCTCATCGTTGTCGATAAAGTAGGAGAGCTGTGCTTTCCCTTCGTTATCGTCTCCGGTAATTCGCATGACGTAGCGGCGATTGTTTGCAGCGGCAGGAATGAGCTTTACCAGCTCTTGGCGCATCCTCTCAGCATGATCCTGGTCGTCACAAAAAACAATCGTCTTGGCCATCGGATCGGTTGCCTGGAGATATTCCCATACCTTGTTGGCGACAAGAGCTGTGCGTCTCTCCAGAACTAGAGTGCGATCAAAGTCTTTTGTATTATACTGCCGTTGCTCCATGACTTGGCCTAGTTTATCTAATTTACCCTTCTCTGGTATGTAGCCGACTGCATCAACATCGGATGCAATGCGGATCACCTTGTAGGGAGCAAGAAAACCGTCCTCAATGCCCTGCTTAAGCGAATAGGTATAAATGGGGTATCCGAAATAGCTGGTATTGCTTGTTTCCTTGGTTTCTTTCGGTGTGGCAGTTAGGCCAATATGTGTGGCTGTAGTGAAATAATCCAGGATGTCGCGCCACGCTGAGTCTTCCGCGGCGCTGCCACGATGACATTCATCAATCACGACTAAGTCGAAGAAATCCCGTGGAAACTGGCGATAGATTTGCTTCCATTCTTCCTTTCCCGTTACCGCTTGGTAGAGAGCAAGGTAGATCTCATAGTTCTTTTTGACTTCACGGTTAGTGACCTTATGCATAACCTCACCGAAAGGGGCGAAATCCTGCTGCATGGTCTGGTCGACGAGAATATTGCGGTCGGCCAAAAACAGAATGCGTTTCTTGGATTTTGCTTTCCATAAGCGCCAAATAATCTGAAAAGCTGTATACGTTTTCCCTGTACCAGTGGCCATGACTAGCAATATTCGTGTTTGCCTTCTGGCTACAGCTTCAATGGCACGGTTGATTGCCACACGCTGATAGTAACGTGGTTCACGGCCGCTGCCATCGGTATAAAACGGCTGTTCAATCAGCGTTACAGCTTCAGGTGCAACTAACCCTTTCCATTGTTGATATACCATCCACAAATCGGACAAGGTCGGGAATTGGGTAAGCTGAAGTTCTCGTTCGACAGGTAGGGAGAGGCCGGTTCGGTCATGCAGGAGAAAACCATCACCATTACTACTGATGGCAAACGGCGCGTCTAGCATTTCGGCATAGGCTAGAGCTTGTTGCATACCATGCCCAATGGAGAACTTCGCCTGTTTGGCCTCTAAAACTGCGATCGGCACGTTTGGTCTTGCATAAAGCACATAATCAGCACGTTTAGGACCTCCTTTAGCTTCAGGGTTTTTTACTCGAGAGGCCATCTTACCGCGTACCATGACACGACCATCGGTGAGGTTGACTTCCTCTCGGAACTGATGCTGCTGCCAGCCAGCTTGTTGAATAGCTGGAGTAATGAATTTTGTGCAGATATCTCGCTCGCTGAGCTGATGTTTATCCATGACAGTAGCTCCTTCAACGTTCCGGTATATGTGCTTTAGGTACCATGAAAAAGTATCAAATGACCAAGTTTAATAAATATCCACGCGGGCGAGCTACGTCTCAATCCACGCAGAATTATTGTCCTTTTCGTGCAGAATAGTACTCATTGGTGTACCAGAAACCATACCACGATCCCTAGCCAACTCAATTATCTGATTAACCCTTTTCTTATTGACAGTTTTGTGTGGCTCGTTTGCCAATGAGCCCCTATGAGGGGCTCAGTTATAACATATCGATTTTCTACGCCGACCAACACCTGACGTAAACTAGCCGTCAGATTTTAATTTAGAAACGAAAGAGCATTTATCAACGGCTCACTCGCCGTTCCCCCGATCGATCTTCGCATAGTCAAATGGCGTAATCACCTTCCCCCGATTCGCATCCAGAAAATCAGCCCACCACTGCAGCATCAGCCTGCGCTCCCCCAAGTGCTCGGCCTTATGAATATATGCCGCCCGCACAGAGTTACGTTCTTGGTGACTCATCTGGCGCTCTACCGCATCCCTCGACCACAATCCTGACTCAATCAGAGAGCTACAGGCCATCGTCCTGAAACCATGCCCACAGACTTCCGTTTTCGTGTCATAGCCCATCACTCGCAAAGCCTTGTTAACCGTATTCTCACTCATCGGCTTACGGGGATCGTGATCGCCTACGAAAATCAGCTCTCGATTCCCATTCATGCTTTTGATCTTTTCCAGAATAGCTAAGGCCTGACGCGATAAGGGAACAAGATGGGGCGTCCGCATCTTTGAACCACGCTGAGAATGTTTAACACCGTCCAGCGCTTCACGCTCACCAGGGATCGTCCACATGGCCGTTTCAAAATCCACTTCTGACCAGCGGGCAAAACGCAGCTCGCTTGAACGGATGAAAACCAACAACGTGAGTTCGACAGCCAGTCGAGTTAACGGCCTGCCAGAATAGTGATCAATGCGGTGGAGTAATTCAGGAATACGGTTAAGTTCCAGAGCAGCACGGTGCTGTCTTTTTGCCGTAGCAACCGCACCAGCAATCTCTTGTGCTGGGTTGTAATCGATTAAGCCGCTCTGAACGGCAAACCGCATAATCGCGGTCGTTCGCTGTTGTAAACGGGCTGCGACTTCAAGCCGCCCGGATGACTCAACTGCTTTGATAGGTACGAGCAGATCTCGCGTCTTCAATTCAGCAATGTTCCGCTTACCAATAGCAGCAAAGAGATTATCTTCCAGGCTTTTCAATACACGAGCACTATGCGATGCCGACCACTTCTGATTACTGGCATGCCAGTCTCTGGCTACCACTTCAAACGTTATCGCCTCTTGCTCCAGCTCTACCTTAACGGCTTTCTTGTTCTTACTGGGATCGATGCTGTTTGCTAACAGCTTACGGGCTTCATCCCGGCGTGCCCTGGCATCCGCCAGCGAAACTTCAGGATATTTTCCCAATGCCAGCATTTTCTCTTTGCCGCCGAAGCGATAACGAAGCCGCCAGTATTTGGAGCCATTAGGGTGAACCAACAAAACCATGCCTTCACCGTCAGTAAGTTTATAGGCTTTTGCTTCCGGCTTAGCCGAACGAACCTTCACATCACTCAGAGCCATGATGAGTATCCTTTCAAGGGTTCTGTGTGGGTACAAACATTATCGAACCGGGATATACCCGCAGATGTACCCGCATCAGTAAGTTGATGTAGATTGAATCAGGTTGACTTAGGTTGAGTGAAAAAGCGAGGAAAGCCTTGCGGATACTGGATTTTAGGCACAAAAAAAGACGTCCGTTGACGCCTATTGATGTTCCGATGGTGCCGAAGGCCGGACTCGAACCGGCACGTATTTCTACGGTTGATTTTGAATCAACTGCGTCTACCGATTTCGCCACTTCGGCACTGAAGGGGATGCGGAAACGTTGTGGATTATACCTGTCGCGCGCCGCCATGCAAGCGACGACGCGCGAAACCCGCGCTAAGTGCCCAAAAAACCAGCGCCCTTCGTCACTCCAGCTCAGACACCGCCAGACGAATCACCCCCGCCGCCTTCTGCTCCGGCAGCGCCAGCACCTTCGCCCACATCTCCTGCACCATATCGCAGGAGAGCTTCTCTTTGCCCGCCGCCTTCTCCGGCATCTGCAGCAGCTGGATGTCCTCGCCGTACTTATCGGCAAGCGCCTTCATCACCGGTCGCACATCTTCGACAGCGGCCTCACGTTCGGCTTGGGTTACGGTGTGGCGGTTTTTGCCGTAGGCCGCGCGCATCATGTCGGCGTCGGCCTGCATGCGCCGCGCCATCAGGTCTTTATCCAGCATGCGCATCGGGTTAACACCGCCCTTCACCATCGGGTAGAGGAAGCGGAAGCAGGCGTCGTCGCTCACCTTCTGGATGGCGGCGGTCTGCTCCATGTTGATGGTCATGTAGTTCACTACGTTGGCGTCCGGGGCGTTTTGCAGGCGAGACATCTGCAGATGCAGGATCTGCGGCTGGATGGTGTCGATAATCTGCTGCTCCGGCTCGCCCGCTTTTTGCAGGGCGGCCATCTGGTCGAGGATGCGCTGATGCAGCGCGGGCTCCTGCTCCTTAATCACCTGCCAGGCGGGCATCGCGTTGAGGGCGTTATCCATCTGCCGTTCCGGGGCGCGCTGCCTGTCGAAAAACACCCAGAACGCCACGGCAGCAGCCGCAATGACGACAATCACAATACGGGTCCACGTTTTATTCATCTCGCATCCTTATCCTTGAGTTATGCCGGTTTACACCGGCACGCCGCTGTGGAAGCGAAACTCGTTGTCCGGTGTCGAGATAAGTGTGGCTTCAATTTCGCCAAAATGCTGTATGCGCGGTGAGATATCGTCGTCGCTCACCTGCCGGGCAAGCGTCAGGTAGTCCTGATAGTGGCGCGCTTCCGAGCGCAGCAGCGAGAGATAGAACTTCTGCAGGTCGTCGTCGAGGAACGGGGCCAGCGCGGCGAAGCGTTCGCAGGAGCGGGCTTCGATGTAGGCACCACAGATGAGCTTGTCGATCAGCGTCAGCGGTTCGTGGGTGCGCACTTCCTTCAGCATCCCTTTGGCGTAGCGGCTGGCGGTGATTTTGACGTAGGGAATGTCGCGGGCCTGCATCGCCTCGCGCACCTGCCAGAAGTGGTGCAGCTCCTCTTTAATCAGCAGCACCATGCTGTCGATGAGCGCCTGGCCCCACGGGTCGTCGGTTTTGGGCATCACGCTTTTGCCAATCTGCCTGTGCAGGGCGATGAAGTCCGGCTCCGGGCCGTCGCGAAAGGTGAACTGTTCGTAGGGTTTGAGCCAGTCGAGCAGCGCGTCGGCACCGCTTTCGTCGGCGACGTATTTACGCACCAGCAGCAGCGCGGTCTGGGCGGCCTTGAGCTCGCACACCATGTGGTCGGTGAGCAGCAGCGGCAGGTTCGCCGGGTCGCGGGCTTTATCAATCCATGCTTGCGGGGTCGGGCACTGGAGGAAGTTGAGTACGGGGGCGAGTATCTGCGGGTAATCCATGGTTCTGCCTTGAAAAAGCGGTGGCGCGCGCCACCGCCTGAAACGCTTAGTGACGCACGCCGTCGTCGTCTTCGTCGACGTAATCTTCGTCGTCGCCTTCTTCGCCGTCTTCACCGTTCGGATCTTCGAAGTAGGTTCCCCAGCCGTCATATTCCACTTCAAACTTCTCGGCCAGGTTCATCAGCTGTTCGACCTGCGCGTCGATCAGCTCCGCCTTCAGCGCGCCTTCACTCAGGATGTCGCAGCAGATGACGGTGTCGCCCTCTTCCACTTCCAGCTCTTCCGGCTCGGTCACTTCGTAACCCAGCTTGAAGGCTTCTACCGCCAGTTTTTCCAGCGCGTCGAAATCATCCGCAGAGAAATGGTGCTCGATGGTGTACAGCGCGTCCGGATCGCTACCGTCTTCCAGCAGTTCTTCAATAATCAGACGCGTCTCTTCGCGTTGCTCTTCCAGGTGTTCCGGGTTTGCCATGGCTCAATCCTCTTTAAAGTGCGGCAGATACTTCTATTTTCACACACGGACGGGTTTGCCTCCACCTTTGTTGGAAAGATTTGTGAAACGGGGTTGCAAATGAATAATTACACATATAAAGTGAATTTTAATTCAACAAGTGGCATTCGCCATGTGAGGATAAAATGTCCGATTTGTACAAGAAACACTTTCTGAAATTGCTCGACTTTACCCCTGCACAGTTCACCTCTCTGCTGACCCTTGCCGCACAGCTCAAAGCCGATAAAAAAAATGGCAAGGAAGTACAAAAGCTTACTGGTAAAAACATCGCGCTCATCTTCGAAAAAGACTCAACCCGTACACGATGCTCTTTCGAAGTTGCCGCATTTGACCAGGGCGCGCGCGTTACCTATTTAGGGCCGAGCGGCAGCCAGATTGGGCATAAAGAGTCAATTAAGGACACCGCGCGCGTGCTGGGGCGGATGTACGACGGCATTCAGTATCGCGGCCACGGCCAGGAAGTGGTCGAAACGCTGGCGCAGTATGCGGGCGTGCCGGTGTGGAACGGGCTGACCAACGAGTTCCACCCGACGCAGCTGCTGGCGGACCTGCTGACCATGCAGGAGCACCTGCCGGGCAAGGCGTTTAACGAGATGACGCTGGTCTACGCGGGCGACGCGCGCAACAACATGGGCAACTCAATGCTGGAAGCTGCGGCGCTGACCGGGCTGGATCTGCGTCTGGTGGCCCCGAAGGCCTGCTGGCCGGAAGAGAGCCTGGTGGCGGAGTGCAGCGCGCTGGCGGAGAAGCACGGCGGGAAAATCACGCTGACGGAAGACGTGGCGGCGGGCGTGAAGGGCGCGGACTTTATCTATACCGACGTGTGGGTGTCGATGGGCGAAGCCAAAGAGAAGTGGGCGGAGCGGATTGCGCTGCTGCGCGGGTATCAGGTGAACGCGCAGATGATGGCGCTCACCGGCAACCCGGACGTGAAGTTCCTGCACTGTCTGCCGGCGTTCCATGACGACCAGACCACGCTCGGCAAGCAGATGGCGAAAGAGTTCGATCTGCACGGCGGGATGGAAGTGACGGACGAGGTGTTTGAGTCGGCGGCGAGCATTGTGTTTGACCAGGCGGAAAACCGGATGCATACGATTAAGGCGGTGATGGTGGCGACGCTTGGGGAGTGATTGGGTCCTCTGCGGTCTGGTGCCCTCACCCCGGCCCTCTCCCACAGGGAGAGGGGGAAAACACTAAAAAACGACAACCTTGTTGTCGTTTTTGCTTTTACCTCCATTTCATTGATTTTTCACCCTGAAAAAGGTACGTTTTCGCCTTAATTCCAGCGTGGACATGCCAGCATTATGCCGATTATTCAGTCTGTTGAACGTGCGTTGCAGATCCTCGACCTGTTCAACGAGCAGGCCACCGAGCTTAAGATCACCGACATCAGCAAACTGATGGGGCTGAGCAAGAGTACCCTCCACTCGCTGCTGAAAACCCTGCAGCTTCACGGCTATATCGATCAGAACCCGGAGAACGGTAAGTATCGCCTCGGCATGAAGCTGGTCGAGCGCGGTCATTTTGTCGTGGGCTCCATCGATATTCGCCAGAAGGCGAAAGGCTGGCTGACGGAGCTGTCCCAGCGGACCGGGCAGACCACCCATCTGGGGATCCTGGACGGGCGTGAAGGGGTCTATATCGAGAAGATTGAAGGCAAGCTGGCCGCCATCGCCTATTCGCGCATCGGCCGCCGCCTGCCGGTTCACGCCACCGCCATCGGCAAGGTGTTGATTGCCTGGCTGGGCGAGGCCGAGCTGAACGCCCTGCTGGAGGGCTATCAGTACACCACCTATACCCCTTCTACCCTTGCCTCTCGCGAAGCCTTAATGAGTGCCCTGGCGCAGACCCGGGAGCAGGGTTACGCCCTGGATAGCGAAGAGAACGAGCAGGGCGTGCGCTGCGTGGCGGTGCCGGTGTGGAACCATGAATCCCGCGTCATTGCCGCCCTGAGCCTGTCGACGCTGACCTCCCGCGTGGACGACGCTGAGCTGGCTAATTTCCGCGAGCAGCTTCAGCAGGCCGGGCTCCAGCTTTCACGCGCGCTGGGCTACCCGGCCTGAGCCGTCAGGCCGGCTCGTAGGTGAAGTAATCGAAGTCCGCGTGGCAGCCATCGCCGCTGATGTCCTCGCAGTGCAGCCCCACAAACGCGCCGGTGAAGAAGCCGCGCCCGCCGATGTAGTCGTCCGACAGTTTCCACGCCTCATACGTTACCGGCACGGCGTGCCACGTCTCGCCGTCAAACGAGTAGCTGTAGCGGTAGACCAGCGTATCCACATCCACCCGCAGCCAGACGCTCTCCGCACTCTCCGGCACCAGAATCGGCTGCTCGTGCAGCGGCCACGACGGCACGTTGTGGTCGAGCTGGATAACTTTGATGGTTCTCCCCTTCCCCTCCTCGTAGTCCACAAAGCAGTAGCTCCAGTTTTTGCTGTTGTAGTAGCAGGTCAGCCCCGCGCTCTGCTGGAAGTGGACCGGCGAGAACTGCATCCGCGTTTCGGAGCGGAAAGCGAAGTGCTGCCAGCGGCGCGCCACGGTCGACTGGGTAAAGGTCGAGTTGAGCGAGTCGTTGCCGTAGAGCCGTAAATAGCCGGGCCGCGCGGTGAGCGAGCCGAGAGTGTCGTCGAACGGGATGCGCAGGGTCTGCAGCTCCGGGTCAAGCGAACTGGCGTCGAAATCGTCCCGCCAGTTGCCCGGAACGGATGCAGGCTGCTCGGCCACCTGCGGGCCTTTCACGGTCAGCTGCGCGTGCTTGCCGCCTTCCACGTACGGCCAGCCGTCGCGCCACTCAATGCGGGCGATGCCGGTCTCGCGCCCCAGCGGGCAGTAGCCGCGTCCGCCGGAGGCCAGCAGCGGCACGCCGGGCAGGCGCAGCGGGCGGCTGGTGAGGTAGGCCATGTACCACTCTCCAGTGTGGGTCTGCAGCAGCGAGCCGTGCCCGCTCTTCTGCAGCGGGTTCTCCGGCAGGTGCCAGCTGGTCATCATCGTCACGTCCGGGTGCAGCTCGTACGGTCCGTCGATATTTTTTGAACGCAGCACCACGACGGCGTGCTCGTAGCTGGTGCCGCCTTCGGCGACCATCAAGTAGTACCATCCCGCGTGGCGATACAGGTGAGCGCCCTCGGTGTAGCAGAGCGGCGTGCCGGTAAACAGCGTTTTACGCTCGGGCGAGAGCGTGCCGGTCTGCGGGTCAAACTCCTGCATCACGATGGTGTTGTGCGGGTTGCTGTGGTGGCGCGGCCCCCACGGACGGTAGAGGTAGTACTTGCGGCCGTCGTCGTCGTGGAACAGGGACGGGTCAAACCCGCCGTTGCCCATCGGGATCGTCTCGCTCCACGGCCCCTCGATGGAGGGCGCGGTGACGAGGAAGTTGCGGCCGTTTTTCCACGGTGAGTCGACAATCTTAACGTCGGTGTAGAGCAGCCAGAATTTACCGTCGGCGTAGCTCAGGCACGGCGCCCAGATGCCGCCGGAGTCCGGGTTGCCCTTCATGTCCAGCATCGACACGCGGTCCAGCGGCGTGCTGACCAGCGACCAGTTTTTCAGGTCACGGGAGTGGTAGATGCGCACGCCCGGGAACCACTCGAAGGTCGAAGTGGCGATGTAGTAGTCCTCGCCCTGACGGCACAGGGACGGGTCCGGGTTGAAGCCGGTGAGTATCGGGTTAGTGATTTCCATGTTGCCTCCGGTTAATGGGATGCGGCTGTCGCAGCGTCGGGAACGGCCTCGCCCTGCGACGCGCGGTGCTTAATCAGCTGCTGACTGATGGCCTCCACGCGGGCGTCGGTGAGCTTATAAAACGACAGCATGATGAACATGCCCGCGTAGAGCACCACCGGCACCACGCAGAACAGAATTTTGATGGTGGTAAGCACCTCGACCGGCTGCACGCTGCTGCTGGCGGAGTAGTTCACGTACGCCAGGATCCAGCCCACCACCGCCCCGCCAATCGCCAGGCCAATCTTCAGGCTGAACAGGTAGGTGGAGAACACCAGCCCGTCGAGGCGGCGCCCGCTGCGGCTCTCCTCGTAGTCCACCACGTCAGAGGCCATCAGCCACTGCAGCGGCGTGGTGGTGTTAAAGACGAACAGGAACAGAATGTTGAGGGCGAAAATCAGCGCGATGTGCTCCGCCGGGGTGACGAAAATCAGCAGGCTGATCAGCGAATAGGCGACGATGATCCACTTGAAGGCGGTGACGCGGTCGAAGCGCCCCAGCAGTCGGGAGGAGCAGAGCGAGCCGAACATGGTGGCGAGGCTGCCGTAGAGTAAAAACTGGGTCGCCATCTCCGGGTGATCCATCACGTATTTCACGAAGTAGAGCGTCGCCCCGCCGCGCACCACGTTGGAGCAGGTCGCCATCATCTTGAACGCGCACATGATGCGCCACTGGCTGTTGCCCAGCAGAAGCTTAAGGTCTTTCGCCACCGACGAGCCCGGCTGCACCTCAAAGGTGTAGCGCTCTTTGGTGGTGAAGAAGCAGACGTAGAGCAGCACCACGCCGCTCAGCCCCAGCACGCACATGGCGCCGAAATAACCCACCTGCTCGTTCCCTTTGCCGATGATGCTGACCAGCGGCAGCGCGATGCCGCTGATGGCGAGCGAGCCCGCTGCGGCCAGGAAGAAGCGCCAGGACTGCAGGGCGTGACGCTCTTTCGGGTCGGCGGTAATGACGCCCGGCATGGCGCAGTACGGGACGTTAACGAAGGTGTAGACCAGGGTCAGGAGAATGTAGGTCACGCAGGCGTAGATGATCTTGCCCTGCGCGGAGAAGTCCGGCGTGTAGAAGGTCAGCACGCAGACGATGCCGAACGGGATGGCGCCCCACAGCAGGAACGGGCGGAACTGGCCGTGCCGCGTGCGGGTGCGGTCTACCAGCAGCCCCATCAGCGGGTCGGTGACGGCGTCGAGCACGCGGGAGACCAAAAACAGCGTGCCCATAATCCCCGCCGACAGGCCGAATACGTCGGTGTAGAAATAGGCCAGCAGGAACATCGTGGCCTGCCAGACGAAGCCGCAGGCGGTGTCACCCAGCCCGTAGCCAATTTTGTCTTTCATGGTTAATTGCGTCATCAGAATTACACCCTTATGTAGTGTGCTGAATTACAACATCGTGTTAATGGAGTGTAATGAGCTGTTCAATTAACCAGCAATGGTCATATCTTATTTCTGAATTACGTTATTTTGCTTTTGTGACGCCAACGATATATTGCAACTCATTGTTTATATTATTAAATAACAAAAACAACAAAGCCGTCCGCGGAATATTTCCCGCAGACGGTTTTATCTCAGAAAATAATTAAATGCCGAGCGCTTTTTTACCGGCGTTAATTACCTCGATAATTTTATCGGTGTCATAAATACAGCCTTTCCAGGTGCCGCCGCTCACCGACTGCAGCGCCGCCCACAGCCGGGTATCGTCCGGCAAAAAGTCGTGGGCGTGCAGGTCCGGGTGCGTCTGCCGTACTGCCAGCTCACGTGCCCCCTCTTCCGGCGTCAGCGGGTTTTCTTCGGTACCGATAAAGTTGACGCTGCCAGTTAACGACAGACGATCCACGGCAATCTCGATGATGTCGTTATCGCGCAGCTTGCCAATCGGCCCGCCCGCCAGCGCCTCCGGCGACACGTGGCCGAAGCAGGCGCCCGTCGACACGCCTGAGAAGCGCGCATCGGTGATTAACGATACCGTCTTGCCCCACGAGATATGCTTGAGCGCGGAGGTGAGCTGGTAGGTCTCTTCCATGCCGGTGCCGGACGGCCCGCCGCCGATCACCACCATGATATCGCCCTGCTTAATCTCTTCCCGCTTGATGGCCTTGATCGCCTGCGCTTCCGAGACAAACACCCGCACCCGGCCGGTGTGGCGGTACACGCCATCTTCGCCCACCACCGACGGGTCGATCGCCGTGGCCTTGATCACCGACCCTTCCGGCGCGATGTTGCCCGTCGGGAAGCAGACCGTCGAGGTCAGCCCTTTCGCTTTTGCCTTCTCCGGCGGCAGGATCACGTCATTCGGATCCACGCCGTCCTGCTCGCGCAGGCACTGGCGGAAACGTACCCGGCGCTCGGACGCCTGCCACCAGTCGAGGTTCTCGCCGACCGTCTGCCCGGTCACGGTCATGGCATCCAGGTGCAGCAGACCGAGATCGCGCAGGTGAAGCATCACCTCCGGCACACCGCCCGCGAGGAAGGCGCGCACGGTCGGGTGATAGTCCGGGCCGTTGGGCAGCACGCTTACCAGGCGCGGCACCCTGCGGTTAACGCGCGTCCAGTGTTCCACGTCCGGGATCGTGCAGCCCGCCGCGTGGGCGATGGCCGGAATGTGCAGCAGTAAATTGGTGGAGCCACCGAACGCCGCGTGGATCACCATCGCGTTTTCGATGGCTTTGTCGGTGAGGATATCGCGCGTGGTGATGCCGCGGTTATCCAGCTCGCTCACCGCCCGCGCCGACTGGCGGGCGATCTCCAGCCACACCGCCTGTCCGGACGGCGCCAGCGCGGAGTGCGGCAACGCCAGACCCAGCGCTTCCGCGACCACCTGCGAGGTGCCCGCCGTGCCGAGGAACTGACACCCACCGCCCGGCGAGGCGCAGGCGCGACAGCCAAGCTCGGCGGCCTCCTGCAATGAGAGTTCGTGGTTGGCGAAGCGCGCGCCGATGGTCTGGACCTTGCCCGCGTCTTCGCCGACGGTCGGCGGCAGCGTCGCCCCGCCCGGCACCAGAATGGTCGGCAGGTCGTGCATTGCGGCCAGCGCAATCATGGTAGCGGGCAGCCCTTTATCGCAGGTTGCCACGCCGATCACCGCCCGGCGCGTCGGCAGGGAGCGGATCAGGCGGCGAAAGACGATCGCCGCGTCGTTGCGGTACGGCAGGGAATCAAACATGCCGTGCGTGCCCTGCGAGCGCCCGTCGCACGGATCGCTGACGAAGGCCGCAAACGGGATCCCGCCGTTGCGCGTGATCTCCTTCGCCGCCGCCTGCATCTGCATGCCGATTTCCCAGTGCCCGGTGTGGTAGCCCAGCGCAACCGGGCGTCCGTCTCCGGCGCGGATGCCGCCCTGGGTACCAATAATCAGCACCTCTTTGCCGGTCAGCTTGTTAGCGTCCCAGCCCATCCCGGCGTTCTGCGTCATGCCGAACAGGTTGCCGCTGGGGGATTCCATCAGCATTTGCGGGGTCAGCGGCAGCGCGCCCTGCGGCCCCGCTGCGTGGGTAATGACGGCATAAAACGCATCGTCCTGCGGGGTGAAAATTTTCTCGATGGTCATGGTTATCGTCCGGCTCAGCAGAGCTTGAGCTGTTGCAGCAGGTTTTTCAGCTGCGCCTTGCGCGGCTCGTCCAGCGCAGAGGCGGGCGGCAGCACGTGCGTGGAAATCGGGCGGCCGCAGAGAACAATCGCCTCTTTAATGACGTTCACAAACGGCGTATCCAGCTGATACATCTGCGGTATTTGCAGTAAGGTCTGATGATGCTCAGCCGCCTTCGCCACGTCTTTATCCCGCCAGGCTTTCAGAAGATTCACCGACACCTGCGGGGCAAAGTTGCCGCTGGCCGAGATCGCCCCGTCGCCGCCGAGCAGCAGGGTATTGAACAGATGATCGTCGTAGCCGCACAGCACGGTGAAGTGCGGATGGGCGGCTTTGACGGTGTGGATCATGCTGCGCAGGTGGGCGACGGAGTCGATGGTGTCTTTGATGCCGATAATGTTGCTGCGCGTGTCGGCCAGGGTTTTCACCAGCGCCGGGGTCAGATCCTGCCCGGTCAGCGCCGGGAAGTTGTAGAGCATCACCGGCAGCGTGACGCTGTCGGCCACCTGCTCGAAATAGCGGATCAGATTCGCTTCCGACACTTTCCAGTAATAGGGGTTGATCACCACGATGCCGTCCGCGCCCGCCTGCTGCGCGTGCTGGCTGAGTTCAATGGTTTCCCGGGCGTTGGTGCCGCCGGTGCCGATCAGCACCGGCACGCGACGATCGACATGATCGATAGCAAAGCTGGCAATGGCTTTACGCTCTTCGGCGCTGAGCTGGGAGAACTCGCCGCCGCTGCCCAGGAAGAACAGGCCGTCAACGCCTGCCTTGATCAGATCGTCGATCAGCGCGGCGGTGCCCTGCTTATCGAGCTGGCCGTCGGCGGTAAAAATGGTGGAGACAGGGGGAATGACTCCCGTGAACAACGCGGACTGCGGCATGAGATCTCCTTGCTGAATCATTTTGTTCTACATTATAGAACAGCGTTCATTAATTTAACGATCATACTATGACGCAGAAAAAGCACAGGTAAATGGGAAGGGATGAGGGAGTGCGGGAAATTTAAGCTGGATCACATTATGCGTGGGTGCGGTCTGGTGCCCTCACCCTAACCCTCTCCCACAGGGAGAGGGGACTTTTACACCCTCTCCCCCTGGGAGAGGGCCGGGGTGAGGGAAAATTACTCCACCAGCATTTTAATGACCACTTTCCTGACCTTAGCAGGCGCTCCCACCGCGCACAGCGGCTTATGCACTTCGCCTGGCCAGAACACCACGAAATCCCCTTCGCTCAGCACCACGGTTTTTTCCTGCTCGCCCTCCGGCAGGAACGCGATGTCTTTCTCCGCCAGCCAGTCGGTGTCCGGCGTGCCGTGCGGCAGGGTGCTGAAGGTCATTCCTTCCTGGCCTTTCATAATTATCTGGATGTCCAGATAGCGCGCGTGGTACTCGGCGCGGCGCTCGGCAAACGGCTGGGTTGTGTCTTCAGAAACCAGATAAAACAGGCTGTTACCGTTGATGTCGTGTTTCCCGAGCGGCGTGGCGTCGGTGACGTGGGCTTTGACGTGCTCAATGGCCTGACACAGTTCGTCAGGCAGCCAGGACTGCAGATGGTGGATGTTGCCGATAATCATGAGAAAACCCTCGATATAAAACAACGTTTCATTTTTATCTTTTATACGAGAATCCCGGCTGCCATACCAGCCCTTTTTGGAAGAGGTTTGCGCGAGCGCATGTTTATCGGAAAAGGTGTTAATTTGCTGTTAACCCTGCCCAGGCATTTATGCAGGGGTTATGCATAACCTCTATACGTGCTTATCGCACGGCTGTTCTAACCTCTTGATCATGCTCTCTAATTAACAAAACCCGTTGCCGCCTCACACTTTACTGTTTTGATAATTTGCTCTAAAAAACCATAATTATTTATTGATTTTTCTTAAGTCAAAAATAGTTAATTACGTTAATTGCATAGCCATTCTTATGCATAATACTTATCATTTAAAATCAGCCACATAACAACATATTTCAAAAGATTAAAATCTACAAAATAATAACAACCTCAAATAATGCCACCAGATCCTGCTTAGCTATTCACCCCTCAATAATATGAAATTAATCATTATCTGATGCGAATCATGCAAATGAAAACAAACCCCTTAATATCCGGTTTCGCGTGAGCGATATCACATTACGGATTATTTAACTGCCTAGTATAAATCACGAAATCAATTGAGCTTAGCCGCCATGAAATTAAATACATCACATGGCGCATGCCCTTTTTATTCTGAAAAACAGTTAAAGGAATAATTATGGAAAAGCATTACGTCGGTTCTGAAATTGGTCAATTGCGTAGCGTTATGCTGCACCGTCCAAATTTAAGTCTTAAACGTTTAACCCCGTCAAACTGTCAGGAGCTGCTATTTGACGACGTGCTCTCGGTTGAACGGGCGGGTGAGGAGCATGACATTTTCGCAAACACGCTGCGCGAGCAGGGTGTGGAAGTCCTGCTGTTGACCGACCTTCTGACACAAACCCTTGATATTGCAGAGGCGAAGGCCTGGCTTCTGGATACGCAAATCTCCGACTACCGCCTCGGCCCCACCTTTGCCGGCGACGTCCGCGGCTGGCTGGCGGATATGCCGCACCGCGAACTGGCGCGCAGATTAAGCGGCGGATTAACCTACGGTGAAATTCCGGCAGCCATTAAAAATATGGTGGTCGATACCCACACGGCGAATGATTTTATTATGAAGCCGCTGCCGAACCATTTATTTACCCGCGATACCTCCTGCTGGATTTATAACGGCGTGTCCATTAACCCGATGGCCAAACCGGCCCGTCAGCGCGAAACGAATAACCTGCGGGCAATATATCGCTGGCACCCGGCGTTCGCCGACGGCGATTTTATTAAGTATTTCGGCGACGAAAATATTAATTACGACCACGCCACCTTAGAAGGCGGCGACGTATTAGTGATTGGCCGCGGCGCGGTGCTGATCGGCATGTCCGAACGCACAACGCCGCAGGGCGTGGAGTTTCTCGCTAACAGCCTGTTCAAACACCGCCAGGCCGAGCGCGTGATCGCCGTTGAGCTGCCAAAACACCGCTCCTGCATGCACCTCGACACCGTCATGACCCACATCGACGTGGACACCTTCTCCGTTTATCCGGAAGTGGTGCGCAAAGACGCCCAGTGCTGGACGCTCACCCCGGACGGACGCGGTGGCCTGCTGCGCACCCAGGAAACCGACCTGCTGCACGCCATCGAGAAAGCGCTCGGCATTAACCAGGTGCGCCTGATCACCACCGGCGGCGACGCCTTTGAAGCCGAACGCGAGCAGTGGAACGACGCCAACAACGTACTGACCATCCGCCCGGGCGTGGTGATTGGCTACGAGCGCAACGTCTGGACCAACGAGAAGTACGACAAGGCGGGCATCACCGTGCTGCCCATCCCGGGCGACGAGCTGGGACGCGGGCGCGGCGGCGCGCGCTGCATGAGCTGCCCGCTGGAACGCGACGGAATTTAAAGGAGCCATCATGGAACGAAAACCCACTCTGGTTGTGGCGCTTGGCGGCAACGCGCTGCTCAAGCGCGGCGAGCCGCTGGAAGCGGAGATCCAGCGTCAGAACATCGAGCAGGCCGCCCGCACCATCGCCGGGCTGACGGCGCAGTGGCGCGTGGTACTGGTGCACGGCAACGGGCCGCAGGTCGGGCTGCTGGCGCTGCAGAACAGCGCCTACGACAAAGTGACGCCCTACCCGCTGGACGTTCTCGGCGCCGAAAGCCAGGGGATGATCGGCTACATGCTCCAGCAGGCGCTGAAAAACAACCTGCCACAGCGCGAGGTGAGCGTCCTGCTCACCCAGGTGGAAGTGGACGCCGCCGACCCGGCCTTCAGCAACCCGACCAAGTACATCGGCCCGGTCTACAGCGAAGCCCAGGCAAAAGCGCTGGCCGCGGAAAAAGGCTGGGTGTTCAGGGCCGACGGCTGCTACGTCCGTCGCGTGGTGCCCTCTCCGCAGCCGAAGCGGATCGTTGAGAGTGACGCCATCACGGCGCTGATCCAGCGCGACCACCTGGTGATCTGCAACGGCGGCGGCGGCGTGCCGGTGGTGGAAAACGCCAACGGCTATCGCGGTATTGAGGCGGTGATCGACAAAGACCTCTCCGCCGCCCTGCTGGCGCGCCAGATTGAGGCCGATGCCCTGCTGATTTTGACCGATGCCGACGCGGTGTACCTCGACTGGGGCAAACCGACCCAGCGCCCGCTGGCGCAGGTCACGCCGGAGCTGCTCAGAGGCATGCAGTTCGACGCCGGATCGATGGGGCCGAAAGTGGCCGCCTGCCGCGAGTTCGTTGAAGCCTGCAATGGGATAGCCGGGATCGGCGCGCTGGCCGACGGCGCGGAGATCCTGGCGGGCGAGAAAGGCACGTTGATTCGTAATTGAGCACCCGTTTCCCCTCACCCTAACCCTCTCCCGGAGGGAGAGGGAATGTAAGCCCCCCTCTCCGCGTGGGAGAGGGCCGGGGTGAGGGCATCAGACAGCTAACAATTTAAAAAGGATTTACCCATGACCATCAACCTGAAAAACCGCAACTTCCTCAAGCTGCTGGACTACACCCCGGCAGAGATCCAGTACCTGATCGACCTCGCCATCGAGCTGAAGGCGGCCAAAAAAGCCGGGCGCGAGAAGCAAACCCTGGTCGGGAAAAACATCGCCTTGATCTTTGAAAAAACCTCCACCCGCACCCGCTGCGCCTTTGAAGTGGGCGCGTTTGACCAGGGCGCGCAGGTGACCTACCTCGGCCCAAGCGGCTCGCAGATCGGCCATAAAGAGTCGATGAAAGACACTGCCCGCGTGCTGGGCCGCATGTATGACGGCATCGAATACCGCGGCTACGGCCAGGCCATCGTCGAAGAGCTGGGCGAGTACGCGGGCGTACCGGTGTGGAACGGCCTGACCGACGAGTTCCACCCAACCCAAATCCTCGCCGACCTGATGACCATGCTGGAGCACGCGCCGGGCAAAACCCTGCCGGAGCTGAGCTTTGCCTATCTCGGCGACGCGCGTAACAACATGGGCAACTCGCTGATGGTCGGCGCGGCCAAGATGGGGATGGATATCCGCCTCGTCGCGCCGAAATCCTTCTGGCCTGAAGCGGGTCTGGTTGAGCAGTGCCGCGCCATCGCGAAAGAAACGGGCGCGCGCATTACCCTCACCGACGACGTGGAAGAAGGCGTGCAGGGCACCGATTTCCTCTACACCGACGTGTGGGTCTCCATGGGCGAGCCGAAAGACGCCTGGGCCGAGCGCGTCAGCCTGATGAAACCGTATCAGATTAACGCGCAGGTGATGAAAGCCACCGGCAACCCGAACGTCAAGTTTATGCACTGCCTGCCGGCGTTCCACAACGAGCACACCAAAGTGGGCCGCGAGATCGAGATGGCCTACGGCCTGAAGGGGCTGGAGGTAACGGAAGAGGTCTTCGAATCACCGAACTCTATCGTCTTCGACGAAGCAGAAAACCGCATGCACACCATTAAAGCGGTCATGGTGGCGACACTCGGCGACTAATCACCGTCCGGCGCGCCGCGGGGTGCGCCGGGTTCAGGAGAACATCATGGGCAAGTTCAAGTTTCCCTCCGCTTACACCATCCTCTTTTTTCTGATTGCCGTTGTAGCCGTGCTGACGTGGGTTGTACCGGCCGGGCAGTACCATATGGCAATGAACGAGGCGCTCGGCAAAGAAGTGCCGGTTGCCGGAACCTACGCGCACGTGGCGGCGCACCCGCAGGGGCTGGTTTCCGTCCTGATGGCACCGATTGCCGGGCTGTACGATCCGGAATCCGGCCAGGCCGGGGCGATCGACGTGGCGCTGTTTATCCTGATCATCGGGGGATTTCTCGGGATCGTCACCAAAACCGGGGCAATTGACGCCGGGATCGAGCGCGTCACCACCCGGCTTCGCGGCCGCGAAGAGTGGATGATCCCGATCCTGATGGCGCTGTTTGCCGCAGGCGGCACGATTTACGGTATGGCCGAAGAGTCTCTGCCGTTCTACACCCTGCTGGTGCCGGTAATGCTGGCCGCCCGGTTCGATCCGGTTGTCGCCGCCTCCACCGTGCTGCTTGGCGCGGGGATCGGCACCCTCGGCTCCACCATCAACCCGTTTGCCACGGTGATCGCCGCCAACGCAGCCGGGATCCCCTTCACCAACGGTATCGCCCTGCGCGTGGCGCTGCTGGTCATCGGCTGGATCATCTGCGTGGCGTGGGTGATGCGTTATGCCCGCAAAGTCCGCCAGGATCCGTCGCTGTCGATCGTGGCGGATAAGCAGGAAGAGAACCGCGCCCATTTCCTCGGCGACAGGGGCGAGCAGACGCTGGAATTTACCCCGGTGCGCAAAATCATTCTGGTGATTTTTGCCCTCGCCTTCGCGGTGATGATCTACGGCGTGGCGGTGCTGGGCTGGTGGATGGCGGAGATCTCGGCGGTGTTTCTCGCCAGCGCGATTATCGTCGGCCTGATTGCCCGCATGAGCGAAGAAGAGCTGACGTCGACGTTTATCAACGGCGCACGAGATTTGCTGGGCGTCGCGCTGATTATCGGCATCGCGCGCGGTATCGTAGTCATTATGGATAAGGGCATGATTACCCACACCATTTTGCACAGTGCCGAGGGGATGGTTACCGGGTTATCGACGGTGGCGTTCATCAACGTGATGTACTGGCTGGAAGTGGTGCTGTCGTTTCTTGTGCCTTCTTCGTCCGGCCTTGCCGTTCTGACGATGCCGATCATGGCACCCCTTGCCGATTTCGCTAACGTCAACCGCGACCTGGTGGTCACGGCTTACCAGTCGGCGTCCGGCATCGTTAACCTGGTCACTCCCACCTCAGCCGTCGTGATGGGCGGTCTGGCTATCGCCCGCGTGCCTTACGTGCGTTATCTGAAATGGGTGGCGCCGCTGCTGGGGATATTAACGGTGGTGATTATGGTGGCGTTAAGCCTGGGTGCCATGTTGTGATTTGCCGGATGGCGCTGCGCTTATCCGGCCTACGGATCGGTGCGGTGCCACCGGTTATTTCGGGAACTGATATGGGAACTATGATGGATTACGAAGAGTACTCTCCCAAAGAGCAACTACAGCTAACGGTCTGCCAGCGTCTGATCGCGGAAAAGAGCTACCTCTCCCAGGAGGAGATCCGCCGGGATTTGCAGGAGCGTGGTTTTGAGACCATCAGCCAGTCCACCGTTTCACGTCTGCTCAAGTTGCTTGGTGTCATAAAAATTCGAAATGCCAAAGGTCTAAAAATTTATTCGCTGAATCCCCAGCTGCGCCCTGCCCCCGATGCCGCGCGCACCGTCTCCGAAATGGTGGTGAGCGTGGAACACAATAGCGAATTTATCCTTATCCATACCGTTGCCGGATATGGCCGCGCGGTGGCGCGTATTCTGGATTATCACCAGTTACCGGAAATTTTAGGCGTGGTGGCCGGAAGCAGTATCGTCTGGGTCGCCCCTCGCGTCGTGAAGCGCACCGCGCTGGTGCATAAGCAAATTAATTATTTACTCAGAACGCATTAATATTCATAAAGAACCGTTTGCATTGAGTAAAGCGTGCATTAAATCGCTTGATCCGCAAAACGAGCTGCGTATAATGCCCGACAATTTGCCGGGAGGAAGCATGGTCAAGCGTGTACGACATATCGTCTTACCGCGTCTGAAATCAGACGCTGGCCTGCCGTTTTTCTTCCCGTTGCTAAACCTATTCCCAGAGCCCCTCATTTGAGGGGCTTTTTTTTGCCCGGCGTCAGGAGATAAACATGAATCCGCTTTATCAAAAACACATCATTTCCATAAACGACCTCAGCCGCGAAGAGCTGGAACTGGTTCTGGAAACCGCGGCAAAACTGAAGGCCAATCCGCAACCGGAGCTGCTGAAGCACAAGGTGATTGCGAGCTGCTTCTTCGAAGCCTCGACCCGCACCCGCCTCTCCTTTGAAACCTCCATGCACCGCCTGGGCGCGAGCGTGGTGGGCTTCTCAGACAGCAGCAATACGTCGCTGGGTAAAAAAGGCGAGACCCTGGCGGATACCATTTCAGTCATCAGCACCTACGTCGACGCGATTGTGATGCGCCACCCGCAGGAGGGCGCGGCGCGTCTGGCAACCGAGTTTTCCGGCGGCATTCCGGTGCTGAACGCCGGCGACGGTGCCAACCAGCACCCGACGCAGACCCTGCTGGATCTGTTCACCATTCAGGAAACCCAGGGCACGCTCGAGAACCTGAACATTGCCATGGTCGGTGACCTGAAGTACGGCCGTACCGTCCACTCCCTGACCCAGGCGCTGGCGAAATTTAACGGCAACCGCTTCTTCTTCATCGCGCCTGACGCGCTGGCGATGCCGCAGTACATTCTCGACATGCTGGACGAGAAAGGCATTCAGTGGAGCCTGCACGCCAGCATAGAAGAAGTGATGGGCAACGTGGATATTCTCTACATGACCCGCGTGCAGAAAGAACGCCTGGATCCGTCCGAATACGCCAACGTGAAGGCGCAGTTCGTGCTGCGCGCCAGCGACCTCGAGGGCGCACGCGACAATATGAAGGTGCTGCACCCGCTGCCGCGCATCGATGAGATCACAACAGACGTGGACAAAACGCCGCACGCCTGGTACTTCCAGCAGGCCGGAAACGGCATCTTCGCCCGCCAGGCGTTACTGGCACTGGTTCTGAATCGCGAATTGGCACTGTAAGGGGAAACGACAATGACACACGATAACAAACTCCAGGTTGAAGCCATCAAGCGTGGCACCGTGATTGACCACATCCCTGCGCAGGTGGGCTTTAAGCTGCTGACACTGTTCAAACTGACCGAAACCGACCAGCGCATCACCATCGGCCTGAACCTGCCGTCAGGCGAGATGGGCCGCAAGGACCTGATCAAAATCGAGAACACCTTCCTGACCGACGAGCAGGTCAACCAGCTGTCGCTGTACGCGCCGGACGCCACCGTTAACCGCATCGACGATTACGTCGTGGTCGGCAAATCCCGTCCGAGCCTGCCGGATCGTATTGAAAGCGTGCTGGTCTGCCCGAACAGCAACTGCATCAGCCACGCTGAGCCAGTTTCCTCCAGTTTTGCAGTGAAAAAGCGCGCCAATGACATCGCGCTCAAATGCAAATACTGCGAAAAAGAGTTTTCTCATTATGTGGTGCTGGCCAACTAATTGAGGTTGGTAAAGGATCCCGGCCTCCCTATAATGGCCGGGACTCTTAAATCAGCTGTTATTCTGGAGAAATCATGACCAAAGTACTCGCGACGGAAAATGCACCAGCGGCTATCGGCCCATACGTTCAGGGCGTTGATCTGGGCAGCATGATCATCACTTCGGGCCAGATCCCGGTGAACCCAAAAACCGGTGAAGTACCGGCCGACGTCGCGGCTCAGGCGCGTCAGTCGCTGGAAAACGTGCAGGCGATCGTGGAATCCGCGGGCCTGAAAGTGGGCGATATCGTGAAAACCACCGTGTTCGTGAAAGATCTGAACGACTTCGCCACCGTTAACGCCACGTATGAAGCTTTCTTCACCGAGCACAACGCCACCTTCCCGGCGCGCTCCTGTGTGGAAGTGGCCCGTCTGCCAAAAGACGTGAAAATTGAAATCGAAGCAATTGCCGTACGTCGCTAATTGATCTCAATAATTCATGGGCGGCTTCGGCCGTCCTTTTTTTTGGCTATTTTTCCTCTCACCGCAGCATGACGTTCCCCGCCTGCCATTAATAACATTGCGCTGCATATTTATTATTAAAAATCCGGGCGTTGTTTCCGAATGGAGCACAACTCTGAGCGGGCAGATTGCCGGTAATAACCTCAACGCAGGCGATAAGGTCATTGCCCGCTTCTTCGACGCTCACGGTGAAGTCACGGCCATGCGCACCGACATGACGATCGCCACCGCTGCCCAGGGTGATGCCAACCAGTGGTCTTACGATCTGGCGCAGAAAATTAACGCCGCGCACCAGGACGTCCGCGTCGGCGTGAAGGATGAAGGCGGTGAGATTAGCCCGGTTCACGGCGCGAACAGCGTCTACGTGAAAGACGGCAGCACGCTGAAATCCGTTGCGATCTCCTATGAGGAGCAGAAAGCGGAGGTTAACGAGACGATTGCCGTCTCTGGCCTGCAGTACAGCAAAATCGAACAGGGCAACGCCACCGTGACCTTCCACGTGAATACCCACGGTAACGTCGATTTCGAAGCCCACGTCATGAACCATCACGGCGCGGAAAAAGGGTATCTGAAGCAGGAGATGAACAACGCGAATCAGGACGTCACCATGACGCTGACCGGCGTTGAAGCGGGTCATCATATGCTCAAGTACTACGCCACCAACAAAGACGGCACGCTGTTCGCGCAGGATGTCCTGAACCTGATGCTGGAAGGCGACGCGGCGGCGGACAATTCGGGTCCGCATGACTATATCTTCCCGGACAATATCGCTTCGTACAAAGCCGGTACAGTGGTGCTGCAGCCGAAAGACGGTAAGACCTACCAGTGTAAGCCTTTCCCGTACAGCGGCTACTGCGTGCAGTGGAGCAAATACGCGACCCAGTTTGAGCCAGGCGTGGGTTCAGCCTGGAAAGAGGCGTGGGTGTTGAAGAACTGAGTGGTCTGATTCCCTCACCCCGGCCCTCTCCCAAAGGGAGAGGGTGTATAAATTCCCTCTCCCTCTGGGAGAGGGTTAGGGTGTATAAATTCCCTCTCCCTTTGGGAGAGGGTTAGGGTGAGGGTTCTTTACTACTGATTCCGCGTGGCGCGCAGCAGCGTCTCCAGCGGGTACACCGCCGCAATGACCACTTCGTCCTGCACCTTCGCCGCGTTATCCAGCTCGCTCTGAATCGACGCGATCTCTTTATCGTCCAGCGTGCCCTGGCGCGCCACAAGATCCGTCAGCCGCAGGCCAATCGAGGCCAGCTTATCCACTTCCTGGATCACCGGCTTCATCGCCTTCAGCTGATAGCTGTTTTCGCTTAGCGCCAGCGCGTCGCTGGTATTGCTCTGCCAGCGGTTAAAGACGTGGCGCAGCGCGTCGGCGCTTTCCGTGTCTTCGGCGTCGCTCACCAGACGATCGGCCCATTTGTTCATCTGCCGCACCGTGGCGCTTTCGGCGTTCAGCGCATCCGCGAAGCGGTTGAGCGGTTCGAACTGATGATAATTTCCCGCCTGGAACTTCAGGTGCTGACGGGTGTAATACTGCGCGGGCTCCACCGCCTGCGCGAGGATCTGCAGCGGCAGCGTATCGGCATTGCCGGCAAGGCGCGTGAACTGCACCTGCTGCTGGGTATGCTGCTGCAGCCCGACCGACACCGTCGACCAGCTGTCCATCGCCTGCAGGCGGGTGTACATGTTGTCGACGTCGTTGACGTCCTTCGCTGACCACAGCCGCTCTGCCACCGCAAAGGCGCGCGGCCACAGGCGGATATCCAGCACCGGTGCCACCACGTTTTCCGCCCACAGCGCGGCTTCTCCGCCGAGCAGGTTGGCCTGATTCGCCACGTCCGGCACGACCGGCGGAATGCCTTTCGGCACCTCGTCCAGGCGCGTGCCGCTAACTGGATACCGGGCATTACCCACCAGGAAATAGCCGCTCAGCTTATCGTTATCAACGGAGACCACCGGGCGCGTTTCGCCCATCCAGGTGTCGACGGTAAACGTGACCTGGTTGTCGTCACGCCATTCAATATCCTGCACCGCGCGGCGAGATTTCCCGGCAAAATCAATAAATCCGCGCCAGCCGGACTCCCCTTTCACCAGCGTGAAGCTCCCCTCAACCGGCTTGCCCTTCAGGCGCGGCATGGTGAAGGCCCAGCTCTGGACGCTGTCGGTGTCTGCAATCACATCCACGCCGTTTAAGCCCTGCGGCACGATTTCATTCCGGTAGTGGTAAGCGGTAGATTGCGGTTGGTCGAGATAGAAGCCCGTCGACAGAATGCCCTTGTAGCCGTTCTGCGCCACCTGCCCCAGCGCATCCTGCCCCTGCCAGGACTGGATCAGAATGCTTTTCGGCAGATCGGGATGGTAGATCTCGTCCCAGCCGACCATCTGCCGGTGGTGTTTCTCGAGGATCGTCTCGAGCTTGCGGTTGAAATACGCCTGCAGCGCGTGGCTGTCCGAGAGCTTGTTATCGCGCATGAATTTTTGGATCGCCGCATTATCTTTCCACTGGCTGTCGTCCACCTCATCGCCGCCGATGTGCAGGTACGGATCGGGGAAGATCGCCGCCAGTTCGCTGACCATAGCGTCGGCGAAGGCGTAGGTTGCGTCTTTTGTCGGATCCAGCACCGGCTTCAGCACGCCCCAGTGGCGCTCCATTTCATAAGGCCCCGGGGCGCTCATCAGCTCCGGGTAGGCCACGGCAATCGCCGAGGCGTGGCCCGGCATGTCGATCTCCGGCACCACGCGGATGCCGCGCTCGGTAGCGTAACGCACGACCTCGCGCATCTGTTCCGGCGTGTAGAACAGCCCGTCGCTGGCAAGCTGCGTCAGCTTAGGGTAACGCTTCGAGCTGAATCGCCAGCCCTGATCGTCTGTAAGGTGCCAGTGCAGGACGTTGAGCTTCGCCGCGGCCATGCCGTCGATCTGGCGTTTGATATCCGGCAGCGGAATAAAGTGACGCGCCGAGTCCAGCAGCAGCCCGCGCCACGGGAAGCGCGGTGAATCTTCAATGGTGACCCACGGCAGCGAGGTGTTTTCCGCGCCGTTCTGCATCAGCTGGAGCAGGGTTTCCATGGCGCGCAGCGCGCCGAAGCGGGTGTTGGCGGAGATATTCACCCCGTTGGCATCCACCGTCAGCTTATAGCTTTCGTCGCTGTCCGGCAGCGGCTGCGGCTTGACCTTTTTGGCAATGGCAATGCGGATGGTCGGTTTGTCTGGCTTTTCAGCCTGCGGCTGCAGCGTCCAGCCGGTCTGCAGGGCGATGCGCTGGCGCAGGCGGTTGACCGCGTCGCCCAGATCGTCGCCGCTGACGCTAACGGAAATTTTATCGTTAAGCACCAGCGTGCCCTGCATCGTCGGGCGTTCGACCTTAGCAGGCCAGGGCATTAAAGGGAGATCGCCTGCCGGAGCGGCAAAGGCTGAGGCGCCGAGCATCAGCCCGGCGGTTAAGAGACTGTACCGTAACATGAATGTTCCTTATCTGACGGGCCAAATAAAGGCAAAACATTCTGTTAACATGCGCTCAATTTGTCGTCAAGCGATTGCGCCGACGGAGATCACAGGTTGTTGAATTTGAGAGGAAAGCCAGTTGCCGGGTGGCGCTGCGCTTACCCGGCCTACGTTTCGGGAGTAGGCCGGGTAAGGCGAAGCCGCCACCCGGCAAACATAACTTACTGCCACCCATACCGACGCGCATAGAACCCTTTCACCATCTGGGTCAGCACCATATAACCGGCGAGGATCGCCACCAGCCACGGGAAGTAGCTCAGCGGCAGCGCCTGCAGCTGCAGGTAGCTCGCCAGCGGTGAGAACGGCAGCGCGATACCCAGTGCCATCACAATGCCCGTCATCACAATCAGCGGCCACGCCGCGCGGCTCTGAATGAACGGGATACGACGCGTGCGGATCATGTGCACAATCAGCGTCTGCGACAGCAGACCTACCACGAACCAGCCGGACTGGAACAGGGTCTGGTGTTCCGGGGTGTTGGCGTGGAAAACGAACCACATCAGGCAGAAGGTGAGAATGTCGAAGATGGAGCTGATCGGCCCGAAGAACAGCATGAAACGACCAAGATCCGCCGGGTTCCAGCGCTGCGGCTTCTGGATCTGCTCGTCGTCCACGTTATCAAACGGGATCGCCACCTGAGACACGTCGTACATCAGGTTCTGGATCAGCAGGTGCAGCGGCAGCATCGGCAGGAACGGCAGAAACGCGCTTGCCACCAGCACGCTGAAGACGTTACCGAAGTTGGAGCTGGCGGTCATTTTGATGTACTTGAGCATGTTGGCGAAGGTGCGGCGGCCTTCGATCACGCCCTCCTCCAGCACCATCAGGCTCTTTTCCAGCAGGATGATATCCGCCGCCTCGCGGGCGATGTCCACCGCGCCGTCGACGGAGATACCAATGTCCGCCGCACGCAGCGCGGGCGCGTCGTTAATGCCGTCGCCCATAAAGCCCACCACGTGCCCTTCGCGACGCAGCAGCGTGACGATGCGCTCTTTGTGCATCGGCGTCAGGCGGGCAAACAGCGTGGTGCGCTGGGCAAGCTGCGCCAGCTCGTCGTCGGAGAGATGTTCAATATCGCTTCCCACCACTACGTCACCCGCGTCCAGCCCCACCTCATGGCACACTTTGGCCGCCACCAGCTCGCTGTCTCCGGTGAGAATTTTGACGGTAATACCGCTCGCCTTCAGCGCCTTCAGCGCCGGTGCGGTGGTCTCTTTCGGCGGATCGAGGAAAGCGATGTAACCCTCGAGGATCAGATCGGATTCGTCGATACGCTGATAGTCCCCTTCACGCGCGGGCAGGAACTTGCTGGCGACGGCTACCACGCGCAGCCCCTGACGGTTCAGGTTATCGGTGACGCGTTTGATGCGGCGCAGCATGGTGTCGTCCAGCGGCACGATCTCGCCGTTATGACGAACCTGCGTCGACACGTTGAGGATCTCCTGCAGCGCGCCTTTGCAGATCAGCTGGTGGACGTCCTGTTGCTCGCTCACCACCACCGACATGCGGCGGCGCTCGAAGTCGAACGGGATCTCATCCACCTTCTGCCAGCGGCCGGAGAGCGTGCGGGCAGACTCTTCGTCTACCCCTTCCAGCACCGCGACGTCGAGCAGGTTTTTCAGCCCGGTCTGGTAGTGGCTGTTCAGCCACGCGCTGTGCAGCACACGCTCGCTGGTTTTACCGGCGATATCCGTGTGGTTCTCCAGCACGATTTTGTCCTGCGTCAGCGTGCCGGTTTTATCGGTGCAGAGGATGTCCATCGCGCCAAAGTTCTGGATGGCGTCGAGGTGTTTGACGATCACTTTCTGTTTAGAGAGCTTCACCGCCCCGCGCGCCAGCGTGGAGGTAACAATCATCGGCAGCATTTCCGGCGTCAGGCCGACGGCCACGGAGAGCGCAAACAGCGCCGCTTCCCACCAGTCGCCTTTGGTGTAGCCGTTGATCAGCAGGACGATCGGCGTCATCACCATCATAAAGCGGATCAGCAGCATGCTGACACGGCCAATCCCTTTCTGGAAGGCGTTCGGCTCGCTCTCCTGCTCGCTGACGCGCCCGGCAAGCTGTCCAAACCAGGTGTTGCCCCCGGTGGCGGTGACAATCGCCTGCGCCGTGCCGCTGACGACCGTGGTACCCATAAAGCACAGGGTGTCGCACTCGAGCGGGTTCATCTGCTGCCGGTCGCGGCTGCGCGCCACCTTTTCAACGGGCAGGGATTCCCCGGTCAGCGAGGCCTGCGCCACGAACAGATCGCGCGCCTGGATGATGCGTAAATCCGCCGGGATCATGTCCCCCGCCGCCAGCTTCACCAGATCGCCCGGCACCAGCTGGTCAATAGGCAGCTCCACCCAGGCGTTTTCGCCGAGATCGTTAATCACGCGCGAGACGGTCGCGGTGTTGCTGACCATCGCCTTGAGGGCGTCCGCCGCTTTGGTGGAGCGGGCTTCCTGAATGAAGTTCAGCAGCGTGGAGATGCCCACCATCAGGGCAATGACGCCTGCGGCAAACAGGTCTTCAGTGGCGTAGGAGATGATGCCCAGCACCGTCAGCAGCAGGTTGAACGGGTTGCGATAGCAGAGCCACAGGTGTATCCACCACGGAGACGGCTTTTGCGCCGGGATCTGATTATCGCCGTGCACGGCGCGGATTTTTTCCACTTCTGAGGCGTTCAGCCCTTCCGGGTGACCGCCAAAGGCGCGCCAGACTTCGTTTTCATCCATCGCCGCCACGTTCAGGCAGCGCTCGGTCAGGGACGCGGGGATCGCGGCGCCCGCCACGTTTTTGCCATTGGGCAGCGGGTCGCGTTGAACAAGACGGTGTGGCAGGTGGCGGCTCAGCAGAGCCTGCAGCTGCCGGGTGATATTTTTAAACATAGGCATTCCTCCGCATCCGCAAGCGCGGACGCAGCATTTCCTTCAGGCGTGGCAAGGCCGTACCTGAGAGGCACTTAATTTTTCAAGCAGGAACGTTTAAGACGCTACTGCCTCACGCCGGTGAGACAGCAACAAAGCTGGCTTACCGGAAAGAACGTTTTCTCCCGTTCAGGAGAGGTGTGGGATCGGGATCCATGTGGCCTCCGGTAAGTAAAAAGTCAGGTTTCGCCACGCAGTATAAGGATTTATCCATACCGTTCGTGGCGCATCGGACGGTATTATAACCCCACGCAAATAAACCGAACGTAAACCAGACTTTGCCCATAGCGAAATCGCGCTATAGCATTAGGCTAAATTGACCATTTTGTCGTTGTTACAGGGAATACAGCATGCAGAACCGCCTTACGATTAAAGACATCGCGCGTTTAAGCGGCGTGGGGAAATCCACCGTCTCACGCGTGCTGAACAACGAAAGCGGCGTCAGCGAACGCACCCGCGAGCGCGTTGAGGCGGTCATGAATCAGCACGGGTTTTCCCCTTCCCGTTCCGCGCGCGCCATGCGCGGGCAGAGTGACAAGGTGGTCGCCATTATTGTTTCGCGTCTGGATTCCCTGTCAGAAAACCTCGCCGTGCAGACCATGCTGCCCGCCTTCTACGAGCAGGGCTATGACCCGATCATGATGGAGAGCCAGTTCTCTGTGCAACTGGTTGAAGAGCATCTGGGTATGCTTCAGCGGCGCAATATTGATGGCGTGGTGCTGTTTGGCTTTACCGGCATCAAAGAAGAGATGCTCAAACCCTGGCAGCCCTCGCTGGTGCTGCTGGCGCGCGATGCCCACGGTTTCGCGTCTGTCTGCTACGACGATGAAGGGGCCATCGTGACCCTGATGCAGCGTCTGTACGAGCAAGGCCATCGCCACATCAGCTATCTGGGCGTGCCGCACGCGGACGTCACCACCGGCAAGCGCCGCCACGAAGCGTATCTGGCCTTTTGCAAACAGCACAACCTCTCCGCCGTGGCCTCCCTGCCGGGGCTGGGCATGAAGCAGGGCTACGAGCAGGTCGCCAGCGTTCTGACGCCGCAGACCACCGCGTTGGTGTGCGCCACGGATACCCTGGCGCTGGGTGCCAGCAAATATCTGCAGGAGCAGCGCATCGATAACCTGCAGGTCGCGAGCGTCGGCAGCACGCCGCTGATGAAGTTCCTGCACCCGGAAATTATCACCGTCGATCCGGGCTACGCCGAGTCCGGCAGACAGGCCGCCGCGCAGCTGATAGAGCAGATCAACGGGCGCGCTGAGCCGCGTCAGATCGTTATTCCCGCCCACCTCTCTTAACCCCCGCTCAACGGATTATTGTGATCTTCGCCTGATTTCGGGAACGTTCCCATTTTCGCCGTCACGCTGAAGGAGTAGGCTTGCGCTCAGGTCATTACCCCCCTCACCATCTGTCATGAGGTTTCATGATGAGTAAAGTCAAACAAGCAGATATCGATCGGCTGATCGTCCTGGTCGGCGGACGCGAAAACATCGCCACCGTCAGTCATTGCATTACCCGCCTGCGCTTCGTGCTGAACGACCCGGCCAAAGCCAACCCGAAGGCCATTGAAGAACTTTCCATGGTCAAAGGCTGCTTCACCAACGCCGGTCAGTTCCAGGTCGTTATTGGTACCGAAGTGGGCGATTACTATCAGGCTCTGCTGGCGACAACCGGGCATTCTTCTGCTGATAAAGAGCAGGCGAAGAAGGCCGCGCGCCAGAATATGAAGTGGCACGAGCAGCTGATTTCCCACTTCGCGGAGATCTTCTTCCCGCTGCTGCCAGCGCTGATCAGCGGGGGCTTAATCTTAGGCTTCCGTAACGTCATCGGCGATGTGCCGATGAGCGACGGCAAAACCCTGGCGCAGATGTACCCGGCGCTGCAAAGCATCTATGACTTCCTGTGGCTGATTGGCGAAGCGATTTTCTTCTACCTGCCGGTGGGGATCTGCTGGTCGGCGGTGCGCAAAATGGGCGGCACGCCGATTCTGGGTATCGTGCTGGGCGTCACGCTGGTCTCTCCACAGTTAATGAACGCTTACTTACTTGGGCAGCAGGTGCCGGAAGTGTGGAACTTCGGCCTGTTTACCATCGCCAAAGTGGGCTATCAGGCGCAGGTGATCCCGGCACTGCTGGCCGGTCTGGCGCTGGGCTTTATTGAAACGCGCCTGAAGCGCATCGTGCCGGATTACCTCTATCTGGTGGTGGTGCCGGTCTGCTCGCTGATCCTGGCGGTGTTCCTGGCGCACGCCTTTATCGGTCCGTTTGGCCGCATGATTGGCGACGGCGTGGCCTTCGCGGTCCGTCACCTGATGACCGGCAGCTTCGCGCCGATTGGTGCCGCGCTGTTTGGCTTCCTGTACGCCCCGCTGGTGATCACCGGCGTACACCAGACCACGCTGGCGATAGATATGCAGATGATCCAGAGCCTCGGCGGCACGCCGGTCTGGCCGATTATCGCGCTGTCTAACATTGCGCAGGCCTCTGCGGTGACCGGCATCATCATCGTCAGCCGCAAGCATAACGAACGTGAAATCTCCGTTCCGGCAGCTATCTCCGCCTACCTCGGCGTCACCGAACCGGCGATGTACGGCATCAACCTGAAATACCGCTTCCCGATGCTCTGCGCGATGATCGGTTCCGGTCTGGCGGGCCTGCTGTGCGGCCTGAACGGCGTGATGGCAAACGGGATTGGCGTCGGCGGGCTGCCGGGCATCCTCTCCATCCAGCCCGCGTTCTGGCAGGTGTTTGCGCTGGCGATGGCGGTAGCGATTATCGTCCCAATGGCGCTCACCACCGTGGTTTACCAGCGTAAGTTCCGTCAGGGCACGCTGCAGATTGTTTAACGTCTTCTTTCGGGGCGCAGTTGCGCCCCTTCGCATTTGCAGGAACACACTATGAATACTCTTCCTCACTGGTGGCAGAACGGCGTCATCTATCAGATTTACCCAAAAAGTTTCCAGGACACCACCGGCAGCGGCACCGGCGATCTGCACGGCGTGACGCAGCGTCTGGACTACCTGAAAACCCTCGGCATCGACGCCATCTGGCTGACGCCGTTTTATATCTCTCCGCAGGTGGATAACGGCTACGACGTGGCGAATTACATCGCCATCGACCCGGCCTACGGCACCCTGGATGACTTCGACGAGCTGGTTGCCGGGGCGCACGCGCGCGGCATTCGCATCGTATTGGATATGGTGTTTAACCATACCTCCACGCAGCACGCCTGGTTCCGCGAGTCGCTGAACAAAGCGAGCCCGTACCGCCAGTTCTACATCTGGCGCGACGGCACACCGGAGCAGCTTCCCAACAACTGGCGCTCCAAGTTTGGCGGCAACGCCTGGCGCTGGCATGCCGAGAGCGAGCAGTACTATCTGCACCTGTTTGCGCCAGAGCAGGCGGACCTCAACTGGGAGAACCCGGAGGTGCGCGCCGAGCTGAAAAAAGTGTGCGAGTTCTGGGCCGATCGCGGCGTGGACGGCTTGCGTCTGGACGTGATTAACCTGATCTCAAAAGACCAGGATTTCCCGGACGACAACATCGGAGACGGCCGCCGCTTCTATACCGACGGGCCGCGCATCCACGAATATCTGCAGGAGATGAGCCGCGACGTCTTCACCCCGCGCAACCTGATGACGGTAGGCGAAATGTCCTCGACCTCGCTGGAGAACTGCCAGCAGTACGCGTCGCTCGACGGCAGCGAGCTGTCGATGACCTTCAACTTCCATCATCTGAAGGTGGACTACCCCGGCGGCGAAAAGTGGACGAAGGCGAAGCCGGACTTCGTCGCGCTGAAAACCCTCTTCCGCCACTGGCAGCAGGGGATGCACAACAAAGCCTGGAACGCGCTGTTCTGGTGTAACCACGACCAGCCGCGCATCGTGTCGCGCTTTGGTGATGAAGGCGAACACCGCGTGGCTGCCGCGAAGATGCTCGGCATGGTGCTGCACGGCATGCAGGGTACGCCGTATATCTATCAGGGCGAAGAGCTGGGGATGACCAACCCGCACTTCAGCCGCATCACCGATTACCGCGACGTGGAAAGCCTGAACATGTTCGCGGAACTGCGGGCCAACGGCCGCGAACCGGACGAGCTACTGGCGATTCTGGCGAGTAAGTCCCGCGATAATGGACGCACGCCGATGCAGTGGGACGCGTCGCACAATGCGGGTTTTAGCGAGGGCGAGCCGTGGATTGGCGTCTGCGACAACTACGAAACCGTGAACGCCCGAGCGGCGCTCGATGACCCGGATTCGGTGTTTTACACCTACCAGTCGCTGATTAGCCTGCGCAAAACTCTGCCGGTGCTGACGTGGGGGGATTATGAAGATCTCCTGCCTGAACATCCTTCTCTTTGGGGTTACCGCCGTCAGTGGCAGGGACAGACGCTGGTGGTGATGGCAAACCTGAGTCATACGCCTCAGGAATGGGAAACGGACGTTCTCAGCGGCCAGCCGCAGGTGCTGATGAGTAACTACCCTACACCGCAAACGACGTCGCTCCGTCCGTTTGAAGCGGTCTGGTGGCTGCAGCAGTAACGTTCCTTGTCGGGTGCCGCCCAGCACCCGGCTTATTTTACTGTTTTTGTTGAATAATTAATCAGATTTTTCCTTTCCGGATTTACAATCGCTACAGCGCCCGCCGTTTGTACTCTCGTCTTTTTACTTTGTTCTGCATCAAATAAAACGCAAACATGTTTGATGCAAATCACTATATGTAGCACTTAAAATGCACGCCAACCCAACATCTTGTATTTATCGTCTACTATTCCAACAACAAGACGGCGCTTACGCTGGCCGGAATTGTGGATAACACGAGCTGGGAACGCGGGAAGTCTTTGGCCCGGCGGGAAATACGCCCGGTGAATACTTCTCCACCTCTGTGGATAACCTGTTTTCAAAAATGGAGTGATCATGACACCGCATGTGATGAAACGTGATGGCTGTAAAGTGCCGTTTAAATCAGAGCGCATCCAGGAAGCCATTCTGCGTGCAGCTAAAGCAGCGGGAGTCGATGACGCAGATTACTGCGCCACCGTCGCAGAAGTCGTTAGCAGCCAGATGAATGAACGCAGCCAGGTCGATATCAACGAGATCCAGACCGCAGTTGAGAACCAGCTGATGGCGGGGCCTTACAAGCAGCTGGCGCGCGCCTACATTGAGTATCGTCACGATCGTGACGTGCAGCGCGAGAAGCGCGGCCGTCTGAACCAGGAGATCCGTGGCCTGGTCGAGCAAACCAACTCCGCCCTGCTCAACGAAAACGCCAATAAAGACAGTAAAGTGATCCCGACCCAGCGCGACTTGCTGGCCGGTATTGTCGCCAAACACTATGCCCGTCAGCATCTGCTGCCGCGCGACGTGGTGTCGGCGCACGAGCGCGGCGAGATCCACTACCACGATCTCGACTATTCGCCGTTCTTCCCGATGTTCAACTGCATGCTGATCGACCTGAAGGGCATGCTGACCCACGGTTTTAAAATGGGTAACGCCGAGATTGAACCGCCTAAGTCCATCTCCACGGCCACCGCCGTCACGGCGCAGATTATCGCTCAGGTTGCCAGCCACATTTATGGCGGCACCACCATTAACCGCATTGATGAAGTGCTGGCCCCGTTCGTGACGGCAAGCTTCAACAAGCACCGTAAAACGGCCGAAGAGTGGCAGATACCGGACGCTGACGGCTACGCGCACTCCCGCACCGAGAAAGAGTGCTACGACGCCTTCCAGTCGCTGGAATATGAAGTGAACACGCTGCACACCGCCAACGGCCAGACGCCGTTTGTGACCTTCGGCTTTGGTCTGGGCACCAGCTGGGAATCGCGTCTGATCCAGCAGTCTATCCTGCGTAACCGCATCTCCGGGCTCGGCAAAAACCGCAAAACCGCCGTGTTCCCGAAACTGGTGTTCGCTATCCGCGACGGCCTGAACCACAAGTTTGGCGATCCGAACTACGACATCAAACAGCTGGCGCTGGAGTGCGCGAGCAAGCGCATGTACCCGGACATCCTGAACTACGATCAGGTCGTCAAAGTGACCGGTTCGTTTAAAACGCCAATGGGCTGCCGCAGCTTCCTCGGCGTGTACGAAGACGAAAACGGTGAGCAGATCCACGACGGACGCAACAACCTGGGCGTCATCAGCCTGAACCTGCCGCGCATCGCGCTGGAAGCGAAAGGTAACGAAGATGCCTTCTGGACACTGCTGGACGAGCGCCTGCAGCTGGCGCGTAAAGCGCTGATGACCCGCATTGCGCGTCTCGAAGGGGTGAAAGCCCGCGTGGCACCCATCCTCTATATGGAAGGGGCCTGCGGCGTGCGCCTGAAGGCGGACGATGACGTGTCCGAGATCTTCAAAAACGGTCGCGCGTCCATTTCGCTGGGCTATATCGGTATACACGAGACCATCAATGCATTGGCGGGCGATACGCATATGTACGACAGCGAGGCCCTGCGCGAAAAGGGCATCGCTATCGTTCAGCGCCTGCGCGACGCGGTTGACCAGTGGAAAGAGGAAACCGGCTACGGGTTTAGCCTCTACAGCACGCCGAGCGAGAACCTGTGCGACCGCTTCTGCCGTCTGGACACCGCCGAGTTCGGCATTGTGGAAGGCGTGACCGACAAAGGGTATTACACCAACAGCTTCCACCTCGACGTGGAGAAAAAGGTGAACCCGTACGACAAGATCGACTTCGAAGCGGCGTATCCACCGATCGCCAGCGGCGGCTTCATCTGCTACGGCGAGTACCCGAACATTCAGCACAACCTGAAGGCGCTGGAAGACGTGTGGGATTACAGCTACCAGCACGTGCCGTATTACGGCACCAACACGCCCATCGACGAGTGCTACGAGTGCGGATTTACCGGTGAGTTTGAGTGCACCAGCAAAGGCTTTACCTGCCCGAAATGCGGCAACCACGACGCGGCTCGCGTCTCCGTCACCCGCCGCGTGTGCGGCTATCTCGGCAGCCCGGATGCGCGTCCGTTTAACGCCGGCAAGCAGGAAGAGGTGAAGCGCCGCGTGAAGCATTTGGGGAATGGGCAGATCGGGTAAGTTTTGCGCCGGGTTCTCCCCCTCACCCTACCCCTCTCCCTCAAGGGAGAGGGAACCGATCGAGCACATTGCTAAGCCTGACGCCGGTTTTCTCCCTCTCCCTGTGGGAGAGGGCCGGGGTGAGGGCATCAGGTTAACGCTATGAACTATCACCAGTACTACCCCGTCGACATCGTTAACGGCCCCGGCACCCGCTGCACCCTGTTTGTCTCAGGCTGCGTGCACGAATGCCCCGGCTGCTACAACAAAAGCACCTGGCGCTTAAATTCCGGTATGCCGTTTACTGCTGAGATGGAAGACAAGATCGTCAACGACCTGAACGACACCCGCATCAAACGTCAGGGGATCTCACTTTCCGGTGGCGACCCCCTCCACCCGCAAAACGTGCCGGATATCCTGAAGCTGGTGAAGCGCATTCGGTCAGAGTGTACGGGAAAAGATATCTGGGTCTGGACAGGCTACAAGCTGGAAGAGCTGAACGCGCAGCAAATGGAAGTGGTGGATCTGATTAACGTCCTGGTCGACGGCAAGTTTATGCAGGATTTAAAAGACCCGTCGCTTATCTGGCGCGGCAGCAGTAACCAGGTTGTGCATCATCTGCGTTAAATGCTAAAGCCGTTTGTTTGCATCATGATAAACGGCTGATTTCTCTCTCTTCCCAATGGCAATAACAACAACCAGCACCACTTCGTCCTGAACCTGATAGACCAGGCGATAGCCGGAGGCTTTAAGTTTGATTTTGTAGCAATCAGGCAGGCCCTGTAAGCGGGCTGATTCAATCCTGGGTTTCGCCAGCACGTCGGCAAGTTTCTTCTTAAACTGGTCTTTTACAGTCTCCCCCAGTTTGCTCCACTCCTTTAACGCCCTGGGATCAAACGCCAGTTCATAAGTCATCCAGACTAACCTTAATTCCCTTTTGCGGATTAGCCAGCCGCTCCCGGACCGTCTGTATCAGCGCATCTTCGCTGTCGCTAATCGTGACCGTTTTCACGGGCATGCGCCCTGTTTCAGCTACGTACTGAAACAGTAATCGCACCGCTTCCGTAGGGGTGATATTGAGTTTTTCCAGCACGGCGTAAGCCTCGTTTTTGAGTTTGTCATCCAGACGGACGTTAAGCGTGGCCATTATGCCTCCAGTAAAAACGAATATGTAATGCATTTTAGCATTACATTCGCATTACATCGAATTCTGGATAACGCCTCTCAAAACCGGCTCAAACTCTCCATCGCCACCGCCTTAAACTCGGCAAAATCTCCGCAGCTACAGAGCCGTGACATCGCGCGTTCGCGCAGGAACGTCACGAAAATATCGTAAATCGCCATCGCCTCTTCGTATTCGCTTTTGCTGATGGCGAGCAGGAAGATGACGTGCGCGGTTTCATCGCCCCACTGGACGCCGTGCGGGGCGAGCACGGTATAGACTACCGTTTTCTGCGCCAGCAGGCCGAGTGAGTGTGGCAGCGCAATGCCGTCGCCGAGCATAGTGCTGACGATGGCTTCACGCTCGACGACGGAATCCAGGAACTCCGCGCCGACAAATCCCTCGCCTTCAAGCTGCGCGCACAGTTCCCGGAACAGCGTTTGCTGATCAACGGGCGTGTCGATAATGCGGAAATGGGCCGCATCGAAGTATTTATCCAGCATCCACGGGCGGGTACGGTCCACCAGCACCAGCTTGCCGATCTGCTCTAACTGATAGTCGGTCGGGAACGGGGCAATCGTCACCACCGGTTTGGACTTTTCGCTGACGCGGGCGGTGGCGATCACAAAGTCTTCGCCAATCGTTTCTGCCAGCTCGTACTCGCGCAGGGTGAGCGTGCGCGTAACCTCAATTTGCGGGTATTTACGCTGCAGCACCGCCTCAATCATGCGGACCATAGCGTTACCAGCGTCGCACACCAG
Source organism: Enterobacter sp. ENT02 (assembly GCF_019219165.1). Taxonomy (NCBI): domain Bacteria; kingdom Pseudomonadati; phylum Pseudomonadota; class Gammaproteobacteria; order Enterobacterales; family Enterobacteriaceae; genus Enterobacter; species Enterobacter sp. ENT02. The sequence continues at coordinate 90,307 of NZ_JAHUWD010000007.1, forward strand.
CAGCACGCGCGGCTGACGCTGGTAGCCAATGTTGTAGTGACGCTCCAGCCCGACGCCGATATGCAGCACCAGGAAGCCAATCTCGTTTTCGCTGATCACATACGGCGTGTATTTGCCCCAGTTCGATACCGCTGCGAGGGTCATATCCCACGCCATCGGGTAGTGCTGCTTGATGTTATCCAGCAGCGGGTTGGGGATCATAATTTGATACCGCACGCGGGTGATCATGGTTTTGATGTGCGTGAGCAGGTCCGCGTGAAGCTGTTCGTCGCTGAGCAGGTTGTAGTTATAGTGAGTGTTGATGTAGCGCAGGATGTAGTTGACCAGCGCTTCATCGTCGTCTGCGTTAATCGCGCTCGGGGCAATCTCCTGGATCTGCCGCGCCGCAATGTGCACGCACAGCCAGCTATCCTCCGAAGGCGAAAGCGCTTTGCCCGCCAGCTGCTGGATAGAGACCGCGATATCTTTCGCCGCCTCGCGCACGTTCTCTTCTACGTCTTCAGCGTGGAATTCCGGCAGCGGAAAGCCCTCGCTGATGCGACGTACCGACACCGCACAGTACAGACGCAGGAACAGCTCGCCTTCGTCGGTCAGGCGGATGTGATGTCGCGTCAGCGCATCATGCAGTACGGCCACCATCTGCTCCGGCACACCCGCGTTGAGAGCAACTTCGGTCACCAGCGGGTTGAGACTGTCCTGCTGCGCCAGCTCCCAGAGCAGGTCGGTCAGGCACGCGCGGGTGGACATCTCGCTGCCAAACAGCTTCATGCCGTGGCGCGGACGCGTTTCCAGGGTCAGGTTGTAGCGGTGGAACCACTCGCGCACTTCCACCATGTCGCTTTGCAGCGTGGCGCGGCTGACAAACCACTCATCGGCCAGATCTTCCAGCTTGAGGGAAAACGCTGAGGTGAGAAAACGCACCACCAGATAGTGCACGCGCTCGGGTCCGGTCCGCGGAATACGCAGCGCGCGCGGGTGGGATGCCTGCAATTGCTGATAACGTTCAGCGTCGTCAATTTTGAGCTGATAGCCATTGCCACGGCTCAGAACAAACTGCGCGCCGTGGCTTGCCAGCAGCGCGTTCAGGGCGGTGATATCGGCACGGACGGTTCGCGTGGAAACCGATAGCCGCTGCGCCAGCTCGTCCTGCGGCAGCGTCTCGTTTTGCAACAGATCGAAAAGTTGCGCTAAACGTTGGTTCGGAAATCGCACGGGTTTGTCCTCTTACGGCTTAAGGTGAAATGACCATCTGGGATGGACTGCCGACCGGGGTATAGTCCGGTTCGAAGCTGAGTTTGCCGTCCTGCGCCACGCGGAAACGGGTAATGTTATCGCTCCGCTGGTTCATGACGTACAGCCAGCGTCCCTGTTTATCGAGCGTCAGGGTGCGCGGATAGTCGCCCCGCGTCCACACGTCGTCCTGATGCGTCAGCGTGCCCTCCGCTGTTACGGTAAAGTGCCCGATGCTGTTATGCAAACGGTTAGCCACATACAGCTGTTTGCCGTCGGCACTTAATGCCAGCCCGGCAGCAAAGCTGGTGCCTTTGTAACCTTCCGGCAGGGCTGAAAGCGTTTTGCCCTCTTTTAAGGTGCCGTTGGCGCTCACGGTATAATGGGTGAGCGTAGACGCCTCTTCGTTAATCAGCCACAGGGCATCGCCTTTTGGCGTAAAGACAAAGTGGCGCGGTCCGGCACCTTTTGAGGAGGCGCTGATAAACGGCGGATCGTTCGGCGTCAGCTTGCCGGTTCGATCGTCAAAGCGGTACTGGTAGAGACGATCCAGCCCAAGATCGGTGGAAAATACGTACTTGCCGCTCGGATCGGCGGCGATCATGTGCGCATGCGGACCGTTGTGATCGCTGATGGCAAAGCTGCCCTCCGCAGCCGCTTCCGGCTTCGCCGCGCCCGGTTCGCCTTGATCCTGATATTGATCCGTGGCGTCACCCAGGCTGCCGTCTGCCTTGACCGGCAAAACGGCAATCGACCCGCTGACGTAGTTGGCCACCAGTAGATGACGACCGTTCGGCGTCAGGGAAAGATACACCGGCCCCGCACCGCCGGATGCCACCTGATTCAGCTTGCTCAGCTCACCGTTATCCCCCACCCGCAGCGCCTGCACCACGCCCTGCTCCACTTCACTTGCCAGGTAGAGCGTTTTGCCGTCGTGCGAGACGGTAAGCTGCGCAGCGTTCGGCAGCGTGCTGACCAGCGTTTTATTCGCCAGCGCGCCGCTTTGCGGATCAACGGTAAAGCGGTACAGCCCTTCTCCGTTGGGGTTGTAGGTGCCCACCCAGGCGTATTGCGTTTGGGCGATAGCGGTGGTGGCGAGCATTGAGAGTGAAGCGACAAGCAGGGTACGGGTGTGCATGGTGGCTCCTTCAGGTTTGTGCGGTGTGTTTCCCCTCACCCCGGCCCTCTCCCAAAGGGAGAGGGGGTAAAGGTTCCCTCTCCCTGTGGGAGAGGGTTAGGGTGAGGGGCAGGTTTTACTTCACCAGCTTCTTCGTCATCGCCAGCAGCGTACGCACGTCTTCCGGGCGCGTGTCGCCGCTGGCTTTGTCGATAATCGAGCTGTAGATATGCGGGATGATTTTGCTCACGCCCGCGTCGAGGGCGATCTGCAGGATCTCCTCATAGTTTTCCAGATCGATTCCCCCGGTCGGCTCCAGCCAGAAGTCGTGACGGGCGCAGGCTTCCGCCACCGCTTTGTACTCGTCACGGCACTTGAGGCCGCCCATCGGAAAGTATTTGATGGAGCTGCCGCCGAAATCTTTCAGCAGGGCAATCGCGGTTTCAACCGGCACGATGCCGTCCATAGCTGCGCTGCTCAGCGGGCCGGTGGAGATTTTGACCATCCCGACGGTGCCGGTCGGAGAGACCAGACCGTTGACCACCGATTCATTCTGCCCCAGCAGCGCGCGGCTGGTGGCCACGCCGGTGAATACCTGGTTGACGTGCTGCGGCTGCACCTGACGGGAGATTTCACTCACCATCGCCGACTGGTTCGGATCCCCCGCGCCCAGGCTGACGGAGAGCGCGTTATCAATCAGCGCGGCGTATTCACGCATATCGGCGACGGCGCTGTCCACGTCCGGGTAATTTTTGGAGAGCACGCCCACCAGCACATGACCTTCCGCCGCCTCGTAAATTGCGCTGGCGTTGGCTTTCGATCCTGCCAGCACGTTCAGGCAAACGCGGTCACGGTAAAAGTTGGGGGTCAGTTTCATGCTTTTTTCTCCTGTCCTAATACTTCGCTAATGCGGCGGTAGACGATGTTCAGCTGCTCAGCATTCACGCTGCGCACGTCCGCCTCGATAATCCCTTCGTTGGCCTTGTAGCCACGGAAGTAAATGGCGTATTCGCCCTGCTTCAGCTTCGCCACCAGATCGCCGGTGCCGACGCCCGTTGTGGCTTCATCAAACTTAATCTCGGTGCGGGCGATATCGCGACCGGCGCTGTCCCAGACCACGCGCGCGGTCACGCCGTTCAGGGTATTAAGCGCGTCGATAAACGGCGTCATCTTCGCCACCATCTCAGCGCCGCTCTCTTTGGTCGCCGTCAGGTAGTGTTCGATGGCGCAGGTCAGGCCGAGAATGCCCTCTTTGCCCACTTTCATGGCGCGGCCAATGCCCGCCGTCTGACGCTTCACCCATTCAACATATTGAGTTTTGCCGATCACCAGCCCGCTGGTTGGCCCTTCAATCGCCTTCGCGCCGCTGTAGATCACCAGATCGGCGCCGGAGCGGTAGTACGCGTGCAGATCTTCTTCCGCTGCCGCATCGACGATCAGCGGCAGATCGTGCTTACGCGCCACGACCGCCGCCTGCTCGACGCTGAGCATGCTTTTCTGCACACAGTGGTGCGATTTGATGTAGAGGATCGCCGCGGTACGCGGAGTGATCGCCGCCGCCAGCTGATCGGCAGAACATTCGTTGGCGTAGCCCGCTTCCACCAGCTTGCCGCCGCCCAGCGCCACCATGGTGCCCACCGGCGCACCAAAGTTCACGTTGTGGCCTTTCGGCAGGACGATTTCGTTGTTCTCAATCGGGGTCACGTGCAGGTTTTCCAGCAGCCAGTCGCTGTCTTTTACCAGCACCGCCGCCACGGACTGGGCAATGCCCGCCGACGCGCAGGAGACCACCGTTGCCCCTTCCACATCCAGCAGCTTCGCGATGTATTCACCGGTTTTATTAACCAGATCCTTCATCTCGAAGTACTCATTCATACCGTCCATTGCCGCCTGCACCACTTCCGGGCGAGGCGTGGAGACGCCCAGCGCCGTCATGCGGCCGGACGTGTTGATAACCTGCTTTAAGTTGTACTTCTCATAAATCGAAGGCATGTTCCGTGCTCCCTTGTTCGGTCATGTAGCCCTTGCCCGCGCGGATCGCGGCAAGCGGCACCAGAATGTGTTCAGCCTGCAGGCTGTCGTTTTCGGCATCCGTCAGCACCGTCGGCTGGCGCTTGAGCGTGAACAGCGTCAGGTCGGCATCGAGACCCGGCTGAATGCGGCCTTTGCGCGTCAGGCGAAGGCCGTCGGCTGCGCTGGCGGTTACGCAGTCAATCACCTGCGGCAATGACATGCCGATGGCGAGAAACTTCGACATCACGCTTGCCAGCGAGCCTACCGGGCCGTTAATACGGTTGCGGCAGTAGATATCCGAGCTGATGGTGTGCGGCAGAATGCCCATCGCGATGGCGCGTTTCGCCACCTCAAAACTGAAGCTCGCCGTGCCGTGCCCCACGTCCAGACGCACGCCGCGCTTCAGGGCGGAGGTGATGGAGACGCGCAGCTCGCCGGAGGGCGTCAGAATGCGGTTGGGTTTGCCGTTATAGCAGTGGGTGATAATGTCGCCGGAGCTCAGCAGCTCGGCAATTTCGTCGAGGTTCGGCGGGTTGTTGCCGATGTGCACCATCAGAGGCAGGTCGCCGTTCTCTTTCTGAATGGCTTTGGCGCGCTCCAGCGGCGTAATGCCGTTTTCACCGACCACGCTGCTGCTCATGCGCGCTTTCAGACCGACGATAAAATCAGGGTGGCGCTTCACCGCCTGCTTCACCGCGTCGGCGTCGATGTTGGCCATATTGGCCAGTTCGTTCTGGGCAATCAGCCCCACGCGGGAGATGTTCAGCAGGGCAAAGACCTCGGTAGAGGCTTTGCGGGTGATGTCGTAGAAATCGTCCACGTCGTCGGCACCGGTACTGCCCGCGTCCACCACGGTGGTGACGCCGGTGGCAATGCCGACGCTGTCCGGTTCGTCGTGGTAAATCGGGGAGTTCGGGTAGCAGTGAACGTGGGAGTCAATCCAGCCTGCGCTGACGAATACGTCGCCGTTCAGCTCAACCGTTTTATGCGCGGGGGCGTCAATGTCGCCCAGCGCCGCGATCTTCCCGTCCTGAATGGCGATATCGGTCAGGGTATCGTCGGCAAGGCGCGCACGGCGCAGGAGTAAATCAAACATGAGGATCTCCTGATAAGGCGGGCGCCTGAGCGCCCGCGGGTATTAAAGGGCGACCGGGAACAGCCAGCCCAACAGCATTGCGCCGAGGATCGCGCCACCGGTGATCGGCTTCTGCCAGATGTAGAACACCAGCGCACCCAGCAGGGAACCGACGCCGATAGGAATGGAGGCGGTCATGGCGCTGAGGATAATCAACGGCCCGAGGAAGCGGCCGGAGGCGTTACCCGCGCCCATCATCACGTCTGCACCGTAGGTGGAGTTGCTCTGGTTGATGGTGAACTTACGCGCCAGGATGATGACGTAGCCAATCGCCAGGCCAATCACCAGGCCGGTAATCAGCGCGGCAATGAAGTTGGTCACCGGGAACATGATCCCCGCGCCCAGCAGCAGCGCCGGAACGCCGAGGCCCACGCCGGTCTGAATGGCGCCGCCGATGTCGAGAATACCGACCAGCGAGCCTTCGATAATACGGGCGAACAGGAAGCTTGCGCCGAACGCCGCCACCGCGCCGTAGACGCCGGTATCCATCCCCGCTTTCAGCATCGCCACGAAGGCCACTTCGTTAAACGCGCCGATGCCGTAGAGGTAGTACATGTGCGTTCCGGCGAAGACGCCGGAGGAGAGCAGGCCAACGAAGATCGGGAACGACCAGTCGGCATACCAAAAACCTTTATTCTGTTCCATGTAGAGGCTCCTGTTATTTACCGCTGAGCGAGTTGTGGATCATATCGAGCCAGTTCGGCACGGTCAGATGGAAGGATTCGATCATCTTCATGTCGAAGCCGCGGAAGAAGCCGCTCAGCACGAACAGCAGGACGATCGCCGCCATCATCACTTTGGTGACGTGGTTCCAGCCGCTCTCTTCCACGCCTTTACCGATCAGGATACCCAGCACCAGGCCCGGTACGGCGTTGCCCATGATCAGCTGCGCCGCGCCGCCGAAGATGGTCGCCCAGAAGCCCGATTTTTTACCCGCGTCAATGGCTGCCAGCCAGAAGATCACCGGCATCACGGTGTTGACCAGCAGGTTTGCCGCGGGTACCAGCACCTTCACGGCGGTGACCTGAAGCGCTGCCGGCACGGAGGAGGCGGTCAGGTTAAGGAAGGTCACGACGATCATGCCGATCACGCCGCAGGCAATCGCCATTTTGCGAGGGTCGTGCAGCGTTTCGCCGACGTTACGGTTTTTGATCATCAGTGCAGCAGCACCCCAGTTTGGGATGATGCGGTGGTCAACGTCCTGTGTGAAAGCCCCTGCGGCCACGGAAGAGGCCCAGGCGTTAAAGAAGAAACCTAACCCAAAGGAGAAGTGGGACGCCGGATCCCCTTCACAGGAGTTCAGTTCCCCCAACGTACGAAACGCGCCCATACCCTGTGTGGTAGGCGCATGAAACATGCGTGCAGCCCCGGCCCCCACACCGACGCCAACCAGGCCGCCAATGATGAGCGATTTTATTAATATAATTAAGAACATCAGTCTGCCCTTTTATGAATAATCAGCGTTGCGTGACGAAATCCACCTGGTCAAGATTGATCGCGGTCACGTTGACGGTCACATCCAGCTCCACGCTGTAGGTGCGTCTTTCCCGGCGCAAAAAGAAGAACAGAAACGCTTCTTTACGCACCGCTTCTTGCGCCTGAACAACCTGCACATCCTGTGGCTCAATACGCAGTAAGATATGCGGTGAGGCTTTCATCACCGCGGCCTGTACGTGGTTGAGCGCGTCGGCAAAGGCGCGCGCTTTGGCGTCGCCTTTTCCCTTCACTCTCACCGTGGTTGAGAACTGTTCTTTCATGCTTATGCGCCGTATTTCTTCTGCCACGCCTGTACCAGACGCTCGCCCAGCTCTTCTTTATCCATAAAGCCAAAGCCCAGCACGTTGCAGCCTTCGTTGATGGCGGTCACGCCCTCTTCCACGGAACGCATGCCGTATTTCGCTTTGTAGCCATATTTGGTTTGCGCCGTGATGGCACCCGCGCCGCCGCTGCCGCAGAAGGAGATGCCGAAGGTGGCGTTTTCCGCTTTCATCATGTCGCCAAGCTTCATGTCCGCGGCCATGCCCGGTACCACAACCGCGCGTCCACCTGCTTTTTCCACACCGGCTGCCACTTTCTGACCTTTGCCCAGGCGATCGCCAATCACGACTGTAATCTGTTCCATGTGTTGCTCCTTAAAGGTTGTCTTTCGCGACTTCGAAGTGAACGGAGAGCAGCCAGGCTTCTTCATCAGGAAGGTTGCCAAACTGCGCTACCACTTCACGGGCAAGTTGCATTGAATCTGGTGAAATTTCGTCGAACAGCTCCGCTTCAACCTCCGGCAGCGGCTCGCCGGTCACGGACCGGTGCGCCATCGCGCGAACGTGGGAGGTCAGCATCTGCTCCTGCACTGCGTTAGGGATGATGTCGTGCCGGGCCAGCAGGGCATAAACCTGCTGCAGCATGGTGTTAGCGAGCTGCTCTGTGTGCAGCGCCTGTTCCCCAACGTCGTTCATTACCGCTCCGTTAATCACTGGTCTTACCCCGTTAATGGCTCTGGAATAAAACTAACGTTGCAGGGGAATTGTTTGTAGCGAGTTGTTTTCCACTTCGAAGTGGAAAGGCGAGCAGCAGCAGTGATCTGTGCCACATAAATGCGGTGAATCTGGTTAAACCGCTGTATTTACGTGATGAATATCACGCTATTCAGCGGCAATGAACAGGCAAGCAGAGTGGAAAAGTTTCCGAGCGGGCTCGTAGAAATGTGACGCGGATAAGGTTTTCTTATGGGGATTCGCTAGAGTGGCGACGGGTGCTTGAGACTGACCGTCTCAGGCATGGGACGGAAAGTGGAAAGCCCCGCCTGATAGAAAATCAGGGCGGGGGCTCGAAACGACACGTCACACCGTGGAGTTCGCTACCTCGCCCGCTTTACAGCAAGGAGGCATCCATGAAACGCAGAAACCCAAGTATCGGGGTTTTGATGATTATTTCTTTGACAATAATCATCTTAACGCTGGTGACGAGGAAAACACTGTGCGAGATCCGTTTTCGAAACGGCTCGCTTGAAGTGACCGCGCGGATGGAGTGTCGCTCCGGCAAGTAGGGAGCAAAGATGCGGGGGCGCGTAATGCGCCTCCGCATACGGAGGAAGGACGTACAGCTCAGGCACCCAATTAACGATACTTTTTATGATAGGTGTTGCGCGTCGCCACAAACTGGTCGGCCGCCGCCTGGGCTTCCTTCACCTTGCCTTCGTTAGCCAGCTTCAGCGCACCGTCGATCTGGCCGACCAGCACGTCAAAGCCGTGGCGATAGTCTTTCATCTCTGCACTGTCTGCCGCTTTGCTTTCCAGCTTCGGCGGGGTAGCTTTTTGCGCGTCCAGCGCCGCTTCACGCATTTTGGTCAAGGCGTCTTTCATGTCCGCCGCATTGTCCGTTTTCTGCACTACCTTCAGGTTTTCACTGAGGATGTCCATATTGTCTTCGAGATCGGCAGCAAACGCAGACGAACCAAGAACCAGCGTTGAAGCCGCGACGATCGCTAACAGATGTTTACGCATTGCTCACTTCCTTTTTTATTATTAACAAAACGCTATCTTTATTGACCCGCAATTTTCATTTCGGGCAGAAGAACTGAACCACACTGTATATTGCTACGTGTTTCAATATCGTTACCGACCGTAACGATGTCGCGCCACATATCCTTCAGGTTACCCGCGATGGTGATTTCGCTCACCGGATACTGAATTTCGCCGTTTTCGACCCAGAAGCCCGCCGCGCCGCGCGAGTAGTCGCCGGTGATGCCGCTTACGCCCTGGCCCATCAGTTCCGTGACGACCAGGCCGGTGCCCATCTCTTTCAGCATCTGCTCAAAGCTCAGGCCCTGACCGGCAATGCGCCAGTTGTGGATCCCGCCCGCGTGACCGGTGCTTTTCAGCCCCAGCTTGCGCGCGGAGTAATTGGTCAGCAGCCACTGGGTCAGAATACCGTCTTTGATAATATCGCGACGTTCGGTGCGAACGCCTTCACTGTCGAACGGCGTGGAGGCCAGCCCTTTCAGCAGGTGCGGATGCTCTTCAATGGTCAGCCATTCCGGCAGGATCTGCTTGCCCAGCGAGTCGAGCAGGAAGGTCGATTTACGGTACACCGAGCCGCCCGCGATAGCGCCCACCAGATGGCCAAACAGGCCGGTTGCCACTTCATTAGCAAAAATGACCGGGGCTTTCATGGTGGAGAGTTTGCGGGGCGACAGGCGAGACAGCGTGCGCTCGGCGCACTCTTTACCCACCCACTCCGGAGACTGTAAATCCCCCAGCGCGCGGCCAATGGTGTAGGCGTAGTCGCGCTCCATGTCGCCGTTCTCTTCGGCGATGACGCAGCTGGAGAGCGAGTGGCGGGTAGAGCAGTAGCCCTGCAGCATGCCGTGGCTGTTGCCAAAGACTTTGATACCGTAATGGCTATTGAAGCTGCCGCCTTCGGTATTGGTGATGCGCTTATCGGCCTGCAGGGAAGCCTGCTCGGCGCGCGCGGCCAGTTCAATGGCTTCGTCCGGGGTCACTTCCGCCGGGTGGAAAAGATCGAGATCCGGCGCATCAAACGCCAGCAGCTCTTTATCCGCCACGCCTGCGTAAGGATCAGGAGAGGTATAACGGGCGATATCCAGCGCCGCCTGCACCGTTCGGGCAATGGCATCCGGACTGAGATCGGTGGATGACGCGCTGCCTTTACGATTCTGGTGATACACCGTGATCCCAAGCGCGCCATCGCTGTTGAATTCGACATTTTCCACTTCGCCATAGCGGGTGCTCACGCTGATGCCGGTGGTTTTGCTGACCGCCACTTCGGCGCCATCTGATTTTTCTGAAGCAAGCATCAGCGCGGTGGAGACGGCTTCTTCCAGAATCTTACGCTGCGCTTCAACTTGTGAGGTTACTTTCATCGCAAATGCCATACTGTAAGAGAGAGTTATCTGAAGTCTAACAGAGAACCGTTTTTCAGTGCGCGTCTTAACTGGTAACATTAGCCTCTTTTTTTAAGGAGCCTGACATGACTAAGCAGCCCGAAGACTGGCTCGACGACGTTCCCGGTGATGACATCGAAGACGAAGATGATGAGATCATCTGGGTCAGTAAAAGTGAAATTAAACGTGACGCCGAAGAGTTAAAACAGCTTGGCGCGGAAATGGTAGAACTGGGTAAAAACGCGCTGGATAAGATCCCGCTCGACCAGGATCTGCGTGATGCCATTGAACTGGCACAGAAAATCAAAAAAGAAGGCCGTCGTCGCCAGCTTCAGCTTATCGGGAAAATGCTGCGTCAGCGCGACGTCGATCCGATCCGCCAGGCACTGGACAAGCTGAAAAACCGCCACAACCAGCAGGTTGCGTTTTTCCATAAGCTTGAGCAGATCCGCGATCGTCTGATTGAACAGGGTGATGACGCCGTACCGGAAGTGCTGAACCTGTGGCCGGATGCCGACCGCCAGCAGCTGCGTTCTTTGATCCGCAACGCGAAGAAAGAGAAAGAAGGGAATAAGCCGCCGAAGTCTGCGCGCCTGATTTTCCAGTATCTGCGCGAGCTGTCTGAGAACGACGAGTAATCTGCTCCCCTCTCCCCGGAGGGGCGAGGGAGAAAAGAATGTAGGCCCGGTAAGCGCAAGCGCCACCGGGCTTTTTTTTACTCTGCGACCGCTTCCGCTTTCTTCGCCAGACCGTCCAGCAGCTTCTGATGGATCCCACCAAAACCGCCGTTGCTCATCACCAGAATATGGTCACCGGGCTGTGCGGCTTTCACGACCATATCCGCGAGCACATCCACATCCGCACTCCAGTGTGCAGGCTGAATGCAGGCGTCGGCCACTTCGGCCACCTGCCACGGAATATGCTGCGGCTGTAAGAGGAAGACTTCATCGGCACGTCCTAACGACGGCGCGAGGTCATCTTTGCAGATGCCCATTTTCATGGTGTTCGAGCGCGGTTCCAGCACGGCCAGAATGCGCGCGGTGCCGCCAACCTTGCCGCGTAACGCTGCAAGCGTTGCCAGAATGGCGGTTGGGTGATGCGCGAAATCGTCATACACCGTCACGCCATTCGCTTCGCCACGCAGTTCCAGACGGCGACGGGCGTTAATGAACGAGCCCAGCGCATTGGCTGCATCCGCAGGCAGCACGCCCACGTGACGCGCCGCAGCAATGGCCATCAGGCCGTTGTGCATGTTGTGCTCGCCTACCAGGCCCCACTTCACCTCACCCACTTTTTCACCGTCGAGCAGCACTTCCCACTCGGAGGCATCGGCGTTGAGTTTCTTCGCCTGCCAGTGACCCTGTTCGCCCACCAGCTCCTGCTCGCTCCAGCAGCCCATCGCCAGGGTTTGCTTCAGGTTGATGTCGTTCTCCGGCAGGATGATGCGGCCCTGACCCGGAACAATGCGCACCAGGTGGTGGAACTGTTTCTGGATCGCTTTCAGGTCGTCAAAGATATCCGCGTGATCGAACTCAAGGTTGTTGAGGATCAGCGTGCGCGGGCAGTAATGCACAAACTTGGAACGCTTGTCGAAGAATGCACAGTCGTATTCGTCGGCTTCGATCACAAAGAACGGGCTGTCACCCAGACGTGCAGAAACGTCGAAGTTGCCCGGAACGCCGCCAATGACAAAGCCAGGCTTATAGCCACAGGCTTCGAGGATCCAGGTCGCCATTCCGGCGGTGGTGGTTTTGCCGTGGGTACCGGCAACGGCAACAACCCAGCGGTCGCGCAGCACAAAATCATGCAGCCACTGTGGGCCAGACATAAACGGAATATTGCGTTCCAGCACCGCTTCAACACATGGGTTACCACGGGTCATGGCGTTGCCAATGATCACCAGATCCGGTTCAGGATCCAGCTGGCTGGCCTCGTAGCCCTGAATCAGCGAGATGCCCTGCTTCTCCAGAAGCGTGCTCATCGGCGGATACACATTGGCGTCCGAACCTGTTACTTCATGGCCCAGTGAGCGCGCCAGCATTGCCAGTCCGCCCATGAAAGTGCCACAAATCCCCAATATATGAATGCGCATACGTCACTATCCTTCTTCAATGTGGCGCACATTTTACTCACATGTTAGCGGCTGTGAAACGCATTTCAGGTAAATCCGTATTTGCTGGCGCGATTCACCAGTGCGCTACTATTTGAATATTTGTTAAGATTGTTGGGCTTTAGTCGTTTTGGTGAACATACAATCGCTCTACTCACATAAGATGCAGGGAAAGTGTTATGAAAACGTTAGGTGAATTTATTGTCGAAAAGCAGCACGAGTTCTCTCATGCTACCGGTGAACTCACTGCTTTGCTGTCGGCAATAAAGCTGGGCGCTAAGATCATCCACCGCGATATCAACAAGGCCGGTCTGGTCGATATCCTGGGTGCCAGCGGTGCCGAGAACGTTCAGGGCGAGGTTCAGCAGAAACTCGATCTGTTCGCAAATGAAAAACTGAAAGCTGCACTGCGCGCGCGCGACATCGTTGCGGGTATCGCCTCCGAAGAAGAAGATGAAATTGTTGTTTTCGAAGGATGCGAACACGCGAAATACGTTGTCCTGATGGATCCGCTCGACGGCTCCTCCAACATCGACGTTAACGTTTCTGTCGGTACCATTTTCTCCATCTACCGCCGCGTCACGCCTGTTGGCACGCCGGTCACCGAAGAAGATTTCCTCCAGCCGGGCAGCAATCAGGTTGCTGCGGGCTATGTGGTGTATGGTTCGTCCACCATGCTGGTGTACACCACCGGCTGCGGCGTTCACGCCTTTACTTACGATCCGTCGCTGGGCGTGTTCTGCCTGAGCCAGGAACGTATGCGCTTCCCGGAGAAGGGCAACACTTACTCCATCAACGAAGGCAACTACATTCGATTCCCGAGCGGCGTGAAGAAGTACATCAAATTCTGCCAGGAAGAAGATAAAGCCACCCAGCGCCCGTATACCTCCCGCTATATCGGTTCTCTGGTCGCTGACTTCCACCGCAACCTGCTGAAAGGCGGTATCTACCTCTACCCAAGCACCGCAAGCCACCCGGACGGGAAGCTGCGTCTGCTGTACGAATGCAACCCGATGGCATTCCTCGCCGAACAGGCGGGCGGCAAGGCGAGCGACGGTAAAGAGCGTATTCTGGATATCGTGCCGGAAAGCCTGCACCAGCGCCGTTCGTTCTTCGTCGGCAACAACCACATGGTTGAAGACGTTGAACGTTTCATCCGTGAGTATCCGGACGCGTAACCCCTTTCTCCTGGGAAGCCGCCCGGCTTCCCAGTCATTTATATATTTTACCGTATAAGTGTTTATAAAAAAGACGCTTTAATCTTCATCCCTGCTCCTGCATTATTTCCATAACAGTTTGACAATTATTTCCTGGAGCATATTCGCGATGAAAAATTATTCTCGTGCCAATACCGGCATTGATTTAAATCTTATTCCTGTCTTTATTGAAATTGTTCGCTGCGGCAGTATGGCGAAAGCCTCTGTGCGCCTGGACATGTCCCGCCCGGCGGTAAGCCTGGCACTGAAGCGCTTTAATCAACTTTTTGATGAGCCACTGTTTTACCGTAAAGGTTTATATCTTGAACCCACAGAAAAAGCGTTAGCGTTAACCAGCGCGCTGGAAATATTAATGGGGAATATTCACGATAATATTAATGCGTTAAATTCATCGACAAATAAAACCCTGGCACAGCACGTACCAGGGATGAATATGATTATGCAGCAGTCTGGGCCGTCAGCTTAAACGAGGACATGGCTTCCATCAGTTCGCGCGACTGCTCTTCCAGCGAGCGTGTCGCGGCGGATGACTGCTGTACCAGCGCCGCATTTTGCTGCGCCGTTTCGTCCATCTGGTTCACCGCGATGTTCACCTGCTCAATGCCGCGACTCTGTTCCTGAGACGCGGTCGCAATTTCACGCATCAGTTTGGTCATTCGCAGCACTTCTGTTGCGATCTCATCCATCGTTTCGCCGGCCTGCTGTGCCAGTTCGCTCCCCTCATTCACATGAGTTTGTGAATCGCTGATAAGCGATCGGATCTCTTTCGCCGCGTCGGCACTGCGGCTGGCCAGGTTTCGCACTTCGCCCGCGACAACGGCAAAACCCCGTCCCTGTTCGCCCGCGCGCGCGGCTTCAACGGAGGCGTTCAGCGCCAGAATGTTGGTCTGGAAGGCAATGCCGTCGATCACGCTCAGGATGTCGGCGATCCGCGCCGAGCTGCCGGAGATATCGCGCATTTTTTCAATCACGTAGCAGACCATTTCACTGCCGTGATCGGCCGTGTCGGAAACGGACTTCGCCAGCTGGTGCGCCTGCTCGGCGTTGTCGGCGTTGAGTTTCACCGTGGCGGTGATCTCTTCCATGCTGGCCGCCGTTTGCTCAAGTGAGGTAGCGGTAGATTCCGTGCGCTGGGCAAGGTTCATATTCCCTGCCGTCAGCTCCCGGCTGCCGGTATCAATTTGCGAACTGGCATCGCGCACCCGCAGAACCGATCCCATCAGCGACTGACGCATCGCTTCAATGGCCGCGTTGAGCCGGTTAAATTCCTGGCTGGCCGTTGGATCCAGGGTATGGGTTAAATCGCCTGCCGCGACATGTTCAAGCTGAGCAATCGATGCCGAGAGCGGCTTCAGCAGCATATGGCGCAGCACCAGCCAGGCGAGGACGATAATACCTGCCGTCAGCAGCGCGGCGACAACGATCAGGATCAGTACGCGGGTTTTGCTCGACTGCACAGCACTGACTTCCGCTTTGCCACGCGCTTCGCTCCACGCCTGGA
The DNA here is from genome assembly GCF_019219165.1 of Enterobacter sp. ENT02. NCBI lineage: Bacteria > Pseudomonadati > Pseudomonadota > Gammaproteobacteria > Enterobacterales > Enterobacteriaceae > Enterobacter > Enterobacter sp. ENT02. Next base: position 105,530 of record NZ_JAHUWD010000007.1, read on the forward strand.
AAGCCTGCATATCGTTATCAAACTTGTTTGCCACCGGAATCAGCGCGTTCTCAATCAGGTCGTAATAACCGTCCGCACTCTGGTCGTTCAGGGCTTTCAGCATCGGGTTGATGCCCTGCCGGGTATACGCCGCCAGACTCGCCGCCACGTTATCCAGCAGCTTTTGCCCCTGCTCGTCAGCCACCCCGCCGTCGATCACGGCTTTCAGCGTTTTCTGCGCCTGGGCAATTTCCTGATTGATGTTTTTTACCGATTTGGATGCATCGTCCAGCAGACCAATTTCCATCATTCGGACGGCCTGGCCCGCCTCATTGCGCGCGCGCAGGATCAGCGTATAGCCAGAATTAAGCTGCACCATTTGCTCACCCTGAAGGTGGTTGATGCGCTGGAGTGAAGAAGAACTCTGTGTGAGGGCATAAATACCAATGCCGCTGACAATCAGCAGCAGAAGGGTCATAACGGCCAGTAGAGAGAGCAAGCCGGTACGAATCGATAGCGTTTTCAGCATGATGTTATTTCCGGTAGCGAGATATTTCTTGGCGTAAAAGAAGAGTATCGGCCGCTACCGGAAAATGTTTAGACTTTAAGCAATTTCAGCGTGTTATGGCTCTGTTACCGATGTGTTTACGCGGGTAACAGGCGAGCTTTGACGGTTCTCCCAGATCACCGTCAGACCGCGCTGCAGGGCAATAAAAATAAACAGCAAAATGCCGATGGCGATCTTCGTCCACCACGAGCTGAGCGTGCCGTCGAAGTTAATGTAGGTCTGTATCAGCCCCTGGATCGCCACGCCGAACAGCGTGCCTAGCACCGTGCCTACCCCGCCGCTGAGCAGCGTGCCGCCGATCACCACAGAAGCAATCGCATCCAGCTCAACGCCGACGCCCGCCAGCGCGTAACCGGCCTGGGTATACACAGAGAAGACGATCCCCGCCAGCGTCGCCAGCCCGGTCGACAGCATATAGATGCGGATGGTGGTGCTGCGGGTGGAGATCCCCATCAGGTTGGCCGACGTGGCGTTACCGCCAATGGCGTAGACCTGATTACCAAACCGGGTGCGGTGGGCGAGGAAGATGCCAATCACCACCACGCCCAGCATCAGCAGTCCCATCGCGCTCAGGCGGCCGCCGCCGGGGATTTTCCACGCCAGGCTGGAGAGTGTGTCGTAGATGGGGTGGTTAATCGGGATCGACTCCTCCGACACCAGATAGCTCACGCCGCGCAGGAAGAACATCCCGGCGAGGGTGATGATAAAGGCAGGAATTTTCAGCGCGTCGATCAGCAACCCCATAAAGGCACCAAACGCGCAGCCCATCACCAGCACCAGCGGGAATGCCACCAGCGGAGAGATGCCCCAGAACCCAATGGCTTTCGCGAGGAACACGCCCGTAAACGCGATCACCGAGCCGACGGAGAGATCGATCCCGCCGGAGAGGATCACAAAGGTCATCCCGACGGCGATGATGCCTAAAAAGGCGTTATCGGTCAGGATATTGCAGATCACACGCGTGGAGGCGAAACCGGGAAACTGGGTGAGGCAGTAGAGATACCCCAGCACAAACACGCCCAGCGTGATCATCAACGGCAAATTACGTTTTATCATGGCCACGGATCCCCTTAATGATGCTGACAAAGCGCGGCGACTGGACGATCAGCACGCAGAGCACGACCACCGCTTTCACCACCTGGTTGAGTTCCGGCTGGAATCCCGAGAGCAGGATGCCGGTGTTCATGCCCTGAATGATCAGCGCCCCCACCACCGAGAGCAGCAGGTTAAAGCGCCCGCCCATCAGCGACCCGCCGCCGATCACCACCGCGAGGATCGCGTCCAGCTCCAGCCATAACCCGGCGTTGTTGGCATCGGCCCCGCGAATATCCGCTGCGACGATGACCCCGGCAATGGCGGCGCAGACGCCGCTCAGCACGTAGGTCAGCATCACCATCAAGCGGGTGTTGACCCCGGCGTTGCGCGCGGCGCGGATGTTGATCCCCACCGCTTCAATAAACATGCCGAGCGCCGTTTTGCGGGTAAAGAGCCAAAAGATAAGCAGCGTCACGAGGGCAATAATCACCGGCGTCGGGAAGAACAGAAGGTTGCCGCTACCGAGCCACGCCAGGCTCGGGGAGTTAAAGGTGACGATCTGCCCGGACGTAATCAGCTGCGCCACGCCGCGCCCGGCCACCATCAGTATCAGGGTGGCAACAAAGGGCTGAATTTTCAGCACCGCCACCAGAATGCCGTTCCAGAGCCCGGCTAATACCCCGGAGCCCAGTGCGGCCAGCAGCACCACCGGCAGGCTGTGCCCGGCCACGGTCATCGAGGCGGCAGTGGCGCCAGCAATCGCCATCACCGCGCCGACGGAGAGGTCAATCCCACCGGTGGCGATCACCAGCGTCATACCTATCGCCAGCAGCGCGACGGGTGCGGCGCGGTTTAAAATATCGATCGGACTGCCAAACAGGCGGCCATCCTGCACGATGATCTGGAAGAAATGCGGCGCGACCAGGCTATCCACCAGCAGCACCACCAGCAGCGCCGCGATTTGCGGCGTACCGGTCGGCCAGCTGAAGCGGCGCTTTGACTCACCGGTTTGCGAAAGTGAACGGGGCATCACGATTAGCTCCTTACGCCGCGATGGCATTCATGATTGCCGGAACGGACAGCTTATCCAGCGGGATCTCTGCCACCTGCTTGCGATCGCGCATGATAATGACGCGATCGGCATAACCCACCAGCTCCTCAAGCTCGGACGAAATGACCAGCAGGGCCAGACCGTCCGCGCACAACGTTTCGATAAGCCGGATAATTTCGGCGTGCGCGCCTACATCAATGCCGCGCGTCGGCTCGTCGAGGATCAGGAACTGCGGTTTGGTCAGCAGCCAGCGCGAGAGGAGAACCTTCTGCTGGTTACCGCCGGAGAGAAATTCAATGGGCTGTTCCGCGCTCGGGGTGCGAATACCAAGCTGACGGATAAAGCGCTCGGCAATGGCGTTTTGTTCTTTACGCGGAATGGGACGCAGCCACCCGCGCTGCGCCTGTAGCGCCAGAATGATGTTTTCCCGCACCGAGGCGGCGGCAATAATACCGTCCGTTTTCCGGTCTTCCGGGCAGAAGCCGACGCCCAGACAGGACGCCTGATGCGGCGATCGCAGGGTTTGCGGTTTGCCCTTGATCAGCGCCCTGCCGCTGTCGGCAGGTTTGATCCCGAAGATCACTTCGGCGGTTTCGGTTCGGCCTGAGCCTAGCAGGCCCGCCAGGCCAACAATCTCACCGGGGCGAACCTCAAGGTTAAACGGCGAGATCACCCCTTTTTTGCCGTAATCGCTGAACGCGGCGACCGGTTTTTCGCTCAGCAGCGTGCGTCCTGCACGCTGAAGGGCGTTGGTTTCCAGCTCTCGGCCCAGCATCATTTTCACCAGCTCAATCTGCGGTAGCTCGCGGGTCTCGCGGCAGCCGACAAAGCTGCCGTTGCGCAGCACCGTGATGCGATCGCTCACTTCATACACCTGATCGAGGAAGTGCGTAACGAAGATCAGGCTCACGCCCTGATCGCGCAGCTGGCGCATCAGGGTGAAGAGCATTTCGACTTCCTGAGTATCCAGGCTGGCGGTGGGTTCATCGAGGATCAGCACCTTTGCCGAGAGATCGATAGCCCGGCAGATGGCGACGATCTGCTGCATCGCCACGGAAAAGCGGTTCAGCGGCTCGCGGACGTCGAGGGAAAAGCCGTATGATTCCATCAGTTTTGTCGCCCGCGCTTCCATCTCTTTGCGGCGCAGCAGGCCAAAACGACGTGGCTCACGGCCAATAAACAGGTTATCCGCCACCGACATGTTCGGCAGCAGGTTGACTTCCTGATACACCGTCCCAATCCCCAACTGTTGGGCATGGGCGGTATTTTTTGGCGAAATGGCGTTACCTTCCAGCCAGATGGTGCCGCGATCGGCGTGATACACGCCGGTCAGCGCTTTAATCAGCGTGGATTTCCCCGCGCCGTTCTCGCCCAGCAGCGCCATGATCTCACCGCGACGCAGGCTGAAATCGACGTTATCCAGCGCTTTTACGCCGGGGAAGAATTTACTCAAGCCCTCTGTGCGGAGGATTTCCTGGTGTTGTTCAGTGGTCATATGTCCTCCCCTCACCCTGACCCTCTCCCCGGAGGGGAGAGGGGATTGATCGTGCCAATTGTTAATATCCAGCTCCGCCCTTCCTTTCTCCCTCTCCCCTCCGGGGAGAGGGCTGGGGTGAGGGGCGAGGGTCTTAATAGCCCATATTTTTCTTCTTCTCTAACTCTTCTTTTGCCGTGTCAGGCAGATAGAGCGTGGACTTAGTGACCGTCACTTTCTCAGGCATCGTGCCGTCTTTCTTGAATTTCTCCAGCGCGTCGAATGCCGGGCCCGCCATGTTCGGCGTCAACTCCACGCTGGCGTTGGCTTCGCCGTCAATCATCGCTTTGTAGATGTCCGGCACGCCGTCGATAGAGCCGGTGAGGATATCTTTGCCCGGCTTCAGACCCGCTTCTTTAATCGCCTGAATCGCACCGATCACCATGTCATCGTTGTGGGCGTAAACCATGCAGATGTTCTTGCCGTTGTTTTCAGCCTTGATAAAGCTTTCCATGACCTCTTTGCCCTTACTGCGGGTAAAGTCACCGGACTGAGAACGGATAATTTTGATGTTTGGCGCTTTGGCGATGGCCTCAGCAAACCCCTTCTTACGGTCGATGGCCACGCTCGCACCGACGGTGCCCTGCAGCTCAACGACGTTACACGGCTTGCCGTCGACCTGTTTCACCAGCCAGTCACCAATTAACTGTCCTTCAAGCACGTTATTGGCCGTCACGGTGGTCATATAGAGAGATTTGTCTTTTACATCAATGGAACGATCGAGCAGGAAGACCGGGATCTCCGCGTCTTTCGCTTCCTTCAGCACGGGCTCCCAGCCGGTCGCCACGACGGGCGCAATAAAGATGGCATCTACGCCCTGGGCGATAAAGGAGCGTACGGCTTTGATCTGGTTCTCTTGTTTTTGCTGACCATCGGCGATTTTCAGCGTGATCCCGCGTTTCTGGGCCTCGCTTTTCGCTACGTTGGTTTCTGCCGCGCGCCAGCCGGATTCAGAGCCGACTTGCGAAAAACCTACGGTTAAAGGTGCGGCCATCGCCATAGACGACATGGCTGCCGAAACTGCTGTGACAAGAAGTAAGCGCTTCCACATATGAACGTCCTCGTAGGGTGAGTTATTGTTGGTTAAAAGATGTTCTGCGAAATGACTATAGCCAATGAAATATGTAACGAATTGCGTTACATCACACTTCAGAAAAGTGAATAAAACGTTAATCACAAGTTTGTAATCGCTTTCATTTCACCATTAAAAATGCGGCTGAGTTTATGGATTTTCCTGTCATGGAAACGGTCTGAAAAGTGGGCTCAACGAGGGAAGATGGCGAAAACAGGCGGAGACATTCAGCGCGAGTTGGCTATAATACCTGCCACTTGTTTACCATCCATTTTAAAGGACACCGACATGAGCTTACTCAACGTCCCAGCGGGTAAAGAACTGCCAGAAGACATCTACGTAGTTATCGAAATCCCGGCTAACGCAGATCCGATCAAATACGAAGTGGACAAAGAGAGCGGCGCCCTGTTCGTAGACCGTTTCATGTCTACTGCGATGTTCTATCCGTGCAACTACGGTTACATCAACCACACCCTGTCTCTGGACGGTGACCCGGTTGACGTGCTGGTCCCAACGCCATACCCACTGGAGCCAGGCTCCGTCATTCGCTGCCGTCCAGTTGGCGTGCTGAAAATGACCGACGAATCCGGTGAAGATGCGAAGCTGGTTGCGGTACCGCACACCAAGCTGAGCAAAGAGTACGATCACATCAAAGATGTGAACGACCTGCCAGAGCTGCTGAAAGCGCAGATCACTCACTTCTTCGAGCACTACAAAGACCTCGAAAAAGGCAAGTGGGTTAAGGTTGACGGCTGGGACAACGCTGAAGCGGCGAAAGCAGAAATCATCGCCTCTTTCGAGCGCGCGGCTAAGAAGTAATTCTTACTGCCGATCGACAAAGCCCCGCATGTCGGGGCTTTTTTGTGGCTGGAGAGTTTTGCCCGGCGGCGCTACGCTTGCACGGGCCTACATGTTCATTGCAGGCCAGGTAAGCGCAGCGCCACCCGGCAAGAGTCGCAAAAAAAGCAACGCCACCTTTCGGTGGCGTTGCTTTTTTTTCAGTACTGGTCTCTGTCTAACCAGTTACCGCTTTCAATCCGCGTTAGCCCATCAACAGGACGCTGATAAACGTACATCCACGCACTTCCGTATGGCGTCTGGATCAACTGGCGAGCGTATTCACCGCCCCTGGTGCGCAAGGCATCAAGTTCGGCAAGCGTAGCATTGTCAATACGATAAACTTCACCCTGTACTGTTCCTTCCCCCGGAACCGCGCCTGGATAGTGGCCCAGACTGTACAACTGGTAGTTCTCGATATTGTAATTCCCCAGCAGCAGGGCATTGGTCATCCAGTGACTGTTGCCTTGCTTGGTTCGTAAACTGCCGTACACAAATATTCGCATTGCTAAAACTCAAACTGATAGAGCAGATCAAGTGCCTGGTCTACGCCGGACACTGCTTCCAGATATAGCTTAGGCATCAGGCGATAGCGTAGCGTGAGTGTTGCCAGTGAGTCAAAGATCCCCACACCATATTTTACCTGCAGACCCGGCAGTACATAGCCGCTGACCACCACCTGCGAGGAGTCGCCCACGCCCTGGGTGTCCAGCGCCAGATTGCTTACGCCGAACGTCTCGCCGATTTTACCCACAACCTGACCACTTTGTGCAACCCCCAGACCCACTAACATTGATGTCATCGCAGCACCATCGCCTTGTGCGCTATCCAGTCCCTGTCCACGCAGGAGATAAGAAAGTGCTTCTTGCTGCGACATGGCCGGGTCGGAGAAGATCTCCGCTTTGGGTTCGTCGGCTGAGCCGGTGACACGCACGCCAGCAATCACATCGTTTTCAGTCGCTTCAGGGTTACGAATGGCTTCGATATTGAGCACCGGCTGATCCGGTGGACCGGAGAACAACAGCTCGCCTTTACGCACAATCAGATCCTGACCGTAGGCGTGGAAACGCCCATCAGGAATATTGATTTGCCCGTTAAGGCCCAGCCCTTGACTGTCCTGCGCCACTTTCAGATCGCCCGTGAGTCTCGCCTTCAGCCCAAACGCATCCAACCGCACGTTATTCCCCACGTGGACGATAAGATTACTATTGATTGGTATGCCTGCGCTCTGTTGTTCAACAGGTTTCAGATTTTCACTGAGCATAACTTCATCGCTGGAGACGCCGACTGCACTTTCCGGTACCTCGTGAACCACGATACGCGCCCACGGCACGTCAACACGACCGTCCAGAGTGAACAGACTCGGTGTCGCCTCAAAGACGACGTCAGGTGAGACATCCAGACGCACCATCGGCGGTACGGTGATGCGTACCCGGCTCCCCTTCGCCGCGATGCGTGCGCGCCAGTTATCAAGCTGGCTCCAGTCAGCATCACCGCTCAGATTAATTTGCCCCTGCTGGGTCAGCACCGAGCCGTTCAGCGTCGAACTCATGCCGTTGAAGTTCAGTGCTATCTGGCTCGGCTGCATGTCGAACGGCATAAAGTTACCGTCAATATCGAGCCCGCTGAGCCGCATCTGACCAAACAGCTGCGGGCTTTCCGCGTTGCCAGCCAGACGCAGATTGGCATTGAGCAGTCCCTCGGCTTTTTCCCCACGCGCGAAAATGGGGTTCACCATCGCCAGGTTGAAATTGCGGATATTCACGTTACCGCCGAGATTACGCCGCCCTTGCGGATCGGTAATCTGTACCTGCCCGTCTAGCTGACCGTTGTTGGTCAGGCGGATCGTCCATCCCAGCTCAGCACGGTTGTTATGCAGATCGGCACTCAGGTTCAGGGTGTCGAACGCCACCGGCAGCGGCGCGTCGTTGACTTCTTGCGTCACCTTCACGTTACGCCCGGAGAGCGTCACGCTGCCCTGCGGCAGCCCCTCTTTGGTGGTGTCCCATGCGACATCCGCTTTACCGCTAAAGACGCCGCTGGCCTGGGTCGTGTCCGGCATAAACGGCTTTAGCATCGCCAGATCGAAGCGGTTGAGGTTAATCTGCGCGCGCCCTTCTGCCCCCGCATCAATAGTCTGCGGTACGCAAAGTTCTGCGTTAGGGTTGGTCCAGCAGTGCGGTCCGATGCTGATCTTCTGCTCGGCGTTGCGGTAATCCAGCGCAATCGAGCGCGACAGCGCCAGCGGCCCTACCGGCGTGCTGAAGCGGGTGTTATCCAGTTGCCCCTTCCAGCGTTCCGCTTTGCGGTCAAAGCTTCCCGTCAGATGGAGCTGACCGGATACCGGTTCGCCCTGCACGCGTAGCTGGAGGTCGTGCTGCTTCTCGTTGCCTTTGGCTTCCAGCGTCACCAGATTGATGTTCACATCCGGCTGGGAGATACGCTCCACACGCAGGTTCAGATTGCCGCCGATCTGATCGGTGGATTTTACATCCCCTTCAACGCGAACGCGGGCGACGGACAGTTCCTGCCAGCGCAGGTTATTGGCGGTGATATCCGCCAGCAGCTGCGGCGCCTCCACCGTACCGCGCACCTTCACCAACCCTTTCGCCGTGCCGCCAAGACCCGGCAGGGCGTTATCCAGATTCGGCGCGTCAATGGTGGCATCCAGGTTGAGATCCTTCACGCCCAGCTCGCCTTTGATATCCGCCGTGTTGCGGCCCAGCGCCACGTGCAGCCCCGGAATGATCCACTGCAGATAGCTGTTGCCTTTCAACGAGCCTTCAACGCTAACCTTGTTCTGCTTCACGTTCCCGGTGAGCTTGATTTCCGGTACGTCCATCTGCCAGGTGCCGCCGTACAGGCTGCCGCGGGTTTTAATCAGGCCATCCAGTTTCGACGGCCAGTCCGGCACCTCTTTGGCGGTGTTAATGCCCGTCAGCTTCAGCTCGCCGCGCCAGCTGATTGCCTGCTGCCAGTCAAGCAGCGCGGTCAGCTCGGTTTTGCCTTCCAGCGCCGCGACGGTCAGCTTGTCGAGGTTAACCTGCTGTTCGTTGCCTTTTGCATCCAGCGTAATGTTCGCGGGCGGCACGCCCTGCCCCTTCACCGCGGTGCGGAACGAGAGCGTGTAATCGGTCATCTTGCCGCTCAGCTTCAGTTTCAGGTCATCGGCCTGGAACTGTTTTTCGCCGGTGAACGGCCAGTAAAGCTGCTTGCTGACAATCTCAAGATTGAGCGGCAGCCCGGCCTCCGCCAGCTGCGTTTGCGCGCGCAGGACCATGTCCACCGGGCCGGAGAGATTGATCCCGACATCCAGCTTCTCGCGCAGCGCCCCGCCTACTTTGACCTTCACCTTTTCGCCTTTCAGCGGATCGATGTTGAGCGCGCTGTTCAGCGTAATATCCACCGGCCAGTTGTCCCGCAGCAGGGCATTCCCTGACGCATTGACAGAGCCCTGATTGGTGTCGATATCCAGCGCGTCGAGCTTCATGTTGCCGTCAATGCTGCTGACTTTCAGCAGCATGTTATAGACCGTCAGGTCGGTATCGCCCGTCAGACGCAGCTGTTCGCCTTTGAATTCCTCAATGTTGAGGTTCAGCGGCAGATGCACGTCGGTCATCTCCGGCAGAACCGGTTTCGAGAAGAGATCTTTCAGCGTTTCACCCAGCGGCTTTTCTTCCGGCTGCGGGTTCTGGATCTTCGGCTCGACAATCTCTTCCTGCGCCACGTCGGCCACTTTCGGTAGCGCAATCAGCAGCCCCTGCAGGGACGTTGGCGTCAGGGTAAGGTTTTTCTCCTGCCAGCGCAGGCCGGAGGTGAAATCCATCACGGACACGGTGGTGTCGTCGATTTTGATATTGACGTTATCCAGCGCCACCCGATAGAGCGCAATCGGGTACGGTGTGGACAGATTCAGCGGGCCGCTGTCCTCTTCCTCGACCGGCGCAGACTTCGGCATTTTTTTTGAATCTATCGCCACGTTCACATCTTTTAGCGAGAGGTCGTTCACGCAGAGCTTACTGTCCCGCAGACAGCCCAGCTTCACGGCCAGATGGAATTCGCCTGCATTAACGGCCACGCCCGGCTGCTCATAACGAATGTTCTTCAAACGCAGGTCGCGCCAGCCGCCCGTCACCTGGCCAATTTCCAGCCCCGGCACCCAGCGGTTAGCCGCGTTAAACAGCAGATGCAGGCCGGTGGTGGTGCCCACCAGAAACGCCACCGTACCGAGCAGCAGCACGATAAAAATCAGTACGCCGAGGCTTATCTTCTTCCATAAACTCATAATTCAGGCCCCAGACCGATGTAAAACTGTAAACCGTGTTCGTCTTTGTCGCCCACCGGCACGGCGAAATCGAGCTTGATAGGCCCGACGGGTGACTGCCAGCGCACGCCTACGCCCGCGCCGGTTTTGAAATCGCTGCGGCGGATATCGTTTACCGCCTCACCGCCATCCACAAACATCGCTCCCCACCACTTGCCGCTGACGTTGTACTGATACTCCAGCGAGCCGGTCGCCAGTTTTGATGCCCCGGTCAGCTGGCCTTTTTCGTTTTCCGGTGAGATCGATTTGTACTTATACCCGCGAATGCTGCGGTCGCCCCCGGCGAAGAAGCGCAGATCGGGCGGCACGCGTTCGAAATCGCCCGTCTCAATCCAGCCGAGATTACCGCGCATCACAAAGCGGTGTTTGTCGTACAGCGTACGGATCCAGACGTTTTGCGCCTGAAAGACGGAGAAGTCCACGTCGGAGCCCCAGGCGGTGTTGGAATAATCGATGGAGTAGCGCTGTGAGTCGCCCCAGGTCGGCATCAGGCCCCCGCGCGAGCGGGTGCGGCTGATCATCACGCCCGGATAAAGCAGCATGGTGGTGTTGGTGACGTTGGCCTGGGTAAAGTGGTCGAGGCTCCAGCGCAGGTTAATGGCGCGCTGCCAGCCGCTTGAAAGATCCCAGAAACGCGATACGGCAAGCGTCGTTGAGTCCTGCTCGGTGTCGTTCAGGTCGGTGCGCTTAAAGCCGCCCTGCAGAAGGTAATACTGCTCAAGCGGATTTTTCAGCAGCGGCATTTTGTAGCTGAAATCCAGCTGCTGCTCAGGCGCAGAGAGGCTCAGACTGGTGGTCAGGCTGTGGCCGTAGGAGTTCATCCACGGTTTTTTCCACGAGGTTTTCACGCGTGGGCCAACGTCCGTCGAATAGCCCACACCGGTTTCAATGGTGTTCTCGGTGCGCGGGGAGACCACGCCATGCAGCGGCAAGACTTTCGTTTTACGGGACTTTTCAAATTCCGGCGCGACAATCACCGAGTTAAACCAGCCGGTTGCCGACAAACGGCGGTTGAGTTCGCCCAGGTCGCTCGACTGGTAATAGTCGCCTTTTTTAAACGGTATCAGGTTTTGCAGGTACTCCTCGCGGATCTGCGATCCTTCGAACGTCACATCGCCAAAACGATAGCGTTCACCGCTGTCGTAGTCGATGTCCCAGAAGGCCTGACGCCTCTCCAGCGCTACGCCAAGCTGGCTTTTATTAAACTGGCTGTCGAAATAGCCTTTACGTAGCGCGACGTTGGTTAAGGATTTTTTAAAATGATCGTAGTCGCCGTGATTCAGAACGGTGCCAACTTTAGGACGGGTACTCAGCAGATCCAGGTAATCCCGATCCGTACGCGCGCCGCCACGCAGCACCACGTTGGTACCGCCAATCAATACCGGCTCACCCGCTGAGACGCGGGCAATCAGCACCTGACGCCCCTTCTTTGGTGGCGGGCGGAGGTCGAAATCAATGGTGGGTTCGTAATACCCCAGCGCTTTCAGTCCTTCGCGGATCGCGTCATCCACGCGCGCGCGAAAACGCCGGTCCGGCGTCACTTCGTCACTCTGGATCGTCGATAACTGCGCGCGCACGTTTTTTTCCAGCGCCCCGGATAACCCCTCAACCTGCAAACGGACATTCGCCGCGCTGGCAACCCCGCTTGTCAGCAATACACTGACCAAACATAACTGGCGGATTTTTGTCACGTTTTCTCCTGAATATCCCTGTTTCCACCCTGGAAGCAAATGAAATGCCGCTCTGCGGCAAAAAAACGGCCTGTTAGCCAAAAACCCAAATCGTGGGTTGAAAATGGGTGTAACACCCAAATATTTCTTATGATTAAATCTAGACTCATTCAGCGCATTTATTGTGTTCAATTAAACGCTTCGTGACAACCTTAACCGAAACATCGCTACCCGGGAGGCACCATCGTGAGTTTATTCGACAAAAAGCATCTGGTTTCACAAGCAGATGCATTACCGGGACGCAACACCCCTATGCCTGTGGCGACCTTACACGCCGTAAACAACCATTCAATGACAAACGTTCCTGATGGAATGGAGATCGCCCTGTTTGCCATGGGCTGCTTCTGGGGAGTTGAACGTTTGTTCTGGCAACTGCCCGGCGTTTACAGTACCGCAGCAGGCTATACCGGCGGTTACACGCCAAACCCAACCTACCGCGAAGTGTGCTCCGGCGATACCGGTCACGCGGAAGCGGTTCGCGTGGTGTATGACCCGGCCATCATCAGCTACGAACAGCTGCTGCAGGTGTTCTGGGAAAATCACGACCCGGCGCAGGGCATGCGTCAGGGTAACGATCACGGCACCCAGTACCGTTCGGCCATTTATCCGCTCACACCCGAGCAGGATGCTGCCGCGCGCGCCAGCCTTGAGCGTTTTCAGAAAGCCATGCATGACGCGGGCGATACGCGCGAGGTGACCACGGAAATCACCACCGCGAAGCCGTTCTATTATGCCGAGGACGACCACCAGCAATATCTGCATAAAAACCCGTATGGCTACTGCGGAATCGGAGGCATCGGCGTCTGTCTGCCGCCACAGCTGGCCTGATCACTGGTCTAGCGCCACGCGAGCCGCGTGGCGCGTCGCATTACTCACCGAACCAAAATCCATCACCTTCCCCTGCAACAGCAAATTATAAACCGGCGCCTGAGGTCGGTTGAGGCGCGTTTGCAGCAAATGTACCGCTTCTATCCCCAGTTCACGACAGGGCACCGTGACGCCGGTGACCGGTTTTTCCAGGCGGTGCGCTAAATTCCAGGCAAAATCGGTGGTGATGAGTGAAATGTCTTCCGGGATACGAAGCCCGTGACGCGTCAACGCTCTGATCACCCCCTCCACCATGCTGGTACTGTTGGGGAAAATCACCTCCGGCCACTGCGCTTTATCATGACTCGATAGCCACTCATCCAGCGCCTGTTCGGCCTCCTCCGCGGTAAACCACTCCGTCACTAACAAATCACGTCGTGGCTCAAAGGCAATGTGAAAATGGCGGTACGCCTCTTTGATACCATCCAGGCGAGCATAGAGCGTATCCCGCCGCAGACATGTTAAGGTCAGCACCCGGCGGTGTCCCTGCTCAAAAAGGTGCTGCATGGCGGTAAAACCAATGGCCCGATGGTCGGGCGAAACGGAATCCAGCACCCGATCCCTGTCGACGGAATTAATTAAAACGCAGGGTTTATTGAGCGTGCTGGCCAGTTTAAATATGGTGGAATCATCCGTGCCAATGATAATTATCGCGTTGATATTTTTATGACTGGCCTTTTCCAGAAACAGTTTTACATCGGCGTGCTGTTCTTCTAATCCGCAATAGCTGACCCAGACATTATGCGGCGCGCTGGCTTCGGCGATTCCTTTGGTCACTTCGAGATAAAAAATATCGCCGCGGCCCTGAAAGGTTCTTTCCGGCGCAAAAACAGCGATACCGTTAATTAATAGCCGCCCGCTTGCCATGGATTCAAGGACACCTAATTCCCGCGCGGTGCGAACAATCGCTTCCCGGGCCTTATCGCTGGTATACGACTTCCCGCTTAGCACCCTTGAGACAGTGCTAACGGAATAGCCCGTCAGGGAGGAAATTTCCTCCATTTTTAACTTACCCGCCATAGTGTGACCTCGCTCCCAATCAGTTTTTGCAAATATTTGCAGAAACAGCGCATTGATTTTAAAACTAAATTTCAAAATGGTTAGAGTTTACTTATTGACCTTGCGAGTATTCTCACAAAAACACATTGTCGCTGCGCCTGAGCTTTCCTATTTTCCGGTCATCACTCTTTTCGACTGAAATTAAGGTGAGACATGGAGAAGGTACGTTTTGGCATTATTGGTATAGGTAATATTGGCACGGTCCACGCGCGCTATTTACTGGCAGGTACCGTCAGCGACGCCTGCCTGGCGGCAGTTTGTGATAACGCGCTGGAAAAGCATCCTGCCATTCGTCAGATGGTCGGCACCCTCCCACTGTTTAGCGATGCGCAGGAGATGCTCCAGAGCGGGCTTATCGATGCGGTCATTGTCGCCACGCCGCACTATGAGCACCCGCGCCTGTCGATGCTGGCGATGCGCAACGGCATCCATACCCTGTGTGAAAAACCGGCGGGCGTGTACACGGCGCAGGTTCAGGAGATGAACGCCTGTGCCCAGGCGTGCGACGTGGTGTTCGGCATCATGTACAACCAGCGCCCGAATCCGCTCTACCAGAAAGTGAAAGATCTGATCGACAGCGGCGAGCTGGGTGAAATCCGCCGTTCAAACTGGATCATCACCAACTGGTATCGCTCACAGAGCTACTACAACTCCGGCGGCTGGCGCGCCACCTGGAAAGGTGAAGGCGGCGGCGTGCTGCTCAACCAGGACCCGCATCAGCTCGATCTCTGGCAGTGGCTGGTCGGCATGCCGGTCCGCCTGCGCGCCTTCTGTCAGTTCGGTAAGCATCGCGATATCGAAGTGGAAGACGAAGTCACCGCCTACGCCGAGTATGCCAACGGTGCCACCGGCGTGTTTATCACTACCGTCGCCGAAACGCCGGGCACCAACCGCCTGGAAATAGCGGGCGATCGCGGCAAAGTGGTCGTCGAGGAGGGGAAACTGCGCTACTGGCGACTGCGCGAATCGGAAACCGCCTTTAACGCCCGCTGGGAGAACGGCTTTGGGGAGCCTGAGTGCTGGGAAGTCTCGATCCCCGTCGCCCCTGAGTACAGCGAACATCACGTCATTACCGCCAACTTCTGTGCGGCCATCCTGCGCGGCGAACCGCTGATTGCGCCGGGTCTGGAAGGGATTCATGGGCTCACGCTCTCTAACGCCATGCACCTTTCCACCTGGACGGACGACTGGGTCGAGCTGCCGCTCAACGAAAAACAGTATCTGCGCCTGCTTCAGCAACGCATCAGCACCTCAGTGGCTAAAGAGACAGCCAGCGTCACGCTGGACGCCTCTGGCACCTGGTAACTCCGGAGAAGAAACGATGTTAAATGTCGCCATTGTGGGAACGGGGAATATCTCGCATAACCATATTCAGGGCTATTTGCAGTTTGGTCAGCGCTGCCGGATCGTTGCGCTGGTGGATATCTACCCGGAAAAAGCGGAAGAGAAAAAAGCGCGCTACGGCCTGGAAGATGCCCGCGTGTATGAAAGCCACCAGCAGATGCTGGAATCTGAGTCGAATGTCGACATCGTCGACGTCTGCACGCCGCCCTACGTCCACGCAGAGATCAGTATCGACGCGCTCAACGCCGGTTGCCACGTGCTGTGTGAAAAACCGATGGCCGCCTCGCTGGAGGAGTGCGACGCGATGATCGCCGCCCAACAGGCCAGCGGTAAAACGCTCTCCATCATTGCCCAGAACCGCTTTACCGATGCCTTCTGGCGCTTAAAAGCGGCGCTGGACTCCGGCCTTGCCGGGAAAGTCTGCCATGCGCAGGTGGACTCCTTCTGGTGGCGCGGTCACTGCTACTACGACCTGTGGTGGCGCGGCACCTGGGAAAAAGAGGGTGGCGGCTGCACCCTTAACCACGCGGTGCACCACATCGACGCCATTCAGTGGATGCTTGGCTTCCCGTCCGAGGTGGTGGCGATGATGACCAACGTAGCGCACGACAACGCTGAAGTCGAAGACCTCAGCGCCGCGATCTTCAAATACCCCAGCGGCGCGCTCACGCAGTTGACCGCCTCGGTGGTGCACCACGGCGAAGATCAGAAAATGATCATTCAGGGTGATAAGGCGCGCATCTCCGCACCGTGGCAGGCCTTTGCCAGCGTCAGCGCCGATAACGGCTTCCCGCAGGAAACCCACGACCAGCAGCGAGAAGCACAGCTCAACGCCGTTTTTCAGGAGACGCCAAAGCTCGAGTGGACGCTGCACACCGGGCAGATCAATGACCTGCTTTATGCCATTGAGCACGGCACGGCGCCGCTGGTAGACGGCGTGCAGGGCAAACGCTCGCTGGAGCTGATTACCGCCATTTATAAATCAGCCATCACTCGCGCTGTCGTCTCATTGCCCATTGGCCGCGACGATCCGTTTTACCGTACCGGCGGGACCAACGCCCTCGCCCCCCGTTTTTATGAAAAATCCGCAAGCGTCGCCAACTTCAGCGAAGTGGGTGCGATTCCCCTCGGCAAAGATCTGGATTAAGGAGTGACACCATGAACAAGAATGACGGTATGAACTACGCCCCGGTGGGCAAACCGCAGCCGGTTGTCCGCGAGGGTGAATTCGTCTTCGCCGCCGCCGCGCTCGACCACGGCCATATCTACGGGATGAGTAACGGCCTGATAGAAGCCGGAGCCACGCTGAAGTGGGTGTACGACCCCGATCCGGCCAAAGTGGATAAATTTATCCAGCAGTACCCGCAGGCAAAAGTGGCAGAGTCGCTGGAGGTGATCCTCAACGACGACGAAGTGCGCCTGGTTGCGGGAGCAGCAATTCCTTCCGAACGCTGCGCGCTGGGGCTGAAAGCGATGGCGGCGGGAAAAGATTACTTCACCGACAAAGCGCCGCTCACCACCCTTGAGCAACTGGCGGACGCCAAAGCGATGGTCGAAAAGACCGGCAAGAAATATGCGGTGTACTACAGCGAACGTCTTCACGTCGAGAGCGCGGTTTTTGCCGGGCAGCTGGTGCAGCAAGGCGCCATTGGCCGCGTCGTGCAGACCCTGGGTACCGGGCCGCACCGGGAAGGCGCGGGCCGTCCGGACTGGTTCTACGATCGTCGCTACTTCGGTGGGATCCTGTGCGATATCGGCAGCCACCAGATTGAGCAGTTCCTGTTTTATACGGGCAACAGCGATGCCACCGTCGTCGCCAGCCAGGCCCGCAATGTCAACCACCCTCAGTATCCGGCGTTTGAAGATTTCGGCGATGCGATGATCAAAGGCGAAAACGGGGCCAGCGGCTATTTCCGCTGCGACTGGTTCACGCCGGACGGACTCTCCACCTGGGGCGATGGCCGCCTGACGCTGCTCGGCACCGACGGATATATTGAGATCCGCAAGTATGTCGACCTCACCCGCGGCGAGCAGGACGTAGTCTACCTCGTCAACAAAGAGGGGGAGTTCCGCTATCCGGTGGCCGGGCAGGTCGGGTTCCCGTTCTTTGGCGAGCTGATCCTCGACTGCCTGCACCGCACTGAAAACGCCATGACGCAGGCACACGCTTTCAAGGCTGCCGAACTGTGCGTGAAGGCTCAAATGCTGGCCAACGCAGCCGGATAAGGGGAACGACGATGACGATCCTGAACACGGCAATTATTGGCGGCGGCGCGATCCACCGTTGCCATGTGAATGCTCTCCGCCAAATTCCTAACGTGGCGCTACGCGCGCTGGTGGATATCGACAGCGTCAAAGGGTTGAAGCTGGCGATGGGCTATCAGTGCCGCTTTTATCAGGATTACCGGGAAATGCTGCTGGATGACAGCATCGACGTGGTGCATATTTGCACGCCTCACTTTGAACATAAAAGTATGATCCTGGCGGCGCTGGCCGCCGGGAAGCACGTTTTCTGTGAAAAGCCGGTGGGCATGAACGGCAGCGAGCTTGTCGATATCGCCCGCGCCGTTGAGCAGGCGAAGGGACAGTTTGGCGTCTGCTACCAGAACCGACTCAACCCCACCAGCCTGCGCGTGCGTCAGGAGTTAGCCCATGGCGGGCTGGGTAAGATGCTCAGCATCAAGGCGGTGCTAACCTGGTCACGCTTCGGCACCTACTACACCGACAGTCCGTGGCGTGGGCGACTGGCGACCGAAGGCGGCAGCCTGCTGATCAACCAGGCAATCCACACCCTCGACCTGATGCAGTGGTTTGGCGGCGGCGTGACGCGGCTCAAAGGCGTAGTCGATAGCGGAGAACTGGCAGACGTGACCGAAGGGGAAGACAGCGCGATGGCGACGCTGCATTTCGCCAACGGCGCGCGCGGCCTGTTTTATGCCACTAACTGCCACACCACCGATTCCCCTCTCCTGATGGAGATCCACTGTGAACACGGTTCACTGCTGCTGGAACACAACGTTCTCTGGCGCATCACGCCCGGTGAACGCCTCAAACTGACAACCGACGATTCACCCGACGGCTCGGTCAAAAGCTACTGGGGTCTGGGTCATCAACAGGCGATCCGTCGCTTTTATCACGCCCTTATTCATCCGGAAAACAGGGATTACACCGATATCCATGAAGCCGGAAAATCACTCACCCTTGTGGAGGCCATTTATCGCTCATCTCAATTACGACAATGGATAGAGATCAATAACTAGAACGTAATGTGCAATCCAGACGTTAATAAAAACACGACCTGACATACAGGTTAAACATTACCCTACACTGGATATTATTATGGTCAAACCAACTGAACGTAGAGTTGGTTATGGCGTAGCGCTTGGCTACGGCATAACCGATCTGTTTGGCGGAGGCGCTTTCGCCATTATCGGCACCTGGCTGTTATTTTTTTACACCACCTATTGCGGACTCTCTGTGATTGAAGCGGGATCAATATTTGCCATTGCCCGCGTCATTGATGCGTTATTAAGTCCGATTATGGGTTATATCACTGATAATTTCGGGGATACCTGGCTTGGACGAAAATTTGGTCGTCGCCGCTTCTTTTTATTACTCAGCTCCCCGTTAATGTTTCTGTACGCCCTGCTGTGGATGACGGACATGGGATACTGGTACTACCTGGGCACCTATCTGTCTATCGAACTGCTGTCGGCAATGGTACTGGTCCCCTGGGAAACGCTGGCGGCAGAAATGACCAACCGCTACGAAGAGCGCAGCCGTCTTTCGGGCGTGCGGATGATCTGCTCACAGCTGGGCGGTTTTCTTGCGGTATCGGTCCCCGGTGTGATTATGCAATTCACCGGCAAAGATAATCCGTTTACCTATACCCTCACCGGACTGATATTTTCATGCGTGTTCTGCCTGGCTGTATTTATTACCTGGTACACCACCTGGGAAGCAAAAGATGTCCATCAGGAATCGAACTTCAAGGTGGATAATCAGCGTAAAGGCGGCCTGGGGAATCACTTGAAATATCTGGTGCTCGATCTCTTTTCGTCATTCCGTATCCGTGCGTTCCGCCTGCATATACTCATCTATATTTTTTCTTTTACCGCGATGGATGTATTCGGTTCAGTCTTTACCTATTACGTGGTTTATTGCCTGAGCCAGGATGCCTCTGCGGTTTCCGGCTGGCTAAGCATTGCGGCCTTTGCCTCGGTACCGGGCACGTATGGGTTTATGCTGCTGTTGAACCGGCTGAACATGACGCCTTCTGCCGCCCTGCGGCTCTCGTACGGCTGTATCTTCCTGGTGCTGGCGTTTCTGTTTACGGTCTACCTCACCAAAACGCAGGTGCCGACGCTGCTCTTCTCAGCTGTCTTTATCCTGCTCGGTGCGGCACGTTCCGGCCTGTATTACATCCCCTGGAATATTTACAGCTTTATTCCGGACATTGACGAGATGGTCACGCAGCAGCGCCGCGAAGGGATTTTTGCCGGGGTGATGGTTCTGACCCGCAAAAGCACCGTGGCGATTGCCATCATGATTATCGGCCTGGTGCTGCAGGAGTCCGGTTTCGTGAAGGGCAGCGGTGCGCAGCCTGAAAGCGCGCTGGGTGCCATTATCGGGCTGATGATTTTCGCCACGGCAGCCCTGCTGACCGTCAGCTTCTTCACGACATACAAATTCAAGCTGACCCGTGAGACACACAAGGTACTGCTCAAAGAAATTGCCCGCCGCAAGCTGGGCGGCGATTATCGCGACTGCGACGAGAAAACCCGCGTGGTGATCAAGCAGCTGACGGGCTACGAGTATGACCAGGTGTGGGGAGGCGATGCAACGCGCCGTGCAGTGGGTAACGTCCCGCTGTCGACCGTCAAATAGCGACATATGCCGGGCAGGTTCCCCACCTGCCCGGCCTTTTTTTGCCCAAAATGTGACCTCTGGCAGATTTACATCTCTTTACGCTATACTACCCGCTGAAATAATCGGCTCAACGCTACGAGCTGACGTTCAATGTGTCTTCACACAAATGGTATCAACTCCCCTTCTGAGGATCTGGCGAGAAGCCGGATAAACTATGTTAAACAGTATTTTAGTAATACTTTGCCTTATTGCCGTCAGTGCATTTTTCTCGATATCCGAGATCTCGCTGGCCGCGTCCCGTAAAATCAAACTTAAGCTGCTTGCCGATGAAGGCAACATCAACGCCACGCGCATCCTGAAAATGCAGGAAAACCCCGGCATGTTCTTCACCGTGGTGCAGATTGGCCTAAACGCGGTCGCCATTCTCGGCGGTATCGTGGGTGATGCGGCGTTTTCCCCGGCGTTTTATAGCCTGTTTGTGCAGTACATGTCCGTTGAACTGGCCGAACAGCTGAGCTTTATCCTCTCCTTCTCGCTGGTGACTGGCCTGTTCATCCTCTTCGCAGACCTGACCCCGAAACGCATCGGTATGATTGCGCCAGAAGCCGTGGCTTTGCGTATCATCAACCCGATGCGCTTCTGCCTGTACGTGTTCCGCCCGCTGGTGTGGTTCTTCAACGGCCTGGCAAACGTGATTTTCCGCATCTTTAAGCTGCCGATGGTGCGTAAAGATGACATCACCTCCGACGACATTTATGCGGTTGTAGAAGCCGGGGCGCTGGCCGGGGTGCTGCGCAAGCAGGAGCACGAGCTGATTGAGAACGTTTTCGAACTCGAATCCCGTACCGTGCCGTCTTCCATGACGGGCCGTGAGAACATTATCTGGTTCGATTTACACGAAGATGAGCAGAGCCTGAAGAACAAAGTGGCGCAGCATCCGCACTCTAAGTTCCTGGTCTGTAATGAAGATATTGACCACATCATCGGTTACGTCGACTCCAAAGACCTGCTGAACCGCGTGCTGGCAAACCAGAGTCTGGCGCTTAACAGCGGTGTGCAGATCCGCAATACCCTGATTGTGCCGGACACTCTGACGCTCTCAGAAGCGCTTGAAAGTTTCAAAACCGCCGGGGAAGACTTCGCGGTGATCATGAACGAATACGCGCTGGTGGTGGGTATCATCACCCTGAACGACGTGATGACCACGCTGATGGGCGATCTGGTGGGCCAGGGGCTGGAAGAGCAGATTGTTCAGCGTGACGAAAATTCATGGCTGATCGACGGCGGTACGCCGATTGAAGACGTGATGCGCGTGCTGGACATCGACGAGTTCCCGCAGTCGGGCAACTACGAGACCATCGGCGGCTTTATGATGTTTATGCTGCGTAAAATCCCGAAACGTACCGACTCGGTGAAGTTTTCCGGCTACAAGTTTGAAGTGGTGGATATTGATAACTACCGCATCGACCAGCTGCTGGTGACGCGCATCGATAACAAACCGACCGTGCTGGTGCCGAAGCTGCCGGACGCGGAAGAGAAGGTGTCGGCGTAAAGTCCCTGCCCCACATACATCAACGGCTCCCATTGGGAGCCGTCTTTTTAACTACTGCATAGCACGTTGGTTAAGCCATCTCAGTCTGCAGACGCATAACCTGACGGTTGACTTCGGACATCACAGACAGGTGCTGTTTGTCCTTCACTTTTGGGATAAGGATTTTGCCCTTATCAAATTCAAAAGCGCCAACATCCTTGATATACAACCGTCCACGGAACAGGATCTTCACGTACTTCGCCACCTGAAGCGGGTTGTAGCGTTGGAAAATTTTCATTCTTGTATCTCCTGCGAATCATACGCTCTTGCGGTGCCACAATCGGCCCGACTGTCCTGAGCGCAAATTTTATTGCCCAATGACTATAGACCAGAACTACGTTGTTACCCAGTGTGCATAAGTTTATTTACCGTTTGATTACAATTATTCAGAATAATCTTTGCAAACCGTGACTCAGGGCAGTATAAGCCGTCGTTTTTTCATGGATATGTGCGTTCACCCGCAAACTGGCATCGGGATTGCGGGAAAACCCCATTGATCGCACTTATGATTAAAAGCGTAAGACCAAGTGGTCGGATCACCTGCTAACAAAAAAGGAAACACCATGACCCTACGTAATATCCTTGCAGCAGCCTGCCTGCTGCTGCCCCTGTGGGCTTGCGCTCACACGATTGAAAAAGGACAACGCGTACCGCCAGTCGGCATTGCTGACCGGGGAGAATTGATTCTCGACAATGATAAGTTTAGCTACAAAGCCTGGAATAGCGCGCAGCTTGCGGGCAAAGTGAGAGTTGTACAGCATATTGCCGGTCGTACATCCGCGAAAGAGAAAAACGCTACCCTGGTGGAAGCGATCAAAGCCGCAAAATTCCCGCATGATCGCTACCAGACCACCACCATTGTGAACACCGACGATGCCATCCCCGGCTCCGGCATGTTTGTGCGCTCGAGCCTGGAGAGCAACAAAAAGCTCTACCCGTGGTCGCAATTTATCGTCGACAGCAATGGCGTGACGCGTAAGGCGTGGCAGCTTGACGAAGAGAGCTCTGCGATTGTGGTGCTCGATAAAGAGGGACGCGTGCAGTGGGTGAAGGACGGCGGATTAACACAAGAGGAAGTGCAGCAGGTGGTTGCTCTGCTGCACAAGCTACTGGCTCAGTAAATTGAAACCCGGAAGCCAGGGTTGAGGAATGATTCTCGCGGGGTATAGTCCAGCGGCTTACCCTGCCAGTCATGAACATGCGCACCTGCCGCCGCCGCTACCGCGTGCCCTGCCGCCGTGTCCCAGACGTTGGTTGGCCCAAATCGCGGGTAGAGCTGCGCGTGTCCTTCCGCCACCAGGCAGAACTTGAGCGATGAACCAATCGACGTCGTCTGGTGTTCACCCAACTGCTGCAAATACTCCTGCAGTTCGCTGTCGCTGTGGGAACGGCTGATCACCACCAGCGGTGGACGCGCATCACGCACCTGAATCTGCTTACGCACGCCGCACTCTTCCTTCCAGGCTTTACCTTCCGCAGCGCTGTACATGACTTTCATCACCGGCGCGTAGACCACGCCGAGCACCGCTTTTCCCTTCTCAATCAGGGCGATGTTGACGGTAAACTCACCGTTGCGCTTGATGAACTCTTTCGTTCCGTCCAGCGGATCCACCAGCCAGTAACGCTGCCAGTGCTGGCGCTCGTCCCAGCCCTGCGGCGCTTCTTCTGACAGGACGGGAATATCCGGCGTTAACGCCTGCAAACCTTTCAGGATCACGCCATGCGCCGCGATATCCGCCGCTGTGACCGGGGAGTCATCCGCTTTGCTGACAACGTCCATCGGCTTCTCGCCGTCGTACACTTGCATAATGGCATCACCCGCATCCCGTGCGAGCTGACAAATTTTATCTAACATTCTCCACCTCTTCGTTAACGCAGTGGTCATAACTCGTTGTTTTATTTATATCGTAATGTGAACAATTCTGCTATCTGTGAAGCAATTCCGGTTTCACTACCCTTATTTCTGGCAGGATTCACACTTCTGTAAGCAACGCGATATACATACATAATCTTTTGTGGCTTGGATCGAAAAAAGGACTCTTCTGATGATTAAGTTTAGCGCAACGCTCCTGGCGACGTTGGTGGCCGCCAGCGTTCAGGCGGCAACGGTGGATCTTCGTATTCTGGAAACGACCGATCTTCACAGTAACATGATGGACTTCGATTACTACAAAGATACGCCTACCGAAAAATTCGGACTGGTACGCACAGCAAGTTTGATTAACGCCGCCCGCGGTGAAGTGAAAAACAGCGTGCTGGTCGATAACGGGGATTTAATTCAGGGTAGCCCATTGGGCGATTACATGGCCGCGAAAGGGCTGAAAAAGGGCGAAATCCATCCGGTTTATAAAGCGATGAATACCCTGGACTATACCGTCGGCAACCTCGGTAACCACGAATTTAACTACGGTCTGACATACCTGCACGATGCGCTGGCCGGTGCGAAATTCCCGTACGTTAACGCCAATATCATCGACGTTAAGACCCAAAAGCCGCTGTTCACTCCTTACCTGATTAAAGAGACCGAGGTTGTCGACAGCGAAGGTCATAAGCAGACGCTGAAGATTGGCTACATCGGCTTTGTGCCACCGCAGATCATGACGTGGGATAAAGCCAACCTCGACGGGAAAGTGACCGTTAACGACATCACCGAAACCGCGCGCAAGTATGTGCCGGAAATGCGCGAGAAAGGCGCTGACCTGGTGGTGGTTGTCGCCCACTCGGGTCTCTCCGCTGACCCGTATCAGGCAATGGCGGAGAACTCCGTTTACTACCTGAGTGAAGTGCCGGGCGTTGACGCGATCCTGTTCGGCCACGCTCACGCGGTCTTCCCGGGCAAAGATTTCGCCAGCATCAAAGGCGCGGATATCGAGAAAGGGACGCTCAACGGCGTGCCGTCGGTGATGCCGGGGATGTGGGGCGATCATCTCGGCGTGGTGGATCTGGTGCTAAATAACGATGGCGGCAGCTGGAAGGTGACGCAATCAAAAGCCGAAGCGCGCCCGATTTACGACGCTGCGGCTAAAAAATCGCTGGCAGGTGAAGATAAAAAGCTGGTCGACGTGCTGAAGCATGACCATGACGCGACCCGTGAATTCGTCGGCAAGCCGATTGGGAAATCCGCCGACAACATGTACAGCTTCCTGGCGCTGGTGCAGGATGACCCAACCGTTCAGGTGGTCAATATGGCGCAAAAAGCCTATGCCGAACACTTTGTTCAGGGCGATCCGGATCTGGCAAAACTGCCGGTGCTTTCAGCCGCTGCACCGTTCAAGGTGGGCGGACGCAAGAACGATCCGGCAAGCTACGTGGAAGTCGAAAAAGGCCAACTGACGTTCCGTAACGCCGCCGATCTCTATCTTTATCCGAATACGCTGGTCGTCGTCAAAGCGACGGGGAAAGAGGTGAAAGAGTGGCTGGAATGCTCCGCCGGGCAGTTCAACCAGATTGACCCGAACAGTAGCAAGCCGCAGTCGCTGATTAACTGGGACGGGTTCCGCACCTACAACTTCGACGTGATCGACGGCGTGGAGTATCAGATTGATGTTACTCAGCCAGCCAGATACGACGGCGAGTGCCAGACCCTTAATCCGCAGGCTGAACGTATCAAAAACCTGACCTTCAACGGCAAAGCAATCGACCCGAATGCCACCTTCCTGGTGGTGACCAATAACTACCGCGCCTACGGCGGTAAGTTTGCCGGAACGGGTGACAGCCACATCGCTTTTGCTTCACCGGACGAGAACCGCTCGGTGCTGGCGGCGTGGATCAGTGCGGAATCGAAGAAGGCGGGCGAAATTCATCCTGCAGTGGATAACAACTGGCGTCTGGCGCCGATCCACAGCGATACGAAACTGGATATCCGCTTTGAAACCTCGCCGTCCGATAAAGCTGCCGCGTTCATTAAGGACAAGGCGCAGTACCCGATGAAGAAGGTCGCAACGGATGATATCGGGTTCGCGATTTATCAGGTGGATTTGAGCAGGTAGCGGTGATTGTGCCGGGTGGCGCTTCGCTTACCCGGCCTACGAACTGCAGGTAGGCCGGGTAAGGCGAAGCCGCCACCCGGCTTTTTACGCCGCACGATCGTCGCGATTAGCCATCACCTTCGGCGTATTTACCTCAATCCAGTCCGCCAGCGCGGCCACTTTCTCGCTCACCTCAACGCCCAGCGGCGTCAGACTATACTCTACGTGCGGCGGCACAACCGGATATGACACGCGATCGACAAATCCGTCCTGCTCCAGCGCCTGAAGCGACTGGGCCAGCATCTTCTCGCTCACGCCGCCCATCTTACGGCGCAGGTCGCTAAAGCGATGCGTACCCTCGCGTAACGCCACCAGGATCAGCACGCCCCAGCGGCTGGTGACGTGCTTAAGCACGTCCCTTGAAGGGCACTGTTCCGCGAAGAGATTGCCATCGCGCATTTGCTCGCTGAGTGTCGGAATGGTCTTTTTCATACTTACCTTTTTGTACGTACTTACTAAAAGTTAGCTTCAATGTTAGTGTGCCACAACACCAGACAAACACGAAGGAGATTCATCATGATCGCGATTACCGGCGCTACCGGCCAGCTTGGCCAGCTCGTTATTGAAGAACTGCTGAAAACCGTTCCAGCCAGCCAGATCGTGGCTATTGTGCGTAACCCCGCGAAAGCTGAAGCGTTGAGCAACCAGGGTATTGTGGTTCGTCAGGGGGATTACACTGACCAGGCGGCGTTCACGACTGCGCTGAACGGCGTGGATAAACTGCTGCTGATCTCATCCAGCGAAGTGGGCCAGCGCGCCACGCAGCACCAGAACGTCATTAACGCCGCCAAAGCGGCAGGCGTGAAGTTTATCGCCTACACCAGCCTGCTGCATGCGGACACATCGCCGCTCGGCCTTCACGTTGAACACGTCGATACCGAAAAAGCGCTGGCAGAGTCTGGCGTGCCATATGCCCTGCTGCGCAACGGCTGGTACACCGAAAATTATCTGGCGAGCGCACCGCCGGCGCTGGAGCATGGCGTGTTTATTGGTGCTGCAGGCGAAGGCAAAATCGCCTCTGCGACCCGTGCAGATTACGCGGCGGCTGCAGCCAAGGTCGTTTCTGAGGACGGTCACGCAGGTAACGTGTATGAACTGGCGGGCGACAGCGCGTGGACGCTGAGCGAACTGGCGGCTGAACTGAGCAAGCAGAGCGGTAAGCCAGTGGCGTATCAGAACCTGAGCGAAGCCGATTTTGCCGCCGCGCTGAAAGGCGTTGGCCTGCCTGCCGGGCTGGCGGATATGCTGGCGGATTCAGACACCGGCGCATCCAAAGGCGGACTGTTCGACGACAGCCGTACCCTGAGCAAGCTTATCGGTCGCCCAACAACGACGCTGGCGGAGAGCGTCAAATCCATCCTGTAAATGTTGCGGATTGGTTATTTTTTGTGGCATCCCCTCGGGTCATCTCTGATAATGAAGCGATGACCCACGAGGAGGCTCACCGTGCAAGGCGTACCGGAACAGTTCATTGATGAGAGAGACAGCGCGCGCTTTCGCCATCTGGCGCAGCTGCCTGGCCTGGAACTCTATCACGCACATATCTCTGATTACGCCTTTGAGCCTCACACGCACGAAGCCTTCGGCATTGGCACCATTGAAACCGGCGCCGAACGCTTCCGCTATCGCGGGACCCAGCACCTCGCCTCCGAGAAATCCGTTGTCACCATGAACCCGGACGAGATCCACACCGGAGAATCCGCCACTGAAGACGGCTGGCGCTACCGGATGGTCTATATCGAACCCGACCTGCTGGAAGAGGTGACCGGCCTGCGTCACTGGTGGTTTAGCGACGTCACCCGCTACGACCCGCAGCGCTCGCTGCAAATCGGCCAGCTGATTTACGGCCTGTGGCATACGAACGACCCGCTGGCGCAAAAAGGAATGCTGCTGGATCTGATTGAGACGTTCCGACCGTTAGCCCATCACGCGCCGGTGATTCAGGAAGGCGCACACCGGTTCGAACGTGTTCGCGAGTATCTGCACGATAACTATATGCACCCTCTGACGCTGGACGAGCTGGCAAACGTTGTCTCGCTCAGCCCGTACCATTTCCAGCGCCAGTTCAAAGCCCATTTTCACATCACGCCGCATCAAATGCTGATGGCGATCCGCCTGTGGCGCGCCAAAGCATTTCTCACCCACGGCATGCCCGCCGCCGAAGTGGCTGCCGCAACCGGGCTGACCGACCAGTCGCATCTGACCCGCGCCTTTACCCGCCGCTACGGCATTACGCCGGTGCGTTATCAAAAGCAGGTTGCGCAGCGCTAATGCGCAATCTCATACAATACGCACGTATTTCGCCCTCCTACACTGAGTGCAAAGTAAATCAATGTGGATGGAAAAATGATTAGCGGCGTGTTGTATGCCCTGCTTGCAGGTTTGATGTGGGGGCTGATTTTTGTCGGCCCGCTGATAGTGCCGGAATACCCGGCGATACTGCAGTCCACGGGGCGTTATCTGGCGCTGGGGCTGATTGCCCTTCCTCTGGCCTGGCTGGGGCGGGCGCGTTTGCGCCAGCTTAGCCGCCAGGACTGGCTGACCGCGCTGGCGCTGACCATGATGGGTAATCTCATCTATTACGTTTGCCTGGCAAGCGCGATACAGCGCACCGGTGCACCGGTGTCGACCATGATCATCGGCACGCTGCCGGTCGTTATTCCTGTGTTCGCGAATCTGCTCTACAGCCATCGGGACGGCAAGCTGGCCTGGTCAAAGATGGCCCCTGCACTGGTATGCATCGCCATAGGGCTGGTATGTGTGAACGTTGCCGAGCTGAGCCACGGGCTGGATGACATCGACCTGTGGCGTTACGGTTCCGGCATCATGCTGGCCTTTATTTCCGTGGTGTGTTGGGCATGGTATGCCCTGCGCAACGCGCGCTGGCTGCGGGAGAACCCGGACAAGCACCCGATGATGTGGGCGACAGCGCAGGCGCTGGTGACGTTGCCCGTCTCGCTCGTGGGGTATGTCGGCGCGTGTATCTGGTTAGGTCATCAACAGCCGGAATTTGCCCAGCCCTTAGGTCCAAGACCGTGGCTGTTTGTAGGCTTGATGGTGGCGATTGCGGTGCTGTGCTCGTGGGTTGGCGCGCTGTGCTGGAATATTGCCAGCCAGAAATTGCCGACGGTGATTTTAGGGCCGCTGATTGTCTTCGAAACCCTGGCCGGGCTGCTGTACACCTTCCTGATGCGCCAGAGCGTACCGCCGCTTTTAACGGCCTGTGGAATTTTATTGCTGGTGGCTGGGGTGGTGATTGCGGTAAGAGCGAAACCGGAAAAACCGAGGGTCGTTCCGGCGTCGGAGATGTGATTTTTGCCGGGTGGCGGCTGCGCCTTACCCGGCCTACATTGTCCTGGAACGTAGGCCGGGTAAGCGTCAGCGCCACCCGGCACAATGTCAGAACGTTTCCCAGTTCGCTTCAGACGCTGCCGCTACCGGCTGCGCTTTTGGCACATAGTTCTTCACCGGCGCAGCTTTGACCGCCTGGTTGCGGGTAATTTTAAACACCGCCACCGCTTCGTTCAGGCGTGCTGCCTGATCTTCCAGCGCCGCCGCGGCCGCCGCAGACTCCTCCACCAGCGAGGCGTTCTGCTGGGTGACGCGGTCCATCTCCGCCACCGCCTGACCGACCTGATCGATACCGCGGCTCTGCTCGTCAGAGGCTGAGGCAATTTCACCCATGATGTCGGTGACGCGGGTGACCGCATTGACGATCTCTGCCATCGTCGCGCCCGCTTCGTTCACCAACTGAGAACCCGCATTCACGCGCTCGCCGGAATCATCAATCAGCGCCTTAATCTCTTTCGCCGCCTGGGCGCTACGCTGGGCAAGGGTACGCACTTCGCCCGCAACGACCGCAAAGCCACGGCCCTGCTCGCCCGCGCGCGCCGCTTCCACCGCCGCGTTCAGCGCCAGAATGTTGGTCTGGAAGGCAATACCGTCGATCACGTTAGTAATTTGCGCAATTTTGCTTGAGCTGGTGGCGATCTCGTCCATCGTACGTACCACGCCTTCCACCACGTTGCCGCCCTTCTTCGCGGTTGAGGAGGCATCCAGCGCCAGCCGGGAAGCCTGACGCGCGTTATCGGCGTTCTGCTTCACGGTGGCGGTCAGCTGTTCCATGCTGGCAGCGGTCTCTTCCAGAGACGCGGCCTGCTGCTCGGTACGGGAAGAGAGATCGTTGCTGCCCGCAGAGATTTCGCCCGCGCCGGTGTAAATGGTGTCTGCGCCTTCACGCACCACGCCCACGGTGTTCGCCAGCGACGTTTGCATCTCCTGTACGTTGCGGGCCAGGATCGCCATTTCGTTTTTACCCTCTGCCTGAATCGGCTGGGTCAAATCCCCTGCAGCAATGGCGCGGATATGGTTGATGACGTCCTCCAGAGGCAGCAGCAGCACGCGACGCATCGCAATCCAGCTGGAGATAATCACCGCAATGACGAGAATCATGACGGCAGAGAGGATCCAAAGGATGCGCTTATAGTCGCTTTCGTTATCCTGAATGCCTTTATCAGTGAGCGTGGCCTGCGCTTCACGCCACTCGCGATAGACCTTTTGCATCGCCGTCTGCTTCTGCTCGGCGTTCTGTTTAAACATATCTTCCAGATTGCCCTGGCCCAGCAGAACGTTCATTTGCGTCAGCGTGGCGGAATATATGCGGTACTGCTCCTCCAGCCGATCGGCCAGTTTCTCATCCAGACCCGGGGTTTCCGGCAGCGCGTAGTATTTATCGTAATGCGCCTGGGCATCGGCCAGCAGATTTTTCGCGGTGTTCACCAGTTCGTTCAGCTGACCGCCATTAATCTGCGACGCCATACTGCTTTGCAGACGCAGCATGCCGCGGTTCAGCGTCACGCGCGCCTGGTTCAGGCTGATCCAGGCGTCGGTAAATTCCGCCACGTTCTGGCTGGAAAGCTGAGAAACGGTGAAGTTCTCTTTATCGTTATTCAGCGCATTGATGAAAATGCCGGCAGAGATCAGCTGCATGATGCCGAGCACAAGCAGCACCGAAATCAGAAGGGTAATGACTTTTATACGTTTAAACATGCGTTGCCTTTTTTATATGCAGGTATTGTCTGACGTGTATCTATCGGCAGGCTCGGCGCGTTGTTTACTGTTTCTACACCTTTAAAAACTTTCTAAAGCACTTTCTTATGTTCATTCAGGGAGTTAAAAGAGACATTTTTTTGTGATCCACATCTCATTCTCTCCCTTCCCTCTAAAGGGTTATAGCCTCGCCTTAAAGATGCATTTAATATGCATCTTATATTATTCATGACGAGGTAACTGCTATGGCCTTCCGCGACCAACCCCTGGGCGAGCTGGCGCTCTCCATCCCTCGCGCTTCTGCGCTGTTTCGTAAATACGATATGGATTACTGCTGCGGCGGTAAGCAAACCCTGGCGCGCGCCGCGTCGCGTAAAGAGCTGGATGTCGAAGTGATTGAAGCCGAGCTGGCACAGCTGGCCGAGCAGCCCATCGATAAAGACTGGCGCACCGCACCGCTCGCGGAAATCATCGACCACATCATCGTGCGTTACCATGACCGTCACCGTGAACAGCTGCCGGAGCTGATCCTGCAGGCAACGAAAGTTGAGCGCGTTCACGCTGACAAACCCTCCGTACCGCGCGGTCTGGCAAAATACCTGACCATGCTGCACGAAGAGCTGTCCAGCCACATGATGAAAGAAGAGCAGATCCTCTTCCCGATGATTAAACAGGGCATGGGGAGCCAGGCGATGGGGCCTATCAGCGTGATGGAAAGCGAGCACGATGACGCGGGCGAACTGCTGGACGTGATCAAGCACACCACCCACAACGTCACGCCGCCGCCAGAAGCGTGTACGACCTGGAAAGCGATGTACAACGGCATTAACGAGATGATCGACGACCTGATGGAACACATCAGTCTTGAGAATAACGTGCTGTTCCCGCGGGCATTGGCCGGGGAATAAAAAAGGCCGCTGCGGCCTGACGCCCTCACCCAGGCCCTCTCCCACGGGGAGAGGGTGCAAAAACTAAAAACGGCAACCGAAGTTGCCGTTTTGCTTTTACCTTACGCCAGCCATCCGTTTCTTACCGATAAACATCCAGCCCAGCCCCAGCGCGATAAACCACAGCGGCGTGACGATCAGCGCCTGACGGGTATCATCTTCCAGCGTCAGCAACACCAGCACGAAGACGAAGAACGCCATGCATACCCAGCACATCAGCTTGCCCAGCGGCATCTTGTAGATCGATTTCTCATGCAGGTGTGGACGCTGTTTGCGGTACACCAGGTACGAGCACAGGATGATGGTCCAGACGAACATAAACAGGATCGCAGAGACCGTGGTAATCATGGTGAACGCGCCAATCACGCTCGGGTTGACGTACAGCATCACCACACCGCCCAGCAGGCAGATGCAGGAGAAGGTCAGCCCTTTCGCCGGTACTGCACGTTTAGACAGCTTGGCAAACGCGCTCGGTGCAACGCCCTCCTGCGCCAGACCAAACAGCATACGGCTGGTGGAGAACACGCCGCTGTTTGCAGATGAAGCCGCTGAGGTCAGCACCACGAAGTTAATCAGGCTCGCGGCAGCAGGCAGACCCACCAGCACGAACAGCTCAACGAACGGGCTCTTGGTTGGCACCACCGAACTCCACGGCGTCACGGACATAATCACGATCAGCGCGAAGACGTAGAACATGATGATACGCACCGGAATGGAGTTAATGGCGCGCGGCAGGGATTTCTCCGGATCTTTGGTTTCCGCAGCCGTGGTACCCACCAGCTCAATCCCGACAAACGCAAACACCGCTATCTGGAAGCCCGCAAAGAAGCCGCTAAGGCCTTTCGGGAACCAACCGCCGTCATTCCACAGATGGGTAAATGATGCCTGAACGCCGGTTGGCGACTGGAAGTGCGTCAGCACCATTACCAGACCCACAACAATCAGCCCCACGATAGCGACGATTTTGATCATCGCGAACCAGAACTCCATCTCGCCGAACATTTTCACGGTGGCGAGGTTCAGGCTCAGCAGCAGGACAATCACCGCCAGCGAAGCCACCCAGTCCGAGAGGCCGGGGAACCAGAATTGCGCGTACGCCGTGATGGCCACAACGTCAGCCATACCGGTGACAACCCAGCAGAACCAGTAGGTCCAGCCGGTAAAATAGC
Source organism: Enterobacter sp. ENT02 (assembly GCF_019219165.1). Lineage (NCBI taxonomy): Bacteria > Pseudomonadati > Pseudomonadota > Gammaproteobacteria > Enterobacterales > Enterobacteriaceae > Enterobacter > Enterobacter sp. ENT02. The sequence continues at coordinate 138,583 of NZ_JAHUWD010000007.1, forward strand.
CCGCCCATGGCCCCAGAAGGTCGGAAGCAAAGTCGCTGAAAGATTTGTATTCGAGATTCGAGAGCAGCAATTCACCCATTGCGCGCATCACGAAGAAAAGCATAAAACCGATGATCATATAAACGAAGATGATCGACGGCCCGGCAAGACTGATGGTTTTGCCTGACCCCATAAACAGCCCGGTACCGATGGCACCCCCGATAGCGATAAGCTGAATATGACGGTTTGTGAGATTGCGCCGTAGCGACTGTTCAGACGACGCCTCTTCGTCGGCGACGACTTTGACCTGATCTACCATGTGATATTTTCCTGTTTATGCCTGTCTGTGTTGTTAAGGCTCTTCTGGCCTTTAAATACGTCAAAGAATGACGGTCCCTTGTAAGGGCTAATCGATATTAGGTAAGAATCGGCGGGATGAATACTATGATTTGAATATTATGTTAATAATATGTTGAAAGTGAGTGTCGTATCACTCATACAGCGCGAAACAGCTCACAAAAATACACGCAACAGTTTCGTTTGCAAGATAAAATGTTGATTGCGCCGTAACTATAGGTTTTATCACTATTTTCCTCTCCCCGGACGGAGAGAGGAAATAAGAAAAGCCGATTACAGAATTTCCAGCAGCTCGACTTCAAAGACCAGGGTGCTGAATGGCGGAATGGACGCACCCGCGCCACGCTCGCCATAGGCCAGGTTCTGAGGAATGGTCAGTTCCCATTTGGAGCCAACAGGCATCAGGGTCAGCGCTTCGATCCAGCCCGCGATAACGCCGTTAACCGGGAATTCAGCCGGTTCGCCGCGTGCAACAGAGCTGTCGAACACGGTACCGTCAATCAGTTTGCCGGTGTAGTGAACGCGAACGTGGTCGGTGCGTGCCGGGATCGCGCCGTCACCCTGGTTGATCACGCGGAACTGCAGGCCCGATTCGGTGCTGTTCACGCCTTCGCGCTCGCGGTTCTCTTCCAGGTATTTTACGCCTTCTGCTGCCATCTCTTCGAAGCGCGCGCGACGCACGGCGTCAGCACGTTCGTGAATTTCACGCAGCGCGCGGTGCACCACGTCAACCGGAACAGCCGGATGATTGCCTTCCAGCGCGTCAGCGATACCCGCCACCAGCGCTTCCGGTAACAGACCTTCCAGGCCGGATTCGCTCAGCTGCTGTCCTACCTGCAAGCCGATGCCGTAGCTTGCCTGCGCTTCGATAGTGTCAAAAGTCGGGGTGGTCATGGGTTTTCCTTCCATCACATTTAAAGTAGCGGGCAGCATATCAGCCATGCCCTTATGGGTAAAACTTTGTCTTAAGTAAAGGTGACAAACTGCGGCGAAACAGAAACAATAGAGCCAGTCAGGATTTTCCCAAATATGTGTCACGAAAGCTGGCTTTGTTACGCCCATCAGGCAGTTAGCAAACTACACTTCTCAGGACAGGATAAAAAAGACGCGGAGCAGGAGGAGAGCCATGCCCGGGCGATTTGAACTGAAACCTACCCTGGCGAAAATCTGGCAGGCGCCAGACAATTTTCGCATTATGGACCCGCTGCCCCCTATGCACCGCAGAGGCATTATCATTGGCGCGCTGCTGGTGATCGTGGGCTTCCTGCTTCCTTCTGGCGGCGACGACGTTGATACCGCGCCGGTGACCCGCAATGCGCAGCTGGATATCCAGTCGCAAACGCGACCGCAGCCGGACGCGCAGCCCATGCAGACGCAGCTGGTGACGCCATCCAACGATCCGGGCCAGGTCGCACCAGTAGAGCCTGAACCCGTTCAGGAAGAACAACCTCAGGAGCAGGCCGCTGCGCCACAGGTTCAGCAACCGACAGGCATTGAACAGCAGTGGCGTTCCTACCGCGTTGAGCCGGGTAAAACGCTCGCGCAGCTGTTCCGCGACCACAACCTGCCTGCTACGGATGTCTATGCTATGGCGCAGGTGGAAGGCGCAGGCAAGCCGCTGAGCAACCTGCAAAATGGACAGATGGTGCAGATCCGCCAGAACGCCAGCGGCGTGGTGACCGGCCTGACGATCGATACCGGTAATGGCCAGCAGGTGCTGTTTACGCGTCAGACCGACGGCAGTTTTATTCGCGCACGCTAGTTCTGTAGGCCGGGTAAGGCGTAGCCGCCACCCGGCACACTGTTCTCAGGCACTCCGCTTATTCACCCACCAGATCCCCGAACAGACCAATACCAGCGCAATCGCATATTTGATATCCAGAATATTTTCCCCAAGGAAAATGGCGGATAAAACTGTGCCTGCCACCGGCACAACGAAGTTAAACGGCGCAATCATACTGACGCGGTTAACTTTCAGCAGCACGCTCCACAGCGCAAAGGCGACGGATGAGAGCAGCGTCAGATACCCCAGCACGGCGATGGCCTTCATACTGTGCACTTCCAGCGTTCCGCCTGTCGCATATCCGCCACCCACCAACACCAGTCCACCGATAGCCAGCTGCCAGCCGGTCATCACCGTGGGATCAACGGTCTGGGAGATGCGTTTTCCGTAAAGCGTGGCAGCGGAGAGAATAAAAGCAGCCAGCACCACAAACCCGTCACCATTCCAGACAAACTGGAAATCGCTTAACCCGCTGTGGAAGTTCACCAACATCACTCCGGCAAACCCGAGAATACAGCCAAGCGTTTTGTTATAGCTCAGCTTGTCGTTGTGGTAGATAAAGTGCGCCAACAGCACGCTGAAGAAGGTTCCAGTGGCGTTCATGATTGAACCATTCACCCCCGTCGTATAGGCCAGGCCTATATAGAAGAAAGTGTACTGAATAGTCGTCTGGGTCAGGCCGAGGATGGTGAGCTGGCCAAACTGCGTGGGCGTAAGCCTGCCAATCGGTTTTCGCTGGGCCAATGCAAATAACAGCAGCAACACACCGGCAAACAGGAAACGGTATCCGGCAAATACCACTTTCGATGGAATATCATCGGTTGCGATCTGGAAAAGCGCATAACCACTTTTAATGGCCGGGTAGGAGCTACCCCAGAGCAGACAGCAGAGCGTGGCGCAGGCATAGGCCACATTTCGGCGCGCAAAGACAGGTGTGGGCAGAGCGGTATCCATGACAAATCTCATAAATAAAATTGCGTTTCAATTTATTATCAGAGAATGCGACAGGAATAGCTACCATACAAGAAGAAATGATGAATTCTGGTCCCCCAGAAAAGCAAAACGCCGGCACAAGGCCGGCGCTTCGACGTGAGCAGAGTAAAAAATTACTCAGCTACTACGTTAACAACCAGTTTAGCGAACACTTCGCTGTGAACCTGGAAGTCAACTTCGTGCTCACCAGTGGTACGCAGAACGCCGTTCGGCAGACGAACTTCGCTCTTAGCCACTTTAACGCCTGCTGCAGAAACTGCATCAGCGATATCGCGGGTACCGATGGAACCGAACAGTTTACCTTCGTCGCCAGCTTTAGACGCGATGGTAACAGTGCCCAGTGCGTTGATTGCTTCAGCGCGAGCGTTAGCAGCCGCCAGAACGTCAGCCAGTTTGGCTTCCAGTTCAGCGCGACGTGCTTCGAAAAACTCAACGTTTTTCTTAGTAGCTGGAACAGCTTTACCCTGTGGAACCAGGAAGTTACGTGCGTAACCCGCTTTAACGTTAACCTGATCACCCAGGCTGCCCAGGTTTGCTACTTTATCAAGCAGAATAACTTGCATTACCTTATCCTCTTAAAGTCGTATTAATGGACCGTGCCCGATTACTGATGACGATCAGTGTACGGCAGCAGGGACAGGTAGCGAGCGCGTTTGATAGCGCGAGCCAGCTGACGCTGGTATTTTGCACGAGTACCGGTGATACGGCTTGGGACAATCTTACCGCTTTCGGTGATGTAGTTTTTCAGCGTTGCGATATCTTTATAGTCGATCTCTTGAACGCCTTCCGCGGTGAAACGGCAGAACTTGCGACGACGGAAATAACGTGCCATATGGCTAGTCTCCAGAATCTATCAAATCAATCTGCTCGGCATGCAGAACCATTTTGCTCAGGCCGTTCTTTGCCTTGTGGCAAGAGATGAACCCCTGAACGATTACTGCGCTACCGACCGTTAAACTGTGAGTAATGGCCTGGTTTTCGTGTCCGCTAATAATAACGGGCATTTGGCACCACGCCTGCCGGTGAAACCCGGCTTCCTCTTGCACAGAACGATGCTCAAGCACGAACTGGCAATGCGGAATTCCTGATGGACTGACCTTTCGAAGGGGAGCCCTGCATACGATGCCGGACAACGCCAGACGGTTGGTCATCAGAAATTACTCTTCAGAATCCCCAGCATCAGAATCATCTGCGGTTTCGTTTGCGAAATCATCGCGACGCTCACGGCGCTCGTCTTTCGCTTTAACCATCGGAGATGCTTCGGTAACTGCGTTTTTGGTACGCATAACCATGCTGCGGATAACGGCATCGTTGAAGCGGAAGGTAGTTTCCAGCTCATCGATCACTTCCTGCGGCGCTTCAACGTTCATCAGAACGTAGTGTGCTTTGTGCAGTTTGTTGATCGGGTAAGCCAGCTGACGGCGGCCCCAGTCTTCCAGACGGTGGATCGTACCTTCTGCACCAGTGATGGCAGCAGAGTAACGCTCGATCATACCCGGAACCTGTTCGCTCTGGTCAGGATGGACCATAAAAACGATTTCGTAATGACGCATCGAATTGCTCCTTACGGATTATTCAGCCTCCTGTCTGGGTCAGCCGAGGCCCGGGGAGGCAAGGAACGTGTTAAAGGTCGGCTGAAAAATTGACGCGTCATAATACTTGCGCGCCCCTGGAAACTCAAGCTGATTGCACAAATAATTCGCACAAAGCGCGAAGCGGGTCTAAGTCGGTGATTTAAAATTAATCACACCGAGAAGCGTTGTTTTTTTGAACAACACCATCAGAAATGGTCACTCATCGCGCAGCGATAAGCGATTACACTTTAATCAGAGCCCATCTAAACCGAGAAGGAGCAGGACAAACCGTCACACAGCACGCAGTCGTGGAGCGCATATCATGAAAAAAATCGCATTAGCCATAATGGCGGCGCTTTTGCTCAGTGCAAACGCGATGGCAGCCATCAAGATAGACAGCCGACAGGCCAGAAACATGGATGATGTGCAAAGCTTGGGCGTAATTTACATCAATCATAATTTCGCCACGGAAAGTGAAGCAGATCAGGCATTAAACGAAGAAACCGATGCCCAGGGCGCAACCTATTACCACGTGATGTTAACCCGTGAGCCCGGCAGCAACGGCAACATGCACGCCAGTGCAGATATTTACCGATAACGCTTTAACGCTAGCACCAGGAAAGCCAACAAAGAGAACATAGCCATAGCTTGACTTGCCCCCTGCCCGGGGGCTTTTTTTTGTGAATGGCTCCGGAATACCACCGGTTACAACTGTTTTTGGTATTCCAGAGCACTTATTCACTTTTGCCCGTAATAGGCATTCGGGCCATGCTTACGCATAAAATGCTTGTTCATCAGGTAATCATCAATGCCCTGAAGCTGTGGATTGATGTCGCGGGCAATCCACGCCATTTTGGCCACCTCTTCCATCACCACGGCATTATGTACCGCGTCGTGAGCATCTTTACCCCAGGCGAACGGGCCGTGCTGGTATACCACAATCCCCGGCGTATGCAGCGGTTCACTTTCGCCCAACGTTTCGATGATGACCTTCCCGGTGTTGAGCTCGTACTCGCCTTCCACTTCAGCCTGCGTTAATGCGCGCGTGCAGGGAATGTCGCCAAAGAAGTAGTCCGCATGCGTCGTCCCTAGTGCCGGTATGGGCAGCCCCGCCTGAGCCCAGGCAGTCGCGTGCGTGGAGTGGGTATGCACCACGCCGCCAAGGGACGGATAACGCCGATACAGCGCCAGATGGGTTGCTGTATCTGATGAAGGCCGCCATTTGCCGTCAACGACACGCCCTTCGAGATCCACCACCACCATATCTTCAGCTTTCATGGTGTTATACGCCACACCGCTCGGCTTGATCACTACCAGACCTTGCTCGCGATCGATAGCGCTCACGTTGCCCCAGGTGAACGTGACCAGGCCATAGCGAGGCAGATCCATGTTGGCTTCAAAGACCTGCTGTTTAAGCTTAAGCATGTTCAGCCTCCAGCAATCCCGCCCGCGCCATACGTTCGCGCACCCAGTCCCGCGCTTTCACGACTTCGGCAGCCGGGTCGGCTGACGTTTCGCTCCACATTTCAATCAGGTAAGGCCCGCAATAACCCGTCTGTTTGAGCGTTTCAAAGCACCGTTCGAAATCCACCACCCCGGTGCCGAACGGAACATTTTTGAATACGCCAGGACGGGTATCTTTGACGTGCACCGCCACGATATGACCGACGCCCGCCTGCAGCTCCATCTGTACGTCGTTATCCCATGCCGACAGGTTGCCGATATCGGGATAAAGCTGGAACCATGGATTATTGAGATAATGCGCGTAGCCCAGCGCCTTGCTGATGGAGTTCATCAACGGGTAGTCCATGATCTCCATCGCCAGCGTGACCTGCGCGCGGCTTGCCATCTCAACGCTCTCTTTCAGACCATCGCGGAAACGACGGCGCGTTTCATCGTTGGCTTCCTGATAGTAAACGTCATAACCCGCCAGTTGGATCACGCGGATACCGACATCCTGCGCAAAGCGAATGGCTTTACGCATGATCTCCAGCCCCTGCGCGCGTATGGCATCATCTTCGCTGCCGAGCGGAAAACGGCGGTGGGCACTCAGACACATGGACGGCACGCGCACGCCCGTTTCAGCAATGGCGCTCACCAGTGCGAGTCGCTGTTCACGGCTCCAGTCGAGGCGAGAGAGGCGCTCGTCTGTTTCATCCACGGACATTTCGACAAAATCGAAGCCCAGCTGTTTTGCCAGCTGCAGCCGCTCCAGCCAGCACTCCCCCGCGGGGAGTGCCTTTTCATAGATGCCAAGCGGGACCTGTTTTGACAACATACCCGCTCCTTAGCCCCAAAGCTGAGCGATTGAGCGTTTAAACTGACGCGCCGCTTCCACCGGAGACGCCGCATCACGAATGCTACGACCGGCAATAAAGACGTGAATTGGAATGCCCTGGAACAGCGGAAGATCTTCCAGCGCCAGGCCGCCGGTGACGGTCACTTTGAAGCCCATATCCGCCAGACGTTTGATGGCGCTGATATCCGCCTCACCCCACGCCACGCCTGCAGCCTGCGCATCACGGCTACGGTGGTAAACCACCTGCTGAATGCCCGCGTCACGCCACTCCTGCGCTTGCTCCCAGGTCCAGAAGCCGGTCAGTTCAATCTGCACGTCGCCGTTAAACTCTTTTGCCACGTCCAGCGCGCCTTTCGCAGTGTTGATATCTGCACAGCAGATCACGGTGACCCAGTCAGCATTCGCTTCGAAGCACATGCGGGAAAGAATTTTGCCTGCATCGGCGATCTTGGCATCCGCCAGCACGATTTTATGCGGATAGAGCGCCTTCAGGTCGCGAACGGCGCGAACGCCCTCACCCACGCACAGAATGGTACCCACTTCGATGATGTCCACTTCTTCCGCGATCAGACGGGTAGTTTCGTAAGCGTGGGACAACGTTTGGTTATCCAGCGCAACCTGCAACATTGGTAATGACATATTCAGTTCCTCTTAGACTGCCGCCGCAGTGGCGTTATCAATTAAATCCAGCACTTCCTGCTCGGTACGGCAGGCGCGTAAACGGTCAAAATTGGCTTCATCATCAAACAGATTGACGATCTGCATGATGCCCACCTCCTGGTGGGTGTTGGCATCCACGGCGGCCATGGTGATCAGGATGTCGACCGGGTCGTTATCTTCATGGTTAAACACCAGCGGCGTTTTCAGCGTCACAAGGGCAAAGCCGGTTTTTTTCACGCCCTCTTCAGGGCGGCCGTGCGGCATGGCCAGGCCTGGCGCAATCACAAAGTAAGGGCCGTGCTGCGCCACGCCATCAAGAATGGCCTGGTAGTAACGCGGCTCGACAACGTCAGCCTTAACCAGCAGATCCACGCTCAGCTTCACCGCCTCCTGCCAGGTGCTGGCCTCCGCCTGCAAAAGAATGGCGTTATTTTCTGCCAGCGAATCACGTAATTTCATGTTTCGTCCTTACTTCACGTCTTGAGGGAAGTGCTCTTTGATCACTTCCAGCAGTTTTGGGCCGAAATCCGCAGGCGACAGCATGTTGCGCACGCCCACCACATATTTGTTGCCCGTCACGGTGATCTCACCGGCGATGTGGGTAGAAGCGATGATGATGTCTGCGCCGTTCAGCTCACTTTTGTATTCGCCCACTGCGCAGCTGTTCACCGTGTGGTCGATGTTTGACTGGGTTAAAAACTGATCCACTTTCATCTTCATGATCATGGAGCTGCCTTGCCCATTGCCACATACAGCCAGGATACGTACGGTCATAATCGAAACTCCTTAATGAGCAGACACTTCTGCTGTTTGTTTTTCCGCATCTTCTTCAGCTCGCAGAGAACGGCCAGCGAAGAACATATAAGCCAGTGCAATCAGAATGATGACGGCCATAAAGACCAGTCCGACGGAGGCAAAGCCCTGCATCATCGGCGGCGCCAGAATTGACCAGTCAGCCATGCCCATCCAGGCGCTCATACCGGTAAGCTTGACCGCCCACACGCAACCGAAGATTTCAACCATGCCCATGACCAGACAGATCTTGAGCGCTGCGCGCCAGCCGCCGAAGTGGTTAGCAAACACGCCGATGGTGGCGTTGGAGAAGAACATCGGGATAAAGCCAGGAATAATCAGGATTGAAGAGCCGCAGCCGACCAGAATGCCTACCGCAATCAGCTGGCCGATGGTGCCCCACATAAAGCCCCAGACCACCGCATTTGGCGCAAAGCTATAGATAGCAGCACAGTCAATCGCCAGCACTGCGCCAGGGATCAGGCGTTGGGAGATACCGTTGAAGGCTTCCGACAGTTCGGCGACGAACATACGTACTCCCTGAGTGATGATGAAAATGGCCACCGCGAAGGAGAAGCCGGTCTGCAGGATATAGACCGTCCAGTGGGTTTTACCCGCCATCGCCTGAACGACGTCAATGCCGAAGGAGAGCAAAATGGCGCCGAAGAAGATGGTCATCACAATTGCCGTTGAAACGATGTTGTCGTGGAAGATATTCAGCCAGCCGGGCAGCTTGAGGTCTTCAACGCTCTCTTCTTTTTTGCCCAGGTACGGCGCAACTTTGTAAGCAATCCAGGAGGCGAACTGCTGCTGGTGACCGATGGAGAAGCCGCAGCCATCAGTCACTTCCTGGGTTGGCTTGTACATCATGTTGGAGGTGATACCCCAGTAGAGCGAAACCAGCACCGCGGTGCAGATAATCGTGGTCCACATTGGGTAGCCGAAGATATAGAAAGAAACCGCAATCAGCCCCGCCTGCTGGAACATGATGTGGCCGGTCAGCATGATGGTGCGAATGCCGGTAATGCGGCGCAGCAGAACGTAAATGATGTTCAGGGCCAGCGCGAGCAGAACCGCATACCCCACCCAGCTATAGGCATCCCCCATGCGTTCAATGGTCGCCATCATGGATGCGTAGGTATCAGAGATAGCGCCGTTAATGCCATACACTTCCGACATTTTGGCGACAACCGGCTTAAAGGTGCTGGTCAGAATGCCTGAACCCGCCTGCAGCAACATAAAACCAATAATGGTTTTGATGGTGCCTTTAATAATCACGCTGACGCTTTTTCGCAGCAGGATATAGCCCAGGCACGTCACGATACCCAGCAGCAGCGGGGCGTTGGTCATTACCTGATTAAAGAACACGGTAAAGACGTTGTAGAGGATCTCCATAACTCTCTCCAGAAATGAGAACACGAGGGGCAATCCCTGTGTGGTTGGTGCCATCACTCTAGTAATCACAAATAATCACCACAAGATTGGATTTGATTATTTGTGACGTATCACGCAAATTATTTCCATGGTGTTAGTAATGATTTTCACTACCGTACATGAAAAATAAATTAATCTTTATAATTCATGAAATTAATTATTAATACCGGATAATCTAACAAGTAAAAAGCGGATAATCCGTGAAGTCGAACAGATAAAATTCACCATTTTTACCATTGCAAAACGCGTCAAATGATGCCAGCATCAATCACAACAAATCACATTGTGATTACTTTTGATTAAACCAGGAGTCAAAACGATGAGTAAAGTGAACACCATCACCCGTGAATCATGGATTCTGAGCACCTTCCCGGAATGGGGTAGCTGGCTGAATGAAGAGATCGAGCAGGAACAGGTTGCTCCTGGCACATTTGCAATGTGGTGGCTGGGCTGTACTGGTATCTGGCTGAAATCAGAAGGTGGCGCCAATATCTGCGTCGATTTCTGGTGCGGCACCGGTAAACAGAGCCACGGCAACCCGCTGATGAAAAAAGGTCATCAGATGCAGCGCATGGCGGGCGTGGAAAAACTGCAGCCGAACCTGCGTACTACGCCGTTTGTGCTCGATCCGTTTGCAATTCGTCAGATCGACGCCGTTCTCTCTACCCATGATCATAACGATCATATCGACGTGAACGTGGCTGCAGCGGTGATGCAAAACTGCGCGGACGATGTGCCGTTCATTGGGCCGCAGACCTGCGTGGATCTGTGGATCGGTTGGGGCGTGCCGAAAGAGCGCTGCATCGTGATGAAACCGGGCGATGTAGTAAAAATTAAAGACATTGAAATCCACGCGCTGGATGCCTTTGACCGTACAGCATTGATCACCCTGCCCGCCGATCAGAAAGCAGCGGGCGTGCTGCCAGATGGTATGGACGAACGTGCGGTGAACTACCTGTTTAAAACCCCTGGCGGTTCTCTGTACCACAGCGGTGACTCCCACTACTCCAACTACTATGCGAAGCACGGTAACGAGCACCAGATCGACGTGGCGCTGGGCTCCTACGGTGAGAACCCGCGCGGCATCACCGACAAAATGACCAGCGCCGATATGCTGCGCATGGCGGAAGCGCTGAACACCAAAGTGGTTATTCCGTTCCACCATGATATCTGGTCAAACTTCCAGGCAGACCCGCAGGAAATCCGCGTGCTGTGGGAAATGAAAAAAGACCGCCTGAAGTATGGCTTCAAGCCGTTCATCTGGCAGGTCGGTGGCAAGTTCACCTGGCCACTGGACAAAGATAATCTGGAATATCACTACCCACGTGGTTTCGATGATTGCTTCACCATTGAGCCTGACCTACCGTTCAAGTCCTTCCTCTGAATGTGAAGTCAAATCGCCAGACCTTGTGTCTGGCGATGTCATATTTATTTTAGTAATTTCACGCTATTTCAAATATCATCTTTTCAAATCAATTCTTATCGGAATAGCTCATGACGGAAGCGCAACGACATCAAATTTTACTGGAACTCCTGGCGCAAACAGGGTTTATCACCGTTGAGAAAGTGATCGAACGATTAGGTATTTCTCCGGCAACCGCCCGACGGGACATCAACAAGCTGGATGAAAGTGGCAAACTGAAAAAAGTCCGTAACGGTGCGGAAGCCATTAGCCAGCAGCGTCCGCGCTGGACGCCGATGAACATTCATCAGGCGCAGAACCACGATGAAAAAGTGCGGATTGCAAGAGCAGCATCACAGCTGGTCAACCCTGGCGAAAGCGTCGTGATCAACTGCGGCTCCACGGCGTTTTTACTGGGGCGGGAGATGTGTGGCAAACCGGTGCAAATCATCACTAACTATTTGCCGCTGGCCAACTATCTCATTGACCAGGAGCATGAAAGCGTAGTGATCATGGGCGGTCAGTACAATAAGAGCCAGTCCATTACGCTCAGCCCACAGGACAGTGAAAATAGCCTCTACGCCGGACACTGGATGTTCACCAGCGGTAAAGGCCTGACTACAGATGGGCTGTATAAAACCGATATGCTGACCGCCATGGCGGAGCAAAACATGCTTAACGTGGTAGGCAAGCTTGTTGTGCTGGTCGACAGCAGCAAAGTGGGCGAGCGCGCAGGCATGTTGTTCAGCCGTGCCGAGCAAATCGACATGGTGATCACCGGTAAAAATGCCAACCCGGAGATCCTCCAGAAGCTGGAAGATCAAGGGGTCAAAATTCTTCGGGTTTAAAGGTGCTGGCGGAAAAAGCTCACCGTGGCATCCAGCGCCGTCGGCGTAATACGGTGACGAACGCCCGCCTCCCAAAGGCAGGTTAAATTGCCGTCCAGCCCTTCATTCTTTAACGACTGCTGTAAACGGAAAGTTCCGTCAGGCGGAACCACATCATCCGCATCGCCGTGCCACAGCAGCAGCGGGCGATTGGCAAGGTGCGGTAACGCATGGGTGACGTCCCACTCCGCCAGCGCCGCTTCGATATCTTCTGGGTTCTGCGAGGGAAACAGCGTCTTCGAGAGCGAAGTGAAGTAGCCCGACCCCATCAGACAAGCGACGGACTTCACCTCCGAATGATGCGTCATGATCCCCAGCGCCGTCATTCCCCCCATTGAAGCCCCAGCAACCGCCAGGCGATCGTTCTCCACCAGCCCGGCCTCAAAAAGCGCATCGCGCAGCCCTGCGAATTCCGTCAGGCTACCGTACAAGATTTGCCAGAACTGGCCGAGCCGCGCCTGCTCGTTGCCCGAAAATCGCGCGCCATGATCCGGAGCATCCGGCATAACAACGCGGAATCCAGCCTGCGCCAGCGCCACGGCAAAATAGCTATAAACCAGTTTTGACGAGGTAAACCCATGATAAAAAACCACAACTGGCAGCGGCTGCTCACTTTTTCCGGTGGGGAAAGCATGTAATATTTCGCGATCACCAAGGTGCCGCGTTTCGAGTTCAATCATTGTCGGTCCTGTACTGATGAATGATTCATAATGTTTGAGAGCTGGATTACGGTTTCTGGATATTTTCATTCGAAATCTTCGCCTCAGATAACACTTCGGGAACATTCCCCCAAAACTAAATTTGCAGGCAACTACACTAAGGCTATCAGGAAACGAGATATGGTTATGCGCAGGTTTGTTGCTTTATTGTTTGTGTTTCTGCTCAGTGGCTGTAGCGCGCTGCAGGGGACACCGCAACCCGCTCCGCCGGTCGCCGATCACCCGCAGGAAATTCGTCGTAATCAGACTGAAGGATTACAGCGAATGGGCACTGTCTCCGCGTTGGTTCGCGGTTCCCCGGATGACGCGGAAGCCTCTATTGAAGCACAAGCCGCAGCCGCCAAAGCAGATTATTACGTCATCATTATGATCGACGAAACCATCATTACGGGACAGTGGTACTCGCAGGCGATTTTGTACCGTAAGTAATGGCGATCATTTGAACGACATTTACACTGCTTTGCGTCCATAGACATTTTCCTGTCCACAATAAACTCCATGCCTGCACCAATGGAAGTGAGTTTATTTGCGAAGGATTGCCCGGCGGATACCGGAGACATGTGAAATGGAGCTGACGATGAAACGAACTCTTGCCTTGACCACACTGTTGCTCTCAGCAGGCCTTGTGAGCACAACCGCACAATCAGCTGAATTCGCCAGTGCTGATTGCGTGACTGGCCTGAATGAAATAGGCCAAATCTCCGTGAATAACATTTCGGGGAGCCCGCAAGACGTTGAACGTGTCGTTGCATTAAAAGCCGATGAACAAGGCGCTTCCTGGTATCGCATCATCCAGATGCAGGAAGATAACCATGTCGATCATTGGCGGGTGCAAGCCATCCTCTATGTTTAGCCCCTCCCGATAAAAGCCACTTAATTTTAGTGGCTTTTCGTTTTTGCAAATCTTTTATCTTTTTCAAAACCATCCAAAAACAAACAAATAACATTTTGTTACATTAATAGCATAAATGTTATCGCTGCTCTGCCGTTGAACAGGCATACCTTTTCAATGATGAGCAATTTATGATCAATTCTTTCCGCCGTGCGGGTCTGGGCACTAAGCTATCGCTGCTGACCGGTATGAGTGTCGCTATTCTGTTTCTGCTTTTCACTTTTCTGCTCAGCCATAAAGCCAGCCAGCAGCTTGAAGATCTTGCCGTCGAAGATTTGCATAACCAGTCCACCGGCATGGTCGATATGGTGCAGATGTTTAATACCAGTCTGAGCGAAGAGGTCGAAAGCTATACCCGACTGTTTACCACTTTCCTGCCTCAGCCATTTACGGTCGATACGAGTCAGACCCGTACCATTAGCGGGATCAATGTGCCTTTGCTGAAAGGCGGTGAATCTGAACTGCATGAAAACAATGCTTTTTCTGACGACTTTCTCAATCGTACGGGCGCAATCTCCACGCTGTTCGTTCGCAGCGGTAACGACTTTATTCGCGTTGCCACCTCTCTGCGCAAGGAGAATGGCGACCGGGCGATGGGAACCCTTCTGGATACCACCAGCCCGGCGTTTGCGGCCGTCACCAGGGGCGAGGTTTACCGTGGCCTGGCACTGCTGTTTGGTAAACGCTACATCACCCAGTACCAGCCGGTTAAGAATGGTGAAGGCCAGGTTATTGGGATCATCTTTGTTGGGGTAGATATCACACACTCATGGAACGTTATGCGAGAGAAAATCCTCAACCGTCGGCTGGGCGAGAGCGGGCACTTCTATGTGCTGGATCGCAGCAACGGTAAAACGCGCGGGCAGTTCCTGTTTCACGGCAGTGAAGAGGGGCAACTGCCGAAGTGGGACAGCGCCACCCAACAGCAACTGCTGAGCGATTCCTCCGGCACGCTGGAGCGCGTAAGTGACGACGGCCGCACGCTGAAAATAGCCTATACGCCGCTGCCGGGCTGGAACTGGACGATCGTGGGTGAAGTGGATAAATCGGTCCTTCTCGCAAGCGTCAACGCCATGCGTGACCGGTTCCTGCTGGCGGGCGTGGTGCTTTCCGTGCTCTTCGCGGGCCTGTTTGTGGTGCTCATTCGTCGGATGCTGACCCGCCCGCTGCGTAACGTGATCGAGCTGGCCCGCCAGTATGCCGCGGGTGATCTGCGCGCCAGCCTGCCCGTAACGCGTCAGGATGAGGTCGGCCAGCTGGTTGAGGCCATCAACGGTATTGGCGATGGGCTGCAAAAAATTGTCCTGCAGGTGCGTGAGGCCGCGGGCGAGATCCATTTGGGCACCAATGCGCTGGCTTCTGACACCGGAGAAATCTCGGAGCAGATCAACAAGCAGGCCAGCAGCGTGGAAGAGACTTCCGCCAGCATGGAGCAGCTGGCCGCCACCGTGCAGCAAAATGCCGCCAACATGGAGCAAACGCAGCAGCTGGTGGGTGAAACCTCGCTCGCGGTTCATCAGGGCGGCGAAACGGTCACCCACGCGGTGTCGACTATGGACGACATCCGCGATGCCTCTAAACGCATTGAGGACATTACCCGCGTGATTGAGTCCATCGCGTTCCAGACTAACATTCTGGCGCTGAATGCGGCGGTCGAAGCGGCTCGCGCGGGCGAACATGGCAAAGGCTTCGCCGTGGTGGCGCAGGAGGTTCGCGCCCTGGCGGCACGCAGTGCCAACGCGGTGAAGGAGATTGAACACCTGATTGGCGATACGCTGAACAAGGTAAGCGAAGGCCACGCGCTGTCAGAAAAGACGCGTCTGGCTATGGACGCCATCATTGTTCATATCGATAACATCAGCCAGCTGGTTACCGAGATCAACCACGCTTCCCGCGAACAATCCGCAGGGATTGGGCAGGTGAATCTTGCCATGACGCACATTGGCGAAGCGTCGCACATCAACGCCGACCGCGTCTCGCGCAGCGAGCAGACCGCACACACGCTGCGCGAGAAAGGCTCACACCTCACCCAACTGGTCAGCCTGTTCCAGCTAAAAGGCTAACCGACTCTGCCCGTGGCGCGCAGCAGCAGGTCATTTTGCACCTGCTCGCTCATTAGCGTTCCGCCACGGGAATCCAGCATCATGCGGCACCACGCCTGCGCCACGGGCGGTGAAGCGTGTCGCAGCATCTGGCTTCCGGCACCCAGTAAAAAGAGCTGTTGAGCAATCTCCCGGCCCTGTGCCTCCTGCGGCTTACGCAGTTTTTGCTGCAGCTGGCGCCAGCTGCGGTCGAAGTGTCTGTCCTGCCCTTTTACCTGCGCAAACTCGTCTGCAAGCAGATCGTGGGTCCCCGGCTGCTTCGCCAGCACGCGCAGCACGTCCAGGCACATGATATTGCCCGATCCTTCCCAGATGCTGTTGACCGGCATTTCACGGTACAGACGGGGAAGTTCGCTCTCTTCGCAATATCCGATCCCACCCAGCACTTCCATCGCCTCCGCGACAAATGGGATGCCCGCTTTACACACGCTAAATTTCGCCGCCGGAGTGAAGAGCCGCGCCCAGGCAGCTTCTTGCGGCTCGGCACGCTTGTCCCACGCGCGGGCCAGGCGGAACAGCAGCGCCGTGTGCCCCTCCAGCACCAGCGCCATCCGGCTTAACACCTCACGCATTATCGGCTGGTCAATAAGATTTTTACCGAAGGTTTGCCGCTGATGGGCATGATAAAGCGCCACCGACAGCGCCCGACGCATCAGTCCGTGGCTGCCCAGCGCGCAGTCGAAGCGCGTCAGACCGCCCATTTTGAGTATCTGCCGTACCCCTTCACCTTCTTCCCCCAACAGCCAGCCGGAGGCATCGAGGAATTCCGCCTCGCTGCTGGCGTTGGAGCGGTTCCCGAGCTTGTCCTTGAGGCGTTCCAGGCGGACGGCGTTGCGTTGTCCGTCGGGTAAAAAGCGCGGCACAAAAAAGCAGGATAGCCCGCCCTTAGCCTGGGCCAGCACCAGATGTGCATCGCTTTGCGGCACGGAGAAAAACCATTTATGCCCCACCAGCCGGTAGCTGCCGTCGCTGCATTTTTCCGCTTTGGTGGTATTGCTGAGCACGTCTGAGCCGCCCTGCTTTTCCGTCATCCCCATACCGATCAGCAGGCCGCGCTTTTGCGCGCCGGGGGCCAGATGCGGATCGTAGCGATCGCTGAGCAGCGGCGTGAGCCAGTCGTGAAATATTTTGGGGAGCGCCTGCTGCAGCAGCGGCGTGGCGGCGAATGTCATGGTGACAGGGCACAGCGTGCCGGCCTCCACCTGAGCATGAAGTACAAAGCGCGCGGCCCGAGCGACAAACGACCCTTTACGCGCCTCCTCTTCCCACGCCAGGTTATGCACGCGGTTGGCGCAAAGCCCCTGCATCAGCAGATGCCATGCCGGATGAAAACGCACGTCGTCCAGCCGCTCCCCCGTTGGGTCATAGCGTAACAGCTCGGGCGGGTTGACGTTTGCCAGCCTGCCAAGCTCCAGCGACTCCGCGGTACCTAATTGCTGCCCGATACTGGCGAGCAACTCAATATCCCACTCGGCGCCTTCACGCGTAACCGCATCGCGCAGGGCGCAGTCCGAGAGAAAAAGGTTGCTGTTGGAAAGCGGTGCCGGTTGATTGAAAACGGTGTGGGTCTGCCAGTGCATGCTGTCTTCCTCCTTCAGTGGCAATGACGGTAAGTATGGACAGACCGCGCGCACGCTGCATGGGAGGGGAATCACACGTTCACGATCCCGCTGATATCATTCGTGAAATAGCTCACATAACATAAGAATAAACTATTTCATCACTTCGCTTTTGTTGAATAATTTATTCTTACCCCTTTCAGTGAGGATCGTTATGCAACGGGACGCGCACAAGCGTGCATTAATTGCAGGCTCCATTGGCAACTTTATCGAGTGGTATGAGTTTGCGGTCTACGGTTTTCTGGCGACCGTTATCGCGAAAAACTTCTTCCAGCTTGAAGGAGAAGCGGGGCTTACCAGCCTGATCCTCACCTACGCCTCGTTTGCCATCGCCTTCTTCTTCCGCCCGCTGGGTGCGGTGGTGTTTGGCCGCATCGGCGACCGGATTGGCCGTAAGCCGACGCTAATCATTGTGCTGGTGCTGATGACGCTCGCTACCGCCGCCATCGGCATTGTGCCGGTCTACGCCAGCATCGGGATAGCCGCCCCGCTCATTATTACACTGCTTCGCATCCTGCAGGGACTGTTCGCGGGGGGCGAGTACGGCGGTGCGGTCTCGCTGATGACGGAGTTCGCCCCGCGCGGCAAGCGTGGACTCTATGGCGCGTGGCAGTCCTTTACCGTGGCGCTGGGGCTGCTGGCGGGGGCAGGCATCGTGGCGCTGCTCTCCGCCCTCCTCACGCCGGAAACCCTCCACGACTGGGGCTGGCGCATTCCGTTCTTCCTGGCGCTGCCTATGGGCGTCGTTGCGCTGTGGCTTCGAGTCAGCATGGAGGAGACACCCAGCTTTGTGCAGCAGCAGGATAAACCGGCTGTCGCTCAGGCGGATACTGCCGCCACGCTCCGGGCCATCATGATGGGGATTGGCCGCGTGATGGTCTGGTCTGCTGCGGGGTATACCTATCTGGTGATAATGCCGACCTATCTGCAGTCGGCGCTGCACACCGGGTTTAACCAGGCACTGCTGATAGCGGTGATTTCGAATATTGGGTTTGCGCTGACGATTATTCCGTCGGGGATCCTGAGCGACCGGATCGGGCGCCGCACGGTGATGATTATCGCCACCGCGCTTTTGCTGATCCTCGCCCTGCCGCTGCTGAAAATCCTGCAGGCGGAGTCGAGTACGCTGGCGGTGAAGGCTGTTGTGGTGTTGATTGCGGGTGGTCTGGTCGGGATGCTGGCAGGACCAGGCCCGGCAATGCTATCTGAGATGTTCCCGACACGCGTGCGCTATACAGGACTGGGGCTGGCCTACTCTTTGTCGAACGCGATTTTCTCGGGATGTGCAGGGCTGATTATTACCGGGCTGATTAAGCAAACGGGAAACCTGGATATTCCGGCGTATTACGTGATGGCGACGGCAGTGGTGAGTATCTTTGCGCTGATGACGCTGAGAAAGGATGACCATTTGCGGTCGCTGGAGGAGTGAGGTTGTCACCGTCTGGTGCCCTCACCCCGGCCCTCTCCCATCGGGAGAGGGAGAAAACATAAAAGGCCGCCCTGCGGACGGCCTTGCTGTTTATTCTCCCCGCTGACGCACCGCTTCAAACAGGCAGATACCCGTCGCAACGGACACATTCAGGGACGACACGCTGCCCGCCATCGGGATGCTGATAAGCTCGTCACAGTGCTCGCGCGTCAGACGACGCATCCCTTCGCCTTCCGCCCCCATCACCAGAGCCAGACGGCCGGTCATTTTGCTCTGGTACAGAGTATGGTCCGCTTCACCGGCGGTACCGACGATCCAGATATTCTCTTCCTGCAGCAGACGCATGGTACGCGCCAGGTTGGTCACGCGGATCAGCGGAACGTTTTCCGCCGCGCCGCAGGCCACTTTCTTCGCCGTCGCGTTCAGCTGCGCGGAGCGATCTTTCGGTACAATCACCGCGTGTACGCCCGCCGCATCGGCACTACGCAGGCAGGCACCGAGGTTGTGCGGATCGGTAACGCCATCGAGGATCAGGAAGAACGGGTTATCCAGTTCGGCAATCAGATCCGGCAGATCGTTTTCCTGATACTGACGGCCCGGCTTCACACGCGCAATAATGCCCTGGTGCACCGCACCTTCACTTTTCTCATCCAGGAACTGGCGGTTCGCCAGCTGGATCACCACGCCCTGCGCTTCCAGCGCGTGGATCAGCGGCATCAGACGCTTATCTTCACGCCCTTTCAGAATAAAGACTTCCTGAAAACGCTCCGGTGCGCGCTCGAGAAGGGCCTGCACCGCGTGGATGCCGTAAATCATTTCACTCATTGATGATTCTCGTAATAAGTATTTCCCCTCCCCCGTTGGGGAGAGGGTCAGGGTGAGGGGAGAATTTACTCCGCCTGCTTTTTCTTGGCCGCACGCTTCGCTTTGGTCGCGGCAGCTATTTTCTGCGTTTTAGCGGAAGGTTTTTTCGCTGAGCGAGCTTCTTTCTTCGCTGCCTTCGGCTTCTGTTTCTTCTCGCCGCGGAATGCGCTGTCCGGCTCGAAGTTTACCTTCTTGCCCGCCTGACGACGTTTACCGCCGCCCGGTTTACCATTACCGCCTTTTTTCGCTTTCTCACGCTCGGTTTTGCCGACGTTACGCGGCGCACGCTCGCTGGAGATCAGGCTGAAGTCGATTTTACGGTCGTCCATATTCACGGCTTCCACCTTCACTTCCACACGGTCGCCCAGACGGTAGGTCTGGCCGCCAGACTCGCCGATCAGGCGCTGTCCGACCTGGTCAAAGCGGTAGTAGTCGTTATCCAGGCTGGAGACGTGCACCAGACCGTCAATAAACAGCTCGTCCAGACGAACGAAGAAACCAAAGCCGGTCACGCTGGCAATCACGCCTTTGAAAACGTTGCCTACCTGATCCAGCATAAAGTCACACTTCAGCCAGTCCGCCACGTCGCGGGTTGCTTCATCGGCACGACGTTCGGCCATAGAGCAGTGCTGGCCCAGCTGCAGCATCTCTTCCATCGAATAATGGTAGCCGCCGGTTTCGGTGGTGTTCCCTTTGTGGCCCTGCTCCTGCGCCAGCAGATACTTGATCGCACGGTGCAGGGAAAGGTCAGGATAACGACGGATCGGCGACGTGAAGTGGGCGTAAGACTGCAGCGCCAGACCGAAGTGGCCGCGGTTTTCCGGATCGTAGATCGCCTGCTTCATGGAGCGCAGCAGCATGGTCTGCAGCATTTCTGCATCAGGACGATCGCCGATGGATTCCAGCAGCTCGGCGTAATCGCGCGGCTCTGGCTTGTTGCCACCCGGCAGCTCCAGGCCCAGTTCAGCCAGCACGGAGCGGAATGAGGTAATGGCTTCCGTGGTCGGCTTATCGTGAATACGGAACAGCGCTGGCTCTTTGGCTTTCTCAACGAAACGTGCCGCCGAGATGTTCGCCAGGATCATACACTCCTCGATCAGCTTGTGCGCGTCGTTACGCTGGGTCTGCTCAATACGCTCAATGCGGCGTTCGGCGTTGAAGATGAATTTCGCTTCTTCGCTCTCAAACGAGATCCCGCCGCGCTCTTCGCGCGCCTGTTCCAGCGTTTTGTAGAGGTTATGCAGCTCTTCGATATGTTTGACCAGCGGTGCATACTGCTCGCGCAGATCCTGGTCGCCCTGCAGCATATGCCAGACCTTGGTATAGGTCAGACGCGCGTGCGAGCTCATCACCGCTTCGTAGAATTTGAAGCCGGTTAAGCGCCCTTTGGTAGAGATGGTCATCTCGCAGACCATGCAAAGACGGTCAACCTGCGGGTTCAGGGAGCACAAACCGTTAGAGAGCACTTCCGGCAGCATCGGCACAACCTGAGACGGGAAGTAGACCGACGTACCGCGGCTGCGCGCTTCGTTATCCAGCGGCGTATGCGGACGGACATAATAGCTTACGTCAGCGATAGCAACCCACAGACGCCAGCCGCCACCGCGTTTTTTCTCACAGTAAACGGCGTCATCAAAGTCGCGGGCGTCTTCGCCATCAATAGTGACCAGCGGCAGGGAGCGCAGATCCACGCGGCCCACCTTAGACTCTTCCGGCACTTCTTCGCGCAGGCTTTCGATCTGATCTTCAACCGCTTTCGGCCAGACGTAAGGGATCTCATGGGTACGCAGCGCCATATCAACGGCCATCGTGGTGCCCATGTTATCGCCCAGCACTTCGACGATTTTACCTACGGCTTTGGTGCGACGGGTTGGGCGCTGGGTGAGTTCTACCACCACCACAAAGCCCATGCGTGCGCCCATCACCTCTTCAGGTGGGATCAGAATGTCGAAGCTCAGGCGGCTGTCGTCCGGTACCACAAAGCCCACGCCCGCGTCGGTAAAGTAGCGGCCAACAATCTGGCTGGTTTTTGGCACCAGCACACGCACCACGCGCGCTTCGCGGCGGCCTTTACGGTCCGCGCCCAGCGGTTGCGCCAGGATCTGATCGCCGTGGATACACATCTTCATCTGCTCAGATGAGAGGTACAGATCGTCTTTGCGGCCTTCCACGCGCAGGAAGCCGAAGCCATCGCGGTGACCAATGACGGTCCCTTTCAGCAGATCGAGGCGTTCTGGCAGCGCGTAGCACTGGCGGCGGGTAAAGACCAGTTGCCCGTCACGCTCCATCGCGCGCAGGCGGCGGCGAAGGGCTTCAATTTGCTCTTCACCTTCAATGTTTAATTCAACGGCAAGTTCTTCACGATTGGCGGGTTTTTCGCGTTTTGTTAAGTGTTCAATGATGAACTCGCGGCTAGGGATAGGATTCGCGTATTTTTCGGCTTCGCGTTCCTGGAAAGGATCATGTGACATGTCGGTTCCTCCGTTGTCAGCTCCGGTGGAAATTTTCTTCATTCCACCAGCAATAATTTATAAAGCGGTTGATTCTCTTCAACCAAATCGGCCAGCGTGTAGTTATCCAGTTCCATGAGAAAACTTTGCACGGCCTTAGAAAGCGCCTGTTTCAGGCGGCAAGCGGGGGTAATGTGGCAGAACTCGCTGCTGCAGTTCACCAGAGACAACGGCTCCAGTTCACGTACCACATCCCCAACGCGAATACTCTGTGCCGGTTTACCGAGACGGATCCCACCATTCTTCCCGCGGACGGCAGCAACGTATCCGGCACGGCTAAGTTGATTGATTATTTTGACCATATGATTACGGGATACACCATAGACCTCTGTTACCTCAGAGATGCTGGTCATCTTTCCGTCGGGTAACGACGCCATGTAAATCAGGGCGCGTAAGCCGTAATCGGTGAAACTCGTTAACTGCACATCAACCTCAGGGAAAAAGGGAAAACGCGGTGAAACCGCAGAGATATTCATTAATGATGATAAACCAGCCAGATAGTTAGGGGCTAATTTATTTGACAGACGGGGCGAAAAAGCGGAGATCCAGGAGCGGTCGCCGGATGGCGCTACGCTTATCCGGCCTACGGGTCTCCCCGCAGGCCAGCAGTCACGAAGATTATGCGTCGAACGGGTCGCGCAGGATCATCGTTTCAGTACGATCCGGGCCGGTAGAAATAATATCGATCGGCACTTCGGTCAGTTCTTCAATACGCTTGATGTAATCCAGCGCCGCCTGCGGCAGGCCGCTACGCTCTTTCACACCGAAAGTGGTCTCAGACCAGCCCGGCATGGTTTCGTAGATTGGCTCGATGCCTTCCCAGTCGTCAGCAGCCAGCGGAGTGGTGGTCACTTCGCGGCCATCTGGCATACGGTAGCCAACGCAGATTTTCACTTCTTTCAGGCCGTCCAGTACGTCCAGCTTGGTCAGGCAGAAGCCAGACAGGGAGTTGATCTGCACTGCACGACGCACTGCGACCGCATCCAGCCAGCCGGTACGACGACGACGACCGGTGGTCGCGCCAAACTCGTTACCCTGCTTGCACAGGAACTCGCCGGTTTCATCAAACAGCTCGGTCGGGAATGGACCGGCACCCACGCGAGTGGAGTACGCTTTGATGATACCCAGAACGTAATCCACATAGCGTGGACCCAGGCCAGAGCCGGTTGCTACGCCACCTGCGGTGGTGTTAGAGGAGGTTACGTACGGATAGGTACCGTGGTCGATGTCCAGCAGCGTACCCTGCGCACCTTCGAACATGACGAAATCGCCACGCTTGCGCGCCTGGTCCAGCAGATCGGACACATCCACAACCATACCGGTCAGAATATCAGCCACCGCCATGACGTCATCCAGCACTTTCTGGTAGTCAACAGCGTCAGCTTTGTAGAAATTCACCAGCTGGAAGTTGTGATATTCCATCACTTCCTTCAGTTTTTCAGCGAAGGTCGCTTTGTCGAAGAGATCGCCCACGCGCAGACCGCGACGTGCAACTTTATCTTCGTAAGCCGGGCCGATACCACGACCGGTGGTACCGATCGCTTTCGCGCCACGCGCTTTTTCACGCGCAACGTCCAGCGCCACATGATAATCCAGGATCAGCGGGCAGGCTTCAGAGAGCAGCAGACGCTCACGAACAGGGATACCACGGTCTTCCAGACCTTTCATCTCTTTCATCAGCGCAGCAGGAGACAGCACAACGCCGTTACCGATGATGCTGGTGACGTTTTCGCGAAGAATGCCTGATGGAATAAGATGGAGGACGGTTTTTTCACCGTTGATTACGAGAGTATGGCCTGCGTTGTGACCGCCCTGGTAGCGTACAACATATTTAGCCCGTTCAGTCAGAAGATCAACAATCTTCCCTTTACCTTCGTCACCCCATTGGGTGCCCAGTACGACGACGTTGTTACCCATTTTTTTCAAAATCACCGTTTGCTTAAAAATGGATTCTACCATCGCTTTTTCAGATATACAGCACTTTTTGACCTCAAAATACGCCGATTGCGCCTACTTTTTGATCAGCCAATCGTTTTCTTCAACATGTAGTAGATAACGATACCCGCAACCACAAGACCGCCGCCAAAACGACGCAAAATATTATCCGGCAGTTGGCTCATCGTCGCGATCATTCGACGCCAGGCGCGCGGATAAAGCATCGGTCCAAGACCTTCAAGCACCAAAACCAGGGCCAGCGCGAGCCAGATCGTTGAATTCATTTTTAGTCCTTATAAAAGAAAACCACCGCTCCGTTGAGAGCGGTGGTTTGAATACTCAAACGGACCTGAGTTTATCGCGTTGCGTTAGTCGGCGTCTTCATATAACGGAAGAAATCGCTGTCCGGGCTGAGCACCATCACATCCTGGTTGCTCTGGAAGCTATTCTCGTAAGCACGCAGGCTACGGATAAAGGCATAGAAGTCTGGATCCTGACTGAAGGCATCAGCAAACAGCTTCGCCGCTTCGGCATCGCCTTCACCGCGCAGGATACGACCCTGACGTTCAGACTCTGCGAGCGTCTTGGTCACTTCGTAGTCCGCAGCGGCACGCAGCTTCTCAGCCTCTTCCTGACCCTGTGAACGGTGACGACGGGCTACCGCTTCACGCTCGGCGCGCATACGGTTGTAGATCGCCTCGGACACTTCCGCTGGCAGGTTGATTTGCTTGATACGCACGTCAACGACTTCGATACCCAGCGCGGCCATACTGTTCGGGTTGATCACCGGCACTTTACCGTTGGTTTCAGCCTGAACGCGTTCAGCGGCTTTAGCAATCGCGTCATCCGCTGCTGGCGTTTCCACTTCGTCTTCCGTGCCCGCTGTACCGGAGTTCAGCGCATCACGTACTTCCAGCGTCAGACGGCCGCGGGAGTCGGTCACGATGTCTTTCACATCCAGACGACCGATCTCAGAACGCAGACGGTCAGAGAACTTACGCTTCAGCAGCACTTCTGCCTGAGAAACATCGCCACCGCCCGTTGCCAGGAAGTAACGGCTGAAGTCGCTGATACGCCATTTGATGTAGGAATCAACGATCAGGTCTTTCTTCTCTTTGGTCACGAAACGGTCGGCCTGGTTATCCATGGTCTGGATACGCGCATCAAGCGTTTTCACTGACTGAATGAAAGGCACCTTGAAGTGCAGACCCGGTTCGTAAATCACCGGGCGTTTGTCACCATCACGCACGACGCTGCTGAACTGGAATTTGATCCCACGCTCGCCTTCTTTCACCACAAAGATCGAGGTATACAGCACGACCAGTACGATGACGATGATCGCAATAACTGACTTACGCATCCTTATTCCCCCTGACGCTGGTAGTCGTTACGCTGCGCGTTAGCACGGCGTTGGTCCATAATGTCACCATCGTTCGAAGAAGGCGTTGTGTTCGCGCTGGCGTTGCCTGAAGAGGCTGGTGGCAGACGCAGCAGGTTATTCGCACCGCTGGTGTCTTTCGCAGCCGGTGCAGAACCGCCTTTCAGCATCTGATCCAGCGGCAGGACCATCAGGTTTCCGCCTTTGCTGTCGTTAACCAACACTTTGCGGGTGTGGCTCAGCACTTTTTCCATGGTCTCGATATACAGACGCTCGCGGGTAATCTCCGGTGCCGCTTTATACTCCGGCAGGATCTTCGCGAAGCGAGCCACTTCACCCTGTGCTTCCAGGATGGTCTGAGTCTTATACGCGCGTGCTTCTTCCAGAATACGCTGCGCCTGACCGTTAGCACGCGGCTGAACTTCGTTGGTGTACGCTTCAGCTTCACGGATGTACTGCTGTTCGTTTTCACGTGCAGCAATCGCATCGTCAAATGCGGCTTTCACCTCTTCCGGCGGACGCGCAGCCTGGAAGTTGACGTCCAGCAGGGTGATACCCATGTTGTATGGACGAATGGTCTCTTCCAGCTCGCGCTGGGTATCGCTACGAATAACGGTACGGCCTTCGGTCAGAATGCGGTCCATGGTGTACTTGCCGATCACGCCACGCAGGGCGCTGTCGGTCGCCTGACGCAGGCTGTCATCGGCGCTGGTCACGCTAAACAGATAACGCTCAGGATCGGTTACGCGGTACTGCACGTTCATCTCAACGCGCACGACGTTCTCGTCAGAGGTCAGCATCACGCCAGATGCCGCCAGTTCACGGACGGACTCCACGTTAACCGCGGTGACGTTGTCAACGAAGGTCGGTTTCCAGTTCAGGCCAGGTTCAACCAGATGGCTGAACTTACCGAAACGAGTGACCACGCCGCGTTCAGCTTCTTTAATGGTGTAGAACCCGCTGGCTGCCCAGATGATTACCACCGCAGCGGCCACAATGCCCACTACGCGGCCACCCATTGGCGGGCGCGGACTCTGAGTGGAATTACCACCCGAGCCAGAACCTTTTCCTCCGCCAAGGCCACCGAGCTTTTTGCTCAGCTTGCGGAAGATATCATCCAGATCCGGCGGCCCCTGCTCGCGACCACCTTTGTTGCCATTTCCCCCAGAGTTGCCGCCTTGATTATTGCTGCTTCCCCACGGGTCGCGGTCTTGTCCGTTATTACCGGGCTGATTCCACGCCATGTATATGCTCCATATTTGTTATGCAAGGGCGAATTATTCAGGCTTCCCCTTTCTGATCAGACGATATAGTCCGCCAGCGCAGGTTCTTGTTTACAGAGGCGACGCCAGTCAACGATCGGCATACGCACCTGCATCCCCACGCTGCCGTCATCCTCCATCCACTCTTTTTCTATCGCCTGAAGCTGATAAAACCGGCTGCGCAGCCTGCCTTCCTGTGGCGGCAATCGCAGCGTGTGCTGGGCGACCTCACCGGAAAGACGTTCTGTCAAAGCCTGGAAAAGCAGTAGCACACCGATACCGGTCTGGGCAGAAAGCCAGACCCGAATCGGTTTGTTCTCTTCATCTCTGTCGATACGCGGTTCGAAATCGTCCAGCATATCGATCTTGTTCATCACCAACAGCGTTGGGATTTCGTGGGCGTCGATCTCTTCGAGCACCACGTTCACCGCGTCGATGTTCTCCTGAACGCGCACGTCTGCCGCATCAATCACGTGCAGCAGCAGGGTCGCCTGTCGCGTCTCCTGCAACGTCGCTTTAAACGCCGCCACCAGGTCATGCGGCAAATGACGGATAAACCCTACGGTATCCGCCAGCACCGTCTCACCGACGTCAGCAACGTCAATACGGCGCAGCGTCGGGTCCAGGGTCGCAAACAGCTGGTCTGCGGCATAAACCTGGGCCTCGGTGATCTGGTTAAACAGGGTGGATTTACCGGCGTTGGTATACCCCACCAGCGACACCGTCGGGATATCGGCTTTCGTTCGCGCCCGACGTCCCTGCTCACGCTGTTTCTCAACTCTTTCCAGACGTGAGAGGATCTGGGTAATACGGCCACGCAGCAAACGACGGTCGGTTTCGAGCTGGGTTTCACCCGGGCCGCGCAAACCAATCCCGCCTTTTTGTCTTTCAAGGTGTGTCCAGCCACGCACAAGACGCGTTGCCAGATGGCGCAACTGCGCCAGTTCAACCTGCAGCTTACCTTCGTGGGTACGCGCACGCTGAGCAAAAATATCTAAAATCAATCCCGTGCGATCGATAACACGGCATTCGCAAAGGGCTTCCAGGTTGCGCTCCTGGGCTGGAGACAGCGCATGATCAAACAACACGACTGACGCGCCGGTTGCTTTTACGGCATCCGCAATTTCGACTGCTTTACCTTCACCAACAAAATACTTTGGGTGCGGCGCTTTACGGCTACCGGTAATCACCTGCATTGCTTCGACACCGGCAGAAGAGACCAGAGATTCAAACTCCTGGAGGTCTTCCATATCTTTGTCTTGCGAAAAATAGATGTGTACCAGCACCGCCTGCTCACCGGCATCATAACGGTCAAACAAGCGTAAACCTCTCTAAAAAGATCAGCGGGGAACGCAGGATCCCTGGCTCCCCGTGTGGATAACAGTGCGAAACCTTATTCGGTCTCGTCGCTGTCCTGCGCAGGCGTTGAAGAACCCTGCGCGTTGCTGCCATGATGGTAGTTACTACCAGTGCCGCCGCCAGCGTTATTGCTGTGATGAGATACCGGACGGGACGGAACAACAGTAGAAATAGCGTGCTTGTAGACCATCTGACTGACCGTGTTTTTCAACAGAATCACGAACTGATCGAAAGACTCAATCTGACCTTGCAGCTTAATACCATTCACCAAATAAATAGAAACTGGAACACGTTCCCGACGCAATGCGTTCAGGAACGGATCTTGTAAAGATTGCCCCTTAGCCATTCTATCTTTTCCTTATATGCTTGTTTTGTACTTAGAACCTTGCGATTCTGAAAAATTGCGCACGATACGTCTCAATTGTACACATTCAGTCAGCGATATCACCAACAACCTCAATCACTTCGTTTAGCGCCTGTTGCGGCTTTTCACTGTCTAACCAGTGAACGCCCTCCCAACCGCGCAACCAGGTGATCTGGCGCTTCGCTAACTGCCTCGTGGCGCAAACACCTCGATAAACCATTTCATCGTATGAAATCTCACCTTCAAGATACGACCACATCTGGCGGTATCCCACACAACGAACGGAAGGCATATCCGTATGCAAATCTCCACGGGCAAATAGCGCCCGCACTTCTGCTTCAAAATCTGAAGCCAACATCTGATGAAAACGCTGCTCAATTCGTTGATGGAGCAGTTCACGGCTCGCCGGGGCGATGGCGAACTGATGCACCTGATACGGCAGAGCGTCTCCTGACGTTTGCGTCAGTTCCGTTAAAGTTTTACCCGAAATGAAAAAAACTTCCAGTGCCCGGGAAAGCCTTTGCGGATCATTCGGATGGATTCGCGCTGCAGCAACCGGGTCAATCTCAGCCAGTTGCTGGTGCAAAACGTCCCATCCCTGCTCTGCCGCCTGCTGTTCAATCCTGGCTCGTACGTCCGGATCTGCCGATGGCAGAGGCGATAACCCCTCCAGCAGCGCCTTGAAGTAGAGCATGGTTCCGCCAACCAGTAGCGGTATTCGTCCCGCAGCGGTAATGTCGGCCATCTCGGCTAAGGCATCGCGGCGAAAGTCTGCTGCGGAGTACGCCTGAGCCGGGTCGAGAATATCCAGCAAGCGGTGCGGTGCCGCGCGCAGTTCGTCTGCGTCTGGCTTCGCCGTGCCGATGTCCATTCCTCGATAAATGAGGGCGGAATCGACGCTAATCAACTCTACAGGCAAAACTTTACGTAACTCAATGGCTAACGCTGTTTTACCGGAGGCCGTAGGGCCCATTAAAAAAATCGCCTTAGGCAGGCTCGCCTTACTTACGTCAATCATGTCTCAGGGCGGTCATCGCCGTTTTTAAATCAACAGGTTGTAATAATCCACCCGGCGGCGTTTTCACCAGATGTGGGCAAAGGCGTTCAACCTCTGCCAACACGGTAATCGCCTGCGCCATACTCCACGGTGAGTGTTCGCTGGCCAGATGGCGAGCGATCCACTGCGCGGTGTTGGCGGCATCAAACGACGTTTGCTGCGCCAGGTAGCCTATCAGTTCAGGAATCAAGTTTTGTAAATTTTGTTGGCGTAAGGGTAAAGGCACTGCGCGAATTGTCACATGCTGCGCTTCAAGCACGATTTCTATGCCCATTTCGGCAAGAAGCGCCTGTGCCCGCTGCAAAATCCCTGTTTCTTCAGGGGTTATTTTTAACCGGACCGGGATCAGCAACGGCTGTGCACAGGCGGCGTTTTCCCCCGGCGTCAGCTGCGCCTGTTTAAGCCAGCGTTCCGCCACCGGCAACGCCAGTAGCATCAGTTTCCCCTCGCGTTCGAGCAATGCCATATCCGGAGCAACAATCGTCAGTACACGACCAAAGCTCTGGCTATGCCCGTCCAGTGAAGGTTGCGACACCTCGATATGCTCTTTACGTTCCACCGCGGGCGTATCAAGCAGTTTGCGGTACAACGCCCCCTGCTGCTTCTGATAACCCGGCTGAGCGTTGGGGTAGTTCGCCCCCGTAGGGCGAGGCGCGCTGCCCGCCGCTGAGAAACGCGGAGCCGACGGTTCGCGGGCAGCGGCGGGTTCAGCAAAGTGGTTGCGGCCTGCCGCCACCCGGTTTTCCGGCAGCGGACGCGGTGCCGGGGCGTCGTTTTCCAGCGGCAGCGTTGGCTCCGCCTGCTGCTGCAATACCGTGACAACACCCTGATAAATAAAGTCATGAACCAGACGTGACTGGTGGAAGCGCACCTCATGCTTCGCAGGATGGACGTTCACATCCACCTGATGGGGGTCGATCTCCAGATAAAGCACAAACGCGGGCTGTTGATCCGCGCCGAGTTTGTCTTCACAGGCCTGACGAATGGCGTGGTTGATCAGGCGGTCGCGCATCATGCGGCCATTCACGTAGCAGTATTGGATCTCAGCAAAGGCGGCGCTGCTCGCGTTCGGATCGGCCACCCAGCCGCGCAGCGCCAGATCGCCATGCTGCCATTCTATCGCCAGCGCTTTTTCAAGGAACGGCGTGCCGCAGATAGCCCCTAACCGGCGCTCCTTCTGCCCACCTTCCGCCACCGCACGATACTGACGCATCACCTTGCCGTTATGGCTGAGGTTGATGGTGACATCGAATCGCGCCAGCGCGATGCGGCGAATGATCTCATCGATGTGTCCGAATTCGGTCTTCTCGGTACGCATGAACTTGCGTCGGGCTGGGGTGTTATAGAACAGGTCCAGCACTTCAAGCGTGGTGCCGACAGGGTGCGCCGCAGGTTTGACCGTGACGTCCATATCGCGCCCTTCAGCGTAGGCCTGCCAGGCCTCCTGCTGTTCCGCAGTACGGGAGGTCAGGGTTAAGCGGGATACGGAACTGATGCTCGCCAGCGCTTCGCCGCGAAAACCAAGGCTGATAATGGCTTCCAGATCGTCCAGAGAGGCAATTTTACTGGTGGCATGACGCGCCAGCGCCAGCGCCAGCTCGTCTTTTTTGATGCCACAGCCGTTGTCACGAATACGAATAAGCTTTGCGCCGCCGCGTTCGATATCAATATCAATGCGGGTTGCCCCCGCATCGAGGCTGTTTTCCACCAGCTCCTTCACCACCGACGCAGGGCGCTCCACCACCTCACCGGCGGCGATTTGGTTCGCGAGCTGCGGCGGTAGAACCTGAATCGGCATGAATTCTCCTTAATTTGTGGCGGTCATCTCACCCGGCAGCGCGGCACTGGCCGTCTGGCCTGCACCGCTTTGCGGCGCTGACTGAAGCGGATGGGCTTCAAAATATTTACGCAGACCGTTATAAATCGCTTCGGCAATCTGCTGCTGGTAACTGTCGCTTCCCAGCAGGCGCTCTTCACCGTTGTTGCTGATAAAGCCCGTTTCCACGAGGATCGATGGAATATCCGGCGAACGCAGAACACCCAGGCTCGCATGCTCCGGACGGCGCTTGTGCAATGCCCCGATGCCCTGCAGCTGGTTCAGTACGTTTGTCGCGACATCATACCCGACGCGCTGGGAATGACCGAACTGTAAATCCAGCACCGCCTGGCTGAGATACGGGTCAGACTGGCTGTTAGCCAGCACATCACCCGCACCGCCTAACAGTTCAGACTGTTTCTCGTGCTCTTCAAGCCAGTTTGCCATTTCACTGTTGGCGCGACGGTTCGACAGCACCCAAACAGAGGCGCCGGTCGCGCTACGATTCGGCGCGGCATCCGCATGAATGGAAACCAGGAAGTTTGCGTTTTGCTTACGCGCCACGTCCGAGCGTCCCATTACGGAGATAAAATAGTCGCCGTCGCGAGTGAGCACGCCTTTAAACATCGGATCGTCGTTTAACAGCGTCCTGAGCTTGCGGGCTACCGCGATTGTCACGTTTTTCTCCCGCGTACCGCCCGGGCCAATTGCGCCTGGATCCTGCCCGCCGTGACCTGCATCGATGGCGATGATCACTTTGTCACCGCTGACCGCCGCGCGTCGTGCGCTGGCCGCCGGACGCGTCACCGTATTACTGCTGGTTGCCGCTGTGATGCGATCGTTTTGCGACTTAAACGGATTACGGGCAGGTTCAGACGGACGCGGGGTATACACAGGTTCTTCCACGCGCTTCGCCACCACCGGTGCAGGCGGTGGAGGTGGCGGCGGTGCGTCGGCATTGATGGTAAAGACCACCGTATAGTTCGCCCCGTTTTGCTGCTTCACCGCCTTCGTTTTACCCTTTTCGGTCAGATCCACAACCAGGCGTAACGACTGGCTATCCTGCGGCGTTCCCGAACGGATACTTTTCACCAGGTTGTTACCGCTGAACCGCAGCGGTAATCCCTGGATCACGCCCGTTTGTTTGATATCCAGCGCCACACTGTGGCTGTCTGGCTGAGAAAACGCATATTCTGGGTCGCCCATAAAGCTAAACGTGATCCGGGCCTGATTTTCCCCGTTCGACACCTGAATATCTGAGAGGCTCGCCGCCCCGGCCTGCGCGCACAGCAGCACCGTGGCAGCCAACAACCAACCTTTAACGCGATTTTTCATCCCGTCATCCCTACGCTTAACCGGCCAGTCGCGCCAGTAAGGAACTGCCTGATGAGGAAACAGCACTGATGCGTGCCTCACGCCCTTGTGCCTGGTAATCTAAGTGAATTTCGACATCCGGGTCAGGCAGCACACCCGCACCTTGTTGCGGCCACTCCACCAGGCAAATGGCGTCGTTGGCAAAATAATCACGGATCCCCATAAATTCCAGCTCCTCAGGATCCGCAAGGCGGTATAAATCGAAGTGGTACACCATGAGATTTTCAAGGGTGTACGGTTCTACCAGCGTGTAGGTTGGGCTTTTCACATTCCCGTTATGGCCTAACGCCTGCAAAAAACCCCGGCTGAAGGTGGTTTTACCTGCACCTAAATCACCATAAAGATAAATGACGGTAGCCCCCTGACAGGCCTGCGCCACGCGCTTGCCGAGATCTAAAGTGGCTTGTTCATCAGGTAAAGGAATCGCTCGATTAGTCATTTTCTACGTCAATCACATCCGGGTTAACAACACGCCGTAGCGTGCAAAAAAGATCGGTGGCCAGCATACCGCGCGTACCATAGCATGCAGCAAGCTGGTCAGCCGCTGCGCCGTGGGCCACACAGCCCGCACAGGCTGCATCATAAAGGGGAAGTTTCTGTCCGAGCAATGCGCCAATGATGCCAGACAACACATCACCCATGCCCCCGCTCGCCATGCCTGCATTTCCGGCATCAATAATACCCAGCGCATCCTCGCTGGCGATAACGGTTCCCGCCCCTTTCAAAACAGCAACACCTCCGTAACGTTTTACCAGACGCTGGGCAGAAAGTAAGCGATCGCTTTCAATTTCTGCCACGCTGCAGTTAAGCAGCCGCGCGGCCTCGCCGGGGTGTGGCGTCAGGATGCGATTGTGACGCTTATCCGGGTTTATTGCCAGAAGGTTAAGCGCGTCGGCATCCCACAGCATCGGTTTACGAAAGTTCTCGACCTTTTGCAGGGCTTGTTTACCCCATGCCTGCTGCCCAAGCCCGGGGCCAATCACCACAACATCGGCCCATTCGAGGCTCTCTTCCAGCGTCTGCGGCGTGAGTTCATGCACCATTAGCTCCGGTCGGGCGGTAACGATCGGGATGATATTGTCACTACGCGTTAACACCCGCACTAAACCGGCACCGCAGCGCAGAGCCGCCTCGCCGGTCATGCGGACAGCGCCCGCCGTGCCGTGGTCACCCCCGACTATCACCAGCCTGCCGTGATCGCCCTTATGGGACGTTGGACGGCGCGGCAGCAGCCATCCGGTCAACTGTGAGGCGTCATATCGTGAAACTTGCGTATCCTGTCCCGCCAGCCAGCTTTCAAGCCCCAGCGCGTTGTGATGCAGTTTCCCCACCACATCCCGCGCTTTTCCGGTTAGCAGACCCGGTTTCAGGGCAATAAAGGTGACAGTATGTGACGCCTGAATCACCGCCCCCGGCGTCGCACCGGTTTGCGCGAGCAGTCCAGAGGGGATGTCCAGCGCCACCACCGGTGCGGGATGCGCGTTAGCACGCTCAATCAGCGCGGCAATGTTGTCGCGGGGCGCGCGCATCAGACCGGTGCCCAGCAGACCATCAACAACCAGATCCACATCTTCCGGCCAGAGGATATCTGACGCATGAATCACACCGCCTGCGTTCAGCCAGGCCTCTCGCGCCGCACTGGCTTCTTCCGGCAGCGGATGTTCGCTCTCAACGGCCAGTAACGTGACGCGAAGACCTGCCGCCACGGCCAGACGGGCGACGACATAGCCATCGCCGCCGTTATTACCGTGTCCACATAAAATGAGCCAGTGAGCGGCCTGCGGGTACGCGTGGCGGGCAACGTTAAACGCCGCCTCACCCGCGCGTAGCATCAGTTCGTAAAGGGTAATGCCGAGACTGTCTGCAGCCTCTTGTTCGGCGCGTCGGAGCGCATCCGCATGCCAGATGGAATGTGGTATACTTGCGGGGTTTTTCTTCACCGTATGGTCCGTCATGTCACAGCCCCTCGATCTCAATCAGTTAGCGCAAAATATAAAACAGTGGGGTGCTGAGCTTGGCTTCCAGAAGGTGGGCATCACCGACACCGACCTCTCCGCCAGCGAGCCCAAACTGCAGGCGTGGCTGGACAAACAGTACCACGGCGAGATGGAGTGGATGGCGCGTCATGGCATGATGCGCGCTCGTCCACACGAGCTGTTGCCGGGCACATTACGCGTCATCAGCGTGCGCATGAACTACCTGCCCGCCAATGCGGCCTTTGCGCGCACGCTCAAAAATCCCTCTTTGGGTTACGTCAGCCGGTATGCTCTGGGGCGTGACTACCATAAGCTTCTGCGCAACCGTTTAAAAAAACTTGGGGAAATGATTCAGCAGCACTGTGTTTCGCTGAATTTTAGACCCTTTGTGGATTCCGCGCCTATTCTTGAGCGTCCGATTGCTGAAAAAGCGGGGCTTGGCTGGACAGGTAAGCACTCACTTATCCTTAGCCGCGACGCCGGTTCGTTCTTTTTCCTGGGTGAACTGCTGATAGATTTACCGCTGCCGGTAGACGGCCCGGTAGAGGAAGGCTGCGGCCGGTGTGTAGCCTGCATGACCATCTGCCCGACAGGCGCTATTGTCGAGCCTTATACCGTTGACGCACGCCGCTGCATCTCCTATCTCACTATCGAACTGGAAGGGGCTATTCCTGAGGAATTTCGACCGCTTATCGGCAACCGGATCTACGGTTGTGACGACTGCCAGTTGATCTGCCCGTGGAACCGCTATTCGCAGCTCACGGACGAAGAGGATTTCAGCCCGCGTAAGGCGCTGCATGCACCACCGCTTATTGAGCTGTTCGCCTGGACAGAAGCCTGGTTCCTGAAAGTGACGGAAGGTTCGGCCATTCGCCGTATCGGTCATTTGCGTTGGCTGCGAAACGTTGCCGTTGCGCTGGGCAATGCCCCGTGGGATGAAGCGAATATTCAGGCACTCGAAAGCCGTAGAGGTGAGCACCCACTTCTCGATGAACACATAGAGTGGGCGGTTGCACAGCAAATTGAGAAGCGAAATGCCTGCGTGGTCGAAGTGCAGTTACCCAAGAAACAGCGGCTGGTGAGGGTGATTGAAAAAGGGCTCACGCGGGATGCCTGAACTATTCACAGCCTGTGTATAAAATTACAAACTCAGGCGCCATCAGGGCTGGCTAAGAGGTCAAGTGATCTCACTAACATTTTGAAATGATATTTTCTTTTTATAAATCAGAATATTATAAAGATACTATTCACCCTGCGAAGCGTTTGGCACTAACAGATCAGCGGCAGGTTCTGTGGATAACTCTGTTTACAAGAGTATTTCAGATGAAATAGAAAACGTCCCCAACGAAGCATTCCGCTGTGGATAATTTGAATATGAAGAAGAATTTGGAGCGGGAAACGAGACTCGAACTCGCGACCCCGACCTTGGCAAGGTCGTGCTCTACCAACTGAGCTATTCCCGCTTGGGTGTTCTGGTGCTGTGCGTATCTTGCGATACTTTCAAATTTTGGAGCGGGAAACGAGACTCGAACTCGCGACCCCGACCTTGGCAAGGTCGTGCTCTACCAACTGAGCTATTCCCGCTTGGGTGTTCTGGTGCTGGCGTATCT
The DNA here is from genome assembly GCF_019219165.1 of Enterobacter sp. ENT02. Lineage (NCBI taxonomy): Bacteria > Pseudomonadati > Pseudomonadota > Gammaproteobacteria > Enterobacterales > Enterobacteriaceae > Enterobacter > Enterobacter sp. ENT02. The sequence continues at coordinate 175,009 of NZ_JAHUWD010000007.1, forward strand.
TGCGATACTTTCAAATTTTGGAGCGGGAAACGAGACTCGAACTCGCGACCCCGACCTTGGCAAGGTCGTGCTCTACCAACTGAGCTATTCCCGCAAATCTGTACTGCTTTTGTTGCTGTCGTAACGTGTAATTCTCTGTCGTTACGGGAGGCGCATTATACGAGAAATCCTTTTAGCTGCAACCCCCCTTAAAGCGATTTTTTTGAAAATCCGTTCAAGTGCTTAATTAATCGGCAAGCTGAACAATTTAACGACAAAAACCCGGCCACGCAAGGCGCCGGGTCGCAAAATCACAGCTTTATAAAGTTTTCGCGGTAGTACGCCAGCTCCGCAACCGACTCGCGAATGTCGTCCATCGCCTGGTGTGTTCCCTGCTTTTTAAAGCCGTCGAGAATTTCCGGTTTCCAGCGACGTGCCAGCTCTTTCAGGGTGCTGACATCCAGATAGCGGTAGTGGAAATACGATTCCAGCTCCGGCATGTACTTAAACAGGAAGCGACGATCCTGACCAATGCTGTTACCGCAGATAGGCGATTTGCCCGCCGGAACCCACTGTTTCAGGAATTCAATGGTTGCCAGCTCTGCTTCACGGTCGCCCTGGGTGCTGGCCTTTACGCGCTCTACCAGCCCGCTACCGGTATGGGTGCGCACGTTCCATTCATCCATCAGCGCAAGCTGATCGTCAGACTGATGTACCGCGATGGTTGGCCCTTCCGCCAGAATATTCAGGTTGGCATCGGTGACCAGCGTTGCAATTTCAATGATGCGATCGCGTTCGGGATCCAGCCCGGTCATTTCAAGATCGATCCAAATCAGGTTGTTTTCATCCGCGCTCATGTTATTTTCCACCCTTCTCGCATAACCGGCAGTAGCAGGTTAACTAGTATTAATTACAGTGTATCATAGAGGTTTTGCCCCTTACGGGCGACCAGGAGCCAGCGCGATTGAGTAAAAATAAACTCTCCAAAGGGCAGCAGCGCCGCGTAAACGCCAACCACCAGCGCCGTCTTAAAACCACTTCGGAGAAGCCGGATTACGACGACAACCTGTTTGGTGAAGCGACAGAGGGCGTCGTGATTAGCCGTTTTGGTATGCATGCTGATGTCGAATCCGCCGACGGGGATATCCACCGTTGCAATATCCGTCGCACTATCCGTTCATTGGTAACCGGCGATCGCGTTGTCTGGCGTCCGGGTAAAGAAGCCGCTGAAGGGGTGACGGTTAAGGGCATCGTTGAAGCCGTGCATGAACGCACGTCGGTGCTGACCCGTCCTGATTTCTACGACGGTGTTAAACCCATTGCCGCCAATATTAACCAGATCGTCATCGTTTCGGCGATTTTGCCTGAGCTTTCGCTCAATATTATCGACCGTTATCTCGTCGCCTGCGAAACGCTGCAGGTTGAACCGATCATCGTGCTGAACAAGATCGATCTGCTGGATGACGACGGCATGGCCTTCGTGAATGAGCAGATGGATATCTATCGCGAGATCGGTTATCGCGTGCTGATGGTCTCCAGCCACACTAAAGATGGCCTGAAGCCGTTGGAAGAAGCGCTGACTGACCGAATCAGTATCTTTGCGGGCCAATCTGGCGTAGGTAAATCGAGCCTGCTGAACAACCTTCTCGGCCTCCAGCAAGAGATCCTGACCAACGATGTGTCCAACGTTTCGGGTCTGGGCCAGCACACCACCACCGCCTCGCGTCTTTATCACTTCCCGCACGGTGGCGACGTGATTGACTCGCCGGGCGTACGTGAGTTTGGCCTGTGGCACCTTGAGCCGGAACAAATCTTCAACGGATTTGTCGAATTCCATGACTATTTAGGCGCTTGCAAATATCGCGACTGTAAGCACGACAACGACCCTGGCTGCGCTATCCGCGAGGCGGTAGAGAACGGTGAGATTGCGGAAACCCGCTTCGAAAACTATCACCGCATTCTTGAGAGCATGGAAGACGTAAAAACGCGTAAAAACTTTTCTGATTCTGATAACTGACAACTAAGCTAAGCATCGCTAAAATCGTCCCCTTTTTTCAGGTTCCGGCGCTTTTCTCCGCCGGATCAGGAACGACAAAACAATGGCCTGGAGGCTACCTTGTTAAACTCATTCAAACTTTCGCTTCAATACATTCTGCCAAAACTGTGGCTCACTCGCCTGGCGGGCTGGGGCGCGAGCAAACGAGCGGGCTGGCTAACCAAACTGGTCATCGACCTGTTCGTGAAATACTACAAGGTCGACATGAAAGAGGCGCAGAAGCCGGACACCGCCAGCTACCGCACGTTTAACGAATTCTTCGTGCGCCCGTTGCGCGATGAAGTGCGCCCGTTAAATACCGACCCTAACGTGCTGGTGATGCCTGCGGACGGCGTGATCAGCCAGCTCGGTAAGATTGAAGACGACAAAATTCTGCAGGCCAAAGGCCATAACTACACCCTTGAGGCGCTGCTCGCAGGTAACTACCTGATGGCAGATCTGTTCCGTAACGGTTCCTTCGCGACCACCTACCTGTCGCCGCGCGACTATCACCGCGTACACATGCCGTGTAACGGTATTCTGCGTGAGATGATTTACGTGCCGGGGGATCTGTTCTCCGTGAACCACCTGACCGCACAGAACGTTCCGAACCTGTTCGCCCGTAACGAGCGCGTCATCTGCCTGTTTGATACTGAATTTGGCCCAATGGCACAGATTCTGGTGGGTGCTACCATTGTAGGCAGTATCGAAACCGTCTGGGCGGGCACTATCACCCCGCCACGCGAAGGCGTGATCAAGCGCTGGACCTGGCCTGCCGGTGAAGCGGAAGGCTCTGTGGCCCTGCTGAAAGGTCAGGAGATGGGTCGCTTTAAGCTGGGCTCTACCGTGATCAACTTGTTTGCACCGGGTAAAGTGAACCTGGTTGAACAGCTGGAAAGCCTGTCGGTGACCAAACTGGGTCAACCGCTGGCGGTGTCTACCGAAACCTTCATCACGCCGGACGCAGAGCCTGCGCCGCTGCCTGAAGAAGAGATCAACGCCGAGCATGACGCCAGCCCGCTGGTTGACGACAAAAAAGACGAAGGCTAACAACAGAAGGATCGCTGACGTGCGCCCGATTATCGTTCTACTGATGGCCTGGTGCCTCAGCATGGGGGCGTACGCAGCGACAGCCCCCGACGCCAAACAGATAACCCAGGAACTGGAGCAGGCAAAAGCGGCGAAACCCGCGCAGCCAGAGACCGTCGAGTCGCTCCAGTCTGCCCTGAACGCGCTTGAGGAGCGAAAAGGCTCCCTTGAGCGCGCTCAGCAATATCAGCAGGTTATCGACAACTTCCCGAAACTCTCTCAAACGCTGCGCTCACAGCTGAATAACCTGCGTGATGAACCGCGCGAGGTTCCTGTAGGCTTAACGTCGGATGCGCTAAACCAGGAGATCCTCCAGGTTAGCAGTCAGCTACTGGAAAAGAGCCGCCAGGCGCAGCAGGAACAAGAGCGCGCACGTGAAATCGCCGACTCTCTCAGCCAGCTACCGCAGCAGCAGACCGATGCCCGCCGTCAGCTGAACGAGGTCGAGCGTCGCGTCGGCACGCAAGCCGGTAATACGCCACAGAGCCAGGCGCAAAATCTTGGGCTACAGGCGGAATCCGCCAGGCTCAAAGCGCTGGTTGATGAGCTGGAGCTGGCGCAGCTTTCTGCCAACAACCGCCAGGAACTGTCGCGCATGCGCGCTGAACTGGCGCAGAAGCAGAGCCAACAGCTGGACGCGTATCTGCAGAGCCTGCGCAACCAGTTAAATAGCCAGCGCCAGCGCGAAGCCGAACGCGCGCTGGAAAGTACAGAACTCCTCGCGGAAAACAGCGCAAATCTGCCTGTCGGCATCGTCGATCAGTTCAAGGTTAACCGCGAGCTTTCAGCCGCGCTGAACCAGCAGGCGCAGCGTATGGATTTGGTTGCGTCGCAGCAGCGACAGGCGACCAATCAAACGCTGCAGGTACGTCAGGCGCTTAACACCCTGCGTGAGCAGTCCCAATGGCTGGGGTCCTCCAACCTGTTGGGTGAAGCCTTACGCGCCCAAGTTGCCCGCCTGCCGGAAATGCCAAAGCCGCAGCAGCTTGATACCGAGATGGCGCAGCTGCGCGTCCAGCGCCTGCATTTTGAAGACCTCCTCAATAAGCAGCCGCAAATCCGCCAGATCCGCCAGGCCGATGGACAACCGCTTACCGGTGAGCAGAACCGCATCCTTGAAGCCCAGCTGCGCACCCAGCGTGAACTGCTGAACTCTCTGCTGCAGGGCGGCGATACGCTGATCCTTGAGCTAACCAAGCTGAAAGTGTCAAACAGCCAGCTGGAAGATGCGCTGAAAGAGGTCAACGAGGCGACGCACCGTTATCTCTTCTGGACATCTGACGTGCGGCCAATGACCTTCTCGTGGCCAATAGAGATTGTGCAGGATCTGCGCCGCCTGATTTCGCTGGATACCTTCAGCCAGTTGGGCCAGGCCAGCGTGATGATGATTACCAGTAAGGAGACCATCTTCCCGCTGCTGGGCGCGCTGATTCTGGTGGGCTTCAGTATCTACTCCCGCAGGCACTTTACGCGCTTCCTCGAACGTTCCAGCGCGCGCGTCGGGAAAGTGACGCAGGATCACTTCTGGCTGACGCTGCGTACCGTATTCTGGTCGATTCTTGTTGCTTCACCGCTACCGGTGCTGTGGATGACGCTGGGATACGGCCTGCGCGAGGCCTGGCCCTATCCGCTTGCGGTGGCGATTGGCGATGGCGTCACCGCCACCGTGCCGCTGCTGTGGGTAGTGATGATTTGCGCCACCTTCGCGCGTCCAAACGGTCTGTTTGTCGCCCACTTTGGCTGGCCGCGCAGCCGCGTCGCGCGCGGCATGCGTTACTACCTGATGAGCATCGGCCTGATCGTGCCGCTAATCATGGCGCTGATCATGTTCGATAACCTCAATGACCGTGAATTCTCCGGTTCGCTGGGCCGTCTCTGCTTTATCCTCATCTGCGGCGCGCTGGCAATGGTGAAACTCAGCCTTAAACGCGCCGGCATTCCGCTGTATCTCGATAAGACGGGCAGCGGCGATAACATGCTCAACCGCATGCTGTGGAACCTGATGCTCTCCGCGCCTTTGGTGGCTATTCTGGCCGCAGCCGTGGGGTATCTGGCGACCGCGCAGGCGCTGCTGGCACGTCTTGAAACCTCCGTCGCCATCTGGTTCCTGCTGCTGGTGGTCTACCATGTCATCCGCCGCGGAATGCTGATCCAGCGTCGTCGTCTGGCGTTTGACCGTGCCAAGCATCGCCGCGCCGAAATTCTGGCCCAGCGCGCACGCGGTGAAGAAGAGCCAAACCACGTCAACAGTACAGAAGGGACAACGGATGCCGACGATGTCGAAATCGATCTGGATACCATCAGTACCCAGTCATTGCGGCTGGTGCGCTCCCTCCTGATGCTGGTTGCCCTTCTGTCGGTGATCTTCCTGTGGTCGGAAATTCACTCCGCGTTTGGATTCCTGGAAAACATCTCATTGTGGGATGTGACGTCCACGGTACAGGGTGTTGAAAGTCTGGAGCCGATCACCTTAGGCGCGGTGCTGATTGCCATTCTGGTGCTGATCATCACCACGCAGCTGGTGCGTAACTTCCCGGCACTGCTGGAGCTGGCGCTGCTGCAGCACCTGGATTTAACCCCCGGCACGGGCTACGCCATTACCACCATCACCAAGTATCTGATCATGCTGTTTGGTGGGCTGGTGGGTTTCTCAATGATTGGTATTGAGTGGTCAAAACTGCAGTGGCTGGTCGCCGCCCTGACCGTGGGTCTGGGCTTTGGCCTGCAGGAGATTTTTGCCAACTTCGTTTCCGGTCTGATCATTCTGTTTGAGAAGCCGATCCGTATTGGCGATACGGTGACCATCCGCGATTTGACCGGTAGCGTCACGAAGATCAATACGCGCGCCACCACGATCAGCGACTGGGATCGAAAAGAGATCATCGTCCCGAACAAGGCGTTTATCACCGAGCAGTTTATCAACTGGTCGCTGTCAGACTCCGTCACCAGAGTGGTGCTGACCGTACCGGCACCGTCTGATGCCAACAGCGAAGAGGTGACGCAGATCCTCTACACCGCAGCAGAGCGCTGCTCGCTGGTGATCGATAACCCGGCACCCGAGGTATTCCTTGTGGATTTACAGCAGGGTATTCAGATCTTCGAGCTGCGCATTTACGCCGCCGAGATGGGGCACCGTATGCCGTTGCGCCATGAGATCCACCAGCTGATTCTGGCTGGCTTCCGCGAGCACGGAATTGATATGCCGTTCCCACCGTTCCAGATGCGTCTGGAAAGCCTCGGCGGGACTAAAACGTCAAGAACGCTGTCATCAGCGGGACGCAAACGCCCGGCGGGAAGTTTGTAATACTCGCCCCTCCCTGTGGAGGGGCGTTTTACCGCTACGCGACTTCCACGACGTACGCCATCGAGCGACGACGATAGTTCTCATAAATCCCCATCGCCAGCAGCGAGAAGAAGATCGGACCGCCAACCATCCACAGCGCGCTGCTCCAGTCATTTGCCTCAATGATGGGCTGGATCACGGTGAATATGTTGGCAAACGCCACCACCAAAACGACCACCGTGGTTGCCAGCAGCGTTGTTGCGCGAGTTTTGAAAATCACGAACGGACGTTCCAGCCCCTGCTTCGCCTTAAAGAACGGGAACGCGAGCGTCAGGAACAGATACGGGAGCGTCATTGAAACGTTCGCCATCAGAGTCAGCTTGTTGTAAAACGCTGACGCCGTGTCACCACCAAACGACACCAGCAGAATGAACACGCATACCAGCAGACACTGCATCCACATGGCGTTAGCGGGCATGCCGGTTGTATTCAACTGCGTCATGCGCGCTGGCCACAGCGCTTTTGGCGTGCCCTGAATAATGGCTTTCAGCGGAGAGTAAATCAGCGTGAAGAACGCGCCCGTATACGCAAGGAACATCGACAGCCCGGTGATGCGCGCAAACCAAACGCCCATCGCCGCCGCCGCGTCCGGCGTCAGGTTCATCGCCTGCCCCAGCGTCATGCCCAGACTTTTCATCAGAACATAGGTGATGTTCCCGAGGTTCGTGGTGTTGTTGCTCAGTACCTGCTGCCAGTTAGTGCTGACGCCCCAGAGGAAAATCGCCAGCGAATAGCCAATCGAGATGACGATGGCGGCAAAAATAATGCCTTTGGCAAAGTTCTTTTCCGGGTTCTCGGTCTTATCGACCAGGCCGCCTACGGCTTCAATACCGCCGTAAGCAAAGATGGCAAAGACCACGAAGGAGAGCATGGCGAGGCCGGACTGATAGCTCGGGTTAGGGGATGAAACAAAATTCACCTCCTGCGCGAAATGGCCGCCGTTCAGACACAGAATGGCGATACTGACCACCAGCAGAACCAGGTTCAACCCCATGACCGAAATACCGCCCACAGCGGTAATCCGGGCTATTTTGTTGATACCTTTAGACGCCACCAGCGTTACAACAACCATCCAGCAGACCGCCAGAATACCCACCACCTGCGTAGAGCTGAGGCCCGCCAGCGACCAGACCTGGGTTTTATCGGCACCGAACACAAACGTCGAGAACGGAACCCACACTTTCGCGGCCGTACTGACCATCCAGACGACGTAAGAGGAGAACCACATAAACGTGCCGATAAACGCATAGCGCGGGCCAACGCTGTTTTTCATCCACGAATAGATCCCGCCCTCTTCTTTGCGATAGGCCGATCCCATTTCCGCCATCATCAGCGCAAAGGGAATGAAGAAGAATAGCGCAGAGACGATATAAAACGGCGTCGCGCTGTAACCCATCAGGTAGAAGGCCGACGGACTGTTGGCAAAACCAAAGACCGAGGTAAATATCATCAGGATGAGCCCGGTGAGGGTCATCTTTTTGAGTGAGTGAGACATATAACCATCCGAAGGAGAATTAAGCTGCGCGGATGGTAGCAGATGACCAGACAAAAATTGTGGCTATGCGAGGCAAACTAAGAAAAAGACCCGTGTATAGAGAAATTGGCAGTTTTTAATGTTGCCGTGCGGAAATGGAAAGGTTAATTGACAGGAATGGTAGGCCGGGTAAGCGCAGTGTATGACCGGATACATAGGTGACAGATCAGACCGGGAACATAGGTAACACTTTTTAGTCTATCCGGAGCACACTCTCGGTTTTTCGGTCGTAGTACGCAAGCGTTATTCCGTTAAAGATGATGGCCTCAAGGCCATCATCCTGTTCTTCCAGCATGATGTACTCATCAGTCAGCGCTTCACTCAGGAACACCGTCCCCTTTTTCCCCATATAGAGTGTCCCCCGCGATTTCACCCTGTAGACCGTACCGCCTTCCGGATACACGTATTCAGGAACACGGCCATCCCAGTGTCGGTTCGAGGGGTGCCATACCGTTCCGGGCGTTGCACCCGCCAGGGCTTCATGAGGCCTTTCGTAGTTAAATTCTTCCCGGTAGTCACTGAACCACCGCTGTTGTTCTTCCATCGTCATGAAGGTGTTGCCCTGTTTCACCGCACTTTTCAGGGAGCGGTGCATTCGCTCATGACGGCCATTTTCTTCCGGATGCCCCTTCCTGATACGCTCAGGCCTGATGCCCAGCTTGATTAGCCAGACGGCAAGACGACTTAGTCCGGCTATCCCTGTTCCCGCGAAGGGCTGACCGTTATCGGTTCTCAGGACTTGCGGCAGACCGTACTCCAGGAACGCATCCGTCAGGCACTGCCTGACGAAGGGCTCGCTCTCCCGGTCCGTTCCCCGGCAGCTCAGCAGATACCGGCTGTGATTGTCGGTCAGGGTGAAGGGATGGCAGTACTCTCTGCTCAGCAGCCTGAACTTGCCTTTAAAATCAGCGCTCCAGACCTGATTGTTCTCACTGATGGTGGTCAGGGGCTGGCGATTGCCCGGGGTCCTGCGTTTTCGCTTTTTATCCGGAACCAGGCCTTCACGCTTGAGGATATCGCCGATAGTGCTGGCAGCAGGTACGGTAAAATCGACGTGATGATTGAGCAGCCACATCCGCAGTTTTTTTGGGCCCCAGTCAGGGTGTTTTTGCCTCAGGGCCGTAAGCTGTCCGGCGATATCATCAGGAACCGTCCGGGAGTGGGAGTGTGGCGCGCGCGACCGGTCAGAGAGAGATGACAGGTCAGAGGGGTCAAAACGCTGAAGCCATTTATAGCCGGTTTTACGGCTGATGCCAAAAAGACGGCAAAGCGCGGAGAAGGAGTCCGTACCTGCATGGCAGGCACGGATAAAATCAAGGCGTTGCATAGGTCGGGTCTCAGTCCAGGGCATAGCGAGTCTCCTCTTCTATGCCAGTTATAACTGTTACCCATGTATCCGGTCTAAAGTGTTACCCATGTTTCCGGTTCATACCGCAGCGCCACCCGGCACTTTATCAGGCGCGATCGACCGTAAAGGCAATCACATCGCCAAGCTGCTCTGCGCCCAGCGCCAGCATCACCAGACGGTCAACGCCCAGCGCCACACCAGAACAATCCGGCAGGCCAGCTTTTAACGCCTCCAGCAGGTTGGTATCAATCGGCTGCTGCGGCAGACCGCGCGCTGCACGCTTGCGGTTATCCTGCTCAAAACGCTGCTGCTGTTCGCGCGCGTCAGTCAGCTCGTGGAAACCGTTCGCCAGCTCAATTCCTTTATAATAAACCTCAAAACGCTCCGCCACGCGGTGGTCTTCGGTACTGATCTGCGCCAGCGAAGCCTGGCTTGCGGGGAAATGATAAACAAACGTCGGACGATCCTTGCCAATCTGCGGTTCCACGCCAAAGGTGAAAAGCAGTTGCAGCAGCGTATCGCGATCTTCCTCGGTATCCGCCACATTGCTCAGATCCAGTTTTGCCGCCACTTCACGCAGCTGGGCTTTATCCGCTGAAAGAGGATCGATTTCCAGACAACGCTGGAACGCCTGCTGATAGGAGAGCGTCTCCGCTTCTGAACAGTCCAGAACCTGCTGCAGCAGATCGTCCACCTCATTCATCAGGCGATACATATCATAATGCGGGCGGTACCACTCCAGCATGGTGAATTCCGGGTTGTGGTGACGACCCATCTCTTCATTACGGAAGCTGCGGCACAGCTGATACACCGGACCACATCCCGCCGCCAGCAGGCGCTTCATGTGGTATTCCGGGCTGGTCATCAGATACAGATTCATACCCTGAGAATGGCCAGGGCCAACAAAACGGGTTTCAAACGGGACCAGATGAATATCCGTTACCGTTGCCTGACTCATGCACGGAGTTTCCACCTCCAGGACGCCGCGGTCAGCAAAGAAGCGGCGGATCTCCGCCATTACTGCTGCGCGTTTTAACAGGTTTGGGATGGATGCGCTCGGCTGCCAGGTGGCCGTTTCGCTCATGAGTAATTCTCCGATTTCAGACAAGGGCACGAAGTCTACTCGTAAGCCGGGGCGGAGACAAATTTTGCGCGGTAAAAGCGCCTTTTTCATAACGAAGAAAAATAACGTAACGGAATTTATCAATAACGATGATAAATCACCGCACTGAACAGCAAAAAAATCGAACACGTCAAATTTCCCTCACATCCATACGGTTATACTGTTTTACCCATAAAGGAGCAGTGGAATCGCTTTCGCAATTTCCCGTTCGGACAGGTGAGCTACCTTTAGTTCAACGCGTTGCGGAAAAACAAAAATCTGGAGGAATGTCGTGCAAACTTTTCAAGCCGATCTTGCCGTAATAGGCGCTGGCGGAGCGGGATTACGCGCTGCAATTGCTGCAGCACAAGCTAATCCCAACGCTAAAATCGCACTGATTTCAAAAGTCTATCCTATGCGTAGCCACACGGTTGCTGCAGAAGGAGGATCCGCCGCTGTTGCGCAGGATCATGACAGCTTCGAATACCATTTCCACGACACGGTTGCAGGGGGCGACTGGCTTTGCGAGCAGGATGTCGTTGACTACTTCGTGCACCACTGTCCTACGGAAATGACCCAGCTTGAGCAGTGGGGATGTCCGTGGAGTCGCCGTCCGGACGGCAGCGTCAACGTTCGCCGCTTCGGCGGAATGAAGATTGAACGCACCTGGTTCGCCGCCGATAAGACCGGCTTCCATATGCTGCACACCCTGTTCCAGACCTCCCTTCAGTTCCCGCAAATTCAACGCTTTGATGAACATTTCGTTCTCGACATTCTGGTCGATGACGGCGAGGCGCGCGGCCTGGTGGCGATGAACATGATGGAAGGCACGCTTGTGCAGATCCGCGCGAAAGCCGTGGTAATGGCAACAGGCGGTGCGGGTCGCGTTTATCGCTACAACACCAACGGCGGCATCGTCACCGGCGACGGGATGGGCATGGCGCTCAGCCACGGCGTGCCGCTGCGCGATATGGAGTTCGTGCAGTATCACCCAACCGGTCTGCCGGGTTCCGGCATTCTGATGACGGAAGGCTGCCGCGGTGAAGGCGGTATTCTGGTCAACAAAAACGGCTACCGCTATCTGCAGGATTACGGCATGGGCCCGGAAACCCCGCTCGGCGAGCCGAAGAACAAATACATGGAACTCGGCCCGCGCGACAAAGTGTCTCAGGCCTTCTGGCACGAGTGGCGCAAAGGCAACACCATCTCCACGCCGCGCGGCGATGTGGTCTATCTCGACCTGCGCCACCTCGGCGAGAAGAAACTGCTGGAGCGTCTGCCGTTCATCTGCGAGCTGGCAAAAGCCTACGTGGGCGTTGACCCTGTGAAAGAACCGATTCCGGTGCGTCCAACCGCGCACTACACCATGGGCGGTATCGAAACCGATCAGCAGTGCGAAACCCGCATCAAAGGACTGTTCGCCGTGGGCGAGTGTTCCTCCGTGGGCCTGCACGGTGCGAACCGTCTGGGCTCGAACTCGCTGGCTGAGCTGGTCGTCTTTGGCCGCATGGCGGGCGAACGCGCAATGGAGCGGGCGGCTACTGCAGGTGAAGCCAACGGTGCCGCGCTGGACGCTCAGGTCGCAGACGTTGAAAAACGGCTGAAAGATCTGGTGAATCAGGAAGGTAACGAGAACTGGTCTAAGATCCGCGATGAAATGGGCCTGTCGATGGAAGAAGGCTGCGGTATCTACCGTACGCCAGAGCTGATGCAGAAAACCGTCGACAAGCTGGCAGAGCTGCAGGAACGCTTCAAGCGCGTGCGCATCACCGATACCTCCAGCGTGTTCAATACCGACCTGCTCTATACCATCGAACTGGGCCACGGTCTGAACGTCGCGGAATGTATGGCGCACTCCGCGCTGGCGCGTAAAGAATCGCGCGGCGCGCACCAGCGCCTTGATGAAGGCTGTACCGAACGTGATGACGTCAACTTCCTGAAACATACCCTCGCCTGGCGCGATGCGGATGGCACTACCCGTCTGGACTACAGCGACGTGAAAATCACCACGCTGCCACCGGCGAAGCGCGTTTACGGTGCAGAAGCAGAAGACGCCGAGAAGAAGGAGAAGGCGAATGGCTGAGATGCAAAAACTGAAAGTTGAAGTGGTGCGCTACAACCCGGAAGTGGACGCCGCACCGCACAGCGCTTTCTATGAAGTCCCTTATGACGAGCAAACCTCCCTGCTGGATGCGCTCGGCTATATCAAAGACAACCTGGCACCAGACCTGAGCTATCGCTGGTCCTGCCGCATGGCGATCTGCGGTTCCTGCGGCATGATGGTTAACAAGGTACCGAAGCTGGCCTGTAAAACCTTCCTGCGCGAATACACCAAAGGCATCAAGGTTGAAGCCCTGGGCAACTTCCCGATTGAGCGCGATCTGGTGGTCGATATGACCCACTTTATCGAAAGCCTGGAAGCCATTAAGCCGTATATCATTGGCAACCCGCGCACGCCCGAACAGGGGCCAAACACCCAGACGCCAGCCCAGATGGCGAAGTACCATCAATTCTCCGGCTGCATCAACTGCGGTCTGTGCTACGCCGCCTGTCCACAGTTTGGCCTGAACAAAGAGTTCATTGGCCCGGCAGCCATTACCCTGGCGCACCGCTATAACGAGGACAGCCGCGACCACGGTAAAAAAGAACGTATGGCGCAGCTAAACAGCCAGAACGGCGTCTGGAGCTGTACCTTTGTGGGCTACTGCTCCGAAGTCTGTCCGAAGCACGTCGACCCGGCCGCCGCTATTCAGCAGGGTAAAGTGGAAAGCTCGAAAGACTTTCTTATCGCTACCCTGAAACCACGCTAAGGAGTGCATGATGACGACTAAACGCAAAGCCTATGTGCGGCCAATGCCGTCCACCTGGTGGAAAAACCTGCCGTTTTATCGCTTCTATATGCTGCGTGAAGGCACGGCGGTACCTGCGGTCTGGTTCAGCCTTGAGCTGATGTACGGGGTTTTCGCCCTCAAACACGGTCCGGAAACCTGGGCCAGCTTTGTCGGTTTCCTGCAAAACCCGATCATCGTTGTGCTGAACCTGATCGTGCTCGCGGCCGCGCTGCTTCATACCAAAACCTGGTTTGAACTGGCGCCAAAAGCGGCGAACATCATCGTTAAAGGCGAAAAAATGGGGCCAGAGCCGGTGATTAAAGGGCTCTGGGCAGTGACGATTCTGGTCACTGTGGTCATTCTGTTTGTCGCACTGTTCTGGTAAGGAGACTACTGTGATCAATCCAAATCCAAAACGTTCTGACGAGCCGGTCTTCTGGGGCCTGTTCGGTGCAGGCGGCATGTGGAGCGCCATCATCGCGCCGGTCATTATCCTGCTGGTCGGCATTATGCTGCCGCTGGGGCTGTTCCCGGGCGATGCGCTGAGCTACGAGCGCGTACTGGCCTTTGCGAGCAGCTTTATCGGTCGCGTGTTCCTCTTCCTGATGATCGTTCTACCGCTGTGGTGTGGCCTGCACCGCATTCACCATGCGATGCATGACTTGAAAATCCATGTACCGAGCGGTAAATGGGTGTTCTACGGTCTGGCAACCATCCTGACCGTGGTGACGCTGATTGCGGTGGTCACCATCTGACGCTTCAGGCCCGCCATCCGGCGGGCCTGTTATTTCTGCATTTTTCCCACCAGCCACTGCGCAAACTCACGCATTGCGGGGGTTTCTGCGCGCGACTGGAGTCGCGTCAGCCAGTAACTGCCCAGGTCAATCTGCGTCGCAAACGGCTGCACGATACGCTCGCTGTTCAGCAAATGGCTAAACATATCAACAGGCGCGATGGCAATTCCCACGCCCGCCTGAGCCGCCTCAAGCATGGTCACAGACGAATCAAACACCATCACCCGGTGCGTCGGTGAAGGAGGATGCTCACCCGCCGCCTGCATCCAGGCAGCCCATTCGTCGCGTCGGTAAGAGCGCAGCAGGGTAAATTTAAGGATATCTGCCGGTTTTTTTAGCACAGAGGCGATATCCGGCGTGCAAAGCGGAGCCAGCGGCGCAGGACAAAGAAACTGCGCCTCGGTACCATGCCACGCGCCTCCACCATAGCGGATGGTGTAATCCAGTCCTTCGGCGGCAGGATCGACACGGTTGTTATGCGTGGAAAGCTGCAGATCAATGTGCGGATAGCAGCGACGAAAATCCTCCAGCTGCGGAAAGAGCAATCCCGTCGCAAAGGTACCCACCACGCCGATCTTCAGCTTCTCCATGGCAAGATGGTGAGTAAAGCGATCGAGCAGACCGGCGATACGATCGAACGAATCGTTCAGCACCGGCAGTAAATTCTCGCCTTCCGTGGTCAACGACAGCCCACGGGAAACGCGAACGAACAGCTGGCAGTGCAGGTGCTGCTCCAGCGCCTTCACGTGTTGGCTAATGGCAGAATGGGTCACATTGAGCTCAATGGCGGCATGCGTAAAACTAAGATGCCTGGCGGCCGCTTCGAAAGCACGAAGCGAGTTAAGAGGAAGATAGCTTCGCGTCATCTGTCGTTCCGTTAGAAAAATTAACAGCTAATGCTAAATTTAACCGTTTGTCAGCCACAGTCAAATCCCACAGACTACGCTCGTCTGATGGGCCCGGACACTCCCCTGAACCGTGATTATGGAAGATAACTGATGATCAAAAAATCCCTTTGCTGCGCCCTGCTGCTCGGCGTGTCATGTTCCAGCATTGCTGCGTCGATGACAGAAAAACAGCTGGCTGACGTAGTGGAAAAAAGCATTACCCCCCTGATGAAAGCGCAGTCCATTCCGGGCATGGCGATTGCCGTGATCTACCAGGGCCAGCCGCACTATTTTACTTTTGGTAAAGCCGATGTTGCGGCGAACAAACCTGTTACCCCACAAACCCTGTTCGAACTGGGTTCTATCAGTAAAACTTTCACCGGCGTACTGGGTGGCGATGCTGTTGCCCGCGGTGAGATATCGCTGGGCGATCCGGTGACAAAGTACTGGCCTGAGCTGACGGGCAAGCAGTGGCAGGGAATTCGCATGCTGGACCTGGCAACCTATACCGCAGGCGGTCTGCCGCTGCAGGTACCGGATGAGGTCACTAATAACGCCTCTCTGCTGCGCTTTTACCAAACATGGCAGCCGCAGTGGAAACCTGGCACCACGCGATTGTATGCGAACGCCAGCATCGGTCTGTTTGGCGCACTGGCGGTTAAACCTTCCGGCATGGGCTTTGAACAGGCCATGACGAAGCGGGTCTTTAAACCGCTCGGGCTCGACCATACGTGGATCAACGTTCCGAAAGCAGAAGAAGCACATTACGCCTGGGGATACCGTGACGGTAAAGCGGTCCACGTGTCACCGGGGATGCTGGACGCCGAAGCCTACGGCGTGAAAACCAACGTGCAGGATATGGCGAGCTGGGTGGTGGCCAATATGGCTCCGGATAACGTTCAGGATGCATCGCTGAAGCAAGGCATTACGCTGGCGCAGTCGCGCTACTGGCGCGTGGGGGCCATGTATCAGGGACTAGGCTGGGAAATGCTGAACTGGCCGGTCGGTGCCAAAACCGTGGTTGAAGGTAGCGACAACAAGGTCGCGCTGGCACCCCTGCCTGCGAGAGATGTGAATCCTCCGGCGCCTCCGGTAAAAGCCTCATGGGTGCATAAAACCGGCTCCACCGGCGGATTCGGCAGCTATGTGGCCTTTATCCCGGAGAAGCAGCTTGGCATCGTGATGCTGGCGAACAAGAGCTATCCGAACCCGGCACGCGTTGAGGCGGCATACCATATCCTCGACGCGCTGCAGTAAAACATTGCCGGGTGGCGGCTTCGCCTTACCCGGCCTACAAAATCCACGGTATGACGCCGCATAAAAGCCACATTTTCCTTGCTGTCATCTACACTTAACAGAAAACAGTAAGGAAACACCTATGCGCATTCTGCCTGTTATCGCCGCAGTGACAGCCGCGTTTTTAGTCGTTGCCTGCAGTTCCCCTACCCCGCCACCCGGCGTCACCGTCGTCACGCCTTTCGATTCACAACGCTTCCTTGGGACCTGGTATGAAATCGCCCGAATGGATCATCGGTTCGAGCGCGGTTTAGAAAAAGTCACAACCCATTACAGTTCAATGGATGACGGCGGTATTCAGGTCGTTAACCGTGGTTACAACCCGGACCGGGCGATGTGGCAACAGTCGGTTGGCAAGGCGTACTTCACCGGCGACGCGAGCCGTGCCGCGTTGAAAGTCTCTTTCATCGGCCCGTTCTACGGTGGATATAACGTGATTGCACTCGACAGAGAATATCGTCACGCGTTAGTGTGCGGGCCGGATCGCGACTACCTGTGGATACTCTCCCGCACCCCGACCATTTCACCTGAAATGAAACAGCAGATGCTGGACGTGGCGACCCGGCAAGGGTTTGATGTAGCGAAATTAGTTTGGGTTGAACAGCCGCGTTAATGCGTGCTGAGCTTCAGGCCAACGATCCCGGCAACAATCAGGGCGAGGCTGGCAATACGCGCCAGACTCGCTGACTCTCCCAGCAACAAAATGCCGGTGATGGCCGCGCCTACCGCTCCAATTCCAGTCCAGACCGCATAAGCCGTCCCAACAGGCAGGGTACGCATTGCCCATGACAGCATGACAATACTGACAATCATTGCGGTAACGGTAATGACGCTGGGCGTCAGGCGGGTAAAACCGTGGGTATATTTCAGACCAATTGCCCAAACCACTTCGAGCAAACCGGCAATGAAAAGAATAATCCAGGACATTTCAGGCTCCTTAACTTAAGTACAAGTTGGGGCCGTCCCCGGTGAAAGAAGCGCTTACGGGTCGTCCCGAAAGGCAGAGATTACGCTCAATATTGTGGATAGAGTGCGCTTTTTTTTCAATCCCTTTGTGCTGAATATGTTAAGGCAAGAAATAGCCGCAGTATGGCGCGCAGTTCAGGCATTTATCACTCATCCGACTTCTCTATGATGATGTGCTTTCTGATGGCAGGAAGCCAAACCACTAGCCGACTGCGAATCCACTATGTTCAAAATTCTTTTGATTGACCGTTGCCACTTCACCCGTACGGGTTTTGAAGCATGGCTCAATCATTCTGGTCTTTTTCCGGGTCACTTCGTCGTGACCGGGTTGAATAACCTCTTCCTCGCCAGAGAGCATATCCTGCAGTGGAAACCGACGCTGGTTATCGCTGACTTACACGGTTTTCGACACGATTTTCATCATTTTCAGCAACTCTCTTCCCTGATGATTGCCAGCGAAACGCAGCCCTTTATTTTACTCCAGTCGGGCGAAGAACAAGACATGACAAACTACCTGACACAATTCCCGGTATGGGCTTCGCTGTTGAAAAATGCCGATTTAGAAGAAGTGGCGATGGTGATTAATGATGCGCTGACGTCATGCGCAAGCGTTGAAATGCCGCAGATTGCCGCCCCGCTGCTGACTCGTCAGGAGGAGAAAGTGCTAACGCTGTGGATGGACGGCGCGAGCAACCAGAAGATTGCCAGCCATTTAAGTATTAACGGAAAAACGGTTTATACCTACAAGCGGAATATCAGGATGAAGCTGCATATGGACACGCGCTATTCCCCGTTTTTATCCCTGCAGGAAGCAGAGAATTGACGGTACGGTAAGAGTGGTGCGCCGTACCGTCAGTGCGTCATTAGTTCTGAGCTTTAGTGGCTGCACCAGAAATAGCATTGCCACCATCGGAGATATCTTCCCCTACACCGCGGGTGGTATTACATGCAGTCAGTACAGAAGAGAGCACCAGAACAGAAAAGATCGCTGCAATTGTTTTCTTAACCATAATATCTTCCTTTTATAGCCAAAGTTGTTTTGTGTATAGCAACTTAAGGATAGACAAGATCCCGTCATTTGACGGCACAGGAAGCATTTTTAAGAAAATTAGACGAAATTAGCTGGCTGCATTAGAAATGACGTGGCCAAGATCTTTGATGTCTTCACCCACGCCGCGCGCGGTGTTGCATCCAGAAAGGATTGCGCTGGTCAGCGCTAACAGAAGCAGAATTTTAACGGTACGTTTCATCATCCCTGCCTGCAAAAATCAGGCGCAGCGGGCGCTGCGCCTTCAATCATGACGTAAATTACTTCACGCGGGACACGTATTCGCCGGAGCGGGTATCCACTTTGATCACTTCGCCAGTCTGGACGAACAGTGGCACTTTAACCACTGCGCCGGTAGACAGTTTAGCTGGCTTACCGCCGGTACCTGCGGTGTCACCTTTCAGTCCTGGATCGGTTTCGACGATTTCCAGTTCTACGAAGTTTGGTGGGGTCACAGCGATAGGCTGGCCGTTCCACAGGGTAACGATGCACTCAGCCTGATCCAGCAGCCATTTAGCGCTGTCGCCTACTGCTTTCTCATCAGCAGACAGCTGTTCGAAAGTAGAGTTGTTCATGAAATGATAGAACTCACCGTCGTTGTACAGATAGGTCAGGTTCATATCAACAACATCAGCGCCTTCAGCGGAGTCAGTAGACTTGAAGGTTTTCTCAACACGGGTGCCGGTCAGCAGGCGGCGCAGCTTAACGCGTGCGAATGCCTGGCCTTTACCTGGTTTAACGAATTCGCTGGCTTCAACCGCGTACGGTTCGCCGTCCATCATGATTTTAAGACCAGCACGAAAATCGTTGCTATAGTACGTTGCCATAAGGCCCTCTAAATTTGTTAACTGGTAGCTAAGCCACAAAATGGCGCATATTGTAACCCTAAACACCCCGTCCAGAGAAGATTGGTTATCGCAACTTGCCGATGTAATCACCAGTCCTGATGAATTGCTGCGTCTTTTAGACCTCGATCAACACGAAGAGTTGCTTGCAGGCCGCGAGGCAAAGCGCCTTTTTGCCCTGCGCGTTCCCCGTGCGTTTGTGGCACGTATGGAGAAAGGCAATCCCGACGATCCGCTATTAAAACAAACACTTACTTCGCAGGATGAGTTTGTCACCGCGCCGGGTTACAGCACCGATCCGCTGGAAGAGCAGAACAGCGTGGTGCCGGGTTTACTGCACAAGTACCTCAACCGCGCCCTGCTGCTGGTAAAAGGCGGCTGTGCGGTAAATTGTCGTTATTGCTTCCGTCGGCACTTCCCCTATGCCGACAATCAGGGCAATAAACGCAACTGGCAGGTTGCGCTGGACTATATCGCCGCCCATCCCGAGCTTGATGAAATTATTTTTTCCGGCGGCGACCCGCTGATGGCGAAAGATCACGAGCTGGACTGGCTGCTGACGCAGCTGGAAGCCATTCCGCACATCAAGCGTCTGCGCATTCATAGCCGTTTGCCGATTGTTATTCCGGCGCGGATCACCGATGGGCTGGTCTCACGCATTGAGCAGTCTCGTTTACAGGTGCTGCTGGTAAACCATATCAACCACGCGAACGAAATTGACGATGCATTTCGGGCGGGGATGGCGCGTCTGCGTAAAGCGGGCGTGACGCTGCTGAACCAGAGCGTGCTGCTGCGCGGCGTAAACGATAGCGCCCGCGTGCTGGCAGATTTGAGCAATGCGTTGTTTGATGCGGGCGTGATGCCCTATTACCTGCACGTGCTGGATCGCGTTCAGGGCGCGGCACATTTCATGGTGACGGATGAAGAAGCCCGGCAGATTATGCGCGAACTGTTAACGCTGGTTTCAGGCTATATGGTGCCGAAGCTGGCACGTGAGATTGGCGGTGAGCCGAGCAAGACGCCGCTGGATTTGCAGCTGCGGCAGTGCTAGTTTCCCCTCACCCTAACCCTCTCCCACAGGGAGAGGGAAAAGGCAATCAGTTCGGGCACTTGTAGACCTGGCCATTCATCTGGCTGGCGGTCGGCACGAAGCTGGACAGCATCCCCTGCGTTGGGCTGCTCACGCCGTAAATCACGTTACCACCCATTGCCGCAGCCTGGTTACGCAGGGCATTCGCCGCACCGCGCATAGAGCCACCTTCTTCGCCATGCTGACCTGACATCCAGTTACTTTGCTCACCGGTTGCCGTGCCTAACAGCTGGCATTCACTACCCGGCTTATCTTCCACAAAGCGAACGCCCTGGCCCGCTGCCGACAGCTCATTGCTGGAGCTACAACCCGCCAGCAGCAATGCTGCCCCTACAATCCCTGCACAGACTTTTACGCGCATGTTATTCCTCGTTTTCAATAAGCTGGACAGTAGTTGTCCGTGTGTAAACCTTATACCTAAAAGATGACCAAAAGAAAAACCCCCGAGCATTTCTGCCCGGGGGTTTTTCACATTCTAAGCGGTAAAGCGCACGATTACATCATGCCGCCCATACCACCCATGCCGCCCATGCCAGCTGCACCTAAGTCAGGCGCGTCGCCTTTAGGCAGGTCGGTTACCATGCACTCGGTAGTGATCATCAGGCCCGCTACAGATGCCGCGTACTGCAGAGCAGAACGGGTTACTTTAGTTGGGTCCAGGATACCGAAGTCGATCATGTTGCCGTATTCTTCAGTTGCCGCGTTGTAACCGTAGTTACCTTCGCCCGCTTTCACGTTGTTGGCCACAACAGATGGCTCTTCACCGGCGTTGGACACGATCTGACGCAGTGGTGCTTCCATCGCGCGCAGCGCAACTTTGATACCCACGTTCTGATCTTCGTTCTGAGCAGTCAGGCCTGCCAGCTTAGCGGCAACACGCACCAGCGCGACACCACCACCAGCAACCACGCCTTCTTCTACCGCAGCACGGGTCGCGTGCAGGGCATCGTCAACGCGTGCTTTTTTCTCTTTCATTTCAACTTCGGTCGCCGCACCGACTTTGATTACCGCAACGCCGCCAGCCAGTTTCGCTACGCGCTCCTGCAGTTTTTCACGGTCGTAGTCAGAAGTCGCTTCTTCGATCTGCTTACGGATCTGACCAACGCGGCCCTGAATAGCGGCTTCTTCACCCACGCCATCGATGATGGTAGTGGTGTCTTTGTTGATCACAACGCGTTTCGCCTGGCCGAGGTCTTCCAGGGTCGCTTTTTCCAGCTCCATACCGATCTCTTCAGAGATCACGGTACCGCCAGTCAGGGTAGCGATATCCTGCAGCATTGCTTTACGACGATCGCCGAAGCCAGGTGCTTTAACCGCAGCCACTTTCACGATGCCGCGCATGGTGTTAACCACCAGGGTCGCCAGCGCTTCGCCTTCAACGTCTTCAGCGATGATAACCAGCGGCTTGCCTGCTTTCGCAACGGCTTCCAGCACTGGCAGCATTTCGCGGATGTTGGAGATTTTCTTGTCAGCCAGCAGGATGAACGGACTTTCCAGCTCAACAGCGCCAGTCTCTGGCTTGTTGATGAAGTATGGGGACAGGTAACCGCGGTCGAACTGCATACCTTCAACCACGTCCAGTTCGTCCTCCAGACCGGTGCCGTCTTCAACGGTGATCACGCCTTCTTTACCGACTTTATCCATCGCTTCTGCGATCAGTTTACCTACGGTTTCGTCGGAGTTAGCGGAGATGGTACCAACCTGAGCAATAGCTTTAGAGTCAGAGCACGGTACGGACAGCGCTTTCAGTTCTTCAACAGCGGATGCGACAGCTTTGTCGATACCACGTTTCAGATCCATTGGGTTCATGCCCGCAGCAACGGCTTTCAGACCTTCAGTGATGATAGCCTGTGCCAGTACGGTCGCGGTGGTGGTACCGTCGCCTGCAGCGTCGTTCGCTTTAGAGGCCACTTCTTTCACCATCTGCGCGCCCATGTTTTCGAACTTGTCTTCCAGCTCGATTTCACGTGCAACAGAAACACCATCTTTGGTGATGCTTGGCGCGCCGAAGGATTTGTCCAGCACTACGTTACGACCTTTCGGACCCAGGGTCACTTTCACTGCGTCTGCCAGTACGTTTACGCCGCGGAGCATTTTTACACGAGCGTCGTTACCGAATTTTACGTCTTTAGCTGCCATGTTCTTATTTCCTCAAATTCGTACAGTTTCGTGCGTAAATTACGCTTCAACAATTGCCAGAATGTCGCTCTCGGACATGATCAACACTTCTTCATTGTCGATCTTCTCGGATTTCACGCCGTAGCCATCGTTGAAAATGACGATGTCACCAACTTTAACGTCCAGCGGCTGCACAGTTCCGTTTTCCAGGATGCGGCCCTTACCGACAGCGATGATTTCGCCACGCGTTGATTTGGCTGCCGCAGAACCGGTCAGAACGATGCCGCCAGCAGACTTGGTTTCAACTTCTTTACGTTTGACGATCACACGATCATGTAACGGACGAATACTCATTGATAGCTCTCCTTTGAGAAAGTCATTATCAGTTATGGATGACGCCGGGCCGCACGCGGTTTTCCGGCTAGTGCCCTGAGAGATGGGGATAGCTTTTTCCCCCTTCAAGGGGGAATCGAAAAAAAATTTGCGAAAGTGTTACCATCGCCTCTCTTTTGATGGTGGCAGGACGATGGAAATGAGTGGACTCAAGCAGGAGTTGGGGCTGGCACAGGGCGTTGGCTTACTCTCCACCTCCTTGTTAGGCACGGGCGTGTTTGCCGTACCCGCCCTGGCCGCGCTGGTCGCGGGGAATAACAGCCTGTGGGCGTGGCCGGTGTTGATTGTGCTGGTTTTCCCGGTGGCAATTGTCTTCGCCATCCTCGGGCGGCATTTTCCCAGCGCGGGCGGCGTGGCGCATTTTGTCGGCATAGCGTTTGGTCCGCGCCTTGAGCGCGTCACCGGCTGGCTGTTTCTCTCCGTCATTCCGGTTGGTCTTCCTGCGGCGTTGCATATTGCGACCGGCTTTGGTCAGGCGCTGTTTGGCTGGCATAACGCGCAGTTGTTGCTGGCCGAACTGGGCACGTTGGCTATCGTCTGGTGGGTGGGCTCGCGCGGCGCCAGCTCCAGCGCCAATCTGCAGACGCTGGTTGCGGTGCTGATTGTTGCGCTCGTTGCCGCAATCTGGTGGGCGGGCGATATCACAATAAAAGAAATTCCCTTTCCCGCGGTAACAGACGTCGACCATTCACAGCTTTTCGCCGCCCTCTCCGTCATGTTCTGGTGTTTTGTGGGCCTGGAAGCCTTTGCCCATCTGGCGTCGGAATTTAAGCAGCCTGAACGTGATTTTCCCCGCGCGCTGATGATTGGCCTGCTGCTGGCGGGTACGGTCTATTGGGCGTGTACCGTGCTGGTATTACACTTCAACGCGTTCGGTGCGGATCTCGCTGCAGCTGCATCGCTGCCGGGCATTGTGGTTGAATTGTTCGGTGTGAAAGCGCTGTGGATCGCCTGCGTCATCGGCTATCTGGCCTGTTTTGCCAGCCTGAATATTTATATCCAGAGCTTTGCCCGGCTGGTGTGGTCGCAGGCGCTCGACAAACCTGAGAATCGCCTCGCGCGCCTGTCTAAACGCCAGCTTCCGCTGAATGCCCTGAATGCCGTGCTGGGCTGCTGCGTCCTGAGTTCGCTGTGTATTTACGCGCTGGATATCAATCTGGACGCGCTGATCGTTTACGCCAACGGCATTTTCATCATGATCTACCTGCTGTGTATGCTCGCGGGTTGCCGTCTGCTGAAAGGTCGCTATAAAGCCCTGGCGGTCGTTGGGGGTGTGCTTTGCCTGCTGCTGCTGGCGATGGTGGGATGGAAGAGTCTGTACGCTATTGTCATGCTGGCAGGGCTGTGGCTGTTTTTACCGAAACAGCAGAATCCGTAGGCCCGGTAAGCGAAGCGCCACCGGGCAAAAAAATCACCGATCGTCTTTATGATCTAACCGGTCGCGCTGGTCGTCCTTACGCTGGTACTCCCCTTCAAACGTATCACCCGGCCCGGTGCTGAACCCGCCACCCGGCATGCGGCTGAAACGCAGATGCGGCAGCAGCTTCATGGTCAGGTGCTTCTGCACCGGCGGTAACAGCAGCAACAGGCCGAGGAAATCGGTGAAGAACCCCGGCAGGATCAGCAGCAGGCCCGCAATAATCAGCGACACGCTTTTGATCATCTCGGCTGCCGGGCTTTCACCCGCGGCCATCTTCTGCTGCATTAACAGGAAATTTTTGAAACCCTGATTACGCACCAGCGACATGCCGATGACGGAGGTGAAGATCACCAGAATCAACGTCAGCAGCACGCCCAGCACATGGGCAACCTGAATGAAAATCGAAATCTCAATGTAAACATAGAGAAAGAAAGCAATAAACGGTATCCAGCGCACTGGCATCTCCTGTAGGGCAGGTGCCATCTGGCCCCTGTCTGAATGTGTTCGCAAAACGCGTTTTTTAGAGATGGCGACGGTTAGCCAAAATTCAATCGGTTTGCACGGATATTTTTTTCGGAAATATTAAAGCGGTGACACATTTCACAGATTAATAATTATCATGGAATCGGGTCGATAATAAGTGATCCAGCTTACGGCAATTCGCTATCATCAGCATATGATCTCGAACATCAGGCCGATTGAGGGAATAATCGTCGGTCAGAAAATATTCAAAACCACATATATACTGTGTGTTTAGTACAATCCATCGGCAGCTTGAAAAGAAGGTTCACATGTTAAACAACATTCGTATCGAAGAAGACTTGTTGGGTACCAGGGAAGTTCCAGCGGATGCCTACTACGGTGTTCACACTCTGAGAGCGATTGAAAACTTCTACATCAGCAACAGCAAAATCAGCGACATCCCTGAGTTTGTCCGTGGCATGGTGATGGTGAAGAAAGCCGCAGCACTGGCAAACAAAGAGCTGCAAACCATTCCTAAGAGCGCTGCAAATGCGATTATCGCCGCGTGCGATGAAGTGCTGAACAACGGCAAATGCATGGATCAGTTCCCGGTTGACGTCTACCAGGGCGGCGCGGGCACCTCCGTCAACATGAATACTAACGAAGTGCTGGCAAACATTGGCCTGGAGCTGATGGGCCACCAGAAAGGTGAATACCAGTACCTCAACCCGAACGACCACGTTAATAAGTGTCAGTCTACCAACGATGCTTACCCAACCGGCTTCCGCATCGCGGTCTATGCCTCTGTAGTGAAACTGGTGGACGCGATCAACCAGCTGGGCGATGGCTTCCAGCGTAAAGCGGTTGAGTTCCAGGATATCCTGAAAATGGGTCGTACCCAGTTGCAGGACGCAGTCCCTATGACCCTCGGTCAGGAATTCCACGCGTTTAACGTGCTGCTGAATGAAGAGACCAAAAACCTGCTGCGCACCTCTGAGCTGCTGCTGGAAGTGAACCTGGGCGCAACCGCCATCGGTACACGCCTGAACACACCAGACGGCTATCAGCAGCTGGCGGTACAGAAACTGGCTGAAGTCTCTAACCTGGCCGTTGTCCCTGCGGAAGACCTGATTGAAGCGACGTCCGACTGCGGCGCATACGTCATGGTTCACAGCGCCCTGAAACGTCTGGCGGTGAAACTGTCCAAAATCTGTAACGACCTGCGCCTGCTCTCCTCGGGCCCGCGCGCGGGTCTGAACGAGATTAACCTGCCAGAACTGCAGGCGGGTTCGTCCATCATGCCAGCCAAAGTTAACCCGGTTGTGCCAGAAGTGGTCAATCAGGTCTGCTTCAAAGTCATCGGTAACGACACTACCGTGACCATGGCCTCTGAAGCCGGTCAGCTGCAGCTGAACGTGATGGAGCCAGTGATTGGCCAGGCGATGTTTGAATCCATTCACATCCTGACCAACGCTTGCTACAACCTGCTGGAAAAATGCATCAACGGCATCACCGCCAATAAAGAAGTGTGTGAAGGTTACGTCTATAACTCTATCGGGATCGTCACCTACCTCAACCCGTTCATCGGCCACCACAACGGCGATATCGTCGGTAAGATTTGTGCCGAAACCGGTAAGAGCGTGCGTGAAGTCGTGCTTGAGCGGGGACTGTTGACCGAAGCTGAGCTGGACGATATCTTCTCGGCCCAGAACCTGATGCACCCGGCGTATAAAGCGAAACGATATACCGATGAAAGCGAACAGTAACAGTTCAGGCTAAGCTTCCGAAAGGCACGTCACTTGTGACGTGCCTTTTTTCTTTTTAAGCATTACCAATTACACAACATTTCAATATCAACTTGTTAATAAACAAGGAAGGCACTTATGTTTGGAGCAGAACTCGTCATCGTCTTGTTGGCGATTTATTTGGGCGCACGACTCGGGGGGATCGGCATCGGTTTTGCCGGCGGTCTCGGGGTGCTCGTTCTTACCCTTATCTTTCAGATCAAACCCGGCGCAATCCCTTTTGACGTTATCGAAATCATCATGGCAGTTATTGCGGCTATCGCGGCCATGCAGGTCGCAGGCGGTATGGACTACCTGGTGAGCCTGGCGGAGCGTATGCTGCGCCGCCATCCAAAATATATTACCTTCCTTGCCCCGCTGGTGACCTGGTTTATGACCATTCTCGCCGGTACGGGCCACACCGCCTTCTCTACGCTGCCAGTGATTACTGAAGTGGCGAAGGAACAAGGTATTCGCCCGTCGCGTCCGCTCTCTATTGCCGTCGTCGCGTCCCAGATTGCGATTACCGCCTCGCCGATTTCCGCTGCGGTGGTCTTCTTCGCCGGTATCCTTGAGCCGATGGGCGTGAGCTACCTGACGCTGCTGGCGATCTGTATTCCGGTGACGCTGATTGCGGTCATGATCACCGCCGTGCTGTGTAACTTCCTTGGTGCCGAGCTGAAAGACGATCCGGTTTACCAGGAACGTCTGGCGAAAGGTGAAGTGAAGCTTCGCGGCAGCCAGGTCTTCGAGCTGAAGCCACACGCAAAACGCTCCGTGCTGCTGTTCCTGATCGGTATTGTCGCCGTGATGTTCTATGCGACCGCCATCAGCGACACCGTGGGCCTGATCCAGAACCCGGTCCTGCCGCGTAACGAAGCGATTGTGGTGTTCATGCTGACCATCGCAACGCTGATTAGCATCACCTGTAAAATTGACACCAGCGAAGTGCTGAACGCCAGCACCTTCAAATCCGGTATGAGCGCCTGCGTGTGCGTACTGGGCGTAGCCTGGCTCGGTGATACCTTCGTGAAAGCGCACATCAGCGACATCCAGACCGTAGCCGGTGACCTGCTGCACAATTACCCGTGGCTGCTGGCGGTCGTGCTGTTCTTTGCTGCGACCCTGCTCTACTCTCAGGCCGCCACCACCAAAGCGCTGATGCCTGCGGCACTGATGCTGGGTGTGACGCCGCTGACGGCAATTGCCTCTTTCGCGGCGGTTTCTGCGCTGTTCGTATTGCCAACCTACCCAACCCTGCTAGCGGCGGTTGAAATGGATGACACCGGTTCAACGCGTATCGGTAAGTACGTGTTTAACCACGCGTTCCTGATCCCGGGCGTCGTCGCCATTACGCTTTGCGTGATCCTCGGCTTTATCATCGGCGGCATTGTGCTGTAAACGGATTGCCGTTGTAAAAATAGTTAAAATCGGGCCGCTCTGCGGCCCGTTTCATTAATGACCAACTGCCTTGCGTGATATAGTGAAGACTTTCGTGATGAGGAGGTCGACTTGTGAACACGCCTGATGCTGTTGTCGTACTGTGCACCGCCCCTGATGAAGCCACTGCCCAGGATCTCGCCGCCAAAGTGCTGGCCGAAAAACTGGCTGCCTGCGTGACGCTCCTCCCCGGTGCCACCTCCCTTTATTACTGGGAAGGCAAGCTGGAGCAGGAGTACGAAGTCCAGATGTTGCTCAAAACCAATCCGGCGAATCAGCAGGCGCTTCTCGACTGCCTCAAATCTCATCATCCTTACCAAACTCCGGAACTGCTGGTGCTGCCAGTGGTCCACGGCGATAACGACTATCTCTCATGGCTCAACGCTTCCTTACGCTGATCCTGCTGCTGTGCAGCACGTCAGCTTTTGCCGGGTTGTTTGACGCACCCGGCCGTTCGAACTTTATTCCTGCCGACCAGGCGTTCGTTTTCGACTTTCAGCAAAACCAGCACGATCTCAATCTTACCTGGCAGGTGAAAGAAGGTTACTACCTCTACCGCAAGCAGGTGAGCATTACGCCTGCCCAGGCTAAGGTGGGCGCACTGCAGATGCCCGCGGGCGAGTGGCACGAGGACGAGTTTTACGGTAAGAGTGAAATCTACCGCCAGCGCTTAAGCGTGCCCGTTACGGTGAATCAGGCCGACAAGGGTGCTACGCTGACCGTCACCTATCAAGGGTGTGCGGATGCCGGGTTCTGCTATCCGCCGGAAACGAAGGTCGTGCCCCTCAGTGAAGTTAATGCTGCCGCCGCTATTCCCCCTCTCCCCTCAGGGGAGAGGGCCAGGGTGAGGGGTGAAGGTGAAGGCGAAGCCGCGTCAGACCTTCCGTTCTCAGCGCTGTGGGCCTTACTGATCGGCATCGGCATTGCCTTTACGCCGTGCGTCCTGCCAATGTACCCGCTTATTTCGGGCATCGTACTGGGCGGCAAACAACGCCTCTCCACCGCACGTGCGCTGCTGCTGGCCTTCATCTACGTGCAGGGTATGGCGCTGACATACACCGCGCTCGGCCTCGTCGTCGCCGCTGCCGGATTACAGTTCC
The DNA here is from genome assembly GCF_019219165.1 of Enterobacter sp. ENT02. Taxonomy (NCBI): domain Bacteria; kingdom Pseudomonadati; phylum Pseudomonadota; class Gammaproteobacteria; order Enterobacterales; family Enterobacteriaceae; genus Enterobacter; species Enterobacter sp. ENT02. The sequence continues at coordinate 203,913 of NZ_JAHUWD010000007.1, forward strand.
AGGCGGCGCTTCAGCATCCTTACGTGCTTATCGGCCTGTCAGCGGTGTTTATCCTGCTGGCGCTGTCGATGTTTGGCCTGTTCACGCTGCAGCTGCCCTCCTCGCTGCAAACCCGCTTAACGCTGATGAGTAACCGTCAGCAGGGCGGATCGGCAGGCGGGGTGTTTGCGATGGGCGCGATAGCAGGGCTGATCTGCTCCCCTTGCACCACCGCGCCGCTGAGCGCCATCCTGCTGTACATCGCCCAGAGCGGCAACATGTGGCTCGGCGGCGGGACGTTGTACCTCTATGCACTCGGCATGGGCCTGCCGCTGATTCTGGTGACGGTCTTCGGCAACCGTCTGCTGCCAAAGAGTGGCCCGTGGATGGAGACGGTAAAAACGGCGTTTGGCTTTGTGATTCTGGCGCTGCCTGTGTTTCTGCTGGAGCGCATCATCGGTGATGTGTGGGGCATTCGCCTGTGGGCAATGCTCGGCGTGGCCTTCTTCGCCTGGGCATTTATCGTCAGCCTGGGCGCAAAAAAAACGTGGATGCGCCTGGTGCAAATTCTTCTGCTCGCCGCTGCACTGGTGAGCGTGCGTCCGCTACAGGATTGGGCGTTCGGCTCACCCGTTAGCGAGACGCAGGCGCACCTGAATTTCACGCAGATTAATAACGTGGATGAACTCAACGCCGCCCTGACGCAAGCCAAAGGCAAACCGGTGATGCTCGATCTCTATGCCGACTGGTGTGTCGCCTGTAAAGAGTTTGAAAAATACACCTTTAGCGATCCGCAGGTACAACGAGCTCTTAAAGAAACGGTTCTGCTCCAGGCGAATGTGACAGCCAATAATGCGCAGGATAAAGCGCTGCTAAAACAACTTAACGTTCTTGGGCTGCCAACGATTCTGTTCTTCAATGAGCAGGGCGAAGAGCAGCCGATGCAGCGTGTAACCGGGTTTATGGATGCGACGGCGTTCAGCGCGCATTTGCGCAATCGCCAACCGTAAACAACACTTTAGACGGGACAAACCGTTGGGAATAACGGAGGAGAAAACCGTGCAACGTGAAGACGTACTGGGACAAGCCCTGCAATTACTTGAGATTCAAGGGATCGCCAGCACCACGCTTGAGATGGTCGCCGACCGTATCGATTACCCTCTGGACGAGCTTACCCGCTTCTGGCCCGATAAAGAGGCGCTGCTTTATGACGCCCTGCGCTACCTCAGCCAGCAGGTGGATATCTGGCGCAGGCAGTTGATGCTTAATGAAGAGCTCACGGCAGAGCAAAAGCTGCTGGCGCGTTATACCGCCCTGACGGAATGCGTCAGCAACAACCGCTATCCGGGCTGTCTGTTCATCGCCGCCTGTACGTACTTCCCCGATCCAGGCCACCCCATCCATCAGCTGGCGGATCAGCAAAAACGTGCGGCGCATGATTTTACCCACGAACTGCTGACCACGCTTGAAGTGGATGACCCGGCGATGGTGGCGAAGCAGATGGAGCTGGTGCTGGAAGGTTGCCTGAGCCGCATGCTGGTGAACCGTAGTCAGGCGGATGTGGATACTGCTCACCGTCTGGCGGAGGACATTCTGCGCTTCGCCCAGTGCCGTATGGGCGGGGCACTGACTTAAGCCAGCATTCTGCGTCGACGCACAAACCGACAGACTGCCGCAAAGTTAAGCAGTTGAATCGCTTTTCCCGAAATAGTGTTGACGATCGGGCGGGTTTGCGGTTTAATGCGCTCCGTTGCCCGGATAGCTCAGTCGGTAGAGCAGGGGATTGAAAATCCCCGTGTCCTTGGTTCGATTCCGAGTCCGGGCACCACTATTTAAAGAACCCAGCCTATGGCTGGGTTTTTGCTTTTCTGCGCCTGAAAAAAACATTCGCTCACTTCCCTTTAGATGCCTTCTTTGGTCAAACAGACGGTGTTTCCTCATCACGGCAACCCTGATGCAGAGATGCACGTGCCGCATTTACGAAAGCGGGGCATTCAGTCGTAAAAGCAACAATATTATTCTGAGTCAAAAAACATAAAAACATTATCCTTAATACCCGAACATTAAAAATTTTATTGGGAATTTTCTTACCACCCTGCGAGATTATAATTAGTATTTTTCAAATGTTTTAGACATATCTATTTGACTTCCGCCCCATTGTTGCAAATAAAAATACCCCTTGTTAGAATGCGAACATAATTTATGTCGCTTTCTTTGATAAAAACCACTGATGATGCTTTTGCATTTTATCCCGTATAACCTGGCCATATTTTTCCAGCGGAAGAAGTAAGTGTCTAACTTTATAAATTGAAATACCGCACAGATCGGCAAGCTCCCTGGTGGAAAGACCGCGCGTGCTATGATCTTTCAATAAATTGAGAATCAACATTTGTTCCGGCCCTCTGATCGTCGCCAGACCACTTATTCCCATTTCCGCCGCTAACATCTGCAGATTGTCGTGAGGGGCGTTGTAGCCTGGATGTACAGCACCCGGGTTGTATGAACACTGTGAGAGTTTCATTGTCGACTCCTGATTTTTGAAGGCGTTAGCAGTATGAAATCCCTTGAGTCAACCAGCAACATTAGCTTTAGATGAAAGTAAAAACAGGATTTTTATCTGACTTTCATACTGTTTTATCAAAAACAGTCGGTATGTGAGAGAAAAGTAAGGCTTAGGGAGGAGAGGGAAATGAGGTACGATATTGAGGGATTTATCACTTTTGATACAGAGGATGCATCTCTCCTGAATCTGCTGACCGGAGATTGCGTTGAATTATCCCAGACTTCTACGCGTCTGTTAGCAGAATTACTCAACCACCGCGGCGATATCCTTTCCAGGAGTGAAATTTTCCATTCGGTATTTGATCAATACGGTGCCAGAGCATCAAATAGTAATCTAAATCAATATATCTCTACGTTACGTAGAAACCTGAGCGACCTGGGCGTAGAAAAAGAGATCATTACTACCGTTCCGCGCATTGGTTTCAAGATTGCGGATGACGTCGTCATCCATAACGATCGCGAGTATCGAACCCCTTTTCTGGAAGAAAAAGTCCCCGATCCCACCCGCAACCCACCTTCTCCTTCTTTTTTTGAAAGGATTGCCCGAATAATGACGCTGGGTTTTGTATTAATCCTTTTGTTAATTAGGCCTCATAACGTCGATTCCGGGAAGGATATACATAAAATCGTTGACGACCAATGCATTATCTTTACCTCCCCCGCCCTGACGCTATGGGATGTCAAAAATAGTTTTAATTTTACAACGCAACCGTTCGACTGCTCACAGCCTAAAGAATTGTATCTTTACAAAAAGCAGATAAAAGGAGCGCTGGGGAATATTATACATTTGCTTCTGATTGAGTGTAATAACGGCAACTGCGAAAGTTTTTATTACAGAGAAAAAACCAATGTCTAAGCGCGTCTTTTTCCTGTTCCTCTGCCTCGGCCTCTCCCTGGCGGGGGGGATTTTTTCGTTTACCAGACCCTCTACTTTCTCATGTGAGTCGCAGTTTTCTGTTGTACAAAACATCAATGACGATACTATCCATGCTGAAGGTCTGATTTTTTTCAACATGTCGAACGATAATATATTTATCAATATCGATGGTTTACTTTCTCATAACAATAAAAACCAACTTATATCACGCACGCTAAAGATAAAATATACACCGTTTAACGCCAGCGCACATTTATATCAAGTCACAAGCGTCCTCACCCTGCGCGATAGTACAGACAATATTGACGACAGTGTCGCTCTGAATTTATTGTTTGGCAAAGGGTCTGATGACAAGATAATTTACCTCGATAAATTTAACAATAATACAATACTCTTTGGTAACCACACATTCCCGCAGTATGGTTGCAAGCGAAATTAATTTGTGTGGTTTTCTTTAACGAAGCACAGCGTAAGTTAAATTTTCAATATCATGAATATAAACTTAATAGAATCACTGGCTTGCATTTCAAAAATAATAGACATGATCAACCCCCGACTTAACTTGCATCATGTCAGAACGGCGTATATTGCCTGGCTTCTGGCACGTGAGTCGCAGTTTACGCCTGCGCAATGTCGGAAAACACTGCTGGCAGCCCTGCTTCATGATATCGGAGGACTGAACGAAGAGTCTCGCCTCCAGCCCATGAGCTATTACGATAATGAACTCAATAATCACGCCGCTGTGGGGGCTGAATTACTGGCCAGTGTTCCTTTACTGAATCCATTACATGCAATTGTACGCTATCATCATACCCAATGGAAAAATGGTCGAGGCGCGTGTGTTAATGGCGTAAAAACGCCTAAAGAAAGCCATATCATCTATCTGGCGGATCGTCTGGATGTTTTAATCGCACACTATCGTGCTGGCGATATCATCACGGCAAAAGAAGAAATTATAAAAATCATTGTCAGCGGTGAAAGTGAATTATTTCAACCAGAATATATCAACGCATTCCGAAGGGTCGCAAAAAGCGAACACTTTTGGCTAAGAATAAAATCGACCGCATTTGACGATTATATTAAAGAAGTCCCCCGCATTCATAACGACTTCATCTCTTTACATAACTTCCGTGATATCGCCGGTATGCTGGCGTTTATTATTGATGGGTTCAGTCAACATGGCGTTCAGCATTCTTTGGTGGTTGGGAGAATATCGGGATACCTTGCCAAAGAGATGGGTATTCCTCCTGTGCAGTGTCTGAAAATTGAAATCGGGGGGCTGTTGCATAATCTCCCAACGCTGGCCGTGTGCGCCGCACCAGCACATGCCGATGGGGGTAATGCCGTGTGGGATGAACTCTATCCCATCGAAGCAATCCGAGACATTGCCGGGTGGTGTCAGATTCAGAAATCGGTAGATGCAAAATCAGCCTATCCCCCGGAAGTGACGATCATCAGAGCCAGTATCTGGCTGGCCTCCTTACTGCAGGGAGTCACGCTATCGTCGGAATTTAAGACTCGCGTGGCTGAAACGGCGGAAATCACACCCGAGCTGGCGGGGATCGTGCGGCAACACAGTGCTATTTTATTACAGATATTCCAGGAATCCGTTAAAGAACGACGCGCGCTGGTACAGCGAATTAATCAGCTGAGCTCGTCATGAGCCGCGAGAAGTAGCCCTTCTCGCGGTTGCCTTACCTCAGACTGACAAACCTCCGTCCAGCACCAGCGTTTGCCCCGTGAGATAGCGGCTCCCTTCTCCGACCAGAAAGGCAACCGCGTGCGCAACGTCCTGCGTTTGCCCCAGACGGCGTAAGGGAATGTTCTGCCGCATAGCTTTCAGGCGGGCTTCTGGGATAGCCTCCACCATTTCTCCCTCAATAAGTCCAGGTGCCAGACAGTTTACCCGAATACCAAACCGTCCCATCTCCTGAGCCAGCGAACGTGTCAGGCCAATCATTGCCGCCTTACTGGCCGCATAAGCCGTTTGCCCGCTGTTGCCCTTTATTGCCGTGACGGAAGACATCAGCACGATGGCTCCGCGGCCCTGCATCATCATGGCGGGCAAGAGAATTCGGTTCCAGTTCACGAGCGCAACCAGGTTGTTCGTCAGCACATCCTGCCAGTCGCGTGCCGTTTGATGAATATGCAGTGCGTCACGGGTCATTCCGGCGTTGTGAATAATCGCCGCGGGTGCGCCAAACTCATCAAGCAGCGACATCGCCAGTCGTTGAACATTCCCCTCATCGCGACCATCGCAGCGGTAACCTTTAACCCAGGTTGACGTGTGCAGTTTGCGCGCCTGCGCCAGCGTGCGGCCAATACCGGCCTCACTGCGGCCGGTAAACACAATGTTCCAGTCGGGCAGCAGGTGGCTCACCAAAGCCTGACCAATTCCTCTGCTGCCGCCAGTGATCAACATCCATCTCTTTTCCATCTCAGCCGGCCATTTCCTGTTCGATGTACAGACTCAAATCGCGGAGGGTCATCGGCTGCTTTTTCATAAACATTTCAGCTGTGAGGGTCACATTAAACTCGCGTTTCGCCAGCACCATCAATTCAACATAATCGAGGCTGTCGAGTTCCAGTTGCGACAGCGTCGTGTCCGGCGTCAGCGCCTCCAGCGTCATATCTTTCGCATCGGCAATCATTTCGCTGATTTTGCTGTAGATGTTTTCATACGGTTTCATTTGCATTTCCTTTTGTCAGCGGGCCGACTTTCAGCGTCACGGCACTGCTAATGTAGTGTTGTTGATAGCGGGTTTGCGCAGCAATTCGCACCACTGCACCTTGTAAATGATCGCCGACCACCATGGCGGGTAATGTCTCGATCTCAAGAGGTTCTGGTAAAGGCACCGACTGCCAGGGCGCGAGCAGATGGCTGTCGAAAACAACCTCCTGATGGGTTTGCACAACGGGATAGCGGGTGAATAGCGCGTCCAGCGTACGACCAGCCGGCACCAGCGATGCAATGACGTTCTGATCTAACAGCGCGGTATCCTGAAGAAGATGGCGAAACAGCAGCGCATCAAGAAAATGCCACTGCCGGGCGTCGGGAAGCAGAGGCAAAAAAGTCTGGTGCAGCGCGGCAATCGTTGACGCGCCGAGTTCTCGCTGACTTTCTGCTTCTTCTACAGCGAAAAGACTCACCGGCACGATAGTGCATGAGAGGCAGACTTTCTGCGCGGTAAGATCGTGCACGGCGGCTGAAACGGGCTTATTCGAGTCGCGCATCAGAAGATAATCGGTATCCCGCCACAGCGGTCTGCGCAACCGCACGGTACACTTCAGAAAGGGTGAGCGGCGAACCTCCGGGCTAATGAAACGTTTAACATCCAGCAATGCGCGCATGCCGTGAACGCTGAGCCTGCTTCCGCCCTGCGATTTCACCCATGCCTTATCGAAATGCACCGGATTGTAATCCCCTGAAAATGCAGCCCACAACCGTGCGTCCTGCTGGCTGTAATGCAGCGTCATCATGAATGTTTCTCCAGAATTAACGCCGCGTTTGCGCCACCAAACCCAAAGCTCAGGTTGAGCGTACGGCGGATATTCGCGGTACGATGCCCTTCCACAACATAGTCAAGGTCGCAGCGCTCATCGGCCTGCTGGAAATTGGCCGTTGCGGGAATCATTCCGTGGGCGATGGCCTGCAGGCAGACGATGCTCTCGAATGAGCCTGCGGCTGAAATTAAGTGTCCCGAGTAGGATTTCGTACTGGAAATGGGGATAGACCAGGCCGCATCCCCCAGCGCCATTTTTAGCGACTGCGTTTCGTTGATGTCGTTCAGCGGCGTCGAGGTACCGTGAGCGTTGATATAGTCCAGGTGCCCGGGTTCAAGCTCCGCCTGCCGCAGCACGGAGATGATGGTTTGCACGCGCGCAAGGCAGTCTTCGGCGGGTGAGGTAAAATCCCAGGCGTCAGAGAAATTGGCGTAACCCGTGATTTCACCGAGAATAGTTGCTCCTCGCGCGATCGCCCCCTCGCGCTCCTCCAGACACAGCACCGCCGCGCCTTCTGACAGCACGAATCCATTACGGTGCGCGCTGAAAGGACAGCTGGCGCGCCGCGGATCCCGCGCCTCTTTGCTCAACGCCCCTAATACGTCGATATTCCAGATCGCACAGGGACTCGTCAGAGACTCCCCGGCGCCTGCCAGCATCATCTGCGCCCTTCCGGTGCGGATCACCTCGTAGGCTTCGCCAATCGCGATCGTTCCCGTCGCACAGGCCGCCACAACGGTATTCTGAAAACCGTTAAGCCCCCAGAACTGGCTGCAGGCGGCAGTGGTGACGCTCGGCATCGAATAAAAACAGTTAAAAGGCGAGGCGAAACCCGTTGCCGAAAAATCACGTTGCGCATCGTAACTTTCGTCCAGCCCTCCCCAGCCGGTACCCATGATCGCTCCGCAGTCTAACGGGCTGTAGAACTCCTGCGGTGGCTGGTCACCAAAAGCCATCGCCATGGCCTGACGCGCAGCGCCAAACGTGAGCCGGGCAAACCGCGGCAGGCGGCGTCTGACGGCGGCCGGCACCCCGACCAGGCTGGGTTCGTTATCCACCAGCCCAAGAAAATGGGTTTTGATATTCTGCGCCGTGTAATCGACGTAACGATACCCAAGCTGGTAGTTCACGATCGCCTGCCAGCTCTCATCAGCCGTCACGCCAAGGGGTGTAACGGCGCCATAACCGGTTACAACAACCCGCTTATCTCCATGTTTAAGCTTCATCTTTCATTTTCCTGTATTGCGTGTCGCCTCCTTGCGCCAGCCAGAGCTGCAGCGTGGCGTAAAGGTAGTCGTATTGGATTTGCGCGAGGGCGTTCTCTGTGGTCAACAGTTCGTCCTGCGCGTCGAGCAGCGTCTGGAAATCCACCGCGCCTGCGCGATAACGGTTTTCCGTGAGGGACAATCGCCGCTGGCTCAGGGCCTGCGACTGAAGTAGCCTGGCGCGTTGCTCATCTGCGCTTAGCCGGTTTTCCATGGCCTCATCCACTTCAGCGAGTGCGGTATAGGCGGTAGAACGGAAAGCGACCGCAGCCAGTTTTGTCGCTAAATCCGCCTGCTCAACGGTGAGCTGGCGGGTATTCCACTGGATAAACGGCAAGGCCAGCGCGGCGCCTGTTGTGAGGATTGGGTCGCGGAACCACTGACTGAAAACCTGGCTTCCGGCATTCAGAGACGCATCAAGAGAAAGCGTGGGGTAAAACTGCAGGCGAGCCGCGTCATAACCCGCAAGCGCAGCGCGCAGGCGCGACTCAGCAGCCTGAATGTCAGGCCGCTGAGCGATCGCCCGCAGCGGCGTTGTGCGCGAGATGGGCACCTGCTGATGGACATCCAGCGCGATCGATTCATCCGCATGTTGCTCGGCTGGTCTGTTGAGCAACAGCGCTAACGCATTGCATGTGTTCTGGCGCTGCTGAACTAAGGTTCTGAGCTGATTTTTCCGCTCCAGCAGCGCTTGCTGTGCTTGCAGAACATCAAGCTGCCCTACTTTTCCGGCGTTAAACCACGACGCCACCTGCTGCACGGTCTGTTTCGAGATCGTCAGGCCGTCACGCTGGTTGCGGATCTGCTGGTTATACAGGGCGATGCGCCAGTAAAGCTGGGCCGTGGTGCCAATAGTAGAAAGGACGGTCGCATGGTAATCCTGCTCGCTCGCCCTGGCCTGCCATTCACTCTGCTCACGGGTACGCGCCAGTTTCCCCCACAGATCCAACTCCCAGGCGATAGCAATACCGCCGCTGTAGCTCTCCTGTGCAGGTGTCCCCTGACGCACCGTTTTACTGTTGCTGACGGAACCGCTCGCCCTGACGTCGGGGGTCACGTTGGTGCGGGTTAGCCCTGCCGCAACGCGTGCCTGCTGCAGCGTGATGGCTGCCGCCGCGAGATCGTTATTGCTTTCCAGTACCTGTTCGATTACCCGAGACAGACGGGGATCGTTAAAACGCCAGCCGTTTTCCGTTTCCTTCTCCGTCATCGTGGGCCACCCTGTCGGTAATGACAGCACTGGGCGCTGGTAGTCGCTGCGGGTCATCGCGCTACACCCCGCCAGAAGTAGCAGCGCGGCTAAAAAGAGGTGTCTTGTCATTCGCGAGCCAGCGCCTCTGTGGGGTTAAGGCGTGCGGCACTGCGCGCCGGGAAATAACCAAACGCCAGGCCAATCGCAGCGGAAAAGCCGCTGGCCATCAGCACCGGGAAGACGGTAAACACCATTGAAAATGCATCTGTGACGAAGGCAAAAAATTGCCCCACCAGCCAGGCACCTAGCACCCCAACCAGGCCGCCGAGCGCGCAGATCATCACTGCTTCGATGAGAAACTGATTCATGATGTCCGCGGGACGCGCCCCTACCGATAATCGAATGCCGATTTCATGCGTCCGCTCCGTCACTGACACCAGCATGATGTTCATCACCCCCACGCCGCCCACCAGCAGCGAGATGGCCGCGATCGCGGTAATCAGAAGCGACATAGAGTCAGAGGTTTTTTGCATGGCATTCGCCAGCCGGTCATCGGTCTGAATAAAGAAATCTTTCCGCCCATGTTCCCGCAGCAGGTAACGCTCCACGCGCTCCGCGGCCTCCTGTGGCTCCAGCGGCGGCTGGAAACGGAGAACCAGCGACTCCAGCGGTATTTGCCCCGTCAGTCGCTGCTGCAACGCGGTATGAGGCACCCACGCAGCCATGAATCCCCCCACCACTTTCGGCCCCGGGCGGGTGGCGACACCGATCACCCGCCACGGCGCACCGGTAATCTGCACAAGCTCACCAAGCGGATTTTCCCCACCGGGGAACAGCGTATCCCGCCCGGTTTCATCAAGAATGATGACCGGTTCGCCATCCGCAACATCACGTGCCGTAAAGCCCGTGCCCTGAACAAAGCGCAGTCCCTGCAGGGAGAAGAAGTCTTGCGAAACACCGGACAGCATCATTGAGGAATCGAAGCCTTTGCGCACCGCAAGCGCCGTGCTGCTGACGATCGGCGAGACGCCCATCACCCACGGCAGCGTCTGCAAACTGCGCACGTCTTCCATCGACAGCGCATGCTCCATGTCCGGACGCGCATTGCCCCATCCGGTTCCCGGGCGTATCTCAAGCGTCGTATTTCCCAACTTGCCAATCTCATCCATGATTGACCGCCGCGCGCCTTCCCCTACTGCCATAGATGACACCACCGATGCGATGCCAATGATGATCCCCAGCATGGAGAGAAACGCGCGCAGCCGGTGCCCAGCCAGTGCACGCCAGGCCATACGAACAGATTCGCGAAGGCGCCGCGCCAGTGACGCCCGCCCGTTATCCTGCTCCGGCAGCGGTTTTGAGGGACAAGCCTCGGCGTGCTGAACATCGCTGATGATTCGCCCGTCGCCGATCTCAATAATGCGCTGCGCCTGTCGGGCGACGTCGCGATCGTGGGTAACGATAATGACCGTGTGCCCGTCCGCATGCAGCTGATGCAACACGCCCATCAGCGCCTTACCGCTGGTGCTGTCCAGGGCTCCGGTAGGTTCGTCTGCCAGGATAACGTGCGCGCCGTTTATCAGTGCCCGACAAATGCTAACGCGCTGCTGTTGTCCGCCAGAAAGCTCCGCTGGACGGTGCCGTAGCCGGTTTTCAAGTCCGAGCTGAAAGGCCAATCTCCGCACGCGCGCCGTGCGCTCCCGTTCCGACATCGCGGTGTACAGCGCGGGAATGGCAATGTTTTCTTCTGCGGTCAGATACGGCATCAGGTGATAGCGCTGGAAAATGAAACCCAAATAACGACTGCGCAGATCGGCAAGGTAGAGGTTATCCGCGCTATGCACCGGCGTGCCATTGATCAGTACCTCTCCGGAAGAGGGCCTGTCCAGGCAGCCGATGATGTTCATCAGCGTGGACTTACCCGAGCCGGACGCCCCCACAATCGCCACCATTTCGCCGCGATGAAAGGTCAGTGAAATATCACTCAGCACTGGCAGCGTTTGCGTGCCCGCGTTAAATGTTCGGCAGACCTGCCGTAGAACGATAATCGGCTCCATCCGTTATCCTCGCTCCACGTCTTGTGCCAGCACCACCTGGTCGCCCGCCTGCAGCCCTTCAAGCACTTCGGCGTATTGACGGTCGTTAATGCCGATGCGGATCGTACGGGACTGCGTATTCCCGTCTTCAACGGTGGTAATGGTGTATCGATCGCCATCCATCGCCTGGCCCAGCGCGGCAACCGGAACGCGCAGAACGTTACTGGCCCTGGCGATCTGAATAAATACCTGTGCCGTCATTGACGTTTTGAGTTCACGACCGGCGTTAGGCACCTCGAACGTGCCGGTGTAGTAGACCGCCGCGGCCTGAGGGTTCCCGCCCATACCTCTCTCGCCGGATGCCTCGATCGCGTCCTGCGCCGCAGGCTGCACATAGCCCATGGTGCTGGCGTAACGTTTATCCGGATTGGCAATGACATAAAAACTGAGCGGCTGGCCGGGATGAATTTTTTGGACGTCCGCCTCAGAGATACGCGTTTGTACCTGCATCGTATCGAGATCCGCCAGCACCAGGATGGTCGGCGCCGTTTGCGACGAAACGATAGTCTGTCCTTCACGGGTCACAACCCCCAATACCTCGCCGTCAACCGGCGCGACAATGCGCGTATAGCTGAGATTGGCCTGCGCCGTTTTCACCGCCATTTCAGCCTGCGCGATCTGCGCCTCGCTCACCTCAATCTGCTGTACCTGCACCGCGTATTGCGATCTGGCCTGCTCAAACTCGCTGCGCACGCCTGAGCCGTCGCGCTGCATCATGCGCTGACGATCCAGCTCCTGGCGGTAGCGCAGCAACGTTGCTTGCGCGGAGAGCTTCTGCGCTCGGGCGCTGGCGAGCTGTGCCTTTGTATTCCTGAGTTCCGACTCCTGCAGCGTCGGGTCGATTTCCGCCAGCAGTTGTCCTTTTTTCACCCGCTCTCCCTGGCGAACATACAATTTACGCAACTGCCCGTTGACCTGAGCACCGACGTTAACCTGTACCGCTGGCTTCAGGATCCCCGTCACCAGCACCACCTTTTCGATGTCGCCGGTGCCGATAGTCTCCACGGCCAGGCGCGCATGCGGTGAGGGCGAGTCCATCACCACCCAAAACCCCGCCATCGCGGCGGCAAGCGCCAGACCGCAGCCCAGCATGACCCAGCGGGAATCAAGCTTCATTGCCACCCTCCCGCAGGCTGAGCCTGCCGCCAGCCAGGCGGTAAACCTGCTGAAATCCCGATAAAACCTGCTCGCTGTGCGTGACAACAATCAATGATTTTCCAGCCCTGCGGCAGTGCGCGTGGACCGTTGCCATGACGATTGCCGAGGTCTCGTCGTCAAGATTGGCCGTCGGCTCATCAAGGAGCAAAACAGGGCGTGAGCTGTACAGCGCGCGGGCCAGCAACAGCCGTTGACGCTGGCCGAGAGACAGCGCCGCGTGGCTCTCGCGGATCAGGGCATCCAGCCCCCCTGGCAATGCACGCACCACGTCACCCAGCGCGAGAGCATCAAGCAGAGCCTCAACCCGTCCGCGGTCGCGTTCCCGGTAGTACGCGTCGAATAAGGTGATGTTTTCACGCACCGAGGCGTTAAAGAGAATGTCCTCCTGGCTTTGCAGGCAGACATACTGCGCCAGCTGTGCGGCAGGCAGCGCGTTCCCGCCTGCATAACATCCTCCCGCCTGTGGGGAGAACAGCCCGGCTATCAACCGGAGTAAGGTGCTTTTACCGGCCCCCGACTCCCCCACAATTGCAATCTGCTCCCCTGGCCGGAGCGATAATGAGACGGATGTGAGGACGGGCATGGCGGGATCGTACCCGTAGCCCAGCGCGTTAAAGTCCAAATCAGGCGCCGCATCAGCTGGGGGTATTGTTGTTAGCGGCGCGCGCGTACCGTCTTCCCGTGGCGCAAAAAGGGCATGCGCGCGGGTGTCGATCACGTGCAGCTGCGTTTTCTGAATGATGGCGTAGAAGATCCGCGTGACGTAGGAGGTAAAGATTTGCCGCAGGAAGCTGTAGGCAAAAAAATCGCCCAGTGAGATCAGCTTGCCGTGAACCATCGGCAGCACCACCAGCATAAACGCTACCATCTCCAGGCTGCCGCTCAGCTGATACAGACCCTCTTTTACCTGTTGATAGACCTTCTGGCGCTGTAAGCATGCAAACAGTTCGCGGCTTAAGGCGGCAAACTGCCCCTGACGCTGCCCTTCCAGCCCGGCGGTTTTGACGGTCAAGATGCCCTGAATGGTCTCCATAAAAAAATCATTCAGCGCGGCGCTTTTCAGCTGCAGCTGCTGGGTAAACCAGCGGTCGCGGATCACGGCCCAGACGCTGATGATCCCCATCACCGTCACGCCGATGGCGGAGATCGCCGCCAGGACCGGGGCGATCCAGAACATGATCGCCAGCGCGATCGCACCTATCACCCAATCGGAACGCAGACCATTATCCAGCTCGATCTTCTGCAGCAGGCCCATCTGCCAGGCGGTAAAGCGGCTGAAGATCTCCCCTGGGGCTCGTTTTTCAAAAAAACGTAGTGGGTTTTGAAGCAGACGAGAAAATCCGACGCCGCTGTGGATCAGCACAAACCGTTTGATGTAGCGTTCGCTGATCGCCCGAACGCCCAGAGCCATCAGCGACGAGACCACAAACGCCAGGATAAACCAACCGTACGGGAAGCCGCTGTTCTCCACGCTGGAGAAGGCCTGATTGATGGCGCTACTGACCATCGTGGGCATCAGAAACAGCGTTAACGACACCAGGAAGGTCAACAGCATCAGCCGATAAATACCCGGCTCGCCCGCCGTCTCCTGCATGCTCATCACCCCTGGCATGGACTGTACCGTTGTCGGCAGCGCCAGCTCGGGATCGGCGGCCAGCACCTGGTCGGGTTCCACAATCAGGGCATAACCGCTGATCTCCTGCTTAAGCGCGGCAAAGGGCAGCCACTGCTCGCCAATCGCCGGGTTCATTACGCAGACGTGGTTGCCTTTACGCCAGGCCAGCAGGACATAGTGGCTCGCACCGTAGTGCAAAATGGCCGGCAGCGGCAGTTCACTTAGCTCATGATGCTCAAACAGCACAGGCGTCGTCGCAATGCCCAACCGCGCAAGGATGGCCATCAGCGTGTCCAGCGAAGTACCGTGATCGGAGGCTGGAAAAATGCCGCGCAGCGTCTCGAGCGAGATCGTCTGCCCCTGCGTTTGCGCCAGCATCGCTACGCACGCCAGCCCGCACTCGTTGGTCTCTTCCTGAAAGATCAGATTCGGGATCGTGGTTTTCATTTTTATAGTGAGTGATTGATAAAGTAGAGAGAATGGCTGTGCCAGAGGAGCCACTCCTGCGGGTGCTTTCGCAGGGTAGATTCAATGATGACGGGCAGCACGCTGGCGACATTCTGACTGCTCACCGGCGGATGAATGTGGATGCGCAGGCCGTTGTTATAGCTGAGGTGATAAAACACGACCTGTGCGGCAATTGCGCCGGAAAGACGCACCAGACCGCTATGCAACTTTGCGCTGCGACCAAATAAACGACATGGCAGCTTCGCCACCCGCGCCCCTTCTGCCTGCGAGGTATAGTCGGGCGAGATATCAGGAAAAATAATCATGTTCTGCTGCCCGACGGCGACATCGGTGATGAGCTCCATCAGGCCGCTGGCCAGCGTTTTGTTCTCCTGATGAATTGAACAGTAGGCGAGTGCAACGCCCCCAAGCGCACGGACGGGGGCGCTGTAAAGCTCAGCGCTGGAAGAAACCACCACGCTCGCTTTACCCGGCGTAACGCTGGCACCAATCATGGCAGCCAGCACGTCAGACACCGTATGGAGCGGTGCCAGGATGTAGGGCGCGTTTTGCTGGTGCAGCGGTGCGACCACCGCATCGAGATCCGCGGCGCAAGCACGAATTTGCTGAAGCAGCACCGTGTTTTGCCCCCAGGTGGCGGCCTCTTCCAGCAGGCGTCGCCGGACTGCCATCCAGGCCACGTCCAGCCGGGATGTTTGCCCAGTCAGGCAACGATAGTTTTCATTAGCCACCGCGTTTCGTAAGCGAAACGCGCGTCCGAGAAGCCACGATGCGCAGAGTCCCTTCGCCACCACCAGCGTCACGGGGAGAGGCACGTATCGCATTATTTTTCGCAATAGAAAAATACCGCACTGAGAAAGCGTTCGCTGAATGACTTCAATTTTTCCCGCGCTATTTTTGACGCTAAACACGCTCCAGACAATGAATAATCTGATCACAGAATTATTTATCCTCTTTGAGTAGTTCCAGCATGCGCTGCGCAAACGCCGGGAATTCGCGGTCCTGCGCGACAACATAGCGTTGATTAATAATAAACATCGGCGTGGCGTTAATATCGTAGTAATCGGCAATAGCCGCCATTTCGCTGAGACGCTCTTTAACCTTTTTACTTTTCCTCAATGTCGTAAACTTGACGACATCAATATTATTTTTCGCTAACCAACCGTTCAGTTTTTTCTCATCCGTCAGATCGACGTTTCTCGTGATAATGGCGTTATACGCACTGTCGCGAACATCCCTTTCTATTCCCATCGCTTCCAGCGTGGCAAAGATCGGCGCATAGGCGGCAAGGCCATTATCCTCGCCTGCAATATGAATAGAGGTAAATGTGGTATCCGGCGGTAGTTTACGGGTAAGTTCTGCAAGGTTCTCTTCGTTTGCCGCACAATAATGGCAACCGTAAGACATGACCTCGATAATACTGTGCTCTTTTTTTATCGGACTTTTCGCAAGCTTTTCGGCGCTGACCTCTCGAAACGCCTGCGTCGCGGAATCATCTTTCGCAAAGGAATTAAAAACAAAAACATGATAGAAAAGCACCGTAATCGAAACGGAAATAATAATCAGAAAGATCGAATAACCGATCGCTGTTTTGCGCGTTAATGGGTTCACTATCGTTTTCTCACAGTAGAAAAGCCTGGGGCAGCACACCCCAGGCAGTGCCGATTTTAATAGCGGTTAGGGATACCACCACATTTGCTTGAATCAGCATCTCTCATGCTGGTCGTGCAGCCATGCTTATCCGTACAGGTTGTGATCTGCTTACAGGAGGTGACGCCACCAACGGTGACGTTCTGATACGTGATTTCACAGGTCTTGCAGGTTCCCCCTACAACGCCAGCGGCTTCAAACACTGTCAGTTTTTTCATTTCCGTTTTCCTTACTTCGAGTTAATGACGTGCAATAATTTGCACCGTTAAATCGGTAATGCGTTCTACCGAAAGGTTGGCTCACGGATTCAGGGCATAATGCCTCTAAATGCGGAGAATAAAGCGATATTGCTTCTAATATTCAGTCTCTTCATTAAGTGGCGCTTGATATAGCTCAAGCGACGGATATCGACATTTACTTCATCTGATATTTGCGATAATGATTTCCCCTTAAATAATTCTTCCATCAACCACCATTCACTCCCTGAAATAGTGGGATCTCTGCTCCGGTCGTAAATTTTTTTTTGCGTATAGCTGACCAGCGATGCGCTAAAGCAACATCCCTGACGTTTTTTATCCAACAGACGCTGAAAAAACGGCATAATGCTCTCAATATTTTCATTTTTAAGCAGCCAATGCGCGGTGGGCAAAAGCGAATACAGTGCAAAAAAAAGAGGCATATTGTGCTTACTCAATAGCATAATCAGGCTTTTATTTTCATGCTGATAAAATTCTTTCATTAATTGCAGCGTATGGAGCCGCTCTTGCGGCAGGCTATCTAAATCACAGAGGATCCACATGCAGCCCTCGCCGTTAACCTGACGCTGTAGTTGAGCAAGCAGCTGATCGTAGTCATCCGTTAAGGAATATAAAACGTCCGTCTGTTCAGCAAGTAAGCTGGTAATAACCATTTTAATTCCTTGCGAATAAAAAATATTTTTATCGTAAAGAAAAAATTGATACCTCATGCTGCAGTTCCCTATTAGCGCCGCTACTGATAGTTCAATGTATAATTTGCGGTGGCGGTAAAAGGCCCTGTCGTTAACGTTCCGTTTGCAATGGCATCGGGTTCCGCTTCAACAAAGGCCTGGAAGCTTAGCCGTAACAGGGTGTCGTTGATGAGGGTGGGACGCGTGGCGACATTCAAACGCACAGGCGTATCATCCTCCTCCAGCAATCCTATCCCCACCCCGCCCGCATTGCCTGGGGCTGTGGCGTTAATGGCCAGCCGGTCCGCCATGTTGCCGTTGGCGATGCCGCTGAACGTCACCGTCACCGCGTTAAAGACATTCGGATTACAGTCCTGCAAGGTAATAGTGAACGGAACCGGTGTTGTTTTTCCGTTTATATACAATGACTTTGTTGACACCTCACCAAAATCGACCAGAACCCGCCCCGATTCTGGCGCAATACTGCAGGGGTAAGCCATTACGACGCCTTTAAAGCCAAGATCGCCACCAATCAACTCCCCTCGCGCCCAGGCGGGTGTCGCAGAAAATGCCGTCAAAAAACAGGCGAGGATAATTATCATGAGATGCATATTCCCTCCTTACTGGAATTCAGCCACAACCGTCGCCGATGCATGGAATTCGCCCTCAGGGATAACCGAGGTGGCATTTTTGGCCACCGGCGCGGCGATCAGGTTCCAGTCACCTTCGTTGTGGGAAAATCCCGGCACGTTATAGAACGTGTTTGGCACCACGGGATTACCCTTGCTGTCACGCAAAGCGATGCCCAGCTCAGACCGGTCGGCGGTTCCCTGGGTACTCAGGTATTTACCGTCAGTGAATGCCGGATTAGCCTGCTGGATCCCCAGCTTGATATTCAGCTCTCCCTGGGAAAAACTGCCGCCCTGGCATTTCACGTGAATCGGTACGTTTTGACTGTAATTGATGCCATCCAGCCTGCTGCCCGTTCCCGGAATATTGCCGAAATCGACGACGATGGGCGTCCCCTGATTAACGATGCATTTATCCGGTACGGTGATGACGCCGGAAGCGATGGTGACGCGCGACAGTGGCGTTTGCCCCATGGCACCCGGCCCCAGTCGACCATAAAGCGTTGCGATTTCGGAACCCTGTAAGTTCACCCCGTTGATAATGGGTTTGGTGATCATGAAGGTCACTCTTCCCTTCGCGCCGGAGGCAAACTGATTGTCCAGTATGGTGCTGGGGGGGTTGCAGTAGTTCTGATTGACGTTGTTGGAGACATTATCGAACGGTACGGTTTTGTACTGCTGTAAATTACCGCCGATGTAGATCTCGATTTTAACGTCCATGTAGTCATTGAGCTTGAGGTAACCCGCCGTCATTCCTGATTGGGTTAACGTTGCCTGCGACATGTAATATACCGGCTGGCTTATCATCGGTTGTGCGCAGTACGCACGGCCCTGAAACATCCCGGCCAGGTCAAATTCGTCAATAACAACGGCACCGACCTGGTTGCTGGTAATGTCATGATTGCTAATGTTAATCAGGTATTCATAGGTACCATTTACCGCCTTAATTTCACCGTCCACCACGGACCACGCCGACCCGGAAAATCCGAGCGTGCACAACGCCAGAAGGGCTGCATAAGGAAAAGGGTTTTGCATTGTCAGGCTCCTTCCTGATTAGCCCTGCTGGGCGGAGGGTAACGCCTTGCAGGTAGTGCCTTCACACCGGAATTTCAGCTCCGGATGCCCGCCATAATCATTCACAAACTTCATCGAAAACTGGCTAACGCCTGCATCCGTCACCTCAAACTTCTGGCTCGATTTAGGCGCAACCATGATCCCCGGGAAACGGGTAATTTTCTGCCCATCGGCCCTGGTCAAGCTGAGGATGGTCACGTAGTAAGGCGTGGGATTCTGCACGGTCATCTCGCTGCCGCTTTTATGGAATACCAGGCGATCCTGCCAAACTTCCCCCTTTGTCTTCGGGATCACCGCTTCAGGGCGATAGAACAACTTGATGCGTGACTGCATTGCCAGCTGCAGCGTGTTGGGTTTTTCCGGCTTTGGTGGAATTTCCCTGACGTTGAGGTAGAACAGACTCTCTCTGTCCTTCGGCAGTTTGTCGATGCCCGCCGTTTTAGTGACGCGCGCTATCCCTTTCTGCCCCCCATTAATTCGCTGCAACGGCGGGAGCACAATCAGCGGCGAGGCGATCTTATTGCCCTTTTCATCCTCTACCCACGACTGGGCCAGGAACGGAATATCCGGACTGGTATTAGACAGATTGGCGCTGGACGAAGACTCTTTCTCCGTAATGATGATGCGCGTCCGATCCAGAGAGACGCCCGCCTGCGCGTAGCCGTTCAACAGGCTCAGCGCACACGCCGCCATAAGATATCTGCTATGTCTGTTCTTGCTCATTTTTAGCCTTTAATTACAGTGGGATAACGCTTTACACAGGGATTAGCGGCACGGCAGAAGCGTGTCCGAACGTCCGTTGTTCACGCCGGGCGGGATGGTCACTTTGCACTGCTGTTTGCCCCCCCACATGACATTCAGAGTTTCATTGGCGTTTATGCCCGCAAGCCATGCCTTGCCGTCCTCCAGCACCATGGCGACGCTTACGCCATCGGTGTTGTATATTTCCGCCCCGAAAGGTGGGACGCTGTTATCTGCGAGGCGTAACGTGCCCATCATCTTCATCCCCTTCGCCATCCCAAAAGCCTGATAGCCGATGGCCCCTTCCGTCAGGGTACTGGTACTGATGGCTCTTGCCGGTTCGATATCGCCATCCATGGCATCGACGTCTACGCGGGTGTCAAAGCTGTTGTAGCTCACTACATCCGGTACAACGGCAATACCGAAGCGGTTAGTCCGGGACTTTTCGCCATTGAGAGGGACGCCGCCAATGCCGTTGGTATCGACCATGACACGTGCCGTGTTCATCGTTGCGCCGCTGTTATGCATCGCCGCGCCATGCCGGGTCGCCGTAAAACCGCCACGCAGGGTGGTACTTAACGCCATAAACTCATTTTGCTGGTAGCTGGCGTTGGTATTAATTTCCGCCAATTGCGAACGGTGCAGGTAATAGCCGTCCACGCTGGCGTTACTGTTCTGACTGGCACCCGCGCGAACGCGCCACAGATTGTTGAAATCGCTGTTGTCGGTGTATGACGCCATCGGGCTGGTTTTACCGTTGTTGGTCTGGATGTCCAGCCCTGCCCATTTGTTATCCCCAATCGGCACAGATAATGAGAGGGAGATGGAGTCGTCCTTTTGCCCTTTATAGTCAGTACGGTAAGCGGAAAGATTGGCGGTGATACCGTTGATATCGCCGATGCGGAAGACACGTCCCACGGACAGGCCGTATCGATCCTGGCTGCGTTGATTCCAGTAGTTTTGGTGGGTCCAGGTGAGAAAAACGGTTGTCGCTTTACCCGCTTCACCGGCCCAAAAGGTTTTACTCCCGGTGATGGTATAGAGCTGTTTTTCGCGCCCGACACGGTCATAACCCTGATAACGCTCATCAAGGTATTGCGCCATTGTGCGGAAGTCTTCCTGCGAGAAGCGGTATCCCGCGAACGTAATTGAGCTGTTGTATTCGTCGAAGGTTTTCGCGTAGCTCAGCTTGTATGAGGTGCCTTTCAGACGTTTCCCGTCAGGCTCACGGCTCCACGACTCAGTGGCATCAATGGAGATGGCTCCTAACGCGTTAAGATCGCGACCAATCCCCAGAGAGGTTGCGGTGTAGGCTTCACCCGACGACTGCAGGCCACCGTACAACGACCATGCATTACTGATCCCCCAGGAGAAATCGCCAGACAGGAACGTTGGCCCCTTCAGTGAGTGGTTATAGCGAGACGGCGTGCCGCCCGACAGGTTGTAACGGACATAGCCCGGACGCGTGAGATATGGAATGTTGGCGGTGTTCACCTGGAACATCGAGATTGAGCCATCCTGCTCCTCAACGCGCACGTCGAGCGTACCGCGCACCGAACTGCGCAAATCCTGAATATTGAACGGTCCAGCGGGGACGGTGGTTTCATAAATGACGCGCCCGCTCTGACTGACGGTCACTTTGGCATTCGAACGGGCAATACCGTGGATTTCAGGCGCATAGCCCTGTAGCGCCGGAGGAAGCATCCGCTCATCGCTGGCGAGGTTAATCCCGGTAAATCGCAGCGTATCAAAAACCTGCGAGTTCAGGTAAATCTCACCCAGCGTCAGTTTTGCCGCCATCATCGGCAATGGCCGGTAGGCGTAGATCTGGTTCCAGTCAAAATTGGATTGATGGGTCTGGCTGTAGTAGCTTGTCTGATATTCACCGCGCATACGCCAGCCGCCGATGTTGGCTCCCGCCTGACCGTAGCCTGATATCGCGCTGTAGTTTTCATTGTCGCTGAACTGACGCGTCAGCTGTCCGTTAATGCTGTAGTCAAAAATCAGACCGGCGATACCTTCATCCCAACGTTCAGGCGGCGTCCAGTCAAGGTCGTTGTACTTCATCCATGCCTGGGGTACGGTGATATCAAGCACACCGGCATAGTTACTTAATTTCGCCCCCGACAGACGCTGCAGGGAATAGCAGTTTTCATAGATTTGAGCGACTTGTGTACGTGCGTCTTCTTTCAGCGCCAGTTTGTCCAGCAGGTCGCCGCTGATACACGGCAGCGTACGATTGCCGTCAGGCGATTCCACATAACGGATTTTCTCCTGGCCTATCGACTGGCCGTTAATACGGATATCCAGCAAATAGTCACCAGGTGTGACATAGTTATCTGTCGCAAAGCGAGATAGATCGATACGGGTACGATCCGAAGCATCCAGAACATCAGTATTAAACTCAACTCGCTCCTCCGCGCGCGCCGTTGCCGCATAGCAGCAATTCATCACCAGGAGAGCAATTATTGTTAGATTAGTATTTAATTTTACTGACATGATCCCCGTCCCGAACAAATCCATTAAAAGCGCTCTGCGTTCCACTGCGTTATAGTTATTTTGTGGGTGTCGACAATTTAAAAACGTGTACGAACGCCGTAACGCCTTCCGCTTTAATAGTTACGTCGCGACAGCGAAATAAATCGGCATTAAAAACACGTTTTTATTTTCGTTCTTTAATAGTGCGGGAAATTTTCCCGCACTGACTCCGCTCTGCGGATTACTGATAAGCAATCTCGAAGTTAACCGTTGACTGGAAGGAACCCGCCGTCACACTCGCGCTTGCGCTTTCTGCTTTCACATATGCCACGAACGGAATGGTGTTGGTGCCATCAACCAGTTGAACAGGGGTGGTTGCGTTACCCCAGACAACGTCCTGACTGGCGCTGTCACGCAGACCAATACCCGCACCAGACGCAGTACCAGAGGTGAAGGCTGCCAGAGACGCATCCGTTGGGTTTACGCTGGTTGGGGAGTAAGTTACTTCAGCAGTTTGAGCAACAGTGGTGTCACAGTGCTGCAGTTCGATGTTCTGATGTACGTTTCCGGCGCGCGCACCATTAGCCAGCGCAGAAACAGGAATCTGGCCAAAATCAACGCTTACCGGGCTGGAGCCTGGCGCCAGACCACATGCGGTATTCACCAGTTCACCCTGGAATTCAATTTGGCCATTCGTCGTATCAGCGAATGCAGACATTGAACCCAGAGCAGCGGTCAAAGCGACAGCCATAGCAACTTTATTCAGTTTCATAAAATATCCTGTTTTTACCAATATCCTGAGAAATAAAGAGTCGTCACGCTACAAAAATAATATACGCGAGTGAAATTAACTCTTGGTTTTGTTCTGGAAACGATATGCGAATAATGAAACTCGCAAATATTAAACATCACCGTTTCTTCGAACTATTTTAAATGCTACCAAATGAAAACTTCACCACAAAGCAATACATTTAATGTGGAATATATACGCATTGTTAACTCGCAAGGATACGAAAGCAGGGTGTTATATCTCGCAGAGTGACATGAATAGTCTTAAATTCATGATGCTTTTACCGCGTGAATAAATTTATAAAACATGGGAAATTAAGATATTTCGTAGAAGGAAATGTGAATTTATTTAAAAATAAGGAGAAGAGTGGTGAGCTATTATATTTCTGGGGGCGCTATTCTTTCTGACGCAGGGAGAAGGTGAAGCACAAAGCAAAAAACCCCGCACCTTTCGGTACGGGGTTCTTCTAATTGATGCCTGGCAGTTCCCTACTCTCACATGGGGAGACCCCACACTACCATCGGCGCTACGGCGTTTCACTTCTGAGTTCGGCAT
>NZ_JAHUWD010000008.1:0-147476 GCF_019219165.1 Enterobacter sp. ENT02
GCATAGGTCGGGTCTCAGTCCAGGGCATAGCGAGTCTCCTCTTCTATGCCAGTTATAACTGTTACCCATGTATCCGGTCTAAAGTGTTACCCATGTTTCCGGTTCATACCCGACGCTTACCGGGCCTGCGTATTTCGTAGGCCGGATAAGGCGAAGCCGCCATCCGGCAACGGTGTTACTGCAACTGAGCTGCCACTAACGGCCAGCGGGCGTCAAAATCGTCCGTTGGTCGGTATTTGAATTCGCTACGCACAAAACGGGAGAGCATCCCTTCGCAAAACGCCAGGATCTGGCTCGCCAGCAGCGTCTCATCGATGGTGTACCCTTCGCCTTCACGCATTTTCTTTTCGCGCAGTACCTGGCGCAGCTGCGCTTCAATACGTTCGAAAAGCTGGTTAATGCGCCCCTGCAGCCTGTCCTGCTCGAACATCAGCGCGTGGCCGGTGAGGATACGGGTTAAGCCCGGATTGCGTTCACCAAAGCCCAGGATTAACAGCACAATCAGACGCAGACGCGCGGTGGTGTCTTTTTCGTCTTTCAGAATCAGGTTGATGCGCGTGATCAGGCTGTCTTCAATAAACTCGATCAGGCTGTCGAACATCCGGGTTTTGCTCGGAAAATGACGGTACAGCGCCGCCTCAGACACGCCTACAGAGGCGGCCAGTTTAGCGGTAGTGATGCGTTGACTGCCATCGCTGGATTCAAGCATCAGAGCCAGAGACTGAAGTATTTCTTCGCGACGATTCCTTTTCGCGGTTTGTTTTTCTGCCATGTTACAAAATACCCCTGAAAATAAGCACTTGCCAGGCTGGCATCCACACAGCGACCGCAAACTGACGTTTGCGGTTTGTTATTGCATTATGGCGCTGTGAGATGCGTATCTATCGGACGGTTATTTACGCCCGGAATGGCCGAAGCCGCCTTCGCCACGGTCGGTGGCGTCGAAGTCTGCCACCAGGTTAAATTCTGCCTGCACAACCGGTACGAAGACCATCTGCGCAATACGCTCGCCCGGTTCAATGGTGAAGCTGTCCTGACCACGGTTCCAGACGGATACCATCAGCTGACCCTGATAGTCAGAGTCGATCAGGCCGACCAGGTTACCCAGTACGACGCCATGCTTATGGCCCAGCCCAGAACGCGGCAGGATCACCGCCGCCAGAGACGAGTCAGCAATGTGAATTGCCAGGCCTGTCGGGATCAGGGTGGTTGCACCTGGAGCCAGTTCTACGGCGTCATCGAGACAGGCGCGCAGGTCAAGACCGGCAGAGCCGGAGGTGGCATAGGTCGGCAGCGGAAATTGCTCGCCAACACGCGGGTCCAGAATCTTAACGTCGATTTTTTTCATCATAACGGGTAACGATCTCGTCCAGTAATTGTTGGCCCAGGAGTTCCTTGCGCTCAAGCGGTAAGACTTTATCTCCATCCTGCCAGAAAAGGTGCAGTGCATTGCTGTCGCTGTTAAATCCTTGCGTGGCCAGCGATACGTCGTTCGCGCAAATCAAATCGAGGTTTTTGCGAGTACGTTTTTGCCGGGCATATTCTTCCACATTATTTGTTTCTGCGGCAAACCCAACAACGTAAGGACGATGGCTTTTCAGTGCGGCGACACCAGCAACGATATCCGGGTTTTTCACCATTTTTATCGTTAATTCATCACCTTGCTTTTTGATTTTGGCGTCTGCAATGGTCTCTGCACGGTAATCCGCGACGGCCGCACAGCCGATAAAAATCTGCTGGTTTTGCGCATGGGCCTGCACGGCGGCTTCCATTTCCAACGCGGTAGTGACGTCAATGCGCTGAACGAACGGAGGTGTCGGCAGTGAGACCGGGCCGCTCACCAGCGTGACGTTCGCGCCGCGTTTTGCAGCAGCAGCAGCAATGGCAAAGCCCATCTTGCCGGAGCTGTGGTTAGTGATGTAACGCACCGGGTCCAGCGGTTCGCGCGTGGGGCCCGCGGTAATCATGATGTTGAGATGTTGCAGATCGTTGACAGGCGAAAAATGGGCTGCAGCCATATCAACAATCGTCAGCGGGTCCAGCATACGACCCGGGCCAACATCGCCACACGCCTGGCTGCCGCTGTCCGGGCCCCAGATAAGCAGGCCGCGTGATGCCAGCGTCTCCAGATTGTGCTGGGTGGCTGCATTACGGTACATCTGCTGGTTCATAGCGGGCACGACGGCGACTGGCGCAGGTGTCGCGAGGCAAATGGTCGAGACCAGATCGTTCGCCATGCCCGCCGCCACGCGGGCAATCAAATCGGCCGTGGCGGGGGCAAGAATCACCAGATCTGCCCATTTCCCAAGCTCAATGTGGCCCATCGCCGCTTCTGCAGCAGGGTCAAGCAGGCTGTCGGATACCGGGTACCCCGAGACAGCCTGCAGGCTCAGAGGCGTGATAAAGGCTTTGCCACCTTCGGTTATCGCGACCCGCACATCCGCCCCGCGCTCGCGCAGACGACGCACCAGGTCCGGCGCTTTATAGGCTGCAATACCGCCGCTCACGCCAAGAACGATTTTTTTACCGGCCAGGCTCATCATGATTCTTTCCTGTTGGGTTTCACCAGAGAGCGGGCATTTTATCACAATCACAAAAACGGGGTGATTTTGTCCTTCGTTCACTTTGCGAGGCGTTACGCAAGAACGAAAAGTCAGCGTCGAGCCCCGGATTGGCCTGTGGCAGCATGATGGCAAACAGAAGGAGGCTGGGCATGGAAGAGATGGAACTGCTGTTACCGCGCGAAAAACTGCTGCGATATGGCGTCACCTTGTTAAAAGACGATGAGCTGCTGGCGCTCTTTTTGCGTACGGGTACGCAGGGGAAAACGGTATTTACGCTGGCAAAAGAGCTGATAGAACATTTCGGTTCACTGCATGGTTTGCTGACCGCCGATCTGGCAGCGTTTGCGCAGGTTGAAGGGATTGGCGTGGCGAAATATGCCCAGCTGAGGGGGATTGCTGAACTTGCCCGCCGTTTTTACAATGTCCGTATGGAGGAGGAAGATCCGATCCTTACTCCGGCGATGACCCGCGAATTCCTGCAAAGCCAGCTGTCAGATATGGAGCGGGAGATCTTCATGGTGATCTTTCTCGACAATAAGAACCGGGTGTTGAAACACACTCACCTTTTCTCTGGAACCTTGACCCACGTAGAGGTTTATCCGCGAGAAATTGTGCGGGAAGCGATAAAAGTGAATGCAGCCGGCGTGATCCTCGCGCATAATCACCCCTCTGGCTGTGCACAACCGAGCAGAGCGGACAAAGAAATCACCGAACGCATTATCAAATGCTGTCAATTCATGGACATTCGTGTGCTGGACCATCTGATAATTGGCCGCGGAGAGTACATTTCTTTTGCGGAACGTGGTTGGATTTAGACCCTTTCTCGCGATCCATCGGGATCTTTGTCTGTTCGGGACTTGAGCACACCGCCGAGTCAGCGTATACTACGCCACCTTTGAGAATCTCGGGTTTGGCATTTGGGCCTGGCAATCGAGAGTTCACTTAGAACTATGCGATGACCGGGCTGTAAAGCCTGACGAGGCGCCGATACCCCATACGAAGCTCGAGCTAATTTGATTTTTGGAGAATAGACATGTCCCGAGTCTGCCAAGTTACTGGCAAGCGTCCGGTGACCGGTAACAACCGTTCCCACGCACTGAACGCGACTAAACGCCGTTTCCTGCCGAACCTGCACTCTCACCGTTTCTGGGTTGAGAGCGAGAAGCGTTTTGTCACCCTGCGTGTATCTGCTAAAGGTATGCGTGTTATTGATAAGAAAGGCATCGATACAGTTCTGTCCGAACTGCGTGCCCGTGGCGAAAAGTACTAAGTACTTAAAGAGGAAATAAATCATGGCTAAAGGTATTCGCGAGAAAATCAAGCTGGTTTCTTCTGCTGGTACAGGTCACTTCTACACCACCACGAAGAACAAACGTACTAAGCCGGAAAAACTGGAACTGAAAAAATTCGATCCAGTTGTACGCCAGCACGTACTGTACAAAGAAGCTAAAATCAAATAATTTTAGTCTCCTTGTATTGAAAAACCCCGCATCTGCGGGGTTTTTTGCATTCTGCATCTCAACGGAGGAACCATGCCTGAATTACCTGAGGTAGAGACCAGCCGTCGCGGCATTGAGCCCCATCTGGTCGGCGCAACCATTCTTCACGCAGTTGTCCGTAATGGGCGTCTGCGCTGGCCGGTGTCCGATGAGATCCACGCGTTAAGTGACAAACCCGTCCTTAGCGTGCAGCGTCGTGCCAAGTACCTGCTGCTGGAGCTGCCTGACGGCTGGATTATTATCCATCTGGGGATGTCCGGGAGCCTGCGCATCCTTACTGAAGAGCTGCCTGCGGAAAAGCACGATCACGTTGACCTGGTGATGAGCAATGGCAAAGTGCTGCGTTACACCGACCCGCGGCGTTTTGGCGCATGGCTGTGGACGAAGGAGCTGGAAGGGCACAACGTGCTGGCGCATCTCGGGCCTGAACCGCTGTCAGATGCGTTTAATGCGGAATACCTGAAAGAGAAGTGCGCAAAGAAAAAGACCCCGATTAAGCCCTGGCTGATGGATAACAAGCTGGTGGTCGGCGTGGGGAATATTTACGCTAGCGAATCGCTGTTTGCGGCCGGGATCCATCCCGATCGGCTGGCCTCTTCGCTGTCGGCGCAAGAGTGCGAACTGCTGGTCAGAGTGATTAAAGCGGTGCTGCTGCGCTCTATTGAGCAGGGCGGGACGACGCTGAAGGACTTCCTGCAAAGCGACGGGAAGCCGGGCTATTTTGCCCAGGAGCTGCAGGTATATGGCCGTAAGGGTGAACCGTGCAGAGCCTGCGGGACGCCAGTTATTGCCACGAAGCACGCCCAGCGCGCCACGTTCTATTGCCGTCAGTGCCAGAAATAGCGTTACTTTAACTTTTCCATCAAGGCCTGGTGGACGTTAACCGGCAGGAAGTGGGTGACGTCGCCGTGATGACGCGCCACCTCTTTTACCAGCGTGGAAGAGATAAACGACCACTCTTTGGAGGGCATCAGGAACACGCTCTCCAGCTCTGGCATCAGATGGCGGTTCATGTGCGCCAGCTGCATTTCATACTCAAAGTCTGCTACGGCGCGTAAACCCCGGATCAGAATGTTTGCCTGCTGAGCGCGGGCGAAGTTAGCCATCAGGTCGCTAAACCCAACCACCTCAACGTTCGGCAGATGCGAAATGGCATCGGTGGCGAGCGTAACGCGCTCGTTCAGGTCAAACATCGGCTTCTTGCTGGGGCTGGCGGCAATCGCCAGGATCACCTTGTCGAACATGCACGCCGCACGGGTGATGATATCAACATGACCGTTGGTGATCGGATCGAAGGTACCCGGATAAATCGCTTTTGTGCTCATGGCTCACGTTTTCTCAGAGTAGCCGCGGCAGAGCGCCCACAGCTCGGTGTATTTGTTGAAAGTATACTGGGCATTGACCACTGCGAGTAACCAGCCCTGTTTACCGTCCAGCACGCCGCCGCGCAGCAGCAGCGTTTTCAGAAACGCGCCCAGTGTGTGGGTGAAGATACCCGTCAGCGAGGTCTTCTTGCCGCGCTGGTGACGCTCCTGCGCCCATGCGGTGGCATAGTTGAGCTGTTTACGCTGGAAGCTCGCGAAATCACGGCAGGTCAGGTGCAGCAAATCGCCCGTCAGGGGGATGACCTGCGCGCTGTTGCAGCTCAGGGATTCATGGACCAGATTGTCGTTGTACTGATATCGCTCGCGCTCGTAGAGGCGCATCACGCGGTCAGGATACCACCCGCTGTGGCGCATAAAGCGGCCAAGAAAGTAGTTGCGGCGGGCAATGCTGTATACCGCACCTGGCTGAGGCGAGGAAAGCACCGTTTGAATAGCATGCTGCAGTTCTGGCGTGATGCGTTCGTCAGTGTCGAGCATTAACACATAATCGCCGGTGGCATATTCCTGCGCGCGCTGGCGCTGAATGCCATAACCTTGCCAGTCAGTATTGGTATAGATTTTTGCGCCCGCCGCGCGGGCGACATCTACCGTGTTGTCCGTGCTGCCGGAGTCCAGGATGACGATTTCATCAGCCCAGGCGACGGAGGCCAGGCAATCCGGAAGCAGGTCGGCGGCGTTTTTGGCGATCATCACGACCGACAGACGCGTTGACATTAGTGGCTCCGCTGAGGCAGATAAGGTTGCAGAAGCTGCAGCAGACGGGTCAGTGCGCCCTGGTTCTGGTGCAGTACTTCGACGGCATGACGCCCGTACCACAGGCGATAATCTTCATCAGTCAGAAGGGTCGATACCTCTTTGACCACAGAATCCGCGTCGGTCACGGTAATTAAACCATCGGCCTGCTGCAATTTCGCGCAGATATCTTTGAAGTTAAACGTGTGCGGTCCCATCAGTACCGGAATGGCGTGTGCTGCCGGTTCCAGTGGGTTATGACCGCCGCGCTCGACCAGGCTGCCGCCGACAAAAGCGAGGTCAGCAATGCCGTATAAAAGCATCAACTCGCCCATCGTATCGCCAATCACTACCTGAGTGCTGCCGGAAGGGATCTCACCGCTGCTGCGCAGGGTGTAGCTGAAACCCCCTTTTTGCACCATATCGCGGGCATCTTTGAAGCGCTCAGGATGGCGAGGCACGAGGATAAGCAGTAAATCAGGGAATGTTTCCAGCAACTTACGGTGCGCCTGGAGAATGATCTCTTCTTCGCCGTCGTGGGTGCTGGTCGCAATCCAGACCTGACGTCGCGGGGCCCACTGGCGACGCAGCGTGATCGCACGGGCGGCGAGTTCAGGCGTGACGGAAATATCGAATTTAAGGCTGCCCGTTACCGCAAGCTGGTTGCGTTTCAGGCCTAGCGCGATGAAGCGCGCCGCATCTTCTTCATTCTGCGCCGCAATCAAGGTGATTTTACTCAGCAGGCGACGCATAAATTTGCCCAGCTTGCCGTACCCTTTCGCCGAGCGCTCAGACAGGCGGGCATTAGCGATAACCAATGGGATCTTACGGGCATGGAGGGCAGAAATCATATTCGGCCACAGCTCGGTTTCCATCACGATCACCAGTTTCGGGCGAACGGTATTCAGGAAACGGTTCATGGCGCAGGGCAGATCGTAAGGCAGATAGACGTGATGCACGTCTTTTCCGAAAGCGGATAACGCACGCTCAGAGCCGGTGGGCGTCATCGTCGTGACGGTGATCGGCAGTGACGGGTATCGGTGACGCAGGGCGCGAACCAGCGGGATAGCCGCCAGCGTTTCACCAACTGAAACGGAATGGAGCAAAATACCGTCCGGGGCAACTTTATTACGGCAGTAGCCATAGCGTTCAGCCCAGCGTTTTCGATACGCGGGTGCTTTACGGCTACGAAGCAACAGTCGCAGCCACACCAGTGGCTGAATGAGATAGAGCAGGGCGGTATACAACAATTCCAATCGATTATCCGTTTTTTTAGTTTCGGCGGGCAAATTCTAAGCATTTAAGCCAGGTAAAGCTATCTCTTATGCCAGATACCGCTTTAAGCGGAAGTAACGGCGGCCCAGTCGCCAGCGTAAACGCGGACTTTTTGCACTTTTCCAGATGAGTTTCCAGATACCCGTTTCGAAGAACTCTTTAATAATCATGGATTTCTTCTTCTCATCCTTCATGTTGTCGAAGGTGTGAATAATCCCCAGTCCCTCTTTTGCGATTTGCCAGTGGCAGGCCGGGATACCTTTCACTTTATCCGGGTAGCGTTGATTGATGGCATCAAGCATCTGCAGGATTTTCATGTAATGGCGCGCCGAGCGAATGAGCGTGTCGTCATTGTCCGGCATATGGGACACCGATGCGGAGTGAATGTAGTAGTCATAATAACGTTCACTGGTGTACTGAACCCGCTCAGCCGCGAGCAGCACTTCAGTCGTCCACGGGATATCCTGATGGCGCAGGCCGGGTTCGAAATGGAAACTGTGTTTACGGATAAAGTCGTGGCGATAGATATTCAACCAGGTGACGTGGAGGAACTTACGAGAATCCAGCGCCATCTTTAACCACGCCGCGCCAGTCATCACGCCTGTCGAGGCCAGTTTGTCCTCAGGGAAAATCGGGCGCGAGGGTTTTTTATTATTTTCCCAGACGTAGTTCCCG
Organism: Enterobacter sp. ENT02; assembly: GCF_019219165.1. Lineage (NCBI taxonomy): Bacteria > Pseudomonadati > Pseudomonadota > Gammaproteobacteria > Enterobacterales > Enterobacteriaceae > Enterobacter > Enterobacter sp. ENT02. Next base: position 8,131 of record NZ_JAHUWD010000008.1, read on the forward strand.
TTACAGGTGGCGACGTCCAGATCCTGCGTAACAGCCATATCCAGCAGATGCTGATACATGCCGGGTTTAAAGACATCATCAATATCCGGAAAGGAAAGATATTGACCCGTCGCGAGGGCCAGACCGCTATTCCGCGCGATGGAAACACCCTGGTTTTTCTGCTCAATGACCTGCAGCTGCGGCAGCTTTTCTCGCCAGTTTTCGACAATCTCCATCGAGCGGTCAGTGGAGCCGTCATTGACGATGATGACTTCCATGCTGTCGATGTGTTGATTGACAAGGCAGGTAAAGAACTGGTCCAGGAACGCTTCGCCGTTATAAACGGCAACCACCACGCTTAATAATGGCGCTGAATTTTGCATAAGAAACCTGATTATTATGGATTGTCGACCAAAGCAATATATTGCTGGCAGATGGCATTGATGCCGAACGATGCGATCGTTGCGCGATCAACGACTGGCGGAGAGGCATAGATATCTGCCAGCGTTTTTGCCAGTGACTCATCATTTAATGCTGTCAGCCCGCGCGCTAAGTCGCCTGTGAGGATTTCAGCGGGTCCACCCGGGCAGTTTGTACTGACGGGCGGCGTCTGACAGATAATGGATTCGACCAATACATTACCAAAACCTTCACAGTCAGAGCTTAACACTAAGAGGCGTGCGCCTTTAATCCACGGATAGGGATTGGGCTGGAATGGGCGGAAAACAATTTTGTTTTCAATGCCCAGTTCGATAGCCAGCTGTTTTAGTTTTTGAATTTTAGCATCGGCACCATTTCCCATCATAACCAGTGTTGTGTCAATCTGGCTCAGCGCAAAGGCGCGTAAGAGACGATCGTGACGTTTGTGCTCGTGGAAGCGGCCGACGTGAATAAGGTAATCCTGTCCCTGCATCTCATAGGGTTCGTCCGCCAGACGCTGGATTTCTGGAATATCGAAAGGATTATGGATAACTGCCTGGCGACGAAGATCGATTGCCAGCGTTTCCGAGAGGTCTTTCAACACGGCGGCTGAGACGGCCACAACATTGCGGTTTTCGTAGGTATGACGAATCTTATAATGTTTAAACCAGCGCGAAAGACCGCTGCGATGGCGCAGATAGGAGAACGAGAACATGCCATGTACGCAGAACCAGACTTTATCGCGTTCCAGTGCGCGGCAGTGCGCCACGATGCGGTCAGTTTTATGCAGGTGGGAGAACACCACATCAAATTTTCCACTGCGTTCAGCCTGCTTAATCGCATTATCCAGCAGTCGGGCGCGGCGCGGGATCTCCGTCAGCTTCCGCCACGGCTTTTTACACGTATCCTGAATAACCTGAAAATCGATGCCTTCCGGGATGGCGTAGTCGCACACTTTCCGCAGGGAGAACAGGGAGACCTGATGCCCCATTTCGATCAATCCGCTGGAAAGTGTAAGAACTGTTTTTTCAGCTCCTCCACCGGGTAAACCATCAATAATCATTAGGATGCGCATTTTTAATCCAGTAATTTTTGATAAAGCGAAATAAGCTGACTTGATAGTTTTTCGGGGGTGGCCTCTTTTACACGTTCACGTGCCGCTAGCCCCATATTGTTATTCTTTTCCAGAGAAGGAATGGCGGCTACTGCCTCCTTCAATGTGTTGATATCAAGTGCGTCACAGTAAAATCCGTTGTTGCCTTGCTCAATAAATTCGGCTCCGCCGCAACTCTCTGAAGTAATGACAGGTAAACCGCAGGCCATCGCTTCAAGAATAACGTTAGGAAAGGGATCATACAGCGTTGGCAGCAGTAAACCATCGGATAGCTGGTAAAACGGCAACGTCTCTTTTTGCATCCCCAGGAAACGGATTTGCCCTTCACAGCCGAGTGAACGGGCGAGTTCACGATAACGATTTTCCGCTTTATCCTGCCCAACCACAATCAGCCACGCCGCTGTTCCCGCGATAGCGCGTATGGCGCTGGCTAACCCCTTTCGTTCAAATCCTGAGCCTACAAAGCAAAACACAACGGCGTGGGTTGGTAGACCAAACTGCTGACGCAGCGCGGCACGCTGTGCTTCCTCGGCCGGAACGAAGCGGCTGGAATCAATTGAATTATAAATCACATGTATCTTTTTTGCGTCAATATCAAAGTCTTCGACGATTTCTCGTTTGATCATCTCAGCATTACAGATAACGGCTTTTAACTCAGGAGCCTGGTACATTTCACGTTCGGCATTCATCACGTAACGGTGGTAGCGATCGTGCATGAGCATTTGTGCGCGCCAGGCGGGTAGGATCCGCGCACGCTGCAGCAACCAGCGGCGATGAACGCCATCGCCTGCGCGGTAAATGTCGCAGCCCGGGATACGCTCGTGGCTTTGTACAATATCAAATTGCTGCTGCTGCCACAGTGTGCGGGCGGCATGCGCAAAACCGCGTTCGCGGCTGATGCGTCCCCACTTGCGCGGGTCACAAATGTGGATATGCCAGTCGTCCTGCTTTTCTCCCTGCCATTCGCGGGTGATAACGTTGAGCTCAAGATTTTGATTGCTTAACGCCGTCAGCGCGCGGGAGACGAAACGTTCCGCTCCGCCATCAGGGCGATATTTTTGGCGAACAATCGCCAGGCGATGGTGTTTCATTACAGGTATCTCTTTGCAGCGGAGACGACAGCATCCACGGGAATGGCGTCGAGATAGCGTTCTTTGGTGTTGGTATCAATGGCGTCCGGATTGGGGAGCGGGCCGTAGTCACCGGCCCAGATAACCTCCCCGTTGACCTGCCACGGAGACCAGAACGTCAGCTTTGAGGGGCCAAACAGCGCCACGCAGGGTGTCTGAAGCGCCGCGGCCATATGCATCGGCACGGAATCCACGCCGATAAACAGACGCGCATGATCGATAAGGGATGCCAGTTGACGCAGCGTCAATTGACCTGCCAGCGAGACGACGCCCGTTTTCGGTGAGGCAGCGAGAATGCGATCGATCATTGCCATCTCTTTTTTATCCGGGCCAGCCGTGAGAACGATGGTGTGGCCTTCCTGCTGCAGGGCGGTGATGGTTTGCGCCATCTTTCCTTCATCCCAGCATTTGAAGAACCAGCGCGACGTGGGTTGAATCACGATGTATCGCTCGCCTACACCTTTTTGCGTCAAGAGGTGGTGTGCGTGTTGCCAGTCATCCGGGCGGTAAGCCATGGTGACGGCGGGTTTTGGGTCAACCGGCAGCGCTGAAAGGATGGAAAGATTTTGCTCAACGGTGTGCAGGGACGGGTGATTCGCGACAGAGACCAAATTGCTATGACAAAACCGCCAGAATGCACTCTTGCGCTTATTAAAGGCAAACCCGAGGCGAACCGGGGCACCGGTGAAGCGCGTGACGATGGCGCTGCGCCACTGATCGGCAAGGTTAATCACCAGGTGATAATGCTGTCTTCTCAATGTGCTAAGCAGCTGCCACTCTTTCTGGAGATGCTTCAGCGTGCCCAGCTGCTTCCATTTGCGATCGATACCATAAATTGTGCCGATCGCCGGATGCGCGGCGAGCATATCGCGTGTCTCTTCATAGAGAAGCACGTCGATTTGCGCCTCAGGCCATTTTTGGCGTAACGAATCGATGACGGGGGTGGTGAGTAACATGTCACCATGATGGCGAAGTTTGATCAGTAAAATGCGCAAATCAGGCGTGTCAGGTAAGTTATTCATCATCATTTTATCGGCGTTGTACTGTTGGCAATTCTAATAGAGCTGGTAGCGACTTGCACTCTTTCTCCACAATGTCAGGAATTTCCCTGGAAGGGTTTACTCCTGCTTTGAGGCGTGCGTAACATAGCGCTAACTACTTTGTCTCATGGACTCATTATGAAAAAACCAGCGTTTATCATCACGATCGATACCGAAGGCGATAATCTCTGGCAAAACCATCGGGTGATCAAAACGGAAAACGCACGCTACCTGGCGCGATTTCAGGCGCTTTGCGAACGTTTTGGTTTTAAGCCCGTCTGGCTGACAAACTATGAGATGGCAATCGAGCCCGTTTTCATTGAATTCGCAAGGGACGTTATTGCTCGCGGTCAGGGGGAAGTGGGTATGCACCTGCATGCCTGGAATAGCCCGCCGGAGCACGATCTCACGGGTGATGACTGGCGCTGGCAGCCGTATCTGATTGAGTTTTCAGACGAGGTGATGCGCGAAAAAGTGCTCTTCATGACCCGCCTGCTGGAAGAGACCTTCCAGACCAAAATGCTGAGCCATCGGGCCGGGCGCTGGGCCTTTGATAGCCGCTATGCCAAATTGCTTATTGAACTGGGCTATCAGGTTGATTGTTCCGTTACGCCGCGCGTGAACTGGCGCAACGCGAAAGGTGCCCCGCAGGGGAGTGGCGGAACGAATTATCAGCATTTCCCTGACCATGCCTACTTCATGGACACGGATGATATTTCCCGGGCGGGTAATAGCCCGCTACTCGAAGTCCCGATGAGTATTCAGTATAAACACCCGGCCTGGTTGAATATCGTCAAGCAGGGCTACGATCGTCTTCGCGGTAAATATCGCTCACCGTCCGTGAACTGGCTACGACCGTCTGGTGGGAACCCCGCGCAGATGATTCAGGTCGCGCAACAGTGCTTATCGCAGGGGAATGATTATGTGGAGTTTATGCTTCATTCATCTGAGTTTATGCCCGGCGGGAGCCCCACGTTTAAGGATGAAGCGGCGATTGAGGGCTTGTATCGCGATCTGGAAGCGCTGTTTACGTGGTTGTCAGATAAAACCGTAGGGATGACGCTGGCGGAGTTTTATCAGTACAAAAAAAATTAATGCCCGCGCAGCGGGCATTATCATCAGCGTTGTCTGGTTTGCGAAAAGGGTGTACTCAAGGCAAACAGGGTAACAAAGAATATCAAGGCTTCTGAGCTCAACAATATAACGTCGGTCAGGCCATACAATAAAAGCAGGAGCATGGTTGTCAGCAACAGGCCATTGTTATTTTTAAGCGCGTAAACGATCATCGACGCAAAGAAAAAGAATAATATCACCAGCCCAGGGATACCCTGCAGCGAATATTTCTCAATAAATTCATTGTGCAGATGAACATTGATATATTTTAATGCAGTAACGAGATGCGGATGTCCCTCTTTTATATAACGCTGCGTCCATACCTGGCGATCTTCAACTGACTGCCCCAATGGATGCGCGAGCCCGTTCTGAATACCCACGGTCCACATGGAAAAACGCGCGCCGAGTGAGGTTTTGTCATACCCTTTCTCATACTTTTCTATTTCGATTTGCGTTTGCGTTATCTTGGGAGAAATCAATGGCTTGTAGCTAACGATGACAATCCCCGCCACAACACATAAAAAGATCAGCGTCGATTTAAGATGAATTCGTCTGAAGTGGTAAAGCGTGAGCACGATGGCCAAAAGCAAATACAGGCCCATTGCGGCACGCGTCCCCGTCAGAAGAATGATGAAATAAGAAACTAAGATGGTGATACCCGCAGCCACATACAGCTTAACGTTTTTCTGCAGATAAAGACTGTATACAAAAGCGAGAGATAACACAGAGTATACGTAAGCTGATACGGTCGCGCGATTAATGGCCATCTCAACACGTACCATTCCCTGCGATGCCTGCCATAAGCCATAACCCGTGGCGAGGACAAACCCCGCGCCTGAGGCATAGAAGAAATACTTCTGGAAGGAGGCCTTATCAACGTAAGACTTAAACCGGTCAAGATAGAAAATAAGGAAACTGGCTAAAATCAGCTTCTTACTTGAACCGAGATAATCGCTGTATGCGTTCAAACCTTCACTATGGTATTCATAAACCATGTACCAGGCAAAATTAAGTAACCCAATCAACAAAATGGGCAGTGCTATTGAAAAGGGGCGCAGTGTGATTTTTTTATATTCGAGCGCTAAGCCGATAATGCTGGCATATATCGCGATATAGAAAAACTCTCGCTGCTTACCCGAACTGATCAAGGCCAATGCAAGCGAGATAAGGCTCAGAATTAGCGTCAGTTGATAAAGACGCAATTTTACTTTTTCCATAATGCCTCAATAACCCTTTTTTTATAGCTGAAACGAACATCGCTGGATAAGAAAAATGATAGCGAATAAAGCGCATTTACCCGTGATTTAACGAATGTGAGCTGTTGATCGGTAAGGTGTTGCCGATGGTTACTGTAGATATCAAACCAGTGACAATTAATCAGATTTTTAAACGCTTGCGGAAACGTTTTTTCCATCTTTAATGTACATTCAACAAGTGTCGTGATTTTACTGGCGTCGAGACGACTCGACAAACTTTCGCTACGTTTGATGTAATAGTAATGCCCCTGGCGTTGATAGCAGATTTTTTCTGCCTGCATGAGCATGGCAGGAAATACCGCAAAGTCTTCGTAACAGACCATCGAGGGAATAGGGTTGCTCTCGTACAACTTCCGATGAATAAATTGACCGATGAGATGTGCCTGAAACGCTTTATGCTGCAAGAAACGCTTTATCGCCTCATTCTGTGAAAAAGAGACGGGCGTAAAGCCCTGCCAGAATGCGGTGATTTTCCTGATATCACGGGTTTCCAGCAAGCGCGTCAGTAGCATATCTGGACGCTGTGCTTTCAAAAAAACCACTGCGTCCCTGAGGCTGCAAGGCTTCAGTCGATCATCACTATCCAGCATCGTGATGTAATCGCCTGATGCCAGAGACACTGCACTGTTCCGAACATGACCGACGTTACGGTACTCAACGTACCGGGATTGCGCGTGTGGGAACGCAGGCAACCATTTCTCGATAATATCCTGTGTGGCATCATCGGAACTGTCATTAAAGATAATGACTTCAACGGCATCGCCCGCATTATCCATCGCGGCGTGCAGGCTTTCTAACGTAGCATGAAGCGTATCTTCGGCGTTATGCGCGGCAATAATGACGCTAAGAAAAGCCATAGAAATTAGTTTCCTTGAGCATCAATAGCATAGGTGGTTGCGTTAACGTTAGGTAACTCGCAGATAAAATGTTTAAGCTCGCGTAGCGCGTCTTCTGTTGCCGCGAATAACGCTTCGCGTTCTTGTGAAAAATAATAACGCGTTTCAAACACATAAGAACAAATGTTGTCGTCATTACCAATCAACAACACATTGCCAAGCGGACGCTGTTCATGGTGACAGCATGGTCCAAACAGCAACACCACCGGCACACCTACCGCGTCGGCAATATAAACGTTCCCAGAATCCGATGCGATATAGCAATCCATTTTTGAAATCGCCCAGGGAAGCTCTTCAAGGGAGATTTGCCCGATGAGGTTGGTGAAATTGGGCATTTCACCATAAGCACGGGTGATATCATCCATCCACGGCTGCTCATTGGGCGCACCAAATACATAAAACTCGCAGGGCAGGTCAGCGAGATGCTCAACAATTCGCTTCCATATAATGGGCGGAACGGTTTTCGCTTTATTCCCGGCGGCGATACTGATGCCGATGCGGATAACGCCGGGTTTATCAAGGATTTCCGGCCAAGTCTGCGGCTTAAAAAGCGGCCTGGTAGCGTGCTTTGGGGAGTCTTGCCACGTCAGCGAGCGGTCCGCCAGCTTCAGATAGTTTGTGACCGACAACGTTTGTTTACCATGCTCAACGGTACCGTCAGCCGTGGTATAGAAAATGCCGTGATACCATCTGCGCGTATAAGTGCTTAAAAATTGTTTGTTTTTTGCATTACAGACGGAGGCGAAAAAGAGATTCACGCTGTTGGGTTGCAGGAGATACACGTTGTCATAGCGATTCATAATCCTGCAGGCAAAGCAGAGCTTGCGCCACAGATTGCGCTTATGCTGCTCGATAAAATAAATCTGCTCGATAGTGTCATCATGCTTCGCCAGCGCACCCACGCTGCGACTGATAAGCACATCGCTTTTTTGCAGGTACGCCAGGAGGGGCGTAGCATTAACAAAGTCACCGATTTTGGCTGTTTGAATGACAAGGTTTTTACCTGTGTCCTTGCGAAACAGCTTCCGGATGAGCTTCACCGGAAAGAGTAAAATCAGCAGAAATACATAACTCATGGGTTAAATATCCCTGTTGGAAAGCCAGTGGCTGCCCTGTAAAAATGAAAAAATCGCATCTGCGCTAATATCCTTTGTTTGCTGAGTCGGGCTGACCATCTGATGCTGGTTTTTACCGTAACCCCCAATCAAACCCGGATCGGTCGGGCCAAAAATCGTCAGATTTGGACGATCCAGCGCAGCGGTTAAATGGCTTAATCCCGTATCAACGGAAACGACAGCATTCGCTCCCGCTAACTGCGCAGCAACCTGTGCCAGCGTGAGTTTAGGCAAAACCTCAACATGCGAAAATCCTGCGGCCAGACGCTCCGCACGCTGTCGTTCATGTTCAGCGCCCCACGGGAGTTTAATATGGATACCGCAAGGTTGCATTAGTTCAATCAGCCTTCGCCAGTGCGTTTCCGGCCAGTGCTTATCGTCGCGCGTTGTGGCATGCAGGAAGACAAGATAAGGCTGAGTGGAGAGGGCTGTATTGCGTAAAAAATGCTGCGCAATGGTGTAATCGCCCTGAGCGTCGGGTTTCGCAAAGCCGAGGCTTTTCGCGAACAGCTCCCGGGTGCGTTCGACGGCGTGCTGCTGTTTTGCAATGTGGTGGCGACGGTTATAGAACAGGCTTGCCAGCGGTTCGCGGGCGGTGTGCCAGTCCATACCGTGCTTTACGCCGTGCGCCAGACGCGTCACCAGCGCGGCGCTTTTGACCAGTCCCTGCGCGTCGATGATGGCATCGTAACGCTGAGCCTGCACCGCATCGCGAAAGGCTTTGCGCTCGGCTTTAATGGGGGCGGAGAACCACGCTTTGCGCCAGCGGCGAATCGCCACCGGGATCACGCGATCAACCGCTTCATGCCAGGTGGGGATCTGCGCGAAGCCTTCTTCCACCACCCAGTCGAAACGAATGCCGGGAATGGCCCGCATGGCGTCCGTCAGCGACGGCAGCGTATGCAGAACATCACCCATTGAAGACGTTTTAACGATCAATACCCGCATTCGTTATCCTTCTTCGCTCAACAGCAGGGCGTTGAGTTCCTCAAGGACGCGCTCTGGCGTAATGTCGATCAGGCTCTGATGATAACCCTCAGCAGCATCACCTTTACGCACCTTGTGGTAGCCGGTGATGAGTCGAATGACGCGCGCTTTATGCGACAGCGGCGGCGTGAAGTCCGGGCTGCTTGGGCCATATAGTGCCACCAGCGGGCGGTCCAGCGCGGCGGCCACGTGCATCAGGCCAGAGTCGTTGCTGACCACGGCCTTACAGGCGGCGATCAAAATAACCGCCTGCTCAAGCTGCGTTTCGCCAGCCAGATTGCGGCACCAGGCCTGCTGCTCGTTGCTCAGCGTGGCGAGAATTTCGTTACCCGCCTCGTGATCTTTCGCCGAGCCAAACAACACAATCTGGTAGCCTTCGTCGATCAGCTGTTTCGCCAGTTCGGCGTAGTGATAGTGCGGCCAGCGTTTCGCCGGACCGAACTCTGCACCGGGGCAGAAGCCAATCATCGGGCGTTCGGATGAAAGTCCAAACGCATTGCAGGTGTGGGATTTTTCCCCGTCGTTAACCTGAAGCTGTGGCCAGAGCAGCGGCTGCGGCAGGTCTTTCGCGCTGCGCATCACCCCTTTGTCGTAGGCCAGCGCCACGTAGCGCTCCACCATCAGCGGCCAGGCCTCTTTATCCAGCACCCGCGCGTCGTTCAGCAGGCCATAGCGCATTTCACCACGCCAGCCGGTACGGTGCGGAATGCCCGCAAAGAAAGGCACGAGGGCGGACTTAAAGGAGTTTGGCAGCACATACGCGCGGTCATAGCGCTTCTCTCGAAGGCTGTGGCCGAGCTTGCGGCGTTCACCGATTTCCAGCGCCCCGTGGCCGAGTGGCATCGGGATCGCCTCGTTCACTTCCGGCATACGCGACAACAGCGGACGGCACCATGCAGGTGCCATCACGTCGATTATCGCCTGGGGATAACGCGCCTTGAGCGTGCGATAGAGACTTTGCGACATCATCATGTCGCCCACCCATGACGGGCCGATCACCAGAATCTTCATACTTATGCGTCGCGGTTCAGCCAGGCCATATATTCCGTTACGCCTTCGGCAACGGTCTTGAACGGCTTGTCGTAGCCTGCGGCGCGCAGGTTGGTCAGATCCGCCTGCGTGAACGCCTGATAACGGCCTTTCAGCTTATCCGGGAACGGAATGTACTCAATGCTGCCTTTCTTGTGGTACGCCAGCGTCGCGTCTGCCACCGCCTGGAAGGATTCCGCGCGGCCGGTGCCCAGGTTGAAGATACCGGACACGCCGTTTTCCCAGAACCACAGGTTTACGGCTGCAACGTCGCCTACGTAGACGAAGTCACGCTTGAAGCCGTCGCTGCCTTCAAACAGTTTTGGACTTTCGCCGTTATTTAACTGGGTGTTCAGGTGGAACGCCACGCTTGCCATGCTGCCTTTGTGGCCTTCGCGCGGCCCGTAAACGTTGAAGTAGCGGAAGCCGACGATCTGCGAGTTCGCTTCTGGCAGAACCTGACGCACATATTCGTCGAACAGGAACTTAGAGTAACCGTAGACGTTCAGCGGCTGCTCGTACTCGCGCGATTCGATGAAGTCAGAGGTGCGGCCGCCGTAGGTTGCCGCGGAAGAGGCATACAGGAACGGAATTTCACGCTCCAGGCAGTAGTGCAGGATCTCTTTGGAGTACTGATAGTTGTTGTCCATCATGTACTTGCCGTCCCACTCGGTGGTGGAGGAGCACGCACCTTCGTGGAAGATGGCTTCGATCTCGCCGAACTCTTCACCCGCCATAATCTGGATAAGGAAGTCTTCTTTATCCATGTAGTCAGCGATGTTCAGATCCACCAGGTTTACAAACTTAGTGCCGTCTTTCAGGTTGTCCACCACCAGGATGTCGGTGATGCCTTTGTCATTGAGGGCCTTAACAATATTGCTGCCGATAAAGCCCGCGCCGCCGGTAACGATGATCATAACTGTAACCTTTGAAGTGTGGAGCCCGGGGACAATCCCGGACGCTAATATTCATATCATATCATTAGTATGGCGACCCTTCAGCCATTCACCGATATGCAGCAGGGTTACACGTGATTTATGCTGCAAAAACGAGAAGAGATACTGCGTCATCTCGTCATGAACTATAGGTTTGGGTAATATGTGCCGAAATTTGCCGAGTCTGGAGAATTGCAATGCGTGGTGATTTTTACAAACAGTTAAACAGCGACCTCGACACCGCACGTGCGGAAGGGTTGTTCAAGGAAGAGCGTATTATCACGTCTGCTCAGCAGGCGGACATCACCGTTGCCGACGGCAGCCATGTGATCAACTTTTGTGCGAACAACTACCTGGGTCTTGCGAATCACCCTGAGCTGATTGCCGCTGCAAAAAACGGCATGGACACCCACGGTTTCGGCATGGCCTCCGTACGCTTTATCTGCGGTACGCAGGACAGCCATAAGCAGCTTGAGCAAAAGCTGGCGAGCTTCCTCGGAATGGAAGACGCGATTCTGTACTCCTCCTGCTTCGACGCTAACGGCGGTCTGTTTGAGACCCTGCTTGGCGCAGAAGATGCGATTATCTCCGACGCCCTGAACCACGCCTCCATCATCGACGGCGTACGCCTGTGTAAAGCGAAGCGTTTCCGCTACGCCAACAACGACATGGTTGAGCTGGAAGCACGCCTGAAAGAGGCTCGTGAAGCGGGGGCTCGCCACGTACTGATCGCCACCGACGGCGTGTTCTCCATGGACGGCGTGATCGCTAACCTGAAGGGCGTGTGCGACCTGGCGGATAAATACGACGCGCTGGTGATGGTCGATGACTCTCACGCGGTCGGCTTTGTCGGCGAAAACGGCCGCGGCTCGCACGAATACTGCGACGTGATGGGCCGCGTGGACATCATCACCGGTACGTTGGGCAAAGCGCTTGGCGGCGCATCTGGCGGCTACACCGCCGCGCGCAAAGAGGTGGTGGAGTGGCTGCGCCAGCGCTCTCGCCCGTATCTGTTCTCCAACTCCCTGGCACCGGCGATTGTTTCTGCCTCCATCAAAGTGCTGGAGATGGTGGAGTCCGGCGCTGAGCTGCGCGACCGCCTGTGGTCCAACGCCCGTCTGTTCCGTGAAAAAATGAGCGCCGCAGGCTTCACCCTGGCCGGTGCTGACCACGCGATCATTCCGGTCATGCTGGGCGATGCGGTCGTTGCGCAGAAGTTTGCCCGCGAGCTGCAGAAAGAAGGGATTTACGTCACCGGGTTCTTCTTCCCGGTGGTGCCAAAAGGTCAGGCGCGTATCCGCACCCAGATGTCTGCGGCGCATTCGCCTGAACAAATTGAGCGTGCGGTGGAAGCCTTTACCCGCATCGGCAAACAGCTGGGCGTAATTGCCTGAGGACGTGTGATGAAAGCGTTATCCAAACTGAAAGCGGAAGAAGGGATTTGGATGACCGACGTGCCGGAGCCGGAAGTCGGTCATAACGATCTGCTGATCAAAATTCGTAAAACAGCCATCTGCGGCACTGACGTTCACATCTACAACTGGGACCAATGGTCGCAGAAAACCATTCCGGTACCGATGGTTGTCGGTCACGAATACGTCGGCGAAGTGGTCGGTATCGGCCAGGAAGTGAAAGGCTTCAAAATTGGCGATCGCGTTTCTGGCGAAGGCCATATTACCTGCGGCCACTGCCGTAACTGCCGCGGCGGACGTACGCACCTGTGCCGCAACACCGTCGGCGTGGGCGTAAACCGTCCGGGCTGCTTCGCGGAATACCTGGTGATCCCGGCGTTTAACGCGTTCAAAATTCCGGACAACATCTCTGACGATCTGGCCTCTATCTTCGACCCGTTCGGCAACGCGGTACACACTGCGCTCTCCTTCGACCTGGTGGGTGAAGACGTGCTGGTCTCCGGCGCAGGCCCCATCGGCATTATGGCGGCAGCCGTAGCGAAGCACGTGGGGGCCCGCAACGTGGTGATCACCGACGTGAACGAATACCGTCTGTCGCTGGCGCGTAAGATGGGCGTTACCCGCGCGGTGGATGTCTCGAAAGAGAGCCTGACCGACGTGATGGAAGAGTTGGGCATGACCGAAGGCTTTGATGTGGGTCTGGAGATGTCCGGCGCGCCACCGGCGTTCCGCACCATGCTCGACACCATGAACCACGGTGGCCGTATCGCGATGCTGGGTATTCCGCCGTCAGATATGTCCATCGACTGGAACAAAGTCATCTTCAAGGGGCTGTTCATCAAGGGTATCTATGGCCGCGAGATGTTCGAGACCTGGTACAAGATGGCGGCGCTGATCCAGTCCGGTCTGGATCTGTCCCCGATTATTACTCACCGTTTCTCCATCGATGAGTTCCAGCAGGGCTTCGACGCGATGCGTTCCGGCCAGTCAGGGAAAGTGATCCTGAGCTGGGATAAGTAATCAAAAAGGGGCCTGCGGCCCCTTTTTTCACTGATTTTTTTTCTCTTCGTCCGTCAGGTAACGCACCTTGCGGGTGTAGTCCTGACCTTTAAACAGCAGCGCGTTATCCGGCGATTCAAGATATTTCTGCCATTCGGAGAGAGGGAAACCGCCGTGCGCGCCAATCACCTCTTTCGGTACAACGGCTTCCTGACCACCGATTTTCTTGGAGACCGGCCAGTTCATCCAGTCACCCAGGTTAACCGTTTTTAAATCCAGCATGTCCAGCAGCGCGGCGAGCGGCAGCTGATCGGTCGGCGGCTGCGTGTCGTCCATCAGCTCCCAGGTATCCTGGAACAGCGTCAGCCACAGCGGGCAGATGCGGCGCCAGGTTTTTTTGGTTGCCGCAAGAAACGCGCCGTTAACGTGATCGACCAGATACGGACGCACCGTCTCCTTGTAATATGCCGGCACTTTCTCCGCTGGCGCGCCGTCCAGCTTGGCAATCATTTTGCCCTGACGGAAGCTGGAGTAGATGTGCATGTCGGCCATGTTGATCTCGGGCATCTTGAGCAGGTTGAGATCGGAGTCGATCATCAATACGCCTTCACCGCGCGCCTGCAGCGGGGCGTTAAGCTTCACCAGACGGCTGAGGTAGATCTGCTTATAGCGGTATCCATCCTCACGAACCGGAAGATTCAGCGTCACTACGCGGGTTTTCGGCGGCAGTACCCCGAAGGCGGATTCAGGCTGATCGCTGACGATGACGATCTCGCTGACGGCAGTGGCGTAACGTTCTGCAAACGTCGCTGATAATAACGCTTCTTCGACGAAATCTGCGCCCGTACACGGGATCACGATGGAATCCACCGCAACGAGATCGCGCGTGACCGGAAGGGAAGCGTACGGAATGTTATGTCGCCCGGTGATGTGGCGGTAGCGAGCATTCAGGAATTTAAACATGTTCTTCTCGTTTGGTTAGTGCGCGCCAAGAACGGCTTCGACACCGCTGACATAGTTTTCGATAGCGTAGGTATGGCAGACGTTCTGGTATGCAGCCGCAGCCAGTCGAGCCCGCAGGTCTGCATTCGCCCAGATATTATTCAGATGCTGAGCAAGCTGTGAAACATCGCTCCAGGGGAAGAGCAGCCCCGTTGACTCATGATCAATCAATTCAGCCGTACCCGTCACCTGAGAGCCAATAACAGGGATTTTAAGCAGCATCGCTTCCAGCACTACGCGAGGCAGCCCTTCGCTTTTTGAGGCGAGTATAAACGCGTCAAACGTGGCAAGGTAGTCAAATGGCGTATTCTGGAAGCCCGTGAAAATCACGTTGTTCTCAATGCCCAATTCTTTGGCTTGCGCGGTTAATGCGGCACGCTCTGCACCTTCACCCACCAGCACCATCTTCCATTTTGCGTCGGGTTCCCTGCGGCTAAACTGTGCCAGCGCCGCCAGCGTGTGGTGGTTGGCTTTGCGAGGAATTAACGATCCAATGCTGCCAAAGACAAACGTATCGTCATCAATGTTCAGGCGACGACGCATGGCGCGTCGATCCGGTAAAGGCTGGTGGATGTCGATGGCATTGTTGACCGTTGTGCACAGCTCAGGCCGGATGCCATGCTGAAGTAACACGCGCTCAACGCCGTGCGAGACGGCGATGATTTTTGTGGCATGGGCATTCACCAGCTTTACCAGCGGCGGCGTCAGCACCGGTTCAATGCGGCAGTGCTGGATGATCCGCGCACGCAGTTTAGCTCCCGCCAGGTAACCCTCTTCGTTAGAACCTGGCTGGTTGTTCATGTACAGCGTATCGAAACCGCCTTCCCTGAAAATCGTCTCGATTTTGCTGACGTTGGGGCGAATACGCCAGAGCGTATCGATATGGCGCGTGACGGCCTTGCGGCCGCTGCGCGAGAAGAAAAGCAGGCTGCGACCCAGTTCTTTTGCAATCTTCGCCCACGCGGGCTGCTTATGCTGAGGGATGACAATTAACGGGATGCCAATGCCATTCAACACCTGACCGATGGTTTGCCCTTCTGCTCGGCTGTAGTCGGAGTAAAAACAACAGGTGATATCAAACTTCTCACGATTAATGCGTTTCAGAAGTTCGAGCATGCTGTTGGTGCCTCCTCCCCATTCTTTACCGGTATCGAGGAGCAGGATTTTGTGTCGTTGCGGCATCTTTCTACCTTAGTCACCTGTCGCGGGGAAGGGCTTTTTACCCCAACCTTGCCACTGATGCTGGAAATATTGCACCAGCGTACTCTGGCTCACGCTTTCGCTAATTACTGTAAAGAAGCGGGTTGCATGCACCGGTTCAAGCGGCCGTTTTGGCTTGCAGTTTTTTACGCCGCTGAACGGATTACGCGGCTGCGTTGCTGGCGGCTGTGCGCTGCCAGGACGAGACGTATCCACCTGCGGTTCATTGAGTAGATCGCTCGGCCGCACCAGCGTGATATCAGCAGGTAAGGTCGGCAGCATCTGTTGCAGCACGCGCACCGTTGAAGGATGCGGATGGCCGATGGCAATGGCTGAGCCGTTGCGGCGGGCTAGCTGTACAGCACGATTAAACTGCACCCGAATATCCGCTTCATTTTGCGTGTCATCCAGGAACACCTTGCGCTTGATTACCTTCACGCCGGTTCCCTGAGAGGCTCGCAGGGCCTGGCTGTTGCCGATGGTCATGCTGTCGAGGAAATAGAGGTTGTAGCGCTCCAGCGACTGCATCACTTTCAGCATTCCGTACAGGCTGGACGTCATCGCGCTGCCCATGTGGTTATTCAGGCCGACGGCATACGGCACTTTATTGTAGGCGTCGCGGATGATGCGGTCGATCTCATCGCTGCTCATGTCCGGACGAAGCGTGTCTTTTTCCAGCGGCTGTTTGCTAAGTGGTGCCATTGGCAGGTGGATCAGGACCTGATGACCGCTGTTATGGGCCTTGGTCGCCATTTCCCGCGCGTGAGGCGCATTAGGAAGGACCGCAACGGAGATCGCTGATGGCATCGCCAGCACCTGATTTTCATAGTGCGGACGATAACCGAAGTCATCAATGACAATAGCGAGTTTGCCGGCGTATACCGGTGCAGCCAGCGCCAGTGCGCTGGCGACGGAGAGAATCATTCGACGAAATTGAAGCAAAACTTATCTTCCCAACCACGGCTGTGGATTGACCGCCTGACCCTGGCGACGAATTTCGAAATAGAGTGACGGGCGGCCCTGACCGCCACTGCTGCCCACAAGGGCGATGGGTTGACCTGCGCGCACCTGAGTGCCGACGCTGACCAGCGCGCTCTGGTTGTAGCCGTAAAGGCTCATGTCGCCTTTACCGTGTTCGACCACCACGACCAGCCCGTAACCCTGCAGCCAGTCGGCCAGGATCACGCGGCCATCGGCGATGGCTTTCACTTCGCTACCTTCAGACGCACCGATAACGATCCCTTTCCAACGTAGTTCACCCTGCAGCTGTTCGCCATAGCGATGCAGAATGGAACCGCGAACCGGCCAGTAAGCCTGGCCGCGAGGCGAGCCTAAACCGCCGGTGCGCGACATCAGAGAGCGTTCGCTTTCGCTTGGTTTGTAGGTCGTACCTTTACGGGACGCTTCCTGCTGCTTGTTGCGAACGGCCTGCGCCTCGCGCGCCTCTTTTTCCGCGCGCGCTTTCGCCGCGGCTTCTGCTCGCGCAATGCTGTTACGCAGTTTCGATTCGTTAGCGCGCATTTCGCTCAGCTGGCTCTGGCCTTCCTGAATGGAAGACTCAAGGCCGGACAGGGTTTTCTTACGCTCGTTGCGCGCCTGCTCCAGCTTCGCCTGCTGAGCCTGCTGATCGTAGAGTAACGTCTGCTGCTGGGTCTGCTTCTCTTCCAGCTCGGCTTTCTGGGTGGTGACCTCTTCGCGCGTCTGCTTCAGTTGCGCGATCGTCTCCTGACGCGCCTGGTTCAGGTAGCCAAAGTAGGCCTGCAGACGCTGGCCGCGCTGGCTCTCTTCCCCGCTAAGGATCAGTTGAAGGCCGGTGTGTTCACCTTGACGAAACGCGGCATCAAGCTGTGCGGCAAGATTGCGCTCCTGGGCATCACGCTGGCGTTCCAGTTTGGCTATCGACGCGTTCATCTCATCGATCTGTTTGTTCAACTGGGCGAGGGTGTTTTGCGTTTCACGGAGTTTGCGTGCGGCGGCGGAGATCGCCTCTTCCTGCTGCTTAAGCTGGGCAAGAAGCGAGGAACGCTGTTGCTGTTGCTGGCGTACCGCACGCTCTTTGGCGGCGATATCGGCCTGAATGGACTTCAGCTGGTCGCGGTCATCCGCGTGGGCGGATGCGGCGCACAGCAATACGCCAGCGCTGAGTGCGCTGGCGTAAAACAGAGGTCTGACTGATAACCTAAGCGGCTTCACGACCCATGTGATTGAAAAAATCGCCTTTCCCCTCATGGGGAGCGATTATTCCACGATGAACAGCGGCTTACCAGTCATCTCTTCAGGGATCGGCATGCCCATCAGCGTCAACATGGTTGGCGCGATGTCGGAAAGCTTGCCGCCTTCCACTGCTTTCAGTGATTTATCACCCACATAAATCAGCGGAACAGGCAGGTTAGTGTGCGCGGTGTGTGCCTGGCCGGTCGCCGGGTCGCGCATTTGCTCCGCGTTACCGTGGTCAGCGGTGATCAGCAGCTGGCCGCCCACAGACTCAACGGCTTTTGCTACCTGCTCGACACAGTTGTCCAGCGCTTCAACTGCTTTAACCGCTGCTTCCATCACGCCGGTGTGGCCCACCATGTCACCATTCGGGTAGTTACAGATGATGGTGTCGTACTTACCGCTTTCGATGGCCGCAACCAGTTTTTCAGTCAGCTCGGCAGAGCTCATCTCTGGCTGCAGGTCGTAGGTAGCGACTTTCGGCGAGTTGATCAGAATGCGGTCTTCACCTTTGAACGGCTCTTCAACGCCGCCGTTGAAGAAGAAGGTCACGTGCGCGTATTTTTCGGTTTCAGAGATACGCAGCTGCGTTTTATCGTTCTTCGCCATCCACTCGCCGAAGGTGTTTGCCAGTGATGCTGGTGGATAAGCGCAAGGCGCTTTGATGTCTGCGGCGTATTCAGTCAGCTGGATGAAGTCCAGTTTCACCACTTTATTGCGGGCGAAACCGTCGAAGTCGCTGTTCACGAATGCGCGGGTGATTTCGCGCGCGCGGTCAGCGCGGAAGTTCATGAAGATCAGCGCGTCGCCATCTTCCATGGCGGCATCAGCCTGGCCTTCGGCGCGAATGACGGATGCTTTCACGAATTCATCGTTTTCATCGCGTGCGTAAGCGGCTTCCAGTGCTTCAACGGCGGTCGCGAACTGGAATTCACCTTTTGCCTGTGTCATCAGGTCATAGGCCTGTTCAACGCGATCCCAGCGGTTGTCGCGGTCCATCGCGTAGTAACGACCAATGATGGACGCCACGCGGCCTTTGCCCAGCGCGGCGAATTTCTCTTCGAAGGCTTGCAGAGAGCCTTTTGCGCTGCGTGGCGGCGTATCGCGGCCGTCCAGGAAAGCGTGCAGATAGATTTTTTCCGCACCGCGCTCGGCGGCCAGTTCAACCATCGCCATGATGTGATCTTCGTGGCTGTGCACGCCGCCTGCAGAGAGCAGGCCCATAATGTGCACGGCTTTACCTGCGGCAACGGCTTTATCTACCGCACCTGCGAGCGTTGGGTTGGAGAAGAAGGTGCGTTCTTTGATTTCAACGTCCAGACGCGTCAGGTCCTGATACACGATACGACCCGCGCCCAGGTTAACGTGACCGACTTCGGAGTTGCCCATCTGGCGGTCCGGCAGGCCCACTTCCAGGCCAGACGCGTCAATTAGGGTATGAGGGCGTTTCGCCCACAGTGCATCCATCACCGGCGTTTTGGCGTTGAAAATAGCGTTATCCTGGCTGTCTTCACGGTAGCCATAGCCATCCAGAATCACCAGTACCATAGGTTTTTTTGAAACCGACATTGCGACAACCTCATGCTCAAGAGACGAAAAATTTGCGTAATTTTACTACAGCTGAATCGATCAAATAGCCGCAGAAGATCAAAGAATGCGTAGGGGCAAGGCACTTCCCCGGATATTTTGAGGCTTTTTTTTCGTGGCATGCCGCAGAAAATCGATTAGCTTATTGTCGCTGGCTGTATTTGCCACAACGCACAGGTATACTCCTGTCCTGGTTTTTTTTAATCACTTAGTCGGGAGTTGTTACCCCCCATGCAAGAAATTATGCAATTCGTTAGCCGCCACCCGGTTCTGAGCATCGCGTGGATTGGCCTGCTGGTCGCTGTGCTGTTCACCACCTTTAAGGGACTGACGTCTAAAATTAAGGTGATCACCCGCGGTGAAGCGACACGTCTGATCAACAAAGAAGACGCCGTCGTCGTCGATTTGCGTCAGCGCGACGATTTCCGCAAAGGTCACATTGCAGGCTCTATTAACCTGCTGCCTGCTGAAATCAAAGCGAACAACATTGGTGAGCTGGAAAAACATAAAGCCCAGCCGATCATCGTTGTTGACGGCACCGGCATGCAGGCGCAGGAATCTGCCAACGCACTGCATAAAGCAGGCTTCGAAAACGTAACGGTACTGAAAGAAGGTATTTCCGGCTGGAGCGGGGAAAATCTTCCTTTAGTTCGCGGTAAATAAGGAGTTCAGTGATGGCCAATATTGAGATCTACACCAAAGCAACTTGCCCGTTCTGCCACCGTGCGAAAGCACTGCTGAACAGCAAAGGCGTAACGTTCCAGGAACTGCCAATCGATGGTGACGCGATTAAACGCGAAGAGATGATCCAACGCAGTGGTCGCACGACGGTTCCGCAGATTTTCATTGATGCGCAGCACATTGGTGGCTGTGATGACTTGTATGCGCTCGACGCCCGTGGTGGACTCGATCCGCTGCTGAGCTAAGAGACTTTAGGACAATTAAAAAGGGTTTTTCCATGTCAGAACAAAACAACACTGAAATGACTTTCCAGATCCAGCGCATCTACACCAAAGATGTCTCTTTCGAAGCGCCAAATGCGCCACACGTTTTCCAGAAAGATTGGCAGCCAGAGGTTAAACTTGATCTTGATACCGCATCCACCCAACTGGCGGATGATGTGTATGAAGTTGTACTGCGTGTGACCGTAACCGCATCTCTGGGCGAAGAAACGGCGTTCCTGTGTGAAGTACAGCAGGGCGGCATCTTCTCCATTGGCGGTATCGAAGGCAACCAGATGGCACATTGCCTGGGTGCATACTGCCCGAACATTCTGTTCCCGTATGCTCGCGAATGCATCACCAGCCTGGTCTCTCGCGGTACATTCCCGCAACTGAACCTTGCGCCAGTTAACTTTGATGCGCTGTTCATGAACTATCTGCAGCAGCAGGCTGGCGAAGGTGCCGAACAACATCAGGATGCCTGATGAGCACTGTTAATGCGTCAATGATTGTGATCGGTGCCGGCTCTTACGGCACCGCTCTTGCCATCACGCTGGCAAGAAATGGTCACGACGTGGTCTTGTGGGGCCACGATCCCAAACATATCGCGACGTTGCAACGCGACCGCTGCAACGTGGCGTTTCTCCCGGACGTTCCGTTCCCTGACTCCCTGCACCTGGAAAGCGACCTCGCGACCGCGCTGGCGGCCAGCCGCAACATTCTGATTGTGGTGCCGAGCCATGTGTTTGGCGAAGTACTGCGTCAGATCAAGCCGCTGATGCGCCCGGATGCACGCATTGTCTGGGCGACAAAAGGGCTGGAAGCGGAAACCGGACGCCTGCTGCAGGACGTAGCCCGCGAAGCGCTGGGCGATGATATCCCGCTTGCGGTGATTTCCGGACCGACGTTTGCCAAAGAGCTTGCTGCTGGCCTGCCGACAGCGATTTCACTGGCATCCACTGACCAGGCCTTCTCTGACGATCTCCAGCAGCTGCTGCACTGCGGCAAGAGCTTCCGCGTCTACAGTAACCCCGATTTCATCGGTGTACAGCTGGGCGGCGCAGTGAAGAACGTGATTGCCATCGGTGCCGGGATGTCCGACGGTATCGGTTTTGGTGCGAACGCACGTACTGCGCTGATCACCCGCGGTCTGACCGAGATGTCGCGCCTGGGCGCAGCGCTGGGTGCCGATCCCGCCACCTTTATGGGCATGGCGGGCCTGGGTGACCTGGTGTTGACCTGTACCGATAACCAGTCTCGTAACCGCCGCTTCGGCATGATGCTCGGTCAGGGCAGCGATGTAAAAAGTGCGCAGGAGAAGATTGGTCAGGTGGTTGAAGGCTACCGCAATACAAAGGAAGTCCGCGAGTTGGCGCACCGTTTCGGTGTCGAAATGCCAATAACCGAGGAAATTTATCAGGTATTGTATTGCGGAAAAAATGCGCGCGAGGCAGCATTGACCTTATTAGGTCGTGCGCGCAAGGACGAGCGCAGCAGTAACTAGTCGGAACCGTTGTCACCTGAATGACCCAGCCAGCGCAGAACTGGCTGGTCATTAACTATCGTCTGGAGTAAGCAATGCCGTGTGAAGAACTGGATATCGTCTGGAACAATATTAAAGCCGAAGCCCGGGCTTTGGCCGACTGCGAGCCTATGCTGGCCAGTTTCTACCACGCGACGCTACTCAAGCACGAAGACCTCGGCAGCGCCCTGAGCTATATGCTCGCCAATAAACTGGCTTCCTCCATCATGCCTGCTATCGCTATTCGTGAAGTGGTGGAAGAGGCCTATGCCGCTGACCCGGAAATGATCGCCTCTGCTGCCTGTGATATCCAGGCCGTGCGCACGCGTGACCCGGCGGTCGATAAATACTCCACGCCGCTGCTGTATCTGAAGGGCTTCCACGCGCTTCAGGCTTATCGCATCGGCCACTGGTTATGGAATGAAGGCCGCCGCGCGCTGGCTATCTTCCTGCAAAATCAGGTTTCTGTGACCTTCCAGGTGGACATTCACCCTGCGGCGAAAATTGGTCGTGGCATCATGCTCGACCACGCCACTGGCATTGTTGTCGGCGAAACGGCGGTGATTGAAGATGATGTCTCTATCCTGCAGTCGGTTACCCTGGGCGGTACCGGTAAAACCAGCGGCGATCGCCATCCGAAGATCCGTGAAGGGGTGATGATTGGCGCGGGAGCGAAGATCCTCGGTAATATCGAAGTGGGACGTGGGGCCAAAATAGGGGCGGGCTCAGTTGTGCTGCAGCCTGTACCGCCGCACACCACCGCTGCTGGCGTACCGGCGCGCATTGTCGGTAAACCGGATAGCGATAAACCGTCGATGGATATGGATCAGCACTTCAACGGTATTCATCATACGTTCGAGTATGGCGACGGCATTTAGCCTGTCGGCAGCCATTGACAAAAAAGCCCGGTGCATTGACTCACCGGGCTTTTTGTTAGTTGCGGTATAACACTTTGATAATGTGGTATCCGAACTGCGTGTGCAGGGGACCGGTTGGCTCCAGTACCGGGCAAGAGAAGACCACTTTATCGAATGCCGGAACCATCTGGCCCTGGCGGAATTCACCCAGGTCACCGCCACGTTTACCTGACGGGCAGATAGAGTGCTTCTTCGCCAGCTTGCCGAAGTCGGCGCCGTTTTTAATCTGTTCCAGAAGATCCTGTGCCAGTTTCTCTTCTTTAACAAGGATATGCAGTGCTGCTGCTGTTTTTGCCATGATCGTGCCTTGAGTCGACTAGTTTACGCTCGGTATACTACCACGCGTTTTTCCTCCTCTCCCGACTTTCATTGAGTGATCTTTTATGCGTTTAAACCCCGGACAACAACAAGCCGTCGAATTCGTCACCGGACCCTGCCTGGTGCTGGCGGGTGCAGGATCGGGCAAAACGCGAGTCATCACCAATAAGATCGCCCACCTGATCCGTGGATGCGGGTATCAGGCGCGGCACATCGCTGCCGTAACGTTTACCAACAAAGCGGCGCGCGAGATGAAAGAGCGTGTGGGGCAGACGCTGGGCCGTAAAGAGGCGCGCGGGCTGATGATCTCCACCTTCCACACGCTGGGGCTGGATATTATTAAACGCGAATACGCGGCGCTGGGGATGAAGTCCAACTTCTCGCTTTTCGATGATACTGACCAGGTGGCGCTGCTTAAAGAGCTGACGGAAGGGCTGATTGAAGATGACAAAGTCCTGCTGCAACAGCTGATCTCGACGATCTCCAACTGGAAAAACGATCTGATGACGCCAGCCCAGGCGGCAGCCAGCGCGAAAGGGGAACGGGATCGTATCTTCGCTCACTGCTATGGTCTGTACGACGCGCACATGAAAGCGTGTAACGTGCTGGATTTCGACGACCTGATCCTGCTGCCGACGTTGCTGTTGCAGCGTAATGAAGAGGTGCGCGAGCGCTGGCAGAACAAGATCCGCTACCTGCTGGTGGATGAATATCAGGACACCAACACCAGCCAGTACGAGCTGGTGAAATTGCTGGTAGGGCAACGCGCGCGTTTCACCGTGGTTGGCGACGACGATCAGTCGATCTACTCCTGGCGCGGCGCGCGTCCGCAAAACCTGGTGCTGCTGAGCAAAGATTTCCCGGCGTTGCAGGTGATTAAGCTGGAGCAGAACTACCGTTCGTCCGGTCGCATCCTGAAAGCGGCGAATATCCTGATCGCCAATAACCCACACGTGTTTGAGAAGCGTCTTTTCTCCGAGCTGGGCTACGGTACAGAGCTGAAAGTGCTCAGCGCCAACAATGAAGAACACGAAGCCGAACGCGTCACCGGTGAGCTGATTGCCCATCACTTTGTGAATAAAACGGAGTACAAGGATTACGCAATCCTTTATCGCGGTAATCACCAGTCGCGCGTGTTTGAAAAGATGCTGATGCAGAACCGTATTCCTTACAAAATTTCGGGTGGAACCTCATTCTTCTCGCGCCCGGAAATCAAAGATCTGCTGGCCTATCTGCGCGTGCTGACTAACCCGGATGATGACAGTGCCTTCCTGCGCATTGTGAATACGCCGAAACGCGAGATCGGCCCGGCGACGCTGCAAAAGCTGGGCGAGTGGGCGATGACCCGCAATAAAAGCCTGTTTACCGCCAGCTTTGACATGGGGCTAAGCCAGACGCTGACGGGACGCGGATATGACAACTTAACCCGCTTCACCCACTGGCTTGGTGAAGTACAGCGGCTGGCAGAGCGTGAGCCTGTGGCTGCCGTGCGGGACCTGATCCATGGTATCGACTACGAATCCTGGCTGTACGAAACCTCTGCCAGCCCGAAAGCGGCCGAGATGCGAATGAAAAACGTCAACCAGCTCTTTAGCTGGATGACCGAAATGCTGGAAGGCTCGGACATTGACGAGCCGATGACGCTGACCCAGGTAGTCACCCGCTTTACGCTGCGCGATATGATGGAGCGCGGTGAGAGTGAGGAAGAGGCCGACCAGGTGCAGTTGATGACCCTGCATGCGTCCAAAGGTCTGGAATTCCCGTATGTCTATCTGGTCGGTATGGAAGAGGGCTTACTGCCGCACCAGAGCAGCATTGATGAAGATAACGTCGATGAAGAGCGTCGACTGGCCTACGTGGGGATCACCCGCGCGCAGAAAGAGCTGATTTTTACCCTGTGTAAAGAGCGCAGACAGTACGGTGAACTGGTGCGCCCTGAGCCGAGCCGTTTCCTGCTGGAGCTACCTCAGGACGACCTCATCTGGGAGCAGGAACGCAAAGTCATTACCGCGGAAGAGCGCATGCACAAGGGACAGGCTAACGTGGCGAATATTCGCGCCATGCTGGCAAAAGCCAAAGAGAAGGGATAATGATGAGTAGGCCGGGTAAGGCGAAGCCGCCACCCGGCATTGTTCAGCGACTTACTTTATCTCAAGCGCCCAGTGCACGTAGCTCTGCCACTGGCACTCTTGCTCGATCAGCTCTGCCCCAAGTGGGTGATTATCCAACCAATTTTCCGGTAGCGTCAGCGTGAGCTTTTCATCGTCTGCCACCAGCGTAATTGCCGGGAGGAGATCGTCGCGGCGACGGCTGGCAAACAAAATCGCCAGACGAAGTAAACGGCACAGATGCTCGGCCACGCGCGGCGGCACCGCATTTTGCTGGTGGAGTGAAGAGAGGTCCACGGCATTGGTCTGGTTTAGCAGCAGGGTAGCGAGCAATTTTTTCTGCGCAGGGGTATAGCCCGGCAAATCAAGATTACGCACCAGCCAGGCGGCATGCAGCGGCGCTTGCTTGTACTCAACGCTCAGGCCAATTTCATGCAGCGCACAGGCACTTAGCAGCAAATCGCGACTTAATGGTTCAATATCCCAACGCTGTTTGACCTGGTCCGCAAAGAGCGACGCCAGCTGTCCCACCCGTTGCGCCTGCTCGGTATCCACAATGAAGCGGCGCTGAACGTTACGCAGCGTACGGCTGCGGATGTCCAGATCAACCGACAGATGCAGCATTCCGTAGACCAGACCTTCGCGCAGCGCGCCGCCTGCCAGGGTCATGCACTGGATGTTCAGTTCGGTGAAAATGGCGATCAGAATGGCCAGGCCGCTTGGAAAAACCAATGCACGCTCAAGCGTCAGGCCTTCAATTTCCAGCTCTTCCAGCCGACCACACTGAATAGCGCGTTGCTTCAGTTGCTGGAGTTTGGCAAGCGTGATCCGCTCGTCCATCCCCTGCGCCATCATGATTTCCTGCAACGCCTGTACGGTTCCGGACGCGCCAACACACACTTTCCAGCCGTGGTAGCGCAATTCGTCCATGACCGGACGCAGCACCTCGCGCGCGGCATTTTCAGCCTCGTCGAAGTTCTCTTGCGCGAGATTGCGGTCGGTAAAGTAGCGCTCAAGCCAGGTCACGCAGCCCATCGACAGGCTGAACAGCGACGTCGCCTGGGCGCCCGTGCCGGTGACCAGTTCAGTGCTCGCTCCGCCAATATCCACCACCAGACGGCGATCGTCACCCCCGGTGGTGTGCGCCACGCCCTGATAGATCAGACGCGCTTCTTCTTCACCGCTGATGACCTGCACCGGGCAACCGAGAATTTCCTGCGCTTTGGCAATAAAATCCACGGCATTAACCGCCAGGCGAAGCGTCGCGGTAGCGACAACGCGGATTTGGGTATGGGGTATGTCCTGCAGGCGCTCAGCAAAGAGGCGCAGACACTGCCAGCCACGTTCCATGGCTTCGGGGGAGAGGTGATTGTCGCTGCTCAGGCCCGCCGCCAGGCGGACCTTGCGCTTAATGCGCGTCAGCGTCTGTATGCTTCCCGCCACCTCGCGCACAACCAGCATATGAAAACTATTCGAACCGAGATCAATTGCCGCATATAGCGAGGTGGAACTGAGCATAATTTCTTAACCTGAACGACGACGATTACGCGGTGCGCCACCAGAACGACGCGGACCATTGCCGGAGCGTGGGCGAGTAAGACGCTTCGGCGGCGGCAGTTCGCTTAACAGCGCTTCCGGGTTGTATTTGCTCTGCGGAATAGAGTGACCGATGTAGGTCTCAATGGCTGGAAGATTCAGCGCATACTCTTCACACGCAAGGCTAATAGAGTGACCGCTTGCGCCCGCACGACCGGTACGACCGATACGGTGTACATAGTCTTCGCAGTCATCTGGCAGATCATAGTTAAAAACGTGCGTCACGGCTGGGATGTGCAGACCACGAGCGGCAACGTCGGTTGCGACCAGAATATCGAGATCGCCACGGGTAAATTCTTCAAGAATACGCAGGCGTTTTTTCTGTGCGACGTCGCCGGTCAGCAGACCAACACGGTGACCGTCTGCAGCCAGATGGCCCCAGATATCTTCACAGCGGTGTTTGGTGTTCGCAAAGATGATGGCGCGATCGGGCCATTCTTCTTCGATCAGCGTTTGCAGCAGACGCATTTTCTCTTCATTCGAAGGATAGAAGAGCTCTTCTTTAATGCGGTGACCTGTTTTCTGCTCTGGCTCCACTTCCACATACTCGGCGTTGTTCATTTGTTCGAACGCCAGTTCGCGAACGCGATAAGAAAGGGTTGCAGAGAACAGCATGTTCAGACGCTGATTCGCAGCAGGCATGCGGCGGAACAGCCAGCGGATGTCTTTAATGAAGCCCAGATCGTACATACGGTCGGCTTCATCCAGCACGACAACCTGGATGGCACCGAGGTTGATATGGTTTTGTTTGGCGTAGTCGATAAGACGGCCAGTGGTACCGATCAGGATATCCACACCGCTTTCCAGCACTTTCAGCTGCTTATCGTAGCCGTCGCCGCCATAGGCCAGGCCAAGCTTCAGGCCAGTAGCCTGCGCCAGGGGTTCAGCGTCTGCGTGGATCTGTACCGCCAGTTCTCGCGTCGGGGCCATAATAAGCGCGCGCGGCTGGTTAACTTTGCGGTCTGCAATCGCTGGATGAGACAGTAAATAATGAAACGTTGACGTTAAGAACGCCATCGTTTTGCCAGTACCGGTTTGCGCCTGCCCTGCAACATCGCGACCGGCCAGCGTAAGCGGCAGGGCGAGAGCCTGAATGGGCGTGCAGTTATGAAACCCTTTATTTTCAAGGGCTTCGATCACTTTTGGGTGCAGGGCGAAGTCGGAAAACTTCTGTTCTGTTAAATGTGTTTTGCTCATAGTGTGGTAGAATATCAGCTTACTATTGCTTTACGAAAGCGTATCCGGTGAAATAAAGTCAACCTTTAGTTGGTTAATGCGACATCAACACGTCGTTGGTGGAGACAAAACCAACGTACCAGGCTTATTCCTGTGGAGTTATATATGAGCGATAAAATTATTCACCTGACTGACGACAGTTTTGACACGGACGTGCTTAAGGCTGACGGGCTAACCCTCGTCGATTTCTGGGCTGAATGGTGTGGTCCTTGCAAAATGATCGCCCCGATTCTGGATGAAATCGCTGACGAATATCAGGGCAAACTGACCGTTGCCAAGCTGAACATCGACCAGAACCCGGGCACCGCGCCAAAATACGGTATCCGTGGCATCCCGACCCTGCTGCTGTTCAAAAACGGTGAAGTGGCAGCGACCAAAGTGGGCGCACTGTCCAAAGGTCAATTGAAAGAGTTCCTCGACGCTAATCTGGCGTAAGGTTTCTCGGCTGAGCGTCCTGAGCGCCTAAATTGTGTGGATCTCTGGACGCCCGGCTTTAGTCGTGCTAAGTTAGCTATGACTTCGTTTTAAACATATCTTGTTGTTTGAATCTTGTTTTACCCGATACTTCCCGTTGTTAACATGAACAGTGCGTGAAGTTGCTAGATTCCGGGCTTGTCACTCAATCCGTCTTGTCGTTTCAGTTCTGCGTTCTTTCCCTGTGACCAGACAGCGAACAGACATGAGTTGATGGCCGCTAAACAGGCATGGATGACCCTGCCATACCATTCACAACATTAAGTTCGAGAATCACCCCGAGTTTAAGAACCCACACCATTATGAATCTTACCGAATTAAAGAATACGCCGGTTTCTGAGCTGATCACTCTCGGCGAAAATATGGGGCTGGAAAACCAGGCTCGTATGCGCAAGCAGGACATCATTTTCGCCATCCTGAAGCAGCACGCTAAGAGTGGCGAAGATATCTTTGGCGACGGTGTGCTGGAGATATTGCAAGACGGATTTGGTTTCCTCCGCTCTGCAGACAGCTCCTACCTCGCCGGCCCTGACGACATCTACGTATCCCCTAGCCAAATCCGCCGTTTCAACCTCCGCACTGGTGACACCATTTCAGGTAAGATTCGTCCTCCAAAAGAGGGTGAACGCTACTTTGCGTTGTTGAAAGTTAACGAAGTTAACTACGACAAACCGGAAAACTCGCGCAATAAGATCCTCTTTGAGAACTTAACGCCGCTGCACGCGAACTCTCGCCTGCGCATGGAGCGTGGTAACGGTTCTACCGAAGACTTAACCGCTCGCGTTCTGGATCTGGCATCACCTATTGGTCGTGGTCAGCGTGGCCTGATTGTGGCACCGCCAAAAGCGGGTAAAACCATGCTGCTGCAGAACATCGCGCAGAGCATTGCCTACAACCACCCAGACTGCGTGCTGATGGTACTGCTGATTGACGAACGTCCGGAAGAAGTGACCGAGATGCAGCGTCTGGTTAAAGGTGAAGTGGTTGCTTCTACCTTCGACGAGCCAGCATCTCGCCACGTTCAGGTTGCTGA
The DNA here is from genome assembly GCF_019219165.1 of Enterobacter sp. ENT02. Taxonomy (NCBI): domain Bacteria; kingdom Pseudomonadati; phylum Pseudomonadota; class Gammaproteobacteria; order Enterobacterales; family Enterobacteriaceae; genus Enterobacter; species Enterobacter sp. ENT02. The sequence continues at coordinate 37,704 of NZ_JAHUWD010000008.1, forward strand.
AATGGTTATCGAGAAGGCGAAACGCCTGGTTGAGCACAAGAAAGACGTGATCATCCTGCTCGACTCCATCACCCGTCTGGCGCGTGCGTACAACACAGTGGTGCCAGCTTCCGGTAAAGTATTGACCGGTGGTGTGGATGCCAACGCCCTGCATCGTCCGAAGCGCTTCTTCGGTGCGGCACGTAACGTAGAAGAGGGCGGCAGCCTGACCATCATTGCGACCGCGCTGATTGATACCGGCTCCAAAATGGACGAAGTTATCTACGAAGAGTTTAAAGGTACAGGCAACATGGAACTGCACCTCTCTCGTAAGATCGCTGAAAAACGCGTCTTCCCGGCTATCGACTACAACCGTTCCGGTACCCGTAAGGAAGAGTTGCTCACCACTCAGGAAGAGCTGCAGAAAATGTGGATCCTGCGCAAAATCATCCATCCAATGGGTGAAATCGACGCAATGGAGTTCCTCATCAACAAACTGGCGATGACCAAAACCAACGACGATTTCTTCGACATGATGAAACGCTCGTAACGTAAATTATCCCAGTGAACGCCACGTTTTTACGTGGCGTTTTTCATTTATGGACTATACGCTATTACCACAGACTCCCATTTTCGACCTGTCGGTGCGACAATAAGCAGGTTTAAACAGTCAAAGAAATAATTGACTGAAAAACATACAAAGGGAGTTGTGAGAGGCCACCTTTTATTCCTTCAGAGGCAGGGTGCTTCATGGTTATACTTCCGGGACTAACTTTTGTTGAGAGCAATCCATTGTGAATCTACTCACTGCAGTAACTGAGCTGATCAGTATTTTTTTATTCACAACCTGTTTTTTGTTCATTGCGCGCAAGGTAGCAAAAAGAATCGGGTTAGTGGACAAGCCGAATTTCCGTAAGCGCCATCAGGGGCTTATCCCGCTGGTGGGGGGGATTTCGGTTTACGCAGGTATCTGTTTCACGTTTGCGATCGCGGATTACTATATTCCGCATGCCGCGCTCTACCTGGCATGTGCGGGTGTCCTCGTGTTAGTCGGGGCGCTTGATGACCGATTTGATATCAGTGTGAAGTTTCGCGCGACCGTACAGGCGGCCATTGGCGTCATCATGATGGTGGTCGGTGGCCTGTATCTGAGAAGTCTGGGTTATGTTTTTGGCCCGTGGGAGCTGGTGCTGGGGCCGTTTGGTTTCTTCCTGACGCTGTTTGCCGTCTGGGCGGCAATTAACGCTTTCAACATGGTCGATGGTATTGACGGCCTGCTCGGCGGGTTGTCCTCCGTCTCGTTTGCCGCGATCGGTATTATTTTGTGGTTTGATGGTCAGTACAGTCTGTCAATGTGGTGTTTCGCCATGATTGCCGCCATCCTGCCCTATATCTTCCTCAACCTCGGTTTATTGGGGCGTCGCTATAAAGTCTTCATGGGTGATGCGGGAAGTACCTTGATTGGCTTTACCGTTATCTGGGTCTTGCTGGAAACCACACAAGGTAAAACACATCCGATTAGCCCGGTAACGGCGCTGTGGATTATTGCTATCCCGCTGATGGACATGGTGGCGATTATGTATCGCCGTCTGCGTAAAGGGATGAGTCCATTCTCCCCTGACCGTCAGCATATCCACCATCTGATCATGCGCGCCGGGTTTACGTCCCGTCAGGCTTTTGTCCTGATCACCCTCGCAGCGGCTATTCTCGCCGGTATTGGTGTGGCCGCGGAATATGCTCATTTCATCCCTGAATGGGTAATGTTGGTATTATTCTTGCTAGCATTCTTTATGTACGGTTACTGCATCAAACGCGCATGGAAAGTCGCACGATTCATTAAACGTTTAAAACGCAGGATGCGTCGGAACAGTGGCAAAAACACAACATTAACTAAGTAAAACCGGGACTATGATGACTCAACCGTTGGCGGGAGCGAAATCAGTGGTAACTGAGAATGAGCTGGATATTCGTGGTTTGTTTCGCGTGTTATGGCGGGGCAAATTCTGGATAGCGGGGATCGCGTTGGGGTTCGCTCTGTTAGCGCTGGCCTACACATTCTTTGCAAAACAAGAGTGGAGCGCGACGGCGATTACCGACAGACCAACGGTTAACATGCTCGGCGGCTTCTATTCCCAGCAGCAGTTCCTGCGTAACCTGGATATTAAAGCGAATCTCGCCACGCCGGATCAGGTTTCCGTAATGGATGAGGCCTACAAAGAGTTCGTGATGCAGCTCGCCTCGTGGGATACGCGTCGCGATTTCTGGTCGCAGACCGATTACTTCAAGCAGCGTCGGGTTGATAACACAAAAGTCGATGCCGCGCTGCTGGATGATCTCATCAACAATATCCAGTTTATGCCGGGCGATGCGCTGCGCAATGTCAGCGACAGCGTGAAGCTGATTGCCGAAACGGCGCCGGATGCGAACAACCTGCTACGTCAGTATGTAGCCTTTGCCAGCCAGCGTGCCGCCAGCCATCTCAATGATGAGCTTAAAGGTGCCTGGGCTGCGCGAACGATTCAGATGAAGGCGCAGGTGAAACGTCAGGAAGAGGTGGCGAAAGCCATTTTTGCCCGCCGTGTCCACAATATTGAGCAGGCACTTAAAATTGCGGAGCAGCACAATATCTCTCGCAGCGAAACGGATGTTCCGGCTGATGAACTGCCTGATTCCGAAATGTTCCTCCTTGGTCGTCCAATGCTCCAGGCACGTCTGGAAAATCTCCAGGCCGTTGGCCCTGATTTTGACCTCGATTACGACCAAAACCGCGCCATGCTGAACACCCTGAACGTCGGTCCAACGATGGACCCCCGTTTTCAGACGTATCGTTATTTGAGAACGCCTGAAGAACCTGTAAAACGCGATAGTCCGCGACGCGCATTCCTGATGATCATGTGGGGGATTGTGGGCGCATTGACTGGCGCTGGCGTAGCATTAATGCGTCGTCGCACAAATTAAGAACGCCGTCTACGATGAAGGCTACGGCCTTCATCGCCTAATCGAAGAGAATCGATGTGAAAGTACTAACCGTATTTGGCACCCGGCCGGAGGCCATCAAGATGGCGCCTCTGGTTCATGCGCTGGCCAGAGATCCTGATATTGAAGCAAAAGTATGCGTGACTGCCCAGCACCGGGAGATGCTCGATCAGGTCTTAACTCTCTTTTCTATCGTCCCGGATTACGATCTCAATATTATGAAACCGGGGCAGGGGTTGACGGAGATCACCTGCCGTATTCTGCAAGAATTGAAGCCTATTCTGGAATCCTTCAAACCTGATGTGGTGCTGGTTCATGGTGACACCACGACCACCGTGGCGACCAGTCTGGCCGCATTCTATCAGCGTATTCCCGTTGGTCATGTTGAAGCGGGCCTGCGTACGGGCAACCTTTACTCGCCCTGGCCGGAAGAGGCCAACCGCACGCTTACCGGACATCTGGCGATGTACCACTTTGCGCCAACTGAAAACTCGCGTCAGAACCTGCTGCGGGAAAATATTGCCGACAATAAGATCTTTGTCACCGGGAATACGGTTATCGATGCGCTGATCTGGGTACGTGACCGCGTGCTGGCGAACACCGATCTGCAGGCAGAACTCGCTGCGCGCTATCCTTTCCTGCATAACGGCAAGAAAACGATCCTGGTGACGGGCCACCGTCGCGAAAGTTTTGGTCGCGGCTTTGAGCAAATCTGCCACGCACTGGCGGAGATTGCCGCGCAGAATGAAGATGTGCAGATTGTCTATCCGGTACACCTCAATCCTAACGTCAGCGAGCCGGTGAACCGTATTCTGGGTCATGTGGATAATGTCCTTCTGATCGAACCGCAGGACTACATGCCATTCGTCTGGCTGATGAATCACGCCTGGCTGATCCTCACCGATTCCGGCGGGATTCAGGAAGAAGCGCCGTCTCTCGGCAAACCGGTGCTGGTCATGCGTGAAACCACCGAGCGCCCGGAAGCGGTAAAAGCGGGCACGGTACGTCTGGTGGGCACGGATATGCGCCGCATCGTCGACGAGGTGACGCGCCTGCTGCACGATGAAGAAGAGTATCAGGCGATGAGCCGCGCCCATAACCCGTATGGTGATGGGCAGTCTTGTGGTCGTATTTTGCATGCACTTAAACACAATCGGGTAACGCTATGAGTTTTACTACCATCTCTGTCGTGGGTCTTGGCTACATTGGACTGCCTACTGCGGCGGCCTTTGCCTCTCGTCAAAAGCAGGTTGTAGGCGTCGACATCAATGCGCGCGCGGTGGACACCATTAACCGTGGCGAAATTCATATTGTGGAGCCCGATCTCGACCTCGTGGTGAAAAAGGCAGTCGACGGAGGATTCCTGCGCGCCAGCACCACGCCGGTCGACGCCGATGCCTTTCTGATTGCGGTTCCGACGCCATTTAAAGGCGATCATGAGCCCGATATGGTTTACGTTGAGGCGGCAGCAAAATCTATCGCGCCTGTGTTGAAAAAAGGGGCGCTGGTGATCCTCGAGTCCACGTCTCCGGTGGGCGCTACCGAGCAGATGGCCCAGTGGCTGGCAGAATCCCGTCCAGATTTAACCTTCCCACAGCAGGCGGGTGAGCAGGCCGATATTAATATTGCCTACTGTCCGGAGCGTGTGCTGCCGGGTCAGGTCATGGTCGAGCTGATTAAAAACGACCGCGTGATTGGCGGCATGACGCCGGTATGTTCCGCGCGCGCCAGCGAGTTGTATAAGATTTTCCTTGAAGGCGAATGCGTGGTGACCAACTCCCGCACCGCCGAGATGTGCAAACTGACCGAAAACAGCTTCCGCGACGTTAACATCGCTTTTGCGAATGAACTGTCACTGATTTGTGCCGATCAGGGGATTAACGTCTGGGAGCTGATTAGCCTTGCGAATCGCCATCCACGCGTCAACATTCTCCAGCCGGGTCCGGGCGTGGGCGGTCACTGCATCGCCGTCGATCCCTGGTTTATCGTGGCGCAAAACCCCGATCAGGCGCGCCTGATCCGCACCGCGCGTGAAGTCAACGACAGCAAACCTCACTGGGTACTCAATCAGGTAAAAGCGACGGTGGCGGATTGTCTGGCTGAAAGCGGCAAGCGCGCCAGCGAGCTGAAAATTGCCTGCTTTGGCCTGGCCTTTAAACCGAACATTGACGATCTGCGCGAAAGCCCGGCGATGGAAATTGCTGAGATGATCGCAGGATGGCACAGCGGTGAGACGCTTGTGGTTGAGCCGAATATCCATGAGCTGCCAGCGAAGCTGGCGGGCCATTGTACGCTGACCGCGCTAAACGATGCGTTGGCGACGGCGGATGTGCTGGTGCTGCTGGTGGATCACAAAGCGTTCAAAGCGATCCCCGGTAAGACCATATCTCAGAAGTACGTGGTTGATACCAAAGGCGTGTGGCGTTGAGTCAACTCAACGGCGTGCTGGAATCCCTTGAGTGGGAAAGCACTTTTTTTGCCCGGCCTTCGGCGATTGTTCGTCTGCGTGACGATGCGCCTGCTTTGCAGGCGTCCGACTTCGCGGCCTGGCCGCGCGTGCAGGCGAAGATCCCGGCGGGCCGTGCCGATCTGCTGGATGCGCTGCAGCAACATGGTTTTCAACTGGTCGAAGGCGAGGTTGATCTCTCCATAACGGTTTCCCGCCACCCGTCGGCAGGCGCAGAAATTGCAGCAGAGCAGGACATTCCCGCGCTGCGCCAGATGGCGGCGCAGGCCTTTGCCCAAAGCCGCTTTCGTGCTCCCTGGTATAAGCCTGAAGACAGCAGCCGTTTTTATGCTCAGTGGATTGAAAATGCGGTAAAAGGCACGTTCGACCACGTGTGTCTGGTTTTCCGCGCGGTGGATGGACAGATTCAGGGCTTTGTTTCCCTGCGTAAGGTAAATGCGCAGGACGCGCGTATCGGCTTACTCGCCGGACGCGGCATGGGTAAGAAACTCATGCATGCCGCGCTGCACTGGGCTGAGCAGGAACAGTTATCGACGCTGCGGGTGGCGACCCAGATGGGCAACACCGCCGCGCTTAAACGTTATATTGCGAGTGGGGCCAACGTCGACGCCACCGCTTACTGGTTATACAGGTGACATGATGATTCCATTTAACGCACCACCCGTCGTGGGAACGGAACTCGACTATATGCAGTCTGCCATGGGCAGCGGCAAACTTTGCGGCGACGGCGGTTTTACCCGTCGCTGCCAGCAGTGGATGGAGCAGCGTTTTCACAGCGCCAAAGTGCTGCTGACGCCATCCTGTACGGCCTCCCTGGAGATGGCCGCACTGCTGCTGGACATCCAGCCCGGCGATGAAGTGATCATGCCGAGTTATACCTTTGTCTCTACGGCGAACGCGTTTGTCCTGCGCGGGGCGAAAATTGTCTTTGTGGATATCCGTCCGGATACCATGAACATCGACGAAACGCTGATTGAAGCGGCGATCACCGACAAAACGCGCGCGATTGTGCCGGTTCATTATGCGGGCGTGGCGTGCGAAATGGACACGATTATGGCGATCGCCAAAAAGCACAACCTGTTCGTGGTGGAAGACGCCGCGCAGGGCGTGATGTCCACCTACAAAGGGCGCGCGCTGGGCACGATCGGCCACATCGGCTGCTTTAGCTTCCACGAAACCAAAAACTACACCGCAGGCGGTGAGGGTGGGGCGACGCTGATTAACGACCGCGCGCTGGTGGAGCGTGCCGAGGTGATCCGCGAAAAAGGCACCAACCGCAGCCAGTTCTTCCGTGGTCAGGTCGACAAGTACACCTGGCGCGATATCGGCTCAAGTTACCTGATGGCCGATCTGCAGGCCGCATATCTTTGGGCGCAGCTGGAGGCGGCGGAGCGTATTAATCTGCAGCGCCTGTCCCTGTGGCAAACCTACTACGACGCGCTGGAGCCGCTGGCGAAAGCCGGGCGTATTGAACTGCCGACGATCCCGGCAGACTGCGTCCACAACGCCCATATGTTTTACATCAAGCTGCGCGATAACGACGATCGCAGCAGCCTGATTGCCTGGCTGAAAGAGGCTGAAATTCTGGCGGTATTCCACTACATTCCGCTGCACTCCAGCCCGGCTGGAGAAGCGTTTGGCGTATTCGCGGGCGAAGACCGTTACACCACCAAAGAGAGCGAGCGTTTGCTCCGCCTGCCTCTGTTCTACAACCTCGCACCCGTTAATCAACGCACGGTGATCAATACCCTTCTGAGTTATTTCGGCTGATATGTCTCTGGCAAAAGCATCGGTGTGGACGGCTGCGTCCACGCTTGTAAAAATTGGTGCCGGATTGCTGGTCGTCAAGTTGCTGGCTGTCTCATTCGGCCCGTCGGGCGTCGGGCTGGCGGGCAATTTCCGCCAGCTGGTCACGGTACTCGGCGTGTTGGCCGGGGCGGGAATATTTAACGGCGTCACCAAATACGTGGCTCAGCATCATGATGATGCCGAAAAACTGCGCACGGTTGTGGGAACGTCCTCGGCCATGGTCCTGGGATTTTCCACGCTGCTGGCCGTTGTGTTTTTACTGGCGGCGGCACCGATTAGCCAGGGGCTGTTTGGACACACGCAGTTTCAGGGGCTGGTTCGCCTGGTCGCGCTGGTTCAGATGGGGATTGCCTGGGCCAACCTGCTGCTGGCATTGATGAAGGGCTTCCGTGATGCGGCGGGCAATGCGCTGGCGCTGATCCTGGGAAGCGTCATCGGTGTGATTGCCTATTATTTCTGCTATCGTCTGGGTGGCTATGAGGGCGCACTGCTGGGGCTGGCGCTCGTGCCTGCTCTGGTTGTCGTTCCGGCGGCGTTTATGCTGATGCGCAGAGGGGTCATCCCGCTACGTTACCTGAAACCGCAGTGGGACAAGATGCTGGCGGGGCAGTTAGGCAAATTTACCCTGATGGCGCTCATCACTTCGGTGACGCTTCCGGTGGCCTACGTCATGATGCGAAACCTGCTGGCTGCGCATTACAGTTGGGATGAAGTCGGGATTTGGCAGGGCGTGAGCAGCATTTCCGATGCCTACCTCCAATTTATAACGGCTTCCTTTAGCGTCTATTTGCTGCCAACCTTATCGCGGCTGACCGTAAAAAAGGATATTACCCGCGAGATTTTCCGTTCATTGCGTTTTGTGCTCCCCGCCGTGGCGGCCGCCAGCTTTACCGTCTGGCTATTACGTGATGTCGCCATCTGGCTGCTCTTCTCGGCAAAGTTTATCGCCATGCGCGATCTGTTCGCCTGGCAGCTGGTAGGCGATGTGTTGAAAGTCGGCGCTTACGTTTTCGGTTATCTGGTGATTGCGAAAGCCTCGCTGCGGTTGTATATCCTGGCGGAGATTAGTCAGTTTGCGCTGCTGACGGCGTTCTCTCACTGGCTGATCCCTTCGCACGGTGCGCTGGGGGCTGCTCAGGCCTATATGGCAACTTATATCGTTTATTTCGCTGCCTGTTGCGGCGTATTTTTACTTTGGCGTAAACGCGCATGACTGCACTGATTCACATCCTGGGGTCGGACATCCCACATCATAACCAGACCGTACTGCGGTTCTTCAACGATGAGCTGGCGTCGGGCAATCCTGATGCGCGCGAGTTTATGGTTGCAGGTCAGGACAATGGCCTGGGCGCGGCGTGTCCGGCGCTTAACATCACCTTCTGGCCAGATAAAGCCGCGCTGGCGAAAGCGGTCATCGCGAAGGCAAAAGCCGATCGTGAACAACGCTTCTTCTTCCATGGGCAGTTCAATACGGGCCTGTGGATGGCTCTGCTGAGCGGCGGGATAAAGCCTTCCCAGTGTAGCTGGCATATCTGGGGCGCCGATCTCTATGAAGTGTCGCGTGGCTGGAAGTTCCGCCTTTTCTATCCTCTGCGCCGTATGGCTCAGGGGCGCGTGGGCTGCGTGTTCGCGACCCGTGGCGATCTTAACTACTTTGCTGAACGGCATCCGAACGTGCGCGGTGAGCTGCTCTATTTCCCGACCCGCATGAACCCGGCGCTGAACAATATGGCGAACGATACGCTGCGCGAGGGCAAACTGACGATTCTGGTGGGGAACTCCGGGGATCGCAGTAACGAACATGTTGCGGCGCTCCGGGCGGTGCATCAGCAGTTTGGCGATACGGTGAACGTGGTAGTGCCAATGGGCTACCCGGCGAATAACGACGCCTACATCGCTGAGGTCCGTCAGCAGGCGCTGGCGTTATTCAGCGCTGAGCATGTGAATATTCTGCAGGATAAGCTGGAATTTGATGACTATCTCGCGCTCCTGAGACAGTGCGACCTGGGTTATTTTATCTTTGCCCGTCAGCAGGGGATTGGTACCTTATGTCTGCTTATCCAGGCAGGCGTTCCATGCGTGCTGAACCGCGAAAACCCGTTCTGGCAGGATATGACCGAGCAGCATATTCCGGTATTGTTTACCTCGGACACGCTGAACATCGATATCGTGCGGGAAGCGCAGCGTCAGCTGGCGCTGGTGGATAAAAATAGCATCGACTTCTTTAGCCCGAACTACCTCACGCCGTGGCACCGCGCGCTGCGTATCGCTTCAGGAGACAACGCATGAGCCAGTTGCAATTTAGCGGCTTGTTGGTGGTTTGGCTGCTGAGCACGCTGTTTATCGCCACGCTCACCTGGTTTGAGTTTCGTCGCGTGCGCTTTAACTTCAACGTCTTCTTCTCGCTGCTGTTTTTGCTGACCTTTTATTTCGGCTTCCCGCTGACCAGTATTCTGGTTTTCCGTTTTGATGTGGCCGTTGCCCCGCCGGAAATTTTGCTGCAGGCGCTGCTCTCCGCAACCTGCTTCTACGCCGTCTACTACATCACCTATAAAACGCGCCTGCGCTCAGCGACAGCGTCCGCGCCACGGCGACCAATTTTCACCATGAACCGGGTGGAGACGCACCTTACGTGGGTGATGCTGATGACCATCGCGCTGGTCAGCGTCGGCATTTTCTTCATGCATAACGGCTTCCTGCTGTTTAAGCTCCAGTCCTACAGCCAGATTTTCTCTGCTGAAGTGTCAGGTGTGGCGCTCAAGCGTTTCTTCTACTTTTTCATTCCGGCGATGCTGGTGGTCTTTTTCCTGCGCCAGGACAGCAAGGCGTGGCTGTTTTTCCTCGTGAGTACCGTCGCCTTCGGCATCCTGACCTACATGATTGTGGGTGGGACGCGCGCTAACATTATTATCGCCTTCGCCATCTTCCTGTTTATCGGCATCATTCGCGGGTGGATCTCCCTGTGGATGCTGGCAGCGGCAGGCGTATTTGGCATTGTGGGAATGTTCTGGCTGGCGCTGAAGCGCTATGGGTTAAACGTTGCCGGTGACGAAGCGTTTTACACCTTCCTCTACCTCACGCGTGACACCTTCTCGCCGTGGGAAAACCTGGCATTGCTGCTGCAAAACTACGACAAGATCGACTTCCAGGGATTAGCGCCGATTGCCCGCGACTTCTACGTCTTTATTCCGACCTGGCTTTGGCCGGACCGTCCGGGCGTGGTGCTCAATACGGCGAACTACTTTACCTGGGAAGTGCTGAACAACCATTCTGGCCTGGCGATTTCGCCAACGCTGATTGGCTCGCTGGTCGTGATGGGCGGCGCGTGGTTTATCCTGCCTGGCGCGATTGCGGTTGGGCTGATCATTAAATGGTTCGACTGGCTTTACACGCTCGGTAACGAAGAGACCAACCGCTACAAGGCGGCTATTTTGCACAGTTTCTGCTTTGGTGCCATTTTCAATATGATTGTTCTGGCACGCGAGGGGCTGGATTCGTTCGTCTCGCGCGTGGTGTTCTTCATGGTCGTTTTCGGTGTGTGTCTGGTGCTGGCAAAACTGTTGTACTGGCTGTTTGACAGCGCAGGGCTTGTCCACCGACGCGAGCATCAGGGCAGCACAACGCTGTCGCAAGTCTGAGTAGGGATTGTAATGACTGACACAACCTCTGCGCCGCGCTATGCGCTGCGCGGTCTACAGCTTATAGGCTGGCGTGATATGCAACACGCGCTGGATTTTCTGTTCTCGGACGGGCAGATGAAATCGGGCACGCTGGTGGCCATCAATGCGGAAAAAATGCTCGCGGTTGAAGATAACGCGGAAGTGAAAGACCTGATTACCGCCGCCGAATTCAAGTACGCAGACGGCATCAGCGTCGTGCGCTCTATCCGCAAAAAGTATCCTGGCGCTAATGTTTCACGCGTGGCGGGGGCTGACCTCTGGGAGCAGCTCATGGCGCGCGCGGGAGCGGAAGGCACGCCGGTCTTCCTGATCGGCGGTAAGCCGGAGGTGCTGGCCCAGACGGAGCAGAAGCTGCGTAGCCAGTGGAATGTTAACATTGTGGGTAGCCAGGACGGCTATTTTAAACCTGAGGATCGGCAGGCGCTGTTTGAACGCGTGCGCGACAGCGGGGCGAAAATTGTTACCGTGGCGATGGGCTCGCCGCGTCAGGAGATCCTGATGCGCGATTGCCGTCTGGTCTGCCCGGATGCGCTGTACATGGGCGTTGGTGGCACCTACGACGTCTTTACCGGCCACGTTAAGCGCGCACCGAAAGTCTGGCAAAACCTCGGCCTGGAGTGGCTGTATCGTCTGTTATCACAACCGACGCGTATCAAACGGCAGATCCGTCTGCTGCGCTATCTCGCCTGGCACTACACCGGTAAAATGTGATCAAAATGTAGCGCGATATGCTGTTCGCGCTGCAACTCCCCTGCAATACTGCTGCTAATCTGTGCAATGCATTCATTTTTTTAATGCATCGTTTGCCATTTAGCAGAATTTAAGAAACCATTCGCACCGTATTTTAGTTCCCCTAAAAAACAATAACCGGCTTAAGCCGGTAAACAGCAGACACAACCGAGGATTTATGGCAGAGAAAAAACCGGAGCTACAGCGTGGGCTGGAAGCTCGACACATTGAATTGATAGCGCTGGGCGGCACTATCGGCGTTGGCCTGTTCATGGGCTCCGCAAGTACGCTCAAATGGGCGGGTCCTTCCGTATTACTGGCGTACATCATCGCCGGGCTGTTCGTTTTCTTCATCATGCGTTCAATGGGCGAAATGCTCTTCCTGGAGCCGGTCACTGGCTCCTTCGCCGTTTACGCGCACCGCTATATGAGCCCGTTCTTTGGCTACCTTACGGCCTGGTCGTACTGGTTTATGTGGATGGCCGTGGGCATCTCGGAAATCACGGCGATAGGGGTCTACGTGCAGTTCTGGTTCCCGGACATGGTCCAGTGGATACCTGCGCTCATTGCTGTGGGGCTGGTGGCGCTGGCTAACCTGGCTGCCGTGCGCCTCTACGGTGAGATCGAGTTCTGGTTTGCGATGATCAAAGTCACCACCATTATCGTGATGATTGTCGTGGGTCTCGGGGTTATTTTCTTTGGCTTCGGCAACGGCGGGCACGCGATTGGCTTCGGCAACCTGACCGAGAACGGTGGCTTCTTCGCGGGTGGCTGGAAGGGCTTCCTGACGGCGCTCTGTATCGTTGTCGCCTCTTATCAGGGCGTTGAGCTGATCGGTATTACTGCCGGTGAAGCGAAAAACCCGCAGGTCACGCTGCGTAGCGCGGTGGGCAAAGTGCTGTGGCGTATCCTGATTTTCTATGTGGGCGCAATTTTCGTTATCGTGACTATCTTCCCGTGGAACGAAATCGGCACCACCGGCAGCCCGTTTGTCTTAACCTTCGCGAAGATTGGTATTACGGCGGCGGCAGGGATTATTAACTTCGTGGTGCTGACGGCTGCGCTCTCTGGCTGCAACAGCGGGATGTACAGCTGTGGCCGCATGCTCTACGCGCTTTCTAAAAACAACCAACTGCCTGCGGCGATGGGGAAAGTGTCCCGTGCGGGCGTGCCGGTTATGGGCGTGGCAGTATCGATAGTGATCCTGCTGATTGGTTCATGTCTGAATTACATCATCCCGAATCCGCAGCGCGTGTTCGTTTACGTTTATAGCGCCAGCGTGCTGCCGGGCATGGTTCCGTGGTTTGTGATCCTGATTAGCCAGCTGCGTTTCCGTCATGCGCATAAAAAAGCGATCGCCAGCCATCCGTTCCGCTCCATTTTGTTCCCGTACGCGAACTATTTGACGATGGCGTTCCTGATTTGCGTATTAATTGGGATGTACTTTAATGAAGATACCCGCATGTCGCTGTTTGTCGGGATGATCTTCCTGGCTGCCGTCACAGCGGCATATAAGCTTTTTGGCCTGGGTCGCCGCGCCACCACGCATAAAGTGGAGGAATAAGCGGCAAAATGTGCAAACCATAACCAAACGCGCATTTTTTTCAAAAAAGCACTAGACAGCGGGGACGGAGGTACGTAATATCCAGCCCCGCAACGGCGCTAAGCGCCCGTAGCTCAGCTGGATAGAGCGCTGCCCTCCGGAGGCAGAGGTCTCAGGTTCGAATCCTGTCGGGCGCACCATTAACCCGGTGCTAGAGCTGCGGTGGTCTGAGAAGTAGTCAGTACCGCGTGAAAGAATACAGTGGTGGCTATAGCTCAGTTGGTAGAGCCCTGGATTGTGATTCCAGTTGTCGTGGGTTCGAATCCCATTAGCCACCCCATTATTTGAAAGAGTTGTGAATTGCGAAGGTGGCGGAATTGGTAGACGCGCTAGCTTCAGGTGTTAGTGTCCTTTGGATGTGGGGGTTCGAGTCCCCCCCCTCGCACCACGACTTTTTAAATGAATTGAACTAAAAATTCAAAAAAGCAGTACATCGGCGAGTAGCGCAGCTTGGTAGCGCAACTGGTTTGGGACCAGTGGGTCGGAGGTTCGAATCCTCTCTCGCCGACCAATTTTGAACCCCGCTTCGGCGGGGTTTTTTGTTTTCTGCGGTTTTCATCCCTGTCGTTATTCCCCAACAACACACTTCTCCATTGTCGCGATTTGGCGACACGCAATGCCTTGAAAATAAACAATTTAATATTTCGGTGGCTTTATTGTCTCTTGCCGACGACAGGTTGAATCTCTTATCGGTACATTATCGGGCTTCAGGCGGTTCTTAACAGCAGAATTTCGTTTTATCTTAGAATGTTGCGCAATGTAAAAGTTCTGCGTGTAAACTTGGCATGTAACGTGCAATAATATGCGTGTAGATGCTCATTCCATCTCTTATGCTCGCCTTAGTGCCTCATAAACTCAGGAATGACGCAGAGCCGTTTACGGTGCTTATCGTCCACTGACAGATGTCGCTTCGGCCTCATCAAACACCATGGACACAACGTTGAGTGAAGCACCAAATATGTTGTCTTACAGACCTGTTTTAACGCCTGCTTTTATAGCAGGCGTTTTTTTATGCCTTAATCACTGAAACGCCTCAGTACCAGCGTAACGAAAAGCAGCGCGGTGCCAGAGACCATATACAGCGCCTCAACTGCCCCAAATGCTGTCGCTACCATCGCTGCGAGGCCAGTAAAGAGGGAAGCGCTAAGCGTTTGCCAGCGCCAGGCTTTACTGCTTGCTGACGAAATCTGGGCCATCTGAAAGTTACTAAGCACCCCAAACGTACCTGCCGCAAACACAATATTCGACGCCAGATGTGCAATGAAGATCATTCCCAGCGCGGGCACAACCCAGCCGGATAACAGCGGAAGCACCCCATAAGCAGCCAGAAAGAGAGCAAGGTAGCCCATCAGCAGGAGAGGTTGGGTTGCGACGCGCGTCAGACTGTCTCTCTTGAGCAACATTGGACCGCAAAGCTGCCCCATGCTCCTGGCGAAAAGCAGGGGCAGCGCGAGACCTGCCGCATTCTCAGGCTGTATCTCCTGCGCCAGGGCGGGCAGTAACGCCATAGCGGGTGAGCCTACGGCAGCCAGCGCTGGCAGCAGGAGCAAACAGCGTTTTTGCCGCTGGGTTAGCCTCTGCCAACGTAGCGCGACGAGTGCGTGAGCGTCGGTGGAAGAGGGTTTTATCCGTGCCGCAAACACTCGCCTCGCCAGCAGGAGCATCAAGAGCGATCCCAGAAAACTGGCGGCATCGATTGCCAGCAAATCGACGACCGGCATTTTCTGAAAAAGCACGACGCCAAGTCCGGTACCCAAAAGGACTTGAGAAGCAAATATAAGATTCTCCAGAACGGTTGCGGCAGGCAGCTCGGCATCACTGAGGCCGCGTTTGAACAGCAGCGTTAGCGCAGGCCAGCCGATCCCACTCAATAATGCTTCAGCGGATTGCATGGCAAGCAGGGCGGGTATGCTGTGATAATGCACGCCGAGAAAGGGAAAGATCAGGGCGAGCAATCCCAGTACCTCAGTCAGAATCAGCAAAGACAACGGGGAAAATCGAGAGCACAATTTTTCGCCGATCATACTGCCGAGGAATCCCGGCACCGTGGCAAAAAGAAAAGCGAGCGTCAGCAGCACCGGTGGTGCTGCCCACTGCAGCAGTAAGCCGAAAACAACAACCTGGGTCAAACCATTCCCCAGTGAAGAGAAGATAAACGCGCAGGCAAGCAGGCGCAGCCAGCGGTGGCAGCGCAGCGCTTCAATAAGCGCATACAAAAGCGAATTCATGACGATTTCCTTTCAAAAACGTTTTACTCCACGCTGCAAAATGCGCGTGTGCGAAAAAGGGGTTAATGAAAAGCGATCGTTACATTGGCGGGTTCGTTTCCTGCGGAAGATGCAATGAATGTAGCAGGAGAGTGAAGATAAAAAAAGGAGGCCTAAAGGCCTCCATTTCAATTACGGCTGGTTACCGTTATTTTGCAACGTCAACAGCAATCCGTCACGCCGCATGGCGGCGGCCTCTTCCGGCTTATGCTGCTTATCCAGTGAATCCGCAAGCCAGGCGTAGTCAAACGCGTCCGGACGCTGTTTCAGCGCCGCGCGGAAGGCGAGACTCGCCTCCTGCCATTCGCCGTGCTTCATCAGCGACTGACCGAGCGTGCTCCACAGCAGCGGGCGGTCGCCCACGGTTTTGATCTGCTGGCGCAGCACTTTTTCGATCTGCTCAGGATTATTGGTTTTCAGGCGCGGGATCACCATTACCAGGCGGTCGTCGTACTGGCGCTTCAGACCGTCGAGGAGGATCTCCTGCGCAGTGTCATGATCGTCACATTCAATCAGATGTTCCGCCATCGCCACCTGCAGTGGAACCTGCTGACGCGTTTTACGGCTCTGATTCTTCCACCAGGTTTTCAGACCGTCGCTGCCCAGGTCGGCACGCGCCTGATCCATCAGCCCAATCCACGCCATCCGCTGCAGTTCGTCACGATGTTCATCGTCACCGACGTCTGCTTTTGCCATCGACGGAATGATGTCCAGCAGCGAACCCCAGGCACCGGTACGGATGTAGGCCTGTTCAGCAAGGCGCAGCACTTCGGGATGGCGTGGGGTGATTTCCAGCAGTCGGTCAACGCCGTGGCGCGCCGCATGGTTTTCGTTCCGCGCCAGCTGCAGGCGAACGCGAGTGATCTCCACCGGAATCGGATCTTTAGGCGAAAGTTCGGACGCGCGCTCAAGATGTTGATTAGCACGGGCTTCATCGCCGCGCTGCTGTGCCGCTTCAGCGGCCAGCAGATAGTTCACCACCGGCTGTTCTGCGTGATCGGCATTCTTCGACATCAGCTTTTCTACCTGCTGATAATCGCCTTCGGCCAGTTTCAGCAGCGCTTGTTCTGTTTGCTTACGGGCACGACGGCGCTTACGGCCAACGAACCAGCCGCGGGTATGCGCCCCGGTGCGGAAAATACGGCGCAGGATCCATTCCACAGCAAGCAGCGCCACCACACCGAGGACCAGGATAATCACTAAGCCGGTAACGCTGGTTTCAATGTTGTAGTTATCTGTCTGGATCAGCACATAGCCTTGATGGCCCGCGAGCATCGGCCCCAGGACGATCCCGGCGATCAGCAGGATAAAGAGTAAGAGGACTTTAAGCATCATTACTCTCCTTGTGGCGCGCTTTCAGGCGCTGGCGCGGCGGCCGGTGCTTCAGCCGTGCCTTCCGCCGGAACGCCGGGCTGGGCCAGCAGGTTACGCACGCGCGTCTGCATCAGCTTCTCCAGAATCGGCTGGCTTTCCAGCTTATCCGGCACGTTCATGGTGATGTTTTGCTGGCTCAGCTTATCAATGTCTTCCAGGAAGGCAGTGGTCGTCGCGTCATCAGTGTTGTAATACGCACGCACCCACGTCGAGACGTTATCCAGCGCCTGCTTGTAGGTCTCTTCCTGATGACGCGGTACGGCCTGTGCCGCAACCAGCAGGCGGGAGCGGATGTTTTCGCGCAGATAGATATCCTGGTTCGGTGCTAACAGCGGTACGGCGGTTTCATCGCGGCGGCGGATGGTGATGAAGCTGTCCATAAAGTTCTGCCAGCTTTTTTGCAGGTTTATGCGCCATTCGCTCAGGGAGCTGGAAAGCTCGGTACCGTCGGAATCCATCGGGGAGTCGTCGTCGTTGTTATCCGCCAGCTGCAGGTTATCAATCTGGTTCGAAAGCTGGTTCACCTTGAGGATAATGCCGTCGTAATCCACCTGCGACACCGCAGACAGGCTGGCGATATCTTCGGTAATGGCGCGGCGCGCGGCGATCAGGCTTGGGTCGTTCATGTCTGCCAGGCTCGCGTCGGCGCTTTTCAGCAGCGCGGCGGCAGTGGTAACGTCCTGATCGCTCCAGAGCTTACGTCCGGCCAGTTTCACCAGAAAATCGGCCTGTGAGAGCAGCCAGGTTTTGGCATCGGTACCGGAAATCGTGGCGACTTTCTCCTGCACTTCACTCAGCTGTTTGGTCAGCTCTTCCTGTTTGCTGTTCGCATCGGCAAGCGCGGCGGCCTGCTGTTTTATCACGCCTTCCAGCTCGGTTTTCTGCGTCTCCTGCGCTTTTTGCAGGGCGGTAATTTGATTGACCAGCGCATCGCTGGTGGCCGTCTGGTTAGAGCCTTGCTGCTTAACAAGACCGTACAGGCCAACGCCTGCCGCCAGGGCAATGGCGATGGCAATTGCGCTCAGCGCGAGGCTGGTTTTGTTGCTGCCGTTTTTCTTCTCAGCGGTTTTCTCTGTCGTCTCTGGCTGTGGGGTTGTGTCCACAGTCTCCCTGGTCTCTTCAACCACGGCGGAGGATTTTTCGTGTTCCGTCATTATGGCTTCCCATTTGAGAGTTATTGTAATGCGCGCAGCAGCGCATCGTTGTCGGCGTTATCAGCGATCCGAATATCTTGCCAGCCCAGTTCCCGGGCGTGGTTCGCCAGACGCTCACTGACGACCAGAAGCCGACAGTGGAGTAACCAGTTCTCACGATACCATTGTGGAATAAGCGACCATAGCTGCTGCAGCATTTCACCGCTGGTTACGACCAGGGTATCGATGCCGCGCATATGCCAGCGCATTGCCTCTTCCGCGCCATCGTAGTGTTTCGCACAACGCTGATAGCATTCGCAGAACGTGACGTTGGCCCCGCGATCCCGCAGCGTTTCACCCAACAATTCACGTCCACCGTTACCGCGTAAAATGAGCGCACGTTTTCCGGCAATAGTTTGTAATTCAGGTAATTGTAGCAAGACTTCGCTGATTTCCCGATCTAATGGGTAGCGAACGTCTGTTCCGCTCACGGTATGTAAGGCCAGTGCGGTTGTTCGCCCGATAGCGAAATAGCGGGGAGCAGTTGGCCACTCTCTCCCTGCTTGTTGCAACTGCGCATGGGCAAATTCCACGGCATGTTGCGACAGCGCGAAGAGCAGGTCGCCTTCCTGCAGGGCATTCATCTCGTCGACGAGCATGGACAGCTCCCGACCGGGGGAGAATTCAATCAGCGGAAAACTCCAGGCCACCTGCCCCAGTGCGCGCAGACGGCTCACTAATTGCTCTCCTGCGGGAGAAGGGCGGGTGACGAGAATACTCATGCAGGGGGTTCTCCATTATAAACGTCAGCCAGAATTTCGCGGGCACCGTTATCCAGTAACTCTTCGGCCAGCGACACGCCAAGCTGCTCGGCATCTTGCGCCTTACCGCGACGTTCGCCGCGTACCATCTGTGAACCGTCCGGCGCGCCAACCAGCGCACGCAGCCACAGCTCACCGTCGGTTAATTCAGCATAGCTGCCAATTGGCACCTGACAGCCGCCTTCGAGGCGAGTGTTCATGGCGCGCTCGGCTTTTACGCGGATGGCGGTCTCGTCATGGTTCAGCGGTGCAAGCAGCTCGCGCGTGCGCACATCGTCAAGACGGCACTCAATGCCCACCGCACCCTGGCCCACGGCCGGTAGCGACAGCTCTGGCGGCAATGCGACGCGAATGCGTGATTCCAGTCCCAGGCGCTTCAAGCCGGCAACGGCGAGGATAATGGCATCGTAGTCGCCGTTATCCAGTTTGCCCAGACGCGTACCCACATTTCCGCGCAGCGAGCGAATCACCAGGTCCGGGCGGCGTTCGGCCAGCTGGCACTGACGGCGTAAACTGGACGTGCCAACCACGCTGCCTTCCGGCAACGCGTCAAGAGAATCATACTGGTTGGAGACAAACGCATCGCGCGGATCTTCACGTTCGCAGATGGTCACGAGCCCCAGCCCTTTCGGGAATTCAACGGGCACATCCTTCATGGAGTGCACGGCGATGTCAGCACGGTTCTCAAGCAAGGCCATTTCCAGCTCTTTGACAAACAAGCCTTTTCCACCGACTTTCGCCAGCGGCGTATCAAGGATCACGTCACCGCGCGTCACCATCGGCACCAGCTCGACGCGCAATCCGGAATGGCAGGCTTCAAGGCGCTGCTTCACATAATGTGCCTGCCAGAGCGCAAGAGGGCTTTGGCGTGTGGCAATTCTCAAAACATTGTCTAACATGCTTGTTACCGTCATTATCAATCGCTAACCATCCTAACATTGTTGACTCTGGGATGGCAGTTTTACGGTTGATGAAGGGTGAGAGGGACAAGGCGGCGTATTCGTCTGCCGTAGCCGTATTCAGGAATTTACACGTACAGAACGGTGCTACACTTGTATGTAGCGCATCTTTCTTTACGGTCAACCGGCAAGGTGTTAAATTGATCACGTTTTAGACCATTTTTTCGTCGGTACCACCATAATGATAAGGGCGAAAGAAGGGTAACGGTTATCTTTTTGAAATACTGCGGGCTCGCTGTTATTCGTGTTTTGAATAGCTTACGACACCCGGAAACATCAGGCGATACGTCTTGTACCTCTATATTGAGACTCTGAAACAGAGACTGGATGCCATAAATCAACTGCGCGTGGATCGCGCGCTTGCTGCCATGGGCCCTGCTTTCCAGCAGGTATACAGTCTGCTGCCGACATTATTGCACTATCACCATCCGCTGATGCCGGGCTACCTCGATGGTAACGTTCCCCAGGGCATTTGCCTTTTCACGCCTGATGAAACCCAACAGCACTATCTGAACGAGCTGGAACTCTACCGCGGCATGCCGCCTCAGGTTTCTCCGAAAGGTGAACTGCCAATCACTGGCGTTTACTCAATGGGGAGCACCTCATCGGTAGGGCAAAGCTGTTCTTCTGACCTGGATATCTGGGTCTGCCATCAATCCTGGCTCGATAACGAAGAGCGCCAGCTGCTGCAGCGTAAATGCAGCCTGCTGGAGAGCTGGGCGGCGTCGCTCGGCGTGGAAGTGAGCTTCTTCCTGATTGATGAAAACCGTTTCCGCCATAACGAAAGCGGCAGTCTCGGTGGTGAAGACTGCGGCTCGACTCAGCACATCTTATTGCTGGATGAGTTCTACCGTACCGCCGTTCGCCTCGCCGGGAAGCGTATTCTGTGGAATATGGTGCCGTGCGATGAAGAAGAGCATTACGACGATTACGTCATGTCGCTCTATTCTCAGGGCGTACTGACGCCAAACGAATGGCTGGATCTGGGGGGCCTCAGCTCTCTGTCCGCCGAAGAGTACTTTGGCGCGAGCCTCTGGCAGCTTTATAAGAGCATCGACTCACCGTACAAAGCGGTGCTGAAAACGCTGCTGCTGGAAGCCTATTCCTGGGAATACCCTACGCCGCGCCTGCTGGCGAAAGACATCAAACAGCGTCTGCACGACGGGGAGATTGTCTCCTACGGGCTTGATGCCTACTGCATGATGCTGGAACGCGTTACCGAATACCTGAAAGCCATTGATGACACCACGCGTCTCGATCTGGTGCGTCGATGTTTCTATCTCAAAGTCTGTGAAAAACTGAGCCGCGAACGCGCCTGCGTGGGCTGGCGTCGTGAAGTGGTCAGTCAGTTAGTCAAAGAGTGGGGATGGGACGAAGCGCGTCTGTCCATGCTCGACAACCGCGCCAACTGGAAGATCGATCAGGTGCGTGAAGCGCACAACGAACTGCTCGATGCAATGATGCAAAGCTACCGTAATCTGATCCGCTTCGCGCGCCGTAACAACCTCAGCGTTTCCGCCAGCCCGCAGGACATCGGGGTATTGACCCGCAAGCTGTACGCCGCGTTTGAAGCGCTGCCGGGTAAAGTCACCCTGGTGAACCCGCAGATTTCACCTGACCTGTCAGAGCCGAACCTGACCTTTATCTTTGTGCCACCGGGCCGCGCAAACCGCACTGGGTGGTATCTGTACAACCGTGCCCCAAGCATGGATTCGATCATCAGCCATCAGCCGCTGGAGTATAACCGCTATCTGAACAAGCTGGTGGCCTGGGCCTGGTTTAACGGCCTGCTGACCTCGCGCACGCGCCTGTTTATCAAAGGCAACGAGGTGGTTGATTTAGCCAAGCTGCAGGAGATGGTCGCTGACGTTTCGCACCACTTCCCGCTGCGTCTGCCTGCGCCAACGCCAAAAGCGCTCTACAGCCCGTGCGAGATTCGCCATCTGGCGATTATCGTCAATCTGGAGTACGACCCGACGGCGGCCTTCCGCAATCAGGTGGTCCATTTTGACTTCCGCAAGCTGGACGTCTTCAGCTTTGGCGAGCAGCAAAACTGCCTGGTGGGCAGCGTAGACCTGCTGTACCGCAACTCGTGGAATGAAGTACGTACCCTGCACTTCAACGGCGAGCAGGCGATGATCGAAGCGCTGAAAACCATTCTTGGCAAGATGCACCAGGACGCCGCACCGCCGGACAGCGTCGAAGTGTTCTGCTACAGCCAGCACCTGCGCGGTTTGATTCGTACCCGCGTGCAGCAGCTGGTCTCTGAGTGCATCGAACTGCGTCTTTCCAGCACCCGTCACGAAACCGGGCGCTTTAAAGCGCTGCGCGTCTCCGGCCAGACCTGGGGGCTGTTCTTCGAGCGCCTGAACGTGTCAGTACAGAAGCTGGAAAATGCCATCGAGTTCTACGGCGCGATTTCACACAACAAGCTGCATGGCCTGTCGGTGCAGGTTGAAACCAACCACGTTAAGCTGCCGCAGGTGGTGGATGGTTTTGCAAGCGAAGGGATTATTCAGTTCTTCTTCGAAGAGTCAGGTGAGGATGCCGGTTTCAATATCTACATCCTTGATGAGACTAACCGCGCCGAGGTGTATCACCACTGTGAAGGCAGTAAAGAGGAGCTGGTGCGCGATGTCAGCCGCTTCTATTCCTCTTCGCACGACCGTTTTACCTACGGCTCAAGCTTCATTAACTTCAACCTGCCGCAGTTCTATCAGATTGTGAACGTCGATGGTCGTACGCAGGTGATCCCGTTCCGGACCCAGGCCGTAACGCCTGCCGCGCCGGCGAATCAGGATACCGCGCCGCTGTTGCAGCAGTATTTCTCCTGAGCCTTTTCGCCGGGTGGCGCTAACGCTTACCCGGCCTACGGTCCGAGTCGCTGTAGCCGCCACCCGGCAACAAAACTACCTGAAACTCACTTTCTCACCCGCCTGCGCGGTCGCTGCCTGTTCCAGCAGATCCCAGAACTGTACGCCGCTACGGTCGCACACCCACTCATCACCCTTCAGATCGAAGTGATAGCCGCCCTGTTTGGCCGCCAGCCACACCTGGTGAAGCGGCTCCTGGCGGTTAATAATAATTTTGCTGCCGTTTTCAAAGCTTAAGGTCAGGATACCGCCGTTGATTTCACAATCGATATCGCTGTCGCCGTCCCAGTCGTCCAGGCGCTCTTCGATGGTCATCCACAGGGTGTCGGCAAGGCGATGGAATTCACTGTCATTCATGGTTTTGTTCCTGTTTTTCGTGATGGCGGCAGTATAACGCTAAATAATTCCCGTTGCAGGAAAGCGGCAAACTCTTGCTTTTGTGTCTTCTCCTGCGATGATAGAAACAGATTTGAACTTACGAGCAACTTGATAATGAAAAACGTCTTCCGAACACTTGCCGTTCTCATCACGCTGTTTAGCCTGACGGGTTGTGGACTGAAAGGACCGCTGTACTTCCCGCCAGAGGATAAAAACGCACCGCCGCCAACGAAACCGGTGCAAAGCGGCATTGATTCGACTACGCCAGATACTAACGATCGCGGCGATAACGGTGGCCCGACTCAGGTTAATCTCTGACAGATTACGTTCTGTACCCGCGCAATGGAGCAAATGATGCAGTTCTCTAAAATGCATGGCCTTGGCAACGATTTTATGGTCGTCGACGCGGTAACGCAGAATGTGTTTTTCTCCCCGGAGCTGATTCGCCGCCTTGCGGATCGGCATGTGGGCGTGGGGTTCGATCAGCTGCTGGTGGTCGAGCCGCCTTACGATCCCGATCTCGATTTCCACTACCGCATTTTTAACGCTGACGGCAGCGAAGTTAACCAGTGCGGCAACGGCGCGCGCTGTTTTGCCCGCTTTGTCCGCCTGAAAGGGCTGACCAACAAGCGCGATATTCGCGTCAGTACTGCGAACGGCCGTATGGTGCTCAGCGTGACCGATGACGAGCTGGTACGCGTGAATATGGGCGAGCCAAACTTCGAGCCTTCCGCCGTACCGTTCCGCGCAAACAAAGCGGAAAAGACCTATATTATGCGTGCGGCCGAGCAGACAGTATTGTGCGGCGTCGTCTCGATGGGTAACCCTCACTGTGTGATTCAGGTTGATGATGTGCAAACCGCCGCGGTTGAAACGCTCGGTCCGGTGCTGGAAAGCCACGAACGTTTCCCGGAGCGCGCGAACATCGGTTTTATGCAGGTGGTGAAGCGTGAGCACATCCGTCTGCGGGTTTACGAGCGCGGCGCGGGCGAAACCCAGGCCTGCGGAAGCGGTGCCTGTGCTGCAGTTGCTGTGGGCATCTCTCAGGGGTTACTGGCAGAAGAGGTTCGCGTGGAGTTACCGGGCGGTCGGCTTGATATCGCCTGGAAAGGACCGGGTCATCCACTGTATATGACGGGCCCGGCGACACATGTTTATGACGGGTTTATCCATCTATGAAACAACCAGGGGAAGAACTGCAGGAAATAATGACGGAACTGGATGACAGCGCTGTTGTTGATTACCTGCTGAACAATCCTGAGTTTTTTATCCGCAATGCACGCGTTGTTGAACAGATGCGCGTTCCGCATCCGGTTCGTGAAAGCGTGTCGCTGGTCGAATGGCACATGGCGCGCTCGCGCAAGCACATCAATCAGCTTGAAGAGAACATGACGCTGCTGATGGAGCAGGCCAGCAATAACGAGAGCCTGTTTTATCGTCTGCTGCACCTGCAGGCGCGTCTGGCTTCGGCGCACAGCCTTGAAGAGTTCCTCAGCCGCTTCCACCGCTGGGCGCGTGAGCTTGGGCTGGCAGGCGCGACGATTCGCCTCTTCCCGGACCGCTGGCGCATTGGTGCGCCGTCCGGGTTTACCCATCTGGCGCTGAGCCGCCAGGCGTTTGAGCCGCTACGCATTCAGCGTCTGGGCCGTGAGCAGCACTATCTCGGGCCGCTAAACGGGCCCGAGCTGCTGGTCGTGTTGCCGGAAGCCAAAGCGATTGGCTCGGTGGCGATGTCGCTGATGGGGCGCGATGGCGATCTGGGCGTGATGTTATTTACCAGCCGTGATGCACATCATTATGAGCAGGGGCAGGGTACGCACCTGCTGCAGGAAATCGCCCTGATGCTGCCTGAGCTGCTGGAGCGCTGGATTGAGCGCGTATGACAGATGCACTCGCCGCTGACGTCACGCGCTTTCTGCGCTATCTGGGCGTGGAACGTCAGCTCAGCCCCATAACGCTGCTTAACTATCAGCGTCAGCTTGATGCCATCATCCAGATTGCCGACGAGATCGGCCTGAAAAGCTGGCAACAATGTGATGCTGCCACGGTGCGCGGGTTCGTTGTGCGTAGCCGTAAAAAAAACCTCAGCCCGGCGAGCCTGGCGCTCAGGCTTTCTGCTCTGCGCAGTTTCTTCGACTGGCTGGTGAGCCAGGGCGGTTTAAAAGCCAACCCGGCGAAAGGTATCGCCACGCCAAAAGCCCCTCGCCATCTGCCGAAAAATATCGACGTCGACGACGTAAATCGCCTGCTGGATATCGACCTTAACGATCCGCTGGCCGTGCGCGACCGCGCGATGCTGGAGGTGATGTACGGTGCGGGCCTGCGTCTTTCTGAGCTGGTGAACCTTGATTTAAAGCATCTCGATCTGGAATCCGGCGAAGTGTGGGTCATGGGCAAGGGCAGCAAAGAGCGCCGTCTGCCGATTGGCCGCAACGCGGTTTCCTGGATTGAGCACTGGCTGGATCTGCGCGGGCTGTTTGGCGCAGAAGAGAATGCGCTGTTTTTATCAAAGCTCGGCAAGCGGATCTCGGCGCGTAACGTGCAGAAGCGCTTTGCGGAGTGGGGCATCAAGCAGGGGCTAAACAGCCACGTTCACCCGCACAAGCTGCGCCACTCGTTCGCCACCCACATGCTGGAATCCAGCGGCGATCTGCGCGGCGTGCAGGAACTGCTTGGCCACGCAAATCTGTCGACCACTCAAATCTATACCCACTTAGACTTCCAACACCTTGCCTCGGTGTATGACGCGGCGCATCCACGCGCCAAACGGGGGAAATAATGCGTTTTTACCGCCCACTCGGTCAGATCTCGGCCCTGACGTTTGACCTTGATGACACCCTTTATGACAACCGTGAGGTGATCCTGCGTACTGAGCAGGAGTCGCTGGCGTTTGTGCAGAACTACCATCCCGCGCTGAAAGCGATGCAGAACAAGGATTTTCAGACCCTGCGTCAGTCCCTGCGGGAGACCGAGCCGGACATTTACCACGACGTGACCGAATGGCGTCGTCGTGCGGTTGAGCAGGCGATGCTCAACGTGGGCCTGAGCGTACAGGACGCGGCCATCGGTGCCGAAGCGGCAATGGAAAACTTCGCCAAATGGCGTAGCCGTATCGACGTGCCGCAGGAGACCCACGATACGCTGGCGAAGCTTGCCGAAAAGTGGCCGCTGGTGGCCATCACTAACGGTAACGCCCAGCCTGAACTGTTTGGCCTCGGCGATTACTTTGAGTTCGTGCTGCGCGCGGGCCCGCACGGGCGCTCGAAGCCGTTCAGCGATATGTACCATCTGGCAGCGGAAAAAATGAACCTGCCGCTTGGTGAAATTTTGCACGTGGGCGACGATCTGACCACGGATGTAGCGGGTGCCATTCGCTGCGGCATGCAGGCCTGCTGGATCAAGCCAGAAAACGCCGACCTGATGACCACGAAGGATAGCCGTCTTCTGCCGCACGTGGAAATTTCGCGGTTGGCATCCCTCACGACGCTGATATAATCACCAGTAATATTGTATAAATTACCAGGGTTTTGCAGTTGTAGGCCCGGTAAGCGAAGCGCCACCGGGCGTTTTGCTGTGTTCCTGAATACTATGTGACGGTGCCAATGGACGTTTCTTACCTGCTCGACAGCCTTAATGACAAACAGCGTGAAGCCGTAGCGGCCTCGCGCACCAATATGCTGGTGCTGGCTGGAGCGGGCAGTGGTAAGACGCGCGTGCTGGTTCACCGTATTGCCTGGCTGCAGAGCGTGGAGAACTGCTCGCCGTACTCCATCATGGCGGTCACGTTTACCAACAAGGCGGCGGCGGAGATGCGCCACCGTATCGCACAGCTGATGGGCACCAGCCAGGGCGGTATGTGGGTTGGCACTTTCCACGGCCTGGCGCACCGCCTGCTGCGCGCGCACCATATGGACGCCAACCTGCCACAGGATTTCCAGATCCTCGACAGCGAAGACCAGTTGCGCCTGCTGAAGCGCCTGATCAAGGCGATGAACCTCGACGAGAAGCAGTGGCCGCCGCGTCAGGCGATGTGGTACATCAACGGCCAGAAAGACGAAGGGCTGCGCCCGCACCACATTCAGAGCTTCGGCAACCCGGTCGAGCAGACCTGGCAAAACGTCTACAAGGCCTATCAGGAAGCGTGCGATCGCGCCGGTCTGGTGGATTTCGCCGAGCTGCTGCTGCGCGCCCACGAGCTGTGGCTCAACAAGCCGCACATCCTGCAGCACTATCGTGAACGCTTCACCAATATCCTGGTGGACGAATTCCAGGATACCAACAACATCCAGTACGCGTGGATCCGCCTGCTGGCCGGTGATACCGGCAAGGTAATGATCGTAGGCGATGATGACCAGTCGATCTACGGCTGGCGCGGGGCGCAGGTGGAGAACATCCAGCGCTTCCTCAAGGACTTCCCCGGCGCGGAAACCATCCGTCTGGAGCAGAACTACCGCTCGACGAACAATATCCTCAGCGCGGCTAACGCCCTGATCGAAAACAACAACGGGCGTTTGGGTAAAAAGCTGTGGACCGACGGCGTCGACGGCGAACCGATTTCGATTTACTGCGCCTTCAACGAGCTCGACGAAGCCCGCTTCGTGGTGAACCGCATCAAAACCTGGCAGGACAACGGCGGCGCCCTGGAGCAGTGCGCCATTCTCTACCGCAGCAACGCCCAGTCGCGCGTGCTGGAAGAGGCGCTGCTGCAGGTGAGCATGCCGTACCGCATTTACGGCGGGATGCGCTTCTTCGAACGTCAGGAGATCAAAGATGCGCTCTCGTATCTGCGCCTGATCGCCAACCGCAACGACGATGCGGCGTTTGAGCGCGTGGTGAACACGCCGACGCGCGGCATCGGTGACCGCACGCTGGACGTAGTGCGCCAGGCCTCGCGTGACCGCCAGCTTACGCTCTGGCAGGCATGCCGCGAGCTGCTGCAGGAAAAAGCCCTCGCCGGACGTGCCGCCAGCGCATTACAGCGCTTCCTCGAACTGATTGACGCGCTGGCGCAGGAAACGGCCGATATGCCGCTGCACGTGCAGACCGACCGGGTGATTAAAGACTCCGGCCTGCGCATCATGTACGAGCAGGAAAAAGGCGAGAAAGGCCAGACCCGTATTGAGAACTTAGAGGAACTGGTGACGGCAACGCGCCAGTTCAGCTACAACGAAGAAGACGAAGACCTGATGCCGCTGCAGGCGTTTCTGTCCCACGCCGCGCTGGAAGCGGGAGAAGGGCAGGCGGACACCTGGCAGGATGCGGTTCAGCTGATGACCCTGCACTCCGCCAAAGGTCTGGAGTTCCCGCAGGTGTTTATCGTTGGGATGGAAGAGGGGATGTTCCCGAGCCAGATGTCGCTGGATGAAGGCGGGCGTCTGGAAGAAGAGCGTCGTCTGGCCTACGTGGGCGTGACCCGTGCGATGCAAAAGCTGACGCTGACCTACGCCGAAACCCGCCGTCTGTACGGCAAAGAGGTTTATCACCGTCCGTCGCGCTTCATCGGCGAGCTGCCGGAAGAGTGCGTGGAAGAGGTGCGTCTGCGGGCAAGCATCAGCCGTCCGGTCAACCATCAGCGTATGGGTTCACCCATCACTGAAACCGATACCGGCTACAAGCTAGGCCAGCGCGTGCGTCATTCGAAATTTGGTGAAGGCACCATCGTGAACCTCGAAGGTAGCGGTGAACACAGCCGCTTACAGGTGGCGTTCCAGGGCCAGGGGATCAAATGGCTGGTGGCTGCTTACGCCAGGCTGGAAACCGTGTAACTTTCAGAAAAATATCATTATTTTGTAATAATCTGCTAACCTTATAGGCTGAAGGTCAATTAATGCCCTTCAGCGTTCCGTTGCGTGTTGACGCCACAGTTACTGCTGGCGTAACATGCGCGCACGATTACGCTAAGAGGACATTCGCCTTGGACACACCCAGTAGATACTGGCTCAATTCCCTGTCATCCAGGAACAACTCCTAAGGCTATCTCCCCTTGCTGATGGCCTTAGTGGTTGTCAGCGACTGCATTATCCCCGTCGCGCTGAGTCAGGCTGTTTAATGGTCTGAAACCCAAATTGTTTCTGTGTGCCCACCGAACTGTCCGATATTTTTTGCATTGGGAGTCCCGGTCATGTTGAGCGCATTTCAACTCGAAAATAACCGACTGACTCGGCTTGAAGCCGAAGAGTCACAGCCCCTCGTTGATGCCGTATGGGTGGATCTGGTCGAGCCGGACGACGATGAGCGCCTTCGCGTACAATCTGAGCTGGGGCAAAGCCTGGCAACGCGTCCTGAACTGGAAGACATCGAAGCATCCGCACGTTTTTTTGAAGATGAAGACGGTCTGCACATTCACTCCTTCTTCTTCTTTGAAGACGCTGATGACCACGCGGGTAACTCCACCGTGGCGTTTACCATCCGCGATGGTCGTCTGTTTACCCTGCGCGAGCGCGAACTGCCTGCGTTTCGTCTCTACCGCATGCGCGCCCGTAGCCAGGCGATGGTGGACGGTAATGCTTACGAGCTGCTGCTCGATCTGTTCGAAACCAAAATTGAACAGCTGGCGGACGAAATTGAGAACATCTACAGCGACCTGGAAAAGCTGAGCCGCGTGATCATGGAAGGCCATCAGGGCGATGAATATGACGAAGCGCTTTCGACGCTGGCGGAGCAGGAAGATATCGGCTGGAAAGTGCGTTTGTGTCTGATGGATACCCAGCGTGCGCTGAACTTCCTGGTGCGTAAAGCACGTCTGCCGGGCGGTCAGCTGGAGCAGGCGCGTGAGATCTTACGAGATATCGAATCCCTGCTGCCGCACAACGAATCCCTGTTCCAGAAGGTGAACTTCCTGATGCAGGCGGCGATGGGCTTTATCAACATCGAGCAGAACCGCATCATCAAGATCTTCTCGGTGGTATCCGTGGTGTTCCTGCCGCCGACGCTGGTGGCATCCAGCTATGGGATGAACTTTGAGTTTATGCCGGAGCTGAAGTGGAGCTTTGGCTACCCGGGGGCGATTATCTTCATGATCCTCGCCGGGCTGGCGCCGTATCTCTATTTCAAGCGTCGGAACTGGCTGTAAAAATCTGGCGGGTGGCGCTGCGCTTACCCGCCCTACGATCGAACTCCCTCTCCTGTGGGAGAGGGTTGGGGTGAGGGCAACATTACAACCCTTTGCGCACCCTGCGCTGGGTATAAATTGCATCGGCCACGAAAATCGCCAGCGCCACCCAGATAAAGGCGAAGGTCACCATCTTATCTGCCCCCGGCACTTCCCCGTAAAACACCACTGCCAGCAGGAACATCAGCGTCGGGCCAATGTACTGGAAGAAGCCCAGCGTGGAGAGACGCAGGCGCGTCGCCGCGCCGGTGAAGCACAGCAGCGGAATGGTGGTCACCACACCCGCGGCCATCAGCATCAGGTTCAGCGACCACGGGTTGTTGCCCATGTGGCTGGTGGCGCTGTCGGCGATGCCAAACAGATAAATTGCCGCTACCGGCAGCAGCCACAGGGTTTCAAACAGCATCCCGGTCTGCGCTTCCACCGCAATCTTCTTACGTACCAGCCCATAGAACGCAAAGCTGAACGCCAGACCGAGGGCAATAATCGGCAGTGAGCCGAAGGTCCACAGCTGCACCAGCACGCCGCAGAAAGCCAGAATGACCGCTACCCACTGCATCCGGCGAAAGCGTTCGCCGAGGAAAATCATCCCCAGCACAATGTTCACCAGCGGGTTAATAAAGTATCCCAGGCTCGCTTCAAGCATGTGATGGTTATTCACCGCCCAAATGAACAGCAGCCAGTTGCCGCCGATCAGTACCGCAGAAAGCGCCAGCAGGAAGACCTTTTTAGGGGTTTGCAGCAGCGTTTTGACGCCGGACCACTGACGGCTGACGCTCATCAGCGCAATCATAAAGAAGAACGACCAGATGACGCGGTGGGTGAGGATCTCGTCGGCCGGTACATAGGCGATAAATTTGAAGTACGCCGGTGCGATACCCCAAATAAAATAAGCGGCAAGGGCGAGTAAAACGCCCTGCCGCGTCTGTTTAGCATCCATCGGGAAAATCCGTTACAAAAGAGTGAATTAATTTTACCCGTTTTTATCGCCTTAACCCACCATATAAGTGGCGGTTGCGCTGGCGATATAAACCTGTTCTTCGTTATGCAACTCAACGCGCGCTACCGCGACTTTATTGCCCGCGCGCAGCAGGCTGCTGGTACAGGTAAAGCGATTACCTCGTCCAGGGCGCAGATAGTCGACGCGTAAATCGATAGTGCCCATCCGCGAAAGACGCTGGCGGAGCTCCTCTTCATTGATGGTGTCATGGCGCGTCAGCGTGCTGCCGACGCAGACCAGCCCCGCCGCCACGTCCAGCGCGGAGGCAATTACCCCACCGTGCAAAATACTTTGCGCCCAGTTGCCTACCATCATTGGCTGATTATTAAAGCTGAGCTGGGCAAAGTCTTTCTCGTATCGCTCCAGTTCCAGCCCCAGCGCGCGGTTAAACGGCATGTGGTACACAAAAATCTCGCCCACGAGTTTTAACGTTTCTTCGGCGGTAAGCGTGGCTGACATGAGGGGTTGCATCCTTGTTGTTAACAAAATGTTGATTTTATGCCTCAACAATAAGGATTTCCACTTTCAGAAACGAGGAGGCGGAAGTTGCTGCAGAAGTCTGTAGAATGCCCGGACAAAACTATTCATTAAATATCACCCTTTCAGGAGAACACCACCGATGCGGACGTATCTGGGTTGGTTACTGGCGGCGGTTTCGCTGCCCCTCACAGCATATGCGCAAGAAGCAACCGTCAAAGAAGTGCACGATGCCCCCGCAGTGCGCGGCAGCATCATCGCCAATATGCTTCAGGAGCATGACAATCCGTTCACGCTGTACCCGTATGACACCAACTACGTGATCTACACCCAGACCAGCGATCTCAACAAAGAGGCGATAAGTTCCTATAACTGGTCCGATAATGCGCGTAAAGATGAGGTGAAGTTCCAGCTCAGCCTCGCGTTCCCGTTCTGGCGAGGCATTCTTGGGCCGAACTCGGTGCTCGGTGCGTCATACACCCAAAAGTCCTGGTGGCAGCTCTCCAACAGCGGTGAGTCCTCGCCGTTCCGTGAAACCAACTATGAGCCGCAGCTGTTCCTCGGCTTCGCAACGGATTACGAATTTGCTGGCTGGACGCTGCGTGACGTCGAGGTGGGCTTTAACCACGATTCCAACGGACGTTCCGACCCAACCTCGCGCAGCTGGAACCGTGCCTATACGCGCCTGATGGCGCAGAACGGTAACTGGATGGTGGAAGTGAAGCCGTGGTACGTGGTGGGCAGCACCGATGACAACCCGGATATCACCAAATACATGGGCTACTACCAGCTCAAGATTGGCTATCAGCTGGGTGATGCCGTGCTGAGCGCGAAAGGCCAGTACAACTGGAACACCGGCTACGGTGGTGCTGAGGTTGGCCTGAGCTACCCGGTGACGAAACATGTGCGTCTTTATACGCAGGTGTACAGCGGTTACGGCGAGTCGCTTATCGATTATAACTTCAACCAGACCCGTGTGGGTGTGGGCGTTATGCTGAACGATATTTTCTAGGTCGCTCGAATGTTTTTGCGTTAAACGTTGAAGTTTCTTTCTCAGGCGCTGAAAATAGCGCCTGTTTCATTTCTGGCATATGGGGTTAACGTGGCGCAGGCGGAAGTATTGAATCAGGAATCGCTGGCTAAACAGGTTTTGCATGAAACCTTTGGCTACCAGCAGTTCCGCCCCGGCCAGGAAACCATCATTGAAACCGTGCTGGAAGGCCGCGATTGCCTGGTGGTGATGCCGACCGGCGGCGGGAAATCCCTCTGCTATCAGGTGCCTGCGCTGGTGCTGAACGGCCTGACGGTCGTGGTATCCCCCCTCATTTCTCTGATGAAAGACCAGGTCGACCAGCTGCTCGCCAACGGCGTGGCGGCCGCCTGTCTTAACTCAACGCAGACCCGCGAGCAGCAGCAAGAGGTGATGGCGGGTTGCCGCACCGGACAGATTCGCCTGCTGTATATCGCGCCGGAACGCCTGATGCTGGATAACTTCCTCGACCATCTCGCGCACTGGAACCCGGTGCTGCTGGCGGTGGATGAAGCGCACTGTATCTCCCAGTGGGGACACGATTTCCGCCCGGAATATGCCGCCCTCGGCCAGCTGCGTCAGCGCTTCCCCGAGCTGCCGTTTATGGCGCTTACCGCCACGGCGGATGACACTACACGCCTGGATATCGTTCGTCTGCTCGGGCTGAACGACCCCTACATTCAGGTCAGCAGCTTCGACCGCCCGAACATCCGCTATATGCTGATGGAAAAATTCAAGCCGCTGGATCAGCTCTTACGCTATGTGCAGGAGCAGCGCGGCAAGTCCGGCATCATCTACTGCAACAGCCGTGCGAAGGTGGAAGACACCGCCGCGCGTCTGCAAAACCGCGGCTTTAGCGCCGCCGCGTATCACGCCGGACTGGAGAACCACATCCGCGCCGACGTGCAGGAAAAATTCCAGCGCGACGACCTTCAAATCGTGGTCGCGACGGTGGCGTTCGGTATGGGCATCAACAAGCCCAACGTGCGCTTTGTGGTGCACTTCGACATCCCGCGCAATATCGAATCCTACTATCAGGAAACCGGCCGCGCCGGGCGTGACGGGCTGCCTGCGGAAGCGATGCTGTTTTACGATCCGGCGGACATGGCGTGGCTGCGCCGCTGCCTGGAAGAGAAACCGCAGGGACAGCTGCAGGATATCGAGCGTCACAAGCTCAACGCGATGGGCGCGTTTGCCGAAGCGCAAACCTGCCGCCGTCTGGTGCTGCTCAACTACTTTGGTGAAGGGCGACAGGAGCCGTGCGGCAACTGCGATATCTGCCTTGATCCGCCGAAGCAGTACGATGGTCTGATGGACGCGCGTAAAGCGCTCTCAACCATTGGGCGCGTCAATCAACGCTTTGGTATGGGCTACGTGGTGGAAGTGCTGCGCGGGGCGAATAACCAGCGTATCCGCGATATGGGCCACGACAAGCTGCCGGTTTACGGCATCGGTAAAGAGCAGAGCCACGAGCACTGGGTGAGTATCATTCGCCAGCTGATCCACCTTGGCTTTGCCACGCAAAACATTGCCCAGCACTCTGCGTTGCAGCTTACCGAAGCCGCGCGACCGGTGCTGCGCGGTGAAGTTGAACTGAAACTCGCCGTGCCGCGCGTCATCGCCCTGAAGCCGCGCGTGATGCAAAAATCCTACGGCGGCAACTACGACCGCAAGCTGTTCGCCAAACTGCGCAAGCTGCGTAAGGCGATTGCCGACGAAGAAAACATCCCGCCTTACGTGGTGTTCAACGACGCGACGCTGATTGAAATGGCCGAGCAGATGCCGCTCAGCGCGAGCGAGATGCTGAGCGTCAACGGCGTCGGCACGCGCAAGCTGGAGCGCTTCGGGAAAGAGTTTATGGCGCTCATCCGCTCTCACGCCGATGGTGATGACGAGGAGTAGTCAGCCGGGCGAAAAAGTGCCAGGATGGTGACTCACTACATTATTTCCCCGCGAGCTAATTATGTTAATGCTATTTCTCACCGTGGCATTGGTGCACATCGTTGCGCTGATGAGCCCAGGCCCTGACTTTTTCTTCGTGTCGCAAACCGCCGTCAGCCGCTCCCGTAAAGAGGCGATGATGGGCGTGCTCGGTATTACCATGGGCGTCATGGTCTGGGCGGCAGTCGCACTGCTCGGTCTGAACCTGATCCTGGCGAAGATGGCCTGGCTGCATAACATCATTATGGTCGGCGGTGGGCTGTACCTCTGCTGGATGGGCTACCAGATGCTGCGCGGGGCGCTGAAGAAAGAAGAGAAAAAGCCGGAAGAGCCAAAGGTGGAGCTGGCAACGGGCGGACGCAGCTTTGTGAAAGGGCTGCTGACCAACCTGGCGAACCCGAAAGCGATTATCTATTTCGGCTCCGTGTTCTCGCTGTTTGTCGGCGATAGCGTCGGCGCGGGCGCGCGCTGGGGTATCTTCCTGCTGATCGTCGTTGAAACCTTTGCCTGGTTTACCATCGTGGCCAGCCTGTTCGCTTTACCGGCAATGCGCCGTGGCTACCAGCGCATTGCGAAGTGGATCGACGGCTTCGCCGGCGCGCTGTTCGCCGGCTTCGGCATTCATCTCATCATCTCTCGCTAAGCATGACGCGCTGACGCAAGCAGCGCGCCAACCAGCATAAACAGCGAACCAAAGACTTTATTCAGGGCCTTCATCTGCTTAGGCCCTTTGATCCACGCCGCAATTCGCTGCGCCAGCGTCGCATAGCCAATCATCACGATGATATCGACAATAATGGTGGTCGCTCCCAGCACCACGTACTGCATCACCTGCGGCTGGTGCGGCACGATAAACTGTGGGAACAGCGCGGCGAGGAAAACGATGCTCTTCGGGTTGGTCAGGTTGACGAAGACCGCGCGCTTAAACAGATGGCCTCGGTTTTGCGTCTGAGCGAGCGTATTGAGGTTGATGGAGCCTGCCGCGCGCCACTGCTGGATGCCGAGCCAAATCAGATATGCCGCACCGGCCCATTTCAGCACTTCAAACGCCAGCACCGAGCGGGAGAACAGGGTCCCCAGACCAATTCCGACCAGGACGATATGAATGCCCAGCCCGGTCTGCAAACCGGCGATGGATGCCGCCGCACCGCGATAGCCGTGATTGATGGAGGTAGTCATGGTGTTAATGGCACCCGAGCCCGGTGAAAGGCTGAGGATAATGGATGTCAGCAGGTAGGCGAACCACCATTCGAAGGTCATTTGAAACTCCCGAACCGTCTATTTTTATGCCACAATACGCTATTATTGCGTCATTTTGTGACCAGTGACGAAAAAAACGATATTCCCTGGATTACGTGAGTGGAAACCCAATGTTTCAGCAGAAAAAGGACTGGGAAACACGAGAAAACGCTTTTGCTGCTTTCTCTATGGGGCCGCTGACCGATTTCTGGCGGCAGCGTGAGGAAGATGAGTTTACGGGCGTCGGGGGCATCCCGGTGCGCTTCGTTCGTTTCCGCAATGAAAAAAATGACCGTGTGATTGTCGTCTGCCCCGGACGCATCGAAAGCTACGTTAAATATGCCGAACTGGCTTACGACCTGGTCCATATGGGGTTCGACGTGCTGATCATCGACCACCGTGGACAGGGGTTGTCCGGTCGTATGCTGCCGGATACGCACCGTGGGCACGTGGATAACTTCAGCGATTACGTCGACGATTTTGCAGCGTTCTGGCAGCAGGAAGTGCAGCCTGGCCCCTGGCGCAAGCGGTATATCCTTGCGCACTCCATGGGCGGTGCCATTTCGACGCTGTTTTTGCAGCGGTATGAGCACCAGTGCGACGCCATTGCGCTCACCGCACCGATGTACGGTATTGTCATTCGTTTTCCCGATTGGATGGTGCGCCATCTTCTCGACTGGGCTGAGGGCCATCAGCGCATTCGTGAAGGCTATGCCATCGGTACCGGACGCTGGCGCGCATTGCCGTTCGCCATCAACGTTCTGACCCACAGTCGGCAGCGCTATCGCCGCAACCTGCGCTTTTATGCCGATGAACCGCGCTTGCGCGTTGGCGGCCCGACCTGGCACTGGGTGCGGGAAGGTATTCATGCCGGTGAGCAGGTGCTGGCGGGCGTAGGCGATGATGACACGCCGACGCTTCTGATTCAGGCGGAGGAAGAGCGTGTGGTGGATAACCGCATGCATGACCGCTATTGTGAACTGCGCGCTGCCGCCGGTCACCCTTGTGAAGGGGGAAAACCGCTGGTCATCAACGGCGCGTACCATGAGATCCTTTTTGAAAAGGACGCTATGCGCTCAGTCGCGCTTAACGCCATTGTTGAATTTTTCAACAGGCATAATTGATATTCACCAGAGGTTAAATTTCCCTATGTACCAGGTTGTTGCATCTGACTTAGATGGCACGCTGCTTTCCCCCGACCACACCCTCTCGCCTTACGCGAAAGAGACATTAAAACTCCTGACTGCCCGTGGCGTGAACTTCGTGTTTGCCACCGGTCGCCACCACGTGGACGTGGGGCAGATCCGCGATAATCTGGAAATCAAATCGTACATGATCACCTCCAACGGTGCGCGCGTGCACGACACGGATGGTAACCTGATTTTTACCCACAATCTGGACCGCGATATTGCGGCCGATCTGTTCGGCGTGGTGCACAATAACCCGGATATCGTCACCAACGTTTATTGCGATGACGAGTGGTTTATGAACCGCCACCGCCCGGATGAGATGCGCTTTTTCAAGGAAGCCGTATTCCAGTACTCACTGTACGAGCCTGGCCTGCTTGAGCCGGAAGGGATCAGTAAGGTGTTCTTCACCTGCGAAAGCCATGAAGCGCTGCTGCCGCTGGAGCAGGCGATCAACGCTCGCTGGGGCGACCGCGTTAACGTGAGCTTCTCCACGCTGACCTGTCTGGAAGTGATGGCCGGTGGCGTCTCCAAAGGTCACGCGCTGGAAGCGGTGGCTAAACGTCTGGGCTTTGAGCTGAAAGACTGCATCGCGTTTGGAGACGGCATGAACGACGCTGAGATGCTCTCCATGGCGGGCAAAGGCTGCATCATGGAGAACGCGCACCAGCGTCTGAAAGACCTGCACCCAGAGCTGGAAGTGATC
The DNA here is from genome assembly GCF_019219165.1 of Enterobacter sp. ENT02. Classification (NCBI taxonomy): domain Bacteria; kingdom Pseudomonadati; phylum Pseudomonadota; class Gammaproteobacteria; order Enterobacterales; family Enterobacteriaceae; genus Enterobacter; species Enterobacter sp. ENT02. Next base: position 75,443 of record NZ_JAHUWD010000008.1, read on the forward strand.
GGCACTAACGGCGATAACGCTGTGCCTAAGTACCTGCGCAAACTGTTCCTTGAATAATCTTCATTTGATTATTTATTGTTCAGTTGTCAACTAAAGAGTTCGCTACAATGCCTGTCCTTCTTTCTGAGAGACAAGCATTGTGGCGCTACTCATTATCACCACTATCCTGTGGGCCTTCTCCTTTAGCCTGATTGGCGAATACCTTGCCGGATCGGTCGACAGCTACTTCTCGGTGCTGATGCGCGTGGGGCTGGCGGCGCTGGTGTTCCTGCCGTTTCTGCGCGCGCGCGGACAATCGCTGAAAACGATACTGCTGTATATGCTGGTGGGCGCGATGCAGCTCGGCATCATGTACCTGTTCAGCTTCCGGGCTTACGTTTATCTGTCTGTCTCGGAATTCCTGCTGTTCACCGTGCTCACGCCGCTCTACATCACCCTGATCTACGACCTGCTCAGCAAGCGTCGTCTGCGCTGGGGATATCTATTAAGTGCGGCGCTGGCGGTGCTTGGGGCGGCGATTATTCGCTATGACAAGGTAAGCGATCACTTCTGGACAGGGCTGATGTTCGTCCAGCTCGCCAATATCAGCTTCGCCATCGGCATGGTGGGATACAAACGGCTGATGGAGACTCGTCCGATGCCGCAGCACAACGCGTTCGCCTGGTTCTATATGGGGGCCGCGATTGTCGCGGTGGTGGCGTGGTTTATGCTCGGCAACCCGCAAAAACTGCCGACTACCACCGTGCAGTGGAGCGTTCTGGTCTGGCTGGGCGTGGTGGCTTCCGGGCTGGGATACTTCATGTGGAACTACGGCGCTACGCAGGTAGACGCCGGTACGCTGGGGATCATGAATAACGTGCATGTCCCGGCAGGACTGCTGGTCAATCTTGCCATCTGGCAGCAACAGCCGCACTGGCCGAGTTTCCTTATTGGGGGAGCGGTGATCCTGGCTTCGCTGTGGGTACATCGCCGTTGGGTCGCTCCGCGCTCCGCACAAATGGAAGATGGTCGCACGCGTGGTTCCGCGCTGAGCGAATAAACGCTTCCGTAATCGGCTGACGCTGCTCGCCATCGCGCACGGCGGCGTACAGCCTGCTCCACAGTCCTTCACCCAGGGTTTTGGTCACCACCAGACCCTGGCGTTCAAAACTCTCCACCACCCAGTGCGGCAATGCCGCGATGCCCATTCTGGCCGCCACCATCTGTATCAACAGCAACGTGTTATCCACGCTTTTCAGCTGTGGGCTAATCCCAGCGGGCTGCAGGAAGTGACGCCAGATATCCAGGCGACTGCGCTGCACGGGATAAATCAGCAGCGTTTCTGTCGCCAGATCTTCCGGCGTGATGCGCGTTTTACTGGCCAGCGGATGGTCCGGGGCCAGCACCAGGCGCACTTCATAATCAAACATCGGCGAATAGTGCAGGCCGCTGCGCGGCAGAATATCTGACGTCATCACCAGATCCAGCTCGCCCTGCTGAAGCGACGGCTGCGGGTCAAAGGTCACGCCGGATGTAAAGTCCATCTCCACCTGCGGCCACTTCTGGCGGAAGTTCTCGAGCGCGGGGGTCAGCCACTGAATACAGCTATGGCACTCAATGGCAATACGCAGTTTGGTTTGCTGCGGCTCGTTGCAGGACTGCAGCGCGCTGGCGATCTGCGGCAGTACCTGATTTGCCAGTTGCAGCAGAATTTCACCCTGCGGCGTAAAGCGCAAAGGCTGGCTCTTACGCACAAAAAGACGAAAGCCGAGGCGTTGTTCCAGATCGCTGAACTGGTGAGAAAGGGCAGACTGGGTCTGGTGCAGCGTGGCCGCCGCTGCCGCAAGAGAACCGCAGTTCCGCAACGCTTGTAGCGTTTTCAGGTGTTTAATCTCGATCATGAAAGTCCTTCACTTCGCCATGAACATTTTGCGCTTGAGGAATATACAGTACCTGCCAATTATAGATGTGTAAACATCTGGACGTCTAAATAACAAATTTCACAAGGGGCATAACATGACAATCCGCAATCACACTCTCGGTTTTCCTCGCGTTGGCCTGCGCCGCGAACTGAAAAAAGCGCAAGAAAGCTACTGGGCGGGTAACACCACCCGTGAAGAATTGCTGACGGTGGGACGCGAGCTGCGCGCCCGTCACTGGGAGCAGCAAAAACAGGCGGGCATTGACCTGCTGCCGGTGGGCGATTTCGCCTGGTACGACCATGTTCTGACGACCAGCCTGCTGCTTGGCAACGTGCCGGCTCGTCATCAGAACAAAGATGGATCGGTAGATATTGATACCCTGTTCCGCATCGGCCGTGGCCGTGCACCAACGGGGGAGCCAGCGGCAGCGGCGGAAATGACCAAGTGGTTCAACACCAACTATCACTATATGGTGCCGGAGTTCGTGAAAGGTCAGCAGTTCAGGCTGACCTGGACGCAGCTGCTGGATGAAGTGGACGAAGCGCTGGCGCTGGGTCATCAGGTGAAGCCCGTATTGCTGGGGCCAGTCACCTACCTGTGGCTGGGTAAAGTAAAAGGCGAACAGTTTGACCGCCTCAGCCTGCTTAACGATATTCTGCCGGTCTACAAACAGGTTCTGATTGAGCTGGGCAAGCGCGGCATTCAGTGGGTGCAAATCGACGAACCCGCGCTGGTGCTCGAGCTGCCGCAGGAGTGGCTTGATGCCTTCAAACCGGCGTATGACGCGCTCACAGGGCAGGTGAAGCTGCTGCTCACTACCTATTTCGAAGGCGTGACGCCAAACCTGAAGACCATTACCGCGCTGCCGGTCCAGGGCCTGCATGTTGACCTCGTTCACGGTAAAGACGATGTCGCGGAGCTGCACAAGCGCCTGCCAGCGGACTGGCTGCTTTCTGCCGGGCTGGTTAACGGTCGCAACGTCTGGCGTGCTGATCTGACCGAGAAATATGTACAAATCAAAGATATTGTCGGCAAACGTGAGCTGTGGGTGGCATCCTCTTGCTCGCTGCTGCACAGCCCAATCGATCTCAGCGTGGAGACCCGTCTCGACCCTGAAGTGAAAAGCTGGTTTGCCTTCGCCCTGCAAAAATGCGAAGAGCTGACGCTGCTGCGCGATGCGCTGAACAGCGGCGAGACGGCGGCGATTACCGAATGGAGCGCACCGATCCAGGCACGTCGTCACTCGGCCCGTGTGCACAACCCGGCGGTGGAAAAACGCCTGGCGGCCATCAGTGCGCAGGACAGCCAGCGCCAGAGCCCGTATGAAGTTCGCGCCGAAGCGCAGCGCGCCCGTTTCAACCTGCCTGCGTGGCCGACCACCACAATTGGTTCTTTCCCGCAAACCACTGAAATCCGCGGCCTGCGTCTGGACTTCAGGAAGGGCAACCTGGATGCGAACAACTACCGCACCGGTATCGCTGAGCACATTAAGCAGGCAATTATCGAGCAGGAGCGTTTAGGTCTGGACGTGCTGGTGCACGGTGAGGCCGAGCGTAACGACATGGTCGAATACTTCGGTGAGCACCTGGACGGCTTCGTCTTTACCCAGAACGGCTGGGTGCAGAGCTATGGCTCCCGCTGCGTGAAGCCGCCAGTGGTCATCGGCGACGTCAGCCGCCCGGAAGCGATCACCGTGGAGTGGGCGAAGTATGCCCAGTCCCTGACCGATAAGCCGGTGAAAGGGATGCTCACCGGTCCGGTAACCATTCTCTGCTGGTCCTTCCCGCGCGAAGACGTGACCCGTGAGACCATCGCGAAGCAAATCGCGCTGGCGTTGCGTGATGAAGTGGCAGATCTGGAAGCTGCAGGCATTGGCATCATCCAGATTGACGAACCGGCGCTGCGCGAAGGTCTGCCGCTGCGTCGCAGCGACTGGGATGCTTACCTGCAGTGGGGCGTGGAAGCGTTCCGCATCAACGCCGCGGTGGCGAAGGACGACACCCAGATCCACACCCACATGTGCTATTGCGAATTTAACGACATCATGGATTCGATTGCCGCGCTGGACGCCGACGTGATCACCATCGAGACCTCGCGTTCAGACATGGAGCTGCTGGAGTCGTTTGAAGAGTTCGACTACCCGAACGAAATCGGGCCGGGCGTGTACGACATTCACTCCCCGAACGTGCCAAGCGTGGAGTGGATTGAAGCCCTGCTGAAAAAAGCCGCCCAGCGGATCCCGGCGGAACGTCTGTGGGTGAACCCGGACTGCGGACTGAAAACCCGCGGCTGGCCGGAGACGCGCGCGGCGCTGGCGAACATGGTGAAGGCGGCGCAGAACTTGCGTCAGGCTTGATGAAGCGTAGGCCCGGTAAGGCGTTGCTGCCACCGGGCTTTTTTGCTTTTATGCTTTTTTTCCGCCGTACTGGCTAAACCATGCCAGCATCCTCTGCCAGCCATCTTTGGCTGATTCTGCGTGATAGCTCGGGCGATAATCGGCATTAAACGCGTGTCCGGCATCCGGGTACACCACAATCTCCGCCTTCGCGTTCGCCGCGCGTAGCGCATGACGCATGGTCTCGACGGTATCAAGCGGAATGCCTGTATCCTGACCACCATAAAGCCCTAGCACCGGTGCATTCAAATCCGTTGCGATATCAACAGGCTGCTTCGGTGAGTTCAGCGTTTTTTCGCCCACCAGTTTGCCGTACCAGGCGACGGCCGCTTTCAACTGCGGGTTATGCGCGGCATACAGCCAGCTAATGCGTCCGCCCCAGCAGAAGCCGGTCACCAGCAGACGATGTGCATCGCCCCCGTTGCGCGCGGCCCAGCTGGCAACGTGATCAAGGTCAGCGAGCACCTGGGCATCCGGAACTTTGCTCACCAGATTGTTGAACAACGTAGGGATATCGCTGTAATCGTTCGGATCGCCCTGACGGAAATAGAGCTCTGGCGCAATGGCCAGGTACCCTTCCAGCGCCAGGCGGCGGCAGAGGTCGCGAATATGCTCGTGAACGCCAAAAATTTCCTGAACCACAATCACGATCGGCAGCGGGCCGTCTGCCGATTTTGGCCGCGCGTGATAAGCAGGCATATTCTCCCCCTGCGAGGGGATGGAGGTCTCGCCCGCAGTAATGGCTTCTTCTGAGGTTGAGACGATGGTTGAAGCATGCGGAGCCGCAGCAGGTGCAAAACCGGTTTTTTCAGTCATGGCATTCTCCGTACCAATGAGTTAGCGCAAAGGTAAATATAGTCACCAGGTTAACAACCCACAGTGCCTTATACGGTCTATCTTTTGTGCAGCACCTGTCGATATAACTTGTTAATGTGATGTAAGTCACTATTTAATGGAAATTAACTGCAACCATTTTTATTCATGGTGAGGTATGTCACGAAATTCTGCGTAGTGCTTCTGTAAAGTACCGTTTTACTTCTTCTGACTAACCGACCCACAGAGGAGTCACCCTATGTCTAAGTCTGATGTTTTTCATCTCGGCCTCACCAAAAACGATTTACAAGGGGCTACGCTCGCTATCGTCCCTGGCGATCCTGAGCGTGTGGAAAAGATCGCCGCGCTGATGGATAAGCCGGTTAAGCTGGCAGCCCATCGTGAATTCACCACCTGGCGCGCAGAGCTGGATGGCAAAGCGGTGATCGTGTGCTCTACCGGTATCGGTGGCCCGTCTACGTCTATTGCGGTGGAAGAGCTGGCGCAGCTGGGCATTCGTACTTTCCTGCGTATCGGCACCACTGGCGCTATTCAGCCGCACATCAATGTGGGCGACGTGCTGGTTACGACCGCATCTGTACGTCTGGACGGCGCAAGCCTGCACTTTGCACCAATGGAATTCCCGGCAGTAGCCGATTTCGAATGCACCACCGCGCTGGTTGAGGCCGCGAAATCCGTGGGCGCGACCACTCACGTGGGCGTCACCGCCTCTTCCGATACCTTCTACCCGGGCCAGGAGCGTTACGACACCTTCTCAGGCCGCGTGGTGAGCCGTTTCAAAGGCTCTATGGAAGAGTGGCAGTCCATGGGCGTGATGAACTACGAAATGGAATCTGCAACGCTGTTGACCATGTGCGCAAGCCAGGGTCTGCGTGCCGGTATGGTGGCGGGCGTGATCGTCAACCGTACCCAGCAGGAGATCCCGAACGCCGAAACCATGAAGCAGACCGAAAGTCATGCGGTGAAAATCGTGGTGGAAGCGGCCCGTCGCCTCATCTAATCCTCTCTTCAGAGACACAAGGCCGACATGTTCGGCCTTTATTTTTTGCGTTGCGCCTCGCAGGAAAACCCTTTCAAACTGGACGTTCATACAGCACAATTCTATTTTGTGCGGGTAATACGTTGATGCAGGGGGCATTGTGGATATCTCAATCCTGATTTATGCGGTGGTTGCGCTGGTGAGCGTGGCGGTAGGCTGGCTGATTTCCAGCTACCAGCATGCGCAGATGAAAGCCGATCAGCTGGCAGAACGTGAAGAGATCGTCTCGGAGCTAAGCGCCACAAAACAACAGCTTGCTCAAGGCTCGCACTGGCGTGACGAGTGCGAGCTGCTCAATAATGAACTGCGTAACCTGCGCGACATCAACACTTCGCTGGAGGCCGATCTCCGCGAAGTGACCACCCGTCTTGAATCCACCCAACTGCATGCGGAAGACAAAATCCGCCAGATGATCAACAGCGAGCAGCGCCTCAGCGAACAGTTTGAGAACCTCGCCAACCGAATTTTTGAGCACAGCAACCGCCGCGTTGACGAACAGAACCGACAGAGCCTGAATAGCCTGCTGACGCCACTGCGTGAACAGCTGGACGGGTTTCGCCGTCAGGTGCAGGACAGCTTTGGCCAGGAGGCGCGCGAGCGGCACACCCTGGCGCATGAAATCCGTAATCTCCAGCAGCTGAATGCCCAGATGGCGCAGGAGGCGGTGAACCTGACGCGCGCGCTCAAAGGCGATAACAAAACGCAGGGGAACTGGGGGGAAGTGGTGCTGACGCGCGTGCTTGAAGCGTCTGGCCTGCGCGAAGGGTATGAATACGAAACCCAGGTCAGCATCGAGAACGATGCCCGCTCGCGTATGCAGCCGGATGTCATCGTACGTCTGCCGCAGGGTAAAGATGTGGTGATTGACGCCAAAATGACGCTGGTGGCCTACGAGCGCTATTTCAACGCGGAAGATGACTACACCCGCGAGTCGGCGCTGCAGGAACACATCGCCTCCGTGCGTAACCATATTCGTCTGCTGGGTAGAAAGGATTATCAGCAGCTGCCGGGGCTGCGATCGCTGGACTATGTGCTGATGTTTATCCCGGTAGAGCCCGCCTTCCTGCTGGCGCTCGACAGGCAGCCTGAACTGATCACCGAAGCGCTGAAAAATAACATTATGCTGGTCAGCCCTACCACGCTGCTGGTGGCCTTGCGGACCATTGCTAATCTGTGGCGGTACGAGCATCAAAGCCGTAACGCGCAACATATTGCTGATCGCGCCAGCAAGCTTTACGACAAAATGCGCCTGTTTGTGGACGATATGTCCTCGGTCGGGCAAAGCCTGGATCGTGCGCAGGATAACTACCGGCAGGCGATGAAAAAGCTCTCCTCCGGGCGTGGCAACCTGCTGGCGCAAGCCGAAGCGTTTCGCAGCCTGGGGGTGGAAGTGAAACGCGAGATTAATCCGGAATTGGTTGAACAGGCGACGTCGCAGGACGAAGAGTTCCGCCTGCGTGAAGGCGCAGATGAACAAAATACACACAGTGAAGACAACGATTTAGCGGCGAATTTATCGCCAGAAGAGCAGCCGACGCGTTTCTTTCGCGGTGGTTGAATCGTAGGGCAAACGCGCCCAATCTGTTACACTTCACGAACATTTTACTGATAAGCAGGCTCTGAGATGGTTGACGATTCACAAGACACGACGCACTTTGGCTTTCAGACTGTTGCCAAAGCGCAGAAAGCAGACATGGTGGCCCACGTATTTCATTCCGTGGCGGCGAAGTACGATGTGATGAATGACTTGATGTCCTTCGGCATTCATCGCTTGTGGAAGCGCTTTACTATTGACTGCAGCGGTGTGCGTCGTGGACAAACAGTTCTCGATCTGGCTGGCGGAACGGGCGATCTGACGGCGAAATTCTCCCGTCTGGTGGGTGAAACCGGTCGCGTCGTGCTGGCAGATATCAACGACTCAATGTTGAAAATGGGACGCGAGAAGCTGCGTAACATCGGCGTTGTGGGTAACGTGGAATATGTGCAGGCAAACGCCGAAGCGCTGCCGTTCCCGGATAACACCTTTGACTGCATCACCATCTCTTTTGGTCTGCGTAACGTCACCGACAAAGACAAAGCGCTTCGCTCAATGTACCGCGTGCTGAAGCCGGGTGGACGTCTGCTGGTGCTTGAATTCTCCAAACCGATTATAGAGCCGCTGAGCAAAGCCTACGACGCCTACTCCTTCCACGTTCTGCCGCGTATTGGTGAGCTGGTAGCGAACGATGCAGAGAGCTATCGTTACCTGGCCGAATCCATCCGTATGCACCCGGATCAGGATACCCTGAAAGCGATGATGCAGGACGCGGGTTTTGAAAACGTTGAGTATTTCAACATGACGGCGGGTGTCGTCGCGCTACACCGCGGTTACAAGTTCTGAGTGGAGGTGTCCCGTGCCCTTTAAACCCTTAGTCACCGCAGGCATTGAGAATGTACTGAATGCCTTTCTGTATCGCGCTCCGGCGCTGAAGGCTGCACGTCAGCGGCTGAACGGAAAGGTACTGCGTATCGTTTTAAAAGAGTTCTCGACGCCGCTTGTGCTGGTCTTCAGCGAGCGCCAGCTTGACGTTCTGGGTGAATGGGAGGGCGAGGCGGATTGCTCGGTCATCACTCATATGAGCGTGCTGCCAAAACTGCGTGACCGTCAGCAACTGACGGCGCTTATCCGCAGCGGTGAACTCGAAGTTGAAGGCGACATTCAGGTCGTGCAGAACTTCGTGGCGCTCAGCGATCTGGCTGAGTTTGACCCGGCAGAACTGCTTGCGCCTTTTATTGGCGACATCGCCGCCGAAGGGATCGGAAAAGCGATTCATGGCGGTACGGCGTTCCTGCGCAAAAATCTGCAACGGCAGCAGCGCTATGCCGCAGAGGTCATCACCGAAGAGTGGCGCATGGCCCCAGGGCCGCTGGAAGTGGCATGGTTTGCAGAAGAGACCGCTGCAGTTGAACGCGCGGTTGATGCGTTAACCAAACGCCTGGAAAAACTGGAGGGCAAATGACGCCTGGTGAAATTCGGCGCCTCTATTTTATCGTTCGCACCTTTTTGAGCTACGGGCTCGACGAGCTTATCCCCAGAATGCGTATCACGCTGCCGCTTCGTATCTGGCGGCGCACGCTGTTCTGGATGCCAAATCGCCACAAAGACCAGGTTTTAGGCGAACGCTTGCGTCTTGCGCTGCAGGAGCTGGGCCCGGTATGGATCAAGTTTGGGCAGATGCTTTCTACCCGCCGCGATCTCTTCCCGCCGCAAATTGCCGATGAACTGGCGATGCTGCAGGATCGCGTTGCCCCGTTCGACGGGGTGAGAGCGAAGAAGCAGATCGAAGAAGCGATGGGCAACATTCCTGTTGAAACCTGGTTTGATGATTTCGACATTCAGCCGCTCGCATCGGCCTCCATTGCCCAGGTACATACGGCTCGCCTGAAAGAAAACGGCAAAGAAGTGGTTATCAAGGTTATTCGTCCGGATATCCTGCCGATCATCAAAGCCGATATGAAGCTGATCTACAGGTTGGCCCGTTGGGTACCGCGTCTGTTACCGGATGGCCGCCGACTGCGCCCGATGGAAGTGGTGCGGGAGTATGAAAAAACGCTGATTGACGAGCTTAACCTGCTGCGTGAATCGGCGAACGCCATTCAGCTGCGTCGTAACTTTGAAGACAGCCCAATGCTGTATGTTCCTGAAGTCTATTCTGACTATTGCAGCCAGAACATGATGGTCATGGAGCGTATTTACGGTATTCCGGTCTCGGATGTTGTTGCGCTGGAAAAGCAGGGCACCAACATGAAGCTGCTGGCCGAGCGTGGTGTGCAGGTCTTTTTTACCCAGGTCTTCCGCGACAGCTTTTTCCATGCGGACATGCACCCGGGCAACATCTTCGTGAGCTACGAACACCCGGAGGATCCGAAGTACATCGGGATCGACTGTGGCATTGTTGGCTCGCTGAACAAAGAAGATAAGCGCTATCTCGCAGAGAACTTCATCGCGTTCTTCAACCGCGACTACCGCAAGGTGGCCGAGCTGCACGTGGATTCTGGCTGGGTTCCACCAGACACCAATGTCGAAGAGTTTGAGTTTGCGATCCGCACAGTATGCGAACCGATTTTCGAAAAACCGCTGTCGGAGATCTCCTTCGGTCACGTTTTGCTGAACCTGTTCAATACCGCGCGTCGCTTCAATATGGAAGTGCAGCCACAATTAGTTTTACTTCAGAAAACATTACTTTACGTTGAAGGCGTAGGTCGCCAGCTCTATCCTCAGTTAGACTTATGGAAAACGGCGAAACCTTTCCTTGAATCCTGGATCAAAGATCAGGTTGGCATCCCAGCGCTGGTACGCTCCCTTAAGGAGAAAGGCCCGTTCTGGATTGAAAAAATGCCTGAAATTCCTGAACTGGTTTACGACAGTTTGCGTCAGAGCAAGAACCTTCAGCACAGCATGGATAAAATCGCGCACGAGCTTCAGTCCAGCCGCGTGCGCCAGGGGCAGTCACGTTACCTCTTTGGCATTGGCGCGACGTTGCTGCTGAGTGGTACGCTGCTGCTCATCAATCGCCCTGACTGGGAGATGATGCCCGCCTGGCTCATGGCTGGCGGCGTTGTTGTCTGGCTCGCTGGCTGGAGAAAAACGCGCTGATTTTGCGTCGCTATCACCAGGTTGCATACGTATAATGCAACCTGACTCATTAAGCATCTATCACTGAGGATTACGTATGGGTGGTATCAGTATCTGGCAATTGTTAATCATTGCCGTCATCGTCGTACTGCTGTTTGGTACGAAGAAACTCGGTTCTATCGGTTCCGACCTTGGTGCATCTATCAAAGGCTTTAAGAAGGCCATGGGTGATGATGAAAGTAAGCAGGATAAAACCAGCCAGGACGCTGACTTTACTGCTAAATCCATCGCTGATAAGCAAGATGAAGCCAAAAAGGAAGACGCTAAACGCCACGATAAAGAGCAGGTGTAATTCGTGTTCGACATTGGTTTTAGTGAGCTGCTGCTGGTCTTTGTGATTGGTTTGATTGTGCTGGGGCCGCAGCGTCTTCCTGTTGCGGTCAAAACCGTGGTGGGTTGGGTGCGTGCGCTTCGCTCGCTGGCAACCACCGTGCAAAACGAGCTGGCGCAGGAGCTTAAGCTCCAGGAATTTCAGGACAGCCTGAAAAAAGTTGAGAAGGCGAGCATGGAAAACCTGACGCCCGAGCTGAAAGCATCAATGGATGAGTTGCGCGAAGCGGCTGAATCTATGAAGCGTTCATACAGCATCAACGATCCTGAAAAGGCGAGTGATGAAGCTAACACCATCCATAACCCGGTGGTGAAGGGCAGCGAAGAGCAGCGTGAGGGCGTAACGCCGTCCAGCGCGGAGCATCAGGCTGCCGCACCAGAACAGACGCCGCAGGAACCTGAAGTGATAAAACAGGCGCAGTCGGTCGAGCCAGTGTTAAAAGCGGCTGAAGCAAAGCCTGCTGCGTCCGTTTCCGAATCATCCCCTTCCTCGAGTGATAAAGCGTAAACATGGCAGTAGATGATACTCAACCGCTCATTACGCACCTCATTGAGCTGCGCAAGCGCCTGTTAAACTGCATTATTGCGGTTCTTCTTATATTCCTGTGCCTGGTCTATTTTGCCAACGATATCTATCAGGTGGTCTCTGCACCGCTGATTAAACAGATGCCGCTGGGCGCGACGATGATCGCAACGGACGTGGCTTCACCGTTTTTCACCCCGATCAAGCTGACCTTCTGGGTATCCTTGATTGCGTCTGCGCCGGTCATTTTGTACCAGGTCTGGGCCTTCGTCGCGCCGGCGCTGTACAAGCACGAGCGTAAACTTGTAATCCCTCTGCTGGTCTCCAGCTCGCTGCTGTTCTATATCGGCATGGCGTTCGCTTACTTCGTTGTCTTCCCTCTGGCCTTTGGCTTCCTGACGCATACCGCGCCGGAAGGGGTTCAGGTGTCGACAGACATCGCCAGCTATCTCAGCTTCGTCATGGCGCTGTTCATGGCGTTTGGTGTGGCGTTCGAAGTACCGGTGGCGATTGTCCTGCTGTGCTGGATGGGCGTGACAACGCCTGACGATCTCCGCAAGAAGCGTCCGTATATCCTCGTAGGCGCATTTGTGGTGGGCATGCTGCTGACGCCACCGGATGTCTTCTCGCAAACCTTACTGGCGATACCGATGTATTGTTTGTTTGAGGTCGGCGTGTTCTTCTCGCGTTTCTATGTGGGCAAACGACGTCCGCCGGAAGATGAAGAAGACGGGTCTGAAAAGACCACTGAAGAATAACACCAGCCGCCCGTCAGGGCGGTTGTCATATGGAGAGGGGCATGTTTGATATTGGGCTTAACCTGACCAGCTCGCAGTTCGCGAAAGACCGGGATGAGGTCGTCGCCCGTGCTTTTGCTGCCGGGGTGAAAGGGCTGTTGCTGACGGGAACCAACCTTCATGAAAGTGAGCAGGCGCAGTTGCTTGCGCAACGCTACGAACGCTGCTGGTCAACCGCAGGCGTCCACCCTCATGACAGTAGCCAATGGACGCAACACAGCGCTGAAACGCTCCACGCGCTGGCGAAAATGCCACAGGTGGTCGCCATCGGCGAGTGCGGTCTTGATTTCAATCGCAATTTTTCCACGCCGGAAGACCAGGAAAAAGCATTCACCGCACAATTGGCGCTGGCCGCAGAGCTTGAAATGCCAGTGTTCATGCATTGCCGCGATGCGCATGAGCGTTTTATCACCCTTCTGGAACCGTGGCTGGATAAACTGCCTGGTGCAGTGTTGCACTGCTTTACCGGATCGCATCAGGACGCGCTGGATTGCCTGAATCGAGGACTTTATCTGGGCATTACCGGTTGGGTTTGCGATGAGCGTCGCGGGCTGGAACTGCGTGAATTGTTGCCGGCGATCCCGGCTGAACGCCTGCTGCTGGAAACCGATGCCCCTTATTTGCTGCCGCGCGACATGAAACCCAAACCGGCATCGCGGCGTAATGAACCGGCGTATCTGGGGCACATCGTTGAGAGTGTGGCGCACTGGCGCGGAGAAGATCCACACTGGCTGGCCGCGCAGACGGATGACAACGTGCGCCGCCTGTTTCGAATTGCGTTTTAAAGCTTACGGAAGTCGGTGTTTTTCACGCTCTGCAGCACCTGTTTATTCAACAGGTTAAGCAGCAACATAGAGCGCGCTTCGCCATCAGGTTCAGAGAATATGGCCTGCAGGCCTTCAAAGGCACCTTCTGTAATCACCACGCTATCGCCCGCATAAGGGGTTTCCGGGTCGGTAATCCCTTCGGGTTGTTGATAAATCGAAAGCTGATGAATGACGGTTGAGGGAACCGTCGCGGGGCTGGTGCCAAAACGGACAAAGTGACTGACACCGCGCGTGGCGCTGATTGTCGTGGTGTGGATCACTTCCGGGTCGAATTCGACGAACAGATAGTTCGGGAAGAGAGGCTCGCTGACCATCGTGCGTTTCCCGCGCTGCATTTTTTCAAGCGTGATCACGGGCGTCAGGCAATTCACCGACTGACGTTCAAGATGTTCCTGCGCGCGCTGAAGTTGCCCGCGTTTGCAATACAGTAAATACCAGGCCTGCATAATCACTCTTTCCCTTAGTTCGGGGCGCAAGCATATCAAAACCCTGGCCGGATCGCTAAGTTGATTATAATGGGCGAAAGTGGAGTAAGTCGCGGAAGTTCACGCTAATTTAACAAAATTACAGCATCACGTAGGCTTACGCCGTATAATGAAGCGCTTACAGAGAGGCCATGACTAACTGCATGAAATACCACGATCTACGCGACTTCCTGACGCTGCTGGAAAAGCAGGGCGAACTTAAACGGATTACGCTTCCTGTTGATCCTTATCTGGAAATGACAGAAATTGCTGACCGCACCTTGCGTGCCGGTGGGCCTGCGCTGCTGTTTGAAAATCCGAAAGGCTACGACATGCCGGTGCTGTGCAATCTGTTCGGCACGCCGCGCCGCGTGGCGCTGGGCATGGGACAAGAGGATGTCACGGCGTTGCGTGAAGTGGGTAAACTGCTGGCGTTTTTGAAAGAGCCGGAGCCGCCGAAAGGTTTCCGCGATCTGTTCGACAAGCTGCCGCAGTTTAAGCAAGTACTGAACATGCCAACCAAACGCCTGCGCGGTGCGCCGTGCCAGCAAAAAGTGCTGGAAGGCGATGCGGTTGATCTGACAACAATCCCGATTATGCAGTGCTGGCCTGAAGATGCTGCGCCGCTGATTACCTGGGGTCTGACCGTTACCCGTGGGCCGCATAAAGAGCGCCAAAACCTCGGTATCTACCGCCAGCAGCTGATTGGTAAAAATAAACTTATCATGCGCTGGCTGTCACATCGTGGCGGCGCGCTCGATTTCCAGGAGTGGTGCGCGGAACATCCCGGCGAACGATTCCCGGTTTCTGTTGCCCTGGGGGCCGATCCGGCAACGATTCTGGGCGCGGTTACGCCTGTTCCGGATACGCTGTCCGAGTATGCCTTTGCAGGGCTGCTGCGCGGTACTAAAACGGAAGTCGTAAAGTGCGTCTCCAATGACCTGGAAGTGCCAGCCAGTGCGGAAATCGTTCTGGAAGGCTACATCGAACAGGGTGAGCTTGCACGGGAGGGGCCTTACGGCGACCACACGGGTTATTACAATGAAATTGATAACTTCCCGGTGTTTACCGTCACGCACATTACCCAGCGTGAAGATGCGATTTACCACTCAACCTATACCGGCCGTCCACCGGATGAGCCTGCGGTGCTGGGTGTGGCGCTGAACGAAGTCTTTGTACCGATTTTGCAAAAACAGTTCCCGGAAATTGTTGATTTCTATCTGCCGCCGGAAGGGTGCTCGTATCGCCTGGCGGTAGTGACGATGAAGAAGCAGTATGCCGGTCACGCTAAACGCGTGATGATGGGCGTATGGTCTTTCCTGCGCCAGTTTATGTATACCAAGTTTGTTATCGTCTGCGATGATGACGTCAACGCCCGCGACTGGAACGACGTTATTTGGGCGATTACTACACGCATGGACCCCGCGCGTGATACGGTGTTAGTCGAAAACACGCCGATAGATTATCTGGACTTTGCCTCGCCGGTTTCCGGTCTTGGCTCAAAAATGGGACTGGATGCCACGAATAAATGGCCTGGCGAAACCGACCGTGAATGGGGTCGCCCGATCAAAAAAGATCCTGCCGTGACCGCGCGAATAGACGCGATCTGGGACGAACTGGCCATAATGAATAACGGTAAATCTGAAGCTGACCGTTAAGCCCTATAGACTTCCCGACAGAGAGAGCGAATGACAACCTTAAGCTGTAAAGTGACCTCGGTAGATGCCATTACCGACACCGTATATCGCGTCCGTTTAGTGCCAGAATCGGCATTCTCTTTCCGCGCTGGTCAGTACCTGATGGTCGTGATGGATGAGCGCGATAAACGTCCTTTCTCTATGGCTTCTACGCCAGCGGAGCAGGAATTTATTGAGCTTCATATTGGTGCGTCTGAGCTTAACCTTTACGCCATGGCTGTCATGGACCGCATCCTGAAAGAGCGTGAAATCGTGGTAGACATTCCGCACGGTGAAGCCTGGTTGCGCGAAGATGAAGACCGTCCGCTTATCCTGATTGCTGGCGGTACGGGGTTCTCGTATGTTCGCTCTATTCTGTTGACCGCGCTGGCACGTAACCCGAACCGCGACATCACCATCTATTGGGGCGGCCGCGAAGAGAAACATCTGTACGACCTGTCCGAACTGGAAGCGCTGAGCGTGAATCACCCGAACCTGCGCGTTGAGCCGGTTGTTGAGCAGCCGGAAGAGGGCTGGCGCGGTCGTAGTGGTACGGTGCTAACGGCGGTCCTGCAGGATCATGGCACGCTCGCCGGGCACGATATCTACATTGCTGGCCGTTTTGAAATGGCGAAAATTGCCCGCGACCTGTTCTGTAATGAGCGCGACGCGCGGGAAGATCGCCTGTTTGGCGATGCGTTCGCGTTTATCTAAGTGTCTAACCCGCTTCGGCGGGTTCTTTGTCTCGGTGAGAATTGGCGATAATTTAACCTTGAAAAGGTTAATGCATTGCCGCTATCCTTAGCGTTGTTATTGTCCTCCCTCAGGAGCGCCCCCCAAAAATGAACAAACACGACTGATGAATTTCTGTCCTTGCTAAACGCCACCGCGTCGGCAGGGGAGGTTTTTGATTTCATTCAGGAGTGCTTATGGCTCATTTTGCGCAGTCCCCTTCTTTTATTTTGCATCAGGTCACTTGTCAGTTTGCGACGGGCGATACCCTTTTCGGTCCGCTAAATCTTACGCTCGATGCCTCGCCGTGCGCGCTGGTTGGCCGCAACGGCAGCGGTAAAACACGCCTGCTGCGTCTACTGGCAGGCATTGATGAACCTGAACACGGCCATATTGAGCGTTTCGGTACCCATGCCTATGTGGCGCAGCAGCATGAAATTTCCTCGCAGACCACGCTTGCGGAACTGCTTGGATATGACGCGATCTTCGCCGCCCGTAAGCGCATCGACAGCGGTGACTATCAGCCAGAGGATCTGGAAAAGCTCGACGGTAAATGGGATTTGGCGGAACGCCTGAGTGAAGCGTTTATGAACGCGCACCTCCCGCTGTTTGATCCCGATAAACCGGCCAGGGAACTTAGCGGCGGTGAGCGTATTCGCGCCCTGCTCTGCGGGGCATTGATTGCGGATGCGGATTACCTTCTGCTGGATGAACCCACGAACCATCTGGACAGACAAGGGCGTGAATGGTTTTACGACCAGCTTTTCCACCATCGGGGCGGCGTGCTGGTGGCTTCTCACGATCGTGAATTGCTGGCACAGGTGCCGCGCATTCTCGAGCTGAGCCCTTTTGGCCTGCGCAGCTTCGGTGGAAACTATGCTGATTATAAAACTCAGCGCGATACGGAACAGCAGGCTGCCCGCGCCGCGCTGGAGCACGCGGCCACTGAGCGCAAACGAATCCGCGCGCGGATGCATAAAGAGCACGACGACAGCCAGCGACGTTCAGCAAAAACGTTGCGTACGGTTGATAGCCTCAATATCGCCTCCTTTGAGCGGGTGAAATACAAAATGGCGGCAAAAGAACGCATTGGCTCGTGGAAAAAACAGCACAGCGAACAGAATGACGCGTTAAATACCGCAGTAAACAACGCGCGCGAGCGGGTAGAAGACGATAACCCGGTCATCTTCACCCTGCCGGGCAGTCGCGTCGCAGAGGGGAAGCAGGTGCTGGTTCTGGACGCATTGGAACTGCCGCATGTGAATATCCCGCCGATGAGTTGGCGTATGGACGGGCCAATGCGTGTCGCACTCCGTGGGCCGAATGGCTGTGGTAAATCGACGCTCTTGAAAGTGATGTCCGGAGAGGAAGCACCTCTTTCAGGAACCTGCACGGTATCGGTCAGCTGCGCCTATCTCGATCAACACCTGTCGCAGTTCGATCTTACACAGTCGGTGATGACGCATCTCAACCTCAGCAACTCGCCGCTTGAAGAAGGCACGTTGCGTACTCGTCTGGCACAGCTTCAGCTTGGCGCAGATAAGGTCTCGCTCCCCCTGGCGGAACTGAGCGGCGGTGAACGCCTCAAAGCCGCGCTGGCCATTGTCTTATGGCGTGAAGAGGCGACGCAGCTTTTGCTCCTGGATGAGCCCACTAACCATTTGGATCTGGCCTCCGTTCAGGCCATTGAGGCTGCACTGGCGGAGTTCCCTGGCGCGCTGCTGGTGGTGTCGCATGATGAAACGTTTTTGAAGGGATTAACGCTGACGCATAACCTTGTGTGGAATGAGGCGGGATGGCATTGTGTAAGCCTATAAAACACAAGCCCCCGCAAGGGCGGGGGCGGTCAAACTGTTTTACGCTATCTGTTTACTGAGTGCAGGGTTCGCCTGAATCAGGCGCATCAGCTTTAACTCGGTTGGCGTGGGCTTTTCACGTTTTGATTCCCACTCCAGCACCATCGCCACGCTGACACCCATCGCTCTGGCAAATTCATCTGTTTTCAGCCCTGTCCCTTTGCGCAATTGCTCAAATTCTGTAAAGGGATTGGACTTTTGTTGCAGGGTAACCGTCTGCGGTACATCTTTAAAAATAATCTGTTCCAGGCTGCTCAGCAGCTCAAACTCAGGATCTTTATATTCCATTGAGAACTCCTCTTAAATCACACATCGGGATCAAGAACATCAGAGAGCCAGTTAAGAATAGTCCCTAATACAAACGAAGGATCGTTGCGGATGTGATTAATCGTGCGGTAACGATAGCTTTATCCGTTTCAGCTATCTGGATAGTTATGCTAATTACCTGATTAGCCATATATCGGCTTCGACAGGTATTTTTTTGTAAATGGTAAGAAATAAAACGGCAATAGCCGTTTTGCATGAAAAGAGTATCTTGCGGGGCTGACCTGGACTATCCTTGTCAGCGTTGGGCACGCGTGTGCCGGTGTGCGCTTTTTTGGGTGAAAGGAGTAATAAAATGGCGACAGGAAAGTCCTGCTCTCGCTGGTTTGCGCCTCTTGCGGCGTTGTTGATGGTAGTTAGCCTGAGTGGGTGTTTCGATAAAGAAGGCGATCAGCGCAAAGCGTTTATCGATTTTCTGCAGAATACAGTGATGCGTAGCGGCGAGCGTTTACCAACGTTGACTGCGGATCAGAAAAAACAGTTTGGTCCTTTCGTGTCCGATTACGCCATCCTTTATGGTTATTCGCAGCAGGTGAGCCAGGCGATGGACTCCGGCCTTCGTCCGGTGCTGGATAGCGTTAATGCGATCCGTGTACCGCAGGATTATATGACCCAACGTGAACCGCTGCGCCAGTCCAACGGTGCGCTTGGCGTGCTGAGCCAGCAGTTACAGAATGCGAAAATGCAGGCTGATGCGTCACGTTCTGCGCTGAAACAGGGCGAGGATCTCAAGCCTGTCTTTGACAAAGTGTATGAGAAAGTGGTGACGAAGCCGTCTGATGCTTTGCAGCCGTTGATCCCGGCCGCGCAGGTCTTCACGCAGCAGCTGGTTCAGGTGGGGGATTTTATCTCCCAACAGGGGACGCAGGTGAGCTTTGTCTCTAACGGTATCCAGTTCCCAACCTCACAGCAGGCAAGTCAATATAATACGCTGATTGGGCCGCTGGCTTCCCAGCACCAGGCCTTTAGCCAGGCGTGGAGTGCGGCAGTCGCTGCCACCGAGTAAGATAAAAATCCCCGCTTCGTGCGGGGTTTTTTTTAGGGGTATTGAAAATAACGCTTGTCATTCCTCTACCACATCGGTATAACTATCCCCGTCGGTTTGTTACACAGACCTAAAGCAGTTTAGTAAAGCAGTCCAGATTGTTATCCATAGATACCCTTCGTTGTGACCCTTCCTTCATCGCTTAAAAATCTGTAACGCAATCCATCAAGCCGGAAGGCACAATATATTTGTTAATAAGGTAATTTCTATGTCTGCTAAAATGACTGGTCTGGTAAAATGGTTCAACGCTGATAAAGGTTTCGGCTTCATCACTCCTGACGATGGCTCAAAAGACGTGTTCGTACACTTCTCTGCTATCCAGAACGATGGCTACAAATCTCTGGATGAAGGTCAGAAAGTTTCCTTCACCATCGAAAGCGGCGCTAAAGGCCCAGCAGCTGGTAACGTTGTAAGCCTGTAAGCTTCCAACCCAGTAGCACAAAATTCAAAAACCCGCCTTCTGGCGGGTTTTTTCGTTTCTACTGTTGGATCTGTGGGTTAACGCAGTTCTTATCCACTTTTCCGCCGAGCGCGGCAATCAGGTTATCTACCGCAGTAGCCGCCATGTTGTAGCGCGTCTCGTGAGTGGCAGAGCCGATGTGGGGAAGGGCGACGACGTTTGGCAGTTTGAGCAGCGGGGAATCTACTGACAGCGGCTCTTGTTCAAACACGTCCAGGCCTGCTGCATGGATCTCGCCGTTTTGCAGCGCCTCAATCAGCGCCTTTTCATCCACCACCGGGCCGCGACCCGCATTGATGAAAATGGCCGACGTCTTCATCTTTTCAAACGCGGCTTTGCCAATCAGGTGACGCGTTTCGTCCGTCAGTGGCAGGATAAGGCAGACGAAATCAGCTTCCTGCAGCAGCGTATCAAGCTCGCAGTAACGCGCATTGAAACGTTCTTCAGCTTCGTTGTGGCGACGGCGTGCGTTGTAAAGAATCGGCATGTTAAAACCGAAATGCGCGCGCTGTGCCAGCGCCAGCCCGATACGCCCCATACCCACTATGCCCAGCGTTTTGCCGTGAACGTCCACGCCGAACCAGTCCGGACCAATGCTTTTGGTCCATTCGCCCGCTTTGACGCGCTCAGCCACTTCCACCACGCGACGGGCCGTGCTGAGCACCAGCGCCATCAGCGTGTCGGCCACGGTTTCCGTCAGGGCATGTGGCGTGTGCATCAGCAGAACGTTGCGTTTGTTAAGGGCATCCACGTCGAAGTTGTCGTAACCCACAGAAACGGTAGACGTCGCACGAAGCTTCGGCATTTTCTCCAGCAGGGCGACATCCACTTTCTCGCTTGAACCCAGCATACCTTCAGCGCTGGCGAATGCCCCGGCGTGCTGTGCCACGGTTTCCGGGCTCAGGTTCTTCACCTGCGTGACGGTGAAGTGTTCTTCAAGACGTTTTTGCAGATCGTCAGGCAGTGCTTTATACAAAATGACGGACGGCTTCATGCTAATCTCCGTTGATTTTAAAAGGTTTCAGGCGTGTCGCGCGCCGACAGGGTGCTGTTGATTATTAGCAGGCTTAACGGTCAGAGTAAGCCATACCGAGGCGAAAAGCGCTACCCCCATAAATATGTACGACGCTGATGGACTGCCGGTTACACCGTTCAGATAGCCCACAAACCAGGAACCACAGAACGACCCCAGCGCGCCCATGCTGTTAATCAGCGCCATCGCACCGCCTGCCACATTACGCGGCAGCATTTCCGGAATGATGGCAAAGAACGGACCATACGGGGCGTACATCGCTGCACCCGCAATCACCAGCAGCGTATAAGAGACCCAGAAATGGTTCGCACCAACTGCCCAGGAGCCAATGAAGGCAAAGGCAGCGATGAGCAGCAGGGGCCAGACGAACAGCTTACGATTTTGCAGTTTGTCCGATGCCCAGGAAGCGATAATCATCGCGATGGTGGCAGCCAGATAAGGCACGGATGACAGCCAGCCCACTTCGACCATGCCAAGATTGTCGCCACCGCTGCGGATAATCGACGGCAGCCACAGCACGAAGCCATATACGCCAATACTCCAGGTAAAATATTGCGCGCACAGCAGGATCACGTTGCGGGAGCGGAAGGCTTCAACGTAGTTGCGAACCGCCTTCAGACCCTGCTGCTCTTTGTCCAGCTGAGCCTGCAGCGCGGCTTTTTCATCTTCGGAAAGCCATTTCGCCTGGGCAGGTTTATCCTTCACCAGCACCCACCAGCAGAATGCCCAGATCACTGCTGGCACCCCTTCGATGATAAACATTTCGCGCCAGCCGAAGGACTGGATCAGGTAGCCAGACACCACCGACATCCACAGTACCGTGACCGGGTTACCGAGGATCAGGAAGGTATTCGCGCGCGAGCGTTCAGATTTGGTAAACCAGTTACTGATGTAAATCAGCATCGCCGGCATGACCGCCGCTTCAACGACGCCGAGGATAAAGCGAATGGCGGCCAGAGCAGGAATATTGTTTACCACGCCGGTCAGTGACGCGCAGGCGCCCCACAGGATCAGGCAGACGAAGATCAGCTTGCGCACGCTGCGGCGTTCCGCGTAAATCGCGCCGGGGATCTGGAAGAAGAAGTAGCCGAGGAAGAAAAGGGCACCGAGCAGGGAGGATACACCTTTGGTGATACCGAGGTCTTCGGTGATCCCCGCAGCGGATGCGAAACTGAAGTTAGCACGATCGAGGTACGCCAGGCTGTACGTGATAAACACGATTGGCATGATGTACCACCAGCGTTTTACTGCATTGGTCGAACTGTTCATAGGCTTGCCTCTGTTGTTGAGGTTGTTACCGCCGTTGTCTGTAGGGTACACGGTGGCTTAATTATTTGGTGCGGCCTGTTGCCCTCACCCTGGCCCTCTCCCACGGGGAGAGGGAATTTAAACGCCGAGCTCTGCTCGCGTTGGTAATCCTTCGCTGTCACCCTGCACCTGAATCGCCAGCGAGCCAATCTTGTTGCCACGCGCAACGGCCTGCTGCAGCGGTTTACCTTCCAGCAGGGCGCTAATGACGCCCACGGCAAAGCCATCGCCCGCGCCGACGGTATCGACCACGTTCTCTACCTTCACCGCCGCGACCGCGCCCTGTTCGCCGTTGGCCGTTTTAAACCATGCGCCATCGGCACCGGTCTTCAGCACCACCGCTTTTACCCCGTTATTCAGGTAGAAATCGGCAATACCTTCCGGCGTCTTTTCACCCGTCAGGATCATCCCTTCTTTCAGGCCCGGCAGAACCCAGTCAGCCTGGAACGCCAGACGGTTCAGCTTCTCGACCATTTCCGCTTCGCTTTTCCACAGCACCGGGCGCAAATTGGGATCGAAAGAGATCGTTTTACCCTGAGACTTCATGGCTGTTGCCGCATGGTCCAGCAACGCATACGAGCTGGCAGACAGCGCTGCCGCCACGCCGCTGAGGTGCAGATGGCGCGCGGAGGCAAAATAGTGGGCATGGTAATCCTCCACGGAGAGATGGCTTGCGGCCGATCCTTTACGGAAATATTCCACGATGGGATCGGTTCCATTTTCGACTTTAGATTTCAGCTGAAAACCCGTTGCGAAACGTCCGTCGAGCGTGACGCCAGCGGCATCAATTCCCTCTTTTTTCAGTGAATCGAGAACGAAATGGCCAAAGCTGTCGTCCCCTACGCGACTCACCCAGCCGACGTTCAGGCCCAGGCGCGCCAGGCCCGTGGCGACGTTCAGCTCTGCACCCGCCACGCGTTTCATAAAGTGTTCTACCGCGCTCAGGTCGCCCGTTTCGGTGGCCACAAACATCGCCATGGCTTCGCCGATAGTGATCACATCCAGCGTCTTTTGCATGGTTTACTCCTCACGCAGCAGGTTAACGTAGTGGCGGGTAATGGCAGTTAAATCTGCCCCCTCCAGGGGAAATTCGATACCGCGCGGGGCATCGGCAGGAAGCTGATTAAGCAGGTCCAGCCAGCGTGATTCCGCGCGGTCCGGTGCAATGGCGCGGAACTGCTCCTTATGCGGAACGGCGGCCTTAACGTGGATATAGCTCACGGCCGGAGCCAGATGACGCGCGGCTTCTTCGGGGGAATCGCCCACCCACAGCCAGTTGCCCATATCGAACGTCAGGGTGACGGGCAATGCCATCACCCGGCAGGCGGCTTTGAAGCGCTGCATGGGCGCGAGCTGGCCGCAGTCGGTCTGGTCATTTTCCACCACCAGCGTCATACCGCTTTCATTCAGCATCGCGCGTAAAGCTTCAAGTGGCTGTTTATCGTTGAAATGACCCAGCGAGACTTTCAACCACAGCGCGTTCAGCGCGGTGGCTTCGGCCAGATAGCGGGGGAGGTCAGGGTTGAGCGTTCCGTTGGGCATAAACAGGGCGGCGGGTGCGGAATAGCATGCCAGCAGACCCAGTAGTTCGATGGACTCACCCAGCGCAGGCAGCGCCAGCAGCTCTTCGCTGTTGAACAGCTCGCGGCGGATTTCTACACCGTCCGCGCCTGCGCCCGCAATGACGGGAAGCATTGCGCGTTGACCACCGGCCTGCCGCACCTGGTCCGCGCCATAAGCGGCGGTGACCACCATTATTTTCCTGCTCATACCAGACTCCATCGCGTAATCGATAGTATTACGCTAGATGGAACCGGTTCCAAAGAAAAGATTGGGATGTTGAATTTATGATCGCTGTCACGAAGGGAATTTAGCGGGCGGTAGAGCCGCGAACGATCAGTTCGCCAGAGAAGACCTGTTCACGCACGGCGTCGCTGGCACCTTCAATACGGCGAACCACCTGTTCAACAGCGGCATAGCCGATTTGCCACGTGGGTTGCTTGAGCGTGGTGATGCCGACGCCAGCCAGCTCTGCCCACTCAAGCTCATCGAAACCCAGCAGGCCGATATCACTTCCCCAGTGCAGGCCAATGCGCTTGAGGGAGCGGGCAACCTGGAGCGTTAGCGCCCCGTTTGCGGAGATGACAGCTTTACGCATTCCGCGGTGGCGCGTGTGGAACTGGCGAAGGGTATTGTCAATCTGGTCAGCTTCATGCAGCGGCGTCTCGGCATTTTCGGCGATCACGCCGGGATAGCGGTCCAGCGTGGCGCGAAAGGCGCTTAAACGCTCGCGACGCGTGTTGACCATTCCCAGCGGTTCACTCAGGAAAAGGACCGCTTCAAAACCCTGTTCGATGAGGTGCTCGGTGGCTGTCGTGGCCGCCTGCGTGTTATCCAGCCCGACGACATCGCAGGCAAATTCCGGGATTTTGCGGTCGATAAGCACCATTGGCAGCGAAGACTGCTGCAGCCGGTTAAGCCCTTCTTCACGCATGCCCACGGCATTCACCACAATACCTTCCACCTGGTAACTGCGTAGCAAATCCAGATAGTGCAGCTCCTGATCGACCTCATTGTTGGTGTTACAGACCAACGGCGTAAAGCCTTTTTCGCGACAGGCGGCTTCGATGCCGCTGAGCACGTTGACGGAGTAGGGGTTGGTGATATCGGCGATGATCAGACCAATCAGGCGAGTTCTGCCGCGTTTCAGGCCGCGCGCCATAAGGCTTGGGCGATAGTCTAGTTCGGCAATGGCCTGTTCAATGCGGGCGAGCAGCGCGTCGGACAGCAGGTGTTTCTCACCGTTGAGATAGCGCGAAATGCTGGTTTTACCGGTTTTGGCGGCTTTCGCCACGTCGCTGATGGTGGCCCGGGTTGGTTTGCTCATCGCTGATTTCCCTGAATTTAGTGAGAATACCTTAGCGGGAAAATCTGACGAAGCAAGTAATTTGCCCGGCGGCGCTGCGCTTACCGGGGGTTGCGGTCTGATGCCCTCACCCCAACCCTCTCCCACGGGAGAGGGCGCAAACACTAAAAACGGCAACGGGGTTGCCGTTTTGCTTTTACCTACTGAATTGGGCTTAACGTAATCTCTACGCGACGGTTCTGTGCTTTGCCTTCCGCCGTGCTGTTGCTGGCGATTGGATTTGCCGGACCCATGCCGCTGGTGCGGATACGGTTCGCTTCAACACCCTGGGCGATCAGCGAGCTGGCCACGGAATCGGCGCGCTGCTGAGACAGACGCATGTTCAGATCCTGGCTGCCGGTACTGTCGGTATAGCCAATCACGTTAACGGCGGTTTTATTGTACTCTTTCAGCACCATCGCCACGCCGGTCAGGGTGTTAGCGCCTGCGGGTTTCAGCGTTGCGCTACTGCTGTCAAAGGTCACGTTGTTTGGCATGTTCAGGATGATGTTGTCGCCGCTGCGCGTGACGCTCACGCCTGTGCCTTTCATTTTGTCGCGCAGTTTCGCTTCCTGCACATCCATGTAATAACCGACGCCGCCGCCCAGTGCTGCACCTGCTGCTGCGCCAATCAGTGCGCCTTTACCGCGATCTTTCTTGGAGGAAGAGAGCGCCCCAACGCCTGCACCAACCAGCGAGCCGATGCCCGCGCCGATGCCGGATTTACCCGCTTCGCGTTCACCGGTGTAAGGGTTAGTTGTGCAGCCAGAAACAGCCAGTGCACCGCTCACCAGAGCGGCAATAACGAGTACGCGTTTTTTCATCTTATTTCCTTAATCCTTTTTATTCTTTGCCACGGCGAGCGTGGCAGTTGATTATGACGTCCAGATACGGAGAAAATTCAGTGTATAACTCTGAAATTTGTGACAAACCATAAATCGCCTCAATTAAGAAGGCCGTAAACCTGCACGCAACCAGGAGCGCACGCTTTGAGCACCTCAACCAAAACCATTCTGACCGCCGCCCACTGGGGACCCATGCTGGTCGAAACCGACGGGGAAACTGTCCTGTCGTCCCGCGGGGCACTGCCAACACAGCATCCCAACTCGTTACAGACTGTCGTTCGCGATCAGGTGCATAGCAAAACGCGCGTGCGCTGGCCGATGGTGCGTAAAGGGTATCTGGCTTCGCCAGACAAACCGCAAGGTATTCGGGGACAGGATGAGTTTGTCCGCGTGAGCTGGGATGAGGCGCTGGCATTGATTCACACCCAGCATAAACGTATCCGTGATAGCTATGGTCCGTCGTCCATTTTTGCTGGCTCTTACGGCTGGCGTTCGAACGGCGTGCTGCACAAGGCCTCGACGCTGCTGCAGCGCTATATGAGTCTGGCCGGGGGCTATACCGGGCATCTGGGAGATTACTCCACCGGTGCGGCGCAGGCGATTATGCCGTATGTCGTGGGCGGGAATGAGGTCTACCAACAGCAGACCAGCTGGCCACTGGTGCTGGAACATACTGATGTGGTTGTGCTGTGGAGCGCTAACCCCCTCAACACCCTGAAAATTGCCTGGAATGCCAGCGATGAGCAGGGCGTGTCATATTTCGACGCGCTGCGCAAAAGCGGCAAGCGCATCCTCTGTATTGACCCAATGCGTTCGGAAACCATGGATTTC
The DNA here is from genome assembly GCF_019219165.1 of Enterobacter sp. ENT02. Lineage (NCBI taxonomy): Bacteria > Pseudomonadati > Pseudomonadota > Gammaproteobacteria > Enterobacterales > Enterobacteriaceae > Enterobacter > Enterobacter sp. ENT02. Next base: position 102,243 of record NZ_JAHUWD010000008.1, read on the forward strand.
TTCGGCGACAGCGCCGAGTGGATTGCCCCGCATATGGGCACCGACGTGGCAATGATGCTGGGTATCGCCCATTCGCTGGTTGAAAACGGCTGGCATGATGCGGAATTTCTGGCGCGTTGTACCACCGGTTTCGATAAATTCGCCGACTACTTGACGGGTGAATCCGATGGGGTGGCTAAAACAGCGGAATGGGCAGCAGAGATTTGTGGCGTTCCTGCGGGCAAACTCCGCGAACTGGCGGCGTTGTTCCATAAAAATACCACCATGTTAATGTCCGGCTGGGGAATGCAGCGCCAGCAGTTTGGCGAGCAGAAGCACTGGATGCTGGTGACCCTTGCCGCAATGCTTGGGCAGATTGGCACGCCGGGCGGGGGTTTTGGTCTCTCCTATCACTTTGCGAACGGCGGTAACCCAACGCGTAAAGCGGCGGTGCTGGCGTCTCTGCAGGGCTCGGTGCAGGGCGGCGTGGATGCCGTGGATAAAATCCCGGTGGCGCGCATTGTTGAAGCTCTGGAAAACCCGGGCGGTTTTTATCAGCACAACGGTCTGGACCGCCACTTCCCGGATATTAAATTTGTCTGGTGGGCGGGCGGGTCGAACTTCACGCACCATCAGGACACCAACCGCCTGATCCGCGCCTGGCAGAAGCCGGAATTGGTGGTCATTTCCGAGTGCTTCTGGACCGGCTCGGCTAAGCATGCCGATATTGTGCTGCCTGCGACCACCTCGTTTGAGCGTAACGATCTCACCATGACCGGCGACTACAGCAACCAGCACATGGTGCCAATGAAGCGTGTTGTCGCGCCGCGAGATGAAGCACGTGATGATTTTGATGTCTTTGCGGAACTGAGCGAGCGCTGGGAAGCGGGCGGGCGCGAGCGTTTTACCGAAGGCAAAACGGATCTGGAATGGCTGGAAACCTTCTACCAGATTGCGGCCCAGCGTGGCGCAGCCCAAGGGGTGACGCTACCGCCGTTTGCTGAGTTCTGGGAAGCGAACGGCATCTTCGAAATGCCGGAGAGCGAGCAAAATGCGCAGTTTGTCCGTTTCGCTGATTTCCGCCGCGACCCGGAGAACCACCCGCTAAAAACCGAAAGCGGGAAAATCGTTCTCTTCAGCGAGTGCATTGCTGGCTTTGGCTATGCTGATTGCCCACCGCACCCCATGTGGCTGGAGCCAGACGAATGGCACGGCAACGCGCAGCCGGGGCAGCTTCAGATCTTATCTGCCCATCCGGCGCACCGCCTGCACAGCCAGCTGAACTATACGTCACTGCGCGAGCAGTATGCGGTTGCCGGGCGCGAGCCCATTACCCTGCATTCCGAAGATGCGAAAGCACGTGGAATCGCAGATGGCGATGTGGTGCGCGTCTGGAACGGGCGCGGACAGGTGCTGGCGGGAGCGGTGGTGAGCGACGGGATTAAGCCGGGCGTTATCTGCATTCACCAGGGGGCATGGCCGGATCTGGACCTGAGCGAAGGCGGTATCTGTAAAAACGGGGCGGTTAACGTGCTGACCAAAGATCTCCCCAGCTCGAAGCTGGGGAATGGCTGCGCGGGGAATACGGCGCTGGCATGGGTCGAGAAATATCAGGGGCCAGCGCTTACGTTAACGGCGTTTGATCCGCCTGCCAGCTCATGATCCACGTCGGGTGTTGGGTATCATCCTGCCAGGCGCTATCTTCAATGCGAAAGCCCTGCGCATGGTAGAAATTCACTGCCCGGACATTCTTCTGGTACACCTCCAGGCTTAAATGCGGAAAGCGCTGTTGAACATGGTTCAGCAGCGCCCGCCCGATACCTTTCCCGATGTACGACGGTGCGACAAACAGCGCGCCGACAAACTGCGACTGCATCACGCTGATAAATCCGCACGGCTTTCCGTCCTGTTCCCAGACCCAGGTTTCCGCCGACGGCAGGTAAACCTCCCGCACCATGGCTTCGTTCTCTTTCCAGTAGTTTGCATCGATAAACGGATGCGCCTCCGTGGTGCTTGCAAGCCACAGACTCAGGAGCGGATCGGTATTTTCACTTTGCCATTTGCGGATCATGGTGGCCTCCCGGATGACAGAAGCAGCCCGTAATATGATCGTTGACCAGCCCACAGGCTTGCATAAAGGCGTAACAGATGGTGCTGCCCACAAATTTAAAACCGCGTTTTTTCAGCGCCTTAGAGAGTGCATCTGAAGCGGGTGTGGAGGCGGGGATCTCCCCGAGCGTAGCGGCCTGCGTGACGTGTGGCGTGTCATTCACAAAAGACCAGACAAATTCTGAAAATGACTCGCCGTTTTGCTCCATCGCCAGGTAAGCGCGTGCATTGCCGATGATGGCCTGGATTTTCCCGCGATGACGAATGATACCAGCGTCCAGTACCAGTCGTTCGACGTCCTCTTCGGTCATGGCGGCGACGGCGACAGGATCGAACTGGTGGAAGGCGTTGCGGTAATTTTCCCGTTTTTTCAGTACGGTAATCCATGACAAACCCGCCTGCTGGCCCTCAAGGCAGATCATTTCAAACAGTTTTTTGCCATCCGTTTCCGGTATGCCCCATTCACGATCGTGATAGTCGATATAGAGCTGATCCTGGCTTACCCAGCCGCAACGTTGCATAGGTTATCTCCCTTATTCACACGGTTATCGCAAAAAATTTCATTTCGTCAGGCTTGACGTGTCTACTTTAAAGACAATAGTTAATACAGGGCTATATGCCCGTTAACCTCTTCCTGAACAACGATAAATATCGCCGAAATTGGCTCTTTCTGGAGTCGCTTTGATGATGATAAAAAAAATCAGTGGTCGCCATGCTGTTTCTGGCCTGGTGGGGATTTCAGCGTGGTTGTTTTTTTGTCACACAGCATCTGCCTGGCAACAGGAATATATCGTTTCAGACGCACAAAGTAATACGGCGGAACGCTATACATGGGATGCGGATCACCAACCGCGTTATGAAGACATTCTGGCAGAACGTATTAAGACTTCGCAAACTGGACCTGGGCTTGCCCTGAATTCGCCTTCCGGCCCGACAGCGGAAGGCAGTATGAGCGTGGGCTGGAATTTTCCGCTGGCGGGAAATATAACAACCGGCCCGGTGATGGCGTGGCGTTACGATGGCACGACGCCCATGATGATTAATGAATTCGGCGATAGCGTGACGACGCAGGGGCTGACCGATCCGCTCTGGCATGCCAGCGTGAGCAGCCTGGGCTGGCGCGTGGATACGCAATATGGCGATCTTCGGCCCTGGGCGCAGGTCAGTTTCAATCAGCAGTTTGGCGAGAACCAGTGGAAATCTCAGTTCGGGATGTCACAGACGCCTGCTATTGCACAAAACAGCAGCTGGATGGACGTGACCGTCGGAACGGATATGCCGTTTACAACCCATATGGCGGCCTATGCGTCATTGGCTCAGGGGGAAAACACCACGACGGGCGAGGAGTTTATGTACACCCTGGGTGTGAGTGCAAACTTTTAAAGTTGTCACTTTTTCCAACGTTGCGATAACATCTTAAATACAATAACGGCGAGCCTTGTCGCGATAGCGAGCACTAACAATTGTGCATGCCGTTCCCGGCAAGGTCATTCATTCCCGATTCCAGGCATTTCATTCCGTTCCTCCTGCATTTCATGCCGTTTTACCCCAGCGGTAATAAGGTTTTGTTTATTGTTGTCCTCAGCGAACTTCCTTAATTTCTCTTGCAGGACAACTGCCATGAACACTTCAACTTATAACCGTACGCGCTGGCTCACGCTTTTCGGCACTATCGTCACCCAGTTCGCGCTGGGCTCGGTCTACACCTGGAGCCTGTTCAACAGTGCGCTTTCCGATAAGCTCGGTGCACCGGTGAGCCAGGTGGCGTTCTCTTTCGGCCTGCTGAGCCTGGGGCTGGCGCTTTCCTCTTCTGTCGCGGGCAAACTGCAGGAGCGCTTTGGCGTTAAGCGCGTCACCATGGCGTCCGGGATACTGCTGGGCGTGGGCTTTTTCCTGACGGCGCATTCCAACAACCTGATGATGCTCTGGCTGAGCGCCGGGGTTCTGGTGGGGCTGGCAGATGGTGCTGGTTATCTGCTGACGCTGTCGAACTGCGTGAAGTGGTTCCCGGAGCGTAAAGGTTTGATCTCTGCGTTTGCCATCGGTTCATATGGTTTGGGCAGCCTCGGGTTCAAATTTATCGATTCCCATTTGCTGGCCTCCGTTGGCCTCGAAAAAACCTTTATGATCTGGGGTGTTATCGTTCTGGTGATGATTCTGTTCGGTGCAACGCTGATGACCGATGCGCCACAGCAGGAGGTGAAATCCGTTAACGGCGTGGTGGAGAACGACTTCACCCTGGCTCAGTCCATGCGCAAACCACAGTACTGGATGCTGGCGGTGATGTTCCTGACGGCCTGCATGAGCGGTCTGTATGTCATTGGCGTGGCGAAAGATATCGCGCAGGGCATGGTGAAACTGGATGCGGCCACGGCGGCGAATGCGGTCACCGTGATTTCTATTGCCAACCTCTCGGGCCGTCTGGTGCTCGGTATTCTGTCTGACAAAATTGCCCGTATCCGGGTCATTACGATAGGGCAGGTGGTTTCGCTGGTGGGCATGGCGGCACTGCTGTTTGCACCGCTGAATGAGGCCACTTTCTTTGCCGCGATTGCCTGTGTGGCCTTTAACTTTGGCGGCACCATTACCGTCTTCCCGTCTCTGGTGAGCGAGTTCTTTGGCCTGAACAATCTGGCAAAAAACTACGGTGTCATCTATCTGGGCTTCGGGATCGGCAGTATCTGCGGTTCGTTAATTGCTTCATTGTTCGGCGGGTTCTATGTGACCTTCTGCGTGATATTTGCCTTGCTCATTATTTCTCTGGCGTTGTCGACGACGATTCGTCAGCCGCAGCGAGAAGTATTTAGCGAAGCGCATGCGTAACGAATAAGGAGAGGCCGTAATGGCCTCTTTTTTTGCGCTGAGGGATACGCTTCCTGACTTGCTTTTTTGTAAAAATTTGCACGGATCACATTCTCTGCTGCCACTTTTCTCTCCCGCTGTGGTCTACTTACCGCGCTTGTAGACGTTTCTGATAACGCTTTCCTACGCACATACTTACTCTGTCTGTTTTCTCGATGAGAGTCGGCGGGTCTCTATACCCCTTCCCCCAGGGTTGTTTGCATGAAATACATTAGGTCTCTTACCCAGCAAAGATTGTGTCTGATGCTGGCTGTCTATATCGGATTATTTCTGAATGGCGCGGTGCTGTTCAGACGAGTGGAAGGTTATTTCGAGCACCTCACCGTAAGAAATGGAATTTTTGCTGCAATTGAAGTGTTCGGTTCCATCCTCGCTACCTTCTTCCTGTTACGTCTGCTTTCCCTTTTTGGCCGACGCCCGTGGCAAATTCTGGCTTCACTGGTTGTCATTATTTCTGCCGCCGCCAGTTATTACATGACCTTTATGAATGTGGTCATTGGCTATGGGATTGTGGCGTCAGTCATGACCACCGATATCGATCTCTCGAAAGAGGTCGTAGGTAAGGGCTTTATCGTCTGGACGGTTTTAACCTGTCTGATACCGCTCTTCTTTATCTGGAGTAATACCTGCCGCTATACGTTGTTACGCCAGTTACGCACGCGCGGGCAGCGGATCCGGAATATCGCCGTTGTTCTGTTGGCCGGATTACTGGTCTGGGCACCGATTCGCTTGATGGAAAAACAGCAAAAACGTATCGAAAAAGCGACGGGCGTAGACATGCCAAGCTACGGCGGTGTGGTCGCTAACTCCTATTTGCCCTCCAACTGGCTCTCGGCCTTGGGCCTGTATGCCTGGGCACAGGCGGACGAATCGAGTGATGTAAAATCCTTGATGAATCCGACGAAAAAATTCAATTACGTGGCACCGGCTGACGGGCTGGATGATACCTACGTCGTCTTTGTTATCGGTGAAACCACGCGCTGGGATCATATGGGTATTCTCGGCTATGACCGCGATACCACGCCAAAACTGGCCCAGGAAAAGAACCTCGTGGCTTACCGCGGTTACTCCTGCGATACCGCGACGAAGCTCTCTCTGCGCTGTATGTTTGTGCGTGAAGGCGGTGCCAGCGATAACCCGCAGCGTACGCTCAAAGAGCAGAACGTATTTGCTGTACTGAAGCAGCTTGGATTTAGCGCCGACCTGTTCGCTATGCAAAGTGAGATGTGGTTCTACACCAACACCATGGCGGATAACATCGCCTATCGTGAGCAGATTGGTGCCGAGCCGCGCAACCGTGGGAAGAATGTCGATGACATGCTGCTGCTCTCCGAGATGGAACAGTCGCTGAAAAACCATCCGCAGGGTAAGCACCTTATCGTGCTGCATACCAAAGGCTCGCACTACAGCTATTACCAGCGTTATACGCGCGATTTCGCGAAGTGGACGCCTGAGTGTATCGGCATTAACAAAAACTGCAGCAAGCAGGAGCTGATCAATGCCTACGACAACTCGATTCTGTATGTAGACACGTTCCTGAGCAGGGTGATCGACGAGCTTCGCGATAAGAAAGCGATTGTGATCTACGCGGCTGACCACGGCGAGTCCATCAACGAAAAAGAACACCTGCACGGTACGCCACGCAAGCTTGCGCCGCCGGAGCAGTTCCGCGTGCCGATGATCATGTGGATGTCGGATAAGTACCTTGAGAACCCTGACAAAGCCAAAATGTTTGCGCATTTGAAGCAGCAGGCAGAGATCAAGGTCCCGCGCCGTCACGTTGAGCTGTACGACACGATTATGGGTTGTCTCGGCTATACCTCACCGAACGGTGGGATTAACGAAAACAACAACTGGTGTAAACTCCCTGATAACACCGCAAAAGCCGCGCAGTAGCTGCTCTGGCGAGAATATCGCCAGTTGAATGGCTTTTTGAAAATAATGGATTGACGGGGGCGCACCTCAGCAGTAAGATGCGCTCCGCATTCGGCGAGTAGCGCAGCTTGGTAGCGCAACTGGTTTGGGACCAGTGGGTCGGAGGTTCGAATCCTCTCTCGCCGACCACATTTAAAAAAGGGCTAACCGCAAGGTTAGCCCTTTTTGCATTATGGCGTTAGCCAGCCAGACTCACTAAAACGCCCCTTAGCCCTGTTTCACCCTGCCTGTTAACGATTTTGTGACATTATCCATTGTATTTTTTTATATATGGATTGATCTTTTTTCGCGTTGCTTATGGATAACCTCAGCATTTTTCGCTGTGCGTTTTAACGTTCGCGGAATTTAGTGCTCAGATAATCACCATTCCGCAAGAAAATTTACCCAATCTGAATAAAAGTTAATCACTACATGTTGCGAAATATGAAGATATTTGTGCTGCCACATGGTGAGTAGCATAAATTTCCCTGCTGAAAACTGGCGCCAGAGGTTTTTTTAATCTTTGTTTGCGGTTTCTCACACTCCGCGTAAATCCCCGTCACCTGTATTGACGTTTTCACATTCTGTTGACAGATTGTAGGGCATGAGGGGCATTTCAGGGACGATCTGCGCTGCAACTCAAACGCTCTTCTGAAAGGATTCTCCATCCCTTTAAAGCCTTCGGGCACCACCGACCAGACCGGGTAAAAAATAAATAAAGGTCAGGCGGCGTAACACAACAAAGCAAAACATCACATTGGAGCAGAATAATGAGTATTTCCTTGAAGAAGTCAGGGATGCTAAAGCTTGGTCTGAGCCTGGTGGCTATGACCGTAGCAGCAAGCGTACAGGCAAAAACCCTGGTTTACTGTTCTGAAGGCTCGCCGGAAGGCTTTAACCCACAGCTCTTTACCTCTGGTACGACGTACGACGCAAGCTCTGTACCGATCTATAACCGTCTGGTTGAATTTAAAACCGGCACCACGGAAGTGATTCCGGGTCTGGCTGAGAAGTGGGAAGTCAGCGAAGACGGTAAAACCTATACCTTCCACCTGCGTCAGGGCGTGAAGTGGCAGGACAGCAAAGAATTCAAACCAACGCGCGACTTTAACGCCGACGACGTTGTGTTCTCTTTCGACCGTCAGAAAAATGCCCAGAACCCGTACCATAAAGTGTCTGGCGGCAGCTATGAATACTTCGAAGGGATGGGTCTGCCGGATCTGATCGCCGAAGTGAAAAAAGTGGACGATAAAACCGTTCAGTTCGTGCTGACGCGTCCGGAAGCGCCATTCCTGGCTGACCTGGCCATGGACTTCGCTTCTATTCTCTCTAAAGAGTACGCGGACAACATGCTGAAAGCCGGTACGCCGGAGAAAGTCGACCTGAATCCAATCGGTACCGGTCCATTCCAGCTGCTGCAGTACCAGAAAGACTCCCGCATTCTGTACAAAGCCTTCGAAGGCTATTGGGGCACCAAGCCGAAGATTGACCGCCTGGTCTTCTCCATCACGCCTGACGCTTCCGTGCGTTACGCAAAACTGCAGAAAAACGAATGCCAGGTTATGCCGTACCCGAACCCGGCTGACATCGCTCGTATGAAGCAGGACAAGAACATCAACCTGCTGGAGCAGGCTGGCCTGAACGTGGGCTATCTATCCTTCAACACCGAGAAGAAACCGTTTGATGACGTGAAAGTGCGTCAGGCGCTGACCTACGCGGTGAACAAAGAAGCGATCATCAAAGCCGTTTACCAGGGTGCTGGCGTTGCTGCCAAGAACCTGATCCCACCAACCATGTGGGGCTATAACGACGACATTAAGGACTACACCTACGATCCTGAGAAAGCGAAAGCGCTGCTGAAAGAAGCAGGCCAGGATAAAGGCTTTACCGTTGAACTGTGGGCAATGCCTGTTCAGCGTCCATATAACCCGAACGCGCGCCGTATGGCGGAAATGGTTCAGGCTGACTGGGCGAAGATCGGCGTTCAGGCCAAGATTGTGACCTACGAGTGGGGCGAGTACCTGAAGCGCGCCAAAGCGGGTGAACACCAGGCGGTGATGATGGGCTGGACCGGCGACAATGGGGATCCGGACAACTTCTTCGCCACCCTGTTCAGCTGCGCGGCAGCGAAAGACGGTTCCAACTACTCTCGCTGGTGCTACAAGCCGTTTGAAGATCTGATCCAGCCGGCGCGTGCGACCGACGATCACAACAAACGTATTGAACTGTACAAGCAAGCGCAGGTTGTTATGCACGATCAGGCCCCGGCGCTGATTGTTGCTCACTCCACCGTGTACGAGCCAGTGCGTAAAGAAGTGAAGGGCTACGTGGTTGATCCACTGGGCAAACACCACTTCGAAAACGTATCTGTTGAATAATAAGTAGGGTGTTCTCCCTCTCCCTTTGGGCGAGGGCAGGGGTGAGGGTCGTGCATACATTCCCTCACCCTAACCCTTTCCCACAGGGAGAGGGAATTTACATTTTTGAGCAATACAGACGTCACGCCACTGGTCGTGCGTCATCAGAGAGAATCCGGGTTATGTTGCAGTTCATTCTCCGACGTCTGGGACTCGTTATCCCGACGTTTATCGGTATCACCCTTCTCACTTTTGCCTTCGTCCATATGATCCCCGGCGACCCGGTAATGATTATGGCGGGCGAGCGTGGTATCTCCCCTGAGCGTCATGCGCAACTGCTGGCTGAACTCGGCCTTGATAAGCCAATGTGGCAGCAGTATCTCCACTATATCTGGGGCGTGTTGCACGGTGATTTAGGGATTTCACTCAAAAGCCGTCTTCCGGTGTGGGACGAGTTCGTGCCGCGTTTCAAAGCGACGCTGGAACTGGGCATCTGCGCCATGATTTTCGCCACTGCGGTGGGTATTCCTGTTGGGGTACTGGCTGCCGTTAAGCGTGGCTCTATTTTTGACCATACCGCCGTGGGTCTGGCGCTGACCGGTTACTCCATGCCTATCTTCTGGTGGGGCATGATGCTGATCATGCTGGTCTCCGTGCAATGGAACCTAACCCCGGTCTCCGGGCGCGTCAGCGATATGGTCTTCCTTGATGATACCAACCCGCTCACCGGCTTTATGCTGATCGACACGGCTATCTGGGGCGAAGAGGGCAACTTCATTGATGCCGTCGCGCACATGATCCTGCCTGCGATGGTGCTGGGCACCATTCCTCTGGCGGTGATCGTGCGTATGACCCGTTCCTCCATGCTGGAAGTGCTGGGCGAAGATTACATCCGTACCGCGCGTGCCAAAGGGTTAACCCGCATGCGCGTGATCATCGTTCATGCCCTGCGTAACGCCATGCTGCCGGTCGTTACCGTTATCGGTCTGCAGGTGGGGACGCTGCTGGCAGGGGCGATCCTGACGGAAACCATCTTCTCCTGGCCGGGCCTCGGTCGCTGGCTGATTGACGCGCTGCAGCGCCGTGACTATCCGGTTGTGCAGGGCGGTGTGCTGCTGGTTGCGACGATGATTATCCTCGTCAACCTGCTGGTCGATTTGCTGTACGGCGTGGTGAACCCGCGTATTCGTCATAAGAAGTAAGGGGCCGTCATGTCACAAGTCACTCAAAATAACGTGGTCGCTGCACCGGTTCCTATGACGCCGCTGCAGGAGTTCTGGCACTACTTCAAGCGCAATAAAGGCGCGGTGGTAGGGCTGGTGTATGTTGTTATCATGATCCTGATTGCGGTGTTTGCGAACTTCCTCGCACCGTATAACCCGGCGGACCAGTTCCGCGATGCGCTACTCGCGCCACCTGCGTGGCAGGACGGCGGTAGCCTGACGCACCTGCTCGGTACCGATGATGTGGGCCGTGACGTGCTGTCGCGTCTGATGTACGGCGCGCGTCTGTCGCTGCTGGTGGGCTGCCTCGTTGTTGTACTGTCGCTGATCATGGGCGTTGTGCTCGGCCTGGTGGCTGGCTACTTCGGCGGCATCGTCGATAACGTCATTATGCGTATCGTCGACATCATGCTGGCGTTGCCAAGCCTGCTGCTGGCGCTGGTGCTGGTGGCGGTGTTTGGACCTTCGATAGGTAATGCTGCCCTGGCGTTGACGTTCGTTGCGCTGCCGCACTATGTCCGATTAACCCGTGCGGCTGTCCTGGTTGAGGTGAATCGAGACTACGTCACCGCTTCTCGCGTGGCGGGTGCGGGTGCGATGCGCCAGATGTTCGTCAATATTCTGCCTAACTGCCTTGCGCCGCTGATTGTTCAGGCGTCGCTCGGTTTCTCTAACGCCATTCTCGATATGGCCGCTCTTGGCTTCCTTGGCATGGGTGCGCAGCCGCCAACACCGGAGTGGGGCACGATGCTCTCCGACGTGTTGCAGTTCGCGCAAAGCGCCTGGTGGGTCGTCACCTTCCCGGGTCTGGCGATTCTGCTGACGGTGCTGGCATTTAACCTGATGGGTGATGGTCTGCGTGATGCACTTGATCCCAAACTGAAGCAGTAAGAGGCACGAGATGGCGTTATTAAATGTAGATAAATTATCGGTACACTTCGGCGACGAAGGCACACCGTTTCGCGCCGTGGACCGCATCAGCTACAGCGTAAATCAGGGTGAAGTGGTTGGTATCGTAGGGGAGTCTGGTTCCGGCAAGTCAGTCAGCTCGCTGGCAATTATGGGGCTGATTGATTATCCCGGCCGCGTAATGGCGGAAAGCCTGGAATTTAATGGTCAGGACCTGCAGCGCATTTCCGAGAAGCAGCGCCGCCAGCTGGTGGGCGCGGAAGTGGCGATGATCTTCCAGGACCCAATGACCAGCCTGAACCCGTGTTACACCGTGGGGTTCCAGATTATGGAAGCCATCAAGGTGCATCAGGGGGGTAACAAGCAAACCCGCCGTCAGCGCGCTATCGATCTGCTGACGCAGGTGGGTATTCCCGATCCGGCATCGCGTCTGGATGTATATCCGCACCAGTTATCCGGAGGGATGAGCCAGCGCGTGATGATCGCCATGGCAATTGCCTGTCGGCCAAAACTGCTGATCGCCGATGAACCGACAACCGCGCTGGATGTAACCATCCAGGCGCAAATCATCGAGCTGCTGCTGGAGCTGCAGCAGAAAGAGAATATGGCGCTGGTGCTGATTACGCACGATCTGGCGCTGGTGGCTGAAGCGGCACACAAAATCATCGTGATGTATGCAGGCCAGGTGGTGGAGACCGGAAGTTCACACGATATCTTCCGTGCCCCGCGTCATCCGTATACGCAGGCTCTGCTGCGCGCGCTGCCGGAATTTGCGCAGGATAAAGCGCGTCTGGCCTCGCTTCCTGGGGTTGTGCCGGGTAAATATGACCGTCCGCAGGGCTGTCTGCTTAACCCGCGCTGCCCGTATGCGACGGATAAATGCCGCGTCGACGAGCCAGAGCTGAATCTGCTGGCTGACGGTCGCCAGTCCAAATGCCACTACCCACTCGATGATGCCGGGAGGCCAACACTATGAGTACGCAACAACTGCTGTTGCAGGCCATCGACCTGAAAAAACACTACCCGGTGAAGAAGGGCTTATTTGCTCCCGAGCGCCTGGTCAAAGCGCTGGACGGTGTCTCCTTTACCCTTGAGCGCGGTAAAACGCTTGCGGTGGTAGGGGAGTCCGGCTGTGGCAAATCGACGCTGGGCCGTCTGCTGACGATGATTGAAGTGCCAACCGGCGGCGAGCTGTACTATCAGGGGCAGGATCTGCTCAAGCACGACCCACAGGCGCAGAAACTGCGTCGCCAGAAAATCCAGATTGTGTTCCAGAACCCGTACGGTTCACTGAACCCGCGCAAAAAAGTGGGGCAGATTCTGGAAGAGCCGCTGCTGATCAACAGCAACCTGAGCAAAGAGCAGCGTCGTGAGAAAGCGCTGGCGATGATGGCGAAAGTGGGTTTGAAAACGGAGCATTACGATCGCTACCCGCATATGTTCTCGGGCGGCCAGCGTCAGCGTATTGCCATCGCCCGCGGTCTGATGCTCGACCCGGACGTGGTGATTGCCGATGAGCCTGTTTCTGCGCTCGACGTATCCGTACGTGCGCAGGTGCTGAACCTGATGATGGATCTGCAGCAGGATCTGGGGCTGTCGTATGTGTTCATTTCACATGATTTGTCTGTCGTGGAGCACATTGCCGATGAAGTGATGGTGATGTACCTAGGGCGCTGCGTGGAGAAAGGGACGAAAGAGCAAATCTTTAATAATCCTCGTCACCCGTATACCCAGGCACTGCTGTCTGCGACGCCGCGTCTGAACCCGGACGATCGTCGTGAGCGCATTAAGCTGACCGGCGAGTTGCCAAGCCCGCTGAATCCGCCTCCGGGATGTGCGTTCAATGCCCGCTGTAGCCGACGCTTCGGACCCTGCACGCAGTTGCAGCCACAGTTGAAGGATTATCGTGGACAACTGGTGGCCTGCTTCGCGGTCGATCAGGATGAAAATGGCGAAAAGCCGCATGCGTAAAGAAAAAAACCGGCGTGAAGCCGGTTTTTTTATATCTGCGTTATGACTTCCGTAGACGGATCTGGTCGACAGCGTGTTTCTCACTCTTGGTGAGGATCAGGCTGGCGCGCTCACGTGTTGGCAGAATGTTCTCTTTCAGGTTCACGTAGTTGATCTCATTCCACAGTCCCGTTGCGACGTTGATCGCCTCTTCTTTAGAGAGCTGGGCGTAATTATGGAAGTAGGAATCAGGATCGGTGAACGCCCCTTCGCGGAACTTCAGGAAGCGGTTGATATACCAGCTTTTCAGCAGATCTTCCGGCGCATCGACATAGATAGAGAAGTCAACAAAGTCGGAAACAAAGACGTGATGCGGGTCGTGAGGATAATCCATCCCGCTTTGCAGCACGTTTAACCCTTCCAGAATCAGGATATCTGGCTGCACAACCGTTTTGTCTCCATCCGGGATACGGTCGTAAATCAGATGTGAGTAAACCGGCGCAGTGACATTAGGCGCGCCCGATTTCAGATCAGAGACGAATTTCACCAGACGGTGCATATCATAAGAGAGCGGGAAGCCCTTCTTCTTCATCAACCCGCGTTCTTTCAATACTTCATTGGGATGCAGGAAGCCGTCGGTGGTAATCAGCTCCACGCTGCGGTGTTCTGGCCAGCGGCTCAGTAACGCCTGTAACACGCGCGCGGTGGTGCTTTTACCAACTGCCACGCTGCCCGCGATACTGATGATATAAGGAATACGCTGACCGTTAGTACCGAGGAACTGTTCCAGTACCGCCTGGCGGCGGAGGTTCGAGCTTATATAGAAGTTAAGCAAGCGAGAGAGGGGAAGATAAATCTCTGCCACCTCTTCCAGGGACAGATCTTCGTTTATCCCTTTTAACCGTGCGATTTCACCTTCCGTCAGCGTCATGGGAACGGAATCACGCAGGGCAGCCCACTGGCTGCGGTTAAAGTGAAGATAAGGTGTCATTAACGTTTGCTCTTTTTTGCTCATAAGCATGCTTCTGTGAGCCAGCACAAAACTGCCGGGTCATGGCTCTTCACATAGTTAATTTTGGACAATGGGCAGGAGGTTAACACCAGATGACAGGAATAATAAGAAAAAATATGGGAAAGCGATGCTTTACGCGGGAGGTATCACGGTACGGTATAGAAGGGGTAAATCAGGGGTTCATGTTGAATATTTGACCGCGAGCGGATGAATTTAAAGCGGTTAGCACTGGTTTCGCATAAAATGTGAGCGAAAGAACGTTTTATGCAATTTTTTAGTTGCATGACTGCGCATGTCTCCATAGAATGCGCGCTACTTGATGCCGACTTAGCTCAGTAGGTAGAGCAACTGACTTGTAATCAGTAGGTCACCAGTTCGATTCCGGTAGTCGGCACCATCAAGTCCGGTGGGGTTCCCGAGCGGCCAAAGGGAGCAGACTGTAAATCTGCCGTCACAGACTTCGAAGGTTCGAATCCTTCCCCCACCACCACTTTCTGGCAGCGTAAATGCCGCCGGAGCTGGTTGGAAAAATTAACCAGCTCGAACATGAAAAGAGAGAAATCTCTTTTTTTGTTACAGAAAGAACTGGGTAGCCGAGTTTCAGGATGCGGGCATCGTATAATGGCTATTACCTCAGCCTTCCAAGCTGATGATGCGGGTTCGATTCCCGCTGCCCGCTCCAATACGTGCTGATATGGCTCAGTTGGTAGAGCGCACCCTTGGTAAGGGTGAGGTCCCCAGTTCGACTCTGGGTATCAGCACCACTTCACTTCTCCTCCCGTTTCTCTCTGTTTCAATTTAAATGTATTCAACAGTTCAGGCATTTCGCCTGGTTGATGTGGTGATATCACCGATTTATCCGTGTCTTAGAGGGACAATCGATGTCTAAAGAAAAGTTTGAACGTACAAAACCGCACGTTAACGTCGGTACTATCGGCCACGTTGACCATGGTAAAACAACGCTGACCGCTGCAATCACTACCGTTCTGGCAAAAACCTACGGTGGTTCTGCTCGCGCATTCGACCAGATCGATAACGCACCAGAAGAAAAAGCTCGTGGTATCACCATCAACACCTCCCACGTTGAGTACGACACCCCGACTCGCCACTACGCACACGTAGACTGCCCAGGCCACGCCGACTATGTTAAAAACATGATCACCGGTGCTGCGCAGATGGACGGCGCGATCCTGGTTGTTGCTGCGACTGACGGCCCAATGCCTCAGACTCGTGAGCACATCCTGCTGGGTCGTCAGGTAGGCGTTCCTTTCATCATCGTGTTCCTGAACAAATGCGACATGGTTGATGACGAAGAGCTGCTGGAACTGGTAGAGATGGAAGTTCGTGAACTGCTGTCTCAGTACGATTTCCCAGGCGACGACACCCCAATCGTTCGTGGTTCCGCGCTGAAAGCGCTGGAAGGCGACGCAGAGTGGGAAGCAAAAATCATCGAACTGGCTGGCTTCCTGGATTCTTACATCCCAGAACCAGAGCGTGCGATTGACAAGCCGTTCCTGCTGCCAATCGAAGACGTATTCTCCATCTCCGGTCGTGGTACCGTTGTTACCGGTCGTGTAGAGCGCGGTATCATCAAAGTTGGCGAAGAAGTTGAAATCGTTGGTATCAAAGAGACTGCTAAGTCTACCTGTACTGGCGTTGAAATGTTCCGCAAACTTCTGGACGAAGGCCGTGCTGGTGAGAACGTTGGTGTTCTGCTGCGTGGTATCAAACGTGAAGAAATCGAACGTGGTCAGGTTCTGGCGAAGCCAGGCTCAATCAAGCCACACACCAAGTTCGAATCTGAAGTGTACATCCTGTCCAAAGACGAAGGCGGCCGTCATACTCCGTTCTTCAAAGGCTACCGTCCACAGTTCTACTTCCGTACAACTGACGTGACCGGTACCATCGAACTGCCAGAAGGCGTTGAGATGGTAATGCCAGGCGACAACATCAAGATGGTTGTGACTCTGATCCACCCAATCGCGATGGACGATGGTCTGCGTTTCGCAATCCGTGAAGGCGGCCGTACCGTTGGCGCGGGCGTTGTTGCTAAAGTTCTCGGCTAATCGCTGATAACATTTGACGCAATGCGCAATAAAAGGGCATCATTTGATGCCCTTTTTGCACGCTTTCACATCAGAACCTGGCTCATCAGTGATTATTTTTGTCATAATCATTGCTGAGACAGGCTCTGCAGAGAGCGTATAATCCGAAAAGCGAATAAGCATTTCGATTTGGTTTGCCTCGCAATCGCGGGGTGAAAATGTTTGTAGAATACTTCTGACAGGTTGGTTTATGAGTGCGAATACCGAAGCTCAAGGGAGCGGGCGCGGCCTGGAAGCGATGAAATGGGTAGTTGTAGCCGTGCTGCTGATCGTGGCAATTGTTGGCAACTATCTTTATCGTGACATGATGCTGCCGCTACGCGCGCTTGCAGTGGTAATTCTGATTGCTGCAGCGGGTGGTGTCGCGCTGTTGACGACAAAAGGCAAAGCGACTGTCGCTTTCGCTCGCGAAGCACGTACCGAAGTCCGCAAGGTCATTTGGCCGACTCGCCAGGAAACATTGCACACCACGCTGATCGTAGCGGCGGTTACCGCTGTAATGTCACTGATCCTGTGGGGACTGGATGGTATTCTGGTTCGCCTGGTTTCCTTTATCACTGGCCTGAGGTTCTAAGATGTCTGAAGCCCCTAAAAAGCGTTGGTACGTCGTTCAGGCGTTTTCCGGTTTTGAAGGCCGCGTAGCTACGTCGCTGCGTGAGCATATCAAATTACACAACATGGAAGAGTTATTTGGCGAAGTTATGGTTCCGACCGAAGAAGTGGTCGAGATCCGTGGCGGCCAACGTCGCAAAAGCGAGCGTAAATTCTTCCCGGGTTACGTGCTGGTTCAGATGGTGATGAACGACGCGAGCTGGCACCTGGTGCGCAGCGTACCGCGCGTGATGGGCTTTATCGGCGGCACGTCTGACCGTCCGGCGCCAATCAGCGATAAAGAAGTTGATGCGATTATGAACCGCCTGCAGCAGGTGGGTGATAAGCCGCGTCCGAAAACGCTGTTTGAACCGGGTGAGATGGTTCGTGTTAATGACGGTCCGTTTGCTGACTTTAACGGCGTCGTTGAAGAAGTGGACTACGAGAAGTCCCGCCTGAAAGTGTCTGTTTCTATCTTCGGTCGTGCGACCCCGGTAGAGCTGGACTTTGCACAGGTCGAAAAAGCCTAAGCAGCGATCAAAAAAGCAACGATTAAATCGTTGCACAAGGCGCGAGATTGGAATACAATTTCGCGCCTTTTGTTTTTATGGGTTACGGCCCGTAAAACGAATTTTATTCACGGGGAGCCTCTCTGAGGCGCTATCACCCAATCAGAGGATTTTAGAATGGCTAAGAAAGTACAAGCCTACGTCAAGCTGCAGGTTGCAGCTGGTATGGCGAACCCAAGTCCACCAGTTGGTCCAGCTCTGGGTCAGCAGGGTGTGAACATCATGGAATTCTGTAAAGCGTTCAACGCAAAAACTGAATCCCTGGAAAAAGGTCTGCCAATCCCAGTCGTAATCACTGTTTACGCTGACCGTTCTTTCACTTTCGTTACCAAAACCCCTCCAGCAGCAGTTCTGCTGAAGAAAGCGGCTGGTATCAAGTCTGGTTCCGGTAAGCCGAACAAAGACAAAGTGGGTAAAATTTCCCGCGCTCAGCTGCAGGAAATCGCGCAGACCAAAGCTGCCGACATGACTGGTGCCGACATTGAAGCGATGACTCGCTCAATCGAAGGTACTGCACGTTCCATGGGCCTGGTAGTGGAGGACTAAGAAATGGCTAAACTGACCAAGCGCATGTCCGTGATCCGTGACAAAGTTGATGCGACCAAACAGTACGACATCAACGAAGCTATCGCTCTGCTGAAAGAACTGGCAACTGCTAAGTTCGTTGAAAGCGTTGACGTTGCCGTTAACCTGGGCATCGACGCTCGTAAATCCGATCAGAACGTTCGTGGCGCAACTGTACTGCCACACGGTACTGGCCGTTCCGTTCGCGTAGCTGTATTTGCTCAGGGTGCAAACGCTGAAGCTGCTAAAGCTGCCGGCGCTGAACTGGTAGGTATGGAAGATCTGGCTGATCAGATCAAGAAAGGCGAAATGAACTTTGACGTTGTTATTGCTTCTCCAGATGCAATGCGCGTTGTTGGCCAACTGGGCCAGGTTCTGGGTCCACGCGGCCTGATGCCAAACCCGAAAGTGGGTACTGTAACGCCTAACGTTGCTGAAGCGGTTAAGAACGCTAAAGCAGGTCAGGTTCGTTATCGTAACGACAAAAACGGCATCATCCACACCACCATCGGTAAAGTGGACTTTGACGCTGACAAACTGAAAGAAAACCTGGAATCTCTGCTGGTTGCGCTGAAAAAAGCAAAACCAACTCAGGCTAAAGGCGTGTACATCAAGAAAGTTAGCATCTCCACCACCATGGGTGCAGGTGTTGCAGTTGACCAGGCTGGCCTGAGCGCTGCTGCAAACTAATGCCTTTACGTGGGCGGTGATTTTGTCTACAATCTTACCCCCACGTTTGCTAACGAAAGTTAGCGGCTAACAGAATTGTTCGTTGGAGCCTGGCCTAATCCAGGCCTCCGTCGAAGACCGCAGGTGTTTCGTAAGAGACTTAATCCCCTGCGTAGACGGTGACAGAACGCTAAGATTATTTTTGAATACTCTGGCTTGTTTCTGCTCACCGTATTAAGACGCTCTCCTCGTTGGGGAGAGTGAAGTGAGTTCCGGGACATGAGTTCCGGCAAACATCCAGGAGCAAAGCTAATGGCTTTAAATCTTCAAGACAAACAAGCGATTGTTGCTGAAGTCAGCGAAGTAGCCAAAGGCGCGCTGTCTGCAGTAGTTGCGGATTCCCGTGGCGTTACTGTAGACAAAATGACTGAACTGCGTAAAGCAGGTCGTGAAGCTGGCGTATACATGCGTGTTGTTCGTAACACCCTGCTGCGTCGCGTAGTTGAAGGTACTCAGTTCGAGTGCCTGAAAGACACGTTTGTTGGTCCGACCCTTATTGCATACTCTATGGAACACCCGGGCGCTGCTGCTCGTCTGTTCAAAGAGTTCGCGAAAGCGAATGCAAAATTTGAGGTCAAAGCTGCAGCCTTTGAAGGTGAGTTGATCCCGGCATCGCAAATCGATCGCCTGGCAACCCTGCCGACCTACGAAGAAGCAATTGCACGCCTGATGGCAACCATGAAAGAAGCTTCGGCTGGCAAACTGGTTCGCACTCTGGCTGCTGTTCGCGATGCGAAAGAAGCTGCTTAATCGCAGTTATCTTTATAAAGCATTTGCTTACGTATAAACTTATTCTGATTTTCAGGAACAATTTAAATGTCTATCACTAAAGATCAAATCATTGAAGCAGTTGCAGCTATGTCCGTAATGGACGTTGTAGAACTGATTTCTGCAATGGAAGAAAAATTCGGTGTTTCTGCTGCTGCTGCTGTAGCTGTAGCTGCGGGCCCGGCTGAAGCTGCTGAAGAAAAAACTGAATTCGACGTAATTCTGAAAGCTGCTGGCGCTAACAAAGTTGCTGTTATCAAAGCAGTACGTGGCGCAACTGGCCTGGGTCTGAAAGAAGCTAAAGACCTGGTAGAATCTGCTCCAGCTGCGCTGAAAGAAGGCGTGAGCAAAGACGACGCAGAAGCACTGAAAAAATCTCTGGAAGAAGCTGGCGCTGAAGTTGAAGTTAAATAAGCCAACTTTTCTGGTTGCAGCCTAAGTCATTAGGCTGATGGCTGGTGACTTTTTAGTCACCAGCCTTTTTGCGCTGTAAGGCATCAGTAGCATTTCACACTGTTTGACTGCTGGTTGTCCTGACAATGCATGTTTCTATCGACGACTTAATATATTGCGACAGGGTGCTCGCTCTGTGTAAATCGCGACGAAATGATTTAAGCGTGATAGCAACAGGTATTGCGGAAAGTATTCAATTTTCCGGTCCACAAAATGGTGTTGCACAAACTGTCCCTTCGTCGGACAGATGGGTCGACTTGTCAGCGAGCTGAGGAACCCTATGGTTTACTCCTATACCGAGAAAAAACGTATTCGTAAGGATTTTGGTAAACGTCCACAAGTTCTGGACATTCCATATCTCCTTTCTATCCAGCTTGACTCGTTCCAGAAGTTTATCGAGCAAGATCCTGAAGGGCAGTACGGTCTGGAAGCAGCCTTCCGCTCCGTGTTCCCGATTCAGAGCTACAGCGGTAACTCCGAGCTGCAGTACGTCAGCTACCGCCTTGGCGAACCGGTGTTTGACGTTCAGGAATGTCAGATCCGTGGCGTGACCTATTCCGCACCGCTGCGCGTAAAACTGCGTCTGGTGATCTACGAGCGCGAAGCGCCGGAAGGCACCGTTAAAGACATTAAAGAACAAGAAGTCTACATGGGTGAAATTCCACTCATGACAGACAACGGTACTTTCGTAATCAACGGTACTGAGCGTGTTATCGTTTCCCAGCTGCATCGTAGCCCGGGCGTCTTCTTCGACAGCGATAAAGGTAAAACACACTCTTCCGGTAAAGTACTGTATAACGCACGTATCATTCCTTACCGTGGTTCATGGCTGGACTTCGAGTTCGATCCGAAAGACAACCTGTTTGTCCGTATCGACCGTCGTCGTAAGCTGCCTGCAACCATCATTCTGCGTGCGCTGCAATACACCACTGAACAGATCCTGGACCTGTTCTTTGAGAAAGTGATCTTTGAAATCCGCGACAACAAGCTGCAGATGGAGCTGGTGCCGGAACGTCTGCGTGGTGAGACCGCGTCGTTCGACATCGAAGCCGACGGCAAAGTGTATGTGGAAAAAGGTCGCCGTATCACCGCGCGCCATATCCGCCAGCTGGAAAAAGATGATATCAAACTCATCGAAGTTCCGGTTGAGTACATTGCAGGAAAAGTAGCCGCGAAAGATTACGTTGACGAGTCAACGGGTGAGCTGATCTGCCCAGCGAACATGGAGCTGAGCCTGGATCTGCTGGCTAAGCTGAGCCAGTCTGGCCACAAACGTATCGAAACGCTGTTCACCAACGATCTGGACCACGGCGCGTATATTTCTGAGACTATCCGTGTCGACCCAACCACCGATCGTCTGAGCGCGCTGGTAGAAATCTACCGCATGATGCGTCCTGGTGAGCCACCAACTCGCGAAGCGGCGGAAAGCCTGTTCGAGAACCTGTTCTTCTCCGAAGACCGCTACGATCTGTCCGCGGTTGGTCGTATGAAGTTCAACCGTTCTCTGCTGCGTGATGAGATCGAAGGTTCCGGTATCCTGAGCAAAGACGACATCATCGAAGTGATGAAGAAGCTCATCGATATCCGTAACGGTAAAGGCGAAGTGGATGATATCGACCACCTCGGCAACCGTCGTATCCGTTCCGTAGGCGAAATGGCGGAAAACCAGTTCCGCGTTGGCCTGGTGCGTGTTGAGCGTGCGGTGAAAGAGCGTCTGTCTCTGGGCGATCTGGATACCCTGATGCCTCAGGATATGATCAACGCCAAGCCGATTTCTGCAGCAGTGAAAGAGTTCTTCGGTTCAAGCCAGCTGTCTCAGTTCATGGACCAGAACAACCCGCTGTCTGAGATTACGCACAAACGTCGTATCTCTGCACTCGGCCCGGGCGGTCTGACCCGTGAGCGCGCAGGCTTTGAAGTTCGAGATGTACACCCGACCCACTACGGTCGCGTATGTCCAATCGAAACGCCTGAAGGTCCAAACATCGGTCTGATCAACTCTCTGTCCGTGTACGCACAGACTAACGAATACGGTTTCCTCGAGACCCCGTATCGTAAAGTGACCGACGGTGTTGTTACCGACGAAATTCATTACCTGTCTGCTATCGAAGAAGGCAACTACGTTATCGCTCAGGCGAACTCCAACCTGGATGACGAAGGCCACTTTGTAGAAGATCTGGTTACCTGCCGTAGCAAAGGCGAATCCAGCTTGTTCAGCCGCGACCAGGTTGACTACATGGACGTATCCACTCAGCAGGTGGTATCCGTCGGTGCGTCCCTGATCCCGTTCCTGGAACACGATGACGCCAACCGTGCATTGATGGGTGCGAACATGCAACGTCAGGCCGTTCCAACTCTGCGTGCTGATAAGCCGCTGGTTGGTACCGGTATGGAACGTGCTGTTGCCGTTGACTCCGGTGTTACTGCAGTTGCTAAGCGTGGCGGTACCGTTCAGTACGTCGACGCATCCCGTATCGTTATCAAAGTTAACGAAGACGAGATGTATCCGGGCGAAGCGGGTATCGACATTTATAACCTGACCAAATACACCCGTTCTAACCAGAACACCTGTATCAACCAGATGCCTTGCGTATCTCTGGGTGAGCCAGTTGAGCGTGGCGACGTGCTGGCAGACGGTCCGTCCACCGACCTCGGTGAACTGGCGCTCGGTCAGAACATGCGCGTAGCGTTCATGCCGTGGAACGGTTACAACTTCGAAGACTCCATCCTCGTCTCCGAGCGTGTGGTTCAGGAAGATCGTTTCACCACCATCCACATTCAGGAACTGGCATGTGTGTCCCGTGACACCAAGCTGGGGCCAGAAGAGATCACCGCTGACATCCCGAACGTGGGTGAAGCTGCGCTCTCTAAACTGGATGAATCCGGTATCGTTTACATCGGTGCGGAAGTGACCGGCGGCGACATTCTGGTTGGTAAGGTTACGCCTAAAGGTGAAACCCAGCTGACGCCAGAAGAGAAACTGCTGCGTGCAATCTTCGGTGAGAAAGCGTCTGACGTTAAAGACTCTTCTCTGCGCGTACCAAACGGTGTTTCCGGTACGGTTATCGATGTTCAGGTCTTCACCCGTGACGGCGTTGAGAAAGATAAGCGTGCGCTGGAAATCGAAGAGATGCAGCTCAAACAGGCTAAGAAAGACCTGTCTGAAGAACTGCAGATCCTCGAAGCGGGTCTGTTCAGCCGTATCTATGCGGTGCTGGTTGCCGGTGGCGTTGAAGCTGAGAAGCTCGACAAACTGCCACGCGATCGCTGGCTGGAACTTGGCCTGACCGATGAAGAGAAACAAAATCAGCTGGAACAGCTGGCTGAGCAGTATGACGAACTGAAACACGAGTTCGAGAAAAAACTCGAAGCGAAACGCCGCAAAATCACTCAGGGCGACGATCTGGCACCAGGCGTGCTGAAGATTGTTAAGGTTTATCTGGCCGTTAAACGTCAGATCCAGCCTGGTGATAAGATGGCAGGTCGTCACGGTAACAAGGGTGTTATCTCTAAGATCAACCCGATCGAAGATATGCCGCACGATGCTAACGGTACGCCGGTAGATATCGTACTGAACCCACTGGGTGTACCGTCTCGTATGAACATCGGTCAGATCCTGGAAACCCACCTGGGTATGGCTGCGAAAGGTATCGGCGACAAGATTAACGCCATGCTGAAGCAGCAGGAAGAAGTCGCGAAACTGCGCGAATTCATCCAGCGTGCCTACGATCTGGGTACCGACGTGCGTCAGAAAGTCGACCTGAACACCTTCAGCGATGATGAAGTTCTGCGTCTGGCGGAAAACCTGCGTAAGGGTATGCCAATTGCAACGCCGGTATTCGACGGTGCAAAAGAAGCTGAAATTAAAGAGCTGCTGCAACTGGGTGGTCTGCCAACGTCTGGTCAGATTACGCTGTTTGACGGCCGTACCGGTGAACAGTTCGAGCGTCCGGTAACCGTAGGTTACATGTACATGCTGAAACTGAACCACCTGGTCGACGACAAGATGCACGCTCGTTCTACCGGTTCTTACAGCCTGGTTACTCAGCAGCCGCTGGGTGGTAAGGCTCAGTTCGGTGGTCAGCGCTTCGGGGAGATGGAAGTGTGGGCGCTGGAAGCATACGGCGCAGCATACACCCTGCAGGAAATGCTCACCGTTAAGTCTGATGACGTGAACGGTCGTACCAAGATGTATAAGAACATCGTGGACGGCAACCATCAGATGGAGCCGGGCATGCCAGAATCCTTCAACGTACTGTTGAAAGAGATTCGTTCGCTGGGTATCAACATCGAACTGGAAGACGAGTAATTCTCGCTCAAACAGGTCACTGGTGTCGGGTTAACCCCCGACACCAGATTGTGCTAACTCCGACGGGAGCAAATCCGTGAAAGATTTATTAAAGTTTCTGAAAGCGCAGACTAAAACCGAAGAGTTTGATGCGATCAAAATTGCTCTGGCTTCGCCAGACATGATCCGTTCATGGTCTTTTGGTGAAGTTAAAAAGCCGGAAACCATCAACTACCGTACGTTCAAACCTGAGCGTGACGGCCTTTTCTGTGCGCGTATTTTCGGGCCAGTAAAAGACTATGAGTGCCTGTGCGGTAAGTACAAGCGCCTGAAACACCGTGGTGTGATCTGTGAGAAGTGCGGCGTTGAAGTGACCCAGACCAAAGTACGCCGTGAGCGTATGGGCCACATCGAGCTGGCGTCTCCGACTGCTCACATCTGGTTCCTGAAATCTCTGCCGTCCCGTATCGGCCTGCTGCTGGATATGCCGCTGCGCGATATCGAACGTGTTCTGTACTTCGAATCTTATGTTGTGATCGAAGGCGGTATGACGAACCTGGAACGTAACCAGATTCTGACCGAAGAACAGTATCTGGACGCGCTGGAAGAGTTCGGTGACGAATTCGACGCGAAGATGGGTGCGGAAGCTATCCAGGCCCTGCTGAAGAGCATGGATCTGGAGCAAGAGTGCGAGCAGCTGCGTGAAGAGCTGAACGAAACTAACTCCGAAACCAAGCGTAAAAAGCTGACCAAGCGTATCAAACTGCTGGAAGCGTTCGTTCAGTCTGGCAACAAGCCAGAGTGGATGATCCTGACCGTTCTGCCGGTTCTGCCGCCAGATCTGCGTCCACTGGTACCGCTGGATGGTGGTCGTTTCGCAACGTCCGATCTGAACGATCTGTATCGTCGCGTTATCAACCGTAACAACCGTCTGAAGCGTCTGCTGGATCTGGCTGCGCCGGACATCATCGTACGCAACGAAAAACGTATGCTGCAGGAAGCTGTAGATGCCCTGCTGGATAACGGTCGTCGCGGTCGTGCGATCACCGGTTCTAACAAACGTCCTCTGAAATCTTTGGCCGACATGATCAAAGGTAAACAGGGTCGTTTCCGTCAGAACCTGCTCGGTAAGCGTGTTGACTACTCCGGTCGTTCTGTTATCACCGTAGGTCCATACCTGCGTCTGCATCAGTGCGGTCTGCCGAAGAAAATGGCACTGGAGCTGTTCAAACCGTTCATCTACGGCAAGCTGGAACTGCGTGGCCTCGCCACCACCATCAAAGCCGCTAAGAAAATGGTTGAGCGTGAAGAAGCTGTCGTTTGGGATATCCTGGACGAAGTGATCCGCGAACACCCGGTACTGCTGAACCGTGCACCAACACTGCACCGTCTGGGTATCCAGGCATTTGAGCCAGTCCTGATCGAAGGTAAAGCTATCCAGCTCCACCCGCTGGTTTGTGCGGCTTATAACGCCGACTTCGATGGTGACCAGATGGCTGTTCACGTACCGCTGACGCTGGAAGCCCAGCTCGAAGCGCGTGCGCTGATGATGTCTACCAACAACATCCTGTCTCCAGCGAACGGTGAACCAATTATCGTTCCTTCTCAGGACGTTGTATTGGGTCTGTACTACATGACCCGTGACTGTGTTAACGCCAAAGGCGAAGGCATGGTGCTGACTGGCCCGAAAGAAGCTGAGCGTATTTATCGCGCTGGCCTGGCCTCTCTGCATGCGCGCGTTAAAGTGCGTATCACCGAATATGAAAAAGATGAAAACGGCGAATTCGTTGCGAAAACCAGCCTGAAAGACACGACCGTTGGCCGTGCCATTCTGTGGATGATCGTACCGAAAGGTCTGCCTTTCTCCATCGTCAACCAGGCGCTGGGCAAGAAAGCGATCTCCAAAATGCTGAACACCTGTTACCGCATTCTGGGTCTGAAGCCGACCGTAATCTTCGCTGACCAGACAATGTACACCGGCTTTGCTTATGCAGCGCGTTCAGGTGCATCTGTTGGTATCGATGACATGGTCATCCCAGAGAAGAAACACGAGATCATCTCTGAAGCGGAAGCCGAAGTTGCTGAGATCCAGGAGCAGTTCCAGTCTGGTCTGGTAACCGCAGGCGAACGCTATAACAAAGTTATCGATATCTGGGCAGCGGCGAACGATCGTGTATCCAAAGCGATGATGGATAACCTGCAGACCGAAACCGTGATTAACCGTGACGGCGTAGAAGAGCAGCAGGTTTCCTTCAACAGCATCTACATGATGGCCGACTCCGGTGCGCGTGGTTCCGCAGCACAGATTCGTCAGCTGGCAGGTATGCGTGGTCTGATGGCGAAGCCAGATGGCTCCATCATCGAAACGCCAATCACCGCGAACTTCCGTGAAGGTCTGAACGTACTCCAGTACTTCATCTCCACGCACGGTGCTCGTAAAGGTCTGGCGGATACCGCACTGAAAACAGCGAACTCCGGTTATCTGACGCGTCGTCTGGTTGACGTTGCGCAGGATCTGGTTGTGACCGAAGACGATTGTGGCACCCTCGAAGGTATCACCATGACCCCGGTTATCGAGGGTGGTGATGTTAAAGAGCCACTGCGCGATCGCGTTCTGGGTCGTGTGACCGCGGAAGACATTCTGAAGCCGGGCACTGCAGACATTCTGGTTCCACGCAACACGCTGCTGCACGAGCACTGGTGTGACCTGCTGGAAGCGAACTCTGTTGACTCAGTGAAAGTGCGTTCCGTTGTATCTTGTGACACCGACTTTGGTGTATGTGCGCACTGCTACGGTCGTGACCTGGCGCGTGGCCACATCATCAACAAAGGTGAAGCAATCGGCGTTATCGCGGCACAGTCCATCGGTGAGCCGGGTACACAGCTGACGATGCGTACGTTCCACATCGGTGGTGCGGCATCTCGTGCGGCTGCTGAATCCAGCATCCAGGTGAAAAACAAAGGTAGCATCAAGCTCAGCAACGCGAAGTCTGTTGTTAACTCCGCAGGCAAGCTGGTTGTGACCTCTCGTAACACCGAGCTGAAGCTGATCGACGAATTCGGTCGTACCAAAGAGAGCTATAAAGTGCCTTACGGTGCGGTTATGGCGAAAGGCGATGGCGAGCAGGTTGCCGGCGGTGAAACCGTTGCAAACTGGGATCCACACACCATGCCGGTTATCACCGAAGTAAGTGGTTTCATCCGCTTCACTGACATGATCGACGGCCAGACCATTACTCGTCAGACCGACGAGCTGACCGGTCTGTCTTCTCTGGTGGTTCTGGATTCTGCTGAACGTACTGCCGGTGGTAAAGATCTGCGTCCTGCACTGAAAATCGTTGATGGTCAGGGTAACGACGTTCTGATCCCTGGTACCGACATGCCTGCGCAGTACTTCCTGCCGGGTAAAGCGATCGTACAGCTGGAAGATGGCATTCAGATCGGTGCGGGTGATGCTCTGGCGCGTATTCCTCAGGAATCCAGCGGTACCAAGGACATCACCGGTGGTCTGCCACGCGTTGCGGACCTGTTTGAAGCACGTCGTCCGAAAGAGCCTGCAATCCTGGCTGAAATCAGCGGTATCATTTCCTTCGGTAAAGAGACCAAAGGTAAACGCCGTCTGGTTATCACCCCAGTAGATGGCAGCGAGCCTTACGAAGAGATGATTCCTAAGTGGCGTCAGCTCAACGTGTTCGAAGGTGAACGTGTAGAACGTGGTGACGTGGTTTCCGATGGTCCAGAAGCTCCGCACGACATTCTGCGTCTTCGTGGCGTACACGCGGTAACGCGTTACATCACCAACGAAGTACAGGACGTTTACCGTCTGCAGGGCGTTAAGATTAACGATAAGCACATAGAAGTTATCGTTCGTCAGATGCTGCGTAAAGCAACCATCGAAAACGCAGGCAGCTCCGAGTTCCTCGAAGGCGAACAGGTTGAATACTCCCGCGTTAAGATTGCTAACCGCGATCTGGAAGCGAACGGCAAAATCGGTGCGACCTTCGCACGCGATCTGCTGGGTATCACCAAAGCGTCTCTGGCAACCGAGTCCTTCATCTCTGCAGCATCGTTCCAGGAGACCACGCGTGTCCTGACCGAAGCGGCTGTTGCTGGTAAGCGTGATGAACTGCGCGGTCTGAAAGAGAACGTTATCGTGGGTCGTCTGATCCCGGCAGGTACCGGTTATGCGTACCACCAGGATCGTATGCGTCGTCGTGCTGCGGGCGAACTGCCAGCTGCACCGCAGGTCACTGCAGAAGATGCATCCGCGAGCCTGGCAGAACTGCTGAACGCAGGTCTGGGCGGTTCCGACAACGAGTAATCGTTGATGCCCGGTAAACATTACCGGGCATATGCCTCGTAGGTCGGGTAAGCGTAGCGCCACCCGACAATAAAAAACCCGCCTCGGCGGGTTTTTTACATCTGTATGTTATTAGTTTACCAACGGGATCCGTCGATAAAGTTCAATCATATCACCCGCCAGATCCTGAATGACCATCGCGTTCATCAGGTGATCCTGGGAGTGAACGGTGATCAGGTTAACCGGAAGCTTCCCGGTCCCTTCGTCAAGACCGATAAGCTGCGTCTGGATCGTGTGCGCATGCTTCACATATTCGCGCGACTCTTCCATCGCTTTCTCGGCTTCGTTAAAGTCGCCTTTACGTGCCATCTGCAGTGCGGTCAGAGCAGCACTTCGCGCCGCACCCGCGTTCACCAGCAGTTCCATGATTGTGGTTTCTAAGTCTTCCATTATGACTCCAGCAGCTTGAGCGCTTTTTCCAGTACGGCATCACCTTTCATCATGCCGTAATCCATCATGTCGATCACCGCGACTTTTTTGCCCAGCGGGTCGGCCTGCGCCTGAAGTTTCGCCTGCTCGTATTTTACCTGTGGCCCCAGCAATACGATGTCGGCCGTCGCGATATTGTCTTTAAACTCCGCGACCGGAACGGCTTTAATGGTGACTTCAACCCCTTTTTTCTGCGCGGCATCTTTCATACGTTGAACCAGCATGCTGGTTGACATTCCCGCTGCACAGCATAAAACGATGTTCTTCATAATCAGCCTCGATCTACATGTGTTTATTGATAATTATCCCGTGCAGACCGCTTCAACAACCGCTTTACCGTGATTGTGTGTCAGGCATCACAAAGAAATCGGCATTTTTCTGAAACCGGTTACAATTTTGTGGTCACTCGCTGTCAGATGTACGAACGATACGATTTTTTCCCTGCTGTTTTGCCGTGTAAAGCGCGCCATCGACGCTACCTACAAAGTGTTCCAGCGGCTCGAAGTGCCATTCCCCCAGGCCCGCACTGAACGTCACGTGCAAGTTTTCCTCACGCCAGACGCGCCGTTCCACGGCGGTGCGCCACGCTTCCAGCAGCGCGTGAGCGGTAGCGATCAGCTCCGTATGGAAGATCACCGCGAACTCTTCGCCGCCGTAGCGGTAAACAGAGATGTGATGGGGCTGCATGATCTGGATCCCCTCGCGGGCAACGTTACGCAAAACGATATCGCCGCTCAGGTGTCCCCAGGTGTCATTAATGGATTTGAAGTTATCGATATCGATCAGGCCCAGCGCGAAAGGTTGATGGGCCTTCAGCAGTTCATCCACATCGTTGTCGAAAGCGCGGCGGTTTTTACAGCCCGTTAATGCATCATGGGTTGCCTGACGCACATAGGCCTGTTCACGCTCTTTGTTTGACTGAATGGTATGGCTGAGCATCGCCTCAAGGCGCGGGGCCTGGCTGACATCCCCGGTTTTGATGGCGTTGATAATATTCATCAGCACAGTACGGGAAGCATGGCGCAGGTACAAACCAAACAGAATGATGATAATGGCTGCGAGTGCAAATCCCCAACTGACAACAACGGTTTCGTGGCGGGTAATGGCGGTAAGCGTGGCGTCGGATACCCGATAAATAACAAACCAGTCCGGGTTGGTGAAGGAGTAGTAGTAGTACCAGGATTTGCTTTTTGGATCGAATAAATGGCCTTCGCCGCTGGTCATTTTGTCCATCAGCGCTTCGCTGACGTATGGTTTAAAGAGCGCGCCCGTGTCCGGGTGAAGTACCACGGCACCATCGCGTTCGACGACGAAAAATTCACCCTGTACGGGAGCCACCATTTGACGGAGGGTGTATCCCATAGAGGTCAAATCGAGATGAAAAGCGAGCGTTCCCTTCAGCCTGCCTTCGGGTGAAATCACCGGTTTGTAGAGGGTGACGGTTGGGTGGTCGGTGAAGTAGTCCATATAGGGGCTGGTATAGTGGCTAAAGATACTGGCCTCTGCCTGGCCTATAAACCACGGGCGGGTTCGCGCGTCGAATGTCTTGCTCTTTTCCGTTGGAAGTACTTCCGGCGCGCGCAGATAATGCCCCTGCGTGTCTGTCAAAGAGATGGACGACACGGTCGGCATCAGGTTTTGCAAATGCATTAACATCTGCAGCCCTTGTGCCGGATCGACATTGATTGTCTGATTCAGCCTGTCATTGCGCGCAAAATACATCGCTGCACGCCCCAGAATATAGTCGTTTTCACGCAGGATGGATTCGGTATAGTTCACCGCCAGGTTATGGGTGAAATTACCATTAATCTTATGATAATCCTCCAGAAAATCCTTTCTCTGAGAAAGCGTAATCAACACGGCGATCAGCGCGAAGCTGCAGAGGATTCCCGCAAAGCTGACCATAATCGGCCGGGTGAAAGAGAGCTTTTTACTGTGAAGTGCCATGAGCTGTAGATTAATCCAGATGATGAATACGTTACGCCTGCTGATATTCTCTCAGCTTAGTCGCTGTACTGAGGTTGGTAGCGAATTATACGGAACAGGATTTCAGGCGAGATGATTTATCTTAAGAATCATTAAGAAATTACTCATTATTTTTATTTTCTCAACTTTTGTTATGTTTGGGCGGAGGCAGGGCGAAACGAGGAAGAAGCTTTTCGCCCTGGACAGCATCCGTTGCTGACGAAAGCAGAATAGAAAAACCGGGCACCTGTTCACAACTGCCCGGTGTTTATCTCAGAAGACGCCTCGTCATTTTTTTACGTAGTTGCAGCACATTTCAACGTAATTGCGAGGCGCGTCCCAGCCAGCTGTCCCAGTCTTTCCAGACAGGCTGAAGCCCCTGGGCGATCAGCGCTTCAGCGACGGCTTCCGGACGTCGAGCATCGTGTGGCGCAAACTGCTCCAGCTCCGAACGATCGTCGGCGTAACCACCCGGCTGCGTTTTGGAAAACGCGCTGACGTTGTTAATCGCAAGCGGGATAACGCGATCGCGAAACGCCGGGGACTCACGCGTTGAGAGCGATAATTCAACGTCCGGGGCGAGCAGGCGAAACGCGCAAATAGTTTGTACCAGCTGGCGCTCATCCATCACCGAGGCCGGTTCGACGCCGCCTGTACACGGACGCAATCTGGGGAAAGAGATGGAGTAGCGACTCTGCCAGTAATGCTGCTGGAGCCACAGCAGATGTTCCGCCACCAGATAGTTATCCACTCGCCAGTTGTCTGAAAGCCCCGTCAGTGCGCCGAGGCCGATTTTGTCGATTCCGGCGCGTCCCAGCCTGTCCGGCGTTTCCAGCCGGAAGAAAAAGTCCTGTTTTTTCCCCTTCAGGTGATGCCGGGCGTACGTCGCCTCGTGATAGGTTTCCTGGTAGACCATGACCCCGTCCAGCCCAAGCGTTTTCAGTTCTGCGTACTCGTCCTGCGACAGGGGCTGCACTTCCATCTGCAACGATGCAAACTCACGGCGGATAGCCGGAAGATGCTGACGGAAATAGTCCATTCCCACCTTCCCCTGATGTTCGCCCGTGACCAGCAGAAGATGCTCAAAGCCCATTTCACGAATGGCCGCACACTCGCGCGCAATCTCACCTTCATCGAGCGTTTTACGCTTAATGCGGTTGCTCATGGAGAAGCCGCAGTAGGTGCAGTCGTTGGCGCACAGGTTTGAGAGGTAGAGCGGCACGTAGAAGCTCACCGTGTTGCCAAAGCGCTGGCGGGTGAGCCGCTGCGCGCGCTGCGCCATCGGCTCAAGGTAGGCGCTGGCCGCCGGTGAAAGCAGGGCCATCATGTCTTCGCGGGTCGGATGACGCGCGTTTAACGCACGCTCGACATCCGCAGCCGTTTTGCTGTTGATGCGCAGGGCAATATCGTCCCAGTGGATCTGCCGCCAGCGATCGGTAAACGTGGTCATCAGAGCGCCTCCAGGAAACCGGTCAGCGGGCTGGTGGCCTGCGCCTGAACACTGCGGGAGCCGGGGCCAGACTGCCGTGCCAGCAAACCTGACTCCACCGCCAGGCGAAACGCGCGCGCCATCGTGACCGGATCGTCAGCCACCGCAATAGCCGTGTTCACCAGCACCGCGTCGGCACCCATCTCCAGCGCCTGCGCGGCATGGCTTGGCACGCCAATGCCCGCATCCACCACTACCGGTACGTTGGCCTGTTCGATGATGATCTCCAGCATCGCCCGGGTTTCCAGCCCCTGGTTTGAGCCGATGGGGGCGCCCAGCGGCATGACGGCGGCACAGCCGACCTCTTCCAGCCGTTTACACAGGACAGGATCGGCGCCGCAGTAAGGCAGGACGATAAATCCCTGTTGCACCAGCTTTTCAGCTGCCTTCAGCGTTTCGATGGGGTCGGGCAGCAGCCAGCGCGCATCCGGATGAATTTCCAGCTTCAGCCAGCGCGTGCCGAGCGCTTCACGCGCCAGCTGTGCGGCGAAAATCGCCTCCTCGGCCGTTTTCGCGCCGGAGGTATTCGGTAAAAGCGTAACGCCTGCCTCCAGTAAAGGCGCAAGAATGGCATCGTTATGCTGGCGAAGGTCCACGCGCTTCATCGCCAGTGTCACCAGCTGGCTGCCGCTTTCACGGATGGCATCCACCATCAGCTGCGGCGAGGCGAATTTTCCGGTTCCTGTAAACAGATGCGAATCAAAAACTTTATCGGCAATACGTAACATTTCAGCCCCCTGCGATGACCTGAAACAGCAGGATCTGGTCGCCTTCATTGACCTGCTGATGTTCCCACTGCTCGCGCGGCAGGATCTGTTGATTGAGCGCCAGCGCCGTTCCCGGCTTGAGCTGGCGTAGCCTTTCGAGCAGCACGGCAACGGTAAGTCCGTCATCGCACTTCATTGGCTCATCGTTAAACAGAATGCGCATCGCGGCCTCCACATACCGGGCAGCGGCTGGCGCGGTGCAAGGCCAGGTGACGCCAGCCGCTTGAGCGCGCATCAAACATCCGCAGCGTATTACGTTCCGTCTCCATGCCGCTGAGCAGCTTGATGGCCTCCAGTGCCTGCAGCGTGCCCATCACACCAACGACTGGACCGAGAATGCCTGCGGTGCGGCAGTTACGCTCTGGCTCGGCATCGTCCGGCCACAGGCAGCGATAGCAGCCCTGCGCCCACGGAGGCGTCAGGACCATCATCTGTCCCCCGAAACCGACCGCGCTGGCGGTGATCAGCGGCGTGTTATGTGCCACACAGACGGCGTTAATCGCCTGACGCGTCGCCATATTGTCCGTGCAGTCCAGCACCACGTCGGCAAGGGCAACTTCACGCTGCAGGCGTTCACCACCGAGCCGCTCCTGCAGGGCAATCAGCTCGATGTCCGGGTTAAGCTGGTTCAGCCGCTGCCGGGTGATCTGCGCTTTAGGCTGGTCGATATCTTCCATGGTGAAAAGAATTTGCCGCTGCAGGTTGCTGAGATGTACCTCGTCGTCGTCGGCAAGCACCAGCGTGCCGACGCCCGCACCCGCCAGATAAAGCGCGGCGGGCGCGCCTAAGCCGCCCAGACCGACAATCAGCACCCGGCTGGCGAGCAGTTTTTGCTGCCCGTCGATGGCGATATCCTCCAGCAGGATCTGACGGCTGTAGCGCATAAAATCACGATCATTCATCGCCTGCTCCTGCCAGCTGTAACAGCTGTGCGGTCGCGGCCTGCCAGTCAGCGGCCTGGGTGATGGCGCTGACGACGGCGATACTGCCGACGCCGGTATCCAGCACCGACGGGGCACGTTCAAGGCTGATCCCGCCGATGGCGACGGTGGGGTAATCCGCCAGACGTTTAACATGACTCGCCAGCTGCGTCAGCCCCTGCGGTGCGGAGGGCATCTGCTTGGTTTGCGTCGGGAAGACGTGACCCAGCGCGATGTAAGAGGGACGGGCCGCCAGCGCCACGTCGATCTCCATGTCATCATGCGTTGAAACGCCAAGGCGTAACCCGGCTACACGGATAGCGCTCAGATCCGTTGTTTCCAGGTCCTCCTGGCCCAGATGCACGCCATACGCCTGGTGCTTAACGGCCAGCCGCCAGTAGTCGTTGATAAACAGGCGGGCGTTATGTCGACGCCCAAGCGCGACGGCGGCAACCACATCGGCTTCCACCTCGTCATCGCGTTTATCTTTGATGCGCAGCTGGAGAGTGCGAACGCCAGCCTTCAGCAGGCGCTCTATCCACTCCACGCTGTCCACCACCGGATAAAGCCCTAAGCGGAAGGGCACCGGGGGAAAATCGGGCTGGTACATTACGCCTCCTCTTTTTTGAGGTAGATTTCGCCGCCTTTGGCGCGGAAGGTTTCTGACATGTCCGCCATACCCACTTCAATGGTTTGCGCGGCGGCGTAGTCGCGCACCTCCTGGCTGATTTTCATCGAGCAGAACTTCGGCCCACACATAGAGCAGAAGTGCGCGACTTTGCCCGATTCCTGCGGCAGGGTCTCGTCGTGATAGGCGCGCGCGGTGAACGGGTCCAGCGCCAGGTTGAACTGGTCTTCCCAGCGAAATTCAAAGCGTGCCTTCGACATGGCGTTATCGCGGATTTGCGCGCCCGGGTGGCCTTTCGCCAAATCCGCCGCGTGGGCGGCAATTTTGTAGGTGATCAGCCCCTGCTTAACGTCCTCTTTGTTAGGCAGGCCGAGGTGCTCTTTCGGCGTCACGTAGCAGAGCATGGCGCAGCCGAACCAGCCGATCATCGCCGCCCCAATGCCTGACGTGAAGTGGTCATAGCCCGGCGCGATGTCGGTTGTTAGTGGCCCCAGCGTGTAGAACGGCGCTTCGTGGCAGTGCTCCAGCTCTTCGGTCATGTTGCGGCGGATCATCTGCATCGGCACGTGGCCCGGGCCTTCAATCATCACCTGCACGTCATACTCCCAGGCGATTTTTGTCAGCTCGCCCAGCGTGTGCAGTTCGGCAAACTGCGCTTCGTCATTCGCGTCGCGAATAGATCCTGGACGCAGGCCGTCGCCCAGCGACAGAGAGACATCATACGCGGCGCAGATTTCGCAAATCTCGCGGAAGTATTCGTAGAGGAAGTTTTCCTGATGATGGGAAAGGCACCACTTCGCCATGATGGAACCGCCGCGCGAGACGATGCCGGTCAGACGTTTCGCCGTCATCGGCACGTAGCGCAGCAGCACGCCCGCGTGAATGGTGAAGTAGTCCACGCCCTGTTCCGCCTGCTCCAGCAGCGTGTCGCGGAAGGCTTCCCAGGTGAGGTCTTCGGCAATGCCGTTGACCTTTTCCAGAGCCTGATAAATCGGTACGGTGCCAATCGGTACCGGGCTGTTACGCAGGATCCACTCGCGGGTTTCGTGAATATAGCGGCCGGTGGAGAGGTCCATTACCGTGTCCGCACCCCAGCGCGTGGACCAGACCAGCTTTTCCACCTCTTCTTCGATGGAGGAGGTCACGGCCGAGTTGCCGATGTTAGCGTTGACCTTCACCAGGAAGTTGCGGCCGATAATCATCGGCTCGGATTCCGGGTGGTTGATGTTGGCGGGGATAATCGCGCGGCCGGCGGCCACTTCGTCACGCACAAACTCCGGCGTGATGTTCTCCGGCAGGCGAGCGCCAAAGCCTTCGCCCGGATGCTGATAGCGCAGTATTTCGCTACGGATGCGCTCGCGACCCATGTTTTCACGGATGGCGATGAACTCCATCTCCGGCGTGACGATACCCTGGCGCGCGTAGTGCAGCTGGGTCACGCATTTGCCCGCTTTAGCACGTTTTGGCGTCAGCAGGCCGGTAAAGCGCAGCTCGTCCAAACCGTCGTCGGCCAGGCGTTCTTTAGTGTAAGCAGAGCTTTGCTCGTTTAGCGCTTCGCTGTCATTACGCGCGTCAATCCACGACTGGCGCAGCTTTGCCAGACCCTGCTGGACGTTAATCGCCACATCGGGATCGCCATACGGACCAGAGGTGTCGTATACCGGCACGGCTTCGTTGTCTTCAAACTGCGGATCCTCTTTGCTGCCGCCGATAAGCGTCGGGCTGAGCTGGATCTCACGCATCGGGACGCGAATATCGGCCTGCGAGCCGGAAATGTAGATACGTTTAGAGTTCGGGAAAGCAGTGCCTTCCAGGGTGTCGATGAAGTGTTGGGCCTGCGCGCGCTGTTCGCGGCGGGTCAGTTTTGCAGTAGACATAGCTCATTCCAAAAGTGAAGGACATGGCTTGTCAGACGACGGATGAAGCAAGAGAGGATCGCCCTCAGGCGATACAACAGCAGTGTGACTCTTGTTCCCTTCGCAGGTATTAGCCTGATCAGGTTCCGCGGATCCCGAATTAACGGTCTCAGCCCGTGCTTTCACACTGGGCACTCCGACAAGAAAAATCCCCCTCGTGAGAGGGGCGAATGGTTGTAAATTACTCGTTAACGATTAAGAACTCAAGCAGGGCGCGCGACGTTCTCTTCATTGCTGGTATTCACGTCATTGTCCAGCACGAGGGCGATCAGCTTATCTTCCAGCGTGAATCGCTCCTCCAGCGCTTCACCGAGATCGGACAGCGCCTGCTGAAACTCAAGATAGTTATCGTGATCGATGGCGTTCTCGAGCGTGGAATCGTAGTAATCCATGATCTGCTGGGTGTTGGCTTCCAGCAGCGGATAGAGTTTGCTGGCCGCTAAATACGGTGTTGTCCCTTCCATTTCGCGGATAATGCGTTCATAAATATTGAAATGGCCGTCGGACAGGTAGTCGACCAGGCTCTGGCAAAAATCATCCAGCGCTTTTTCATTCAGCCGCATAAACGATTCTTTGCCAGGCTTAATACCGACCAGATTGTAATAAGCCACGAGTAGATGCTTGCGCACATGCAGCCAGCGATCCACCAGTTTGTTACTTCCTCTAACGCGCTCAGTCAGGCTTTCTAGCTGGTTTAACATGGTCGACTCCGCAAGGTATAGGATTGAATCTGCTTATCCAAAATGTAACCACAATGCTAACAACATGTCAGTGAAGCGAAGGTAGTGCAATAGATATGGATCGTATTATTGAAAAATCAGATCTGGGTTGGTGGATCGTCAGTCACGAACAAAAATTATGGCTGCCCGCCGGGGAAATCCCCCATGGCACGGCGGAAACGTTCGATCTTGTAGGTCAAACCGCGCTGTGGATCGGCGAGTGGCAGGGCGAGCCGGTGTGGTTGATCCAACAAGCGCGTCGCCAGGATATGGGGTCTGTGCGGCAGGTGCTGGATCAGGATGTCGGGCTGTTCCAGCTGGCGGGGCGCGGCGTGCAGCTGGCGGAATTTTACCGCTCGCATAAATACTGCGGCTACTGCGGTCATACCATGCACCCGAGCAAAACCGAGTGGGCGATGCTCTGCAGCCACTGCCGCGAGCGCTACTATCCGCAGATTGCACCCTGCATTATCGTCGCTATCCGTCGGGAGGATTCCATCCTGCTGGCGCAGCATACTCGTCATCGCAACGGCATTCACACCGTACTGGCCGGGTTCGTCGAAGTAGGCGAAACGCTGGAGCAGGCGGTGGCGCGCGAGGTGATGGAAGAGAGCAGTATTAAGGTGAAGAACCTGCGCTACGTCACCTCCCAGCCCTGGCCGTTCCCGATGTCGCTGATGACCGCGTTTATGGCGGAATACGATAGCGGCGAGATTGTTATCGATCAGAAAGAGCTGCTGGAAGCGAACTGGTATCGCTATGACGATTTACCGCTGTTGCCTCCGCCGGGCACCGTGGCGCGTCGGCTGATAGAAGATACCGTGGCGATGTGTCGGGCCGAGTATGAGTAGTGTTACACTGAGGCCATGACGCTTAAGGAACTGCAAAAATGACCGAACTGAAGAACGATCGTTATCTGCGTGCGCTGCTGCGCCAGCCCGTTGATGTCACCCCGGTGTGGATGATGCGCCAGGCGGGACGCTATCTGCCAGAGTACAAAGCCACGCGCGCGCAGGCGGGCGATTTTATGTCGCTGTGCAAAAACGCCGAGCTGGCCTGCGAAGTCACGCTCCAGCCGCTGCGCCGCTTCCCGCTGGATGCTGCGATCCTCTTCTCGGATATTCTGACCATTCCGGATGCGATGGGCCTTGGCCTGTACTTCGAAACCGGTGAAGGTCCGCGTTTCACCTCCCCAATCAAAAGCAAAGCCGACGTTGATAAGCTGCCGATCCCCGATCCGGAAGGCGAGCTGGGCTATGTGATGAACGCCGTACGCACCATCCGCCGCGAGCTGAAAGGTGAAGTGCCGCTGATTGGCTTCTCCGGCAGCCCGTGGACGCTGGCGACCTATATGGTGGAAGGGGGCAGCAGCAAAGCCTTCACCATGATTAAAAAGATGATGTACGCCGAGCCGCTGGCGCTGCATGCGCTGCTCGACAAGCTGGCAAAGAGCGTCACGCTCTACCTCAACGCGCAGATTAAAGCGGGTGCGCAGTCGGTGATGATTTTCGATACCTGGGGCGGCGTGTTGACCGGACGCGATTATCAGCAGTTCTCCCTGTATTACATGCACAAAATCGTCGACGGCCTGCTGCGGGAAAATGAAGGCCGCCGCGTGCCGGTGACGCTGTTCACCAAAGGTGGCGGTCAATGGCTGGAAGCGATGGCGGCGACCGGCTGTGACGCGCTGGGTCTCGACTGGACCAGCGATATCGCCGATGCGCGCCATCGCGTGGGCGACAAAGTGGCGCTGCAGGGTAATATGGATCCCTCCATGCTCTATGCTCAGCCAGCCCGCATTGAAGAAGAAGTGTCGACTATACTGTCTGGTTTCGGCCAGGGTGAAGGCCACGTCTTTAACCTTGGCCACGGCATTCATCAGGATGTGCCGCCAGAACACGCTGGCGTATTTGTGGAGGCGGTGCATCGGCTTTCTGCCCAGTATCACAAGTAAGGAGTGGTTATGGATCTCGCGTCGCTACGCGCTCAACAACTCGAACTGGCTTCATCGGTGATCCGCGAGGATCGTCTGGATAAGGATCCCCCGCAGTATATTGGCGGAGCGGACGTCGGATTCGAGCAGGGTGGGGAAGTGACGCGAGCGGCGATGGTGGTGCTGAAATACCCTTCGCTTGAGCTGGTGGAGTACAAGGTGGCGCGTATCGCGACCACCATGCCGTACATTCCGGGCTTTCTCTCCTTTCGCGAATATCCCGCGCTGCTGGCAGCGTGGGAGCAACTCTCGCAAAAACCTGACCTGCTGTTTGTTGATGGACACGGTATTTCACACCCGCGCCGTTTAGGCGTTGCCAGCCACTTTGGGCTGCTGGTGGATGTGCCGACCATCGGCGTCGCCAAGAAACGCCTGTGCGGCGCGTTTGAACCTCTCTCCGCCGAGCCGGGCGCGCTGGCGCCGCTTATCCATAAAGGCGAGCAGTTAGCGTGGGTCTGGCGCAGCAAGGCGCGCTGTAACCCGCTCTTTATCGCCACCGGTCACCGGGTGAGCATGGACAGCGCCCTGGCGTGGGTACAGCGCTGCATGAAGGGCTACCGCTTACCGGAGCCGACGCGCTGGGCAGATGCTGTCGCCTCCTCGCGCCCGGCATTCATTCGTTGGCAGGAAATTCAGCCGTGATTCAGGTAAACTGCGGCTAATTTTCGATTCGAGACATCATCATGTTACAAAACCCGATTCATCTGCGCCTTGAGAAGCTGGAAAGCTGGCAGCACGTGACCTTTATGGCTTGCCTGTGCGAGCGCATGTATCCCAACTATGCCGCGTTCTGCAAGCAGACAGCGTTTGGCGAAGGCCAGATTTATCGTCGTATCCTGGATTTAATCTGGGAAACGCTCACGGTAAAAGACGCGAAGGTGAATTTTGACTCCCAGCTGGAAAAGCTGGAAGAGGCGATCCCCGCTGCGGATGATTTTGACCTGTACGGTGTCTACCCGGCGATTGATGCCTGCGTGGCGTTAAGTGAGCTGATCCACTCCCGCCTGAGTGGTGAAACGCTGGAGCATGCCATCGAAGTCAGTAAAGCGTCCATTACGACCGTCGCGATGCTCGAAATGACCCAGGAAGGTCGCGAAATGACCGACGAAGAGCTGCGTGCCAACCCGGCGGTTGAACAGGAATGGGACATCCAGTGGGAAATTTTCCGCCTGCTGGCAGAGTGCGAAGAACGCGATATCGAGCTGATAAAAGGGCTGCGTGCGGACTTACGTGAGGCCGGCGAGAGCAATATTGGTATAATTTTTAACCAATGAGACAACAAAACGTGATTTAACGCCTGTTTTGTCACTCCTCGACTCTTCCCTTCTGCCCCCCGTCTGGTCTACATTTGGGGGGCGAAAAAAAGTGGCTATCGGTGCGTGTATGCAGGAGAGTGCTTTTTTGGCATTTTCGTCGCACTCGATGCTTAGCAAGCGATAAACACATTGAAAGGATAACTTATGAACAAGACTCAACTGATTGATGTAATTGCGGACAAGGCTGATCTGTCTAAAGTGCAGGCTAAAGCTGCTCTGGAATCTACCCTGGCTGCTATTACTGAGTCTCTGAAAGAAGGCGATGCTGTACAACTGGTTGGTTTCGGTACCTTCAAAGTGAACCACCGCGCTGAGCGTACTGGCCGCAACCCGCAGACCGGTAAAGAAATCAAAATCGCCGCAGCTAACGTGCCGGCATTTGTTTCTGGTAAAGCACTGAAAGACGCAGTTAAGTAAGACGCGTGGCAGTGAACAGTTTTAACGAAGGGGCGGCAACGCCCCTTTTGTCATTCTGGCGTGGAACGCTCGCGCTGACAGGCGTGCTGTTGCTGTCAGCCTGTAGCCACGATTCCTCCCTCCCTCCGTTTACCGCCAGCGGTTACGCGGACAACCAGGGCGCGGTCAGGATCTGGCGCAAAGATTCCGGCGGCGAAGTGCATCTGCTTTCTGCCTTCAGCCCGTGGCATAACGGCAATACATCGACGGCAGAATATCGCTGGCAGGGAGATGACCTGTCGCTGATTGAACTGAATGTCTACAGCAAGACCCCCGAACACGTGAAAGTGCGTTTTGACGACCATGGCGAGCTGAGCTTTATGCAGCGTGAAGTCAGCGGTCAAAAACAGCAACTTTCCAGCGATCAAATCGCCCTTTACCGCTATCGCGCTGAACAAATCCGCCAGACCAGCGATGCGCTTCGTCTGGGACGCGTTGTGCTGCGCCAGGGGCGCTGGCATGCCGATGGGACGGTGACAACCTGTGAAGGGCAGACGGTCAAGCCTGAGCTCGAATCCTGGGCAACCGAGCACATTCAACGCCGTCAGCGTCATTCATCAATGGAAGTGAGTGTGGCGTGGCTGGAAGCGCCGGAAGGCTCTCAACTGCTGCTGGTGGCGAACGAAGACTTCTGTACCTGGCAGCCGACAGAGAAGAGTTTCTGACGTAAATCCCCTCTCCCAAAGGGAGAGGGTTAGGGTGAGGGTGTGAAATTACTCGCCCTGCTCACGCGCAATCGCGCGATAGCCGATATCCTGACGGCTAAAGCTACCGTTCCAGTGGATATCCGCCATCAGCGTATAGGCACGCTTCTGCGCTTCTGCAACGGTATGGCCCAGCGCGGTCGCACACAGCACGCGTCCGCCGTTGGTGAGGACGCGGTCATCATCAGCCAGCTTCGTTCCGGCGTGGAATACCTTCGCGCCTTCAATCTCTTCCAGCGGTAAGCCGTGGATCTCATCCCCGGTGTTGTAGTTGCCAGGGTAACCCCCCGCAGCAATCACCACGCCCAGGGACGCGCGCTCGTCCCACTCTGAGGTTTTCTCGTCGAGCTTGCCCTCGCAGGCCGCCAGACACAGATCCACCAGATCGGATTTCATGCGCAGCATGATGGGCTGCGTTTCCGGATCGCCAAAGCGGCAGTTAAATTCGATAACCTTCGGGTTGCCCTGCTTGTCGATCATCAGACCTGCGTAAAGGAAACCGGTGTAGGTGTTACCTTCCGCCGCCATCCCTTTCACGGTAGGCCAGATGATGCGATCCATGGTGCGCTGGTGTACTTCGTCAGTCACTACCGGAGCAGGGGAGTAGGCACCCATCCCGCCGGTATTCGGGCCGGTATCGCCATTGCCCACGCGCTTGTGGTCCTGGCTGGTGGCCATCGGCAGGACGTGCTCGCCGTCGACCATCACGATAAAGCTCGCTTCTTCGCCGTCGAGGAACTCTTCGATCACGATGCGGTGGCCCGCATCGCCGAAGGCGTTACCTGCCAGCATATCCTGAACCGCGGCTTCTGCTTCTTCGAGGGTCATCGCCACGATCACGCCTTTACCGGCGGCCAGACCGTCGGCCTTAATGACAATCGGTGCGCCTTTCTCACGCAGGTAGGCCAGGGCGGGCTCCACCTCTGTGAAGTTCTGGTATTCCGCCGTCGGGATATTGTGACGTGCGAGGAAATCTTTGGTGAAGGCTTTGGAGCCTTCCAGCTGTGCAGCACCCTCCGTTGGGCCGAAGATTGTCAGACCTGCCGCGCGGAACGCATCAACGACGCCAATCACCAGAGGGGCTTCCGGGCCCACAATCGTCAGATCGATTTTCTCGTTCTGGGCAAAGCTCAGCAGCGCCGGAATGTCGGTCACGCCGATAGCCACATTCTGCAGCGCGGGTTCCAGCGCAGTGCCTGCATTACCCGGTGCGACAAAGACGGTTTTTACCAAAGGGGACTGCGCCGCTTTCCACGCCAGAGCGTGCTCGCGCCCGCCGTTACCAATGACTAATACTTTCATTTTCTGCTCCGGGAATTAATGACGGAAGTGGCGCATATCGGTGAAGATCATCGCGATGCCGTGTTCGTCGGCGGCGGCAATCACTTCGTCGTCGCGGATTGAGCCGCCAGGCTGGATCACGCAGGTGATCCCTACAGCGGCTGCCGCGTCGATACCGTCACGGAACGGGAAGAAGGCGTCAGAAGCCATGGCGGAGCCTTTTACTTCCAGTCCTTCGTCGCCTGCTTTAATACCCGCAATTTTCGCGGAGTAGACGCGGCTCATCTGGCCAGCACCTATTCCGATGGTCATGTTCTCTTTCGCGTAGACGATGGCGTTGGATTTGACGAACTTCGCGACCTTCCAGCAGAACAGCGCGTCACGCAGCTCCTGTTCGCTCGGCTGACGTTTGGTCACCACGCGCAGGTCGGCTTCTGTCACCATACCCAGATCGCGATCCTGAACCAGCAGACCGCCGTTCACGCGCTTGAAGTCCAGGCCTGGCACGCGTTCTGCCCACTGGCCGCAAACCAGTACGCGTACGTTCTGTTTTGCTGCGGTGATTTTCAGCGCTTCTTCGGATGCGGATGGCGCGATGATCACTTCAACGAACTGACGGGAGATGATGGCCTGTGCGGTTTCAGCATCCAGCTCGCGGTTGAAGGCGATAATGCCGCCGAATGCGGAGGTCGGGTCGGTTTTGTAGGCGCGATCGTAGGCATCCAGAATAGAGGTGCTTACCGCGACGCCGCATGGGTTGGCGTGCTTAACGATAACGCAGGCTGGCTCGCTGAACTCTTTCACGCATTCCAGCGCGGCGTCGGTGTCGGCAATGTTGTTATAGGAGAGCGCTTTGCCCTGAACCTGCTGGGCAGTCGCAACAGAGGCTTCTTTTACCTCTTCTTCTATATAGAAGGCAGCCTGCTGGTGGCTGTTCTCGCCGTAGCGCATATCCTGCTTCTTAATGAAGTTCAGATTCAGGGTGCGCGGGAAGCGGCCAGAAGGATCCTTGCTTTCGCCGTGGTAAGCCGGTACCAGGCTACCGAAGTAGTTGGCGATCATGCTGTCGTACGCGGCGGTGTGTTCGAAGGCTTTGATGGCGAGGTCGAAACGCGTTGCAAGCGTCAGTGACCCTTCGTTGGCATCCATCTCATTAATAATGGTTTCGTAATCGCTGCTCTTTACGACGATGGCCACATCTTTATGGTTCTTGGCCGCGGAGCGCACCATGGTTGGGCCGCCGATATCAATATTCTCTACGGCATCTTCCAGAGAACAGCCTTCGCGGGC
Organism: Enterobacter sp. ENT02; assembly: GCF_019219165.1. Classification (NCBI taxonomy): domain Bacteria; kingdom Pseudomonadati; phylum Pseudomonadota; class Gammaproteobacteria; order Enterobacterales; family Enterobacteriaceae; genus Enterobacter; species Enterobacter sp. ENT02. Next base: position 146,858 of record NZ_JAHUWD010000008.1, read on the forward strand.
AACGGTCTGGGCAAACGGGTAGAGGTTAACAACCACCATGTCGATTGGCGCGATGTCATGCTGTTTCATAATATCGTCATCCTGACCGCGACGACCAAGAATGCCGCCGTGCACTTTCGGGTGCAGGGTTTTGACGCGTCCATCCATCATTTCCGGGAAACCGGTGTAATCGGACACTTCGGTTACCGGCAGACCTTTATCTGCTAACAGGCGAGCGGTACCGCCTGTAGAAAGCAGCTCTACGCCACGTGCAGAAAGTGCCTGAGCGAATTCGACGATACCGGCTTTATCAGAAACACTGAGCAGAGCGCGGCGGACTGGACGACGTTGTTGCATGGTAAATCCCCTGGATTTCACGATTACAGAGAGCGTTAGATGAATTTTCCTGCGAAAAACTCATCTAACACACCTGACGGGGCATCCTTGTTAAGTGCGAACATTTTAACGAAAACGTTTGCGCAACGCTCGCACATTTTCACTTTTTCGCATCATTGTGGATAAGTCTGTGTGTAAAAAGGTATAAGGCGGGGTTTTGCTGTGTAATGCAGCAGTCAGTCATTTTTCTGTCATTTAGCGGTTGCGGCCTGCGGAGAACTCCCTATAATGCGCCTCCATCGAC
>NZ_JAHUWD010000009.1:0-138677 GCF_019219165.1 Enterobacter sp. ENT02
GAATTACGTATGTTCACTCAGAGACTTGGTATTCATTTATTGTCCGAAGACATTAAGAATCCATGTCACTTTGAGTGCCCACACAGATTGTCTGATAAATTGTTAAAGAGCAGTGCCGCTTCGCTTTCGCAGCGGCGCGGGGTGTGCATATTACGCTTTCCCGCTTCAGAGTCAAGCGTTTATTTTCGCTTTTCTCTGCTGACCCGGCGGCGTGTGTGCCGTTGTTCCGTGTCAGTGGAGGCGCATTATAGGGAGTTATTCTGAGGTGACAAGAGGAAATTTAAAAAAAGTTTCTGTCCGTGCTTTTTTTCACCAACGCAGGTGAAATCAAGCTACAAATTGTTCTATTTGATGTATCTGCAACCACAATCACACCCGAGGTGGCATACTTATCAGCATGAATCATTAAGGAATAAAAGCGATGCCCTTAAGCGCACAACAGCTGGCAGCCCAAAAAAACTTGTCATATGTACTGGCAGAGAAGCTGGCTCAGCTGATTTTAGCGGGTAAATATGCCCCGGGTAGCATCCTGCCGGGCGAAATTGAACTGGGAGAACAGTTTGGGGTTAGCCGCACAGCCGTTCGCGAAGCTGTGAAAACGTTAACGGCAAAAGGCATGGTGCTTCCGCGTCCGCGCATTGGCACGCGAGTGATGCCTCAGGCAAACTGGAACTTCCTCGATCAGGAACTACTCTCCTGGTGGATGACTGAAGATAATTTCCATCAGGTCGTCGATCATTTTCTTGTGATGCGCAGCAGCCTCGAACCTCAGGCGTGTCTGCTCGCCGCCACGCTCGGAACTGCCGAACAAAAAGCCCAGCTTAATACCTTAATGGCAGAGATGGCCTACCTGAAAAAACACTTTAACCGCGAACGCTGGGTTGAAGTCGACATGGCCTGGCATGAACATATTTATACGATGAGCGCCAATCCATTCCTGACCTCCTTTGCTTCATTATTCCATTCGGTGTACCACACTTACTTTACCTCTATTACCCAGGATGAAGTGGTGAAGCTGGAGCTGCACCAGGCAATTGTAGACGCCATTCAGGAGAGCGACGGGCAGCGGGCCCTGAGCGCGTGTCAGACATTGCTGGCCGCACCCACCCACCAGCAGGTGACTAAATGACAAAGAAAAAAGCGCGCAGCATGGCCGGATTGCCGTGGATTGCAGCCATGGCGTTTTTTATGCAGGCACTGGATGCCACTATCCTTAACACCGCACTTCCCGCGATAGCCCAAAGCCTCAACCGTTCCCCACTGGCGATGCAGTCCGCTATCATCAGTTACACCCTGACGGTCGCGATGCTGATCCCCGTGAGCGGGTGGCTGGCTGACCGTTTCGGCACCCGTAAGATATTCATGCTGGCCGTGACGCTTTTCACGCTCGGCTCTCTGGCCTGCGCGCTCTCAACCTCCCTCACGGAGCTGGTTATCTTCCGCGTGCTTCAGGGGATCGGCGGCGCGATGATGATGCCCGTCGCGCGTCTGGCTTTATTGCGAGCCTATCCGCGCAGCGAATTACTCCCGGTGCTGAATTTCGTCACTATGCCAGGTCTTGTCGGCCCGATACTGGGTCCGGTACTCGGTGGGGTGTTTGTCACCTGGGCAAGCTGGCACTGGATCTTCCTGATTAATATTCCGATTGGTGTGGCGGGCCTGTTTTATGCCCGCAAATATATGCCGGACTTCACCACGCCAAGACGCAGCTTCGACATGGGAGGCTTTTTCCTGTTTGGCCTGAGCCTGGTGCTGTTCTCCAGCGGGATGGAGCTATTTGGCGAGAAGATCGTCGCGACGTGGATGGCACTCTCCGTTATCCTCGGCGGTATTCTGTTATTCCTTCTTTATATACGTCACGCGCGCCGTCACCCGACACCGTTAATCTCCCTGGGGCTCTTTAACACCCGAACGTTTTCCGTAGGGATAGCAGGCAACATTGCATCACGTCTGGGGACGGGTTGCGTACCGTTCCTGATGCCATTGATGCTGCAGGTCGGTTTCGGCTACCCGGCCCTGATTGCTGGTTGCATGATGGCCCCCACGGCGATGGGTTCGATCCTGGCAAAATCAACCGTCACGCAGGTGCTGCGCTGGTTTGGCTATCGTAAGACGCTGGTTGGGGTGACGGTGTTTATCGGGCTGATGATTGCGCAGTTCTCATTACAGTCCGCCGCGTTGCCGGTCTGGATGCTGATCCTGCCGCTGTTTGTGCTGGGCATGGCGATGTCGACGCAGTTCACGTCGATGAACACTATCACCCTCGCCGACCTGACTGACGAGAACGCCAGCAGCGGCAACAGCGTGCTGGCCGTCACACAGCAATTATCGATAAGTCTGGGCGTTGCCGTGAGTGCGGCGGTGCTGCGGTTTTATGAAGGCTTCGACAGCGCGAATACCGTTGAGCAGTTCCACTATACCTTTATTACCATGGGCGCACTCACCGTGGTGTCGGCACTGGTCTTTATGCTGTTAAAACCGAAAGACGGCCGAAACCTGATTAAAGAACGCCACAAAGAGAAAGCTAAACCGAACCGCGTTCCATCAGAACAGGAGTAAGCTGCAGACGTTGCTGCTGCAACGAGGGCTGCGCCATCCGGTGAATCAACACATCGATGGCCAGCTCGCCCAGTTCATCTTTTGGCTGATGGATCGTGGTCAGCGGCGGCGTCATGTAGCTGGCCAGTTCGATATCGTCGTAGCCAATCACCGCCATATCGTCCGGCACGCGTAGCCCCGCCTGATACAACGCCTGGTAGGCACCAAACGCCATCGCGTCGTTACCAATAAACACCGCCTGCGGGCGCGGCTTTTGCGCCAGCAGTTTCTGCATCGCCTCGAAACCGCCGTTAAATTCAAAATCACCGGTGATCCGATAGCCATCAGGAATAGCAAGCCCCGCCCGTTCCATGGCCGAGAGATACCCTTCCAGACGCAAACGCGCCGGAGTTTTATCCAGCGGCCCCGTAATACAGGCAATGCGAGTGTGGCCTTTATCAATCAGGTGCTGAGTCGCCATATCGCCGCCCAGCAGGGAGTTATCCTGAATCAGATCGCTGGTGCCGTCGAACGGCGCCCAGTCCATCATCACCGTTGGGATAGAAGGATAACGCTGGATGATCTCTTTCGAGGGCTGGTGCGTTTCGGTGCAAAGCAGCAGTAGCCCGTCGACGCGTTTTTGCATCAGCGTTTCCAGGTTGCGGTTCATGCGCTGCTCATCGCCTTCGGTATTGCACAGCACCAGGCTGTAGCCACGCTCGAAGCAGCTGCGCTCCACGCCGCGTACAAGTTCAGAATAAAAAGGGTTGGTACTGGCGGTGATCAGCATACCGATGGTGCGCGTCTGGTTAAGCTTGAGGCTGCGCGCCAGCGCCGACGGCGCATAGTTGAGTTCTTTTATCGCCGCGTCGACTTTTTCCCGGATCGCCTCGCTGACGAAGCGATCGTTATTGATGACGTGAGAGACCGTCGAGGTAGAAACGCCCGCCATGCGGGCGACATCTTTCATTGTGGCCAAGCGTTACCCCTGCTGACTTAAAAATTCATCGATCTCTTTACGCCACGGAACGGAAGGCTGGGCACCCTTACGCGTCACCGCAATCGCGGCGGCGGCATGTGCGAAGCGGATGGCCTCATCCATTGCTCTCCCTTCCAGCAGCGCCGTCACCAGCGCACCGTTAAAGGTATCTCCCGCCGCAATGGTATCGATGGCTTTAACCTTAAAGCCCGGCACGCGACGGCCTTCGCCATTGGCACTTACCCACACCCCGCGGCTACCAAGGGTGATAATCACGGTGCCGATGCCTTTATCATGCAGTGCACCCGCGGCTCGAGCAGCATCGTCATCATTTTCTACGCGGATGCCCGTCAGCTTTTCGGCTTCGGTTTCGTTCGGCGTAATGATGTCCACCAGCGCCAGCAGCTCGTCTGATAATACACGGGCTGGAGCCGGGTTAAGTACGACAGTGGTATGATTTTCATGTGCAATTTTGGCGGCAGCCAACACGCTTTCAACCGGTGACTCCAGCTGCATCAGCAGGGCGTCGGCTCCGCTAATGATTGCACGTTGCGCTTCTACACGCTCCGTTGTCAGCGCAGCGTTAGCGCCAGCATGAATACCGATGACATTCTCACCTTCCGCATTGACGAAAATCAGCGCCACGCCCGTAGATTCCCCTTCGACTACGCTCACTGGCGAAACATCAATGTTGTCGCTCGCCAGCTGTTTGCGTACGCGCTCACCGGTATCGTCATCGCCGGTACAGGCGATAAACGCGATATTCGCCCCGCTGCGTCCGGCGGCGACGGCCTGGTTTGCGCCTTTACCGCCGAAGGCCACCTGGTACTGGTTACCCGTGACGGTTTCACCCGGTGTCGGGAAGGTTTCAAGGTTAAGAATGTGATCGGCATTGATACTGCCAAGGACGACGAGGTTGCCTGCGGTTTTCATGGTTGGGTTGTCCATCTGAGAGCGCCACCGGTGTTACCCGGTGGCGTATGCCACACTTTTCTTTATTGGTGTCCCTCAGGCAGCCAGCGACTGCCTGATTCGCCTTTTACTGCTTGATGACCAGCTTCAGGTCAACCGGGTATTTGGCCTGAACTTTTTCGCCCTTCAGCACTTTGTCGGCAGTTTCAACGCCAGTCGCGCCAATCTGCTCAGGCAGCTGAGCGATGGTCGCAGCCAGTTTGCCATCATTTACTGCTTTTTCACCATCCGGCGTGCCGTCAAATCCGACAACCATCACATCAGATTTACCTGCAGTCTGCAGAGCACGCAGCGCGCCCAGCGCCATTTCGTCGTTTTGCGCGAATACGGCCTGCACGTCAGGATGCGCAGTCAGCAGGTTCTGCATAACGTTCAGACCTTTAGTACGGTCGAAGTCTGCCGGCTGGCTCGCCAGCACGTTGAATTTGTGTGCCGCCACAGCCTGCTGGAAGCCTTCACCACGCTCACGGGCTGCGGAAGTACCGGCAATCCCCTGCAGTTCGATAACTTTCGCGCCTTCGCCGGCTTTCTTCGCGATGTAATCACCGGCGATTTTGCCGCCCAGCACGTTATCAGACGCAATGTGGCTCACTACTTCGCCTTTCGTTGCCTGACGGTCCAGAGTGATCACCGGAATTTTCGCCTGGTTTGCCATCTTCACGGCGTTACCTACGGCATCAGAATCAGTTGGGTTGATCAGCAGAATTTTGGTGCCACGGACGGTTAAGTCCTGAACGTTCGCCAGCTCTTTCGCCGGGTTGTTCTGTGAATCCAGCACCACCAGGTTGTAGCCCAGTTTGTCCGCTTCTTTCTGCGCGCCATCCTTCAGGGAGACGAAGAACGGGTTGTTCAGGGTAGAGACAACCAGCGCGATGGTATCTTTCGCCATGGCGTTAGCACTTACGGTTGCGCTCAGCGCGACTGCAGAAACCAGGGTAGCCAGTTTTTTCATGTTCATATCTAAGATGTCCTGTAGTGTCGTCAGTTACTGTTTTTTGTTGTCTACCAGTACCGCCAGCAAAATCACCACTGCCTTAACGATCATCTGGTAATAGGAGGAAACACCTAACAAATTCAAACCATTATTCAGGAAACCAAGAATCAGTGCGCCGATCAATGTCCCAACAATGCGACCTTTACCGCCCGCAAGACTCGTACCGCCCAGAACCACTGCCGCAATGGCATCCAGCTCATACCCCGTACCTGCCGTCGGCTGCGCAGAAGAGAGGCGCGCCACTTCGATGATGCCCGCCAGTGACGCCAGAAGACCGCACAGGGAGTAAACGATAATTTTAACTTTATTCACGCTGATACCGGACAGACGCGTTGCCGCTTCGTTACCGCCCAGCGCATAGATATAACGGCCCAGACGGGTGTGATGCAGCATGTACCACGCCGCCAGGAAGACGATAGCCATGATCCAGACCGGGGTAGGAACACCCAGCGGGCGGCCGATACCGAACCAGCCAAACAGATCGGCGTTATCGGTAAAGCCGGTATTCACCGGGCTGCCGTTGGTGTACACCATGGTCACACCGCGCAGCAGCAGCATCATCACCAGCGTAGCGATGAACGCCTGAACGCGGCCTTTTGCCACAATCACGCCGGTTACGGCACCAATCGCTGCGCCTGCCGCCAGGGCAGCGGCCACGGCCACCAGCGCGTTGACCTCAATTCCTACAATTGAAGCGGCGATCGCACCGGTGAGCGCCAGCAGGGAACCGACGGACAGATCGATACCCGAGGTCAAAATCACCAGCGTCATGCCGACCGCCATAATGGCGTTCACCGACGTCTGCTGCAGAATATTGAACAGGTTATTAACGGTGAAGAAATTCGGGCTCATGGTCGACACAATCGCGATCAGCACCAGCAGGGCAATCAGCGATTTTTGTTCCATCAGCCATGCCTTCGTGAAATAGCGGCGACCAGAAACAGCCTGGGTAGTCATCTTCTTACTCCTGATTCACGCGATTAAGCTTGCCCACAGCGGCAGCCATCAGAACTTCCTGGGTGGCCTGCTCGCGAGTGAATTCACCGCCGAGATGCCCTTCATGCATGACGATTATGCGATCGCTCATGCCTAATACTTCTGGCATCTCGGAAGAGACCAGAATGATGCTCAGACCGTCGGCCTTAAACTGGTTAATCAGCTGATAGATCTCTTTCTTCGCGCCCACGTCCACGCCGCGGGTTGGCTCGTCGAGGATCAACACTTTCGGGCGCGTCATCAGCCCGCGCGCTATCGCTACTTTTTGCTGATTCCCGCCGGATAAGAGGCCAATCGCCTGCTCCATCGACGGGGTTTTGACGTTAAAGAGGCGGATAAAATCGCTCACTGCCTGCTGCTCGTCTTTATGCTTCAGCGTACCGCCGCTGTGGCTGAAATAGCGCAGCGCGGTCAGGGACATGTTCTCTTTTACCGACATGCCCAGCACCAGGCCGTCGCGCTTACGGTCTTCGGAGATATAGACGATGCCGTTCGCCAGACCATCCTGCGGAGAGCGAGTGACCACTTCATGACCGTCGAGGGTGACATAACCGCTGGTACGCGGCAGTGCGCCGTACAACACTTTCATCAGCTCGGTACGTCCGGCCCCCATCAGACCCGCCACGCCCAGGATCTCGCCCTGGCGCAGGGTAAAGGTCACGTCGTTCACGCCCGGACCACAGAGGTTATCCACCTTCAGGCGGATCTCACCCGGCGCTTTATCCAGATGCGGATACTGATCTTCCAGCTTACGTCCCACCATCATTTCGATAAGCGAATCTTCAGTCATCGTCGCCACTTCGCGCTCGGCAATAAACTGTCCGTCGCGGAAGACGGTGACGTCATCGCAGATTTCGAAGATCTCTTTCATACGGTGAGAGATATAGACAATCCCGCGCCCCTGCGATTTCAGCTCGCGGATCACGCGGAACAGGGATTCAGTTTCGGTATCGGTCAGGGCATCGGTCGGTTCATCCATAATGATGACCTTCGACTCAAAGCTCAGTACCTTCGCGATTTCCACCATCTGCTGATCGCCAATCGAGAGATCGCCCACCAGACGGTCGCTCCTAAAGCGCAGGTTCAGCTTCGCCAGCAGCTTGTCCGCTTCGGCATACATGGTTTTCCAGTCGATTTTGCCGAACCGGTTTACGAACTCGCGGCCCAGGAAGATGTTCTCCGCAATGGTAAGCTGCGGGATCAGGTTAAGCTCCTGGTGGATAATGCCAATACCGGCTTCCTGAGAAGATTTCGGGCCGTTGAAGGTGGTCTCTTTACCCAGCCAGACGAGTGAGCCGGCATCGCGTTGATAGATACCGGTCAGCACTTTCATCATGGTGGATTTGCCGGCGCCGTTCTCACCCACCAGCGCCATCACGCGCCCGGGGTAGACGTTCAGCGCCGCGCCGGAGAGGGCTTTTACGCCCGGGAACGACTTATCGATCCCTTTGAGTTGCAGTAATGCGTCCATGATGGCCTCAGAAGGTGACGCCAGCACAGAGAATGATATTCGCATACGGGGAACACTCCCCGCTGCGAATCACCGCCTGACTGTCTGCGGTTTGTTGTTTGAACTGTTCGTGCGTCGTGTAACGAATTTCTATGGTGTTTCCCTGGTGTTGTTGCAGTTGCTCAATGTGGCCGAGCAACGTTTCGTGGAGTTGCGGATTATATTGTTTGATTTCCGCCGCGAGAATGGCTGCCTCAACCTGCATCTCCGCCGTCACGACTTCCAGTACCTGCATAAACGAAGGAACACCCTGCGTTAACGCCATATCGATACGGGTTGTGCTGCGCGGAACCGGTAAGCCTGCATCGCAAACCACCAGCGTATCGGTATGCCCAAGACGGGAAATAACCGATGAGATTTCTGAGTTGAGAACCGTGCCTTTCTTCATTTTCTTGCTCCACTAGCGAAACGTTTCGCTAAAAATAGTGTAGACGCAAGAGTGTTCAGAAAACCATCATGACGTAACAGATTTGTGATCGACGTCGAAACGTTTCGCTAAATGAAATGTAAAGCAAATTTAGGCGGGGATATTGAGTGTGAGTAGGCCGGGTAAGCGAAGCGCCACCCGGCATTTTCAGCAGGGATTAGATCTCGACCTGCGTTCCCAGTTCAATCACGCGGTTAGGCGGGATCTCAAACTGGTCAGGCGCGCGCAGGGCGTTACGCTGCAGGATGAGGTACAGCTTGCCACGCAGGCGCAGATACCACGGGCGCTTGCCGATGATTAGCGACTCGTGCGACATAAAGAACGACGTCTCCATCATCCGGCAGCTCAGCCCTTCCAGACCGCAGCGGTGGAACACCTCTTCCACGTTCGGCGTTTCGCGCCAGCCGTAGCTTGCCACCACGCGCCAGAAAGTCGGCGACAGCTGCTCAATCTGCACGCGGCGCACGTTGTGGACATACGGCGCATCCTCGGTGCGCAGCGTCAGCAGGATCACCCGCTCGTGCAGCACTTTGTTGTGCTTGAGGTTATGCATCAGCGCGAACGGAATCACGTTCAATGCTCGAGACATATATACCGCGGTACCCGGCACGCGCACCGGCGGGGATTTCTCCAGAGAAGCGATCATCGCCTCAAGAGAATTCCCGTGCTCATGCATGCGGCGCAGCAGGCGGAAACGCTCGCTTTTCCAGGTGGTCATGACAATGAACATCACCAGACCCAACGTCAGCGGCAGCCAGCCACCGGACACTATCTTGTCGAGGTTCGCAGAGAACAGCGGCACGTCGATGCACAGGAAGCCCACAAGAATCATCGCCACGAGGAGTTTATTCCAGTGCCAGTTACGGTACGCCACCGTGGTGGAGAGAATCGAGGTCAGCACCATCGTACCGGTCACGGCAATACCGTACGCCGCCGCCAGGTTACTGGAGTGCTCGAAGCTAACGATGACGATCACCACCGCAAAATAGAGCAGCCAGTTAATGAAAGGAATGTAGATCTGGCCGGACTCCATCTCCGAGGTATGGATGATGCGCATCGGTGAGAGATAACCCAGGCGCACGGCCTGGCGCGTCAGAGAAAACACGCCAGAAATCACCGCCTGAGAGGCAATGACGGTCGCCAGCGTCGCCAGGATCAGCATCGGCACCAGCGCCCAGTCCGGCGCCAGCAGGAAGAACGGGTTCTTAATCGCCTCTGGGTTTGTAAGTAGCAGCGCGCCCTGGCCGAAGTAGTTCAGCACCAGCGACGGCAGCACCACAATAAACCATGCCACGCGGATAGGCAGTTTCCCGAAGTGCCCCATGTCAGCATACAGTGCTTCCACACCGGTAATGGAGAGCACGACGGCACCCAACGCCACGAAGGAAACCACTTTATATTCGAGGAAGAAATGCACCGCCCAGTAAGGGTTCAGCGCATGCAGCACTTCCGGGTTCGCGATAATGCTGCGCAATCCAAGCGCAGCCAGGATCAGGAACCAGGCCAGCATAATCGGCGCAAACAGTTTCCCCACCAGCCCGGTACCGTGCTTTTGGATCACAAACAGCAGCGTCAGAACGATAATGGCCAGCGGAACCACCCAGGCTTCGAGCTGTGGCGCAATAATCTCCAGGCCCTCTATCGCCGAGAGCACCGAAATAGCGGGCGTTATCACCACTTCCCCGTAGAAGAAACTGCCGCCAATCAGCCCGATGATCACGAGCACCGACGTCATTCTGGCAGAGGTATTGCGTCCGGCAAGGGACATCAGCGTCAGGATACCGCCTTCGCCCGCGTTATCTGCACGCATGACGAAAGAGAGATATTTAACGGAAACGACCAGAATCAGCAGCCAGAAGATGAGTGACAGGAAACCAAAAACGGCATCGCGTTCAACACCAAACCCAAACTGGCCGGACAAACATTCACGAAGCGTATACAGCGGGCTGGTGCCGATATCACCATAGACAACCCCGATCGCCGCAAGCGTAATTGCGGGTAACGATTGCTTATTATCAGTGCTCATAGACTAGTCTTTTCGTTTAAATAACAAATGTGTGCCTAGTCCCTTGGCCCACAAAAAGCGCACAGTATGCACGATTCACTGCAAAATCGTACCCCTAAATGCAACCGCATTAATGTAGCGCAAAGTAAATTGCGCCGCACTTCAGTCTATTACCAGCCCTGACCGAAACGTCTATACTCGCTTCAATTGGCCGCCACGACGGCGAAAGGATGCAAAACTATTATGGCTCACTCACACTTATTAGCAGAAAGAATTTCCCGCCTTAGCAGCGCGCTGGAGAAAGGCCTTTACGAGCGTAGCCACGCCATTCGCCTCTGTCTACTGGCGGCATTGAGCGGTGAAAGCGTGTTTTTGCTGGGTCCACCGGGCATTGCCAAAAGCCTGATTGCCCGCAGGCTCAAGTTTGCTTTTCAGAACGCCCGCGCCTTCGAATATCTCATGACCCGCTTTTCCACCCCCGAAGAAGTGTTTGGCCCGCTCTCCATTCAGGCGCTGAAAGATGAAGGGCGCTATGAGCGTTTGACGGCGGGGTATCTGCCAGAGGCTGAAATTGTCTTTCTTGATGAGATCTGGAAAGCAGGGCCGGCTATTCTGAACACCCTGCTGACGGCGATTAACGAACGCCGGTTCCGCAACGGTGCCAGCGAAGAGAAAATCCCGATGCGCCTGCTGGTGGCGGCCTCCAACGAACTGCCTGAAGCCGACAGCAGCCTGGAAGCGCTGTATGACCGCATGTTGATCCGCCTGTGGCTGGACAAAGTGCAGGATAAATCAAATTTCCGCTCCCTGCTGATAAGCCAGCAGGATGAGAACGAGAATCCGGTGTCTGCTTCGCTGCAGGTCACCGATGAGGAGTATCACCAGTGGCAACAGGACATCGGCAAAATCACCCTGCCCGACGCGGTCTTTGAGCTGATCTTCATGCTGCGCCAACAGCTTGATTTGCTGCCTGCTGCACCTTACGTCTCTGACCGTCGCTGGAAAAAAGCGATCCGTCTGTTGCAGGCCAGCGCCTTGTTCAGCGGTCGTGATGCCGTTGCGCCAATCGATCTCATCCTGCTAAAAGACTGTCTGTGGCACGATGCCGAAGGGATGAATTTGATGCAGCAGCAGCTTGAAATATTGATGACCGGACACGCCTGGGGGCAGCAGGCGATGCTCAACCAACTGGGGGCGATTGCCCAGCGGCGCATCCAGCTTCAGCAGCAGCAAAGTGATAAAACCGCGCTGAAAGTGAATCGCCTTGGCGGCATGTTCGCCCGCAAACCGCACTATGAGCTTCCTGCCGATCTGACTGGTACGACGCTCACGCTGCTGCTCCAGCAGCCGCTCAAACTGCACGATATGCAGGTGGTCCACATTACGATTGAGCGCGAAACGCTGGCGCAGTGGCTCGATAAGGCCGGTGAGATCCGCGGCAAACTCAACGGTATTGGTTTTGCCCAGCCGCTGACGATGGAAGTGGATAGCAGCCAGCATCTGGTGATCCGCGATGTCAGCCTGCAAGGTTCGCGTCTGGCGCTGCCGGGCACCGCTTCGGATAGCGTGCCGGAAGAGATCAAGCAGCAGCTGGAAGCGCTGGATACGGAATGGCACCAGCAGCACACGCGCTTCAGCGAGCAGCAAAAATGCCTCTTTATTCATAGCGACTGGTTAGGTCGTATCGAAGCCAGCCTGCAGGACGTCAGCGCGCAGATCAAACAGGCGCGTCAATGCTAACGCTGGACACGCTCAACGTGATGCTGGCAGTCAGCGAGGAAGGGTTGATTGAAGAGGTAGTCATTACCCTTCTGGCCTCTCCGCAGTTGGCGGCTTTCTTTGAAAAATTCCCCAGGCTCAAAAAGGCGATGACCGACGATCTCCCACGCTGGCGCGATAACCTTCGCCAGCGGTTTAAGGAGACGGAAGTTCCGCCTGAATTGACGGAGGAGGTCGCCAGCTATCAGCAGTGCCAACGGCTGTCGACACCGCAGTTTATCGTCCAGCTACCGCAAACCCTTACGCTGCTTGATAAAGTCCACTCTCCGTTTGCCAGCCAGGCGCGGGCGCTGGTTACGGATAACGCCACCTTTACCCCCGCGCTGCATACCCTGTTTTTACAGCGCTGGCGGCTTAGCCTGGTGGTTCAGGCCACAACGCTGAACCAGCAGTTGCTGGATGAAGAGCGTGAACAGCTGCTCAGCGAAGTTCAGGAGCGTATGACGCTGAGCGGCCAGCTTGAAGAGGTGCTGGTAGAAAATGAAAACGCCGCCGGACGCCTCTGGGACATGAGCGCCGGGCAGCTGAAGCGCGGGGACTACCAGCTGATCGTGAAGTACGGCGACTTTCTCACGCAGCAGCCCGAGCTGATGAAGCTTGCGGAGCAGCTTGGCCGCTCGCGGGAGGCAAAATCGGTCCCAAAGAAAGACGCGCCGATGGAAACCTTCCGCACGCTGGTCCGCGAACCGGCCACCGTGCCTGAGCAGGTGGATGGATTGCAGCAAAGCGACGACATCTTACGCCTGCTGCCGACCGAGCTAAGCACGCTGGGGATGACCGAGCTGGAATATGAGTTCTATCGTCGGCTGGTGGAAAAGCAGCTCCTCACCTATCGACTGCATGGGGAATCCTGGCGCGAGAAGGTAAGCCAGCGCCCAGTGGTTCATCAGGACTTTGATGAGCAGCCCCGCGGGCCTTTTATTGTCTGCGTGGATACGTCCGGATCGATGGGCGGGTTTAACGAGCAGTGCGCGAAGGCGTTCTGCCTGGCGCTGATGCGCGTCGCGCTCGCCGATCGGCGCCGCTGCTTCATCATGCTGTTCTCCAGCGAGGTGGTGGGCTATGAATTGACGAACCAGCAGGGGATCGAGCAGGCGATCCGCTTTTTGAGCCAGCGTTTTCGCGGCGGTACCGATCTGGCCAGCTGTTTTCGCAGCATTGTGGAGCGTATGCAGGGTGGTGACTGGTACGACGCCGATGCGGTAGTGATTTCCGATTTCATCGCCCAGCGGCTGCCGGATGACGTGGTGAATAAAGTGAAGGAGTTACAGCGGGTGCACCAGCACCGGTTCCATGCCGTAGCGATGTCCGCGCATGGAAAACCCGGCATCATGCGCATCTTCGATCATATCTGGCGCTTTGATACCGGGCTGCGTAGCCGTCTGCTCAGACGCTGGCGGCGTTAATTAAAGAAGAGAACCGACGCTTTCACGTACCTGCTGCGGCCATACGCCACACTGCACCTGACCGATATGTGGCAGTTGAAGCAGCAGCATGGTCAGACGGGACTGTCCGATACCGCCGCCGATGGTCTGCGGCATTTCACCGCGCAGCAGCGCCTGGTGCCACTCTAATTTGAGGCGATCTTCATCACCAGTAACCGCCAGCTGGCGCTTCAGCGCCTCCGCATCCACGCGGATCCCCATAGAAGAGAGCTCAAAGGCATCTTCCAGAACCGGGTTCCAGACCAGAATATCACCATTCAGACCGGCAAATTCAGATTCACCTGCAGTGCTCCAGTCGTCGTAGTCCGGCGCACGGACGTCGTGACGTTTGCCGTCAGACAATTTCCCGCCGATCCCGATCAGGAACACAGCACCTAACTCTTTAGCAATCGCACGTTCACGACCTTTGGCATCCAGACCCGGGAAGCGGCTCAGCAGTTCCTGACTGTGAACAAAGTGGATCGTTTCCGGCAGGAACGGTGCCAGTCCAAACTCTTTGCTCACTGCCGCTTCGGTGGCTTTGATTCCGGCGTAGATCGCTTCAACGGTAGATTTCAGCGTGCCAACGTGGCGCTCGCCGTCACCCATCACGCGCTCCCAGTCCCACTGGTCAACGTAGACGGAGTGAATTGGGGTGAGGCGGTCTTCGTCGGGACGAAGGGCTTTCATGTGCGTGTAAAGCCCTTCGCCCGCGCTGAAGTCGTGTTGCCCCAGAGTTTGACGCTTCCATTTCGCCAGGGAATGAACCACTTCGAACTGGGCGTCTGGCAGTGTTTTCACTTTCACCTGTACCGCTTTTTCGCATCCAGACAAGTTATCCTGCGTCCCGTCACCCACGCGGCTGAGAATTGGCGCCTGAACTTCAATCAGGCCAAGCTTCTCTTCCAGCTGGCGGGAAAAATGGGATTTAACGAAACTGATCTGGCGTTGTTTTGCAATGTAAGCGGTTTTCATTATTTATACTCCTGCGTCCTGTTGGTACTGATTAAGCAACAGAACCGGCACTTAATTCAATAACACATCAACAAAAAGCCAACTTCACTTTTGATTCGTTAAAATAAGACGCTAGAATAGAGTGATTCATTAATCTTCATAAGAAAAAGCTATGGAAAATTATCAGATCGACAATCTGGACCGCGGCATCCTCGAGGCCTTAATGGCCAATGCACGCACCGCCTACGCCGAACTGGCGAAACAATTTGGCGTCAGCCCTGGGACGATTCACGTTCGTGTAGAGAAGATGAAACAGGGGGGGATCATTACCGGCGCGCGCATTGACGTCAGCCCAAAGCAGCTGGGTTATGACGTCTGCTGCTTTATCGGCATCATTCTTAAAAGCGCAAAAGACTACCCGTCCGCGCTGGCGAAGCTGAACGCGCTGGATGAAGTCACCGAGGCGTACTACACCACCGGGCATTACAGCATCTTTATAAAGGTAATGTGCCGATCCATCGATGCCCTCCAGCAGGTACTTATCAACAAGATCCAAACAATCGATGAAATTCAGTCCACCGAGACGCTGATCTCCCTGCAAAACCCGATCATGCGTACCATCCGCCCCTGATCGGGCAAACTCATACCCACATTTTCCACAGGTAGATCCCAGCTCGCTCACAGCGTACAATGATCGCCTCTTTATCTGAGCGAGCGATCAATGGCGGACATTACCCTTATCAGTGGCAGCACCCTTGGCGGTGCGGAATACGTGGCGGAACATCTGGCTGAAAAGCTGGAAGATGCAGGCTTTTCGACAGAAACCTTGCACGGGCCGTTACTTGAAGATCTCCCGGCTGACGGGGTCTGGCTGCTGATTACCTCCACGCACGGCGCGGGCGATCTCCCGGATAATCTGCAACCTTTATATGACGAACTGCTGGAACAACAGCCTGACCTGTCAAACGTCCGTTTTGGCGCGGTGGGGATCGGCAGTCGTGAATATGACACCTTCTGCGGTGCCATAGAGAAAGTTGAAGCCGCTGTCACCGCGTGTGGAGCAAAACAGCTGGGTGAAACGCTCAAGATCAACATCCTCGATCACGACATTCCGGAAGATCCGGCTGAGATCTGGCTAGCAGATTGGAAAAATTTACTCAAAAACGATTAAAGATCGTGCGAACAGATGTGGATAACTCTGGTTAAAAGCTCGTATTAACCCGTAGTTATCCAAAGAACAACTCTGGTGATGTTTTTGGCCTGTGTATAAAGTCGCGATCTGATCCCAGCTTATACGTTTCAGGATCACCGATCATTCACAGCAAACGATCCTTCCTAACCTGATGATCTTATTTGCCGGATCGGACTTATCCACAACAGACCGCGATCCTAATAAGAGATCACAATAGAACAGATCTCTAAATAAAAAGATCTTCTTTTTAATAGCCCAGGATCCCAATGCTTTCTCGAAAGACTAAAGTTGAGTAGAATCCACGGCCCGGGCTTCAATCCATTTTCATACCGCTTTACGCGAGGCAGACCACCATGTTTTATCAGGATCCTTTTGACGTCATCATCATTGGCGGGGGTCATGCAGGCACTGAGGCCGCAATGGCCGCAGCGCGAATGGGTCAGCAGACCCTGCTTTTGACACACAATATCGACACGCTGGGACAAATGTCCTGTAATCCGGCGATTGGCGGCATTGGGAAAGGACACCTGGTAAAAGAAGTGGATGCACTTGGCGGCCTGATGGCGAAAGCGATCGATCATGCTGGCATCCAGTTTAGGATACTAAACGCGAGTAAAGGGCCTGCTGTTCGTGCGACCCGTGCACAGGCAGACCGCGTGCTTTACCGCCAGGCTGTGCGCACTGCGCTGGAGAACCAGCCGAACCTGATGATCTTCCAGCAGGCTGTTGAAGATCTTATCGTCGAGAACGATCGTGTCGTGGGTGCCGTGACCCAGATGGGTCTCAAGTTCCGCGCAAAAGCGGTTGTGCTGACCGTCGGGACATTCCTGGACGGAAAAATTCATATCGGCCTTGATAACTACAGCGGTGGCCGTGCTGGCGATCCGCCGTCTATCCCACTGTCACGTCGTCTGCGCGAACTGCCGCTGCGCGTCAGCCGCCTGAAAACCGGTACACCGCCGCGTATTGACGCGCGGACCATTGATTTCAGCGTGCTGGCGCAACAGCACGGTGATAATCCGATGCCGGTGTTCTCGTTCATGGGCAATGCGGCTCAGCATCCGCAGCAGGTACCGTGCTACATCACGCACACCAACGAGAAAACCCATGACGTGATCCGCAATAACCTCGATCGTAGCCCAATGTATGCTGGCGTGATCGAAGGTATCGGCCCGCGCTACTGCCCGTCGATCGAAGACAAGGTGATGCGCTTTGCCGATCGTAACCAGCACCAGATCTTCCTGGAGCCGGAAGGGCTGACCTCAAATGAAATTTACCCGAACGGTATCTCCACCAGCCTGCCGTTCGATGTACAGATGCAAATTGTTCGCTCAATGCAGGGCATGGAGAACGCAAAAATTGTTCGCCCTGGCTACGCTATTGAGTACGATTTCTTCGATCCGCGTGACCTGAAGCCAACCCTGGAAAGCAAATTCATTCAGGGTCTGTTCTTCGCGGGCCAGATTAACGGCACGACCGGCTACGAAGAAGCCGCAGCGCAGGGTCTGCTTGCCGGTCTGAACGCCGCCCGTTTCTCTGCCGAGAAAGAGGGCTGGGCACCGGGGCGTTCCCAGGCTTATCTGGGCGTGCTGGTTGACGATCTCTGCACGCTGGGTACCAAAGAACCGTACCGTATGTTTACCTCTCGCGCGGAATATCGCCTGATGCTGCGCGAAGACAACGCCGACCTCCGTCTGACCGAAATGGGCCGCGAGCTGGGTCTGGTGGATGACGAACGCTGGGCGCGTTTTAACGAGAAGCTGGAACGCATTGAGCAGGAACGTCAGCGCCTGAAAACCACCTGGGTGAATCCACAGGCGGAAACCGCTGCCGAAGTGAATGCTCACTTAACAGCGCCGCTGTCACGTGAAGCCAGCGGCGAAGATCTGCTGCGTCGCCCTGAAGTGACCTACGAGAACCTGGTCAAACTGACCGCGTTCGCGCCGGGCCTGGAAGACGCTGAAGCGGCCGAGCAGGTCGAAATCCAGGTGAAATACGAAGGTTATATCGCGCGTCAGCAAGATGAGATCGAAAAACAGCAGCGCAACGAAAACACGCTGCTGCCGGAAATGCTGGACTACCGCCAGGTAACGGGCCTTTCCAACGAAGTGATCGCTAAGCTGAACGATCATAAACCTGTGTCGATCGGCCAGGCTTCCCGTATCTCCGGCGTCACACCTGCCGCGATTTCGATTCTGCTGGTGTGGCTGAAAAAGCAAGGCATGCTGCGCCGCAGCGCGTAATTGACATTGTTTTTGGCGGGTGGCGCTTCGCTGACCCGCCCTACTTATTCGTAGGTCCGGTAAGCGGCAGCGCCACCGGGCGAAAAATCTCTAAACAGGTACCCACCGTGCTCAATAAACTCTCTCGTCTGCTGGATGAAGCAGGTATTTCGCTCACCGATCACCAGAAAAACCAGCTGGTGGCCTATGTCGATATGCTGAACAAATGGAACAAAGCGTACAACCTGACGTCAGTGCGCGATCCCAACGAGATGCTGATACGCCATATTCTCGATAGCATCGTGGTGGAGCCGTATCTGAAGGGGGAGCGCTTTATCGACGTGGGTACAGGACCTGGTTTACCGGGCGTTCCGCTGTCGATTGTTCGTCCTGAGAGCCATTTCACACTGCTGGACAGCCTCGGAAAACGTATTCGCTTCTTGCGCCAGGTTCAGCACGAGCTGAAGCTTGAAAACATCACTCCCGTCCAGAGCAGGGTAGAAGCGTTCCCGGCAGAGCCACCGTTTGATGGGGTGATTAGCCGTGCATTTGCCTCGCTCAACGATATGGTGAGCTGGTGTAAGCATCTGCCTGCGAAGGAAGGGCGTTTTTATGCCCTGAAAGGACTCGTCCCTGAGGACGAAATTGAGCAGCTCCCGGAAGGGTTTGCCGTGGAATCAATTGAAAAATTACAGGTCCCACACCTTGAAGGTGAGCGTCATCTGGTGATTCTTAAGCCAAACAATTTTTAAAAATTAAATAAAAAATTGGGAATTTGTGCTGTTCTTGTTGTGTTAAAAAGCAGCGCATTTCCGGGGATTATTCTGAGCTAAATTTAACCTTGTTGTTACCATGGGTTTTCTTGTAGTTAACGTTGCGGTTATTGTTCACCGTCAAGATAATCAACTGCGAAAATATCAGCCTGCTAAAAGTGAAAAGCGGCAACAAGAAAGCAATGTTAAATTTTTATTAAGAATGTCAATAAAAGGTTTTTGTTGTATACAGGGTTGTTTTGAAAATAGTTGCGATATTTTGTCTTTAATTTCATAAGGATGAAATAATCAGATTTACGTCTTTGATAAATACAACCTTATCGTAAATGTGCATTTTGTGATCTCGTGCACGCTTTCTCGCCAACGTTTTCGCGCTGTTTGCAGTTTTGCCTGAAGGTCAACGCGGACGCCAAAAGTTGAAAAACAGCGGCGGGGAAAAATATTTAAACATTTATTCACCTTTTCGCTACTTAATGTTTGAAATCACGGGTGCGCACCGTATAATTTGACCGCTTTTTGATGCTTGACTCTGAGCCTTAAAGGACGTTTTATACGACACGCGGCATACCTCGAAGGGAGCAGGAGTAAAAACGTGATGTCTGTGTCGCTCTTGAGTAGAAACGTTGCTCGTAAGCTTCTGTTCATTCAGTTTCTGGCTGTGATAGCAAGTGGACTGCTGTTTAGCCTCAAAGACCCCTTCTGGGGCATCTCCGCCGTGTGCGGGGGTTTGGCGGTGGTTCTGCCAAACGTGTTGTTTATGATTTTTGCCTGGCGTCATCAGGCGCATACACCCGCCAAAGGCCGCGTGGCCTGGTCCTTCGCCCTCGGCGAAGTGTGTAAGGTGTTGCTGACCTTTGCTCTACTGGTGATGGCGCTGGCGGTTTTGAAAGTGGTATTCATGCCGCTGATAGCAACGTGGGTTTTGGTGCTGGTGGTACAAGTTCTGGCTCCAGCTGTAATCAATAACAAAGGGTAAAAGGCATCATGGCTTCAGAAAATATGACGCCGCAGGATTACATAGGTCACCATCTGAATAACCTTCAGCTGGACCTGCGTACATTCTCGCTGGTGGATCCACATAACCCCCCGGCCACCTTCTGGACGATCAACATCGACTCCATGTTCTTCTCGGTGGTTTTGGGTCTTCTGTTCCTGGCCATGTTCCGCGGTGTTGCTAAACGAGCGACCAGCGGTGTACCAGGGAAATTCCAGACCTTCGTCGAAATGATCATCGGCTTCGTCCATGGCAGCGTGAAAGACATGTACCATGGCAAGAGCAAGCTGATTGCTCCGCTGGCCCTGACCGTGTTCGTTTGGGTCTTCCTGATGAACCTGATGGACCTGCTGCCAATTGACCTGCTGCCGTTCATCGGCGAGCACATCTTCGGCCTGCCTGCGCTGCGTGTTGTACCGTCTGCGGACGTGAACATCACCCTGTCGATGGCACTGGGCGTGTTTATCCTGATTCTTTTCTACAGCATCAAAATGAAAGGCGTAAGCGGCTTTGTGAAAGAGCTTACCTTGCAGCCGTTCAACCACTGGGCGTTTATTCCGGTCAACCTGATCCTGGAAGGCGTTAGCCTGCTGTCCAAACCTGTTTCACTGGGTCTGCGACTGTTCGGCAACATGTATGCGGGTGAGCTGATTTTCATTCTGATCGCGGGTCTTCTGCCGTGGTGGTCACAGTGGATTCTGAATGTGCCATGGGCCATTTTCCACATCCTGATCATTACGCTGCAAGCCTTTATCTTCATGGTTCTGACGATCGTCTATCTGTCGATGGCGTCTGAAGAGCACTGATTTTTTACCAACACTACTACGTTTTAATTGAAACAAACTGGAGACTGTCATGGAAAACCTGAATATGGATCTGCTGTACATGGCTGCCGCTGTGATGATGGGTCTGGCGGCTATCGGTGCTGCGATCGGTATCGGCATCCTCGGGGGCAAATTCCTGGAAGGCGCAGCGCGTCAACCTGATCTGATTCCTCTGCTGCGTACTCAGTTCTTTATCGTTATGGGTCTGGTGGATGCAATCCCAATGATCGCTGTAGGTCTGGGTCTGTACGTGATGTTTGCTGTCGCGTAGTAGTAGTTTTAAAACCCCAAGCCACAGAAATTAAAGAGGTATTGTGCTGTGAACATGAACGCAACAATCCTCGGCCAGGCCATCGCGTTTATTCTCTTTGTCTGGTTCTGCATGAAGTATGTATGGCCGCCTTTAATGGCTGCCATCGAAAAACGTCAGAAAGAAATTGCTGACGGTCTGGCTTCCGCAGAACGCGCTAAGAAAGATTTGGACCTTGCACAGGCCAACGCGACAGACCAGCTGAAAAAAGCGAAAGCTGAAGCTCAGGTAATCATTGAACAGGCTAACAAACGCCGTTCTCAGATCCTGGACGAAGCCAAAGCTGAAGCAGAACAGGAACGTACTAAGATCGTGACACAGGCTCAGGCTGAAATTGAAGCTGAGCGTAAACGTGCTCGTGAAGAACTGCGTAAGCAGGTTGCGATTCTGGCTGTTGCTGGCGCCGAGAAGATCATCGAACGTTCCGTGGATGAAGCTGCTAACAGCGACATCGTGGACAAACTTGTCGCTGAACTGTAAGGAGGGAGGGGCTGATGTCTGAATTTGTTACGGTAGCTCGCCCCTACGCCAAAGCAGCTTTTGACTTTGCTGTCGAACACCAAAATGTCGATCGCTGGCAGGATATGCTGGCGTTTGCCGCTGAGGTGACGAAAAACGAACAAATGGCCGAGTTGCTGTCTGGTGCATTAGCGCCTGATACCCTCGCCGCGTCGTTTATCGCCGTGTGCGGAGAGCAACTGGATGCCAATGGCCAGAACCTGATTAAGGTTATGGCTGAAAATGGTCGTCTCCGTGTGCTCCCGGATGTTCTCGAGCAGTTTGAGCACTTACGTGCGCTGAGTGAAGCGACTGCCGAAGTCGAAGTGACTTCTGCGACTGAACTCAGTACCGAACAGCTTGCGAAAATCACCGCCGCGATGGAAAAACGTCTGTCACGCAAAGTTAAGCTGAATTGCAAAATCGATAAGTCTGTAATGGCAGGCGTAATCATCCGCTCGGGTGATATGGTCATTGATGGCAGCGTACGCGGCCGTCTTGAACGCCTTGCAGACGTCTTGCAGTCTTAAGGGGACTGGAGCATGCAACTGAATTCCACCGAAATCAGCGAACTGATCAAGCAGCGCATTGCTCAGTTCAATGTTGTGAGTGAAGCTCATAACGAAGGTACTATTGTTTCTGTAAGTGACGGTGTTATCCGCATCCACGGCCTGGCCGATTGTATGCAGGGTGAGATGATTTCCCTGCCGGGTAACCGTTACGCTATCGCACTGAACCTGGAGCGCGACTCCGTAGGTGCAGTTGTGATGGGTCCATACGCTGACCTCGCCGAAGGCATGAAGGTTAAGTGTACTGGCCGTATTCTGGAAGTGCCGGTTGGCCGTGGCCTGCTGGGTCGCGTAGTTAACACCCTGGGTGCGCCAATCGACGGTAAAGGTCCGGTTGAGCACGATGGCTTCTCCCCAATCGAAGTTATCGCACCGGGCGTTATCGACCGTCAGTCCGTTGATCAGCCAGTGCAGACTGGTTATAAGTCCGTTGATGCCATGATCCCAATCGGTCGTGGTCAGCGTGAACTGATCATCGGTGACCGTCAGACCGGTAAAACCGCGATGGCAATCGACGCCATCATCAACCAGCGTGACTCCGGCATCAAATGTGTGTACGTGGCTATCGGCCAGAAAGCGTCCACCATTTCCAACGTGGTTCGTAAACTGGAAGAGCACGGCGCGCTGGCTAACACCATCGTTGTTGTGGCGACCGCTTCTGAATCTGCTGCACTGCAATACCTGGCGCCATACGCCGGTTGCGCAATGGGCGAATACTTCCGTGACCGCGGTGAAGATGCGCTGATCGTATACGATGACCTGTCTAAACAGGCTGTTGCTTATCGTCAGGTTTCCCTGCTGCTCCGTCGTCCACCTGGACGTGAAGCATTCCCGGGCGACGTATTCTACCTCCACTCTCGTCTGCTGGAGCGTGCTTCCCGCGTTAACGCGGAATACGTCGAGAACTTCACCAAAGGTGAAGTGAAGGGTCAAACGGGCTCTCTGACGGCTCTGCCGATCATTGAAACCCAGGCGGGTGACGTTTCTGCGTTCGTTCCGACCAACGTAATCTCCATTACCGATGGTCAGATCTTCCTGGAAACCAACCTGTTTAACTCCGGTATTCGTCCGGCAGTTAACCCGGGTATCTCCGTATCCCGTGTTGGTGGTGCTGCTCAGACCAAGATCATCAAGAAACTGTCCGGTGGTATCCGTACCGCGCTGGCACAGTATCGTGAACTGGCTGCGTTCTCTCAGTTCGCATCCGATCTGGACGAAGCAACCCGTAAACAGCTGAGCCACGGTCAGAAAGTGACCGAGCTGCTGAAGCAGAAACAGTACGCGCCAATGTCTGTTGCTCAGCAGGGCCTGGTGCTGTTCGCGGCTGAACGCGGTTACCTCGAAGATGTGGAACTGGCGAAAATCGGTAGCTTTGAAGCCGCGCTGCTGGCTTACGTCGACCGTGATCACGCTCCGCTGATGCAAGAGATCAACCAGACCGGTGGCTATAACGACGAAATCGAAGGCAAGCTGAAAGCTATCCTCGATTCCTTCAAAGCAACCCAGTCCTGGTAATCGTCCGGCGGCTTGTCTCACGACAAGCCGCCTGGCATTGAGGAGAAGCTCATGGCCGGCGCAAAAGAGATACGTAGTAAGATCGCAAGCGTCCAGAACACGCAAAAGATCACTAAAGCGATGGAGATGGTCGCCGCTTCCAAAATGCGTAAATCGCAGGATCGCATGGCGGCCAGCCGTCCTTATGCAGATACCATGCGCAAAGTGATTGGTCACCTTGCGAACGGTAATCTGGAATATAAGCACCCTTACCTGGAAGAACGCGACGTTAAGCGCGTGGGCTACCTGGTGGTGTCGACCGACCGTGGTCTGTGCGGCGGCTTGAACATTAACCTGTTCAAAAAACTGCTGGCGGATATGAAAGCATGGTCCGAAAAAGGCGTTCAGTGCGATATCGCAATGATCGGCTCTAAGGGCGTTTCTTTCTTTAACTCCGTGGGTGGCAACATTGTCGCTCAGGTGACCGGTATGGGTGATAACCCGTCCCTGTCCGAACTGATCGGTCCGGTTAAAGTGATGTTGCAGGCCTACGATGAAGGTCGTCTGGACAGACTGTATGTTGTCAGCAACAAATTTATTAACACGATGTCTCAGGTTCCAACGCTCACTCAAATGTTGCCTTTACCGGCATCAGAAGATGACGAGCTGAAGCAAAAAGCCTGGGATTACCTGTATGAACCTGATCCGAAACCGCTGCTGGATACCCTGCTGCGTCGTTACGTTGAATCACAGGTTTATCAGGGTGTTGTAGAAAACCTGGCCAGCGAGCAGGCCGCACGTATGGTGGCGATGAAAGCCGCGACCGACAATGGCGGCAGCCTGATTAAAGAGCTGCAGTTGGTATACAACAAAGCTCGTCAGGCCAGCATTACTCAGGAACTCACCGAGATCGTCGGTGGTGCATCCGCGGTATAACCAGGTTAATTCGTAGAGGATTCAAGATGGCTACTGGAAAAATTGTCCAGGTAATCGGCGCCGTGGTTGACGTCGAGTTCCCTCAGGATGCCGTACCGCGCGTGTACGATGCTCTTGAGGTACAGAATGGTAACGAGAGCCTGGTGCTGGAAGTTCAGCAGCAGCTCGGTGGTGGTATCGTGCGTACCATCGCAATGGGTTCTTCCGACGGTCTGCGTCGTGGTCTGGAAGTCAAAGACCTTGAGCACCCGATCGAAGTCCCGGTAGGTAAAGCAACACTGGGTCGTATCATGAACGTATTGGGTCAACCAATCGACATGAAAGGCGACATCGGTGAAGAAGAGCGTTGGGCTATCCACCGCGCAGCACCTTCCTACGAAGAGCTGTCAAGCTCTCAGGAACTGCTGGAAACCGGTATCAAAGTTATCGACCTGATGTGTCCGTTCGCGAAGGGCGGTAAAGTCGGTCTGTTCGGTGGTGCGGGTGTAGGTAAAACTGTAAACATGATGGAGCTGATCCGTAACATCGCGATCGAGCACTCCGGTTATTCTGTGTTTGCGGGCGTGGGTGAGCGTACTCGTGAGGGTAACGACTTCTACCACGAAATGACCGACTCCAACGTTCTGGACAAAGTTTCCCTGGTTTACGGCCAGATGAACGAGCCACCAGGAAACCGTCTGCGCGTTGCGCTGACCGGTCTGACTATGGCTGAGAAGTTCCGTGACGAAGGCCGTGACGTTCTGCTGTTCGTTGATAACATCTATCGTTACACCCTGGCCGGTACTGAAGTATCTGCACTGCTGGGTCGTATGCCTTCAGCGGTAGGTTATCAGCCAACGCTGGCGGAAGAGATGGGTGTTCTTCAGGAACGTATCACCTCTACCAAAACCGGTTCTATCACTTCCGTTCAGGCGGTATACGTACCTGCGGATGACTTGACTGACCCATCACCAGCCACCACCTTTGCGCACTTAGATGCAACCGTGGTACTGAGCCGTCAGATCGCGTCTCTGGGTATCTACCCGGCCGTTGACCCGCTGGACTCCACCAGCCGTCAGCTGGATCCACTGGTTGTTGGTCAGGAACACTACGACACCGCGCGTGGCGTACAGTCCCTGCTGCAGCGTTACCAGGAACTGAAAGACATCATCGCCATCCTGGGTATGGATGAACTGTCTGAAGAAGACAAACTGGTGGTAGCACGTGCGCGTAAGATCCAGCGCTTCCTGTCCCAGCCGTTCTTCGTTGCGGAAGTATTCACCGGTTCTCCGGGTAAATACGTTTCCCTGAAAGACACCATCCGTGGCTTTAAAGGCATCATGGAAGGCGAATACGATCACCTGCCAGAGCAGGCGTTCTACATGGTTGGTTCCATCGAAGAAGCCGTGGAAAAAGCCAAAAAACTTTAACGCCTTAATCGGAGGGTGATATGGCAATGACTTACCACCTGGACGTCGTCAGCGCAGAGCAACAAATGTTCTCTGGTCTGGTCGAGAAAATCCAGGTAACGGGTAGTGAAGGTGAACTGGGTATTTTCCCGGGTCACGCACCGCTGCTCACCGCCATTAAGCCTGGTATGATCCGCATCGTTAAACAGTTCGGTCATGAAGAGTTTATCTATCTGTCCGGCGGCATTCTTGAAGTGCAGCCTGGCAGTGTGACCGTTCTGGCCGATACCGCTATTCGTGGCCAAGATCTCGACGAAGCGCGAGCCCTGGAATCGAAGCGTAAGGCTGAAGAGCACATTAGCAGCTCTCATGGTGACGTGGATTACGCTCAGGCGTCTGCGGAGCTGGCCAAAGCGATCGCGAAACTGCGCGTTATCGAGTTGACCAAAAAAGCGATGTAACACCGGCTTGAAAAGCTCAAAAGCCAGTCTGGATACCAGGCTGGCTTTTTTTTTGCCTTAATTCATGATGAAAAAGATGTAGAATTTTAAGCATCAAACGTTTTTACTTCTCACTCAAACTACCGTCAGGATGCGTATGTCAAACAGTGCGATGAGCGTGGTGATCCTTGCCGCTGGCAAAGGTACCCGCATGTATTCCGATCTGCCTAAAGTGCTTCACACGTTGGCAGGAAAGCCAATGGTGCAGCATGTCATTGATGCAGCAAATGAATTGGGCGCTCGTCAGGTAAACCTGGTCTACGGCCACGGTGGCGATTTACTGAAAAAGACGCTGTGTGGCGACAAGCTCAACTGGGTGCTTCAGGCTGAACAGCTGGGAACTGGCC
This sequence comes from Enterobacter sp. ENT02, assembly GCF_019219165.1. NCBI lineage: Bacteria > Pseudomonadati > Pseudomonadota > Gammaproteobacteria > Enterobacterales > Enterobacteriaceae > Enterobacter > Enterobacter sp. ENT02. The sequence goes on from NZ_JAHUWD010000009.1 coordinate 26,626, forward strand.
ATGCGATGCAGCAGGCGGCCCCGTTCTTTGCCGATGACGAAGACATTCTGATGCTGTACGGCGATGTCCCGCTGATCTCCGTTGAAACCCTGACCCGCCTGCGTGAAGCTAAACCCCAGGGCGGGATTGGCCTTCTCACCGTCGTACTGGACGACCCGAGCGGCTATGGCCGCATCACCCGCGAAAACGGCAAGGTGACCGGCATCGTAGAACACAAAGATGCCAGCGAAGAACAGCGCCAGATCCCGGAAATTAACACCGGTATCCTGATTGCCAACGGCGCGGATATGAAACGCTGGCTGTCTCAGCTCAACAACAATAATGCGCAGGGTGAATACTACATCACCGATATCATTGCGATGGCGTATCACGAAGGGCGTGAAATTGCTGCCGTTCATCCGGCGCGTATCAGCGAAACGGACGGCGTGAACAACCGTCTCCAGCTTTCCCGTCTTGAGCGTATTTATCAGTCCGAGCAGGCCGAAAAGCTGCTTCTTGCGGGTGTGATGCTTCGCGATCCGGCACGTTTCGATCTGCGCGGCACCCTGTCGCACGGGCGTGACGTTGAGATTGATACTAACGTTATCGTTGAAGGCAACGTCACGCTGGGCAACCGCGTCAAAATTGGCACCGGCTGCGTGATTAAAAACAGCGTTATCGGTGACGACTGCGAAATTAGCCCGTACAGCGTGGTGGAAGATGCCCGTCTGGATGTGGCTTGTACTATCGGCCCGTTTGCACGCTTGCGCCCGGGTGCCGAACTGCTGGAAGGCGCTCACGTAGGCAACTTCGTGGAAATGAAAAAAGCGCGTCTGGGTAAAGGCTCGAAAGCCGGTCATCTGACCTATCTGGGCGATGCGGAAATTGGCGACAACGTGAACATCGGCGCGGGAACGATTACCTGCAACTATGACGGTGCCAACAAGTTTAAAACCATCATCGGTGATGACGTGTTCGTTGGCTCCGATACGCAGCTGGTGGCGCCTGTTACCGTGGGTAACGGCGTGACCATTGCTGCTGGAACAACCGTTACCCGCGATGTGGCCGCGAACGAGCTGGTGTTAAGCCGCGTTCCGCAGGTCAACAAGCAGGGCTGGAAACGCCCGGTGAAGAAAAAGTAACAACAAGGCGGGTGGCGCTACGCTTACCCGCCCTACGATTGAGTAGGCCTGATAAGGCGTAGCCGTCATCAGGCAAACCCGGGTGAGGAGATAAATATATATCTCCCCCCACAAGCAGTACCCATAAAAATAACCCCACTCTCTACAAGGCTCGGGGCGCCCGGAAAGGGTAAATACAGGTCAGCGACAACGCAGGCATCATGCCTAAATTCGGAATCTAAAACTATGTGTGGAATTGTTGGCGCAGTTGCGCAGCGTGATATTGCTGAAATCCTTCTCGAAGGTTTACGTCGTCTGGAATACCGTGGCTACGACTCTGCCGGTTTGGCTGTCGTTGATGCAGAAGGTCATATGACCCGTCTGCGCCGTCTCGGTAAAGTGCAGATGCTGGCCCAGGCCGCGGAAGAACACCCGCTGCACGGTGGTACCGGTATTGCGCATACCCGCTGGGCGACGCACGGCGAACCGTCTGAAGGTAACGCGCACCCGCATGTGTCTGAACACATCGTGGTCGTGCACAACGGCATTATCGAAAACCACGAACCGCTGCGCGAAGAACTGAAAGCGCGCGGCTACACCTTCGTCTCTGAAACTGACACCGAAGTGATTGCTCACCTGGTGCACTGGGAGCTGGAGCAGGGCGGCACGCTGCGTGAAGCGGTACTGCGCACCATTCCTCAGCTGCGCGGTGCCTACGGTACGGTGATCATGGATTCCCGCGACCCGTCTACGCTGCTGGCCGCGCGTTCCGGTAGCCCGATGGTTATCGGTCTGGGCATGGGTGAAAACTTCATCGCTTCTGACCAGCTGGCGCTCCTGCCGGTTACCCGTCGCTTTATCTTCCTGGAAGAGGGGGATATCGCGGAAGTGACCCGTCGCAGCGTGACCGTATTCGATACCAAAGGCGAGCAGGTAAAACGCCAGGAGATCGAATCTAACCTGCAGTACGACGCGGGCGACAAAGGCGCGTACCGTCACTACATGCAGAAAGAGATCTACGAGCAGCCAAACGCCATCAAAAACACCCTTACCGGGCGCATTAGCCACGGTGAAGTGGATCTGAGCGAGCTGGGCGCAAACGCCAACGAACTGCTCGGCAAGGTCGAGCATATTCAGATCGTGGCCTGTGGCACCTCCTACAACTCCGGTATGGTCTCTCGCTACTGGTTTGAATCCCTGGCGGGCGTGCCGTGCGACGTGGAAATCGCGTCTGAATTCCGCTATCGCAAATCCGCGGTGCGCCGTAACAGCCTGATGATCACCCTTTCCCAGTCCGGCGAAACGGCAGACACGCTGGCAGCGCTGCGCCTGTCTAAAGAGCTCGGTTACCTGGGTTCGCTGGCCATCTGTAACGTCCCTGGCTCATCGCTGGTGCGTGAGTCCGATCTGGCACTGATGACCAAAGCGGGTACCGAAATCGGCGTGGCCTCCACGAAAGCCTTTACCACTCAGTTGACCGTTCTGCTGATGCTGGTGGCGAAACTGGCGCGTCTGAAAGGCGAAGATGCTTCCGTTGAGCACGACATCGTTCACGGCCTGCAGGCGCTGCCGAGCCGTATTGAGCAGATGCTGTCTCAGGACAAACGCATTGAAGCGCTGGCTGAAGACTTCTCTGACAAACATCACGCCCTGTTCCTGGGTCGTGGCGATCAGTATCCGATTGCGCTGGAAGGCGCGCTGAAGCTGAAAGAGATCTCTTACATCCACGCTGAAGCCTATGCGGCAGGCGAGCTGAAACACGGCCCGCTGGCGCTGATCGACGCAGATATGCCGGTCATCGTTGTGGCACCTAACAACGAACTGCTGGAAAAACTGAAATCCAACATCGAAGAAGTGCGCGCCCGCGGCGGTGTCCTGTACGTCTTCGCTGATAAAGATGCCGGTTTCGCCAGCAGTGACAACATGCACATCATCGAGATGCCGCACGTTGAAGAGGTGATTGCACCGATCTTCTACACCGTTCCGCTGCAGCTTCTGGCCTATCACGTGGCGCTGATCAAAGGCACCGACGTTGACCAGCCACGTAACCTGGCGAAATCCGTCACCGTAGAATAATCCCTTCAGACTCCACCTTCGGGTGGAGTTTTTTTATGACAATCTGTCATTTTCAGCTATTTTTTCAGTGTCACATAAAGAAAATATTACTGAAAACAGGTTGTCACATTCCTCTTTAAGTTCATGATAAACATATAAAGTTTTACGTAATTTTAAGTGAAATTTTCGTTGTCATAAAACTGTCATAATTCGTACATTTATCTGTCACCTGTTTGTCCTATTTTGCTCATCGTAGCCACTTAAACAATGATTTACGAAATCCTTGCAGGAGACATTATGAAAGTTATGCGTACCACTGTCGCAACTGTTGTCGCCGCGACCTTATCGATGAGCGCTTTCTCTGCATTCGCAGCAGCAAGCCTGACTGGCGCTGGTGCAACCTTCCCTGCGCCGGTGTATGCCAAATGGGCAGATACCTACCAGAAAGAAACCGGTAACAAGGTTAACTATCAGGGTATCGGCTCCTCCGGTGGCGTAAAACAAATTACCGCTAATACCGTAGATTTCGGTGCGTCAGATGCCCCTCTGTCTGATGAAAAACTGAATCAGGAAGGCCTGTTCCAGTTCCCGACCGTGATCGGCGGCGTTGTGCTGGCCGTTAACATCCCTGGCCTGAAGTCAGGCGAGCTGGTGCTGGACGGCAAAACCCTGGGTGACATCTACCTGGGTAAAATCAAAAAATGGGATGACGAAGCCATCACCAAACTGAACCTGGGCGTTAAGCTGCCTTCGCAGAATATCGCTGTGGTTCGTCGTGCTGACGGTTCCGGTACCTCCTTCGTCTTCACCAGCTATCTGGCGAAAGTGAACGAAGAGTGGAAATCTAAAGTCGGCTCCGGCTCTACCGTTAACTGGCCAACCGGTCTGGGCGGTAAAGGTAACGACGGTATCGCCGCGTTCGTACAGCGTCTGCCAGGCTCCATCGGTTACGTAGAATACGCTTACGCTAAGCAGAACAACCTGGCTTACACCAAACTGGTTTCAGCTGACGGTAAACCGGTTAGCCCGACCGAAGAGAACTTTGCTAACGCCGCAAAAGGCGCTGACTGGAGCAAATCCTTCGCGCAGGACCTGACTAACCAGAAAGGTGACGACGCGTGGCCAATCACCTCTACGACGTTCATTCTGATTCACAAAGATCAGAAGAAACCAGAGCAGGGTACTGAAGTGTTGAAGTTCTTCGACTGGGCATACAAAAATGGTGGCAAACAGGCTAACGACCTGGATTACGCCAGCCTGCCAGACAGCGTGGTTGAGCAGATTCGTGCTGCATGGAAAACCAACGTGAAAGACAGCAGCGGTAAAGCGCTGTACTAACAGGATATATTTAACGAAGATGGCGGGTGGCGCTGCGCTTACCCGCCCTACGGTTTAATCTGTAGGCCCGGAAAGCGTCAGCGCCACCGGGCATATTCGTAAAAACGTCTCAAACAGAAGAGTGATTTATGGCTGCAACCAAGCCTGCATTTAACCCTCCGGGTAAAAAAGGTGACATGATTTTCAGCGCGCTGGTCAAACTGGCTGCGCTGATTGTGCTATTGCTGCTGGGCGGCATTATCGTGTCTCTGATTTTCTCCTCCTGGCCGAGCATCCAGAAATTTGGGTTCTCCTTCCTGTGGACTAAAGAGTGGGACGCGCCGAACGATATCTACGGAGCCCTGGTGCCAATTTACGGCACGCTGGTGACCTCGTTCATCGCCCTGCTGATTGCGGTTCCGGTGAGCTTTGGTATTGCCTTGTTCCTGACGGAGCTGGCGCCTGGCTGGCTGCGACGCCCGCTCGGTATTGCTATCGAACTGCTGGCGGCCATTCCAAGTATCGTTTACGGCATGTGGGGTCTGTTCATCTTTGCTCCGCTGTTCGCAACGTACTTCCAGGAGCCGGTCGGTAACGTGCTTTCCGCCATTCCGTTTGTGGGGGCTCTGTTCTCAGGCCCGGCATTCGGTATTGGTATTCTGGCAGCGGGTGTGATCCTCGCCATCATGATTATTCCTTACATTGCGGCGGTTATGCGCGATGTCTTCGAACAGACCCCGGTGATGATGAAAGAGTCAGCCTACGGTATCGGCTGCACCACCTGGGAAGTTATCTGGCGCATTGTTCTTCCGTTCACCAAAAATGGGGTGATCGGGGGCGTGATGCTGGGCTTAGGTCGTGCGCTGGGTGAAACCATGGCGGTCACCTTTATCATCGGTAACACCTACCAGCTCGACAGCGCGTCGCTCTACATGCCGGGCAACAGTATTACCTCTGCACTGGCAAACGAATTTGCGGAAGCGGAATCCGGCCTGCACGTTGCGGCACTGATGGAGCTGGGGCTGATTCTGTTTGTTATCACCTTCATTGTTCTGGCGATTTCTAAGCTGATGATTATGCGTCTCGCCAAAAATGAGGGGGCACGCTAATGGCAACTCTCGAAATGCAAGCTACCGCTGAACTGGCGGAATCCCGCCGCAAAATGCAGGCCAAACGCCGCATAAAAAACCGGATTGCGTTAACGCTCTCTATGGCGACGATGGCATTCGGCCTGTTCTGGCTAGTCTGGATCCTGTTCTCGACGATCGTTCGTGGAATTGACGGTATGTCGCTGGCGCTGTTCACCGAGATGACGCCTCCGCCAAACACGGCGGGTGGTGGTCTGGCGAACGCCCTGGCAGGCAGCGGCCTGCTGATCCTGTGGGCGACGGTCTTCGGTACGCCGCTGGGCATCATGGCGGGCATCTACCTGGCAGAATATGGGCGTAAATCCTGGCTGGCGGAAGTGATTCGCTTCATCAACGACATTCTGCTGTCCGCGCCGTCTATCGTGGTGGGTCTGTTCGTCTACACCGTCGTTGTGGCGCAGATGGAACACTTCTCCGGCTGGGCGGGTGTGATTGCGCTGGCGCTGCTGCAGGTGCCTATCGTCATTCGTACCACCGAGAACATGCTGAAACTGGTGCCGGACAGCCTGCGTGAAGCGGCTTACGCGCTGGGTACGCCGAAATGGAAGATGATCTCCGCGATTACGCTGAAAGCGTCTATCTCCGGGATCATGACCGGTATCCTGCTGGCGATTGCACGTATTGCAGGTGAAACGGCGCCACTGCTGTTTACATCCCTCTCCAACCAGTTCTGGAGTACGGACATGATGCAGCCGATCGCCAACCTGCCGGTGACGATCTTTAAATTTGCGATGAGCCCATTCGCGGAGTGGCAGCAGCTGGCCTGGGCCGGGGTGCTGATCATTACCCTTTGCGTACTGTTGCTGAACATTCTGGCGCGCGTCATTTTCGCGAAGAAGAAACACGGTTAAATTTTTACGGCGCGGCAGCTCGCGGCGCCGAATGAGGAAATGAGTCAATGAGTATGGTTGATACTGCCCCGGGTAAGATTCAGGTTCGTGATTTGAACTTCTACTACGGCAAATTCCATGCCCTGAAGAACATTAACCTGGATATCGCTAAGAACCAGGTCACGGCATTTATCGGTCCCTCCGGCTGTGGAAAATCCACGCTGCTGCGTACCTTTAACAAAATGTATTCGCTCTATCCGGAGCAGCGCGCCGAAGGTGAAATCATCCTGGACGGTGAAAACATTCTGACCCAGGCCCAGGATATCGCCCTGCTGCGTGCCAAAGTAGGTATGGTGTTCCAGAAACCCACGCCGTTCCCGATGTCGATTTATGACAACATCGCCTTTGGCGTGCGCCTGTTTGAAAAGCTCTCCCGTGCCGATATGGACGAGCGCGTGCAGTGGGCGTTGACCAAGGCCGCATTATGGAATGAAACCAAAGATAAATTGCACCAGAGCGGTTACTCTCTCTCCGGTGGTCAGCAGCAGCGTCTGTGCATTGCGCGCGGTATAGCCATTCGCCCGGAAGTGTTGCTGCTGGATGAGCCGTGTTCAGCGCTGGACCCGATCTCAACCGGCCGTATTGAAGAGCTCATCACCGAGCTGAAGCAGGATTACACCGTGGTTATCGTGACCCACAACATGCAACAGGCTGCGCGTTGTTCCGATCATACGGCGTTTATGTATCTGGGCGAGTTGATTGAGTTCAGCGATACGGATGCGCTGTTCACCAGGCCCGCGAAGAAACAAACCGAAGATTATATTACTGGCCGCTACGGTTGATTTGCCTTAGTGCATGTGGAGAAACCATGGACAACCTCAATCTTAATAAACACATTTCCGGCCAGTTCAACGCAGAGCTGGAAAGCATTCGCACCCAGGTGATGACCATGGGCGGCATGGTCGAGCAGCAGCTTTCTGATGCAATTACGGCGATGCACAACCAGGACAGCGAACTGGCGAAGCGCGTCATTGAAGGCGACAAAAACGTCAACATGATGGAAGTGGCTATCGACGAAGCTTGCGTGCGCATTATCGCGAAACGCCAGCCGACGGCGAGCGATCTGCGTCTGGTGATGGCGATCATCAAGACCATCGCCGAGCTGGAGCGTATTGGTGACGTTGCGGATAAAATCTGCCGTACCGCGCTGGAGAAGTTCTCTCAGCAGCACCAGCCGCTGCTGGTGAGCCTGGAGTCGCTGGGCCGCCACACCGTGCAGATGCTGCACGACGTGCTGGATGCCTTTGCGCGTATGGATCTGGACGAAGCGGTGCGTATTTACCGTGAAGACAAGAAAGTCGACCAGGAGTATGAAGGCATTGTGCGTCAGCTGATGACCTACATGATGGAAGATTCACGTACCATCCCAAGCGTACTGACTGCCCTGTTCTGCGCGCGCTCCATCGAGCGTATCGGGGACCGCTGCCAGAACATTTGCGAATACATCTTCTACTTCGTGAAAGGTCAGGACTTCCGTCACGTGGGCGGCGACGAGCTGGACAAGCTGCTGGCGGGTAAAGATCCGAAAGAGTGATGTTTGTGGCGGGTGGCGCTATCGCTTACCCGCCCTACGAGCCTTGTAGGCCGGATAAGCGTTAGCGCCATCCGGCTTTGTTTTTTCAGCGAGTAATATCCCACCCGCGCGCCTTCCACAGTTCCGGCAGCTGCGCCAGATCGGTAAAGGTTGTCACGTTTGGATGCTCGATCGGCTTGTTGTGCGGATCGGCGCAGAAGTAAAACACCTCCATGCCCGCATCAATCCCCGACTGTGCACCCGCAGACGAATCATCCACCAGAATGCAGTTCTCGACGTTGACGTTCATCGCTTTTGCCGCATGGAACATCAGCGCCGGGTCGGGCTTCCAGCGCTGGATATCGTAGCCGCTGAACAGTTTTTCCGGGAAATGGTGCAACATCTCAAGCTTGCCCAGCGAGTGCTGCATTTTGCTGACCGGGCCGTTAGAGACCACACAGATTGGCACCGTCATCGCATCCAGCAACGCGTTAGCCCCGGCGATAACTTCTAGCTCGGAGTCGAACAGGCGTGCGACCTCGGCGCGGTACACCGGTTCCAGAGCGGCTTTCGCCAGATCCACACCGTGTTCCTGGTTAATGATGTCGATGATCTCGTACAGCTTCACGCCCTTAAAGCGTTTGAACACCTCTTCGAGATCGAGCGTAATGCCAAATTCCTGGAACATGGCCACATATGCGCGGGAACAAATGACCTCACTGTCGACCAGCGTTCCGTCGCAGTCGAAAAATACCGCTTCAATTCCGGACATGCCTTTCCCTTTTAACAAGTTTAACGTTTACGTACGGCAGTTTAACGAGACGCAATCGTTGCCGTATAAGCAAAATCAATGAAAAAAGTATCTCATAACCGCCACTATTGTCGCATTTTGGTATAGGATAGCGACGAATTTTCCCTCCTTGTTCGGAAATTGATGATGAGTCAACAACACACAACCCAGACATCTGGTCAGGGTCTGCTTGAGCGCGTGTTCAAACTGCGCGAGCACGGCACAACGGCACGCACCGAAGTGATCGCCGGTTTCACCACCTTCCTGACGATGGTGTATATCGTTTTTGTTAACCCGCAAATTCTGGGCGTTGCTGGCATGGATACCAGCGCCGTCTTCGTGACCACCTGTCTGATTGCCGCCCTTGGCAGCATCCTGATGGGCGTGTTCGCTAACCTGCCGGTTGCGTTGGCACCGGCAATGGGTCTGAATGCGTTCTTCGCGTTCGTGGTCGTTCAGGCGATGGGCCTGCCGTGGCAGGTTGGCATGGGCGCTATCTTCTGGGGCGCCGTTGGCCTGCTGCTGCTGACCATTTTCCGCGTGCGCTACTGGATGATTGCCAATATCCCGGTGAGCCTGCGCGTGGGTATCACCAGCGGTATCGGCCTGTTCATCGGCATGATGGGTCTGAAAAACGCCGGTGTGATCGTGGCGAACCCGGAAACGCTGGTGAGCATCGGCAACCTGACCTCTCACAGCGTGCTGCTGGGCGTGCTGGGCTTCTTTATCATCGCGATCCTGGCTTCCCGCAATATTCACGCAGCTGTGCTGGTGTCCATCGTGGTCACCACCCTGCTGGGCTGGATGCTGGGCGATGTCCAGTATCACGGGATCGTCTCCGCGCCACCGAGCGTCTCTACCGTTATTGGTCACGTTGACCTGGCGGGCTCCCTGAACCTCGGTCTGGCGGGCGTGATTTTCTCCTTCATGCTGGTTAACCTGTTTGACTCCTCCGGTACGCTGATCGGCGTGACCGACAAAGCGGGTCTGGCGGATGAGAAAGGCAAATTCCCGCGCATGAAGCAGGCGCTGTTTGTGGATAGCGTCTCCTCCGTGGCGGGCTCTTTCATCGGGACATCCTCTGTGACCGCTTACATCGAGTCCTCTTCCGGCGTGTCCGTGGGCGGCCGTACGGGTTTGACGGCGGTGGTGGTCGGCATTCTGTTCCTGCTGGTGATCTTCCTTTCTCCGCTGGCGGGGATGGTTCCACCGTATGCGGCCGCAGGCGCGTTGATCTACGTTGGCGTGCTGATGACGTCTAGCCTGGCGCGCGTGAAATGGGAAGATTTAACCGAAGCGGTACCGGCGTTTATCACCGCCGTGATGATGCCGTTCAGCTTCTCGATCACTGAAGGTATTGCGCTGGGCTTTATCTCTTACTGCGTGATGAAGATCGGTACCGGCCGCTTCCGCGAACTGAGCCCGTGCGTGATCGTTGTGGCGCTGCTGTTTGTGCTGAAGATTGTGTTTATCGACGCGAAATAAACAGCAAGCCCTTTTCTAAGAAAAGGGCTTTAGTGTTTGTTCCCTCTCCCTGTGGGAGAGGGCCAGGGTGAGGGCATCAGCCCGCACTTCACCCTTACGCCTTCACCCGCTTAATATAATCCCCAAACGCGGTCAGCTGACCAGAAAGATGGTCACGCGTGCTCTGATCCACCACTTCACCCGTCTGCGGGTCGACCTTATTCTGAATCACACCGCCCATGAACTCCGGCTTGTTCATCACCATCGCATCCAGGAACACCAGGATCTGGCGCAGGTGATACTGGCAGCGCGCGCCGCCAATCACGCCCATCGAGCTGGTCTGGATCAGAACCGGTTTGCCTGACAGCGGCTGTTCAGGCAAACGCGACAGCCAGTCAATGGCATTCTTCAGGCCGCCCGGCACCGAGTAGTTATACTCTGGCGTGACGATGACCACCCCGTCTGCCTGGCGAATTTGCTCCGCCAGCGCCTCAACGCTCTGCGGGAATCCCTCTTCCTGCTGAACGTCAGCATCATAAAGCGGAATATCACCAATGGACGGCAGGGCATTAATTTCCATCCCCGCAGGTGCCAGCTGTGGCAGGGTGCGGGCGACCATCCCGTTAAATGAACCTTTGCGCAGGCTTCCCAGTAACGTAACAACTTTCAACGTATCAGACATGATTACTCCTGTTTCATCATGATGACCCTGAATGGATCAGCTAAGAGTGATTGCTTTTTCTGCCGGTAAACTGGTTAAACGCATCAGGCGCGCGGCGGGCTCGTTGGCGCGCTCGGGCACATCAGGAAGGCTACGCCATCCCTGTTGACTGTCAAATTCCCAGATTTTCATACGTTCGATTGCCGGGGTGACGGCAATGGACCAGATTAACACGTCCTCGGCATCGCTGAGCGCTTCAACCAGCGTGGCTCTCGTGGCACGCAGGCGTCCCGATCCTGGCAGGAGTTGCAACAGGCTGGCATCGTCAGACGCACATCCACAGAGCTTACGAATGCTCTGACGCAGGGTGATGAGTTGGGCTTTGGCTTCAACAGGATCGTTTTGATTGCGTACCCAGAGCTTTTCATTGCTGGAGAGCGGGTAGTCGTTATGCGCATTAGCACCGTGGAAGCTGCGCGTCGCGCGCTGAAGTTCCATATCCAGTCCACAGTCACCCTCGGTAGTGAGCGCGACACCAATAATGTTGCCAGTATAGGCGATGGAAAACCGGGGGAGTTCCGGGTCAGCGAAGACCGGACGACCTTCTGGCTGGATAATAATGTCCGGCAGCTCACTGGTGCCGTAGAGCATGAACATAAGCTCGGCGAGAAGTGCTCTGGAGGCTAAAAACCGCGTCCTGCGGTGCTCCGGAAGCGTGAGCGCTTCACTGTGACAGGCTGAAGAAATTCTGGCCGATACGAGATGTCCGTCTGTAAGTATCCCTCTTGCAAAGTGCGTTGCCATTTTTCGCTCCTTGATAATGGTCGTAATCGGTTAAACGGTTACATGATTATCGCTTAACTTGACTCCTGTTTTAATCAGTAAATCGGCGTAAGAGAAGACTTAGGACCGAACTTTACATTTTCTTAGGCAAAAACAGGACCTGGAGCGGCGTACAGCGCTTTGATTGTCTCACGCAACCAAAGGATTTTGGGGTTATGGCTGTTCCGTTTATGCCAGATCATGGTGAAGGGCACGGTCAGCTTTTCAGCCTGCGCTTCGTCAATGGGAATAGGAAGCGCGATCAGTTTTCGCTGGTGGAGCTGATTGTAGTGATGGCAGTAGTAAGGTGCGGTGGCGATATAGTTATGGTCGGGCTGTGCAGCCATAAACATCGACTGCTCGAAGCCGGGCAGGCTCATGGCGATATTACGCTCGCGCCCCATCTCTCTTAGCACCTCGTCGAGCGCCCAGGTGTCGCTGCGTTCCCAGAAAATGCTGATATGCGGGTAGCGCAGAAAGGTCTCCAGGTTCCACTCCTCCTGGAGCGCTGGATGATCCTCACGCAGATACACGCACGGACGGTCGCTAAACAGGATCTCGTAGTCGATAAACCACGGTAACAGCTTCAGCAGCTCACGGGAGCGCGGGTGCGTTTCGCGCCCGGTGAATCCCAGATCCACCTCTCCACGCGTAATGGCATCCAGCGAATCGTAATCCCAGTGGCGCATCTTCACCGTAGCCTGCGGATAGCGCTGGTTCACCTGCTCCAGCAGGGCGTTAAAGCGGATCAGCATCAACGGCGTTTCGGCGGCCAGCACGAACGTCAGCCCGCCCGGTGAGTCATGGTGAAATTTATCGAGGATCTGATTGCCAATCTGCATCCAGTCAGTCAGATCCTGCTCCAGGCTTACCGTCAGCGGGGTGGGCAGCAGCCCTAACGGCGTTTTCACAAACAGTGGGTCTTCGAACCAGTCACGCAGCTTGGCCAGTGATTTACTCACCGCAGACGGCGTCACGTTCATCCGCTTCGCGGCTTTGGTGACGCTGCGCTCCTGCAGCAAAAGCTGCAGGCAAAGCAGGAGATTAAGATCGAGACTGCTGATGGGCTTCTTCATAATGCGCCGCGGGCTGGATGACCATAAGTAAGGTAATGCAGACAATGCTACAGCCAATCAGAATCCCGATCAGCATATTCAGCGCGTTAAGACCAAGAACGGCAGCCAGCCAAATCCACAGCGATGAACCGCAGACCTGCGCAATGCCCAATACTGAACTTGCCACACCCGCGCGCAGCGAGAACGGCCCGAGCGCCTGGCTCATCGCCACGCCAAAGCCGACGGAAAAACCGGCGCAGATGAGCGTGATGCCCACCAGCATCACCGCGTGCGAACTCGCGGTCGCCAGAATCACGCCTGCGGCAAGGAACAATGCCTGTGAGGCCAGCATTAGCGTGCGCTGGCGAAAAATGTTCAGCGCAAACGGGGTAGAAAATGAGACAGCCATACTGACCATCGCGGTCAGTGCCATCACCATTGAATACTGACCGCGATCGAAGCCCATGGTTTCCATCAGCAAGACAGGGGAAACGTTTACATAGGTCAGGATCACCGCCACGCTTAACGTGGTCACGGCCAGTCGGCTGAGGAAAAAGCGGTTAAGCAGCTTTTCAGCTGGGTGAAGGGTTGCGGTGTGGCCCGTATTCTGCGAGCCGGGATGGGTCTCTTTCAGTACGGTGATAGACAGAATAAAGACCAGCGCACCCATCGCCGCCATGGTCCAGAACAGGCTCTGCCACGGGAATTTCAGCATGATCAGGTAGCCCACTACGGGTGCCAGCACCGGGATGATGCAGGTAATACCGTTCAGCATCGACAGCACTTTTGCGCGGCGCTGGGCGCTTAAGGTGTCGCGCAAAATGGCAAAAGCGACGACGTAACAGCCACCGGCGCCAATGCCCTGAATGAAGCGGCCCGACAGGAACAGGGTGCTGTTTTGCGCCTGTGAGCAGAGAATGGACGCCAGGGCAAAAATGATGGCACCCGTTATCGCGACAGGCTGACGGCCTGCTTTATCCGCAATCTTACCGGCAAACACCATCGACGACGCCATCCCCGCGAGGTAGGCCGAAAACGCGATGTGCAGCTGCGCTTCGCTGGCACCCAGATCGCGGGCGATGTGGGGAAGTCCAACCAGATACATATCAATGCCCGACGGATAAAGCAGAACCAACGCGAAACTACAAAACAGAAAACGAGCCATAAACCCCCCATAGATGCAGGCATGCAGCATAGGGGGTGAAAAGAGATAAGGCGAGTTGCCATTTGGACAATGGTGATTTCCCTGGAGGAAATCACCATTACTGAGCGGGGATTACTTACCGATACAGAAGCTTGAGAAGATCCTTCCGAGAAGATCGTCCGACGTAAACTCCCCGGTGATCTCGCTCAGATTCTGCTGCGCCAGACGCAGCTCTTCCGCCAGCAGTTCGCCCGCCCACGCGCCGATCAGCTGCGCTTTACCCTGAACAAGGTGGTTCGCCGCCTCTTCCAGCGCCTGCAGGTGACGGCGACGCGCCAGGAAGCCGCCTTCCATGCTGGTGTCAAAGCCCATGCTCTGCTTGAGATGGTTACGCAGGTCGTCAACGCCTTCACCGGTACGCGCCGACAGGCGAATCAGTGAGTGACCGTTCACATCGCTGATGCCCAGCGTTTCGCCGGTGACATCCGCTTTGTTACGCACCACGGTGATCGGCAGCTTGGCCGGAAGACGGGCGATAAAGTCTGGCCAGATGTCAGCCGGGTCGACGGCGTCGGTCGTGGTGCCATCCACCATAAACAGCACGCGGTCGGCCTGCTCGATCTCCTGCCAGGCGCGTTCGATACCGATGCGTTCGACCTCGTCGCTGGCGTCGCGCAGACCGGCGGTGTCGATGATATGCAGCGGCATCCCGTCGATGTGGATATGCTCGCGCAGCACGTCGCGGGTGGTTCCGGCGATATCCGTCACGATTGCCGCTTCACGGCCCGCCAGGGCGTTCAGCAGGCTTGATTTACCGGCGTTAGGGCGACCGGCAATCACTACCTTCATCCCTTCACGCAGCAGGCTGCCCTGACGTGCTTCGGCACGCACGGCGTCGAGATTGTTCATCACCTGGTTGAGTTGGGCTTCGATTTTACCGTCAGAGAGGAAGTCGATCTCCTCATCCGGGAAGTCGATAGCCGCTTCGACGTAGATGCGCAGGTGAGTAAGTGCTTCCACAAGGTGATTGACGCGTGCGGAGAATGCCCCCTGCAGCGAGTTCAGGGCGGAGCGGGCCGCCTGTTCGGAACTGGCGTCGATCAGGTCTGCAATCGCTTCTGCCTGCGCCAGGTCGAGCTTGTCGTTGAGGAAAGCACGCTCGGAGAACTCGCCCGGCTTCGCAATGCGCAGGCCAGGCAGGGTCAGAATACGTTTTAACAGCAGGTCGAGGATAACCGGGCCGCCGTGGCCCTGCAGCTCCAGCACGTCTTCGCCGGTAAAAGAGTTCGGGCCGGGGAACCACAGCGCAATGCCCTGATCCAGCGTGGTGCCGTCGGTATCTTTAAACGGCAGGTAATCAGCGTAGCGTGGCTTTGGCAGTTTACCCAGCACCGCTTCGGCCACCTCGCGCGCCTTCAGGCCGGAGATGCGCAGAATGCCTACACCACCGCGTCCCGGTGGGGTTGCCTGGGCGACGATAGTGTCGTTATGGCTCATGGTTGGTCTCGTTCAATACAAATAAAAAAGGCGGTCAATCGACCGCCCTTATTTTAGCGTTAACTTACCGAATCAGGACTTTTTCTTTTCGCGGCTATGCAGGCCACGTTTTTCCAGACCACGGTAAATCAGCTGCTGCTGGATGATGGTCACCAGGTTGCTGACGATATAGTACAGCACCAGACCTGACGGGAACCACAGGAAGAACACGGTGAAGATGACCGGCATAAAGGTCATGATCTTCTGCTGCATCGGGTCGGTCACGGTGGTCGGCGACATCTTCTGGATGAAGAACATCGTCACACCCATCAGGATCGGCAGGATGTAGTATGGGTCCTGTGCAGACAGGTCATGGATCCACAGTGCGAACGGCGCGTGGCGCAGCTCAACGGAGCCCATCAGCATGTAGTACAGTGCAAGGAAGATTGGCATCTGAATCAGCAGCGGGAAGCAACCACCCAGTGGGTTTACTTTCTCTGCTTTATACAGGGCCATCATCTCCTGACTCTGACGCTGTTTGTCATCGCCCAGACGCTCACGCATAGCCTGAATCTTCGGCTGCAGCATACGCATCTTCGCCATGGAGGTGTACTGCGCTTTAGTCAGCGGGTACATGATGCCACGAACGATGAAGGTGATAACGATGATGGAGAAGCCCCAGTTACCCAGGAAGCTGTGGATGAACTTCAGCAGCTTAAACAGCGGCTGAGAGATGAACCACAACCAGCCGTAATCGACGGTCAGATCCAGGTGCGGCGCAACAGCAGCCATTTTGTCCTGGATTTCCGGGCCGACCCACAGGGTGCTTGCCAGCTTACCGGTTTGACCCGGCTGAACCAGAACCGGCTGAGACTTGTAGCCGATGGCGGCAATACCGTTGCCCAGGTTCGCGGTGTAGAAGTTATTCGTACCGTCGTTATTCGGGATCCACGCGGTCGCGAAATACTGCTGCAGCATGGCCACCCAACCGCCTTTGGAGCTGACGTTCAGGTTTTCGTTATCGGCAATGGTGTCGAATTTGTATTTCTCGTACTTCGCATCAGACGTGGAGTACGCCGCGCCGCGGAAGGTATGCAGCGCAAAGTTGCTGCTTCCGGTGTCACGGTGGGACGGCAGATTGATGGACTGCTTCAGCTGACCAAAGGTCGAGATTTCCAGCGGTTTCTCACCGGCGTTCTGTACGCTGTAGCCCACGTTCACCGCATATTCACCGCGTTTCAGGGTGAAGGTTTTGGTGAAGGTGTTGCCCGCGGCGTCGGTATAGGTCATCGGGATAGCGAGTTCGTTCTGACCATCGGCCAGCACAAAGGTATCACTCTCGACGGTATACAGCGGACGCGCGCCGTTAGCCGGGTTATCCGGGCCATCACGACCGGTCAGGCCGCTCTGAGCCTGATACAGGAACTCAGGTGTGGTTTCCAGTAACTGGAACGGTTCGGTAGACTTCAGCTCTTTCGGGTAGGTCAACAGCAGCGCCTGCTCAACATCACCACCACGGGTGTTGATAGTCAGCTCAAGCACATCGGTCTTAACCGTAATCTGTTTCCCCTGGCCACTGGCCGGTACGCCCTGGTCGGCGGCACTCCCCTGGCTGCTCGTCGTCTGCGTGGTCTGCTGCTGGGGTTGAGGATTTTTATCCTGTTCCCATGCTTGCCAGATCATGAAAGAGACGAACAACAAAGCGATGATAAGAAGATTGCGTTGCGAATCCATCGTTAGTGTTCTCTGGTATCAAAGGGTCCTGGAGGGACGGGGTCGTCTCCACCTGGGTGTAAAGGGTGGCATTTTAATACGCGTTTCACCGTCAACCAACTGCCTTTTATCACTCCAAACCTGCGCAATGCCTCAATTCCGTAGCTTGAGCACGTTGGCGTGAAACGGCAATGTGGCCCGAGTAGCGGACTAATCAGGCGCTGATAGACCCGAATGAGGGCTATCAGGACCCGTGAGCCAGGCGACAGTGGCGGCGCCATAATTTTTCCAACGCTTCCGAGAGAGCACGGTTATCGAGGTCGGCAACCCCCCTTTTCGCCACCACCACGAAATCCATAGAAGGCAGTTCGTGTTGACGTAAACGGAAGCTTTCACGCGTCAGACGTTTAATCCGATTGCGTTCATGCGCACGCTTAACATTTTTCTTGGCGACTGTGAGACCGATGCGGGGATGCCCCAGCGAATTTTGGCGGCCGAGGATGGTGATTTGCGGCGTGCCAGCCCGTTGTGGCTGCTGGAAGACGAAAGTGAAATGAGTGGGAGTTAACAAACGTAACTCCCTGGGAAATGCTAGCTTAACCACTCAGGGGTTAGCTTTATTACTTGGAAACGGTCAGACGAGCGCGGCCTTTAGCACGACGACGTGCCAGAACCTGACGACCATTTTTAGTAGCCATACGAGCACGGAAGCCGTGAGAACGGTTGCGCTTCAGTACAGACGGTTGAAAAGTGCGTTTCATGGCGATTTCTACCTAAACTTGAATAAATTCACTGACTTTTGCGTATACCCGAACGAGTTTCGAACGACTAACGCCTCAGCGTGGGTGATTAAAGAGGCCGGATTGTAATAATTGTACACTCCGGAGTCAATTCTCTTTCCTTATTTCCCGCGTATTTCCGCACGTTTTCGCGTGGAAAATGAGCAACGGACGACGCAGGAAGATGAGCATCACGCGCCGGGTCGAGGATTATACGGGCTCCCGAACAAAGCGCAAGGATCGTCCCGGATCTTCGTTAGATCATTTAAGCAATAAATTGTCTGTGCTCATTAATTTTTCCAATATGCGGGCTAAATCGTGGGGCACTCGCGTCAGGATCGTTTACACTTACCCGGTTTCGGATCTTCCTGTGGATAAATCGGGAAGAATCTGTGAGAAACAGAAGATCTCTGGCTCAGTTTAGGCTATGATCCGCGGTCCCGATCGGGATCCCAGGATCCTGGTCAGGATTAAATTGCAGATAGCAATTCGCACATCCCCCTTTTGCACAGGGTCATGTCGATGTGCGCCAACAATCATGAATATTCAATAGTTTTCTTTTATTGTTCGAGTGGAGTCCGCCGTGTCACTTTCGCTTTGGCAGCAGTGTCTTGCCCGATTGCAGGATGAGTTACCAGCCACAGAATTCAGTATGTGGATCCGCCCGTTGCAGGCGGAACTGAGCGATAACACGCTGGCTTTGTATGCGCCAAACCGTTTTGTGCTCGATTGGGTAAGGGACAAGTACCTTAATAACATCAATGGACTGCTGAACGATTTCTGCGGGTCAGATGCCCCACAGCTGCGCTTTGAAGTGGGCACAAAGCCGGTCACCCAAACCGTACGTGAAACCGTGAACGTAGCCGCGCCAGCTCAGGCCGCTCCTGCTCCGGCCCCTCGCGTCGCACCTGCTCGTCAGGGCTGGGATAACGTCCCTGCGCCCGCTGAGCCAACCTATCGCTCTAACGTTAACGTTAAGCACACCTTCGATAACTTCGTTGAAGGTAAGTCGAACCAGCTGGCGCGCGCGGCGGCCCGTCAGGTTGCTGATAACCCCGGTGGTGCTTATAACCCGCTGTTCCTTTATGGCGGTACGGGTCTGGGTAAAACGCACCTGCTGCATGCGGTGGGTAACGGCATTATGGCGCGCAAGCCTAATGCGAAAGTGGTGTATATGCACTCCGAGCGCTTCGTTCAGGACATGGTAAAAGCCCTGCAAAACAATGCGATCGAAGAGTTTAAACGCTACTATCGTTCCGTTGACGCCCTGCTGATCGATGACATCCAGTTCTTTGCCAATAAAGAACGATCGCAGGAAGAATTTTTCCATACCTTCAACGCCCTGCTGGAAGGCAATCAGCAGATCATTTTGACCTCGGATCGTTATCCAAAAGAGATCAACGGCGTTGAAGATCGTCTCAAATCCCGCTTCGGCTGGGGCCTGACCGTGGCGATCGAGCCACCGGAGCTGGAAACCCGCGTCGCGATCCTGATGAAGAAAGCCGATGAAAACGACATTCGCCTGCCGGGTGAAGTGGCGTTCTTTATTGCCAAGCGTCTGCGCTCCAACGTGCGTGAGCTGGAAGGCGCGCTGAACCGTGTGATTGCCAACGCCAACTTCACCGGTCGTGCGATCACCATCGATTTTGTGCGTGAAGCGCTGCGCGATTTGCTGGCATTGCAGGAAAAACTGGTCACCATCGACAATATTCAAAAGACGGTGGCTGAGTACTACAAGATCAAAGTGGCAGATTTACTGTCTAAACGTCGTTCCCGCTCGGTGGCGCGTCCGCGTCAGATGGCGATGGCGCTGGCAAAGGAGTTAACCAACCACAGTCTGCCGGAAATCGGCGATGCGTTTGGTGGCCGTGACCATACGACCGTGCTGCACGCTTGTCGTAAGATTGAGCAGTTACGCGAAGAAAGCCACGACATAAAAGAAGATTTTTCCAATTTAATCAGAACATTATCATCGTGACGCTATGAAATTTACCGTTGAACGTGAACATTTATTAAAACCGCTGCAACAGGTGAGTGGCCCATTAGGTGGCCGCCCAACGCTGCCTATTCTCGGAAACCTGCTGCTTCAGGTCGCGGACGGTACGCTGTCGCTGACCGGCACGGATCTGGAAATGGAAATGATCGCGCGCGTTACGCTGACGCAGCCGCACGACGCAGGCGCGACCACGGTTCCGGCACGTAAATTCTTTGATATCTGCCGTGGGCTGCCGGAAGGCGCTGAAATCGCCGTGCAGCTGGAAGGCGACCGTATGCTGGTGCGTTCTGGCCGCAGCCGTTTCTCGCTCTCCACGCTGCCTGCTGCAGACTTCCCGAACCTGGACGACTGGCAGAGCGAAGTTGAATTCACCCTGCCACAGGCGACGATGAAGCGTCTGATTGAAGCCACGCAGTTCTCCATGGCGCATCAGGACGTTCGTTACTACTTAAACGGCATGCTGTTCGAAACCGAAGGTGAAGAGCTGCGTACCGTAGCCACCGACGGCCACCGTCTGGCGGTCTGTTCTATGCCGATTGGCGACTCACTGCCAAACCATTCGGTGATCGTGCCGCGTAAAGGGGTGATTGAGCTGATGCGTATGCTCGACGGTGGCGACACACCGCTGCGCGTGCAGATCGGCAGCAACAACATCCGCGCACACGTGGGTGATTTTGTCTTCACCTCGAAGCTGGTTGACGGTCGTTTCCCGGATTATCGCCGCGTATTGCCGAAGAACCCGGACAAAACGCTGGAAGCAGGCTGCGACAGCCTCAAGCAGGCCTTTGCCCGTGCCGCGATCCTCTCTAACGAGAAATTCCGCGGCGTGCGCCTGTACGTGAGTGAAAACCAGATCAAGATCACCGCTAACAACCCGGAGCAGGAAGAGGCAGAAGAAATTCTGGACGTCACCTACGCCGGAACCGAGATGGAAATCGGCTTTAACGTCAGCTACGTGCTGGATGTGCTCAATGCGCTTAAGTGCGAGAACGTGCGTATTCTGCTGACCGACTCCGTTTCAAGCGTACAGATTGAAGATGCGGCCAGCCAAAGCGCGGCTTATGTTGTCATGCCAATGAGACTGTAATGTCGCTCACCCGTCTGTTGATCCGCGACTTTCGCAATATCGAAAGCGCGGATCTCGCTTTATCCCCTGGCTTTAACTTCCTGGTTGGCGCAAACGGCAGCGGCAAAACCAGCGTGCTGGAAGCCATCTATACGCTCGGCCACGGCCGGGCGTTTCGCAGTTTGCAGATTGGTCGCGTCATCCGCCACGAGCAGGAATCCTTTGTTCTGCACGGGCGTTTGCAGGGGGCGGAGCGGGAAACCGCCATTGGCCTGACCAAAGACAAGCAGGGCGACAGCAAGGTGCGCATTGACGGCACCGACGGCCATAAAGTGGCAGAGCTGGCGCTGCTGATGCCAATGCAGCTGATTACGCCGGAGGGGTTTACTTTACTCAACGGCGGCCCCAAATACAGAAGAGCGTTCCTCGACTGGGGATGCTTTCACAACGAAGCCGGTTTCTTTAACGCCTGGAGCAACCTGAAGCGCCTGCTAAAGCAGCGTAATGCCGCGTTGCGCCAGGTTACACGCTACGCCCAGCTGCGTCCGTGGGATAAGGAATTAATCCCTCTCGCGGAACAAATCAGCAACTGGCGTGCCGAATACAGCGCAGGTATCGCCGAAGACATGGCCGACACCTGCAAACAGTTTTTACCCGAATTCTCTCTCACCTTCTCCTTCCAGCGCGGCTGGGAGAAAGAGACGGATTATGCCGAGGTGTTAGAGAGAAACTTCGAGCGCGACCGCATGTTGACCTATACCGCGCACGGCCCGCACAAGGCGGATTTCCGCATTCGTGCCGACGGTGCGCCGGTGGAAGATACGCTGTCGCGCGGGCAGCTCAAGCTCCTGATGTGCGCGCTGCGCCTGGCACAGGGAGAGTTTCTCACCCGCGAAAGCGGAAGACGCTGCCTGTACCTGATAGATGATTTTGCCTCGGAACTCGACGACGCGCGGCGCGGGCTGCTTGCCAGCCGCTTAAAAGCCACGCAGTCGCAGGTTTTCGTCAGCGCCATTAGCGCTGAACACGTTATAGACATGTCGGACGAAAATTCGAAGATGTTTACCGTGGAAAAGGGTAAAATAACGGATTAACCCAAGTTGAAATGAGCGAGAAACGTTGATGTCGAATTCTTATGACTCCTCCAGTATCAAAGTCCTGAAAGGGCTGGATGCGGTGCGTAAGCGCCCGGGTATGTATATCGGCGACACGGATGACGGCACCGGTCTGCACCACATGGTATTCGAGGTGGTAGATAACGCTATCGACGAAGCGCTCGCGGGTCACTGTAAAGACATCGTGGTCACCATCCATGCGGACAACTCCGTCTCCGTCACCGATGATGGTCGTGGCATCCCAACCGGTATTCACCCGGAAGAGGGCGTCTCTGCGGCGGAAGTGATCATGACCGTCCTGCACGCAGGCGGTAAATTCGACGATAACTCCTATAAAGTTTCCGGCGGCCTGCACGGCGTAGGCGTCTCCGTGGTTAACGCCCTGTCGCAGAAGCTGGAGCTGGTTATTCAGCGCGAAGGCAAAATTCACCGTCAGCTCTATACCCACGGCGTGCCGCAGGCACCGCTGGCCGTCACCGGCGATACCGACAAAACCGGTACCATGGTGCGTTTCTGGCCGAGCCTCGAAACCTTCACCAACGTCACCGAGTTCGAGTACGATATCCTGGCGAAACGCCTGCGCGAACTGTCGTTCCTGAACTCTGGCGTCTCGATTCGCCTGCGCGACAAGCGTGACAACAAAGAAGACCACTTCCATTACGAAGGTGGTATCAAAGCGTTTGTTGAGTATCTGAACAAGAACAAAACGCCAATTCACCCGAATATCTTCTATTTCTCCACCGAAAAAGACGGTATCGGCGTGGAAGTGGCGCTGCAGTGGAACGACGGTTTCCAGGAAAATATCTACTGCTTCACCAACAACATTCCACAGCGTGACGGCGGTACGCACCTTGCAGGCTTCCGTGCGGCGATGACCCGTACCCTGAACGCCTACATGGACAAAGAAGGCTACAGCAAGAAAGCGAAAGTCAGCGCCACCGGTGACGACGCCCGTGAAGGCCTGATTGCCGTGGTTTCCGTGAAGGTGCCGGATCCGAAGTTCTCCTCACAGACCAAAGACAAGCTGGTCTCTTCCGAGGTGAAATCGGCGGTTGAACAGCAGATGAACGAACTGCTGAGCGAATACCTGCTGGAAAACCCGTCCGACGCGAAAATCGTGGTGGGCAAAATTATCGATGCGGCGCGTGCCCGTGAAGCGGCGCGTAAAGCCCGTGAAATGACCCGTCGTAAAGGCGCGCTGGACTTAGCAGGCCTGCCGGGCAAACTGGCTGACTGCCAGGAACGTGACCCGGCGCTGTCTGAACTCTACCTTGTGGAAGGGGACTCCGCGGGCGGTTCTGCTAAGCAGGGCCGTAACCGTAAGAACCAGGCGATCCTGCCGCTGAAGGGTAAAATCCTCAACGTTGAGAAAGCCCGTTTCGACAAGATGCTCTCTTCTCAGGAAGTGGCGACGCTTATCACCGCGCTGGGCTGCGGCATCGGCCGTGATGAGTACAACCCGGACAAGCTGCGCTACCACAGCATCATCATCATGACCGATGCGGACGTCGACGGCTCGCATATCCGTACGCTGCTGTTGACCTTCTTCTATCGTCAGATGCCTGAGATCGTTGAGCGTGGCCACGTCTACATTGCACAGCCGCCGCTGTACAAAGTGAAGAAAGGAAAGCAGGAACAGTACATTAAAGACGACGAAGCGATGGATCAGTACCAAATCGCGATCGCGCTTGATGGTGCGACCCTGCACGCGAACTCTCACGCCCCTGCACTGGCCGGTGAGCCGCTGGAGCGTCTGGTGTCCGAGTTCAACGCCACGCAGAAAATGATCACGCGTATGGAACGCCGTTATCCGAAAACGCTGCTGAAGGAGCTGGTTTATCAGCCAACCCTGACCGAAGCCGATCTGAGCGACGAGCAGACCGTGACCCGCTGGGTGAACGCTCTGGTGACCGATCTGAACGAGAAAGAGCAGCACGGCAGCATGTGGAAATGCGATATCCAGCAGAACGCCGATAAGCAGTTCGAGCCTATTATTCGCGTGCGTACCCACGGCGTTGATACCGACTACCCGCTGGAACACGAGTTTGTGACCGGTCCGGAATACCGCCGTATCTGCTCGCTCGGCGAGACGCTGCGCGGGCTGATCGAAGACGATGCATTCATCGAACGTGGCGAACGTCGTCAGCCGGTAGCCAGCTTCGAGCAGGCGCTGGACTGGCTGGTGAAAGAGTCCCGTCGTGGCCTCGCGATCCAGCGCTATAAAGGTCTGGGCGAAATGAACCCGGACCAGCTGTGGGAAACTACCATGGATCCGGAAAGCCGCCGTATGCTGCGCGTGACCGTTAAAGACGCGATTGCTGCGGACCAGCTGTTCACGACCCTGATGGGCGACGCGGTTGAACCACGTCGTGCCTTCATCGAAGAGAACGCCCTGAAAGCGGCAAATATCGATATTTAATCGTCGTTATACCGCACGATAACTGGCCGCGCTTTTAGCGCGGCTTTTTTATGGGCGCAGGCATATCCAGTGACATCACGGACGGTAAACGGCTCGCCAGCGTATCTATCGCTATTCTTACCCTCAGCGGCAGATGCGGCGTCTGCTGCCACACCGCATGAACGTCGAAATGCACATCCGGTGCCTGCTTCAGGAGCGGGACGAGCTTACCCTGATGAATATCTTTGACGACCATCCAGCAGGGCAGCCATGCAATGCCGTGTCCGGCCAGCGCAGCGTCGCAGATAGCCTGCAAATCATCCATGTTTAGCGACGATCGGGGGGTAAAGGTGCGCGACGTTCCTTCGCTATCCATCAGCTGCCAGGGCAACACTCTGCCTGCGCTCAAATAGTTAATGGCCGTATGCTGGGGTAAATCATCAACGCTTTGTGGCTGGCCTTTCTTCAGCAGATACTCCGGCGCGGCGCACAGAACCATGCGGTGTTCGCCCAGCCTTCTGGCGACCAGCACGCTGCTGTCCTGAAGCGTGCCGTTACGCACCGCCATATCAAACCCTTCCTCCACCAGATCCACCACGCGGTCGCTGAATGACATTTCAAGCTCAAGCCCGGGGTGTTCCTGCGCCAGCGCGATCAGCAGCGGAGCGACGCACTGGCGACCAAACAGCACCGGCATGGCAATGCGCAGGCGGCCGCTGACCTGCTGTTTTCCGGTTTCAAGCAGCGATTCCGCACCCCGAATCTCCTCCAGCGCCCGCAAGCAGCGTTCATAAAAAAGGGCGCCGTTATCGGTCAGACTCTGGCTGCGGGTGGTGCGGTGAAAAAGACGCACCCCCAGCCGCTCCTCGAGGCGAGCGATGCTTTTTCCTACCGCCGAGCGTGACAAATGCAGACGAATGGCGGCCTGCGCGAAACTTCCCGCCTCAACGGCGGCCACAAAAACAGGAATATCCTTCAGCGTATCGGTCATGGATTGTATCCATTCTGGCGTCAATGAAGAGAAAACTTATCGCCACTGGCGACGCTTAGTCAACGGTAGACTGTCGTTACTAAAGCTCAACTGATGGCAGGAGACAGACAATGACAGAGACAATGCAACGCTGGTCCATGGACGCCCTTGGGCGCGAGAGCCTCAAGCTCATAAAGGAACCCGTTCCACAGCCCGGCCCGGGTGAGATCCGCGTGCGGGTGAATGCCGTTGCGCTTAACTATCGCGATAAAATGGTTGTTGAAGGCACAATGCCGATCCCGCTTTCCTTCCCGTTTACCCCGGCGTCTGACATGGCGGGCGTGGTGGACAGCATTGGAGAAGGTGTTACGCGCTTCAAACCCGGCGCGCGGGTCATCTCAACCTTCTTCCCTGAGTGGATCGACGGTAAGCCGCAGGCGGACGCGCGCAATCTGCCCTATAAAACGTCCGGCGGATACTTCCAGGGCATGCTGGCCGAGTATGTGATTGTGAAGGAAGACGCGCTGGTGGCCTCTCCGGAGACCCTGGATGACGCCGAGGCCAGCACGCTGCCCTGCGCAGGGCTTACCGCCTGGTTTGCGCTGGTGGAACGCGGCCAGCTGCGCGCCGGGCAATCGGTGCTGGTGCAGGGCACGGGCGGCGTGGCGCTCTTTGCTTTGCAAATCGCAAAAGCGCACGGCGCAGAGGTGTTTGTCACCTCGGGAAGCGATGAAAAACTGGCGCAGGCCAAAAAACTGGGGGCTAATCAGGGTATCAATCGTCTGAAGGGCGACTGGGCTGAAAATACGCTGGCGCTCACGCAGGATCGCGGCATCGACCATATTATCGAAACTGTAGGGGGAGAGAACCTGAAGCATTCCCTGCGCGCCGTTGCCGTTCACGGGCGTATCTCCGTGATTGGCGTGCTGGCCGGGACAGAGATTACGCTCTCAGCTGGTGAACTGCTGCTGAAATCCCCCGTCATTCAGGGGATTGGCGTAGGCCACCGCCGGGCGCTGGAAGATTTCGTCCGCGCCGTGGATGTGACCGGACTGAAACCTGTGATCGAACATCGCTACCGTTTTAACGAGCTTGAACAGGCGATTGAACACCTCGATCGCGGCGCGTTTGGCAAAATCGTCCTTACCCGCGAGTAAGTCAGTGCTCCCCGGGATTTGCGTAAAAGGGGTATTTCTGTTGCGCAATGTAGCTCTATTTTTGTGGGCTTAATCGCGTTAGCATGAGGCAGCACTCATTTATCCCGGGGAACTCATGGCTATCAAACTCATTGCAATCGATATGGACGGCACGCTGCTGCTGCCAGACCACACTATCTCTCCAGCCGTTAAAAACGCGATCGCCGCCGCCCGCGCGAAGGGCGTGAATGTGGTCCTGACCACGGGCCGTCCGTATGCAGGCGTACACAGCTACCTGAAAGAGCTGCACATGAATCAGCCTGGTGATTACTGCATCACCTACAACGGTGCGCTGGTGCAGAAAGCCGCAGACGGCAGTACGGTGGCGCAAACCGCACTGAACTATGATGACTACCTGTTCCTGGAAAAACTGTCCCGTGAAGTGGGGTCGCACTTCCACGCGCTCGATCGCAACACGCTGTACACCGCTAACCGCGACATCAGCTACTACACGGTGCATGAATCCTTTGTCGCGACGATCCCGCTGGTGTTCTGTGAAGCCGAGAAGATGGACCCGGCGACCCAGTTCCTGAAAGTGATGATGATCGACGAGCCTGAAATCCTGGATAAAGCCATCGCACGCATTCCGGCGGAGGTAAAAGAGAAGTACACCGTGCTCAAAAGCGCGCCGTACTTCCTCGAAATCCTCGATAAACGCGTTAATAAAGGCACGGGCGTAAAATCGCTGGCCGATGCTTTAGGCATTAAGCCTGAAGAGATCATGGCGCTGGGCGATCAGGAAAACGACATCGCGATGATTGAATTTGCAGGCATGGGCGTGGCGATGGATAACGCCATTCCGTCCGTGAAAGAAGTGGCCAACTTCGTGACCAAATCCAACCTGGAAGACGGCGTTGCCCACGCGATCGAGAAGTTTGTACTGCAGTAACGCTTATTTTTAATCATCAGCCTCGGTTATCAACCGGGGCTTTTTTTTGCGCTGGATTTATTGAATTGTTCTTTTTGTGATCTGGATTGTAGTACAACATTAAATGATTGTACTACATTACCACCACGGCAAAGACGAACGCCCTCACGTTTGTACTGCAAAAGTGAGGTGAAATTCAGCGGTCGCGGTAAAGTAGTGATGGACATACAGAGCACAAGGACTCTCCATGACTCTCAATAAAACCGATCGCATCGTCATCACGCTGGGCACCCAGATTGTGGGGGGCAAATACGTTCCCGGTTCACCGCTGCCAGCAGAGGCCGAACTGTGCGAGGAGTTTGAAACCTCGCGCAACATCATTCGGGAAGTGTTCCGCTCGCTGATGGCGAAACGGCTGATTGAAATGAAACGGTACCGCGGCGCGTTTGTTGCCCCGCGCAACCAGTGGAACTACCTCGATACCGACGTTCTGCAGTGGGTGCTGGAAAACGACTACGACCCAAGGCTTATCGGTGCGATGAGCGAGGTACGAAACCTGGTTGAACCGGCCATCGCCCGCTGGGCGGCGGAGCGCGCAACGTCCGGTGATTTGGCGCAGATTGAGTCGGCTTTAAACGACATGATCGCCAATAACCAGAACCGGGAAGCGTTTAACGAGGCGGATATTCGCTACCACGAAGCGGTGCTGCAGTCGGTGCATAACCCGGTATTACAGCAGCTTAGCGTGGCGATCAGCTCGCTACAGCGAGCAGTATTTGAACGTACCTGGATGGGCGATGAGGCCAACATGCCGAAAACGCTCCAGGAACATAAAGCGCTGTTCGATGCGATACGGCATCAGGATGGCGATGCGGCAGAGCAGGCGGCACTTACCATGATCGCCAGCTCGACACGAAGGCTGAAGGAAATCACATGACATCTCGCTACATCGCAATTGACTGGGGATCGACCAATCTGCGCGCCTGGCTTTATAAGGGCGAGCAGTGCCTGGAGAGCAGGCAATCAGAAGCAGGCGTGACGCGCCTGAACGGTAAATCCCCCGAGGCGGTGTTAGCAGAGGTCACACAAAACTGGCGCGATAGCGCCACGCCGGTGGTCATGGCGGGTATGGTCGGCAGTAACGTAGGCTGGAAAGTCGCGCCTTATCTGCCGGTTCCCGCCCATTTCTCCGCTATTGACGAGCAGTTAACGTCCGTTGGCGACAATATCTGGATTATTCCCGGCTTGTGCGTCTCTCGCGACGATAACCACAACGTGATGCGCGGCGAAGAGACGCAGCTGCTTGGCGCGCGCACGCTTTCTCCTTCTTCTGTCTACGTCATGCCCGGAACGCACTGCAAGTGGGTCCAGGCTGATGCTGAGCAAATCCACGATTTTCGCACCGTGATGACTGGCGAGCTGCACCATTTGCTGCTCAACCACTCGCTGGTGGGAGCCGGTTTGCCGGAGCAGGAAGCCTCGTCAGAGGCGTTTGCTGCCGGGCTTGAACGTGGGATCGCTTCTCCTGATGTTTTGCCGCAGCTTTTTGAGGTTCGCGCCTCGCACGTGCTGGGAAATCTCCCGCGCGAGCAGGTCAGCGAGTTTCTCTCCGGCCTGCTGATTGGCGCAGAGGTCGCCAGCATGCGTGATTTCATCGCGCACGAGCAGGCCATCACCATTGTCGCCGGCGCATCGCTGACGTCGCGCTACGAGCAGGCGTTTCGCGCCGTTGGGCGTGATGTTGCAACGGTATCCGGCGACACGGCATTTCAGGCAGGAATAAGGAGCATCGCTCATGCAGTGGCAAACTGATCTTCCCCTTATCGCGATTTTGCGCGGCATTACGCCCGATGAGGCGTTAGCCCACGTCGGTGCGGTTATCGACGCCGGATTCGACGCAGTAGAAATCCCGCTCAACTCGCCGGAGTGGGAAAAAAGCATTCCGGCCGTGGTGGAGGCCTTCGGCGATAAGGCGCTGATTGGCGCAGGCACCGTGCTGCACCCGGAGCAGGTGGATGAACTGGCGAAAATGGGCTGCAGGCTTATCGTCACGCCCAACATTCAGCCTGAGGTGATCCGCCGCGCGGTGGGTTACGGCATGACCGTCTGCCCGGGATGCGCCACCGCCACGGAAGCCTTTACTGCCCTGGATGCGGGCGCACAGTCGCTCAAAATATTCCCGTCATCGGCTTTTGGACCGGACTACATCAAAGCGTTGAAAGCGGTATTGCCTGCCAGCGTGCCGGTCTTTGCCGTGGGCGGCGTAACGCCAGAAAACCTGGGCCAGTGGATGAGCGCGGGCTGTGTGGGCGCGGGGCTGGGCAGCGATCTGTATCGCGCCGGGCAGTCCGTAGAACGTACCGCACAGCAGGCGGCAGCATTTGTGAAAGCGTATCGAGAGGCAGTGAAATGAAAATAACCAAACTCACCACGTACCGTTTACCCCCTCGCTGGATGTTCCTGAAAATCGAAACCGATGAAGGGGTTGTGGGCTGGGGCGAACCGGTGATTGAAGGGCGCGCGCGCACCGTAGAAGCGGCGGTGCACGAGCTGGGTGAATACCTGATTGGTCAGGATCCGGCACGCATCAACGACCTGTGGCAGGTGATGTACCGCGCGGGCTTCTACCGCGGGGGGCCGATTCTGATGAGCGCCATCGCCGGTATCGACCAGGCGCTGTGGGATATCAAAGGCAAAGTGCTGAACGCGCCGGTCTGGCAGCTGATGGGCGGCCTGGTGCGCGACAAAATTAAAGCTTACAGCTGGGTCGGCGGCGACCGTCCCGCGGAAGTGATCGACGGTATCACGCAGCTGCGCAACATTGGCTTTGATACCTTCAAGCTCAACGGCTGCGAAGAGATGGGCATTATCGACAACTCGCGTGCGGTCGATCGCGCGGTGAATACCGTGGCGCAAATCCGTGAAGCCTTCGGCAACGAGATTGAGTTTGGGCTGGATTTCCACGGCCGCGTCAGCGCGCCGATGGCCAAAGTGCTGATTAAAGAGCTGGAGCCGTATCGTCCGCTGTTTATCGAAGAGCCGGTGCTGGCCGAGCAGGCCGAGTACTATCCTAAACTGGCTGAACAGACCCACATTCCTATCGCGGCGGGTGAACGTATGTTCTCGCGCTTCGAGTTTAAACGCGTGCTCGAAGCGGGCGGCATTGCCATCCTGCAGCCGGACCTCTCTCACGCGGGCGGCATCACCGAATGCTACAAAATTGCCGGGATGGCCGAAGCTTACGATGTGGCGCTGGCACCGCATTGTCCGTTGGGGCCTGTTGCCCTGGCAGCCTGCCTGCACGTTGATTTTGTCTCTCGCAACGCCGTGTTCCAGGAGCAGAGCATGGGCATTCACTATAACAAGGGCGCTGAACTGCTCGATTTTGTGAAAAACAAAGAAGACTTCAGCATGGAAGGTGGTTTCTTTAAACCGTTAACGAAGCCGGGCCTGGGCGTGGAAATTGATGAAGCCAAAGTTATTGAACTCAGTAAAAACGCGCCGGACTGGCGTAATCCCTTGTGGCGTCATGAGGACGGCAGCGTAGCGGAGTGGTGATCGCCCTCCCGTAGGCCCGGTAAGCGAAGCGCCACCGGGCAAAAAAACGTACATACAAAAATATAACCCTCTGTAAATTACAGGGCATGGTGAGCGGCTTCGCTATGCCCAAAATCTGGAGACAGATTGCGATGGATATTCCAGTTACTGCTGCAAAAACCGGGCGTCGCCGCTACCTGACGCTAATCATGATCTTTATTACCGTGGTCATTTGCTATGTCGACCGCGCCAACCTTGCCGTGGCATCGGCTCATATTCAGGAAGAGTTTGGCATCACCAAGGCGGAAATGGGCTACGTCTTCTCGGCATTTGCCTGGCTGTATACGCTCTGCCAGATCCCCGGCGGCTGGTTCCTTGACCGCGTGGGTTCACGTCTGACCTACTTTATCGCCATTTTCGGCTGGTCCGTGGCGACCCTGTTCCAGGGCTTCGCGACCGGGCTGATGTCGCTGATTGGCCTGCGCGCGATCACTGGGGTTTTCGAAGCGCCGGCATTCCCCACCAACAACCGCATGGTGACCAGCTGGTTCCCGGAACATGAGCGCGCCTCCGCTGTTGGCTTTTATACCTCCGGACAGTTTGTCGGCCTGGCGTTCCTGACGCCGCTGCTGATTTGGATCCAGGAGCTGTTGAGCTGGCACTGGGTGTTCATCGTCACCGGCGGGATTGGCATTATCTGGTCGCTGATTTGGTTCAAGGTTTACCAGCCGCCGCGTCTGACCAAAAGCATCACCAAAGCCGAGCTGGACTACATCCGCGACGGCGGTGGCCTGGTGGATGGCGATGCGCCGGTGAAAAAAGAGGCGCGCCAGCCGCTGACCAAAGCGGACTGGAAGCTGGTCTTCCACCGTAAGCTGGTGGGTGTGTATCTGGGCCAGTTTGCGGTCACCTCCACGCTGTGGTTCTTCCTGACCTGGTTCCCGAACTACCTGACGCAGGAGAAGGGGATTACCGCGCTGAAGGCGGGCTTTATGACCACCGTACCGTTCCTGGCGGCCTTCTTCGGGGTACTGCTTTCCGGGTGGCTGGCCGATAAGCTGGTGAAAAAAGGCTACTCGCTGGGCGTGGCGCGTAAAACGCCGATTATCTGCGGGCTGCTGATCTCAACCTGCATCATGGGTGCCAACTACACCAACGATCCGGTGTGGATTATGACCCTGATGGCGGTGGCGTTCTTCGGTAACGGTTTCGCCTCTATCACCTGGTCGCTGGTGTCGTCCCTCGCGCCGATGCGGCTGATTGGCCTGACTGGCGGCGTGTTCAACTTTGTCGGCGGGCTGGGCGGGATCACCGTACCGCTGGTCATCGGCTACCTGGCGCAGGACTACGGCTTCGGCCCGGCGCTGGTCTACATCTCCGCCGTGGCGCTGATCGGCGCGCTCTCCTACATCCTGCTGGTGGGCGATGTGAAACGAGTAGGCTAATCCCTGCGGATGTTTTACCCTGATGCACTCACCGTGCATCAGGGTATCCTCATGAAACAAATCACCTTCACTTCCCGCCATCACCAGCTCACGAATATTAATACCTGGACGCCGGACAGCCAGTGGCTGGTCTACGACGTACGCCCGTCTGGTGTGTCATTTACCGGCGAAACCATTGAGCGGGTCAATGTCGCTACGGGTGAGGTGGAGGTGATCTATCGCGCCACTGACGGCGCGCATGTTGGCGTGGTGACCGTTCATCCCGCACAGGACAAATACGTCTTTATCCACGGCCCGAAAAACCCGGACGCAGACTGGCACTATGATTTTCATCATCGTCAGGGAGTCATTGCCTGTAACGGTCAGGTGAGCAATCTTGACGCGATGGATATCACTGCGCCCTACACCGCAGGCGCGCTGCGCGGCGGCAGCCATGTGCACGTCTTTAGCCCGAACGGGCAGCTCGTCAGCTTCACCTATAACGACCACGTGCTGCACGAGCGCGATCCGAAGCTCGATTTACGCAACGTCGGCGTGGCTGCACCTTTCGGCCCGGTGAACCCGCAGGGGAATCATCCGCGTGAATATCCGGGAACCTTCTGGAGCGTGCTGGTCAGTCGCACCACGCCTAACCCGCAGCCGGGTAGCGATGAAATCAACCGCGCTTATGAAGAGGGCTGGGTAGGCAACAACAGGCTGGCGTTAATCGGCGACACGCTGTCTGAAAAGGGCGAAAAAGTACCCGAGCTGTTTATTGTCGCGTTACCGCAGGACGAGCAGGGCTGGAAACGAGCGGGTGATGCGCCGCTGCAGGGAACGCCAGAGACTCTGCCAGCGCCACCTGCCGGGGTGATGCAGCGTCGATTGACCTTCACTCACCAGAACCGTTATCCGGGGCTGGTGAACGTGCCGCGCCACTGGGTACGCAGTAATCCGCAGGGGACGCAGATTGCCTTTCTGATGCGTGATGAAAACGGTGCGGTTCAGCTGTGGTTAATCTCTCCCGAGGGCGGCGAGCCGCGCCAGTTAACCCATACGGAGAGCGGGATTCAGTCTGCATTCAACTGGCACCCTTCCGGGAACATGCTGGGATGTGTGCTTGAAAACCGGATCGCCTGCTGCGACGCGCAGACCGGAGAGGTGACGTTTTTGACGTCCGATCACGGCAATCCACCGTCTGCGGATGCGGTCGTGTTCTCGCCTGACGGGCGCTCTATCGCCTGGATGGAAGAGACGGACGGTTTCCGCCAGCTGTGGCTAACGGAAACCGCTGAGGACTAACGCGGGGGCATTGCAGCGGGCGGGATGACGGCGTTGGTCGCCAGATTTTCCTGCTCGCTTTTCTCAACGCGTGAGCGCACGGAACTGTCCGTGCGGAACATGTCCCACGGGAGTAGCAGCGTATCGGCGACTGCCGTGAAAGGCATATCCAGGATAACCAGAGATTTGGTTCCCCAGTTTGTGTCGTCATCGGAAATCATGGCCGCACTGGCGCGCGTCCCCGGATATGTTCCTTCTTTACCGCCGGTGTGAGACATCACGCTCGAGCACCCGCAAAGTAATACCACCCCGCTGAACGCTGTCAGCTTTATCAGAACATTTTTCATCATCACTCAGTCATCGTTAATAACACTGCATCGACCTGCAACTCAGGGTTATAGCGAGCCTTACCCTAAATGAATAGCCCGAAAACCCCGCACTGTGGCAGCCATCGCAATTTAACTCTTTGTGCTGTTGTCCCAGTCTAAGCGACAACCCGCAAAGTGCAAAAAAATCTCACATCAATACGCTTGAAAAGCTCGTATCCAGACCCATTTTAAGAATGTGGCCCGATAACGAACTCGCCTGATGGGTGTTCGGGGGCACAAAGGCCTGTCCATGGTGGAAGGCTACATTTTCTCGCTGATTTCAGGAGTTTTATTTATGCGTAACTTCGATCTTTCTCCGCTATACCGTTCTGCAATTGGTTTTGACCGCCTGTTTAACCATTTAGAAAATAACCAAAGCCAGAGCAACGGCTACCCTCCATACAATGTTGAGCTGGTTGACGAAAACCACTACCGCATCGCTATTGCCGTCGCCGGTTTTGCAGAAAACGAACTGGAGATCACCGCGCAGGACAACCTGCTGGTGGTGAAAGGTTCCCATGCGGCCGAGCAGAAAGAACGTACCTACCTTTATCAGGGCATCGCCGAGCGCAACTTTGAACGCAAGTTCCAGTTAGCCGAGAACATTCACGTTAAAGGCGCGAACCTGGTTAACGGCCTGCTGTTTATCGAACTGGAACGTGTGATTCCGGAAGAGAAAAAACCGCGCCGTATCGAAATTAACTAATTACGCGGGTCGCGTGAGCGGCCCACCCAGAATTGCTTGCCGTAACGGGAGCATATGCGAATCCATCAGGATTTGCAGGAACAACTGCGCACAAAATTAAACTGTGCCGAACTCGCTTCTCAGAAGGAGATTTAGTATGCGTAACTACGATTTATCCCCCCTGCTGCGTCAGTGGATTGGTTTTGACAAACTGGCTAACGCCCTGCAAAGCACCACCGAGCAACAGACGTTTCCGCCGTACAATATCGAAAAAAGCGACGATAACCACTATCGCATCACCCTTGCGCTGGCCGGTTTCCGCCAGGACGATCTGGATATCCAGCTTGAAGGCACGCGTCTGACCGTGAAAGGGACGCCGGAAAAACAAGAGACCGAGACCAAATGGCTGCATCAGGGGCTGGTTAATCAGCCGTTTAGCCTGAGCTTTACCCTGGCAGACCATATGGAAGTGTCCGGCGCGACGTTTACCAACGGGCTGCTGCATATCGACCTGCTCCGCAACGTGCCGGAAGCCATCGCGCCGCAGCGTATCGCCATTAGCGAGCGTCCGGCGTTGAATAGCTAATAGTGTGCGGGCTGGTGCCCTCACCCCGACCCTCTCCCACAGGGAGAGGGATCCCCACAAAATAATGCCGGCACAGACGACCCCCTCTCCCTTGAGGGAGAGGGCTGGGGTGAGGGGGAACATACGGCTGTGGAGGTTATTCCGTTCACTTTATGTTCCTTGCTACTCTGCAAGGACATAACCGGTGAACGTGCCAGGGTGGCTCAGTCGCCACCCCCCTGGCGACCCGGGCTCCCGGCGGTAAATCGCCGCTTCGCGGTGCCCTCGGCTTATTCCTTCCGGCTTGTCGGGGACGGGCGGAGGCAACGTCCATGTAAAGCCCGCCCTCTCGGCGCATCCCTGCGCCTCGCCCCGGCCTGCAGGAAACGCCTCAGCGATTTACAGCCGGACCAGGGAGTCGCTGTAAGTCATTAATTTTCCAGAAGCAACATTGACCGCTTCCGGTTAAAAAATTACTGGGGATCCCTCAGCCCACGGGGAGAGGGCGCAAACATAAAAAACGGTCACCTTTGGGTGACCGTTTTGCTTTTACCTTCGGCTTTTTTGTGCGCCATCGCCCATACAATCGCATCCGGCTCTGAGAGAATCCTTAGCATAACTAAGGTTATGCACAGGAAGTGGATCATGAGTGATATCGCGTTAACCGTCAGCGTGTTGGCCCTGGTCGCTGTTGTTGGCCTGTGGATAGGGAATATCAAAATCCGTGGCGTCGGGTTTGGGATAGGCGGGGTACTGTTTGGCGGCATTTTTGTCGGGCACTTTGCCGACCAGCTCGGGCTGGTCCTCAGTGCCGAAATGCTCCACTTTACTCAGGAGTTCGGCCTGATCCTCTTCGTCTATACCATCGGCATTCAGGTCGGGCCGGGCTTTTTTGCTTCACTTCGGGTCTCCGGACTACGGCTCAACCTGTTTGCCCTCGGCATTGTGGTGATGGGCGGGCTGGTCACCGCGATCCTGCACAAAATCTTCGATATCCCGCTGCCCGTGGTGTTGGGCATTTTCTCCGGAGCGGTCACCAACACGCCAGCGCTCGGCGCGGGCCAGCAAATCCTGCGCGATTTGGGTATCGAACCTGGCATTGTCGACCAGATGGGGATGAGCTACGCCATGGCCTATCCGTTTGGCATTTGCGGCATTCTGCTCTCCATGTGGCTGGTACGCGTCCTGTTTCGCGTCAACGTTGAAAAAGAGGCGATGGATCATGAAACCACGCTCACCAACGGCCATATGCCGATCAAAACCATCAATATTCGCGTCGATAACCCCAACCTGAACAATATGGCGATTCAGGACGTGCCGATCCTCAATAGCGCCAACATCATCTGCTCCCGCCTCAAGCGTGACGATATGCTGATGGTGCCCGCGCCCGGCACCGTCATTCAGCAGGGCGATCTGCTGCACCTGGTCGGTCAGCCCGGCGATTTAAACAACGCCCGTCTGGTGATTGGGCAGGAAGTGGATACCTCGCTCTCAACCCGCGGCACCGATATGCGCGTCGAGCGCGTTGTCGTGACCAATGAAAAGGTTTTGGGCAAGAAGATACGCGATCTGCAGGTCAAAGAGCGCTATGACGTTGTGATCTCCCGCCTTAACCGTGCGGGTGTCGAACTGGTTGCCAGCCAGGACGCCAGCCTCCAGTTCGGGGATATCCTCAACCTGGTCGGCCGCCCGTCGTCCATCGACGCCGTGGCGGATATGGTGGGTAACGCCCAGCAAAAACTGCAGCAGGTTCAGATGCTGCCGGTGTTTATCGGTATCGGGCTCGGCGTGCTGCTCGGCTCCATTCCGGTGTACGTGCCGGGCTTCCCGGTCGCGCTCAAGCTGGGCCTGGCGGGCGGGCCGCTGATTATGGCGCTGATCCTCGGGCGTATTGGCTGCATCGGTAAGCTCTACTGGTTTATGCCGCCTAGCGCTAACCTCGCGCTGCGCGAGCTGGGCATTGTGCTGTTCCTGGCGGTAGTCGGGCTAAAATCCGGCGGGGATTTTGTCGATACCCTGGTCAGGGGGGAAGGGATGAGCTGGGTCGGCTACGGCATATTCATCACGGCGATCCCGCTGCTGACGGTGGGAATACTGGCGCGGATGTTCGCCAAAATGAACTACCTGACGCTGTGCGGGATGCTGGCGGGCTCCATGACCGATCCGCCCGCGCTGGCCTTTGCCAACAACCTGCACGCCACCAGCGGCGCGGCCGCGCTCTCCTATGCCACCGTCTATCCGCTGGTGATGTTCCTGCGTATCATCACCCCGCAGCTACTGGCGGTGCTGTTCTGGGGGATAGGCTAGTAAATCTTCCGGGTGGATGCGCCGCAGATGGTAGTCCACCTGGTAATCGCTGGTATTTCGGAACATGACGGAATAGTTGAGGAACTCGCCGCTGTCGCTGTAGGAGAGAGAGGTAATGCGCAGCAGCGGCGTCTGTTCCGGTAGATTCATATAGCCAGCCAGCTGTTTATCCGCCAGCACCGGCGTCAGGCTCTCGTAGTTGCCGCTGATGGTGATCCCGCACTCCTTCTCGATGTAATCAAACTTTGACCCTTCAAGATGCGCCAGAGAGAGGTTGCGAAACAGCTTCACCGGCATAAAGCTGTCCTCCAGCATCAGCGGCTTCCCGTCCACGTAGCGCACCCGCCGGGAAAAATAGATCCGCTCATCCACCTGAATCCGCAGCTGGCTGGCGATGGCGGGTGGGGCGGGCATCACTTCGAACTGCAGCACCTTACTCTGCACCTCTTTTCCCTGCTGACGCAGCACCTCCACCAGCCCGGTCAGGTTGGTGGTTTCGTGGTGAACGTCTTTGCGTGAGACAAAGGTTCCGCTGCCGTGCCGTCGCTCAACCAGACCCCAGTTCACCAGCAGATCCAGCGCCTTGCGGATGGTCATTCGCGCCACGCCAAACTCCTGCGCCAGCGCTTTTTCGCCGGGCAGCGGACTGCCGATGTTGTAGTCCGATGAATTCAGCCGCAGCCGCAATCTGTCGGCGATAGATTTGTAGATCACCAGTAGACCTCTCTGCCCATATTAGTGCGTGGATTGCGTCCTGACATGTCCATGTTTACCGCTAAAAGTAGACCTGATTGGTCAAAATAAAACCATGAATGCGATCACGAATCGCAGCGGCACGCCATGTTCGCGCATCAGTAAGTTCTTATGCTCACCTCAGGCCAGCAAAAAACCATAAAGGCCTCTACCCCTACAGGTTGTTTCATGAGGATTTAAAAATGCTCAGTCAAATACAACGTTTTGGCGGTGCCATGTTTACTCCGGTGTTGCTGTTTCCGTTCGCCGGGATCGTGGTCGGAATCGCCATCATGCTTCGCAACCCGCTGTTTGTCGGCGAAGCCTTAACCGCCCCCGATCATCTTTTCGCGCAGATCGTTCACATCATTGAAGAGGGCGGCTGGGCGGTGTTTCGCAATATGCCGCTGATTTTTGCCGTCGGCCTGCCGATTGGCCTGGCGAAGCAGGCGCAGGGCCGCGCCTGTCTGGCGGTGCTGATTAGCTTCCTGACCTGGAACTACTTCATTAACGCGATGGGGATGACCTGGGGCCACTTCTTTGGCGTCGACTTCTCCGCCGAACCGACGGCAGGTAGCGGGTTGGCGATGATTGCCGGGATCAAAACGCTCGATACCAGCATCATCGGCGCCATTGTGATTTCAGGCATCGTCACCGCCATCCATAACCGCTATTTCGACAAGCCGCTGCCGGTGTTTCTGGGGATTTTCCAGGGCAGCTCCTTCGTCGTTATCCTCGCGTTCTTCGTCATGATCCCCTGTGCCTGGCTGACGCTGCTGGGCTGGCCGAAAGTGCAGATGGGCATCGAGTCCCTGCAGGCGTTCCTGCGCTCTGCCGGTGCGCTGGGCGTGTGGGTGTATACCTTCCTGGAACGTATTCTGATCCCAACCGGATTGCACCACTTCGTCTACGGTCCGTTTATCTTCGGCCCGGCGGCGGTGGAAGGCGGTATCCAGGTTTACTGGGCGCAGCACCTGCAGGCGTTCAGCCAAAGCACCCTGCCGCTGAAAACCCTCTTCCCGGAAGGCGGGTTCGCGCTGCACGGCAACTCAAAAGTGTTTGGCTCGGTGGGGATTGCATTCGCTATCTGGTACACCGCGTCGCCGGAAAACCGCGTCAAGGTGGCGGGCCTGCTGGTCCCGGCTACGCTCACCGCCGTGCTGGTGGGCATTACTGAACCCCTCGAATTCACCTTCCTGTTTATCTCGCCGCTGCTGTTTGCCGTGCACGCCGTGCTGGCAGCCACCATGGCAACGGTGATGTACGCTTTCGGCGTGGTCGGGAACATGGGCGGCGGCCTGCTGGACCAGTTCCTGCCGCAAAACTGGATCCCGATGTTCCATAACCACGCCTCGACGGTATTCACCCAGATCGGCATCGGCATCTGCTTCACCGGGATCTACTTCGTGGTCTTCAAAACGCTGATCGAACGTCTGAACCTGAAAACGCCGGGCCGGGAAGAGAGCGAAATCAAACTCTACAGCAAGGCCGACTATAAGGCGGCGCGCGGGCAAACCACCGCCCCGGCAGCGGCCAGCCAGCAGGTCGGGCAGGCTGCCGGGTTCCTTCAGGCGCTCGGCGGCGCGGCCAACATCGAAAGCATTAACAACTGCGCCACCCGCTTGCGTATCGCCCTGGTCGATATGGCGAAAACCCAAAGCGATGACGTCTTCAAAGCCCTCGGCGCCCACGGCGTGGTGCGACGCGGCAACGGCATTCAGGTGATTGTCGGCCTGAACGTTCCTCAGGTGCGCGACCAGCTGGAATCGCTGATGAAAACTCCTTTAACAAATGAACAAACCACCCTGACAGAGGCTATATCATGAAAAAATTCTCAGTTGTCATTGCAGGCGGCGGCAGCACCTTTACGCCTGGTATCGTCCTGATGCTGTTAGCCAACCGTGACCGTTTCCCGCTGCGCGCCCTGAAATTTTATGACAACGACGGCGCACGTCAGGAAACCATCGCCGAAGCCTGCAAAATCATCCTCAGGGAGCAGGCGCCGGAGATTGAGTTCAGCTACACCACCGATCCGAAAGCGGCGTTTAGCGATGTGGATTTCGTGATGGCGCATATCCGCGTGGGCAAATACCCGATGCGTGAAAAAGATGAAAAAATCCCGCTGCGCCACGGCGTGCTGGGCCAGGAAACCTGCGGACCTGGCGGGATTTCCTACGGCATGCGCTCTATCGGCGGCGTGCTGGAGCTGGTGGACTATATGGAGCAGTACTCCCCGAACGCGTGGATGCTGAACTACTCCAACCCGGCGGCGATTGTTGCGGAAGCCACGCGCCGCCTGCGTCCGAACGCCAAAATCCTCAACATCTGCGATATGCCGATTGGCATTGAAGGGCGTATGGCGCAGATTGTCGGCCTGAAGGACCGCAAAGAGATGCGCGTGCGCTACTATGGCCTGAACCACTTTGGCTGGTGGACGTCGATTGAAGATCTCAACGGCAACGATCTGATGCCGAAACTGCGGGAATACGTAGCAAAAAACGGCTATGTTCCGCCTTCGGAAGATGCGCATACCGAAGCGAGCTGGAACGATACCTTTGCCAAAGCAAAAGACGTGCAGGCGCTGGATCCGGACACCATGCCGAACACCTACCTGAAGTACTACCTGTTCCCGGACTACGTGGTCGCGCATTCCAACCCGGAACGCACCCGCGCCAATGAGGTCATGGATCACCGTGAGAAGCACGTGTTCAGTTCCTGCCGGGCGATTATCGAGGCGGGAAAATCCTCCGCCGGTGAGCTGGAAATCGACGAACACGCGTCGTACATCGTCGATCTGGCAACCGCGATTGCCTTCAACACCCAGGAGCGGATGCTGCTGATTGTGCCAAACAACGGGGCCATCCATAACTTCGATGCCGATGCGATGGTGGAGATCCCGTGCCTGGTGGGCCATAACGGACCGGAGCCGCTCACAGTGGGCGATATTCCACACTTCCAGAAAGGGCTGATGAGCCAGCAGGTGGCGGTGGAAAAACTGGTGGTGGATGCCTGGGAGCAGCGCTCGTACCAGAAACTCTGGCAGGCTATCACCCTGTCGAAAACCGTGCCGAGCGCGTCCGTCGCGAAAGCGATTCTGGATGATCTGATCGAGGCCAACAAAGCGTACTGGCCAGAGCTGCATTAATCGTCCTGACCGGCATCGCCCGATGCCGGTCTCCTTGTCCTTGTCGA
This sequence comes from Enterobacter sp. ENT02, assembly GCF_019219165.1. Lineage (NCBI taxonomy): Bacteria > Pseudomonadati > Pseudomonadota > Gammaproteobacteria > Enterobacterales > Enterobacteriaceae > Enterobacter > Enterobacter sp. ENT02. The sequence continues at coordinate 68,253 of NZ_JAHUWD010000009.1, forward strand.
TTTACGCTATGCTGAAGCCTGCCCGTAGCACGACAAGGAACCTTCATGAAAATTTCCCGCCTCGGCGAAGCGCCGGACTACCGCTTCTCTCTGGCTAATGAGCGCACGTTTTTAGCGTGGATCCGCACCGCGCTGGGCTTTCTGGCCGCCGGTGTCGGCCTCGATCAGCTTGCTCCCGAGTTTGCCACCCCATTAATTCGTGAAGTGCTGGCGCTGCTGCTGTGCCTGTTCGCGGGCGTGCTGGCGATTTACGGCTACCTGCGCTGGCTGCGCAATGAGAAGGCGATGCGTCTGAAGCAGGATCTGCCCTATACGCGCGGGCTGCTGATTATCAGCACGATTCTGCTGACGGTGGCGGGCGTGGTAATGGTGCTGGTGTTCTATGGCGGATAGCCGCAAAGCGCGACGCGAAGCGGACCCCGGTCTGCAGCCGGAGCGGACGTCACTGGCCTGGCTGCGCACGCTGCTGGGGTATGGCGCGCTGATTGCCCTGGCGATTAAGCACAACTGGCACCGCACGGGGGGGCCATTCTGGATCTCAATTATCGTGCTGGCGCTGGTGGCGATTATTTTATGGCGCTATACCCGCAGCCGTAACCTGATGGACGTGGCGCAGGATGACTTTGTACAGCCGAAGGCGGTGCGGGATAAGTTCCTCATCGCCCTGGCCGTGCTGTCGCTGTCACTGCTGTTTGCTGTCACCCACATTCAACAAATTTTGCAGTTATAGGCCGGGTAAGGCGCAGCCGCCACCCGGCATAATTACTTCCCTTTCGCCAGATACTTCGCCATCTCGTCTTCCGGTACCATCCCGCCGCCGGTCGCCCAAACCAGGTGGGTAACGTTGGTATGCGAATGAACGCGCAGCGGCCCAGCCATCCCCGCCAGCGCGGACGGTTCCAGCCGAATGCCTTCCTCCTGCGCCAGCCAGCCGAGCATGTCGTACATGCTCTGGTCGGAAAGCGTATAGAACCCGTTGAGCAGGCGCTCCATCGCGCGGCCCACGAAGCCGGAGGCGCGTCCTACCGCCAGGCCGTCCGCTGCCGTCACGTTATCAATGCCCAGATCCTGCACGGCAATCTCATCGTGCAGGCCGGTGTAGACGCCCAGCAGCATGCACGGTGAGTGCGTTGGCTCCGCGAAGAAACAGTGAACGTTATCGCCAAAGGCCAGCTTCAGGCCAAACGCCACGCCGCCAGGGCCACCGCCGACGCCGCACGGCAGGTAGACGTACAGCGGATGCTCCGCATCCACCACCCGGCCCTGTTCGGCAAACTGCGCCTTCAGTCGCTCGCCCGCCACCGCATAGCCCAGGAATAAGGTGCGCGAGTTTTCATCGTCGATGAAAAAGCAGTTGGAATCGCTTTCCGCCGCCTTTCGTCCCTGCTCTACCGCCACGCCGTAATCCTGCTCATATTCCACGACGATGACGCCATGGCTGCGCAGTTTGGCTTTCTTCCACTCGCGGGCGTCGGCGGACATATGCACCGTCACCTTAAAGCCGATGCGGGCGCTCATAATACCGATGGACATCCCGAGGTTGCCGGTTGAGCCTACCGCAATGCTGTACTGGCTAAAGAATTCCTTAAAGCGCGGCTCCAGCAGAATGCTGTAGTCGTCTTCGAGGCTCAGCAACCCGGCTTCAAGCGCCAGTTTCTCCGCGTGGGTCAGCACCTCATAGATGCCGCCGCGCGCTTTGATCGAGCCGGAGATCGGCAGATGGCTATCTTTTTTTAGCAGCAGCGTGCCGGGAACGGATTTGCCAGACTCTTTCTCCAGCCGCGCCTGCATTGCCGGAATGGCGACCAGCTCGGATTCGATAATTCCGCCCGTTGCCGCCGTCTCCGGGAAGGCTTTCGCCAGATACGGCGCGAAGCGGTTGAGCCGCGCGTGGGCGTCGTCCACGTCGGCTTTGGTCAGCCCGACATACGGCAACCCTTCGGCAAGCGTCGTGGTGCGCGGGTTTAGCCAGGTGGTTTCTTTCAGGGCAACCAGATCCTCAACCAGAGGAAACTGTGCGGTTAAAGTAGTGATAGTTGCGTTTTCCATAGTACGTCTCTTCGCGCTCAGATAATGAAAGAAAGCAGGAATGTGCCGCCAAGTGCAAGCACCGAGGCGATAAAGGTCGCCGTCGTATAGTATTTGAAGGTCTCATTCAGGGTCGCGCCGCAGTATTGCTTCACCAGCCAGAAGAGGGAATCGGTCACGATCGTGCAGCCAATGGCGCCGGAACCGATGGCAATGGTGATGATCTCCGGGCTCACATTCGGGTAGAGCGGCAGCATCGGCGCGACGATCGCCGTGGCGCCCATCATCGCGACCGTGGCGGAGCCGACGGCGGCATGCAGCACCAGCGCCACCAGCCAGGCGAGCAGGATAGGGTGCATGTGCAGGTTCGAGAGAATATGCGCCAGCGAGTCCGCCAGTCCGCTGGTTTTGAGAATGGCGTTAAACGCGCCGCCCGCGCCGATAATCAGCAAAATGTTGGCGATAGAGCCGAAGCCGTGCTCGGTGTGCGTCAGCATTGTGCCCATGCCCATATGCTGGCGGATCCCCAGCAGGTAGTAGGCAACAAACACGGCGATAAACATGGCGGTGATCGGGTTGCCGATAAACTCCAGCAGGGTATACAGCGTGCCCTCTTTTGCCATGTTGAGCTCGGCGATGGTTTTCACCAGCATCAGGGCAATCGGTAGCAGCACCGTGAACAGCGTGGCGCCCAGCGACGGCAGGGTGTGCTCTTCACGTACCTTCAGGTCTGAAAATTCCGCCGGAACCGGTTTAAACGGCAGACGGTTGCCGAGCAGTTTCAGGAACAGCGGGCCGCCGACCAGCGAGGCCATCAGGCCTACCATCAAACCGTAGACAATGACCGTTCCCACGTCCGCACCTAATTTATTGGTCACAAACAGTGCCGCAGGATGCGGCGGCACCACGCAATGCACCGCCATCAGCGCGGTACAGAGCGGAATGGCCAGCTTGAGCAGCGACGTGTGGGTCTTTTTGGCGATGGAAAACGCCAGCGGGATCAACAGTACCACGCCCACTTCCACGAACAGGGTAATGCCGCAGATAAGGCCCACCAGCACCATAATCACGTCCGCTGACAGCCAGCGGCAGCGCTGCAGTGCGATCCCGATGCGCTCGGCCGCGCCGGAGACTTCCATCATTTTGCCGAGAATGGTGCCAAGGCCAATCACCGCCGCCAGGAAGCCCAGCGTACCGCCAATCCCGCTCTCGATGGCATTCACCATATCCAGCGGGCTCATCCCCATCATCGCGCCGACGAAAAAGCTCGCCAGCAGCAGCGCGAGGAACGGGTGAAACTTCAGTTTTACGATGGTTAAAACAATCAACACAATGCTGACCAGCAGCGTTGCCACAACCCAGACCTGCGATCCCATATCTCACCTCACCCTTATGTCATCTGTGGGTATTGGACGAAAAAACGGCGTAGGCTGACAAACGATATAAATTGGCGTTCAGGTGAGCCAGATTGGATCAACTAAGTGACTGCGTTCTAAAAAGTGCACTTAACTCGTATTAGGTTCACATAAATTCATCCTTGAGCGGTATGCTGAGCGCAGATACCACGCGCGAGAATTGTGATGACCGATGCAAATGAAGCCAGAAACCGGCTGTTAAACGGCTGGCAGCTGTCGAAAATGTACACCTTTGAAGTGGCTGCCCGGCATGAGTCCTTCGCCCTGGCGGCGGCGGAGCTGTCGCTCAGCCCCAGCGCGGTGAGCCACCGCATCAACCTGCTGGAAGAGGAACTGGGCATTCAGCTGTTCGTCCGCTCGCACCGGAAAGTCGAGCTGACGCAGGAAGGCAAGCGCGTTTACTGGACGCTAAAATCGTCCCTCGACACCCTGAATCAGGAGATCCTGGATATCAAAAACCAGGCGCTCTCCGGCACGCTGACGGTTTACTCCCGCCCGTCGATTGCCCAGTGCTGGCTGGTGCCCATGCTGGGGGACTTTACCCGCCGCTATCCGTCGATCTCACTCACCATCCTGACCGGCAATGATTACGTTAATATGCAGCGAACGGGCGTCGATCTGGCGCTCTATTTCGACGATTCGCCGCCAAACCACCTCTCACATCACTTCCTGATGGACGAGGAGATTCTCCCCGTCTGCTCGCCGCAGTATGCCCGCGAGCATGAACTGCTGAAAAACCCCGATAACCTCAGCCACTGCACGCTGCTGCACGACCGTCAGGCCTGGAGCAACGATTCCGGTACGGATGAGTGGCTGAGCTGGGCGCAGCACTTTGCGGTGAATATGCCGCCATCGTCGGGTATTGGTTTTGATCGTTCCGACTTAGCGATTATTGCGGCCATCAACCACGTAGGCGTTGCGATGGGCAGAAAGCGGCTGGTGCAGAAACGGCTCGAACGGGGCGAGCTTATCGCCCCGTTTGGCGAAAAGACCCTCAAGTGCCATCAGCATTACTATATCTCGACGCTTTCTGGCCGTCAGTGGCCGAAAATAGACGCCTTTATCGGCTGGCTTCGAGAGCTGGCAGGTTGAAGAATTATTACGCTTTCGCTCTACACCAAATGTGAAAAAGCGTGCTAAATACAGGTAATGCTTTCGATTTATCCAGGGTAAACCGTGTTAAAGCCTTTTATTGCCACTGCGTTGCTGATCTCTTCCTGCTGGGCGATTGCCGCTGAGCCGCCGCTGACGGCTGCCCATTATGCGCAGCAGCTGGGCGTCGGAATGGATGTGGACTGGGCGCGCACCGAGCGCGGCATACGCGAATTCGACCCGCTGGTGGTACGGGATTTTCGTGCAAAAGGCATTACCCACGTGCGCATCCGCGTGGCCGATGAGCCGACGGAAGCGCGGCTGATCCACCTGCGCAAGCTGGTAGAAGCCTGCGAGCAGTATGGCGTGATCCCGATAGTCGCTTATCAGGCTGATGAATATAAAAACGACCCAAAAGCCGATAACGAGAAAGAGGCGATCAACTGGTGGATTGCCGTGGCACACTATTTCGGTCAGAGCTACCCGCTGCTGGGTTTTGATCTCATTTATGAGCCCGCCGACAAGCTTAACCACAACCTCACGTCGCTAAACCGCGTGTATGAAAAAACCATTAAAGCGATCCACGATATTGACCCTCAGCGCATGATCTTTATTGCGCCACGCCTGCGTGCCGCGCCGGAGGATTTATCCAGCCTGAAGCTGCCTGCGCACAGTCAAAACTACCTGCTGGCGGAGTGGCATATTTTCCCGTGGGGGCCGCTGAAAAATAGCGGTAAATACCCGTGGACGTCCGGCACGGCGGCGGAGAAAGCGGCTATCCATAATCGCATCAATACCGCGCTGCGCTGGCAGCAAAAAACCGGGCACGTTAGCTGGGTCGGAGGCTGGGGCGTGGGGGAGTCAAACCACCTCACGCCAACCGCTTCGCAGCTGGCCTTCGCCACCTTTATGGCCTGCGAGCTGCAAAAGGCGAAAATCCCTTATGCGTTGAACGCGGACTTCCAGTTTTACGACGGGGAAGAGGGCGCCTGGCGGCCTGCGCCAGAGCCGTTACTACAGGCGATGATTGCACCCGTCTGTGAAAAGCCCGGCGAGAAGCCGGGCCATCATGCGGTTAAACCGGCTGCTCGTGATGCGGGACACGCGACGCCAGCGGCAGCCAGCACAGCAAAATCAGTAGCCCCATCAGCGTCATCAACAAACCCAAACTAGCCTGCCCGGTCTGCGGCATCATGGCCGAGAGCCAGGCCAGCGCGCCGGAACCGATGTTCTGCAAACCGCCCACCAGCGCACCTGCCGTGCCAGCAAGGAACGGGAACGGCTCCATCGCGCCGCTGGTGGCGAGCGGGAACAGCATGCCCGCGCCGAAGAAGAATAGCGCAGCCGGGATGAGCAGCGTCCAGACCGTCATCACGCCAAACAGCCCCGGGATCCACATCATCAGACCCGCCAGCAGGCAGCTGAGCACCGACTGCCACATCAGGGTTGAGAAGCGTTTGTTCGGGCGTCCGGCAAACCACGCGCCGAAAAATGCCGCCGGGATCGGCAGAATAAACAGAATACTCACGACCATACTGCTCAGGCCCAGCCCCGCGCCCAGCAGCACGCCGGAGCAGGCTTCAAACACCGCAATGCCCGCCAGGCCGCCGATCAGCATCAGCAGGTAGCAGGTAAACGATCCGTTACCGAACAGCGTCTTATAGCTGGTGATGAGCTTCGTGCGCGGCGCGTCCTGCGGGCGCGTTTCCGGCATCCAGCGCGCCATGCTGAAGGTGACAATCACGCAGAGCACCAGCAGGAAGGCGTAGCAGGCGCGCCAGGACCACATCGTGTCCAGCAGGCCGCCAATCAGCGGGGCGAGAAGCGGGCTGACCAGAATACCCATGTTCAACAGGCTGTTGGCATGACGGAGCTGGGTACCCTGATACATATCGCGCGGTAAGGTTCGCGCCATCACCCCGCCGACGCCGGTTCCGACACCCTGTAGGGCGCTTGCGGCAATCAGCACGGTCAGGCTGTGCGTGGTAATGGCAATCACCGTCGCCACCATGAAAATGCTCATGCCCACCAGGATCACTGGGCGGCGCCCGACGCGGTCGGACAGCGGACCGTAAAAGAGTTGCGAAACGCCATAGGTCAGCAGGTACGCTGCCATCACGCTCTGCACTGCGCCCTCGCGGACGTTAAGTTCCTTTGCCATGTCGGCAATCGCCGGAATGTAGATGGTTTGCGCCATCTGACCGACGGCCACCAGTAACACCAGCATCAACAATAAGTTAACGTTCCTTTGTTTTTTCATGTCGCTGAATACTTTTGCCAAAAGAGAAAAATGAAGAATAAGTGACTGCGCATTCCCATAAATGCGCGAAGAATCTACCACAGTGAGATGACAATTTAAGCATTGTCGTGGTGAATGAAAAAACCTGGTAAGGCAGGATTTGTAAACAAGAACGGCAACTAATGTTGCCAGTGATTTACGCCAGGCGCAGCAGAATGGCGCCGCCGGCAATACCCAGTGCCGCCGCGATGCGCAGACCCGCAACCTTCTCTTTTAAAAGGACAAACGCGATCAGTGCCCCAAAGAGTATGGAGGTTTCACGCAGCGCCGCGACCACCGCCAGCGGGGCCTGCGTCATTGCCCAGAGCGCCAGACCGTAAGATCCCATGGTGCCAACACCGCCGAGTAATCCCTTTTTCCAGTGCAGGCGCAGGTAGCCGGACGCCTCGCGCCGACGCGCAACCATCGCCCAGCTTAGCAGGCAGAAGCCGTTCATAAAGAAGGTCCACAGCGTATAGCCCAGCGCGGTGTCGGACAGCCGCACGCCGGTGCCGTCCACCAGCGTGTAGCCTGCGATGAAACAGGCGTTCAGCAGCGCCAGCCAGATCCCTTTGCGTGACTGCATACGGCCATGCATCGCCATAATGAGAATCGACAGGCAGATCACGCCAATGCCGGACCAGGCGAGCCATGAGAGGCTATCGCCGAGCGCCAGCACGCTGATCAGCGCCACCAGCAGCGGGGCGGTGCCGCGCATCAGCGGATAGGTCTGGCTCATGTCAGAGACCTGATAGGTCTTCGCTACCAGCACGGTGTACACCACCTGTAAGGCACAGGAGACAATCAAAAACGGCCAGCTGGCAGCAGATGGCTGTGGAGAAAACGGCAGTAAGACCAGAGCGATAACCGTGGCGGAGCCGCTGACGCTTATTGCGGAATAGAGCTTGTCCGTTCCGGCCTTAACGATGGCGTTCCAGCTGGCATGCAGCAGCGCGGCGAAGAGCAAAATGCAGAATACGGTGAGGGTCATGGCGTATCGGGTGATGAATTGTCACTCAACTGTAACATTCACATCCTGATGCTGCCAGCAGGTTACACCGCACAAAAAAGGCGGTGTGTCACCCGCGGTTCGTCTGAGACCAGCGTAAAACCCGCCTGACGATAGAAACCGTATGCGGCGTCCGGCGCATGGGTATTCAGGAAATCAAACCAGATGCTGGCATCGGCCATTACCACGGTTAAAAGCTGTTTGCCAATGCCCAGCCCGCGACACTTCTCGCTGACGTAGAGATGGCGAATACGTCCGGCGCGCGGCTGCTGGCTGAACGGATCGCGGTTGAGGCCGCACACGCCGACCAGCTTGCCGTTAAGAAACGCACCCAGCAGTTTTTCACCCGGCGCGTTAAAGCGGTTCTCGCCACGCTGCCAGTTCTCTTCCAGCCTGCGCAGCATGTTGAAATTCAATGCGATACTTTCCGCTTTCAGGGCGATATACCCCGGCTCATCCGGTGTGACAGGCTCAATTAACAGACGCGACATAGCATTCCCTCGTTATTAAAGAGGGGCGGTTGCCCGCCCCTCTCAGGTGCGACTTGAACCTGAATTACCGAAGGAATTTCAGGACAGCATCAAGCAGTTGCAGTACTGCAACAATGAGTTTGAGGATAAGTATCACCATATCCACTACGCTCATACGCGTCTCCTTTTGGTTAAAAGGAGCACGATGCTGGCGTACCTTTCCGCCGCCTGTTGCCAGCACCTGGATTGACGTAACACAGTGTGCTCACTTCAGGGGGTTAAGGCACTGACGGCACCACCCGTTTCAGTCAGGACTTCGTTGCGCCGGTAGAACTGCGGCCCCCTCGCTCACTGCGAACACCCTCAGTATAGATAAATACTGTATGTATGAACAGTATTTTATGGACAAAATTTGGAAGGCGATCCATACTCAAAAACGTCAAAATCCGTGCCGGAATTGCGCGTTCCTCTTCGATCGCGTATACTTTTTGCGTTGACGTAACACAGTGTGTTCTGCGGCGACCAACCGCAAAACCCTGATAAAAACCTCGCTTAGGCGGGGTTTTTTGTTTTTATCACTCAACAAACGAAACGTGATCCCTGACGCATTTTTGCGCAGATGAAAATATTTCCATTGTCATGCCCGAAAACCTGTGTTTGTATAAATTCAATCAATGATTCCAAACACAGGTCCCCAATGACTTCATCCATCTTCACTTCGACCCTACTAAAAACTGCGCAACCAGCCGCAGTGGTCGTCGTGCGTGTGGTGGTGGTCGTCGGCAATGCGCCGTAGGGACTGGATCAACACACGAATCCAAAACCCCGCCGGCGCAAACCGGGCGGGGTTTTTCGTTTAAGAGCCTCCCCGGAAAGTCGGCCCAGAAGAAAAGGACTGGAGCATGGCAATTTCGGGCACAACATCCACGAAGACGCGTTTCACCGGCGCGCAGCTGATCGTTCATTTGCTGGAACGACAGGGCATCACTACCGTTGCGGGTATCCCTGGTGGCACGGTGCTGCCGCTGTACGATGCGTTGAGCCAAAGCACGCAGATCCGGCACGTGCTGGCGCGTCACGAGCAGGGGGCAGGCTTTATCGCTCAGGGCATGGCGCGTACGCAGGGCAAACCGGCGGTCTGTATGGCCTGCAGCGGCCCGGGCGCAACCAACCTGGTGACCGCCATCGCCGACGCGCGCCTCGACTCCATTCCGCTGATCTGCATTACCGGCCAGGTGCCGTCCTCGATGATCGGTACCGATGCGTTCCAGGAAGTGGATACCTACGGCATCTCTATCCCCATCACCAAACATAACTATTTAGTTCGCGATATCAGCGAGCTGCCTCAGGTTATCAGCGATGCGTTCCGCATTGCGCAGTCTGGCCGTCCGGGCCCGGTGTGGATAGACATTCCTAAGGATGTCCAGACCGCAGAGATCGAGATAGACGTGCTGCCCGAGCCGGGCGACCGTGCGCCCGCGCCAGAATTCAGCGCTGAGAGCGTGCGCGATGCCGCCGCCATGATTAACGCCGCCAAACGCCCGGTGCTCTATCTGGGCGGCGGAGCGATTAACGCCGCGGATGAAATCCGCCAGTTTGCGGAAAAAGTCAACCTGCCGACCACCATGACCCTGATGGCGCTGGGCATGCTGCCAAAAGCGCACCCGCTCTCTCTCGGCATGCTGGGCATGCACGGCGCGCGCAGCACCAACTACATCCTGCAAGAAGCGGATTTGCTGATCGTTATGGGCGCACGTTTTGATGACCGGGCGATCGGCAAAACCGAGCAGTTCTGCCCGAACGCCAAAATCATTCACGTGGATATCGACCGCGCCGAGTTGGGTAAAATCAAGCAGCCGCACGTGGCGATTCAGGGCGACGTGGCAGAGGTGCTGGCGCAGCTGATCCCGCAGACGGACGCAGCCGACCGCGCCGACTGGCGTAAGCTGGTGGCCGATCTGCAGCGCGAGTTCCCGGGCGCCATCCCAACCGAAGGCGACCCGCTGAGCCACTACGGACTGATCAACGCCGTGGCCGCCTGCGTGGACGACAGCGCGATTATCACCACCGATGTGGGCCAGCACCAGATGTGGACCGCTCAGGCTTACCCGCTGAACCGTCCGCGCCAGTGGCTGACCTCCGGCGGTCTTGGCACCATGGGCTTTGGCCTGCCCGCAGCCGTGGGCGCGGCGCTCGCCAATCCGGACCGCAAGGTCATCTGCTTCTCCGGCGACGGCAGCCTGATGATGAACATTCAGGAAATGGCGACTGCAGCCGAAAACCAGTTAGACGTGAAAATTATCCTGATGAACAACGAGGCGCTGGGGCTGGTGCACCAACAGCAGAGCCTGTTCTACAAGCAGGGCGTGTTTGCGGCGACCTATCCGGGGATGATTAACTTTATGCAGATTGCCGCCGGTTTTGGCCTGCATACCTGCGATCTGAACGCCGAAGAGGATGCCCACGCGGCGCTGCAGGCGGCGATTTCTCGCCCCGGCCCGGCGCTGATCCACGTGCGTATCGACCCTGAACAAAAAGTGTATCCGATGGTGCCGCCGGGTGCGGCAAATACTGAGATGGTGGGAGAATAAACCATGCAGAAACAACATGATAACGTCATTCTGGAACTCACCGTCCGCAACCACCCTGGCGTCATGACGCACGTTTGTGGGCTGTTTGCCCGCCGTGCGTTTAACGTGGAAGGTATTCTTTGTCTGCCGATTCAGGGCAGCGAGCACAGCCGCATCTGGCTACTGGTCAATGATGATCAGCGTCTGGAGCAGATGATGGCGCAGATCGACAAGCTGGAAGATGTCACCAAAGTGGCGCGCAATCAGTCCGATCCCACCATGTTTAACAAAATTGCGGTGTTTTTCGAGTAAATCGCTTAAGGTAAGCGCCTTTCGCTCTTGTAGGCCGGATAAGCGCAGCGCTATCCGGCATTTTCAGACCGCAGGAACACACATGACCACCATCGCCCTTATCGACGACCACCTTATCGTCCGCTCTGGCTTTGCCCAGCTTCTCAACCTCGAACCGGATTTCCAGGTCGTGGCGGAGTTTGGTTCCGGTCGCGAGGCGCTGGCGGGCCTGCCGGGGCGCGGGGTGCAGGTCTGTATCTGCGACATCTCGATGCCGGATCTCTCCGGACTGGAGCTGCTAAGCCAGCTGCCGAAAGGAATGTCGACGATTATGCTGTCAGTCCACGACAGCCCGGCGCTGGTCGAGCAGGCGCTCAACGCGGGCGCGCGCGGCTTCCTCTCTAAACGCTGTAGCCCCGACGAACTGATCGCCGCGGTGCGTACGGTCTCCACCGGCGGCTGCTATTTAACGCCGGATATCGCCATCAAGCTGGCGGCAGGACGTCAGGATCCGCTCACCAAACGCGAGCGTCAGGTTGCGGAAAAACTCGCGCAGGGAATGTCAGTAAAAGAGATTGCCGCAGAGCTGGATCTGTCCCCGAAAACCGTGCACGTTCACCGCGCCAACCTGATGGAAAAACTTAACGTCAGCAACGACGTTGAGCTGGCGCGCCGCATGTTCGACAGCTGGCAATGAGTTCCGCTTTTTCACGGCTGATCGCCGTCGTCGCCAGCTTTTTTATCTTCTCCGCCGCCTGGTTCTGCCTGTGGAGCATCAGCCTGCATCTGGTGGAGCGCCCGGAGCTGGCTGTACTGCTCTTTCCCTTCGGCCTGCGTCTGGGGCTGATGCTGCAATGCCCACGCGGCTACTGGCCCGTTTTGCTGGGCGCAGAGTGGCTGATGCTGGTCTGGTTGGCGCAGGAAGTCGCCCTCGCGCACCTGCCCTTATTGATGACCGGAAGCCTGCTTACGCTTCTCCCGGTTGCGCTGATTTCCCGCTACCGTCACCAGCGCGACTGGCGCACGCTGCTGCGTCAGGGGGCGGCGCTGATTGCCGCCGCGCTGCTGCAGTCGCTTCCGTGGGTCGGCGAGAAGGAGATGCTCAACGCCCTGCTGCTGGCCCTGACCGGCGGCCTGACGCTCGCGCCGACCTGCCTCGTTTTCTGGCACTACCTCACCAGCACTGTCTGGCAGCCGCTCGGCCCGGCGCTGGTTACTCAACCGGTGAACTGGCGCGCCCGGCACCTCATCTGGTATCTGCTGCTGTTTGTGGTGAGCCTGTGGCTACAGCTTGGCCTGCCCGCCGAACTTTCACGCTTTACCCCCTTTTGTCTGGCGCTGCCGATTATCGCCCTGGCCTGGCACTACGGCTGGCAGGGGGCGCTGATCGCCACGCTGATGAACGCCATCGCGCTGATTGCCAGCCAGACCTGGCACGATCATCCTGTGGACTTACTGCTTTCCCTGCTGGCCCAGAGCCTGACCGGGCTGCTGCTCGGCGCGGGCATTCAGCGCCTGCGCGAGCTGAACCAGTCCCTGCAGACCGAACTGGTGCGCAACCGTCGTCTGGCGGAGCGTCTGCTGGAGACGGAAGAGAGCGTGCGGCAGGAGGTCGCCCGCGAGCTGCACGACGATATCGGCCAGACCATCACCGCCATTCGCACCCAGGCGGGTATTGTCCAGCGCCTGGCGGCAGAAAACGCGGGCGTGAAGCAGGGCGGGGCGCATATCGAACAGCTCTCGCTGGGCGTCTATGACTCCGTTCGTCGCCTGCTGGGACGGCTGCGCCCGCGCCAGCTTGATGACCTGACGCTGGAGCAGGCGGTGCGCTCCCTGATGCGCGAGATGGAGCTGGAAAGCCGCGGGATTGTCAGTCATCTCGACTGGCACATCAATGAAGCTACCCTGAGCGAAGGCCAGCGCGTGACGCTGTTCCGCGTCTGTCAGGAAGGGCTGAACAATATCGTCAAACACGCCAGTGCCAGCGCAGTCACGATCCAGGGCTGGCAGCAGGACGAGCGCCTGATGTTGGTGATTGAAGACGACGGCTGCGGCCTGCCGCCGGGCTCCGGCCAGCAGGGCTTTGGCCTTGCGGGCATGCGCGAGCGCGTGAAGGCGCTCGGCGGCACGCTGAATATCTCCTGCACCCACGGGACGCGCGTTAGCGTCAGCCTGCCGTTACGGAGCCACCATGTTTAAAACCCCTGCCAGCGTCGTGCCGATTGGCGATAAAGCGGAAATCGACGCCCGCTACCGCTACTGGCGTCGCCATATCCTGATTACCATCTGGCTCGGCTACGCGCTGTTCTACTTCACCCGTAAAAGCTTTAACGCCGCCGCGCCGGAAATCCTCGCCAGCGGCGTGATGACGCGCACCGATATTGGCCTGCTGGCGACGCTGTTTTACATCACCTACGGCCTGTCGAAGTTCTTCTCCGGCATCGTCAGTGACCGCTCCAACGCGCGCTATTTTATGGGTGTCGGGCTGATCGCCACCGGCGTGGTGAACATCCTGTTTGGTTTCTCCACCTCGCTATGGGCCTTTGCCCTGCTGTGGGCGCTGAACGCCTTTTTCCAGGGCTGGGGCGCGCCGGTCTGCGCCCGCCTGCTCACCGCCTGGTACTCGCGCAATGAGCGCGGCGGCTGGTGGGCGATCTGGAACACCGCGCATAACGTCGGCGGGGCGCTGATCCCGATGGTGGTGGGCGCGGCGGCGCTGCACTACGGCTGGCGCGCGGGGATGATGATTGCCGGTGGCCTCGCGATTGTCGCCGGGCTGTTCCTCTGCTGGCGCCTGCGCGACAGGCCGCAAACCGTCGGCCTGCCGGCGGTAGGTGACTGGCGGCACGACGAGATGGAGATTGCCCAGCAGCAGGAAGGCGCGGGGCTGACCCGCAGGGAGATCCTCACTAAGTACGTGCTGAAAAATCCGTACATCTGGCTACTGTCGCTCTGCTACGTGCTGGTCTACGTGGTGCGCGCGGCGATCAACGACTGGGGCAACCTGTACATGTCCGAGACGCTGGGCGTGGACCTGGTCACCGCCAACTCGGCGGTGACGATGTTCGAGCTGGGCGGGTTTATCGGCGCGCTGGTGGCGGGCTGGGGATCGGACAAGCTGTTCAACGGTAACCGCGGGCCGATGAACCTGATTTTTGCTGCCGGGATTTTGCTCTCCGTCGGCTCGCTGTGGCTGATGCCATTTGCCAGCTACGTGATGCAGGCGGCGTGCTTCTTCACCATCGGCTTCTTCGTCTTTGGCCCGCAGATGCTGATCGGCATGGCGGCGGCGGAGTGTTCCCACAAAGAGGCGGCTGGCGCGGCGACGGGCTTTGTCGGGCTGTTTGCCTACCTCGGCGCGTCGCTCTCCGGCTGGCCGCTGGCACGAGTCATCGACGTCTGGCACTGGAGCGGGTTCTTCGCGGCGATCGCCATCGCGGCGGGGATTTCCGCCCTGCTGCTGCTGCCGTTTTTGAACGCGCAGGCGCCACGCGAGGTGAACGAAGCGTGATGCGTCTCACCTTTTCACCCCGAATAGCGCAAAACTAAGAAATTTTCCCGGTTTTACCTGGACGCTGTCTCAGGCATCTCTCCCGGCTGATTTTTACAATGCTGCAAAAATCAGCTCAGGAGTAACTCAGTCATGCTGGCCTTCTTAAATCAGGTGCGCAAGCCGACCCTGGATCTGCCGCTCGACGTGCGGCGCAAGATGTGGTTCAAACCGTTCATGCAGTCTTATCTGGTGGTCTTTATCGGCTACCTGACCATGTACCTGATCCGCAAAAACTTTAACATCGCACAGAACGACATGATCTCCACCTACGGGCTGAGCATGACGCAGCTGGGGATGATTGGCCTGGGCTTCTCCATCACCTACGGCGTGGGGAAAACCGTTGTGTCCTACTACGCGGACGGCAAAAACACCAAGCAGTTCCTGCCGTTTATGCTGATCCTCTCCGCCATCTGTATGCTCGGCTTCAGCGCCAGCATGGGCACCGGCTCCGTTAGCCTGTTCATGATGATCGCCTTCTACGCCCTGAGCGGCTTCTTCCAGAGCACCGGCGGGTCGTGCAGCTACTCCACCATCACCAAATGGACCCCGCGCCGCAAGCGTGGTTCGTACCTCGGCATGTGGAACATCTCCCACAACCTCGGCGGGGCGGGTGCGGCAGGCGTGGCGCTGTTCGGCGCGAACTACCTGTTCGACGGCCACGTGATCGGCATGTTTATCTTCCCGTCGATTATCGCCCTGATTGTTGGCTTTATCGGCCTGCGCTACGGCAGCGACTCCCCGGAATCCTACGGCCTCGGTAAAGCCGAAGAGCTGTTCGGCGAGGAGATCAGCGAAGAGGACAAAGAGACCGAAGAAAACGAGATGTCCAAATGGCAGATCTTTGTTGAGTACGTGCTGAAAAACAAAGTGATCTGGCTGCTCTGCTTCTCGAACATCTTCCTCTACGTGGTGCGCATTGGTATTGACCAGTGGTCGACCGTGTATGCCTTCCAGGAGCTGAAGCTTTCTAAAGAAGTGGCGATTCAGGGCTTCACCCTGTTCGAAGTGGGCGCGCTGGTCGGCACGCTGCTGTGGGGCTGGCTCTCTGACCTCGCCAACGGTCGTCGCGCGCTGGTGGCCTGCGTCGCGCTGGCGCTGATTATCGCCACCCTCGGCGTGTACCAGCATGCCAGCAACCAGTACGTTTATCTGGCGTCCCTGTTCGCGCTCGGCTTCCTGGTGTTTGGTCCGCAATTACTGATCGGCGTGGCGGCAGTGGGCTTCGTCCCGAAAAAAGCGATCGGCGCCGCCGATGGGATTAAAGGCACCTTCGCCTACCTGATCGGCGACAGCTTCGCCAAGCTGGGTCTGGGGATGATCGCCGACGGCACGCCGATTTTCGGTCTCACCGGCTGGGCAGGCACCTTCGCCGCGCTGGATGCGGCAGCCATCGGCTGTATCGTCCTGATGGCGATGGTAGCGGTGCTGGAAGAACGTAAGATCCGCCGTGAGAATCGTGCGCAGAAGCAGAAATTGAAAGCAGCCTGAGTGTGCAGGTGACTTCTTTGCCCGGCTGACCGCCGGGCTTTTTTATTTCCCTCACGCTTACCTTTACCCCGCTTTACACTCCCGCTCCCCCGTATGCTCTACAGTGTTTTTTGCTGCCGCATTTCGTGCAGCCTTAGCCCTTTTTGCTAACGGAGAGCTTGCATGTTGACCCGACGATTATCCTGCCTCGCGCTGCTGATGGCGCTGGCCTCCCCCGCGATGGCCGCGAATGCCCCTGGCTACGGCGAGAAGCTGGAAGGTTTCGACTATGGCTGGCCGGTAAAGCACTTTACCTTTACCTCGCAAAATCAGTCTCTGGATATGGCCTACCTGGACGTTAAGCCGGAAAACCCCAACGGCCGCACCGCGGTGCTGATGCACGGCAAAAACTTCTGCGCCGGCACGTGGGACGCCACGATCCGCGCGCTTTCGGCGAGCGGATATCGGGTGATAGCTCCTGACCAGATCGGCTTCTGCAAATCCACCAAGCCGGAGCGGTATCAGTACACCTTCCAGCAGCTGGCGGATAACACCCACGCGCTGCTCAAATCGCTCGGCGTCGATCGCGTGACGGTCATCGGCCACTCGACCGGCGGCATGCTGGCGACCCGCTACGCGCTGATGTGGCCGCAGCAGGTTGAACAGCTGGTGATGGTCAATCCGATTGGTCTGGAGGACTGGAAAGCGCGCGGCGTGCCGCACATTACGGTTGACCAGTGGTACCAGCGCGAGCTGAACGTCAGCGCCGACGGCATTCGACAGTACGAGAAAAATACCTACTACGCCGGGGAGTGGAAGCCGCAATATGAGCGCTGGGTGACTATGCTCGCCGGGCTTAACAACGGGCCGGGTAAGACGCGCGTGGCCTGGAACTCGGCGCTGCTCTACGACATGATTTACACCCAGCCTGTTATCTATGAATTTAGTGAGTTAAAGATGCCGGTATTATTGATGATCGGTACGAAGGACAACACTGCCATCGGGAAAGACCTCGCCCCGCCGGAAATCCGCAAGACGCTGGGTAACTATGCGGTATTGGGGAAAGAGACGGCAAAACGTATTCCGCACGCGACGCTGGTGGAATTTAGCGACATGGGCCACGCGCCGCAGATGCAGGATCCTGCACGCTTCCACGAGGCGCTGCTGAAAGGGCTTCAGGCGCGCTGACTCGTCTCCAGCAGCAACCCGCGCAGCCACGCCTGCGCGGGGTTGCGGTGCGTTCTGCCGTGCCAGGCCATGCTTTTGGTAAAGCCGGGCACGGGAACCGGTGTCTCGCAGACAAACATCCCCGTCTGGTTTTCCGCTATACGTGAAGGCACGACGGCAATCATATCGCTGAGAGCCAGCACGTCTGGCAGGACCAAAAAGTGGCTCACCGAGAGTCCCACGTGCCGTGTCCGGCCAATTTTCTCCAGCGCGCTATCGGTTACGCCGCGAAAACCGTCGCCCTCGTAAGAGACCAGCACATGCTCCAGGGCGCAAAATCGGTCTATCGTCAGCGGTTTTCCGGCATCCGGATGGTTGGCGCGCATCATGCAGACGTACCGTTCATCATAAAGCGCACGGCTGTGAAGCTCATCTGGCGTGGTGTGGGGAGTGATAAGCGCTACGTCAATAGCGCCCTGCTCAAGCTGGCTGACAAGGCTACCGGGGGTAACGGGCACCACGCGCACGCGTATGCCAGGCGCCTGTGTCTTAAGGGCGGCGATAAACGGCACCACCACCGCACGCAGAGCGTAGTCGGTCGCGGCAAGGGTGAAGGTGAGACTGGCGGTGAGTGGATCAAAAGCGACGGGCTGCAGCAGCACGTCGATATCCGCCAGAATACGTTTTACCGGCGCCGCGAGTGCTTCCGCGCGCGTTGTTGGCACTATTCCGTGCGGTGCGCGGATAAACAGCGGGTCGTCGAAGTTATCCCGCAGGCGGTTGAGCATGCCGCTCACGGCGGGCTGGGTCAGCGCAAGACGCGCCGCCGCGCGGGTAACGCTGCGCTCGTCCAGCAGAGCATCCAGCGTTTTCAGCAGGTTAAGATCCAGGGTGCGCAGATCTGCTTTCATGGCGATTTTCCACCTCTTTTCCGATCACTATTATGGCGCTGCCCGCTGTCGACGGGCTGCGTTTCCCGCTATGATGAGCGGCTAGTCTAAGGAGAACGCATGGTCTGGATAATGCTGGCAACGCTTGCCGTGGTGTTTGTGGTTGGATTTCGCGTTCTGACCTCGGACTCTCGCCGCGCCATCAAACGTTTAAGCGAGCGCCTGGGAGTCACCCCGATGCCGGTCGAGTCGATGATCGACCAGTTTGGTAAATCCTCCGGGAATGAATTTATCCGCTACCTTGAGCGCCCCGACGAGGCGCATCTGCAAAATGCCGCCCAGGTGCTGCTGATCTGGCAGGTTTGCATCGTCGACGGAAGCGAAGAGAATCTGCATACCTGGCACCGCCTGCTGCGTAAAGCCCGCCTGGCCGCGCCGATCACCGATGCGCAAATCCGCCTCGCGCTCGGCTTCATGCGCGAGATAGAACCCGATCCGCAGGAGCTTAACGCCTTCCAGCTGCGCTATAACCAGCTTTTCCTTCCGGAAGAGGGCGTGTTTTATCTGCACTGATATCACGAAACGTGATGAAGAGTATAAAGCATCGTCATTAGATTTATACCTCTCGCTGGCGCACCCTCTCCTCATCCACTAACACGATGAGGTGAACCATGAAACAATCCGCCATTATCTGGCCGAACGACTACCTGCCAGGCACCACCGATAACTTTGCATCCAACGAAATCATCGTCGCCGGGCTGAGCGCAAAAGAGATTTGGGCGCAGCTTAACGACACTACCCTGTGGCCGAACTACTACAGCAACGCTGAGGACATCCGTTTCCATGACGGCAGCGGTCCGGAACTGAGTGCCAACGCCCGCTTCCGCTTCACGACCTTTGGCTTTCCGGTTGAGGCGCAGGTCACGGAGTATGTTCCGCCCGCTGACGGAGAAGCCGCGCGTATCGCGTGGCACGGCTGGGTGGAGGGCGATGCCAGCTCGCGTCTGGATGTGATCCACGCCTGGCTGTTTGAAGACTTGCCGGGAAACCGCGTCCGTATTCTTACCCAGGAGTCGCAGAAAGGCATCCCTGCGCAGGATCTTGCTCGTACCGTGCCGAATCCGATGATTAACGGGCACCAGGAATGGATCGTCGGGCTGGCGAATGCGGCGATGCAAGAAAAGTTGTCAAATCGTTAAATCCGTCACACTTTTGATGATAAACTGCGCGACTTTTCCGCACGTTTTTATCTTCAGGTGACGCCATGACAGAACATATCCAGCCCACGACCAGACCGCAGACCAAAGAGGTTTCTCGCCCCAACTGGTCGGCGGTTTTCTCCGTGGCGTTCTGCGTCGCCTGCCTGATTACCGTTGAGTTTCTGCCGGTGAGCCTCCTGACGCCGATGGCGCAGGATCTGGGCATTTCCGAAGGCGTGGCGGGGCAGTCCGTTACCGTCACCGCCTTCGTGGCGATGTTCGCCAGCCTGTTTATTACCCAGGTGATTGGCACCATCGACCGCCGCAAGGTGGTCATCCTGTTCAGCGTACTGCTGACGCTCTCCTGCCTGCTGGTCTCCTTTGCTGAAAGCTTCACCCTGCTGCTGCTCGGTCGCGCCTGTCTTGGTCTGGGGCTCGGCGGCTTCTGGGCGATGTCGGCCTCGCTCACCATGCGCCTGGTGCCCGCGCGCACGGTGCCAAAAGCGCTGTCCGTTATCTTCGGGGCGGTCTCTATCGCGCTGGTGATTGCTGCGCCGCTCGGCAGCTTCCTCGGCGGGATTATCGGCTGGCGTAACGTCTTTAACGCCGCGGCGGTGATGGGCCTGCTCTGCATCATTTGGGTGTGGAAAGCGCTGCCGTCCCTGCCGGGTGAAGCGGCGCATCATAAGCAGAACATGTTCGCGCTGCTGAAGCGCCCCGGCGTGATGGCGGGGATGACTGCTATCTTTATGGCCTTTGCCGGGCAGTTTGCCTTCTTTACCTATATACGCCCGGTGTTTATGACCATGGCGGGCTTTGACGTGGACGGCCTGACGCTGGTGCTGCTGAGCTTCGGTATCGCCAGCTTTGTTGGCACCTCGCTGTCGTCGCAGTTTCTGAAACGCTCCCTGAAAGTGGCGCTGGCGGGTGCGCCGCTGGTGCTGGCGCTGAGCGCGGCGGTGCTGGTGCTGTGGGGCAGCGATAAGTGGGTGGCCTCTGCGATTGCGATTATCTGGGGCTTTGCCTTTGCGCTGGTGCCGGTGGGCTGGTCGACGTGGATCACCCGCACGCTGGCCGATCAGGCGGAAAAGGCCGGGTCGATTCAGGTGGCGGTGATCCAGTTGGCGAACACCTGCGGCGCGGCCATTGGCGGCGTGGCGCTCGACCATCTGGGGCTGACGTCACCGCTGGTGATTTCCGGAACCCTGATGCTGCTGACGGCGCTGCTGGTGGCAGGGAAGGTGAAGGCGAAGTAGTAAATTCTCCCCTCACCCTAACCCTCTCCCCGCAGGGGAGAGGGGACTGCTCGGTGCTGTCTTTTCACCCTCGCCCCTTTGGAGAGAGGGCCGGGGTGAGGGGACATCAGGCTACGCCGATGCCTTAACCCTTCTACGCGAATCCATCGAAATCAGCACCACCGACGACACAATCAGCAGCGTCCCCAGCCAGTCCGGCAGGGTGAACGCCACGCCCAGCAAAATCACCGACAGCAGCGCGCTGCTCAGCGGCTCGGCGCAGCTCAGAATGCTCGCCTTCGGCCCGCCGATCATCTGCGCGCCTTTCAGATACAGGCTGAACGTCAGCGCCGTGCCAATCACCACCAGATAGAAAAAGGCCAGCAGCAGGCTGCCGTCAATCACGAACGTGGTCCCGCGCCCGGCGTAGAACGGCGTCAGCATTAACCCGGCAATCAACATGCTCCAGCCGACAATCGGCAGCGTGCCGTAGCGGGCGATAAGCGTCGACGGGTACGTCGTATAAAACGCGGCGGCAAACGCCGAGGCGATACCGAAGAATAGCGCGGCAGGCGAGATGGAGAGCGAGGTTGGGTCGCCGTGGGTGACCAGCAGAAAGGTACCGACAAGCGACGTTAAAATGGCCGACAGCACAAACACGCCGGGACGCTTTTTCCGCGCCAGGGCGAACCACGCCACGATGATGGTCGGGGACAGAAACTGCAGCACGGTGGCGGTCGCAGCGTTGGATTTTTCAATCGTCAGCAGAAAGGTGAGCTGCACGGTGAGCGCGCCGACGAGCGAGAAAATCAGCAGGCTGAGGGCGTCTTTGCGATGCTTGATGACCGAGAAAATTTTGTCGCCGTGAACGAAGGAGAGCGTCAGCAGGATCACGCCGGTAAACAGCAGGCGAACCATGGTCAGGTAAGGCGAAGAAATGTGGCTTTTCTCCATGATGTACTGTGCGCAAACCCCCGAGCTGCCCCATAAAACGGCGGCGATCAGGACGTTTAGCATCCCTTTACGTGTGGAACCCATGTTCTCCCCTGCGATGTTGTCGTTAATTCGGCCAACAGCATAGCATGGTTGTGTGCGGCCTGATGCCCTCACCCCGGCCCTCTCCCACGGGGAGAGGGAGCAAACACTCAAAACGGCAACGTTGCGTTGCCGTTTTGCTTTTACCTTAGAACCACGCCTCCCACATCGCGCCGACGTTGAAGTCGTCGAGAGTTTCGTCTTTGGTGTTGTTCACGCGCGCGGTGCGCTCGTTATCCACTTTGCCGCCGGTCACGTAGAAGCGCAGCATCGGACGGAACTCCGGCCCCATGGCGATGGACATGTTCTGCGACAGGGTCAGCTTCCAGCCCTTGTTATCGCCGCCGTTGTCGTAATCAACGTGCTGCCAGCCCGCTTCCAGCCAGGTGGAGTGAACGTCGTTCCACCAGTGCATTGGGCGCACGATGGCATTGTAGTTCTTACGGTTGTCGGTCTTATCACGGCTGTTGTCGTAGTCGTGGAAGGCGAGGATGTACTCCACCTGCGTCGCCTGGGTGAATTTGTACAGCCCTTCGAAGCTGGCGTAAACCGTGGTCAGATCCTCGGTTTTGTTGAACACGCTGTTGTCCGCGTTATCGGAGTAGCGGGCAATCACCTTGTTCACACCGCTATCGTTGGTGTGGCTCAGCACCACGCCGCCCTGCCAGGCGTTCAGACGTTCATCGCTCTCCACCGCCTTGGAGTCAAAGCCGTAGTTGGCGTACAGCTCCATGTCGATCGGGCCGAGCTTCATGCCGTGGATTTTTGAGGTCGCGGCGTAGTTACCTTTATCGCCCGTGCCGGAACCGCCGGTACAGGTGATGCGCGACGGGTTGGCCTCATCTTCCATCACTTCCGGACTACAGGATTCCACCGCCGCCACGGCGGCCACGTCGAACTGCACGCCGCCGATGTCGAAGTTCTTCACCCCGGCGCCCTGGCCGTCGTGGTTCATCCAGAAGTAATCGTTGATGCCCTGCTGCGGACGCTGGTGGAAGTCACGACCGGCCCAGAAATAGGCATTCGGGTTGGAGGCCATAATGTTGGTTACGCCCGCGTAGGCTTTTTTCAGGTTAACTTCGTCGCCCCAGTGGTCGATCATCACGTTAACGTCCCAGATGGCGCCGTTTTCACCCTTGAAGGCCTTGGAGAGCTGGAATTCCCCGCCGTTGCCTTCGTTACCCAGACGACCAATGGCGGACGCGCCGTTGTAGGAGCCGTCCACTGCCACGTATTTCTGGTCGGCGGCCTGGAAGTGCGCGCCGTAGCGAGCGTAGCCGGTAAATTTAATGCCGAACGGAATCGCCATATCCGGGGACTGCGCCGCGCTTTGCGGCTCGGTCACCACGTCCGCTTTTTTCGCGACCGCCGCATCCATTTTGGCCTGACGTTCGGCCAGGGCTTTATCCACCGCTTTTGCCACAATGGCGTCGATTTGCTCCTGCGTGAATTCTTGTGCGAGCACGGAAATTGGGCAAAGCGCGGCGATAACCGCCATGGTTAATGGAAGTTTTTTAATCGTATTCATGGTTATCTCAATATAGTTTAATTTTATTCAGACAATAACCATCCCGCTCCGATCTGACAGAGTATGTCGCTATCATCAGAACAAGTGGAATTCTATTTAAGGTACAGAGGTATTACAGTAATTTATTTCGCCATAGGCTATCTCTGATATAAATGAATAATTTCTTCGGATAATTCACGCGCTAATAAGGAATTCATTAAATGATCCTGCGCGTGCACCATGATTAACGTCATCGGCTGGCGTCCTTCGCCCGCATCCTGCTCGATCAGTTTGGTCTGCATCTTGTGTGCCTGGCGCGAATAGCCGTCGGCTTCGCGCAGCAGGCTTTTGGCCTCGTCAATGTTGCCCTGACGCGCCGCGTGCAGTGCTTCAAAGCACAGGCTGCGGGACTGCCCGGCGTTGACGATAATTTCCATTACGGCTTCTTCTAGTGCGATCATCATCATTACTCTTTATCAAAGCTATTATTTAAGGCGGTGGCGGCAAACCACTCCCCGCTTTTCTTAATGGCGCGCTGCTGCGTCTTTAAATCGAGCTGGATAAATCCGTAGCGATTTTTATACGCGTTACACCACGACCAGTTATCAATAAACGTCCACATATGGTAACCAAGACAATTGCACCCTTCGCTAATACCCTTATGCAGCCAGGCTAAATGCTCAGAAATAAACTCGATGCGGTATTGATCGTTAATCTGGCCATTTTCAATAAAGCGCTGCTCATTTTCGACGCCCATGCCGTTTTCAGAAATAAAGCAGCGTGGGTTGCCGTAATTGTCGCGCAGGTTAACCAGAATATCGTAAATACCCGGCTCGTAGATTTCCCAGCCGCGGTACGGGTTCATCTTGCGGCCCGGCATCTCGTAGTTATCAAAGAACCACTCCGGCATAAACGGCGCCTGCGGGTTCACCGCGCTGTCGCGGCACTTCACGCGACGCGGCTGATAGTAGTTCACGCCGAGCAGGTCGATTTTCCCTTCCGCAATCAGGAAACCGTCTTCCGGTTTACAGGCGGGTAATTGATCGTAGGATTTCAGCAGCGCCACCAGGTCTGCCGGGTATTCACCGCGCAGAACCGGGTCAAGGAAGCTGCGGTTAAACATCAGGTCTGCGATGTGCGCCGCCTTCACGTCTGCCGGATTCTGCGAACGCGGGTATGACGGCGTCAGGTTCAGCACGATGCCAATCTCCCCCGCGTAATGCCCGGCGCGGTAGGCTTGCACCGCCTTCGCATGGGCCAGCACGGTGTGATACGCCACGGTGGCTGCCCGACGAAAATCCACCACGTTCGGATAGTGGAAGTCGTACAGATAACCGCCTTCTACCGGCACGATCGGCTCGTTGAAGGTAAACCAGTGCAGCACGCGATCGCCAAACAGCTCGAAGCACATCTGCGCATAGCGGGCGTATGCGTCCACCACGTCGCGGTTTTCCCAGCCGCCGATCTCCTGCATCGCCATCGGCATGTCGAAGTGGAACAGGGTGATAAACGGCGTGATGCCCTGCTCATTCAACTCATCAATGACCTGATTGTAAAAATTGACCGCTTCCGGGTTCACTTCACCGATACCGTCGGGGATCAGGCGCGCCCAGCTAATCGAGGTGCGAAAGCTGTTGTGGTTCAGCTGCTTTAACAGCTGAATGTCTGTTTTCCAGTGCTGATAAAACGTGGAGGTCTGCTGCGGCCCCACGCCGTTGTGAAAACGGTTCGGCTCGCGGGCAAACCAGTAATCCCATGTGGTTTCGCCCTCTCTTGCCCCTTCGGTCTGGAGAGCGGAGCTTGCGCTGCCCCACCAGAAGTTATCGGGAAATGCGTATTTCATGACTCTTCCTCTTTGACTTAATTGCTGGCGGCTTCAGCGTTACCGACGGTCGCCTGAGCTTTCTGCTCTTCGTTTTTGATGAGCGTACGCTCATAGGCGCGCAGGAATGGCAGGTACATCAGCGCGGACATCACCATACAGACCAGGCACATCACCACCGGACTGAGCGCCCAGTTCGCCGCCCATGACGCACCAATCGGTGCAGGGGTGGTCCACGGGGTTAACGAGACGACCTGTGCCAGCCAGCCGAGCTTGGTTGCGCCGTACGCCAGGCAGGCGTTGACCAGCGGAACGAACACGAACGGGATAAACAGCATCGGGTTCATGATGATCGGCGCGCCGAATAGAATCGGTTCGTTGATGTTAAAGAAGCTTGGCACCACGCCCATTTTGCCGATGGTGCGCAGATGGGTCACGCGGCTGCGCAGCAGCAGGAATGCCAGCGGTAGCGTGGAGCCTACGCCGCCAATCAGCAGGTAGTGATCCCAGAAGCCCTGCAGGTAAACGTGCGGCAGCGCCGCGCCAGCCGCCAGCGCCGCCTGGTTTGCGGAGAGGTTAGCCATCCAGAACGGGTTCATAATGCCGGTGACAATCAGCGAGCCGTGGATACCCGCAAACCAGAAGATCTGGCACAGCAGCACGGAGAGCAGAATGGCGGGCAGGGAGTCAGAGGCGGACACCAGTGGTTCCAGCAGGTGCATGATCGCCTGGGGAATGATCATTCCGGTCTGCGCTTCAATGAACAGGTTCAGCGGGTGCAGCGTGCCGATCACCACCATCACCGGGATCAGGATCTCAAACGAACGCGCCACGCCGGTCGGGACTTCTTTCGGCAGGCGAATGGTCACGTTGTTCTGCTTCAGCCACGCGTAAACGCGGGTGGCGTAAATTGCGGTGATCAGCGCGGTGAAGATGCCCTGACCGGAGAGATACTGGGTCGAGATTTTGCCGTCGGCATAGGGTGCGGCGACCAGCAGGAAGGCCATAAAGGCCAGCAGGCCGGACATCACCGGGTCGAGGTTGAACTGACGCCCCAGGCTTGCCCCAATCCCCACCGAGATGAAGAAGGTCATGACGCCCATGCTGAGGTTAAACGGCAGCATCAGCTGCTCGCGATAGGTCTGGGAGAAATCCAGCCAGCCGCGGGCAAAGCTGTTGGTGGTATCCGCCGAAAACGGCGGGAAGATGAACACCAGCATAAACGAGCCGATGATCATAAACGGCAGCGCGGCGGTAAATCCGTCGCGTATTGCAATCACATACTTTTGCTGACCCAGCTTCGCGGCCAGCGGGGTAATTGACTGCTCAATCACCGCGACCATGGATTGATATAACGAACTCATGTGAACACCTTTTAGTGTGCCGCTTCGATGAGCGACAGAGCATAGTCCAGTACTTTATCGCCACGCTGCATGCCGTAGTCCATCATGTCGATGGGCTGTACCGGAATGCCTTGCGTCGCCGCCTTGTCTGAGAGTGTCTTTAACATGTATTTCACTTGCGGTCCGAGAAGGACAACCTGGTATTGCGGAAACTGCGTATCAAATTCGGAAACACCGTACGCATCAATCTTCACCGGCAAACCACGTTCTTTCGCGACATCGACCATTTTGCTGACCAACAGGCTGGTGGACATCCCGGCAGAGCAGCACAGCATAATCTTGAACATCGACAACCATCCTCTAAATGTAAAAAGTTATTGCGGAGATGATTGGACATCATACGGAAACCGGTTTCCATTTATAAAAGACAGAAGTGTGACAACCATCAAGAAGCTGTGCTTATGGGGCTTATTACCACGATCTGCATCACGGAATTTGGCTGTTGTGACGTCATTTTGAGTGGAAACGGAAAATCGGTTTCCATGAAAAACGGAAACGGATATACTCCGTTCTGGCTATAATGTGAGCCGTAGCGGTAATGGAATTTGCAGGCGTGAAGTTGGCCTGCCAGGGGAGAGAGATGTCTACAATCAACGATGTATCACGTCTGGCCGGGGTGTCCAAAGCCACGGTATCACGGGTGTTGAGCGGGTCACGCGGCGTGAAGGAAGCCAGCCGTCAGGCCGTTCTGAAAGCGGTGGATGAGCTGAATTATCGTCCTAACGTGATTGCACAATCACTGCTAAGCCAGTCGACGGGCTGTATTGGCGTGATTTGCGCGCAGGAAAACATTAACCAGACCACCGGTTATCTCTACGCGCTGGAGAAACAGCTCAGCCAGCATCAAAAACATCTGCTGCTGCGCTTCGCGCATAGCAAAGCGGAAGTGATGCACGCCCTTGAAGAACTCTCCTGCGGGCTCTGTGATGATATCCTGGTGATTGGCGCCCGTTTTCCGCTGGACGTGGATATGGAAAACGTCATTCTGGTCGACTGTATGGAGTCTGATAACGCCAACAGCATCCAGTTCGATCATGCGTTTGCCGCCGAAACCGCCTGTAACTACCTCACCAGCCAGGGGCGTCGCCAGATTGCGCTGATCCACCCGCACGGCAGCGGTTTTGCCGACCAGGTGCTGCTCGGCTACAAGCATGCGCTGGAGAAAAATTTCCTGCCCTTTAATCGCAACCTGGTCTTTATGGATGCCACCTCCTCATCCGTTGCGCTGCAGGAGCTGCTGAACAACGCCAGCACCCTGAATTTCAACGCGCTGCTGGTGGCGGACGAGCAGGAAGCCCAGCGGGTGATCCCGCAGCTGCAGGCGTTTAACAAATCGGTGCCGGACGACATCATGGTCTTCAGCCTGGGCGGATCGCTGCATCTGCCGGGTATTCCGGTGATCCCGGCGATTGAATATTCCATGGACGCCATGGCGGCGCGGATTGTGAGCTGGCTGACGGAGAAAACGCAGATGCTGGGGTCGTACGTGCTGCGAGGGGATTTAATTATTCCGGACGTGCGGAAACGTTAAACGTGTGATGTAGGCCGGGTAAGCGCAGCGCCACCCGGCGAGCAGCATTCAATAGTCTTCCATGCAATCCACCTGACTGACGGCATCCCAGTAGGCGTCCAGATTGTCGCGCTTCACGGCGGTGATGGCGTTTTTGATCAGCAGCTGGTTGGCCTCCGACGACAAAATCATTGCCTGCCAGGCCTTATCGCTCTGCTTTTTCTGTGGCGTGCAGGTTTTCTTCACATCTTTCAGAACCTGCTGTTTTATCTGGGCATCTTTCGCCGGATCGTCCTTCTCCTGAGCGTGGACAAACGCGGCGAACAACAGGCAAACGAGCAGGCAAACCAGGTGCGCAGCTTTCATCGAAATCTCCAGTTAACGTCACATGCTTCCCATGAAATATATCGTTACATTCAGTGTAGCGATTCCAGCCGAAAGTATGATTTTCTCTTTTCTGCGCATGAGAATCGCCCACCGATGAGGTTACTGGATCCCGCCGCCCAGCGACTGCCACAGTGTGATGCGGTTTTCCAGGTCGGTTTGCTGCAGCGCAATCAGCGATTCCTGCGCCGACCACAGCGACCGCTGCGCGGTAAGCACCGTCAGATAATCCCCCGCGCCTGCCTTATAGCTGCGCGTTGCCACATCCAGCGTTTTTTGCTCCGCCGCCACGTATTCGCGCTGGGCATCCAGCTGCTCGCCCAGGGTTTCACGCCGCGCCAGCGCGTCGGCCACGTCCTTAAACGCGCTCTGGATGGCTTTCTCGTAGGTGGCAATCAGTCCCTTCTTCTCCGCTTCCGCGTAGCGCAGCTGGGCCAGGTTGTTCCCGCCGCTAAACAGCGGCAGGGTGATGGACGGTGCAAACGACCAGACCTTCATCCCGTGGCTGAACAGGGAGGAGAGCGAATCGCTGCCGACGCCCGCGCTGGCGGTGAGCGAGATGGTCGGGAAGAAGTTGGCGCGCGCCGCGCCGATGTTGGCGTTGGCGCTCAGCAGGTTATGCTCGGCCTCCTGAATATCCGGGCGACGCAGCAGCGCGCTGGAGCTGACGCCCGCCGGGATCAGCGTGATGGCATTATCGCTCAGGCTCTCCAGCGTGCCGGGCAGCAGGTTCTCCGGCACCGTATCGCCCGCCAGCAGATTAAGGGCGTTTTTGTCCTGCATCACCAGCGTCTGGTAGCTCGCCACGCTGGCGCGCGCCTGCTGGTAAACCGCCATCGCTTCACTGACGTCCGTTGCCGCCGCCACGCCCACCTCACGCTGGCGCTTCACAATCTTGAGCGAGTTCGCCGCGCTCTCCATTGTGGATTTCGCCAGCGCCAGGTTGCTGTTATCCGCCGCCAGCGTCACCCAGGCCGTGGTCAGCTCGCTAACCATCGTCAGGCGCGTATTCTGCGCGGTGAATTCGCTGGCAAGCCATGTTTCACGCGCGGCGCGGGAGAGGCTCTGGTTGCGGCCAAACAGATCCAGCTCGAAGCTGGAGACCGCGCCGTTGGCTTCGTCGCTGGTGGTCACGCCACTTGCCAGCGTGCGGCTGCGGGTGTGGCTCAGCTCGGCGTCTACCGTCGGGAACAGGGACGAGCGCGTTTCACCGTACTGGGCGCGGGCGGCGTCGATATCCGCAATCGCTTTTTGCACGTCACGGTTGCTGTTAAGCGCCATCGTCACCACGCTTTTCAGCCGCGCGTCGTTCATCACCTGCTGCCACTGGCTCACCACGGCGGTGGCTTCGCCGTGCGCGCCGGGTAAGGTTGCCGGGACGGGGGCGTCCGGGCGTTGATACGTTGGGTCTAACGACACACAGCCTGCGCTCAGCAGGGCTAACGCTAAAATAGATACACGAAACATTATGACCTCCGGTTTGCGTGCTTACCGGAGAACAGACGTTTCACCAGTACAAAGAATAAGGGGACGAAGAAGATCGCCAGCAGCGTTGCGGCCAGCGTCCCACCGATAATGCCGGTACCAATTGCCACGCGGCTGTTGGCACCTGCCCCGGTTGCCACGGCCAGCGGCGTAACCCCTGCGATAAACGCCAGCGAGGTCATGATGATCGGACGCAGACGCGTCTGAGCGGCACGCAGCGCGGCGCGCGTCAGGGAGTATCCTTCCGCGACTTTGGCTTCGGCAAATTCCACAATCAGGATGGCGTTCTTCGACGACAGGCCGATGGTGGTCAGCAGCGCCACCTGGAAGTAGACATCGTTGTTCAGGCCGCGCAGGGAGGCGGCGACGGCTGCGCCCAGCACGCCAAGCGGGATCACCATGATGACCGAAATCGGTACTGACCAGCTCTCATACAGCGCTGCCAGGCACAGGAACACCACGAGAATGGAAAGGGCATAAAGGCTCATCGCCTGACCGCTCGCCAGTTTTTCCTGCAACGACAAACCGCTCCACGCCCAGGTGCTGCCGGACGGCAGGCTGTTTGCCAACTGCTCCATTTTGCTCATCGCCGTGCCGGAGCTGGCGCCGCTGGCGTTTTCGCCCTGAATCTCATACGCCGCCGAGCCGTTGTAGCGTACCAGGCTTTCCGGGCCGTACTCCCAGCGGGTGGTGGCGAACGCGGAGAACGGGGTCATGGTGCTGTCGCTGCCGCGCACATACCATTTGTTGAGATCCGACGGCACGGCGCGATAGTCGCTGTCGCCCTGGATGTAGACCTTTTTCACTCGGCCGCGATCGATAAAGTCGTTCACGTAGGTCCCGCCCCAGGCGCTGGAGAGGGTGTCGGTGACGTCGCTCAGGGACAGCCCCAGCGACACGGCCTTGTTGTTGTCGATATCAACCTGAAGCTGCGGCATCTGCGGCAGATCGTTGGCGCGCACGGCGTGCAGCGAGCTGTCCTGGTTGGCTTGACCAATCAGCTGGTTACGCAGTTTCAACAGCGCGTCGCGGTCGGTGCCGCCGCTGGCCATCAGCTCAAAGGTAAAGCCGTTGCTCTGGCCCAGACCGTCCACCGCAGGCGGCGTCATGGCAAAGATGGTCGCATCGCGGATGGTGCTCAGCTCCTGCGTGGCGCGCAGGGCGATGGCCTGAGCGGTATTCTCATCGCCTTTACGCTCTGACCAGTTTTTCAGGGAGACAAACGCCATCCCGGCGTTCTGGCCGCTGCCGCTGAAGCTGAAGCCTTCAATGGTGAAGATCACGTTGGTGTTGGCTTTCTCTTTGGTGAGGAACCACTCGCGCACCTGGCGGCTGACGTCGGCGGTACGCACCGTCGTCGCGCCGGCTGGCAGGGTGTACTGCACCATGATTTCGCCCTGGTCTTCCGTTGGCAGGAAGCTGCCCGGCAGCTTAAGCATGGCGAAGCCCATCGCGCCACAGAGCAGGGCGTAGATGACCAGCATGCCGCCGGAGCGGCGCAGGGCCCGCAGCACCTTGTTCTGATAGCCATGCTCGGTCCTGCTGTAGAAGCGGTTAAACGCGCCGAAGAAACCTTTCTTGTGCGGAGCCGTGTGGCTCAGAATTGAGCCGCAGAGCGCGGGCGTCAGGGTCAACGCCACCACCACGGAGAGGAACATCGCCGAAATGATGGTGACCGAGAACTGACGGTAAATCACCCCGGTGGAGCCGCCGAAGAAGGCCATCGGCAGGAATACCGCAGAGAGCACCAGCGCAATGGCGATCAGCGCACCGGAGATTTCGCCCATCGATTTTTCGGTGGCTTCGCGGGCGGGAAGGCCTTCGTCGCGCATAATACGCTCGACGTTTTCCACCACCACGATGGCGTCATCCACCAAAAGCCCAATCGCCAGCACCATCGCAAACAGCGTCAGGGTATTGATGGAGTAGCCGAACAGCGCCAGCACGCCGAAGGTGCCCAGCAGAACAACAGGCACCGCCAGCGCCGGGATCAGCGTCGCGCGGATGTTTTGCAGGAACAGGTACATCACCACCACCACGAGGATAATGGCTTCGAACAGGGTCTGAATCACGTCCTCAACGGAGATCTTAATGAACTCTGTGCTGTCTTTCGGGTAGGCCACGTCGTAGCCTTCCGGCATCGACTTTTTGAACTCAGCAATCTTGTCTTTTACCGCCGTCGCAGTGTTGAGCGCGTTCGCACCCGGTGAAAGCATGACCGCCATACCCGCCGCCGGGTGGCCGTTGAGCTTCGCGGTGGCGGTATAATCTTCGCTGCCCATCTCCACGCGGGCGACGTCGCTGATGCGCACGACCGCGCCGTTGGACTGGCTCTTCACAATGATGTTTTTAAACTGATCCACCGTCTGCAGGCGCGACTGGGCGCGGACGGTGGCGGTCAACTGCTGGGCGTTTGACGAAGGCAGTGCGCCGATTTTACCGGCGGAAACCTGCACGTTCTGGGCTTCAATCGCGCTCTGCACGTCGGACGGCATCAGCGAGTAGGACGCCAGCTTCGCCGGGTCGAGCCAGATGCGCATGGCGTATTCCGCACCGAACACCTGCAGGCTGCCAACGCCCTCCACGCGCGCCAGCGGATCCTGCATATTGCTCACCAGCCAGTCGGCGATATCCGAGCTGCTGGCGGTGTCGGTTTTATCGTACACGCCCATGATCAGCAGGAAGTTGCTCTGCGATTTCTCGACGGTAATGCCGGATTGCTGCACCTCGGTCGGCAGGCGAGATTCCGCCTGCTGAACCTTGTTCTGCACCTGTACCTGCGCGGTGTCAGGGTCGGTTCCCTGCTCGAAGGTGACGTTGATGCTTACTGACCCGTCCGAGCTGCTGGTGGAGGTGAAGTAGAGCAAGTTATCCAGCCCGGTGAGCTGCTGCTCGATCACCTGCGTCACGCTGTTTTCCAGCGTCTGCGCGGAGGCACCGGTGTAGGTGGCGGAGATCTTGATCGACGGCGGGGCGACGTCCGGGTACTGCGCGACCGGCAGCGAGCGGATAGCGAGCATCCCGGCGAGCATGATAAGAATGGCGATAACCCAGGCAAAGACCGGGCGACGCACGAAGAAACGGGAAAACATCAGGCGTTTCCTCCACTGGCTTTCATCTCTTCGGCTTTCACTTCCTGCCCGGCGGTCACCTTGTCGGTGCCTTCCACAATCAGCTTATCGCCCGCCTTCAGGCCGCTCAGCACCAGCCATTTGTCGCCGTAGGTGTCGCCCGTCTCCAGCTGACGCTGCTCGACCTTGTTGCTGGCATTCACCACCAGCGCGGTAGCGGTGCCTTTGGCATCGCGGGTGATGCCCTGCTGCGGTGCCAGGATCGCGTCGTTCATGATGCCTTCATCCACTCTGGCGCGGACAAACATCCCCGGCAGGAGCTGATGCTGCGGGTTCGGGAAGACGGCGCGCAGCGTGACGGAGCCGGTTGATTCATCCACCGCCACTTCGGTTAACGCCAGGCGGCCTTTTTCACCGTAGGTGCTGCCGTCTTCGAGGATTAACGACACGCTTAGCGTATCGCTATTGGTGGCAAGGGTTTGCTTGCGTAAACGCAGCAGATCGGCGCTGGAACGTGTGAGATCGACGTACATGCTGTCGAGCCCGCGAATGGTGGCGAGGGCGGTATCCTGCTGAGCGGTCACCAGCGCGCCGGGGGTGACGGAGGAGATGCCGATACGTCCGGCAATCGGTGCGGTCACGGTGGTCCAGTTGAGGTTAATGCGCGCGCTTTCCTGCGCGGCCTTCTTTGACTCGACGCTGGCCTTGTCCTGTGCGCAGGTGGACTTCGCGTCCTCTGCATCCTGACGTGACACGCCGTCATCTTTCACCAGCTGCGCATAGCGCTGGGCCTTCTGGCAGTCGGCCTGCACCAGCGCCTGCGCCTGCTTTAGCGCCGCGGCGGCTTCATCGTAGGCGGCGCGGTAGCTGGAAGGGTCAATTTGATACAACGCCTGTCCGGCCTTGACCGTATCGCCTTCGGTGAACAGCCGCTTCTGGATAATGCCGCCTACCTGCGGGCGCACTTCGGCGCTCATGGCGGCGGTGGTACGGCCCGTCAGCTCGCTGACGACGGAAACAGGCTGGCTCATGAGCGTGACAATCCCCACATCCGGAAGAGGACGCTGGGGAGCAGATGTTTGCGCATTATCGCACCCTGTCAGGAGGAGTAATGCCGCGATGGAGGTTGTTATGGTTTTCATAATCTTTTTCCAGGGTGAACGATGCCTGCCCTGTTAATCGCTTAACAGGGAGGAGGGCTATTTAAAGGCACAGCGATACCGCATCTCTGGCTGAGCCAGAAATGTAAAAAAGGGGAATTACTTATTCCCGCTAATTATTCATATGCGATTACTTCGCAGAGAAAAGCATATTTAAAATATCCTGATAAAGAGGTTCTAATTGTTCTGACGGTACTTTTAACGGCGCGAGTCGACGGTAAATCGTTCCTTCGATCATCACGGCGGTAATCTCCACGCAGCAGCGAATATGCTCATCGCTCAGGTGGGGGAACTGCTTTTTCAGGTGCGCGCAGGCGTTGGTGAACATGCGCGATTCGGCTTCGATCAGCATGGCAGCAACCTGAGGATTACGCGTGGCCTCGGCGGACATTTCCAGCATCAGCGCATCGTCATC
Organism: Enterobacter sp. ENT02; assembly: GCF_019219165.1. Lineage (NCBI taxonomy): Bacteria > Pseudomonadati > Pseudomonadota > Gammaproteobacteria > Enterobacterales > Enterobacteriaceae > Enterobacter > Enterobacter sp. ENT02. The sequence continues at coordinate 102,709 of NZ_JAHUWD010000009.1, forward strand.
CTCGTTGAGCGTTTGCCGCCAGGCGAGAGCCTGCGGCATCCCTTCAACCAGCGTTTTGCCCTGCATCTCCTCGATGCGCGAGTCGATGATGCGGCGGATCATCTCTTCGATAATCGCGTCTTTGTTGCTGAAATAACGGTAAATTTGTCCGACGCTGAGCTTTGCCTCGCTGGCAATCTGCGACATGCTGGCGGCGTGAAACCCGCTGGCGCGAAAGCAGCGGCGCGCGGCGGTGATGATCTCGTCCTGGCGCAATTTTTGTCGTTCTTCCAGCTTTGTGCTCATCGTCGGCTACCGTGTAAAAGTGAGAATGATCGTTCTCATTATACGTTTTAGGTGCGTATTGGAAAGGCTTTTTTTATTTTCATATTGAATGAATATTTCCTGGATTAAACAATGGAGGAAATAAGGAGTTTTTATGAAGGTTAAGCTGTGAGATATTCAGATTGCGCTGAAAATAAGGAGAACAATATGCAGTTGAGCATTACTAAAAAAGTTACATCCGAAGAGAAAGAAGAGTTATTAACGGGGCTGAGAGCCTATAACGGGCAGTTTTTAGATCTGGCGAACTTCAGCGGGGATATTGGCGTTTACGTGCGGGACGAAAAAGGGATCATGCTCGGCGGGCTAATTGGGGTGCGTAAAGGCGACTGGTTAAATATTGATTTTCTGTGGGTCAGCGATAGCGTGCGCGGTTCCGGCGTCGGCAGCGAGCTCATCAAAACGGCAGAAGATGAAGCCCGACGCCAGGGCTGCAAGCACGCGCTGGTCGATACCGCCAGCTTCCAGGCACGCCCGTTCTATGAAAAGCAGGGCTACCGGCTGCAAATGTCTTTGCAGGATTACCCCTATGCAGGCATGCAGCGCCACTATCTGGCAAAGGCGCTTTAACCGCCGATCCCGGTGCCGATTACGGCAAGCGCATGACGGACAATGATTTCCGGCGAGAGGGATTTTAGCCTCTCGTCATTGCGCATGCGTGAGAACGGCACCAGCACCAGGCTCAGCAAGGTGGTAAACAGCAGCTCCGGTGCCAGCGCCTGATTCAGCTTCCCTTCCTGCTGCCAGCCTTTGAGGGTGGCAAGCGTCGCCTGATACTTCTTGTCACCAAACCGCGCCTGAAGATGGGTGCGCAGGACCGGCATTTCGCCAATCACCTCCTGCATCCACAGCGGTGCAAACCAGGGATACTGTTCCGCCAGTTCGGCCAGCACCTTAACCATTTCCGTCAGGGCGTTCACCGGCGAATCCCGGTTATCGGCGAAAATCGTCCCGATCCGCTCGCGTAACGGCAGGAAACGCTCCTCAATCATCGCATCCAGCAGTTGCTCTCGGGAGTTGAAGTAATAGTGCAGCATCGCGGGCGTGACGCCCGCCTCTTTGGCAATGGCGTTGAGTGAGGTATTGGCGATCCCCTGACGGGAAAAGAGGTTCAGGGCGATATCCAGCAGCTCTTCGCGGCTGGCGGTGACGCGTTTACCCCCGCGAGGGCGGCCGGGGCGACGCGGTTCAGAATTGTCTTTTAATGCTGGCATGACCACGGTGCCTCTTGATCTTATTCATCACTTCCACAAATATTAATTATGCGATTAATTAATTTCAAGCGATCTCTTATGGAATCCGACGTCATGAACCCACCCGCGCAAAAAGCGCCGTCGATTAAGCTGCTGTTCAGCGCGCTGCTGCTGGTGATGCTGCTTTCTGCGCTTGATCAAACCATCGTCTCTACGGCGCTGCCTACCATTGTCGGTGAGCTGGGCGGCCTGGATAAGCTCTCCTGGGTAGTGACGGCCTATATCCTCAGCTCCACCATCGTGGTGCCGCTGTACGGTAAATTCGGCGATCTGTTTGGTCGCAAAATTGTCCTGCAAATCGCCATTGTGCTGTTCCTCGTGGGCTCCGCGCTGTGCGGGCTGGCGCAAAACATGACCCAGCTGGTGCTGATGCGAGCCCTGCAGGGGCTGGGCGGCGGCGGCCTGATGGTGATTAGCATGGCCGCCGTGGCGGACGTGATCCCGCCAGCCGATCGCGGGCGCTATCAGGGGCTGTTTGGCGGTGTGTTTGGCCTGGCGACGGTCATCGGGCCGCTGATCGGCGGGTTTATCGTCCAGCACGCATCCTGGCGCTGGATTTTCTACATCAACCTGCCGCTGGGGCTGTTTGCGCTGCTGGTAATAGGCGCGGTATTTCACGGCAGCGCGCGGCGCAGCAAGCACGAGATTGACTATCTGGGGGCGATTTACCTCAGCATGGCGCTGCTGTGCATCATCCTGTTTACCACCGAAGGCGGCACCGTTCGCCCGTGGAGCGACCCGCAGCTGTGGTGCATTCTGGCCTTTGGCCTGACGGGCATTGCCGGGTTTATCTATGAGGAGCGGCTGGCGTGGGAGCCGATTATTCCGCTGTCGCTGTTCCGCGACCGCAGCTTCCTGCTCTGCAGCCTGATTGGCTTTATCATCGGCATGTCGCTGTTTGGCTCAGTGACCTTCCTGCCGCTGTACCTGCAGGTGGTGAAAGACGCCACGCCAACGCAGGCCGGTTTGCAGCTCATTCCGCTAATGGGCGGGCTGCTGCTGACCTCGATTATCAGCGGGCGGATCATCAGCCGTACCGGGAAATATCGCCTGTTCCCGATCCTCGGCACGCTGCTCGGCGTGGTGGGGATGTTTTTACTGACGCGCATTTCAATCACGTCGCCAACCTGGCAGCTTTATCTGTTCACCAGCGTGCTGGGCATGGGGCTGGGACTGGTGATGCAGGTGCTGGTGCTGGCGGTGCAAAACAGCGTGTCGGCGGATCAATACGGCGTAGCCACCTCTGGCGTCACGCTCTTCCGTTCCATTGGCGGGGCCATTGGCGTTGCGCTGTTTGGCGCGGTATTCACGAATATTCTGCAATCGGGGCTGATGGACAGCCTTCCGGAAGGCGCGGAACTGCCGCGCGAGCTGAACCCGACCGCCATCCACCATCTGCCTGACGCTCTGAGGCTGGACTACCTTGATGCCTTCGGCTCGGCCATTCATGCGGTATTCCTGCTGGCGGCAGGGATTATGGTGCTGGCGTTTGCGCTGTCGTGGTTTTTACAGGAAGCACCGCTGCGTCGGCAGGCGTGATGCCCATCGCCCGGTGGCGCTTTGCTTACCGGGCCTACAACACCTCCGCGCGTAGGCCGGGTAAGCGCAGCGCCACCCGGCAATAGGCCGCATATAACTTATCCTTCTTATTGATTCCTTTTCGTTTTTTAGCGCGCCGTCGCGTTGTCGATATAGTCTTCAAAACGTCTAACAAAAGGAACTGTCTCGTGAAACTTCGACTGGGTGCGCTTCTCCTGACTGGCCTGCTGCTCGCGGGCTGTGACCAAAGCAGCAATGATGCCAAACACATTAAGGTCGGCGTGATTAACGGTGCCGAGCAGGACGTGGCGGAGGTCGCTAAAAAGGTGGCAAAAGAGAAATACGGTCTGGACGTGGAGCTGGTGGGCTTTAGCGGATCGCTGCTGCCCAACGATGCCACTAACCAGGGGGAGCTGGATGCCAACGTCTTCCAGCACCGCCCGTTCCTCGCAGAAGATAACAAGGCGCACGGCTACAAGCTGGTTGCCGTTGCAAACACCTTCGTTTTCCCGATGGCTGGCTATTCCCGCAAGATTAAATCGGTGAATGAACTGAAAGACGGCGCAACGATTGCCATTCCTAACGACCCAACCAACCTCGGTCGCGCGCTGCTGCTGCTGCAAAAAGAGAAGCTGATTGCCCTGAAGCCGGACGTTGGCCTGCTGCCGACGGCGCTGGATATCACCGCAAACCCTAAAAATCTGAAGATTATGGAGCTGGAAGGCGCGCAGTTGCCGCGCGTGCTGGACGATCCGAAGGTGGATGTCGCCATTATTAGTACCACCTACCTCCAGCAAACCGGCCTGTCGCCGGTTCATGACAGCGTCTTCATTGAAGATAAAAACTCGCCGTATGTGAACATTGTCGTGACGCGTGAAGACAATAAAAATGCGGAAAACGTGAAGGAATTCATACAGTCGTATCAGTCGCCTGAGGTGGCAAAAGCGGCCGAAACGATCTTCAACGGCGGCGCGGTGCCAGGCTGGTAAGTTTGGCCCAATTCCATCGATCATCGCCCTTTAGCCCACATCGTAACGCGTGGTCACGGGCTATTCTCCTTATCACACCCACCGGAGGATAGCCCATGAACATTACTCAGATTCGCAATGCCACTCAGCTGATTACCTACGCGGGAAAACGTTTTTTAGTTGCCCCCATGCTCGCGCCGAAAGGGGCTTACCCCGGTTTCCCGGGCACGGCGCATGCAGATATTCGTAACCCGACCGTTGACCTGCCTGTTGAGGTTACTACGCTGCTCGATGCCGACGCGGTGATTGTCACCCACACGCATGACGATCATTGGGATCAAACCGCCATTGCACAGATCGCCAAAGACAAACCGATTTATGTACAAAACGACAGCGACGCCGCGCTACTGCGCAGCCAGATCCTGCTTGAAGCCGGAAATATGCCGATTGAGCGCGTGGCTGAGCTAGTGGGGTTTAATTCCGCCGTCACCTGGCGACAGCAGTTTAAGGCGCGTTTTGGGGTGAGTCCGGCGGAGTGGCGGAGGACCTTTCGGACTCATTCGTAGGCCGGGTAAGCGCAGCGCCACCCGGCGTTTACCCCAGCCTCTCCACCTTCGTTTCCCCTTCCACCATCGACAGCTGATACAGCGAAAACGATCGCTGTTTCTCAATTAAATTCGCCAGCTCCGGCGAGTGGCTGGTCAGCCAGATCTGCGAGTAGCGGCTGGCCTCTGCGATTAAGCTCGCCAGCGCGGGCAGCATCTGCGGATGCAGGCTGTTTTCCGGTTCGTTCAACGCGATAAAGGCCGGTGGACGCGGGCTTAATAGCGCCACCGCCAGGCACAGAAAACGCAGAGTGCCGTCGGAAAACTCCGCCGGTTCCAGCGGTCTGCTCAGCCCTTCACGCTGCATCATCATGCGAAAACGCCCACCGGTGTTGTCGCTGTAAAACACGCAGCCGGGGAAGGCCTGGTCGAGAATGCGCATCAGCAGCAGCTCGTCGCCAATTTCCACTATGGTCTGAAACGCCGCCGCCAGGTTTGCCCCGTCGCTGGCCAGCACCGGGGAGCGGAAACCGACCTGAGGCGCGCGCATGGCCGAGCCGGATGAGACGGAAAACTCATGGTAAAAGCGCCAGTTACGCAGGGACTCGCGCATCTGCGACACTTCCGGGTAGAGATGCGGCTCGCCAAGCTGGCCGAACACCGATTCGTTTTCGTAAAGCGTGCCGCTGTGGGTCACTTTCTCGTGATGCACGTTATTCAGAAACACTGCCTGATTCCTGCGCTTCATCAGCTGTGACGACGGGCGGCGGTATTGACCACTCAGCCAGATGGACTCTTCTTTGATCACCGGATCGAGTTGAAACTGCGAGGGGTAAGGCAGTTTTTCGACAAAGCCTACCTGCAGCTCGTATTCGTAGGTTTCGGTTTCAACGGCCAAATTCATCCGCCGCAGCTGGTCGCTGCGGGTTTTGCCTGCCCAGAAGACTTTTAAAATCCCACCCTCGTTCGCCAGTGCCTGCGAAAACTGCCCCTGCGCGGCGCTGTGCATCAGGTGGATCGCTTTGTAGATATTTGATTTTCCGGTGCCGTTTGGGCCAAAGACGATGTTGAGCTGTTCCAGCTCCAGTGACATTTCGCGAATCGAGCGGTAGTTTTGAATGTGCAGGGTGGTGATCACAGGCAGTCCCTTTTTTGCGTTACTGGCCTGTATATAATTACAGTATTTTGCGTGGAATGCAAAAAAGAGACGACAGTGAGGATGTCGTCTAAACGGGGTACTGCTTTGGGCCTCTATGGGTCAAACGGGCCTTCGCATTTTTATCGTCAGGTTACTGCCAGACGCAGACCCAAATCATCAGGATAGGGATCAAAGTAGTTTTGCGTCATCAGATACCGGTCAGGATATTCGGCCATATAGTGTTTCAGCAGCGTCAGCGGCGCGAGGATGGGCAGCAGCCCGTCGCGATAGTGCAGGATCACATCGCGCAGTTCGACGCGCTGGCGGCTGTTCAGCTGGTTACGGAAATAGCCCTGAATATGCATTAGCACGTTGGTATGGTTTTTCCGCGAAGCGGGCTTTTTCAGGATCGTCATCAGCTTTTCGCGGTACGCCACGAAGAAAGCGTCCAGATCTTCCCATTCATGCAGCGACGCAACGAACGGGCCAATCTCGCGGTAGCCCGCCTGGTGGTGCGCCAGCAGCTGCAATTTATAGCGGCTGTGGAAATCCAGCAGCGCGCGGCGCGTCAGGCCTTGAGCACGCAGCGTGTTCAGCTCGTGCAGGGCAAATACCCGCTCGATAAAGTTTTCCCGCAGCACTGGGTCGTGCAGCCGACCGTCTTCCTCCACGGGCAGCCACGGGTAGGTTTCAAGCAGGGCGGCGGTGAACAGCCCGACACCCTCCTTGCGGCCCCGGTTGCCGTTTTCATCATACAGCCGCACGCGTTCCATGCCGCAGCTTGGCGATTTCGCGCAGACGATAAATCCCGACAGATCGCCGATTTTTGGCAGATAGTCCGCCGTAAAGTCGGCCATTTTCTGCGTAATATCATCATGGGGCGGCTTGCTGAAGCGGAGCTGCGTTTCGCCGCTGTCCGTCAGCGTCAGGCGTATGGCCGGGCGAGGCGTTGGCAGGCCAATCGCCATTTCCGGGCAGACGGGCCTGAAACTCACCCACTGGGCCAGTTCATCCATGACAAAGCCCATACGCTTGTGTCCGCCGTCAAAGCGAACGGCAGACCCGGTCAAACATCCGCTAATACCGAGCACAGGTTTTGTTGTCATGGTGTGGTCCTCCCGTTCTTCTCTTTAAAACTTACACAACATGACTAATTTGTCCAAGTATTAGCGGAATTATTTTTTATTTTCCTTTAAAATCAACGTTGATTAACTGCCCTTATAAGTTGAATAACCGTACTGGCTCAGCAGGAGAGGGATGTGCAGCTTTTCGTTGGTGCGGGTTACGGTGAACAGCACCGGGATCTCCGGGAAGAAGGAGTCCAGCTTCTTCCCGTGGAAGTAATCTGCGGTTTTAAAGGTCACTTTATAGACGCCGGGCTGCATATCCTGATCCTGCGGATAAAGCGATTTGATGCGGCCGTCATGGTCAGTTTTGCCGCTGGCAATTGGGGTCCATTTGTCCTGCTGCTGTTTTTCCAGCGTGACGGTAACGTCCGATGGCGGCATCCCGGTTTGCTGGTCAAGAATGTGTACGCTCAGCGTGCCGGCAGGGGCGCTAAAGGCGGCAGGAGCAAAGGCCAGGGTAGTCAGCATCAGCAGAGAGGCAGTTTTTTTCATTGTGTTTTCCTGTGGGGTTGTCGGTCACAGGAAAACGTTAGCATTTGTGGCGCGGGAAAATATTCAACTTTTCGTGAAGATTCCCACAGGAGAAAATGATTAGAGGATAATCACTTCAAGCGATACCTGCTGCTGCCACTGCTCGATCTGCTTTTTGCGCGCGGCGGTGAGTTTACCGCGCGTGACCAGAAGCCAGTGGCGGTCCGGGAAAATCTCCGGGGCCAGCGTGGCGGGCGGCGTGGGTAAAATATCGATACGGTGGCCTTGCCCGGTGCGGGTTAAGGCTTCGAGCCAGACTTCGCACGGGTCATTCAGGTACCAACCGCTGAGCAGGATGTTGTCGCCCGGCGCTTTTTTGTCGCCTTCCAGGCAAAACGAGGTGTAGGCGATGATGATGCCGTCGAGGATCTCCCGCAGGGTCATGGCGGCGGCGACGTTTGCCGATACCTGACTGCGTAGCGGACGCAGCACGTTCGCGACCAGTTCTGGTCTTGGGTACTCGCGTCCTGCGTCGTAAATCATCTGGCGCAGGGACTCGATTTTGCCGTCCTGCAGGCGCTGTAACATGGTCTGCTGCAGCGTGAGCCAATTGTTGGTCAGGCGCGACGTAGGGCGCTCCAGCAGCGGTTTGACCTGGCCAATCGGGACGCCTTTTTTTACCCAGTCGAGGATTTTTAGCGCCTGCTGGACGTCCTCATCGCTGTACTGGCGGTGGCCGCCCTCCGTGCGCTGAGGCTTGAGTAAGCCGTAGCGCCGCTGCCAGGCCCGCAGCGTGGTGGCGGTGATCCCGCTGAGTCTGGCGAATTCGCCGATGGAGTAAGCCATGTCCGTGTCCAGAGTTGAGGAATACTCTCAATATACTACGAATTTTCGCGGACGGGATGAAGCGCCGCCGCGGTGCACTACACTTAATTTCCAACCGTGCAAATGAAAGGAATTCTCATGAAGCTATGGCCTGTTGTGACCGGTGTTGCCATTGCCCTGACGCTGGTAGCCTGTAAATCCCCCACCCCGCCGAAGGGCGTGCAACCCATTTCCGGTTTTGACGCCAGCCGCTATCTTGGCAAATGGTACGAAGTCGCTCGCCTGGAAAACCGCTTTGAACGCGGCCTGGAGCAGGTTACCGCCACCTACGGCAAGCGCAGCGACGGCGGCATCAGCGTGCTTAACCGCGGCTACGACCCGGTGAAGAACAAGTGGAATGAGAGCGAGGGTAAAGCCTACTTTACCGGCGAACCGACCACGGCCGCGCTGAAGGTGTCCTTCTTCGGCCCGTTCTACGGCGGGTATAACGTGATCAAACTGGACGATAAGTACCAGTACGCGCTGGTCAGCGGCCCGAACCGCGACTACCTGTGGATCCTGTCGCGCACGCCAACCATCCCGGATGCGGTGAAACAGGATTACCTGAACACCGCGCGCGGTCTGGGCTTCCAAACCGATCAATTGGTGTGGGTGAAGCAGTGAAGATCGTGCTTTCTTCGTAGGGTATTACTGGCTCGCCTGGATAGACTTCCGTTAAAAGCCTAACGGAGGAAAGACGACATGAACTGGCAGCCTTTTCGCGGCGATGCACCGGAAAATATGACGATTTTCAGTGCGTCCTTTCCCGACGTCAGCGATCGGTGGCCGATGAAAGACGATACCGTCCGGGAGATAAATGCCATCGATCGGGGACTGAAAGCCGATCCGGCGCTCCGCCCTCCTTTTGTTGAATGGGAAGAGGGCGGCCAGGCAGTGCTTGTCCCGCAGAACCGCTATTCCGAACAAGCCTTTCGCAACCGTCCGGCGCTCACCGCGTGGCGAACCCGGCTGGTTCCCTCTGCGCTGGCACTTTTTGTGGTGCAAAATCCGCTGGAAGAGCGTCTTCCCGAAGGGACGAAAATGGACAGCGACAGCCGCCAGTGGTTTATTCACGCCAATGATGCCATCGGCGTGCGCTCCCGCGCCCGCGTGCTGGCCGCGCTGGTGGAAAAATACATTCACAACGAAAGTGAAAATAACTGGGTCAGCCTGGCGAGCGGGGCCGCCATCCCGGTGCTGGAAGCGCTCCGCAATGCCGAACTTGATGGTCAGCACGTGTATCTCACGCTGGTCGATAAAGATGCCGTCGCCCTGAGTTGGGCCGAAACCATGGCGGCGCAGGAAGGGATTGTGGTGGGCGAACAGCTAACCCTCCTCAGACGCGACCTGCTCCATACGCTGGTGCGTAACGAGGACCTGCTGCTGGAGCTGGGCGAGCATCAGGCCGAACTGGTTGATGCGTTGGGGATTTTCGAATACTTCAACGATACCGATGCGGTGATTTTTCTACAGCGCGCGCTGCGGCTGGTCAAGCCCGGCGGCGCGGTGATTGTGTCGAACATGCTCACCAGCAGCCCGCAAATTGACTTTGTGCTGCGGGGGATCGGCTGGGAGGATATTTATCCGAGGTCGTTACAGCAGCTTCAGGATATCCACCTCGCGGCGGGCGTGCCGGTGGAAAACGTCACCGTGGTGGTTCCGAAGGACGGGGTGTATGCGGTGATGGAGGTGAGGGTTTAGCACAATCGGTTCCCTCTCCCTGAGGGAGAGGGTTAGGGTGAGGGGGGAACAGACCGCAAAGCGTGGCTTGAAATAGTTCGGTTTTCCAATCATGATCCCCCCATGAAAATAGAAACCGCACTCCCCTCACACTTCAAACGTCTGGTCGCGATCTGGGAATCCTCCGTTCGCGCCACCCATCACTTTTTACAGGAAAGCGATATTGCGGCGCTGCGTCCGCTATTGCTCAACGCGTATCTGCCAAACCTCACCGTCGTGATGGCCCGCGATGATGCAGGCGTTATTCACGGCTTTTTAGGCGTGGATGAAAACCGCATTGAAATGCTGTTTGTTGACGATGTGAGCCGCGGGAAGGGCGTCGGGAAATTGCTGCTGCAACACGCCATCACAGCGTTCGGCGCGAACGAGGTGGACGTGAATGAGCAAAATCCGCAGGGCGTCGCGTTTTATCGCCATATGGGGTTTGAGCAGGTCGGGCGCTTGGAACTGGACGGGCAGGGGAATCCGTTTCCGTTGTTGCATATGAAGCTGAGCAGGAATATCGGGATTAGCGCTTAGCCTTCTTATCCCATTTTAATAAGCCGATAATATCTTTCTCACCTTCGGCTTCTTTCAGCAGGCGCTGCTTTTTTTCAAACTCAATGTATTCTGAGCACGCCTTTTCATCAGCCGCTTTCTTGCTGATTTTGCCTGCTCCTTCTAAAACGTCCCGATCATTGAATTGCAGGAACTGATCGAGCTTGGTTTGCCAGTCTCGTAAAAATACCTGCTTGCGGCGTTTGGCCTGATCTTCGGCAAAATCGAGCCACATATTAACGACACGATTTAGTTCGCTCACCTCATCCTGAGACAGATAATTTTTTGCAGTGGTGACATCGCTTTTACGGACTTCTTCGCCTTTATAGCTGGTCAGCCCCATATGCGGTTGAGTGGCATCCGCACGTTGATGAATCAACTCAGCAGCGGTAAGACCCGTGCAGGCGTAATGCAGTTTATTCTGGATGGTCTGGAAGAATTGCGTGGTTTCTTTGAGCGACGGCTGATAATCAGCGGCTAATGCGAAAATCTCCCTCACGCGGAGATAGACCCGGCGTTCGCTGGCTCGTATATCGCGAATGCGTTCCAGCATTTCATCGAAATAGTCAGGTACGGCGGATGATCCGACAGGTGGGTTTTTCAGGCGCTCGTCGTCCATAACGAAGCCTTTAACCAGGTATTCTTGTAGCGTTTGGGTGGCCCACTGGCGGAACTGGGTACCTCGCGCGGAGCGGACGCGATAGCCGATAGCGAGAATCACGGGCAGGCTAAAATATTGAACGTTATATACTTTACCATCGCTGGCAGTTGTTCGGTAAAACCGAACAACTGAATTTTCGATCAGCTCACCCTCATCAAAAATGTTTTTGATATGCCCGCTGATCGTTGCTTTGGCTTTGCCGTATAACTCACAGATCGTAGCCTGTGAGAGCCACAACGTATCGCTTTCGAAGCGGCATTCAATGCGAACTTTTCCATCTTTGCTGGCAAACATGACGAATTCACCGGCTGGTGAGTTAATTAATTCTTCATATGTCATGCTGCCTCCGCGTCATAAGGTTGATACCTGTAAGCTCGTAGTATGCCAGAAACAGCCGCTAAGCCATGTGGTTTGTATTTGATTTTGCGAGGCGCTTTCCAGGACGTGGAGTTTGAATCGCCGCAAGCGCGTCCTCTATCTCAATGAGCTTTGCTTTCGTCCGTTTATAATCATCCTGCAACCTCTGCTCCTGCTCGTTATACGCCACCAGAACGATGCATCCTTTCATGACTTTTATCGTGACCTGCTGCCCGGTATCAAAACCTGCTGCGCGTAGCCACTTGCCGGAAAGGATGATTTTCGGCGTGGATTTGTCGAAAACATTCGGGCGGTATCCCACAATTAACGAACGCTCGGTTCCGGATTGGTCGGTGTCTGGGGTAGAATGCGAATCAGCCATAATCAACTCCTTGATAGTTGGTGAGGTTAGACGCTCCGGTTGTGTTCCCGCACATCGGGGCGTTGCAAATACAGGAGGTTTAGGTGGCCTCCTATGTATATCAGAGTAGATGGATAGGTGGCCTCATGTCAATCATATCGCGCGAAAAAAAACCAAAAGGCGGCGGACAATCTCCGCAGTTTAAGATGCGAATTGATCCGGCACTGAAGGAGCAATTAGACGCTGTGGCGGCTGAGGAAGGGGTCAGTCTCGCCAGCTGGTTGAAGGAATTGGCAAGAGTAGCACTCAGAAAAAAAGGCATTGAGCCGAAAGCGTGAATAATTGTAATTTACTATACACAATAAAATGAAATGAGGTTTCTATGAAGGTATTAAGCTTAGTAAATATGAAAGGTGGTGTTGCTAAAACAACATTAGCCGTGAATTTAGCCGATGTCCTTAATAGACGTGAGGAAAAGCGAGTACTTCTTATTGATATCGATCCTCAATTTAACGCGACGCAGTGTATAATGGACGGTAATGATTATAAAGAATATTTACAAAAGCAAGGCAATACAGTTCTTGATGTTTTTAATGATGCTCCTCTTAATTTAGTCAGTTCTGTAACTGGGACAACTACAATACCACCTAAAAAAGTAGAGGAATTGGTCCCTGTCAATATTAGAAAGGGCTTTGATCTATTACCCGGTGCTTTAGAATTACATCGATTAGAAATGGGGTCTGGCCAAGGTAAGGAAATGCGTCTAAGGAATTATATAAATTACTTGCGTGAAAATGAGCTTTATGACTGGGTAATAATTGACACACCTCCAACTCCATCTGCATGGATGTCTGCAGCTTTGATCGCATCAGATTTTTATTTAACTCCCGTTCGTCCTGAACCATTATCAGCGACAGGCATTGATTTGTTAAGAGTTGTTGTTAATGGTATAACATCAAATTATGGATTGAAACTTTCTTGTTTAGGTGTAGTTCTTACAATGGCCGAAGAAAATACTATTGTTTATTCAGATGCAGTTAATTTCATAGACACTAATACTTATTGGAAAGGGAAACGAATTTCTCGATCCTTACCTAAAAGGACCGCAATAGCTAGGGGGCAAGGAAACCAAAGATTCATTTTAGACCTTGATGATCATGAATTAAACGTGTCGATGTCAAGAATTACTAGCGAAGTGATTTCGAGAGCGGGGGTTTAATTATGTTAAAAAGAAATGAAATAACGAAAATTAAAAAACTCATTGAAGAGCTTTCTTGGATAATGACTGAGTATTCATCTGCCGATCTGAAGAAAATTTATAATGCCTTGGACTCTTCTAGTGTTATGGCAAATGATATCTCTGAAACTATTGGATATAAACCGGAGAATCCCAATAAACACTTTTTAACGGGTGCCCTGCCGTCTTTATTTTTAGATCAAAACTTGTTTAAAACAAATGATGAAATTGCTTTATTTTCTGAACAAATTATAGGGGTAAAGATTCCAAGATATCATAAAAAATCTAAATATGAGATAATCGGACATATCGTTTGTGAAGCGAATTCACTGGACGATCATGGATTGAAAAAAATTGTAAGAGCATTAGAGAAAATTGTATCTGATGAAACAAGTAAAAAATCTCTTTATAATAAAAAGAACAGCTCATCTTCTTTCAGTTGGAATGAAATAATTCAAGATCTGAATGAGGAGATTTAAGGTGAGAGAAATAAATAGAGATTTTATCGAATTAGAAAAGTTCATTAATGAATATAAAATACTGAATTTAGCGACTGGCTCTGACTTCAATGAAGTTTTGAAGAGAATGCATAAAAGATATTTTGCTTTCTTAGCATTACACCATGAATTGCTAGTAGATGATGGTTATATTGATAATCTTCCAAAGGAACAGAAGGAGATCTTTGAATTTAGAATTGGTGAGGTTTTGTCAGAATTAGGGACTATATTATTCCTTTCTGTGCATGGTTGCTATAAAGCAGCAAAACTAGTAATGAGAAGTTGTATAGAAAACTTTTCTAAGGCAGTAGGTTGTTTAGTTGATATTAATATTGTCAATGAAACAAGTGTTTATAAAGTTATTGAGACCGCATTATCACATAAAGTATTTTCGGAAACGGCAATAATTGAAAAAAATTATTTAAATGAGAAATACTCAAAACTCTGTGAAGATGTACATACTGCATCAGTGAATAACATGCAGGTTATTGAATGTATTGGTAATTTCCCAATATCTGACTTTGGGGTTTTTAATTTATTAGGAAATTCATTTATAAAGTTAATAAATGTGCTTACGGCTATTCTAATAAAAATTGAACCAAATCTTTTTCATAGGGCTCATCATTCACGAAAGGATCTTATAGCATTGATTCTTTCCAATGAAGACAAAAGAATCATTCATCAGCTTGAGTATTAAAAATGTGAGGCATTTTTGGCGGAAGATCACAGGAGTCGAACCTGCCCGGGAACGCTGGCGTCCCCAACTGGATTTGAAGTCCAGCCACCTCACCGGAGATGACGATCTTCCGCGCCTCGATTGCTACATGGAGGCGGGGCGCATTATAGCTACTTTCAGACATTTACCACATACCCCACACCACTTTTTTCACCTCTCTTTTGACCTGTACACCCCTGTTTCAGTTAATTCCTAAGAAAATCCTCATGTTAGCCCTTCGTGCTCTCAACATTTACCGCGATCACAAAAAACAAGAAACGTAATCTGCTAACCAGAAAACGCAATACCCGCTCCTGAAACAATGGTTTAAAACTCTGTAACCGGTCTCAGCGCACCCTACAGCGTGAAGGATAAAAGAAGATGAGCGAAGTATTGTCAGTAAAAGAGAAGATTGGCTACGGCATGGGAGATGCCGCCAGCCACATCATTTTTGATAACGTCATGTTGTACATGATGTTTTTTTACACCGATATTTTTGGCATTCCCGCCGGGTTTGTCGGCACCATGTTCCTGCTGGCGCGCGCGCTGGATGCGATCTCCGACCCGTGCATGGGGCTGATTGCCGACCGCACCCGCAGCCGCTGGGGCAAGTTTCGTCCGTGGATTTTGTTTGGTGCCATCCCGTTCGGGGTCGTCTGCGTGCTGGCCTACACCACGCCGGACCTAAGCCTCAACGGCAAAATGGTTTACGCCGCGATTACTTACACCCTGCTGACCCTGCTCTATACCGTGGTCAACATTCCGTACTGCGCGCTGGGCGGCGTGATCACCAACGACCCGACGCAGCGTATCTCCCTTCAGTCCTGGCGCTTCGTACTGGCGACGGCGGGCGGCATGCTCTCCACGGTGCTGATGATGCCGCTGGTGAACCTGATTGGCGGCGACGATAAGGCGTTCGGCTTCCAGGGCGGGATCGCCGTGCTGTCGGTGGTCGCGTTCCTGATGCTGGCGTTCTGCTTCTTTACCACCAAAGAGCGCATCCAGGTGCCGCCGAGCACCACGTCCATGCGGGAAGACCTGCGCGACATCTGGCACAACGATCAGTGGCGCATCGTCGGCGTGCTCACCATCCTCAACATCCTCGCCGTCTGCGTGCGCGGCGGCGCGATGATGTACTACTGCACCTGGATCATGGGCTCGCCGGAGGTGTTCGTCGCCTTCCTCACCACCTACTGCGTCGGCAACCTGATCGGCTCCGCGCTGGCGAAACCCCTCACCGACTGGAAGTGCAAGGTCAGCATCTTCTGGTGGACCAACGCCGCGCTGGCGGTGGTCAGCGTGGCGATGTTCTTCGTCCCGATGCACGCCACCGTGCTGATGTTTGCCTTTATCTTCGTCATCGGTGTGCTGCACCAGCTGGTGACGCCGATCCAGTGGGTGATGATGTCCGATACCGTCGACTACGGCGAATGGACTAACGGCAAGCGCCTGACCGGCATCAGCTTTGCGGGCACGCTGTTCGTGCTGAAGCTCGGCCTGGCGCTGGGCGGGGCGATGATCGGCTGGATGCTGGCCGGCGGCGGCTACGACGCGGCAGCCAAGACCCAGAACAGCGCGACCATCAGCATCATTATCGGCCTGTTTACCCTGGCCCCGGCGGTCTGCTACGTGCTGAGCGCCATCATCGCCAAACGCTATTACACGCTGAAAACCCCTTTTCTGACCAAAATCATGGGCGAGCTGGCGCAGGGCGCGCGTCGCAATCAGCAGGAGTTTGAAAACCTGCCGGTCAGCAAAGAATTACAGAACTAAGAGGACGAAAGTATGAAAATCAGTGATGGAAACTGGCTTATTCAACCGGGGCTGAACGTGACGTATCCGGTTCAGGTGTTCGACGTGGAGCGACAGGGTAACGACCTGGTGGTCTACGTGGCGCCACGCGACGTGCGCGAGCGCACCTGGCAGCTCGACACGTTGATGTTCACGGTTCGCCTGTTTGCCCCGCAGGAAGGGATTGTCGGGGTGCGCATCGAGCACTTCCAGGGCGCGTTGAATAACGGCCCGCACTACCCGCTCAACGTATTGAAAGATGCGAAGGTTGAGATTGAAAACAACGCGGAGTTTGCCGAGCTGAAAAGTGGCAACGTCAGCGTGCGCGTCACCAAAGGCGAGTACTGGGCGCTGGATTTCCTGCGCGACGGGCAGCGCATCACCGGCAGCCAGCTGAAAAACAACGGCTACGTGCAGGACAGCAATACCGACCGCAATTACGTATTTGAGCGCCTGGATCTGGGCGTGGGGGAGACGGTTTACGGTCTCGGCGAGCGCTTTACCGCCCTGGTGCGCAACGGCCAGAGGGTAGATACCTGGAACTGCGACGGCGGTACCAGTACTGAACAGTCCTACAAAAATATTCCGTTCTACCTGACCAACCGCGGCTACGGCGTGCTGGTCAATCACCCGGAAAACATCTCCTTCGAAATTGGCTCGGAGAAAGTCTCCAAAGTGCAGTTCAGCGTCGAAGGGGAATACCTGGAGTACTTCGTGATCGACGGCCCGACGCCGAAAGAGGTGCTGAACCGCTATACGCAGTTTACCGGGCGTCCGGCGCTGCCGCCTGCGTGGTCGTTCGGCCTGTGGCTGACCACCTCGTTCACCACCAACTACGACGAAGCCACGGTAAACAGCTTTATCGACGGCATGGCCGAGCGCGACCTGCCGCTGCACGTCTTCCACTTCGACTGCTTCTGGATGAAGGCCTTCCAGTGGTGTGATTTTGAGTGGGACCCGGTGACCTTCCCGGACCCGGAAGGGATGATCCGCCGCCTGAAAGAGAAAGGGCTGAAGGTCTGCGTGTGGATCAACCCGTACATCGGCCAGAAGTCACCGGTATTCCGGGAACTGAAAGAGAAGGGCTACCTGCTCAAGCGCCCGGACGGCAGCGTGTGGCAGTGGGACAAATGGCAGCCGGGGCTGGCGATTTACGACTTCACCAACCCGGAAGCGTGCCAGTGGTATGCCGACAAGCTGAAAGGCCTGGTGGACATCGGCGTCGACTGCTTCAAGACCGACTTCGGCGAGCGTATCCCGACGGACGTGCAGTGGTGCGACGGGTCCGATCCGCAGAAGATGCACAACCACTACGCCTACCTCTATAACGAGCTGGTGTGGAACGTGCTGAAAGAGACGGTGGGAGAAGAAGAGGCGGTGCTGTTTGCCCGTTCTGCCTCCGTCGGGGCGCAGCAGTTCCCGGTACACTGGGGCGGCGACTGCTACGCCAACTACGAATCGATGGCCGAAAGCCTGCGCGGGGGGCTGTCGATTGGCCTGTCCGGCTTCGGGTTCTGGAGCCACGATATCGGTGGGTTCGAAAACACCGCACCGGCGCACGTCTACAAGCGCTGGTGCGCGTTCGGGCTGTTCTCCAGCCACAGCCGCCTTCACGGTAGTAAATCCTACCGGGTGCCGTGGGCGTACGATGACGAGTCCTGCGACGTGGTTCGCCACTTTACGCAGCTGAAATGTCAGCTGATGCCGTATCTGTATCGTCAGGCGGCGCTGGCCCGCGAGTTCGGTACGCCGATGTTGCGGGCGATGATGCTGGAGTTCCCGGACGATCCGGCGTGTGATTACCTCGACCGCCAGTACATGCTGGGGGATGCGGTGATGGTTGCGCCGGTGTTCTCCGAGGTGGGCGACGTGCAGTTCTACCTGCCGGAAGGCCGATGGACGCACCTGTGGCACAATGACGAAATTCAGGGCAGCCGCTGGCATAAGCAGCAGCACGATTTCATGAGCCTGCCAGTCTACGTGCGCGACAACACGCTGCTGGCGCTGGGTAACAATAACCAGAAGCCGGACTACGCATGGAACGAGGGGACGGCCTTCCAGCTGTTCAACCTGGACGACGGCGCAACGGCGATGAGCGAAGTGCCTGTGGCGGACGGCTCCGTGGCGTTTACGCTGAAGGCGTCACGTCAGGGCGACATCGTGACCTTTACCGGCGTGGGAGACGCGAAAAACTGGTCGGTGTGCTTGCGCAACGTGCAGAAGGTGAGCGGCGTGAAGGGCGGTACACGCGCGGGCAGCGAGTGGGGTGTGGTGGTGAAAGCGGAGGGGAATGAGGTAGTGGTTCACCTTTAATTCCCCTCACCCTAACCCTCTCCCACAGGGAGAGGGAACCAAAACCTCGTAGGCCGGGTAAGGCGTAGCCGCCACCCGGCTTGTTTATTGCACCGGTGTTGAAACCACACCGCCCGTCATAGTCTGCTGCACCTGCTGTTTATCCATATTCACTGCGTTCAGCTTGCCGTTCACCGTTGGCTTCAACGGGGCATTCGCCTGCACGCTGCCGCTGGCGGTGAGCTGAATATTGCCGTCGCCCGTGATCGGCAAAGCAGGCCAGCCCCACTGCTGCAGCACGTTGAGCGGCACGCCGCGCCCGTTCAGGCTCACCGTGGTCTGCCGCTGCGGAAGTTGTGAAACCGTCGCCGTGGCTTCCAGAATACCTTTCTCGGTAAACGCGCTCAGGTCGGTAATGTTCACCGTGGCAGCGTTCGCATTCAGCGCGAGCGACGGACGGCGTACGTCCACGCGATTAAAGGTCGCGGCCGCACCGTTCAATGTTGCGCTGCCGCCCCAGACGCCCCACTGGCGGTCTTTCGCCAGCTGCAGATTTGCACCATAGCCGTCCAGAGAGGTGATCTGCCATGGGAAAGCAGGATCGATGTCGATCACCAGATTGCGGCTCAGGCCAAATTTTTTTAGCGTCACGCTGTTCAGCCATTCCGGCAGTGGATCCATCCACAGCGTTTTCCAGTTTTCAGGCAGGGTGTATTCCAGCCCGGCGATGGCGGCATCATCCAGCACCAGCGCTTTGCCGTCGCGCAGCCAGTTGCCGGAGGTGCGTACCATCCCGCCTTCCCAGCGAGAGGTGAACTGGCGCAGCGCGATACCTTGCGGGGAGAATTCAGCGTTCAGGATCGGGTCGAACAGATGTAGCGAGCCGTAGATAAACTCGCTCGCGTTCATAGACAAACGCCCTTCCTGGCTCTGCCAGTCGCCTTTGCTGAGAGTCAGGTTACGCAAGCTCAAATCAAGGTCCGTCACCGCCCAGTCCGGCCCCTGCAGGCGCGCGTCGGTCACTTCCAGCCGACCAATCTGCAGGGAAGGGAGCGTGGTGATGGGAGCAAAGAAATCCATCAGCGATTTATCGCTTTGCAGGCGGATCTCATTCAGACGCATGCTGTCGATAATCCAGCTGCCGTCAGCGTTACGCAGGGCGGAGCCGGTGAGCGAGCCGCGCGCCATATCCGCGCCAATGGTGCTCAGCACCACCTCTTTACCGTTGAGCTGTCCCTGAATCAGGACATTGCTGGCCGGGACGCCGTTCAGGGTGAGCGAGCCTGCGCTCATCTGGATCTGAGCATTTTTGCCCAGGACGTTGCCCGCCTCTGGCTGCCACGGACTGACGCCGCCTGTGACTTTCTGCGCGCTCAGGTCCCATTCGGTATTCGGGCTGTTAAAGGCCATGTTGTTTAGCTGCAAACGGTCCGCCTGGAAAGGCAGCGGCGCAGTTTGCGGAGAGAGGTTCAGCGTGCCATCGAACAGGGTAATGGTGTCCATATGCAGCGGATCGGTTACCTGACGGCTGCTTAAACCGATATCGACTTTTTTGGCCACCAGGGTGGCGGGTTTGCCGTCACGACCAAAGGTGACATTTTCCAGAATGAGGTGAGAAGGGGATGAAAAGCGGTGATCCATCAGGTCAAAGTTGAGTTCGTAATCGGTATTTACCGTAACCCAATTGCTGACCTGCGACGCGCCCCAGCGGGTCTGGAGCAAAATATAGAATGCCAGCACTACCACAAGCAGAGCTAACAGAAGATAGATGATCAGCTTTCCAATAAATTTCATGGTCTTCCATCCCGCAAAACGCACATAAAGGAGTTATGCACGATTTATGCGCAATGCTCAAGGCGGGAATGGTGTAAAGAGATGTCACGGCAGGCCTTGACAGCCTGCCGTGAGAGAAATCAATTTTTCTCAGGCGGGAAAACGAGGTTCAGAACGATAGCGGTGATACCGCCCGCGGCAATGCCGGAAGAGAGCAGGTTTTTCACCCAGTCAGGCGCAAACTGCAGGATCAGAGGCTGCTGAGAAACGCCCAGACCGACCGCCAGCGACAGGGCGATAATCATGATCGCTCGGCGGTTCAGCGGCTCGCGGGAGACGATACGCACGCCGGAGGCCGCGATAGTGCCGAACATCACCAGCGTCGCGCCGCCCAGCACCGGCTCAGGGATGTGCTGCACAAAGCCGCTTACCGCCGGGAACAGGCCGAGGACGATCAGCATCAGCGCCACCACAAACCCGACGTAGCGGCTGGCCACGCCGGTCAGCTGGATCACGCCGTTGTTCTGACCGAAGCAGGAGTTCGGGAAGGTGTTGAATACGGCAGAGACAAACGAGTTCAGGCCGTTCGCCAGCACGCCACCTTTCAGACGCTTCATGTACAGCGGGCCGGACACCGGCTGCTCAGAGACGTCCGAGGTAGCGGTGATGTCGCCGATGGTCTCCAGAGAGGTGATCATAAAGACCAGCATCAGCGGCAGCAGCAGGCCCCAGTCAATGCCCAGTCCGTAATAGAGCGGCGTTGGGATAGTGATCAGCGCGGCATTCGTCGGTGCGGTATTTTGCGGCAGCATATCCAGCGCCCAGGCCATCAGGTAACCGGCCGCCATCGCGATAACCAGCGAGGCCACGCGCAGGTAAGGGTTACGCTGACGGTTAAGCAGAATGATGATTGCCAACACCACGCCTGCCAGCAGCAGGTTTTTCGGCGCGCCGAAGGTGTGGTCGCTCATTGCCGCATAACCGCCGCCGATGGACGTCAGGCCCACCTGAATCAGCGACAGGCCGATAATCATTACGACCACGCCGGAAACCAGCGGGGTGATGACGCGACGCGCCAGGTGCAGAACGCGGGAGATCACCATCTCCGTGCAGCTGGCCAGCATCAGCGTGCCGAACAGCGCCGCCATCATGGTTGGAACATCCGCCCCACCGGTTTTCAGCGCCGTACCGCCCATGATTAGCGGTGCCACGAAGTTAAAGCTGGTGCCCTGAATCGACAATAATCCCGACCCTACCGGACCCCAGGCTTTAATTTGAATAATAGAGGCGACGCCGGAGGCAAAAAGAGACATGCTGATAATGTGCTGCGTGTCCTGCGCCGGTAAACCGAGCGCCTGGCAGATCAGCAGCGCCGGGGTGATCACCGCAACAAACATCGCCAGAAGATGCTGGCAGGCGGCGAAAAGCGTTTGCGGCAGCGGCGGGCGGTCTTCAAGGCGGTAAATCAGTTCGCTATTTTGCTTCTGCGCAATCGGTTGCGCATCAGGCGACTCTATGGTGTTAACGGACATCGGCGGCAATCCCACGGTGGAAAAGCGGGCATTTTATCTGACCACCTGGTAAAAGCAAACGATTGCCAGCAAAAAAAGGGAAGAAATTCTGCCGCTGCGCGCAGGTTTTCTACTCTCCATCGGGAAAAAAAATTACACTTTTTTCGCCGGGAGCTCATGACGAGCGCAAACCGGCCCAGGATAACGCCGCGTGTGTATGGAACACGCGCAAAACAGGAGCCTTCTATGATTCATCTCGATACGTTGTCGACACTTGTTGCCGCAACGCTGGTCTTACTGCTTGGCCGTAAGCTGGTACATAGCGTTTCCCTTCTGAAGAAATACACCATTCCTGAACCTGTCGCCGGTGGCCTGCTGGTGGCGCTGGCCCTGCTGATACTGAAAAAAAGCATGGGCTGGGAAATCGATTTTGATATGTCCCTGAAAGACCCGCTGATGCTGGCCTTCTTTGCCACCATCGGCCTGAACGCCAACCTGGCGAGCTTGCGGGCGGGCGGTAAAGTGCTCGGCGTATTCCTGATTGTGGTGGTGGGGCTGCTGCTGATGCAAAACGCCATCGGCATCGGGATGGCGACGCTGCTGGGGCTGGATCCGCTGATGGGACTGCTGGCGGGGTCGATTACCCTTTCTGGCGGTCACGGTACCGGAGCCGCTTGGAGTAAGCTGTTCATCGAGCGCTATGGGTTTGAAAACGCGACGGAGGTGGCGATGGCCTGTGCGACCTTTGGTCTGGTGCTGGGTGGCCTGATTGGCGGCCCGGTGGCGCGTTATCTGGTTAAACACTCCACCACGCCGAACGGCAGGCCTGACGATGAGCTGGTGCCGACCGCGTTCGAAAAACCGGACGTCGGGCGCAGCATTACCTCGCTGGTGCTGATTGAAACCATCGCGATGATCGCCATCTGCCTGACCGTGGGCAAAGTGGTTGCGCAATGGCTGGCGGGCTCAGCGTTTGAACTCCCGACGTTTGTTTGCGTGCTGTTTATCGGGGTGATCCTGAGCAACGGTCTGGCGCTGATGGGCTTCTACCGCGTGTTTGAACGGGCGGTATCGGTGCTCGGCAACGTCTGCCTGTCGTTGTTCCTGGCGATGGCGCTGATGAGCCTCAAACTGTGGGAGCTGGCCTCGCTGGCGCTGCCGATGGTGGCGATACTGGCGGTGCAGGCGCTGTTTATGGCGTTGTACGCCATGTTCGTGACCTGGCGCATGATGGGCAAAAACTACGATGCGGCGGTGCTGGCGGCGGGTCACTGCGGATTTGGTCTGGGGGCTACCCCAACGGCTATCGCCAACATGCAGGCGATCACCGAACGGTTCGGGCCATCGCACATGGCGTTTCTGGTGGTCCCGATGGTCGGGGCGTTCTTTATTGATATCGTCAACGCGCTGGTGATTAAGCTGTACCTGATGCTGCCGATGTTTGCCTGAAATCAGGCGTTGGAGTAGCGTTCAGTTTCCGGCATCCAGCGCTCAATTAACGCTGCCGCCTGTTCGGGGTAGCGTTCATGAATATGGCGGGCGAGGCGCTGAACTTCGGGGATCATCGCCTGATCGCGTAGCAAATCCGCCACTTTGAATTCCGCGTTCCCCGTCTGACGCGTGCCCAGCAGTTCGCCCGGGCCGCGGATCTCCAGGTCTTTTTGCGCAATCACAAAACCGTCGTTGCTGTCGCGCAGCACCTGCAACCGCATCTGGGCGGTTTTTGAGAGCGGGGCTTTGTAGAGCAGTACGCAGTGGGACGCTACCGCGCCACGGCCGACGCGCCCGCGCAGCTGGTGGAGTTGGGCAAGGCCGAGACGCTCCGGGTTTTCGATGATCATCAGGCTGGAATTCGGGACGTCCACGCCGACTTCGATCACCGTGGTGGCGATCAGCAGATGCAAATCACCTTGTTTGAACGACTGCATCACCGCCTGTTTTTCGGCGGGCTTCATGCGTCCGTGCACCAGACCGACGTTCAGCTCCGGCAGCGCCAGCTTAAGCTCTTCCCACGTGGCTTCGGCAGCCTGCGCTTCCAGCAGTTCAGACTCTTCAATCAGCGTACAGACCCAGTAGGCCTGACGGCCTTCGTGGGTGCAGGCGTTGCGCACGCGGTCGATGATATCGCTGCGGCGCGTGTCAGGAATCGCGACCGTGGTGACCGGCGTACGGCCCGGCGGCAGTTCGTCGATGGTGGAGGTATCCAGATCGGCATAGGCGGTCATCGCCAGGGTGCGCGGGATCGGCGTAGCGGTCATGATCAGCTGATGCGGGTGGAAGCCCTGCTGCAGCCCTTTTTCCCACAGAGCCAGACGCTGATGCACGCCGAAGCGGTGCTGCTCGTCGATAATCACCAGCGCAAGACCGTTAAACTGCACCTGCTCCTGGAAGATGGCGTGCGTGCCGACAATCATCTGCACCTGCCCGCTGGCAATAGCCTCCTGTTGCGCAAGGCGCGCTTTGCCTTTTTGCTTCCCGGCAAGCCAGCCCACTTCAATTCCCAGCGGCGCAAACCAGGCGCGGAAATTGTTGGCGTGCTGTTCAGCCAGCAGCTCGGTCGGCGCCATCAGCGCCACCTGCTTGCCGTGGGCAATCGCGCGCAGGGCCGCCAGGGCGGCGACCAGCGTTTTACCGGAGCCTACGTCGCCCTGCACCAGGCGCATCATCGGCACGTCGAGCGCCATATCGCGTTCGATTTCGGCGGTGACGCGCGCCTGCGCGCCGGTGGGTTTAAACGGCAGCGAGGCCAGCAGCTTATCTTTGAGCTCATCACGCGGGCTTAAGGGCTGGGCGTGGAAACGCTGCGCGCCCGCGCGAAGCGCCAGCATGCTCAGGTTATGTGCCAGTAATTCCTCAAGGATAAGACGCCGTTGGGCGGGGTGTTTGCCGCTTTCTAAATCGCTGAGCTGCAGGGTTGGCGGCGGGCGGTGCAGGGTGCGCAGCGCCTCGGGCAGGCTCATCATGCCCTGCGCCAGCTCGGGCGGCAGCAGCTCGGTAATGGCGCAGGTATCCAGCAGCTCCAGCGCCTGATCGGTGAGCTTACGCAGCGTCGCCTGCTTGATGCCTTCCGTCGTTGGGTAAACCGGGGTGAGCGTCTCCTGCATTTCCGGCGTGCTGAGATCGCCCTGCACGCGATACTCCGGGTGGATCATCTCTGCGCCGTATTTCCCGCGTTTGGCTTCGCCATAGGCCAGCACCCTGCGGCCCGTCGCCAGGCTATTTTTCATCGCCGCGCTGAAGTTGAAAAAACGCATGGTGAGAATGCCGGTGCCGTCGCTGATCTGACAGGTCATCATCCGGCGTCCTCCGAAGGTGATGTTGCAGTTCAGAACCTCGCCTTCAACGGTGGCGTAAATGGCGGGAAGGAGATCGCCAATCTTATAGAGCTGGGTGCGGTCTTCGTAACGCAGGGGGAGGTGAAGCAGGAGATCCTGCACGGTGTGCAGGCCAATTTTTGCCAGCTTATTGCTTTGCGCCGCGCCCACGCCCGTCAGGCTGTTAAGCGGGATGGCATCCAGCAGGCGGCCTTTCATCGCTTACCCGGCGTACTGCATGGTGGCCCACCACTCGGCATCGGCTTCAATTTCGCCCTGCGCGTTGACGTGGGGGTAAGGCAATTTTTTCTGCTTCGCAACGCGAGCCAGCACCGGATAACCACCTTCAAACAGCAGGCGCTGCTGTTCCTCTTCCGGTAGCATGCTGTTGCTGCGCTCGTACATCCCGGCGTTCTGACGCTGGCGCTGCGCTTCATACAGAATGAGCGCGGACGCCACGGAGACGTTAAGAGACTGGACCATGCCGATCATCGGAATGATGATGTCCCGATCCGCCAGATCCAGCGCTTCCTGGGTGATCCCGGTTTTCTCCTGACCCATCAAAATGCAGGTCGGGCGGGTGTAGTCGATCTCGCGGAAATCTACGGCTTTAGCGGACAGGTTAGTGGCGAGGATCTGCATCCCGCGCCCTTTCAGGTGCGATACGGCTTCGCCAATGGTGTGATGATTTTTGACAGACACCCAGCTGTTGCTGCCTGCCGCGGCCGAGACCGTATTGCGCATACGGCCGTCCGGCCAGACGGCGTGCACTTCATGCACACCGACGGCATCTGCGGTACGAACGATAGCAGAGACGTTATGAGGTTTATGCACCTGCTCCATGCAGACCGTCAGGTCAGGCTGACGCCTGGCGAGCATTTCGCAGATACGTGCATAACGTTGTGAATTCATAAACCTAGTTTCGGTTTCGGGTGACTTTAATCACGTCCGGCATGACGCGGATCTTGCGCATGATATTCGCCAGATGCACGCGGTCACGCGCGGTCAGACGAATAAAGGCGCTGTACACGCGGCCATCTTTTTCTTCCGTATTCAGGCTCTGAATATTGGAAGAAGCCGTGTTGATCGCTGCCGTCAGGTTCGCCAGAGCACCCTGGTGGTTGAACATATCCACCTTAATTTCGGTGATAAATTCCTGCGCGGTCTCTTTATCCCACTCGACGGCCATAAACTTCTCGGCTTCTTTCTGGTAGCCGCGAATGTTACGACAGGACTCGTGATGGATAACCAGCCCTTTGCCCGGGCTGACGTGCGCAATAATCGGGTCGCCAGGAATTGGACGACAGCATTTTGCGAAGGTGATCAGCACCCCGTCCGCGCCTTTAATCGGCAGGTGTCCGTGGCTTTGCGTGGTTGCCGGCACCGCTGTCGTGTCGCCTTGCTGCAGGTTCTTCGCCACCACCACGCTCATGGCGTTGCCGAGGCCAATCTCTGCCAGCAGGTCATCAAGCGACGCAAGCTTCATGCGCTCCAGCTCACGCTGGATGTTCTCCTGCGGAATCTCAGCCAGCTTACGGCTGCCGCCCAACGCGTGGTTGAGCAGACGACGCCCCAGGCTGACGGAATCATCACGCTTGAGGTTTTTCAGCAGCTGGCGAATTTTGGCGCGCGCTTTGGAGCTCACGACAAAGTTCAGCCAGGCCGCGTTCGGACGTGCGCCCGGCGCGGTAATAATTTCTACCGTCTGGCCGCTGGAGAGCGGCTGAGAGAGCGGATAAGGCTGTCTGTCGACGCGCGCGCCGACGCAGGCATGCCCGATATCGGTATGCACGGCGTAAGCGAAGTCGACCGGCGTTGCGCCCGCAGGCAGTTCGACAATGCGGCCTTCTGGGGTGAAAACGTAAATCTCATCCGGGAAGAGATCGGATTTAACGCTCTCGATAAATTCAAACGAGCTACCCGCACTCTGCTGAAGCTCCAGCAGGCTCTGCATCCAACGCTGGGCGCGAATTTGTGCGGTCGTGCTGCTTTCGCCACCGTGCTCTTTATACGCCCAGTGAGCGGCAACACCCATCTCTGCCATCTGGTCCATGTCTTCGGTGCGAATTTGCACCTCAACAGGCACGCCGTGTGGTCCGATCATCGAGGTGTGCAAAGATTGATAGCCGTTCGCTTTTGGAATGGCGATGTAATCTTTCATACGCCCCGGACGCGGTTTATAGAGGCTGTGCATCTGCCCCAGCACGCGATAGCAGGTGTCGGAATCATGGACAATGACGCGGAAGGCGTAGATGTCCATGATCGAGTGAAAACGCTGCTCTTTGAGCACCATTTTGCAGTAGATGGAGTAAAGATGTTTCTCGCGACCGCTGACGCGGCACGGAATTCCCGCTTCCTGCAAGCGCCCTTCAATTTCAGAGAGGATTTTTTGAATCATCTCTTTACGGTTACCGCGTGCGGCTTTCACCACCTCTTTAATCACGCGGTAGCGGTTCGGGTACAACGCTTCAAAACCCAGCTCTTCCAGCTCGGTTTTAATGTGATGAATACCTAAACGGTGCGCCAGCGGGCTGTAGATTTCGAGGGTTTCACGGGCAATGCGGCGACGTTTATCCGGGCGAAGTGAGCCCAGCGTGCGCATGTTGTGGGTACGGTCAGCGAGTTTGATGAGAATGACGCGGATATCCTGCACCATCGCCATAATCATCTTGCGGAAGTTTTCGGCTTGCGCCTCTTTCTTGTCGCGGAAATTCAGCTTATCAAGCTTAGAGACCCCTTCCACCAGTTCGGCAACGCTTTTGCCAAACAGCTGTTCCATGTCCTGGTAAGTGGCAGGGGTATCTTCGATCACGTCGTGCAGCAGAGCGGCCATCAGCGTTTCATAGTCGAGTTTCATCTCGGCAAGAATGCAGGCCACCGCTACCGGGTGCGTGATATAGGGTTCACCGCTTGAACGTGTCTGGCCCTCGTGAGCGTCACGTGCAACGAGATACGCCTGCTGAAGACGCTTAATCTGGTCTTCAGGCAGGTAGGTTTGAATCAGTTGATTCAGGCTTTCAAACAGATACAAGGGCGACCCGCAGGTTTAATTAACGACGACCTTCAGCAATAGCGGTTACGGCCTGCAGTTCTGCGGCTTCCTGCTCTTGCTGCTCCTGGCGCTCACGCACGTCGAGGATCTGGTTGTTGAT
This sequence comes from Enterobacter sp. ENT02, assembly GCF_019219165.1. Lineage (NCBI taxonomy): Bacteria > Pseudomonadati > Pseudomonadota > Gammaproteobacteria > Enterobacterales > Enterobacteriaceae > Enterobacter > Enterobacter sp. ENT02. Next base: position 130,873 of record NZ_JAHUWD010000009.1, read on the forward strand.
CAGACCTTCTTCGATTTCGCGAAGTGCAATAACGGTGGTTTTATCGTTTTCTTCCGGTACCAGCGGATCTTTACCGCCTACCTGCATCTGACGAGCGCGACGCGCGGCGACCAGCACCAGGTCAAAACGGTTACCAATTTTCTCTACAGCGTCCTGAACAGTTACGCGTGCCATACTTAAAATGCTCCACAGGTGAAGAAATGACTGGGCATGATACTGAAAGTGGGTTCAGTCTGCCAACAGTTTGGTGATTAATGCGTCATGTCGCTGCTTCTGGCGGCTCATACGCAGGCGTTCTGCACGAAGAATGGTTTTGAGATCGCTCAGCGCGGCATCAAAATCATCATTCACAATAAGGTAATCATATTCCGCGTAATGGCTCATTTCTGCAACAGCCTGTTCCATACGCTTAGCGATGACTTCTTCGCTGTCCTGACCGCGGCCACGCAGGCGGCGATCCAGCTCATCTTTCGATGGCGGTAAAATAAAGATACTGCGCGAGTCAGGCATTTTCTTGCGAATTTGCTGCGCGCCCTGCCAGTCGATATCCAGGAACACGTTTACGCCGGTTGCCAGAACCTGCTCAATGGTTTCACGCGAGGTGCCGTAGTAGTTACCGAACACTTCAGCATGTTCAAGAAACGCGTCTCTGCCGATCATCGCTCTGAACTCGTCGTGATCTACAAAGAAATAGTGTTCACCGTGCACTTCACCCGGACGCGGCGCCCGCGTGGTGTGAGAAACAGAAACCTGTGTGTCGTACAACGGTTGGGTTTTTAACAGTGCCTGAATAAGGCTGGATTTACCCGCGCCACTAGGGGCAGAAACAATATAAAGCGTGCCTTGAGCCATGAGAGTCTTTTGTATGTGTTAACGAAGAAGTCCTACATACGGGCTTATTATACACGTCGGCGCACCGTGACGTAGCCTTTGTCACACTTTTTCCCCTGGATTATTGATTTTTGCGTGTCGTTTTCCGGTTTTATCTGCGGTTTGCAGAAATAAAAAGAAACCCTGGATAGCGCCTCGCAAAGCGACATGTTGCCGTTAGCGTTGTTTCGATCATCAGGTTATACCTCCTGCAACGCAAAGGAGGAGTAGCAATGTGGCGATGGATAAGCGGATTATTGGTGTTGTGGTGTGGCTATGGCGCGGCGGTGTGTCCGGTGTGGTCGCAGGCAAAAGCAGAGAAAGAGATTGTGTCGTTAAGCGCGCAGATCAAACGCTGGGATGATGCCTACTGGAAGCAGGGGGTAAGCGATGTTAATGACGACGTGTACGACCAGCTTAACGCACGGTTAGCCCAGTGGCAGCGGTGTTTTGGCCGCGAGCCTTCAGAAGAGAAACTCCCCGTGCTGACGGGGAGCGTAAAACATCCTGTTGCCCATACGGGCGTGCACAAAGTGACCAGCGAAGAGGAACTGAGACAGTGGATGCGTGCCCGACGTAACCTCTGGATGCAGCCTAAAGTAGACGGTGTGGCGGTAACGCTGGTCTATCGTGACGGAAAGTTAATCCAGGCTATCAGTCGCGGAAATGGGTTAAAAGGGGAAGACTGGACCGAGAAGGTGCGTTTAATCCCGTCTGTGCCGCAAAAGCTCACAGGAACGCTGGCGAATAGCGTATTGCAGGGCGAACTTTTCTGGTTACAAGGCAACCACATTCAGAGCCAGATGGGCGGAATGAACGCTCGCGCAAAGGTGGCGGGTGCGATGATGCGGCAAAAGGATAACGCGCTCCTGAGCAAGATCGGCGTATTCATCTGGGCCTGGCCGGATGGGCCGAAAGATATGAAGACTTCGTTGGTTGAGCTGTATAAAGCCGGTTTTTCGCTCTCAGCGCGGTATACGCTTCCCGCCGAATCTGTTGATGCCGTCGAAAAACAGCGCGCGGCCTGGCACGAGACCGGATTACCCTTTGCCACGGATGGCATTGTGGTGCGTTCGGAGGATGAACCTGCAGGCGAGAGCTGGTTGCCTGGTGAAGGAAACTGGGTCGTCGCGTGGAAATATTCTCCTGTTTCGCAACTTGCTGAGGTAAAGAATATCCAGTTTTCTGTAGGACGAACGGGCAAGGTGTCCGTCGTTGCAGGGCTTGAGCCTGTGCGACTGGATGATAAACAGGTGCGACGAGTCAGTCTGGGTTCGGTTGGGCGTTGGCAGAGACTGGATCTCGCCAAAGGCGATCAGGTGCTGATCAGTCTCGCCGGACAGGGTATTCCGCGCCTGGATAAGGTGGTATGGCGAGGGACGGACAGACAAAAACCGCAGCCTCCTGACTCGCAGTACCATTCATTAAGCTGTTTTTATGCCTCGCCGAACTGTATGGAGCAGTTTTTTGCCCGGCTAACATGGCTCAGTTCTAAACAGGGGCTGGATATTGAAGGTTTAGGGGAGTCCGGCTGGCGTACGCTCTGGCAGGCTCATCATTTCGAACATATCTTTTCATGGCTGTTATTAACACAGGCGCAGCTTCAGGCCACACCGGGGTTTTCTGCGGCGCGCGGGCTAGCGCTCTGGCATCGTTTTAATCAGATACGGGAACAACCTTTTATCCGTTGGATTAGCGCGATGGGCGCTCCGCTATCCATATCGACACTGAACGCTATCGATGGGCGATCGTGGCAGGCAATGAGCCAGAGAAGCTCTGCCGACTGGCAAACCTTGCCGGGAACTGGAGAGGAGAAAGCGCGGCAAATCATGAACTGGATGCACGCGCCTCAGGTTGACGTGCTGGCGAAGTGGCTCGCTGAACAGCACATCAACGGATTTTGACATCAGTGTGCGCTGTGCTTGTAGTGAAAAACGGGCAGCCCGAGCTTCAGACGTAGCGCCAGCATGCGGGCCGTAAAGCCAAACAGCAGCGTCGAGATGACCACTACATCATGGTTCGAAACGTAATGCTGCAAGGCGATATAGAGTACCGCTGCGGCAAAGGAGATCCCGGCATAGAGCTCTTTTTGAAAGACCAGGGGAATACGTTTGCAGAACATGTCACGCAATACTCCGCCAAATACGCCCGTGACCACGGCGGCAATAGTGGCGATAACCGGCCCTTCACCCATATCGAGCGCGATTTGCGCACCGATGATTGAAAAGACGATCAGCCCCAGCGCATCAAGTACCAGGAACAGACGGCGCAGGTGGGGCATAACGGGTGCCACAATGGTGGTGAGCACGGCAGCCGTCGCCACGATAATCACGTACTCAGGGTGTTTAACCCAGCCGAGCGGGTAATGGCCAAGCAGGATATCGCGCACGGAACCGCCGCCCAGCGCGGTCGCTGTGGCAATAATAATCACGCCGAAGGTGTCCATACGGCGACGTCCGGCTGCAAGCGCGCCGGTCATGGCTTCTGCGGTGATACCAATCAGATAAAGAACGTGAAGCAGCATATACCCTCCGGTGTGAACGCGGGGGAGGTTAGCGATTTGTGCGCAAGATCACGATTGAGATTTTCTAAGGCGAACAGTATCAGATTAGTAAAAGTAATGATAAGTAAATCATTTCTTCTTCATAAATAGGTAAATAAATGAGAGGGTTTAGTCAATTACCAGTTGCTCGTTTTTTATATGTGAAATATAATCATAAAAAAACAAATGGTGATTTTAAATGGAGATATTATTTCAGTTAGCTATTTTTTACATTTTGCTTGCTCTTGCAAACGATTGGTTTTTTAAAGAAACATCAAGTCCTTTAACTTTTAGACAATTAAGAAAATTTAATTTTCAATCATTTTTTATTGCTCAAGCTAAAATGTTTTTTAGCTTTCTAAAACTTAGTGAAGATAGCTTGTCTCGGCAACCGGTATTTTGGCTTGGGACTATTTTACCTCTCCTTGCAGCTTCTATAATCGAATTTAAGATTTTGCAGGTAAACGAAATTGAATTATCGATTCAAAACATTAATGTCATTTTTGAATTTAGTAAGATACCGCTTTATATATTAGCACTGACACCCACACTCGGTGTATTTATATCGAATATTCATCGAACCATTCAGACAAAAAAACAAATAGAGACGGCAGAAAAGAAAAATATATCAGACGGTTATTACGCACATCTGAAATATATCACGGATTGCTTTAATAATTTAGCGCTTGCTGAGAAATCGAATTCTAAAATTAAAGTCCTTCAGGAAAATCCTTTTATTATACTTAGGCCCAATAGTTTATACAAGGCTATTTTTATAGAGTCAAGTATTAGTGGCGGTTTTAAAGACAAAGTTTCTGACAAATTCATCAAAAATGTCACAATGAAACTTAGGCGTTTCAACAAAAAAATTGTTTTAAATGAACTTGAATATACCAACATACTAAATGAACGAAAAATAAAGGATATTCATAAAATAATTACTGAGTGTAATGCTGGAATTAATGAGATTTTAAATTGTTTTTATGCAACCTGTAAGAAAAGTTCATTAATTGAGGCGGAGTATGTTAATGAAAATAATGTAAAAAGAATGAATATTGATTTGACGATGCTTGAAATAGGTTGGGGTAAACGCAGGATATATGACTTCATTATATACCTTTTTGACGTCATAGATTTAAAAGTGTCTTCTCACCCTGAGCTTAAAAAAGAAATTGATGAGTTTTTTGAGCTTATTAAATTAAGTAGTTCAGTAAGAAAAAGTTATTTAGCAGCTCAAGCAGCTCAAGCAGCTCAAGCCGCCCAAGGAAAAAAGAAATAGAAAAGGGCATAGGATTGATTACATTTCCTATGCCAAATAACTTAGCTACTCGATATTCTGGATCTGCTCGCGCATCTGCTCAATCAGCACCTTCAGCTCAATCGCTGAATTCGTCACGTCTGCATTGATAGATTTAGACGCCAGGGTGTTCGACTCGCGGTTGAACTCCTGCATCATAAAGTCCAGACGGCGACCTACAGCTTCTTTCTTCTTCAGAATGTTGTAGGTTTCTTTAACGTGCGCTTCCAGACGGTCCAGCTCTTCAGCGACGTCAACACGCTGCGCCATCAGCACCAGCTCTTGTTCCAGACGGGTGTTTTCCAGCTGAACTTCCGCTTCTTCCAGTTTGGAGACCAGGCGCTCGCGCTGCCACTGCAGCACTTCCGGCATATGGGTGCGGACTTTGGCTACTTCGGTGCTCACGCCTTCAAGGCGCTGCTCAATCATCGCTTTCAGCGCCTGACCTTCGGTTTCACGGGCAACGATAAAGTCGTCCAGCGTGCCGTCGAGGGCTGCCAGGATTTCAGCGGCGATGGCATCCAGATCCTGCTCACCGGCAGCCATGACGCCAGGCCAGCGCAAAATATCAACCGGGTTGATTTCGCCTTCATCGCTCTGCATTTTGACCCAGTTCGCCGCATTCACGAGCTGTTTCGCCAGTTTTTCGTTAAGAATCAACTCGCCTTGCGCGCTGGCATCAGGCTCAAAGCGCAGGTTGCATTCCACTTTGCCGCGTGTCAGACGCGTACGGATACGCTCGCGTACGACAGGCTCAAGGCTGCGGAACTGCTCCGGCATACGGAAATACGTTTCCAGGTAACGCTGGTTTACCGAGCGCATTTCCCATGTGGCGCTGCCCCAGCTACCCTTGATTTCACGCCGGGCGTAGGCGGTCATACTGCGGATCATAGACATTCCCGTTTTTAAAGGAGAGATGGGGGGATTATAGCTTTCGGGGGCTTCTCAGGATAGGAATAAGCGTCCTTTATCCGTATAATGCGCAGCCACATTCGTTTCAAGCCGGAGAATCCATCATGCGTCCATCAGGCCGTAGCGCCAATCAGGTGCGTCCCGTCACCCTGACCCGTAACTATACAAAACACGCTGAAGGCTCCGTGCTGGTTGAGTTTGGTGACACGAAGGTTCTGTGCACCGCCTCTATCGAAGAAGGCGTTCCGCGCTTCCTGAAAGGTCAGGGTCAGGGCTGGATCACCGCTGAGTACGGCATGCTGCCGCGTGCGACTCATACCCGTAACGCCCGCGAAGCGGCGAAGGGCAAGCAGGGCGGTCGTACCATGGAGATTCAACGTCTTATCGCGCGTGCGCTGCGCGCCGCCGTTGACCTGAAAATCCTCGGTGAATTTACCATCACGCTGGACTGCGATGTCATTCAGGCAGACGGCGGTACGCGTACGGCGTCCATTACCGGTGCCTGCGTGGCGCTGGCGGATGCCCTGAACAAGCTGGTTGCGGCCGGTAAGCTGAAAACCAATCCAATGAAAGGCATGGTCGCGGCGGTTTCCGTGGGTATCGTTAACGGTGAAGCGCTTTGCGATCTGGAATACGTTGAAGATTCCGCTGCCGAAACCGACATGAACGTGGTGATGACTGAAGACGGTCGCATCATTGAAGTACAGGGCACGGCAGAAGGCGAGCCGTTCACCCACGAAGAGCTTCTCTCTCTGCTGGCGTTGGCCCGAGGGGGAATCGAATCCATTGTAACGACGCAGAAAGCGGCGTTAGAAAATTGATTTTAAAGGCGACCAATGAGTCGCCTTTTTTTTGCCTGTAAGACAGAAAAACCAAAGGAGCGAATCCATGAAATCGTATCAGCGCCAGTTTATTGAGTTTGCGCTTAACAAGCAGGTACTTAAGTTTGGCGAGTTTACGCTGAAATCCGGGCGTAAGAGCCCCTATTTCTTCAACGCCGGGCTGTTTAATACCGGGCGCGATCTGGCGCTGTTAGGCCGTTTCTATGCCGAAGCGCTGGTGGATTCCGGGATTGATTTCGACCTGCTGTTTGGTCCGGCCTACAAAGGTATTCCAATTGCGACCACCACCGCGGTGGCGCTGGCTGAACACCATGACCGCGATGTGCCGTACTGCTTTAACCGTAAAGAGGCCAAAACCCACGGTGAAGGCGGGAATCTGGTCGGCAGCGCGCTGCAGGGCCGCGTCATGCTGGTGGACGATGTGATCACCGCGGGCACGGCAATCCGCGAATCGATGGAGATTATCCAGGCCAACGGTGCGACGCTTGCTGGCGTCCTGATTTCTCTGGATCGTCAGGAGCGTGGTCGCGGTGAAATTTCCGCTATTCAGGAAGTTGAGCGCGATTACAGCTGCAAAGTGACGTCGATTATCACCCTGAAAGACCTGATTGCCTATCTGGAAGAGAAGCCGGAGATGGCGGATCATCTGGCGGCGGTACGTGCGTACCGGGAAGAGTTCGGCGTGTAATTGAATTGCCCGGTGGCGCGACTGTATGACCGGATACATAGGTGACAGATCAGACCGGGAACATAGGTAACACTTTTCAGTCTATCCGGAGCACACTCTCGGTTTTTCGGTCGTAGTACGCAAGCGTTATCCCATTAAAGATGATGGCCTCCAGGCCATCATCCTGTTCTTCCAGCATGATGTATTCGCCAGTCAGTGCTTCACTCAGGAACACCGTCCCCTTTTTCCCCATATAGAGTGTCCCCCGCGATTTCACCCTGTAGACCGTACCTCCTTCCGGATACGCGTATTCAGGAACACGGCCATCCCAGTGTCGGTTCGAGGGGTGCCAGACCGTTCCGGGCGTTGCACCCGCCAGAGCTTCATGCGGCCTTTCGTAGTTAAATTCGTCCCGGTAGTCACTGAACCACCGCTGTTGTTCTTCCATCGTCATGAAGGTGTTGCCCTGTTTCACCGCACTTTTCAGGGAGCGGTGCATTCGCTCATGGCGGCCGTTTTCTTCCGGATGACCCTTTCTGATACGCTCCGGCCTGATGCCCAGCTTGATTAGCCAGACGGCAAGACGACTTAGTCCGGCTATCCCTGTTCCCGCGAAGGGCTGACCGTTATCGGTTCTCAGGACTTGCGGCAGACCGTACTCCAGGAACGCATCCG